>OY970238.1:0-1569122 GCA_963715395.1 uncultured Solirubrobacterales bacterium
TCTTCTCGCGCAGGATCTTCTCGGCCGCCGCCGCCGCCACGTCGATGGCCGTGGCGCGCACCTCGTCGACGGCTTGCGCCTCGGCGCGGGCGACTCTTGTCCTCGGCAAGCCTCGTGCGCCGCTCCAGTGTGGTCTTCAGGGACGCGCGCGTCTCCTGGGCCAGCGCCTCCGCCTCGCGCCGGGCCAGGTCGACGATGGCTTCGGCTTCCTGGCCGACATTGCGGTGCTTCTTCTGGTAGTCGGCAAGCAGGTTCTGCGCTTCCTCACGCAAGCGCCGGGCTTCGTCGAGTTCCTTGCGGATCGCCTCGGCCCGATCGTCGAGCGCCTTGGCGATCAGCGCCGGCACCTTGTAGTAGACGAGGATCGCCACGAATACGACGAACGCCACCGCCACCCAGAACTCGGCCATCCCCAGCATTATCTGCCCGTGCTCCTACTCCGCGGCGCGCTGCATCAGCGCCTTCTTGACCTCGTCCTTGCTCACTTCTTTGCCGATGAGCCGGGCGACGATGGCGCGCGCCACGTCGCCGGCAATGTCGCCGACGCTGTTGAGGGCCTTTGCCTTGGTGTCGGCTATGCGACGCTCGGCCTCGACGGTCGTGGCGGAGATGGCCGCGTCCATCTTGGCGCGCTCCTTGTCGACTTCGGCGGTGAGCTTGTCGCGCATGCTCTTGCCGATGGCGTTGGACTTGGTGCGCGCTTCCCCGAGGCGCCTGCTCGTAATTGGCGAGCGCCGCCTCGGTTTCGGCCTTGAGCGTCTCGGCTTGCTCGAGGTCGCGCTCGACGCGGTCGGCCCGCTGCTCGATCACCTCGCCGACGCGCGGCAGCACCACCCGCCTCAGCAGCAGGTAGCAGCCCCAGGGTCAGGGCCAGCCATACGAGTTGCGGCGCGAAGGTATTGGGATCGAGCGGCGGAAACACTTTGGCGTGGGCGCCGCTCGCGGGGACGGAGGTGCCAGCTTGTTGGGCCATGGAGGTGAGGTCCGGCGTGCCGAGGTTGCCCCGATCAGGTGAAGAGCAGCAGGAAGGCGATCAGCAGGGCGAAGATGCCGAGCGCCTCGGTCACCGCAAAGCCGAAGATCAGCCGGCCGAACTGGCCGTCGGCGGCCGACGGGTTGCGCAAGGCGCCCTGCAGGAACTGGCCGAACAGGTTGCCGACGCCGATGGCGGCAGCTCCCGTGCCGATGGCGGCAAGACCGGCGCCGATGAGCTTGGCGGAGGCGGGATCCATGGATGTCTTCTCCCTGTGTGGGTTGACCGGTTGAAAAAGGGCAGCGTCTCGATCTAGTGCCCCGGATGAAGCGCGTCGTTGAGATACATGGCAGGTGAGCATGGTGAACACGTAAGCCTGCAAGAACGCCACCAACACCTCGAGCGCGGTCAGCGCCACGGCCATCAGCAGCGGCAGCGGCGACAGCGCCGCGAACGTGCCGGCACCGGGCCAGCATCACGACGAAGCCGCCGAACACCTTGAGGGTTATATGGCCCGCTAGCATGTTGGCAAAGAGCCGCACCGAGTGGCTCACGGGGCGCGACAGGAACGAGATGATCTCGATCAGCACCACCAGCGGCAGGATCAGGATCGGCACGCCTTCGGGCACGAACAGCTTGAGGAAGCGCAGGCCATGCTTGGCGAAGCCGATGGTGAGCACGGTCACGGAACACGAGGCCCGCCAGCGCCGCGGTGACGACGATGTGGCTCGTCACCGTGAAGAAGCCCGGGATCATGCCCAGCATGTTGCACACGAAGATGAAGATGAAGAGCGTGAACACCAACGGGAAGTACTTCATGCCGGCCTGCCCGGTGCTCTCGCGCAGCATGCCGGCGACGAGCTCGTGGCTGATCTCGGCCATCGACTGCAGCCGGCCCGGCACCAGCGAGCGCCCGCGCATCGCCACCATGAAGAAGCCGGCCGTCAAAATGACAGCCAGGAGCATGAAGGCCGACGAATTGGTGAAGGAGACGTCCCAGCCGAACAGCTTGAGCGGGATCAGCGGATGAATCTCGAACGGTGGATCGAATCCGGCATCCCGGCGCCCTGCGTGCTCCCATGCGGTGCTGCCACGTGCTCCCCCCTCAGTCCTCGTCGTCCCGCACGGTCGGGCCCAGCCTGCCGCCCGTCCTGGCGGCGATTTCCTTCTGCATGCGCTCGTAGGCCGCATCACGTTGAGCACTCCGGCGGCAAAACCCAGCACGAAGAACAACAGGAACAGCCAGGGCTTTGTGCCGATCAGCCAATCCAAACCGATGCCGATGCAGGCCCGACGATCACCGCGCCGACGAGCTCGGCGGCCATGCGCATGCCGTACGCCATGCCGCGCCCGCGCATCTCCGCGTCGGCCTCGGCATCGGCACCGGCCTGCCGCTGCGCCTTGACCTTGTCCAGTCGCTGGCCGAGGTCCGACACCCTATGCTCGAACGCAGCCGCGTCCTTAGCGCTCATCTGGCGCTTGCCGGGGGTTCGGTCGTTGGCTGGATCGGGCATGCGACTGACGTCCTCTGCGGGAGGCGGCTCCCGACCCGACTCCCCCCAAAGGGCCCCATCGAACGCGGCCGCACCATAGGGACGGGACCCAAGGGTGTCAAGGAATGCGCAGGGCGCCCAAGCGCTTAACGCACATGCCAAAATCCCGAGTTGCTCAGCCATGCGACAATTGGACCGGTTGGTGCCGCGCGAGCTGAAAGCCTGGAGAGCCCCTTGGTTTCACAGGGAGCCCTGCCTTGCGCGGACGCCTGGCGCGAGCTGCGCGACGATCGACCGGCAGAGGTGAGCTTGCGGACGATATGCTTGTCCTCAGCCATGGGATAGAGCCGTGGCCGCGGGCATAGATCCCGGATCGGGGCGGCGCGCGTGGGGGCACAATCGGTCGAATGAGCAACCCGTATCTGGTGCCGTTCTACGGCCTTGCCTCCGCCCTGCTCTTTGCCCTCTCCAACCATTTCTCGCAACATGGGCCTGGAGCGAACCGATGCCCGCACCGGCACGATCGTATCGATCGCCACCTCGGCAGTCGTCTACTGGTTGTTTGCGCCGCTGTTCCTGGAGGGCTGGTACTGGCTGACGGCAGCGGCCCTCCTGTTCGCCGCGGTCGGCATCATTCGGCCCGTGCTCTCGACCATGCTCGCGACCTCGAGCATCAAGCTGATGGGCCCGACGCTGACGAGCTCGCTGACTGCCGTCACGCCGATCTTCGGCGCGATCTTCGCGATCCTGATCCTGGGCGAGCGTATGTCGGCGCCGATCGCGGTCGGAACCGCCGCGGTCGTGGCGGGTGCCATGGTGGCTGCGTGGAACCCCAAGGGGCTCAAGCGGACTTGGCCGCTCTGGGCCATCGCGCTCCCGCTCGGCGCGTCGTTGATCCGGGCGACGGGCCACATCGCCACCAAGTACGGCCTCATGGAGGTGGACAGCCCCTCGTTCGCCGTCCTGGTCGGCAACACGGTGTCGCTCGGCGCCGCCGTTCTTTTCTTCAGTCAGGGGGGCCGGCCTTTGCTTGGAGGAGGCAGCGGCCATCTGTGGTTCTTCGCGGCCGGCATCTGCAATGCCCTGTCGCTGCAGTTTCTCAACAACGCACTCGCCGTGGGCGACGTGGTGGCGGTCGTGCCCCTGGTCTCGGCAACGCCGGTATTCACGCTGCTGCTGGGCGTCCTCTTCTTCGGCCGCGAGAGCATCACTTGGCGCACGGTCGCCACCATCGCCTTGATCGTCAAGCTCCTCGCCTAGCCCAACCCACCGGTTTTCAGATTGCCGACGGGCCGGAAACCCCCTCTATATGGAGGGTTTTCGGCCCGGCGGCCGTCGGGGCGGCCGCCTCGACTCCTTCAGAAGTGCGCAATTTGCAAGCGAAGTTGCAGGTTATTAGCAACTCCTCATAGTCTTTAAGCGACTTCGCTAGCCTGCGCGACCCCGCTGCCGGAACTCTTTTCGAGGCCGGTGCGGACTCGATGCGGGACACCTTCCTCGACACTCACGCAGGCGCGGCCAAGCGGCGCGCCCTCTTCTTCGCGGCGCTCCTGCTGGCGCTCGTCTGTGCCTTGACGGTGGTCGAGGCGAGCGCGCCGGCGAAGACCCCGCAGGAAAAGCTGGAAGCGACCGAAGGCAAGCTCGACGACGTCCAGGCGGACCAGAGCACGCTGGCGGAAACGATCGCCGAACAGAACCGCGCGATCGACACGATGATCGGCGAAGTCTCGGCGCTGCGGCAAAAGCAGGCGGCGGTCGAGGCCGAACTGGCCGAGAAGCAGGGTGAGCTGGAAGCCGCCACGGCGGCGCTGAAGCGGGAAAAAGAGCACCTGGAAGAGGTCCGCGCCCAGCTCGGTCGCGCCCTCGGCGTGCTGCGCGGCCGCCTCGTGGCGATCTACGAAGCCGGCACGCCCGACGTCGTCAACGCGATCCTCTCCGCGGAGAACTGGTCCGACATGGCGGCCCAGACCGAATACCTGAACCGGATCCAGAGCTACGACGACTCGGTCGTCGACCGCGTCAAAACTCTGCGCGACGAGGTTACGAACGCGGTCGCGAAGCTGGCTGACAACCGCGCCAAGGTGAAGCGGGCGCGTGACTCGATCGCCGCGATCGAGCGCGAAGTCGCTGCCGCGCGGGCCGAAGCCGAGTCGCGTTTCTCTGAGCTGAAGGCGGCGCAGGCCGAGCGGCGCGAAGCGATGGAATCGCTGGAAAGCCAGGCGGAAGCGCTCAACAACAACCTCGCCTCGATCTCCGAACAGATCGCCTCCGAAGGCGGCGAACCGACGACCGGCCAGGTGCCGGCGCCGCTGACCCCCGGCGAGTCCGCCCACGTCATCGGCGAAAGCGAAGCCAGCGCGCCCGCCTCGGCGCCGCAGGCGGTCAAGGACGTGATCTCCGCCGCCAACTCGATCGCCACCACGCCCTATATCTGGGGCGGCGGCCACGGCTCCTTCGAATCTTCCGGCTATGACTGCTCGGGCGCCGTCAGCTTCGCCCTGCACGGCGGCGGCTTGCTCGAAAGCCCGCTCGACTCGACCGGCCTCTCGACCTGGGGCGAACCGGGCCCGGGCAAGTGGATCACGGTCTATGGCAACGCCAGCCACGCCTGGATGGTGGTCGCCGGCATCGCCTTCGACACCGTCGGCGGCCCCGGCCCGCGCTGGCACGACCCCTGGGTCAGCTCGACCGACGGCTTCATCGCCCGCCATCCGGCCGGTTATTAAGCCGCGCTTCCTCGGGTAGCTTTAACGCCCATGGGGGCGGAGCTGGAGCGGGAACTGGAGGAGATGCTCGCGGTCGAGCGCTTCGAGCCGCCAGCGGAGTTTCGGGAGCGGGCGCTGTGGAATGACCCGAAGGTCTACGAGGAAGCGGCGGCCGATCCGGAGGCCTGGTGGAGGCGGCAGGCGACCGAGCTGCTCGACTGGGACGTCGAGCCGCGCGCGGGTCTGAACGACTCCAACCCGCCCTTCTACAAGTGGTTCGAGGACGGGCGCCTCAACGCCTCCGCCAACTGCCTCGACCGCCACGTCGAGGCCGGCAACGGCGAGCGCGTCGCCTATCACTGGCGCGGCGAGGAGGGTGAGGAGCGCGACGTCACCTACGCCGACCTGCACCGCGACGTCCAGCGCTTCGCCAACGCGCTCAGAGACCTCGGTGTCGAGAAGGGCGACGTGGTCGGGATCTACCTGCCGATGATCCCCGAGGTCGCCGTCGCGATGCTGGCCTGCGCCCGCATCGGCGCGATCCACAACGTCGTCTTCGGCGGCTTCTCGGCCGAGTCGGTGCGGGAGCGGATGGAGTTCTCGGCGGCGAAGGCGCTGGTCACCGTCGACGGCGCTCGCCGCAAGGGCAAGACGGCGCCGATCAAGCCGGCGGTCGACGAGCGGATGGGCGACCTGGACTCGCTGCAGAGGATCGTCGTCGTCCGCCACACCGGCATCGATTGCCCGATGCGCGAGGGCCGCGACGTCTTCTACGACGAGGTGATGGAGGCAGCCGCACCCGAGTGCCCAGCCGAGCCGATGGAGGCCGAGCACCCGCTCTTCATCCTCTACACCTCGGGTTCGACCGCGAAGCCGAAGGGCATCCTGCACACCACCGGCGGTTACCTGACCGGCGTCACCACGACCCACCGCTACGTCTTCGACCTGCGGCCGGGGGAGGATGTCTACTGGTGCGCGGCCGACGTCGGCTGGGTCACCGGCCACTCCTACATCGTCTACGGCCCGCTTGCCAACGGCGCCACCAGCGTGATGTGGGAGGGGGCGCCCGACTTCCCGCACAAGGGAATCTGGTGGGAGCTGATCGAGCGCTACAAGGCGACGATCCTCTATGCGGCGCCGACGGCGATCCGCACCTTCATCAAGTGGGGCGCGGAGATACCGGCCAAGTTCGACCTCTCCTCGCTGCGGCTGCTGGGTTCGGTCGGCGAGCCGATCAATCCCAAGGCCTGGCTCTGGTACCACAAGGTGATCGGCGGCGACCGCTGTCCGGTCGTCGACACCTGGTGGCAGACGGAGACCGGCGCGATCATGATCACGCCGCTGCCGGGGATCACGGCCACCAAGCCCGGCTCGGCGACGCTGCCGTTCCCCGGGGTCGAGGCGCAGGTGGTCGACGAGAAGGACGGCGAGCCGATCGAGGAAGGCCAGGGCCTGCTGGTCTTGGAGCGCCCCTGGCCCTCGATGCTGCGCGGCCTCTACAAGGAGGACGATCGCTTCGTCGAGACCTACTTCTCGCGCTTCGGGGTGGGGCGCTACCTGGTCGGTGACGCCGCACGGCGCGACAGCGACGGCTACTTCTGGGTGATCGGGCGGATCGACGACGTCGTCAACGTCTCCGGCCACCGGCTCTCGACCGCCGAGGTCGAGTCGGCGATCGTCGCCCACGAGAAGGTCGCCGAGGCGGCGGTGATCGGCCAGTCCGACGAGGACACCGGCCAGGCGATCTGCGCCTTCGTAACCCTGACCGGCGACCTCGAGGGGTCCGAGGAGCTGGTCGAGGGCATTCGCGCCACCGTCGCCGAGCGGATCGGCAAATTCGCCCACCCGAAGCGGATCATCTGGGCCGATGACCTGCCGAAGACCCGCTCCGGCAAGATCATGCGCCGCCTCCTGCGCGACATCGCCGAGGGCCGCGCCCTGGGTGACGTCACCACCCTGCGCGACCCCGAAGTGATGCAGGAGCTCGAGGCCAAGATCGCCGAGGAGCGCGCCGCCGAGGACTGAGCGGGCCGAGCTTCGAAGCGCGTTTGTCCTTATTCGCCCAGAGGGCGACTAAAGTCAAGAGCGCTTTGCAGGTGTGAAGCGCTAGTGCGAGGTGCGTTCGTTGGCGATCTGCTCGATCGCGACGGTGAGGGTTTGCATCTGTTCTTGGACTGAGCGCAGCTCGCGCAGGGCGATTGCCTCCGGTGAGACCTGCTCGCTCTCCAGCTCCTCCTCGATTTCGGCGATTTCCGGGGCCAGGAAACGCTGGGCGAAGGCGCCGGTCAGCAGGGCGACGAAGCCGATGCCGATGAAGAGGACGCCGACGGTGATGATCTCGCCACCCGTCGTGGTCGGGTAGATGTTGGAGCCGAGCGTGGTCATCGTCGTCGCCGCCCAGTAGATCCCGTCCCAGACCGTCAGATCCTGGTGCCCGCGCTCGAAGCCGACGAAAAGGGCGCCGCCACCGACCACGGTGAGGATCGCCAGCAGCAGCGCGTAGCGCAGGCCCTCCAGCGAGAAGACCTCGCGCGAGAGCTGGGCCAGGCGCAGCAGCCGTAACAGCCGCAAGAGGCGCAGCACCCGCAGGCTCTGCAGGCCGGCGGGGAGGATCGGCGGCGTGAGAACGACGATGACGATGTCGAGCGGGTGGTGGCGGATCCACTTCCAGCGGTTCGGGACGACGGCGAGCATCACGACCAGCTCGACCAGGAAGGCGGTCCAGGTGATCCAGTTGAGGATCACGGCGACGTCGCGCAGGGTGCCGTGGGTCTGCGACTCGGTCAGCGCCACGGTTGGCAGCGTCAGCGCCGCCGCGATCAGCATCGGCGTATTCAGCTTTTCGGCGACGCGGGTGCTGCGCGCGTCCATCCCGGGCGGGTAGCGCACCGGCATCGTTGCCGCCTCGGAGCTCACCGCGACTGATTCGACGCCGCCCGGCTGACACCCTTTGCGTACCATGAGCCCTGCAAGCAATTAACTCAGGAGAGGCTTACCAATGAGTGTCAGCACCGCCACGCAGGACTACAAGGTCGCCGACATCGGTCTTGCGGACTTCGGGCGCAAGGAGATCGCCCTGGCCGAGGTCGAGATGCCGGGCCTGATGCGGACCCGCGAGGAGTTCGCCTCCGAGCAGCCGCTGAAAGGCGCCCGCATCACCGGCTCCCTGCACATGACGGTGCAGACCGCGGTGCTGATCGAGACCCTGGTCGCGCTCGGCGCCGAGGTGCGCTGGGCCAGCTGCAACATCTTCTCGACCCAGGACCATGCCGCCGCGGCGATCGCCGCCGCCGGCATCCCCGTCTACGCCTGGAAGGGCGAGACGCTGGAGGAGTACTGGTGGTGCACCGAGCAGGCGCTGCTGTGGCCCGGTGACGAGGGCCCGAACATGATCCTCGACGACGGCGGCGACGCGACCCTGCTCGTCCACAAGGGGGCTGAGTTCGAGAAGGCCGGTTCCGTGCCGGACCCGGCGGGCGCCGAGTCGGAGGAGTTCCGGATCGTGCTCGAGACCCTGCAGCGCTCGCTTGCCGAGGACCCACAGCGCTGGACCAGCGTCGCCGCCGGCATCAAGGGCGTGACCGAGGAGACGACGACCGGCGTCCACCGCCTCTACCAGCTGGCCGAGGCCGGCGAGCTGCTGTTCGCGGCGATCAACGTCAACGACTCGGTCACCAAGTCGAAGTTCGACAACCTCTACGGCTGCCGCCACTCCCTGGTCGACGGCATCAACCGCGGCACCGACGTGATGATCGGCGGCAAGGTCGCCGTCATCTGCGGCTACGGCGACGTCGGCAAGGGCTGCGCCGCCTCGCTGCGCGGCCAGGGCGCCCGCGTAATCGTCACCGAGATCGACCCGATCTGCGCCCTGCAGGCGGCGATGGAGGGCTACGAGGTGCGCACGCTCGACGAAGTCGTCGAGAGCGCCGACATCTTCGTCACCGCCACCGGCAACAAGGACATCGTCACGGTCGACCACATGGCGCGGATGAAGCACAACGCGATCGTCGGCAACATCGGCCACTTCGACAACGAGATCGAGATGGCGGCGCTGGAAGGCTCCGACGCCGAGCGGGTCAGCATCAAGCCCCAGGTCGACGAGTGGCGCTTCCCCGACGGCCACTCGATCATCGTCCTCTCCGAAGGCCGCCTGCTCAACCTCGGCAACGCGACCGGGCACCCGAGCTTCGTGATGTCGAACTCCTTCACCAACCAGGTGATCGCCCAGATCGAGCTCTTCGGCCAGAGCGTCCAGTACGAGGCGAAGCAGGTCTACGTGCTGCCCAAGCATCTCGACGAGAAGGTCGCCCGGCTGCACCTCGACGCGCTCGGGGTCAAGCTGACCGAGCTGACGCCGGACCAGGCCGCCTACCTCGGCATTCCGCCCGAGGGGCCGTTCAAGCCGGACCACTACCGCTACTAGGGCGGCGCCCGCGATGGCGCGGACGGCGGTCGTCAGCGGCGCCTCCAGCGGCATCGGTGCCGCGACCGCGCGCCTGCTCGCGGCCGAGGGCTACTTCGTCGTGCTCGGCGCCCGCAGGCTGCAGCGGATCGAGGAGCTGGCGGCTGAGTTCGGCGGCAAGGCGATCGCGCTCGACGTCGCCGATCCGGAGTCGGTTGCGGCGTTCGCGGCGCAGGTCGACGCCTGCGACGTGCTCGTCAACAACGCCGGCGGCGCGCTCGGGCTGGAAGCGGTGGGGGAGGCCGACGAGGAGCTGTGGCGGACGATGTACGAGGCGAACGTGCTGGGGACGATGCGGCTGACGCGGGCGCTGCTGCCGCAGCTGATCGCATCCGGCGATGGCCACATGGTCGCCGTCACCAGCATCGCCGCCTTCGAGACCTACCGCGGCGGCGCCGGCTACACCGCCGCCAAGCACGCCCAGCGCGCGGCCGTGCGAACCCTGCGCCTGGAGCTGCTGGGGGAGCCGGTCAGCGTCACCGAGGTTGCCCCCGGCATGGTCGAGACCGAGTTCTCGCTGGTCCGCTTCGGCGGCGACGAGGAGGCGGCGGCCAAGGTCTATGCCGGCATGGAGCCGCTGCGCGCCGAGGACGTCGCCGAGTGCATCCGCTGGGCGCTGGCGCAGCCGCCCCACGTCAACGTCGACGAGATCGTCGTCCGCCCCCGCGACCAGGCGACCGCCACCGAGGTTCACCGCCGAACTTAGGCGAGGCGTGGCCTGCCTAAACTGGGGCTATGTGTAGAAACATTCGCACCCTCCATAATTTCGAGCCAGCCGCGACCGAGGAAGAGGTCCAGGCCTCCTCGCTGCAGTACGTGCGCAAGATCAGCGGCTCGACCAAGCCCTCGCAGGCGAATCAGGAGGCGTTCGAGGAGGCAGTCGAGGAAATCGCCGCGGTGACGGCGAAGCTGCTCGACCGCCTCGTCACCTCGGCGCCGCCGAAGAACCGCGAGGTCGAGGCCGAGAAGGCCAAAGCCCGCTCCGCAGCGCGCTTCGCGGCCTAGCTCAAGAGAAGTCCAGAAACGACGAGACCCGCCGAGGCGGGCCGAGTCTGGTGAAGCGGGGAACCACCCCGCACGCAGCTGACACCGACGCCGGAGGAAAATAGTTTGCTAAACTAATTACCAAGGCTAATCAATGAATCCCGCCAGCAAAGACACCTCGCTCATCGACACCGCCGCGCAGCTGCGGCTGGGGATCGTGCGGACGGCGCGGCGGCTGCGGCAGGAGGCGGCGGCGGAGGCAACCGGGCTGACCCCGACCTCGACCTCGGCCCTGGCGACGATCGAGCGCCACGGGCCGCTGACGCCGAGCGAGCTGGCGGAGCTGGAGCGGGTGCAGCGGCCGACCGTGACCCGCACGCTCGGCTGTCTCGATCGCGAGGGCCTGATCGAGCGCACGCCCGATCCGGCCGACGGCCGCAGCGCCCTGGTCAGCATCAACGCCGCCGGGCGCGAGCGCCTGCGGCGCCTGCGCGGGCGCAAGAACGCTTACCTGGCGCGGCGCATGCGCGAGATGCCGCCCGCCGACGTCGCCGCCTTGGAGCGGGCGGCGCAGATCCTCGAGGGCATGCTGGAGAGTGAAGGGGCGCCGGCCCGGCGCCGCGGTTCGTGAGCGCCGCCCTCCGCCGCTCGTTCAACTCGCTCGAGGTGCCCAACTACCGGCGTTACTTCGCCGGCCAGCTGATCTCCCTCTCCGGCACCTGGATGCAGACGGTGGCGGCGATCTGGGTCGTCCTCAGCCTCACCGGCAGTGGCGTCGCGGTCGGGCTGACGACGGCGCTGCAGTTCCTGCCGATGCTGCTCTTCGGCGCCTGGGGCGGGCTCGTCGCCGACCGCATGTCGAAGCGGCGACTGCTGATCGTCACCCAGGCGCTGATGGCGATCCCCGCCATCGGCCTGCTCGCCGTCACCGCCAGCGGCGTCGTCGTCCCCTGGATGGTCTACGTCGCGGTCTTCGCGATGGGCTCGGTCAACGCGATCGACAACCCGACCCGGCAGAGCTTCGTGATCGAGATGGTCGGTCCCGACCGCGTCGTCAACGCGGTCAGCCTCAACAGCGTGATCGTGCAGATGGCGCGGATCGCCGGCCCGGCGCTGGCCGGGATCCTGATCGCCACCGTCGGCGTCGTGCCCTGCTTCGCGCTCAACGCGCTCACCTTCGTGGCGATGATCTTTGCCCTGCGCGGCATGGACCCGGAGCGGCTGCAGGTGGCGCCGGTCGCGCCGCGCGAGCGGGGCGCGATCCGGGCCGGTCTGCGCTACGTCCGCGCCACCCCGGAGCTGGCGGTGCCGCTGGCGCTGATGGCGCTGGTCGGCACGCTCGGCTTCAACTTCCAGGTGGTGCTGCCGCTGCTGGCCAAATTCAGCTTCGAAGGCGGCGCTACGGCCTACGGGGCGCTGGTCTCGGCGATGGCGGTCGGCTCGATCGCCGGCGCCCTCGTCAACGGCCACCACGGGCACACCGGGCCGCGCCTGATCGCCGGCGGCGCCCTCGCCTTCGGCGTCCTGGCGCTGCTGGCGGCGGCGATGCCGACGCTGGCGCTGGAGGTCGTCGCCCTGGCTGGGCTCGGCGCCGCCGCCGTCACCTTCGCGGCGACGATCAACTCCAGCCTGCAGCTCGCCGTTTCGCCGGAGATGCGGGGGCGGGTGATGGCCCTCTACTCGGTCGTCTTCCTCGGCTCGACCCCGATCGGCGGCCCGCTGACCGGCTGGCTGGCCGAAACCTACGACCCCCGCGTGGCCCTGCTCCTAGCCGGCGTCACCGGCCTCTCCGCCGCCTGGGCCGCCCACATCTGTTTCGCTCGCCTTCGCCGCCACCCGAATCAGAGCACCGCCGAACTCACCGTCTAGGGACCACGGAGAGGTCCGGCGAGGGGGACTCGCCGGACACTCCCCGCTTTTTGTCCGCCGAGTCCCCCTCGCCGGACCTCTTCCAACGCCTAGCCGGTGTAGCCGGCCGACTTCAGGTAAGCCGCGGCCGCTTCCTTCGGCGTCTGCTTTTCGAGTTCGACCCGGGCGTCGAGCTCCTGCATCACCGGCAACGTCAGCCCTTCCTGAACCTGGACGATCGTCTTTTCGTAGTCAGGCCCGGCTTTTTCGGCCGTCGACTTCTTGGTCACGAAGAGGACGTTCCCCGACGGGAAGACCTTCTTGTCGTCTTCGAGGATCACGAACTTGTCTTTCTCGGCGGCGAGCTGCGGATCGGTGGTGAAGAGGATCGAGAGATCGGCCTGGCCCTTTTCGAGCACGGTGTAGCGGAGGCCGATGTCGACCGGTTTGAACGACTTGAACTTGAGTCCGTACAGTTTTTCCAGGCCCGCCAGGCAGTCGATCCGCTGGCGGCACTCGGGCGAGCCGTAGAGGGTCAGTTTTTCGGAGACGCCTTCGAGGTCGGAGACGTTTTCGAGGTCGTATTTCTCAGCCGTCTGCGTGGTCGTTCCGACCGCGTTGGCGCTGGCGAACGGGGTTGGCGGGAATGCCGTCAGGCCTTCCTTTTCGAATTCGGCTTTGGCCTCTTCGTAGGCGCCCTCGGCGTCGGCGGGCACTTCCTCCGGTTCCTTGCCGAAGAAGGAGGTGAGGGCCGTGCTGGCGTACTCCGGGTAGCCGGAGATCTGGCCTGATTTCACCGACCGCAGGGCGACGGTTTCGGAGCCGAGGTTGAGGTCGGTCTTCACCTTGTAGCCGGCCGCGGCCAGGGCCTGCGCGTAGATTTCGCCGAGAATTTCCTGTTCGGGGAAGTTCTTCGAGCCGATCGTCAGGCTGACTTTGGCGTTGTCGGGGCTGGAGACGATCGCGCCGCCATCACCGCTGCTTTCGGTCGAGGTGCTGTCGTCGTCGCTGCTGCCGCAGGCGGCGACTCCAAGCGTCAGCGCGAGCGCGAGCAGCACAGCCGCCACCGCCCACACCTTCGTCTTCATGGTCCTCACGTACTGCCTCCTTTTTCACTGGTGGTCAAATCAAGCGCTCTTCAGCTTCAGACCCTCTGAGGTCAGCAGGCGTTGCAGCCCGGCGAGCGAAAACTCGAGCACGAGGGCGAGCAGGGCGACCACGATCGCCCCGGCCAGCACACCGTTGCTGCCATAGACGTTTTGGTTGAGGATGAAGTCACCGAGGGTCAGAACGCCGGCGATCGGTGCGATCGTCGCCGTTGCCACGATCGCGATCGTGGCGCCGCGGATGCCGGCGAAGAGGGTCGGGATCGCGAGGGGGATCTCAACCTTGCGCAGGACTTCGAACTCGGTCATGCCCATGCCGCGGGCGGCGTCGACGGTGCCACGGTCGACCTGATGGATGCCAACGAAGGTGTTGGCGAGGATCGGCGGTACGCCGAGCACGGCCAGGGCGATCGTCAGGTTGAGCACGCCGACTCCGATCAGCGCCGCCATGAAGGCGATCAGCGCCAGCTCGGGAATCGCCCGACCAACGTTGCCAATCACGATCGCGAGCGATTCGCCGACACCGCGGTGGCCCAGGTAGAGACCGATTGGCAGCGCTACGACCGCCGAGAGGGCGAGGGCGAACAGGGTCAGTTCGAGCTGGGTCAGGGTCAGTTCGATCACCTGATCGAGGCCGCCCACAGTCTTGCCTCCGGTCACGTTCGACGTCTGCGGCGTGAAGATGAATTCGATCGCGCCCTCGATCGAAGCGAGCACGGGTTGGGGGAGGGCGATCATGCCGCCGCCGCCCGTCGCCAGGGGGTGAGTAGGCGCTGGATCCCGAACAGGACCAGGCCGAAGGCGATCGCCATCAGGAAGGCGATGCCACCGGCGAGGATGATGTTGGTCAGGAAGCTGATCCCTTGACGCAGGATCGGTTCACCGAGACCGCCGCCGCCGACGAAGGCCGCCAGGGTCGCGATCGCAACCGTGCTGACCATCGCGATCTGCAGCCCGGCGAAGATCTCCGGCGAGGCCAACGGCAGCTCCACCTTCCAAAGGATCTGGCGCTCGGTAAAGCCCATGCCCCGTGCGGCATCCTTGAGGTCCGAGGGCACGTTTGCGAGTCCGACGATCGTGTTGCGGTAGATGATCTGCAGCGTGTACGCGCTGAGGGCGATGATCGCCGTGTCGCGACCGCGGCCCGTGAACGGTTCGAGTAGAAAGAAAAAAGCGACGCTGGGAATCGTGAACAGCACCCCGGTGGCGGCCAGCAGCGGCGGCTGCAGCCAGCGGCGGCGGTGCGCCAGAAGCGCCAGCACGAAGGCGACGGCGAAGCCGAGCAGGACCGAAATCAGGACCAGTTCGACGTGTTGCACGGTCGGCGTTTCGTAGCGGTCGATGTTTTCCCTGGCCCAGTCCCAGCAGAAAAAGGCGTCGGTCGCCTGACAAGGGAGGGTGTCGGAGCTGCGTTCCTGAATGAAACCCTTGCCGACTTCGCCGACCGCGGCCATCACGCTGGCGCTAGTCATGAGGTCGCTCTACGGCGGGGTGTTCCTCCGATTTCGCCTGCGGCGATTTGAGGAACTCGGAGATGATCTCGACCGAGAGCACGCCGGCGATCCGTCCTTCGTGATCGGCCACCGCCGCGTACTGGGCCTCGCCCTGAAGCAGGTCGGCGAGGGCGTCGCGCATGACGTCGTCGAGCTCGAGCAGGGGGCCGAGCGGCGAGTCCGGGCGCGCCGGGACCGTGTTGCTGGCGAGGTCGCGCTCAGATAGCCAGCCGAGCGGGCGGCGCTCGCTGTCGACCAGCAGCGGGTAGGGGACTTCGACGTCGGGCGATTCCAGCTTCGCCCGCACCTCGGCGGTGGGCTGGCCGACGTAGGCCAGCGGCGCCTCCCAGAGGTCGATGTCGGCGACCCGCATCAGCGCCAGCCGCTTCAGTGCCCGGTCGGCGCCGACGAAGTCCTCGACGAACTCGGTCGCGGGCGCCATCAGCACCTCGGCCGGGGTCGCGTACTGCTCGAGCTTGCCGCCCTCACGCATGATCGCGATCCGGTCGCCCATCTTGATCGCCTCGTCGATGTCGTGGGTGACGAAGAGGACGGTCTTGCGGACCTGCGCCTGCAGCCGCAGGAATTCGTTCTGCAGGCGCTCGCGGTTGATCGGGTCGATCGCGCCGAAGGGCTCGTCCATCAGCATCACCAGCGGGTCGGCGGCGAGCGCGCGGGCGACGCCGACCCGCTGCTGCTGGCCGCCGGAGAGCTGCGCCGGGTAGCGGTCTCCAAGCTCGGGATCGAGACCGACCAGCTCCAGCAGCTCCGCCGCCCGGGCCCCGATTCGCCCCTTCTTCCAGCCCAGCAGCTGGGGGACGGCGCCGATGTTCTGGGCGATCGTGCGGTGCGGGAAGAGGCCGATCTGCTGGATCACGTAGCCGATCTCGCGCCGCAGCTGGGCCGGGTCCTTGTCGCGCACCGATTGCTCGCCGATCAGGATGTCGCCCTCGGTCATCTCGACCGTGCGGTTGACCATCCGCATCGCCGTCGTCTTGCCGCAGCCGGAGGGGCCGACGAGGACGCAAATCTCCCCGGCCGGGACCTCGAGCGCGAGGTGGTCGACGGCCAGCTTGTCGGAGTTGCCGTAACGCTTCGTCGCGCCCTCGTACCTGACGGAGGAGGCTCCGGTTTGAGACTGGGTGTCGTCTGCGGCTCTCGCCTCGGGCACTTGGAGCGAGCCTATACCCCGTCGTACCCCGGTTAGTCCCTTCGTCCTTTAGAGGCCGAGCCGGCTTGCCCGCTCGCCCGCCCCGGCCACGATCTCCTCCAGTTCGGGCAGCGCACCGCCACGCATCAGTACCTCCCCGTCGACTACGACCGTGCCGACCGCCGCGCCAGCGGCGGCGTAGACGAGGTTGGAGCTGAGCTCGCCGATGCCCAGCTCGGGTGCGTGGGGGTCCAGCAGCAGGAAGTCGGCGGCGGCGCCGACGGTCAGAGGCGCTCCGGCGCCGAGCAGCGGCGCCTGCTGGCCGGTCGCAACCTCCCAGGCCTCGGCGGCGGCGATCGCAGTTGCGTCGGCGGCGGCGTGCTTCTGCGCCAGCGCGAAGAGCTTGAGGTCGGCGAAGAGGTCGAGCGAGTCGTTGGAGCCGGCGCCGTCGCTGCCGAGGCCGACCGCGATTCCGGCCTCCCGCGCCGCCCGGTAAGGGAAGACGCCGCCGACCGCCAGCTTCATGTTCGCGACCGGGTTGGTGACCACCGTGCAGCCGCGTTCGGCGATCAGCTCCAGCTCGGCGGCATCGAGCCAGACGCCGTGGGCGAGCACGGTCCGCTCGCTCAGCATCCCGACGCTGTCGAGGTAGTGGGCGGGCCGCAGCCCGTGCTCGCGGAGGCAGTCCACGACCTCCTGCTCGGTCTCGGCGAGGTGGATCTGAATCGGCAGCTCGCGCTCGCCCGCGAGCTCGGCGATCCAGCGCAGCGAAGTTTCGCTGACGGTGTAGATCGAGTGCGGCGCCAGCGCCGGCGTGACCGCCGGTCCCAGACCCGAGAGGTGCTCGAGGCTGTGCAGCGCCCGCGCCCGCATCCCCACCGCATCGCCGTCGTGGTCGAACAGCGGCGCCCCGATAGTGGCGCGGATGCCGGCGTCGGCGACCGCCCGCGCCGTCGCCTCAGGGTGCCAGTACATGTCCCAGAAGCGGGTGGTACCGCTGCGGATCATCTCGGCACAGGCCAGGCGCACGCCCCAGTAGACGTCCTCTTCGACCAGCTTCGCCTCGACCGGCCAGATTCGTTCTTGCAGCCAGGGCATCAGCGGCAGGTCGCCGCCGCTGCCGCGGAACAGGGTCATCGCCGCGTGCGTGTGACCGTTGACGAGCGGCGCCACGAGCGGTGCGCCGCCGGCCTCGATCGTCTCGTCGCCGAGCCGGGCCACGACTTCAGGGCCGATCGCGACGATCCACCCCCCTTCGCAGCGAACCCCGACCTGCTCGCCGTCGAGCACGGCGCCGGTCACCGCCAGCGTCACCGCCCGACCGCTCCCAGCTGCGGCAGTACCGCAGCGAGACCTTCGCGCAAGCGGGCGGCGTTCGTCAGGCGGTTGTCCTCCAGACCGGCGACGTCGAGCTCGCCGTCGCCGATCCCGTTGGCGAGGTTGTCGACGACGCAGAGCGCGGCGTATTCGAGCCCGAGCTCGCCGGCGACGACGCACTCGGAGGCGATCGTCATCCCGACCACGTCGGCGTGGGCGGCGATCAGGCGAATCTCGGCCGGGGTCTCGAAGCGCGGTCCGCGCGCCTCCCAGTAGACGCCGCCGTCGCGCGGGGCCTGCCCGCCGGCAGTCCATGCTTCGAGCACCTCGGCGCGCCAGCGCGGGTCGAAGCTCGGCGCCGAGTGGGCGCGGAGATCGGCGAAGACGGAGGGTCCGGCGTGCAAGGCGATGAAGTCGTCGGGGCAGAGCAGGCTGCCGACCGGCAGCTCGGGGCTGAGCGAACCGACCGAACCGATCGCCAGCACCCGGTCACAGCCCTGCTCCAGCAGCGGCCGCAAGTTGGCGGCGTGGTCGATCTCGTGCGGGAGGACGTACGGCAGGTCGGCGGTGCCATGGCGCTGGACGATCGCCGCCCCGTGCGCGGCCGCCGCCACGGCGATCTCCTCGCCGCCCGGCCCGAGTGCGCTGCTGCCGAGGATTACCGCGAGGCGTCCCATCGCCCGATCCTATGCGCCTTCGCGGTGTGCTTTAAAGGCCGCGGCGGCCTCGTCGTGGTCGACGATCGGCTCCGGGTAGTCGAGGCGCCCGAAGCCCTCCGCCTGCCAGGGGCGGAAGATCGTCTTGCCTCGGACCTGTTTGAGCTCGGGCAGGTAGCGGCGCACGTAGTGGCCCTCGGGGTCGAAGCGTTCGGCCTGGCGCACGGGGTTGAGCACGCGGTTGGGGCGGGTGTCGTTGCCGGTGCCGGCGACCCACTGCCAGTTGCCGGCGTTGTTGGCGATCTCGCCGTCGCTGAGCAGATCCCAGAAGTGCCAGGCGCCCTGGCGCCAGTCGACGTAGAGGTCCTTGCAGAGGAAGGAGGCGACGGTCATCCGCGCCCGGTTGTGCATGAAGCCCTCGGTCGCCAACTGGCGCATCGCCGCATCGACCAGCGGATAGCCGGTGCGCCCCCGCTGCCAGGCCTCGAACGTCCGCCGCGAGCGCGACCAGCGGTCGCCGCGCGGGCGGTAGTCGCGGCGGGGGAGGGAGGGGTTGGCGGCCAGCACCTGGTGGTGGAAGTCGCGCCAGCAGAGCTGGCGCACGAAGGGGCCGCCGCCGCGCCGCTCGCCCGCCTCGCGCATCAGCTCCAGCGGCGAGAGGCAGCCGAAGCGGAGGTAGGCGCTGAGGCGGGAGGTGCGGTCGCCGGCCAGGTCGTCGTGGCTGTCTTCGTAGCGGCTCAAGTCGGCGCGGAGGAAGGACCGCATGCGCCGGCGCCCCTCGCGCTCGCCGCCCGCGGCGCGGTCCTTCGAAAGCGAGCCCGGCGTCAGCTTCGCCAGTGCCGGCAGGCGGCCGGCGGCGAGCCCGCTCGGCACCGAGAGCTTGCGGGGCGCCCCCTGCGACTGCCGCAGCGGCACCTCGCTCCAGGCCCGGTGGTAGGGGGTGAAGACCTTGAAGTGATCGCCGCCGGTCGGGGTGACGGCCCCTGGCGGCACGATCGTCGTGCCCGGGTGCAGATGGAAGCCAATTCGCTCTTCCGCGCAGGCCTGCGCCAAGCGCTGCTCGCGTCGCTTCGCGAAGGCGCTGTAGTCGGCGCTGACGTGCAGATCCGCGCCGCCGCACTTGCGCGCGATCGTGATCGCCTCGCGTACCGGGTCACCGCGGCGCAGGAGCAGTCGCGCCCCAGCGCGGCGCAGCGACTCGTCGAGGTCGGCCAGCGCCTCGCGCAGGAAGGCAACCCGGTTGGGGGCGGCGAAGCGCGAGCCGAGCAGGGCGTCGTCGAAGACGAAGAGCGGCACCGTGCGCTCCGCCCGGGCGGCGGCGGCGAGCGCCGGGTTGTCGTGGACCCGCAGGTCGCGGCTGAAGAGGATCAGGGCGGTTTTCATCTCCTGACCCTGAGGGTAGGGTGACGGCCATGAGCGAACGGCCGTCGGGGCGCGAAGAGACCGAGGAGGAACGTCTCGATCGCAACCTCGGCGAGCTGCTGCAGGAGCTGCGGGTGGCGCTGCCTGGCGTGCAGGTGCTCTTCGCCTTCCTGCTGGCGGTTCCGTTTCAGCAGAACTTCACCAAGATCACGCCCTTTCAGGAGAAGGTCTATTTCGCCACGCTGCTGCTGACGGCGATCTCGGCGGTATTGCTGATCTCGCCCTCCGCTTACCATCGCCTCACCTTCCGCATGCAGCAAAAGGACCACTTGGTCTTCCTCGCCAACCGCTTCGCGATCGCCGGCCTCGGAGCGCTGGCGCTGGCGATGACCGGGGCGATCGTGCTGATCACCGACGTCCTCTACGGCACCACCGCGACGGCTGTGACCGGTGGTCTCGCCCTCCTCACCTTTGCCCTGTTCTGGTACGCGCTGCCGCTCAAGCGGCGTCTCAGCTCCGATGAGGAGCCGGACCGGCCGACTGAACCGAAGTAGCGCGCGTCTCGCGTAGCTTCGCCAGCTCTCCCGCGAGGTCGTCGACGAAGGGGAGGTCTGGGGCCCGGCGGCGCAGCATCTCCAGGTCGTCCGCCCAGACGTGTTCCTTGACGTCGAGCGGCGCCTCGAACTCTTCGCCGGCCGACTCGCCTTCGCTGGCGAGGGCGCGGCGCAGGACGCGAATGTTGGAGAGCTTGTCGGCGGCGTAGATCGCCAGCGCGTCGCCGCCGACCTCCTCCACGTGACGGCGGTGCGCCTGCTTGCGCCGCTCGAAGGGCTCAATCGACTCGTCTTCGGTCAGCGCCGCGACCAGGTCCGCGACCCGCTGGCCGAAGGCGGCAACGACGTCGTCGATGCTGGCCTCGCTGTCCTCGACCACGTCATGGAGCAGGGCGGCGGCAACCGTCGACTCGTCGAAGCCGTGCGCGGCCAGTAGTTCGGCGACGGCGACCGGATGATGGATGTAGGCCATGCCGCCGCTGCCGTTGCGGGTCTGGCCGGCGTGCGCCCTTTCCGCCATGTCCAGCGCCTTGCCGATCAATTCCGACTCGGCGGCCGCGGCCTCGATCGTGGGAGACGGCATCTGGCCAAGCCTATCGGGGCGCAAGCGCGGCTCAGGCGGGCGCGACCGCTCGTGGCGCCCGGGCTGGAAGCTCGTACTCGACTCGCTCCGCTCCCAGCTCGATCGCGGCGGGATCGCCGCCCAGCTGCGCCCAGCGCTCCTTCGCCTCGGCGCTGAAGCGGTCGAGGAACTCGTCGGAGTGCATCGGGTCGTGATGGAAGAGAATGGTGCGCTCGGCGCCGGTGCGGCGGGCGAAGCAGAGGGCGTCGCGCAGCGGCGAGTGGCCCCAGCCGACGTGGTCGGGGTACTCGGCGTCGGTGTACTGGCCGTCGTGGATCAGCAGCGAGGTGTCGTGAGCGAGCGCGAAGCCGGAGATCCAGTCCTCCTCGAGCCGGTCGAGGTCGGCGCCCAGCCCGGGCTCGTGGTCGGGGATGTAGGTGAGCGAGGAGTCGCCCTCGTCGATCCGGTAGCCGAGCGTCGGGCCGCGGTGGGAGACCGAGGTGGCGCGGATCCGCGCCGGGCCGATCTCCCACTCGCTGTCGGGCGCGTGGCGAAAGGAGACGTCGCAGGGCAGCTCGCGCACCTCGACCGGCGAGAGCGGGGCGGAGATGTAGCGGGCGATGCGGTCGCGCAGCGAAGCCTCGGGTGAGGCCGGGCCCCAGACCACGATCTCGGTCTGCGGCCGAAAGGCGGGGGCGAAGAAGGCGAGGCCGAGGATGTGGTCGAGGTGGAGGTGGGTGAGGAGGATGTGCAGCCGGGTGGGCTCGGCACCGAGCGCGAGGCCGAGGCTGCGGATGCCGCTGCCGGCGTCGAGTGCGAGCAGCGAGCCGTCGGAGAGGGTGACGCCGACGCAGGAGGTGTTGCCGCCGTAGCGGATCGTCTCCGGCCCTGGGGACGGGATCGAGCCACGCGTCCCCCAGAGCTTGACCTTCATGCGGCGCTCGTCCCGTTGCCGTTCATCCGCGTCGGCCAGAAGATCGCGATGCCGCCACGGGAGCCGTGCGCGGTGAGGATCGGGAAGGCCGAGACCTCGACCTCGTGGCTGGCACCGTCGCTGGAGTGGATCACGTATTCGGCGTGGGCAGGGCGGCCGTCGCGCACCGCCGAAACCAGCGGCAGGTCGTCGTAGGGGATCGGCTTGCCGCTCTCGTCGAACGGCCCAAACAATGCGCCCCACTCGTCGGGGCCGACTGTGCCCAGCTCCTCAAAGCGTTTCCCCAGCATCATCCCCGCCGCCTCGTTGTAGAAGACGAGCAGGCCGCCCTCGTCGACCAGGAAGGCCGGCGTCGAGAGCGCCGACATCAGGTTGCGGGCGAGAATCAGCTCCAGGGGCCTCTGCGTCACAAATGACACTTTAGATCGTCGTGTGCATAGTGCTAGGCATTGGCCGGGATTGCCCTGCAGAGAGCGGTAAGCGGGCAGCCTCCCCGGCAGCCATACCCGGAAGAGTGATTTTGATCACACCCGGCCCGTGCCCTGCCGGTCAGACGACCTTTGGGTGGCCCCAGCGCATAGAACTCACGGCCGATGCGCGAGCGAACCCGCACCTACCGCCTGGCGATGGCCATCAACCGGCCGGTGGCGCTATGGGGCCGGCTGCAGGTCGAGGGGCTGGAGGCGATCCCCGAGAGCGGGCCGCTGCTGATCATCGGCAACCACGACAGCCACTGGGATCCGATCATGGTCGGAATGGCCGCGGTCAAGCGCCGCCAGATCCGCGCACTGGCGAAATCGGACCTCTGGAAAGTACGCGGCCTGTCGCCGATCCTCAACGGCATGGGGCAGATCCCGATCGAGCGCGGCAAGGGCGACAAGCAGGCGCTGGCCAGGGCGATCGAGGCGCTGCGGGCGGGAGTCTGCATCGGCGTCTTCCCCGAAGGCACGCGCTCGCGCGGCAAGGTCCTGCGCGCCCGCAGCGGCGTCGGCCGCCTCGCCCTCGAGGTGCCGGAGGCGCACGTCACCCTGGTCGCGATCGAGGGCACCTCCGACCTCACCGGCTTCCCCCGCCGACCGCGGCTGCGTGTCCGCTTCTTCGACCCCGCGGGGGGCCAGCCGCGCCCGGACGAGGACCCGGGCGAGCTTTCAGCCCGCCTCCTGGCCGAGATCCGCGCGCACGTCCCGCCCTCGATCTCCTACCGCAAGCGCGGCAAGGTCGCTGACTGCTGAGTCGCTGCAGTGAGGGCGCGGCGGATCCGCGACACGACCCCATCCAACTCGCTCTGGATTTGGTTCCACGTAACGCGCTGCACGCGGTAGCCCGCCGCGACCAGTTGCTGGTCGCGGCGGCGGTCGCTCTGGAAGGCCGTCGGCGTCTCGTGCGTCGCGCGGCCGTCGGTTTCGACCACCAGCTGCTGCTCTTCCCAGAGGAAGTCGACGACCAAGCGCTCGCCCTCCAGCCGCAACGGCACATTGCAGCTCGGCCGCGGCAGACCCAGCGCCAGCAGGCGCGGCAGCACCGCGCCTCGAAGTCGCTGCGCAGGTCCGGGACCGAGCCGTCCTCGCTGCGCCAGTCCTCGAGGATCGCGCGCAGCGCCGCAATGCCGCGCCGCCCTTTCGCGCGTAGCATCGCGGCATCAAGTGCCTGCAGGTCTAGCAGCTTGCGCATCGCCGCTCGCTCGACCAGCTTCCGCAGCGAGGCATCGCCGAGCATTCCCGCCAGGTCGATCATCGTGCGGGACGGCGAGGTCAGCGCGAGACCGTCGCGGGTGACGACCTCCACTGCGACGGGATAGCGGCAACGCCGGCAGCGAATACCATCGATCTTGCGCCCCCGTTGCTCTGATCCCGTCACGTCGATCAGGACCGGCCACCGGTCCCGCAGCCCCCAGATCGCGGCCGCCGTCCCATGCGAGATCACCGCGCCAGCACCGCAGGCCAGCAGCGCTGCCTTCAATTCGCCGCGGCGGCCGTACGCCTGGTGCCCCACCGCGTAGACGCCCCGGTGCACTCGGTGCAGCCGTCCGTCGGCCGTCCGATATGAGATTGCCCGACGCGTTGCATCCAAGGTCCCCGTGACCTGATCGAGCGAGACCACACCGCTCTGCGCAGTGGCAAGCGAAGCTAGATCCCGGTCACGTCCGCCCGTTTTGAACCCGTGGTTCCTTTGGGAAGTCATGCTTCCCAAAGGAACCACGCGATTTGGACTCTCCCCCCTTGAGGGCGGTTCAGTCCTCGGCCTCCGCGCCGCTGCCCTGCAGGGCGTACCACTCGGCGCCGAAGGAGTCGATGTCGTGGCCGTTGGCTTCGCCGGGCTTCTTGTCGGCGGCGTAGGTGTAGAGAGGGTGGCCGGCGTAGGTGACCTGGGTGGAGCCGTCCTTGCGCTTGGTCGTGCCGAGCTTCGAGGCGGAGGCGCCTTCGCCCACCTGGGGTGCGCCTTCGGTCAGGACCGGCGGCCAGACCCCGGCGCAGGCGCCGTAGCAAGACGAGGTCGTGCCTTTGTCCTTGTGGAAGTCGTAGACGGTGAAGCCTTCGGAGTCGACCAGGATCGCGCCTACTTTCGGGGCGCTGGAGACGGTCAGCACCGCGGCGCCGCTTTCGGCCCCCGGCGGCGACTTGGCGGTTTCGGCTTCGGTGGCGCTGTCACCCTTGCCGCCGTAGGCGCCGCCGCTGTTGCCGTCGTCGCTGCTGCCGCAGCCCGCGATCGCCAGCACCACGGCGAGGGCGAGCAGGGCAACGGTGGTCTGGGTCCTGGTCACGTCACGCCTCCTGTTTCGGGTTGCCATCTGCGCTCGCTCTGGTCGCGTCGACCGGGGCGAGGAAGGTGCGGTTGCCGGCGCGGACGCCGATCGCGCGGGTGCGGGAGAGGTCGAGCGCCGAGCTCAGGGTCGCGGTCGAGTCGTCGCCCCAGCGGTAGGTGAAGGTGCCGGCGGGAACGCGTTCACCGCGGGGGCCGCGCAGGTAGACCCGGCAGAGGGTGCCGGAGCGCACGCCCTTCACGTACATGTGGATCTCGGTCCCGTAGGCGTGGGGCTCGAGCGTCGCGTAGATCTTCACTCCGCCCGGCAGCTTGCCGAACTCGACGTGCTGTTCGGGCCCGCCGTCCCCGCCCCCAGGCAGCACCAGAAGGATCAGGACCGCCGCGGCAGCCGCGGCGGCGCCGCCGAAGGCCAGGCCGAAGCGCCAGCGTCGCTGCCGCCGCTCGCCCCGCCGCTCGCCGCCGATCGTCGCTGCGATGCGGTCGCCGAGCTGCGGGGAGGGACGCGGCGCCGGCTTGCCGAAGCGGTCTGGGTCGGCCAGCGGCAGCAGCTTCGCCACCGCGCCCAGCGACTCCGCCTCGGCCCGGCAGCGCTCGCAGCCTTCCAGGTGCGCCTCTAGCCCCACCCGCTCGTTCTCCGGCAGGTCCCCGAGCGCGTAAGCGCCCAGCAGCTGGCGCCAGTCGCGGCAGCTTTCCGGACGTTCAGCCTTCATAGCCCATCTCCTCCAGCACTACCCGCAGCGCCCGCAGGCCGTAGTAGACGCGGCTCTTGATCGTGCCCTCCGGCACGCCCAGTTCGGCCGCCACCTCGGCGTAGGGCCGGCCCCGGTAGTGGGTCTCGACGAGGACGCGACGGTGGTCCTCGCCCAGCCGCCGCATCGCCTCCTCCACCTGCCAGGAGAGCAGCACCTCCTCCAGCGGCTCGACCGAGGGCTCGACGCCGCCCTCGGCGACCCGCGGCCGGGTGGCGCGGGCGCGGCCGAGGTCGATGACGACGTTGCGCAGGATCGCGAACAGCCAGGTCCGCAGCGAGCCGATCTGCGGGTCGAAGCGGTCACCCGGCGCGCCAGGCGCGGACGAAGGTCTCCTGCACCGCCTCTTCAGCCAGGCCGGAGTCGCCGAGCGAGCGCATCGCGAACCCGTACAGCTCGCCAGCGTGCGCGGCGT
Organism: uncultured Solirubrobacterales bacterium; assembly: GCA_963715395.1. Lineage (GTDB taxonomy): Bacteria > Actinomycetota > Thermoleophilia > Solirubrobacterales > 70-9 > VAYN01. The sequence goes on from OY970238.1 coordinate 25,527, forward strand.
AGGCCTCGCGCACGTCGCTCTCGCGTTTCAAAGCTCCGGACTGCATCCGCCTCCATCTACGGGACGGACGCAGCCCGGGTTCAAGCTCTATCCCTCGAGTTTCCCGATCTTGAAGATCTTCGTCCCGCAATCGGGGCAGACACCCTGAATAGCCGGGCGACCGTTTTTCATGGTCACCTGTTTGGCGTCTTTGATCTCGACCTTCTTGCGCTCTTTGACGCAGTAGCCCTCCGGCATAACCGGTCTCCTTTCACTGCCGCTTCGCGGCAAGGCTCGCGTAGAACGCGAGGTGGATTGAGGCGAATGTAACGCAGGTGGGGGACACGAAGCGTGCGTATCGTGCGAATTCGCACGATACGGCGAGGTGGCGCGTCAAATACCCTGCGGCCCGCACTGAAGCAACGACCAAGCGCTCAAGGAGACTCCGAATGCCCGAAGCAGTGATCGTCGACACCATCCGCACGCCGATCGGCCGTGCCTTCAAGGGCTCGCTGGCCCAGCTGCGCCCGGAGGAGATGGGCGCCTACGTGGTCGACCAGCTGCTCGAGCGCAACCCCGAGGTCGACCCGGCCCTGGTCGAGGACGTCTTCTGCGGCGTCGGCATGCCGCAGGGCCTGGAGGCCTTCAACATCGGCCGCATCGTCTCGCTGCTCTCCGAGAAGCTGCCGCAGGAGGTCAACGGGGTCACCGTCTCCCGCTACTGCTCCTCCAGCCTCGACGCGATCCGCCACGCTGGCAACGCGATCAAGGCGGGCGAGGGCGACGTCTACCTCGCCGTCGGGGTGGAGTGGGTAAGCCGCTTCAACGAGCGCACCGAGCCGGCCGGTGCCGACGACCGCAACCCCAACCTGATCGGCGAGAACGGCCAGCCCAACGCCTACATCGACATGGGCCTGACCGCGGTCAACGTCGCCGAAAAGTACGAGGTCAGCCGCGCCGATATGGACAAGTTCGCGCAGCGCTCACAGGAACTGGCGGTGAAGTCGCAGGAAGACGGCTTCTTCGACCGCGAGATCGTCCCGGTGAAGCTCGAGGACGGCACCGAGGTCAGCAAGGACGACGGCCCGCGCGCCTCCTCGACCCTGGAGAAGCTCTCCGAACTGCCGGAGGCTTTCGGCGGCGGCGGTGTCACCGCCGGCAACTCCTGCCCGCTCAACGACGGCGCCGCCGCGGTGCTGCTGATGAGCGACAGCAAGGCCAAGGAGCTGGGCCTGACCCCGCGTGCCCGCATCGTCACCGCCGCCACCTACGGCAACGAGCCGGAGCTGATGGGCGTGGCCCCGATCGGCGCGATCAAGAAGGTGCTGGACCGGGCCGGGATGACGATCGGCGACGTCGACGCGGTCGAGCTGAACGAGGCATTCGCCGCCCAGGTGATCCCGATCATGAGCGAATGCGGAATCGACGAAAGCAAGCTCAACACCCACGGCGGCGCAATCGCCCTCGGTCACCCCTTCGGGATGACCGGTGCCCGCATCATGGGCACCCTGCTCAACGTGCTGGAGACCGACGACAAACAGGTCGGCCTCGAGACCATGTGCGTTGCCGGCGGGCAGGGCAAGGCGATGATCGTGGAACGAATGAACTAGCGGCAAGGGAGTCGATGCGATGCGACTCGAGACGCTGACTTACGAGAGCAGCGACCGGGTCGCTCGCATCACCCTGAACCGGCCACAGCGCGGCAACGGGATCACGCCCCGGATGCCGGCCGAGCTGGCCGCTTGCGTCGAGCAGGCCAACCTCGACCCCGCGATCCACGTGATCGCGCTCGCCGGCAACGGCAGCGGCTTCTGCGGCGGCTACGACCTGGTCGCCTCGGCCGAGGGCGACATGAGCGAGCTGGGCGGGGTCGAGGCGCCGCCGGGCTCGCCGCTCGACCCGGCGACGATCGCTGCCAACCACGCGCCAGAGAGCAACTGGGACCCGGTCACCGACTTACCAGTTCATGGCCCGCAACGTGCGCGGCTTCATGAGCCTCTTCCATTCCGAGAAGCCGGTGCTCTGCAAGGTCCACGGCTACTGCGTCGCCGGCGGCACCGACATGGCGCTCTGCTCGGACCTGCTGGTGATCGGCGACGACGCCAAGATCGGCTACCCGCCGGCGCGGGTCTGGGGCTCGCCGACGACGGCGATGTGGGCGCTGCGGCTGGGCCCGATGCGGGCCAAGCGGCTGCTCCTGACCGGCGATTCGCTGACCGGCGCCGAGGCGGCGGAGTGGGGACTGGCGACCGAGGCGGCGCCCGCGGCCGAGCTCGACGAGCGCTTCGAGCGGCTGCTGGAGCGGGTGGCACGGATGCCGGTCAACCAGCTGGTGATGATGAAGCTGCTGGTCAACCAGACGATCGAAGCCCAGGGCCTGCGGCAGACCCAGACGCTCGGCACCTTCTTCGACGGCATCGCCCGCCACACCGAGGAGGGCCACGCCTTCGTCCGCCGCGCTGCCGAGTCCGGCTTCCGCGAGGCGGTGCGGGAGCGCGACGAGCCCTTCGGCGACCACGGTCTCGACGGCTTCGGGGTCAGCTGATGGAGCGGGCGAGCGCCGACCTCTCGAAGGTCACGACCGAGCACGCCAGGCAGTTCCTGCGGGGCAGCTTCCCCGGCGACCTCGGGATCGAGCCGCTGGAGATCGAGGACACGCACGCACGCGGCCGCGTCGTCGTCGACCGCCGTCACCTGCACCCGGGCGGCTTCGTCCACGGCGGCGCCTGGACCGCACTCGGCGACACCGTCGCCGCCTGGGCGACCTTCCGCAACATCCCCTCCGGCCACGACTTCACGACGATCGAGCTGAAGCTGAACGTCTTCGGCTCCGGCCTGCCGGGCGACGAGATCGTCGCCGTGGCGACGCCACTGCACGTCGGCCGCACCACGGTCGTGATCGAGGTCCGGATCGAGCGGATCCGGGAAGGAGAGGCGAAGCTCGCCGCCAACCTGATCGTCACTCAGTTCGTGCTGCCACCGCGAGCCTGAGGAGTATGGACGCGCTCGCGCAGCACAGCTAGATCGTGCCGCGCGAGCGCGTCGAGCAGCGCCGCGTAGGGAGGTCGCGGCCTGCTCTCGGGGGCGTACGCCTCGTCGAAGCAACCCGGGTCGAGCGGGTACTTCCCGGCGCCGGGAGAGGGCGGGCCGGATCCAAGGTCGTCGCCATCTATGGAAGCTACCCGCGGCGCGGGGCGCTCAGCATGGCCCGGAGTCGAAAGATCGACGCCTGCGGCTGGACAGCGGGCGAAGCGCTCAGACCGCTGCTTCGGGCTCCTCCGGCGCTGCTTCCAGGCGTTCGATCTGCGGCAGCTTCCAGAGCACGCTGGCGATCGTCAGGCCGACCGCGGCCGAGATCAGCGCCATGAACCACTGGGTGGCGTCGAGCAGCGCCATCTCGAAGAACTCGCGCAGGGGCGCGAGGGCGAGGATTCCCGCGAAGAGAGCCCCGAGACCGGCGACCATCGCCAGCATGTAGCTCTGGATCGCGATGTGCTCGCGTCCCGGACCGCGCTCCAGCAGCAGCACGAACGACAGGCCGAGGACGATCAGCGTCGTCGTCGCCGCCGTTCGCCCGGCCTCGAGGCTGCCGCCGAGGACGGTGTCGACGAGGAAGAAGGAGAGGATCGAGCCGAGCGCCGTTGCCAGTCCGGCCGGCACCGCAAAGGCGGCCAGCGCCCGCAAAAGGCGACCGCGGTAGAGCGGCCCGTCGGAGGGCGCCAGGGCGAGCACGAAGGAGGGGATGCCGATCGTCAGGAAGGCCGCCAGAGTGAGGTGGCGGGGAAGGAAGGGGAAGGCGAAGCCCGGCACCGCGACGAGCAGGATCAGCGCCGCCGCGTAGACCGTCTTGGTCAGGTAGAGGCGGCCGAGGCGGTGGATGTTGCGGGCGATCCGCCGGCCCTCGCCGATCGCCTCCGGCAGCCGCGAGAACTGGTCTTTGAGCAGCACTACGTCGGCGACGCCCTTGGTCACCTGCGTGCCGGAGCCCATCGCCACCGCCATCCGCGCCTGCTTCAGCGCCGGCACGTCGTTGACGCCGTCGCCGATCATCGCCACGTAGCGCCCGGCCTCGACCAGCGCCGCCACCAGCGCCTTCTTCTGCTCCGGCTTGATGCGGCAGAAGATCGTCTTGGCGAGTGCCACCTCGGCCAGCTTCTCGGGGTCGTCCGGCAGCTCGGAGCCCTCGACGACGCCGGCCTCGCGCGGCACCCCGACCGCGTAGGCGACCGCGGTGACGGTGGCGCGGGCGTCGCCGGAGATCAGCTTCAGGTCGACTTCCTGCTCGCGCATATAGGCGATCGTCTCGGCGGCGTCGGGACGCAGCGTCTCCTCCAGCACGACCAGGGCCAGCGGCGTCAGCGGTGGCGGGGGCGCCGCGGTGGCATCGGCGGGCAGCGCCGCCTCGGCCTGGCCGAAGGCGACGACGCGGCGCCCGGCGGCGGTCTCCTGCTCGAGCTTGCGCTCCAGTTCCGGCGGCAGCGCCAGCGCGCCGGCCTCGGCCAGCACGTCGGGGGCTCCCAGCACGTAGGTCGAGTTGCCGCCGCCACTGAGCGTCGCCCCGCTCCACTTCCACTCCGAGGAGAAGGGGACCTCGGCGCTGACCCGCTCCGCTTCGCCGGGGAAGCGCTCGGCGATCGTCTCCAGGGTGCGGTTGCGGTCGCCGGCGCTGGCGGCGAAGGTGGCCAGGGCCGCCTGCGCGACCGCCGTCTCGATCCCCGCGGCGAACTCGACCCCGACCAGGCGCAGCTCGCCGGCGGTCAGCGTTCCGGTCTTGTCGACGCAGATCGTGTCGACGGCGGCGAGGCTCTCGCTGGCGCTCATCTGCTGGACCAGGGTGTCGCGACGGGCGAGCCGCACCGCCGCGACCGCGAAGGTGACGCTCATCAGCAGCACCAGGCCCTCGGGGATCAGCGTCACCAGGCCGGCGGTCGCGGTCTGGGCGGCGGTGTCGAGATCGACGTTGCGGACGACGAGGCTGAAGATCAGGATCGCCGCCAGCGGCAGCATCACGTAGGTCGAGGCGACGATCACCCGGTTGACCTCTTTCTGCAACGGCGAGGGTGGATGGCGGAAGGCGCGCGCCTCGCCGGCGAGCTGGCCGGCGTAGCTCTCCTCGCGCACGGCGTCGACGACGTAGTGGCCGGAACCGGAGATGCAGAACGAGCCCGAGAGCAGGCGCTCGCTGGCCTGCTTGCGGATGCCGTCGGCCTCGCCGGTCAGCAGCGACTCGTCGACGGTTAGCCCGCGGCTGGCGATCACCTCGCCGTCGGCGACGAGCTGGTCGCCCGGCTCGACCCGGACGACGTCGCCGGGGACGACCGCATTCGCGTCGACCTCCGCCACGGTGCCGTCGCGCACGACCTTGGCCTTCGGCGCGACCAGTACTGCCAGCTCGTCCAGCGTCGCCTTCGCCTTCAGCTCCTGGCGGATGCCGATGTAGGAGTTGACGACGGCGATCAGGCCGAACAGCGAGTCGGCGTAGAGCCCGAGCCCGAGATCGAGCACGAAGAAGACGCCGATGATCGCGTTGAAGAGGGTGAAGACGTTGCCGGCGACGATGCTCGAGGTCGAGCGCGAGGAGGTCTCCGGTGGCGGCCCCAGCTTGCGCAGCCGCTTATCCGCCTCGGCGGCGGAAAGACCCTGCTCTGCGACTGGCTGTTCGGTGGCCATTGCGAGTATTCAATAGGGTGCGCCTCGGATGGCTCTGAAGCTTGGATACAACCTCGGCTACTGGGGCATCGGCCCGGCCGGCGAGGACGCCGCCGAGCTGGTCCTCGAGGCCGAGCGCCTGGGCTATGAGTCGGTCTGGGCGGCCGAGTCCTACGGCTCCGACGTGGTCAGCGTGCTGGCCTGGCTGGCGGCGCAGACCAAGGAGATCAACCTCGGCGCCGCGATCCTGCAAGTGCCAGCGCGCCCGCCGGCCGCCGCGGCGATGGCCGGGGCGACGATCGACAAACTGTCGGGCGGGCGCTTTCTGTTCGGCTTCGGGCCTTCCGGCCCGCAGGTCTCCGAGGGCTGGTACGGGGTCCCCTACGCGAAGCCCTGGGGCCGCACCCGCGAGTACATCGAAGTCGTGCGCGAGATCATCGCCCGCGAAGGGCCCGTCAATCACCAGGGCGAGCACTACCAGCTGCCGTTGCCCGGCGGCGAGGGCAAGCCGCTGAAGCTCAATTTCCACCCCGAGCGCAACGAGATCCCGGTCTTCGTCGGCGCGATCGGGCGCAAATCGGTCGAGCTGGCGGCGGAGATCTGCGACGGCTGGATCCCGATCTTCTTCAGCGTCGATGCCTTCGAGCAGACCTGGGGGGAGCACCTCGAAGCCGGCTTCGCCAAGGGCGGCCGCCAGCGTTCCGACCTCGAGGTCTCGCCCTCGCTGCAAGTCGCGATCGACGGCGACCTGGAGGCTGCCAAGAACGTCGTCAAAGCTGGGCTCGTCCTCTACTTCGGCGGCATGGGCAGCCGCAAAACCAACTTCTACGTCGACCTCGCCCATCGCTTCGGCTTCGGCGACGTTGCCGACGAGGTGCAGAAGCGCTTTCAGGACGGCGACCGCGGCGGCGCCTTCGAGGCGATGCCGGACGAGATCGTCGAGGCCACCTCGCTGGTCGGCACCGAGGACGAAGTCGCCGAGCGGATCGAGCGTTTCCGCGGCGCCGGCATCGACCGCCTGATCGTCTCCGCGGTCCACGTCGACCGAGCCGAGCAAGTCCACACCCTGCAGCGCCTGGCCGCCCTGGCCGGGGTCGCGGCGCGCTCCTGACCCAATCGCTTAACCTTCCGCGCCGCAGGTTATGAAGATCGGAGTGCCGAAAGAGTCCGCGGATGGGGAGCGCCGGGTCGCGCTGGTCCCTGACGTGGTCAAATCGCTGCTGAAAAACGAGCACGTCGAGGTGCTCGTCGAGCGCGGTGCCGGCGACGCCGCCGGCCATCCCGACTCCCAGTACGCGGAGGCGGGCGCCGAGGTCGTCGAAGGCGAGGTTACGTGGGGCGCCGACGTCGTCCTCCGCGTCGCCGCCCCTTCCAGCGAGGAGATCGCCAAGCTGGGCTCGAACCAGATCTTCATCGGCCACCTCGCTCCCTGGACCGCGGCCGAGTCAAATAACTTGCTGGCGGGGTCCGGCGTCACCAGCTTTGCGATGGAGGCGATCCCGCGCACGACCCGCGCCCAGGCGATGGATGCGCTCTCCTCCCAGGCCGCCGCCGCCGGCTACGCCGCGACCCTGATCGGGGCGCGCGAGTCGGGCCGCTTCTTCGGGATGATGACCACCGCCGCCGGCACCGTGCCGCCGGCCAAGGTGCTCGTGCTCGGCGCCGGCGTCGCCGGCCTGCAGGCGGTCGCCACCGCCAAGCGGCTGGGCGCGATCGTCACCGGCTTCGACATCCGTCGCGCCGCCTGGGAGCAGATCGCCTCGCTCGGCGGCCGGCCGCTGGAACTGGACTTCATCCCCGACGCCGAGGGCGAGGGCGGCTACGCCCGGCCGCTGACCGACGAGGAGAACGCGCAGGTGCGCGACGCCCTCGCCGACAACGCCGCCAAACAGGACCTGATCATCACCACCGCCGCGATCCCGGGTCGCCCGGCGCCGCTGCTGATCACCGCCGAGGCCGTGCGCAACATGTCGCCGGGCTCGCTGATCGTCGATCTCGCCGCCGAGACCGGCGGCAACTGCGAGCTGACCGAGGTGGGCCAGACCGTGGTCGAGGGCGGCGTCAAGGTGATGGGGCCGCGCAACCTCGCCAGCGAGATGCCGGTCCCGGCCTCCCAGCTCTACGCCAAAAACCTCGAGAACCTGCTCAGCCTGATGATCACCGAGCAGGGCGAGGTCAAGGTCGACTTCGAGGACGACATCATCGCCGCCGCCTGCATCACCCAGGGCGGCGAGATCAAGAACGAGAGGGCCGCAAAGTAATGAGCTTGATGACCGAGATCACGATCTTCGTGCTCGCCGCCTTCGTCGGCTTCGAGGTGATCTCGAAGGTGCCGACGACGCTGCACACGCCGCTGATGTCGCAGACCAACGCGATCCACGGCATCGTCATGCTCGGCGGCCTGATCGTGCTCGGCTACGCCGACGACGGGCTCGAGTACGTGATCGGCACGATCGCCGTCGCCTTCGGCGCGATCAACATCGTCGGTGGCTTCATGGTCACCGACCGCATGCTCGGCATGTTCTCCAAAAAGCCGAAACCGAAGGCCGACGCGGGCGAGAAGGGCGGCCCGTAATGGTCTCCGCCCTGCTGCAACCCGGTGGCGACGGCGCCACCGCGCTCTACATCGTCGCTTTCTCGCTCTTCATCATCGGGATCAAACGCGGCACCCACCCGACCACGGCCAAGCAGGGAAACCTGGTCGCCGCCGTCGGCATGGCGATCGCCGTCGTCACCACCCTGCTGCTCGACGGGATGGGCAACTGGGGCTTGATCGCACTCGGCCTCGGCGTCGGCACCGCCGTCGGCGTGATCGCCTCGATCCGCGTGCAGATGACCGAGATGCCGCAGATGGTCGCCCTCTACAACGGTGTCGGCGGTGGCGCGGTCGCCCTGATCGCCTGGTCGGAGATCCGCAACGAGATCGCCGAGATCAACGCGGGACACCTCTCCTCGGTGCCGCTCGACATCCTGATCCCGATCCTCTTCGCCGCGGTCGTCGGCTCGGTCTCCTTCTGGGGCTCGAACATCGCCTTCGCCAAGCTGCAGGACCTGATCCCGACCAAGCCGCTGGCGGTGCCCGGCCAGCAGGTGATCAACGGCGTGCTGCTGATCGGCATCATCGCCGCCTGCGTCAGCATCGCCGTCGGCAACGACGACCCCTCGCAGCTGACCTTCATCGGCATCCTGGTCGCCGCCGGGCTGCTCGGCAACCTCGTGGTGCTGCCGATCGGCGGCGCCGACATGCCGGTGGTGATCTCGCTGCTGAACGCCTTCACCGGCCTCTCCGCCGCGGCGGCGGGCTTCGCGCTCGACAACGTCGCCCTGATCGTCGCCGGCACCCTGGTCGGTTCCTCGGGAACGATCCTGACCATGGAGATGGCGACGGCGATGAACCGCTCGGTCGCCAACGTCCTCTTCGCCGGCTTCGGCGGCGCCCCCTCGGGTGGCGGCGGTGGCAGCACCGAGGAGCGCCCGCACGTCTCGATCGGCGCTCAGGACGCGGCGATCAAGCTCGCCTACGCCGACTCGGTCGTGATCGTGCCCGGTTACGGCCTCGCCGTCGCCCAGGCCCAGCACGCGATCAAGGAGGTCGCCGACGAGCTCGAGAAGCGCGGCGTCACCGTCAACTACGCGATTCACCCCGTCGCCGGCCGCATGCCCGGTCACATGAACGTCCTCCTCGCCGAGGCCGACGTGCCTTACGAGAACCTGAAGGAGATGGAGGAGATCAACCCCGAGATGCCGCGCACCGACGTCGCGGTCGTGGTCGGGGCCAACGACGTCACCAACCCGGCGGCCAAAAACGACCCCGACAGCCCGATCGCGGGCATGCCGATCATCGAGGTCAGCGAAGCCCAGCAGGTGATCGTGATCAAGCGCTCGCTCAGCCCCGGTTTCGCCGGCATCGACAACGACCTCTTCTACGAACCGAACACCTCGATGCTCTTCGCCGACGCCAAGGCGGCCGCGGCGGAAATCGCCGCCGAGATCGAGCAACTCTAGGGAGCTGGCTCGGGGCGACAGCTCCTGATGGGGAGAGCTTTCAGGCTCAGGGCCTTGGCTCTGGGTGCGGTCGCAGCGGGGGCAGTCGACGGTGGAGTGGGTGGGAACGCTTTGCGTCGTCGCGCTGCTGCTGGGCGGTCTCCTCGCGGCGGGCGTGCGGGTGCCCGGGGCGTCACTGGCACGAGTGATCGCCGACCGGATCCTCTGCGCCGCCTCGCTGGCCGACGGCTGCGGCGACGAGCCGGCGCTGATCGCTGCTTATGGGACCGAGGTCGGCGGGCTGGTGCGGAGGTACATGCCGATGCTGGCGTTCGAGCAAGGGTCGCGGGCGCTGCCGGTCGACTTCAGGCGTTGCCGCAGCACCGAGTGTGGCGACGGTTCGAAGCGCGGGCTCGTCCATCGCAGCGATCGTGGATTGCCGGTGACGGCCTTCATCCACGTCGTCGACTGCAGGGCGGGGAAGACCCAGGGCGCTGAAGCGGAAGGCGCCGACTGCGGCGGTGATCGCGCTGGCAACCTCTACATCCAGTACTGGCTCTACTACGCCGACTCCGCCACCCTGCGCGATGTCCCAATCGTGGGGGAAGAGGGCTACCACCGCGACGACTGGGAGATGGTCGAGATCCGCGTCGGGCCAGACGGTGAGGTCGACGAGCGGGCTTCGTCCCACCACGGCTACAACTATGCGCTCAACGCGATGAACTGGGGCTCCGACGCCGGTATCGAGGTGCTGCGGGGCGCTGCCGAAGAGATCGGTGTCCGCGCCGACGGTGGCTGGGGCCCGGCTCGCGGGCTGCTACTTGTCGCCGGTGGCAGCCATGCCGGCAACGCTGGCGGCATCCCGCACGTCGACCGCTGGGTCCCCGGCCGCCGCGTCCATCTGATCCCATTGGAGCCGGTTGCCGTCACGGACGACTCGACCTTTGCCGTCGTCCCGCCCTGGCGCAAGAGAGTCTGGCGCGATCCCGAGGCGGCTGGCACCGACTAGGAGGTCCGGCGGCGATCCACAATTCCGCGTTTGACTGACGATTTCGAGGCGGGACCGACTGAGTTAGCCCGAAAGCTGTCTAACCATTAAAACACTCTGTTCCTTGACAAGTATTGAGAAATTCCGATAGCTTCGCTTCGCCTGTCCGGTCTTAGGGGTTGCACCGGGGAGAAACCTCACAGGGGAGGCGAATTGCGCCCTGAAGGCCCTGAGAAAAGCGAGGAGCGTGGGAGTTCCTCGTCCTCTCGGGATCAAACTGCAAGTTCGGGTGGGCCTAGCCGGCAGCGAATAACTCGGCGCGAGCGGGAGATTCCGCGTGAATCGGGAATATGGCTCGCGGCTGGCTGGGCGGCTTTTGCTTTTGCCGCCAGCGTCGGCCTGACCGCGAGCACCGTCTCCCGAAGCGTCGGGGTGGGCAAGCCAGTGCTCTGGACAATCGCGATCGCCTCTCTGATCGTCGCTGCGATCTGCTTCGTCGCCCACTGGGACGTCAACCGGGGGCGCAAGGTCAGGCACTCGGAAATCGAAGAGGAGAAGGAAGACCTGGGCCTGAACGCGTGAGCCGCCGGGGCCTCGGCGGCGCGTCTACTTCGGCGGCATCCGCAGGGCGCCATCGAGGCGAATCGTCTCGCCGTTGAGCATCGGGTTGGCGACGATCTCCAGAACCAGGCGGGCGTACTCCTCGGGACGACCGAGGCGGGAGGGAAAGGGGCTGCCCTTGCCGAGCGCTTCGCGTGCCTCCTCGGGCAGGGCGGCGAGCAGGGGGGTGTCGAAGAGGCCGGGGGCGATCGTCATCACGCGTACGCCGCGGCCGGCCATGTCGCGCGCCGCGGGCAGGGTCATGCCGACGATGCCGCCCTTGGAGGCGGCGTAGGCGATTTGGCCGATCTGGCCGTCGTAGGCGGCGATCGAGGCGGTGTTGACGCAGACGCCGCGCTCGCCCTCGGCGCCGGCCTCGTTCTCGCTCATCGCCGCTGCCGCCAGGCGCAGGACGTTGAAGCTGCCGATCAGGTTGACCTTGACGACGTTGGCGAAGAATTCGAGGTTGTGTGGTCCGCGCTTGTGGGCGACCCGTTCGGCCCAGCCGATCCCGGCGCAGCAGATCGAGATCCGCAGGCCGCCGTCGGCACCCGCGGCTCGCTCAACGGCGGCGCCAACCGCCTCGGCGTCGGTGACGTCGGCGGCGAGGAAGCTGGCGCCGATCTCCGCCGCCAGCGCCTCGCCCTTCTCGGCGTTGAGGTCGGCGATGACGACCTCGGCGCCGGCCGCGGCAAGGGCGCGCGACGCCGCTGCTCCCAATCCCGACGCCCCGCCCGCCACCACTGCCCCTGCTCCCTCCGCCCTCATCGCCGCGCAGCGTATCGACGAGAGCTGCATTGAGCCCCCTATAGGTGTCAAACGCAGGTCTCGATTTCACATGCCGGTAGTCCAGCCGCTATAGGGTTTTCGTATCGCCACCGAGGTGACGGCAAACTCCCAGGCAGCGATCGCGGCGCGCCTCGACGAGGCGCGGGATCGGACTCTGGAGCTGATCGAGCCGCTCGACGACGAGCAGCTGAACGCGGTCTACTCGCCGATCCTCAGCCCACTGGCCTGGGACCTCGGCCACATCGCCAACTTCGAGGAGCTCTGGCTGGTGCAGACGATCGGCGGGCGCGAGCCGCTGAACGGCGAGCTCGGCCGCTTCTACGACGCGATCGAGAACCCGCGTGTGACCCGCGGCGAGCTGCCGATCCTGCGCGACGCCGAGCTGCGCGCCTACATGGCCGACGTGCGCGAGCGCACGCTCGACGTGCTCGACTCGGTCGACATCGGCCCGGACGCCGGGGACCCGCTGCTGCGCGACGGCTTCGTCTACGAGCTGCTGCTGGCCCACGAGCAGCAGCACAACGAGACGATGCTGCAGCTGCTGCAGATGGTCGACGGCTACGAGCCGCTGCGGCCGGTCGGCACCGAGGCGATTGTCTCGACGGGCGGTGAGATGATCGCGATCGCGGGCGGCGAGCACGAGATCGGCGCTCCGGACCACGGCTTCGCCTACGACAACGAGCGCCCGCGCCACACGGTCGAGCTGGCCTCGTTCGAGATCGACCGGACCCCGGTAAGCAACGGCGCGTACGCCGAGTTCATGGAGGCCACGGGCGCCGAGCCGCCGCAGTACTGGAAGCGCGAGGACGGCATTTGGGTCGACACGGCGATGGGGCGGCGCACCCCGATCGAGCCCGGCCACCCGGTCATCCACGTCTCCTGGGAGGAGGCCGACGCCTTTGCCCGCTGGGCCGGTAAGCGCCTGCCGACCGAGCACGAGCGGGAGGCCGCCCACGACCAGCTCGACGGCGCCGGCCAGGCGTGGGAATGGACCTGCTCGGACTTCCTCGCCTACCCCGGCTTCCGGGCTTTCCCCTACCGCGAGTACTCCGAGGTCTTCTTCGGCGATGGGCACAAGGTGCTGCGGGGCAGCTCCTGGGCGACTCACCCCAATGTTGTTCGGCCCAGCTTCCGCAACTGGGATCTGCCGCAGCGGCGGCAGATCTTCGCTGGCCTGCGCTGCGCGAGGGACGCATGATCGCGATCGACGTCCACCTCGATGCCGACGCGGCGGCGACTATGGTCCGCGACGTCCGCGCTGGGCTCTGCGCCTACCCGAAGGAGCTGGCGCCCAAATACTTCTACGACGAGCGCGGCTCGCAGCTGTTCGAGCAGATCACCGAGCTGCCCGAGTACTACCCGACCCGGGCCGAGCGGGAGATCCTCAGCCGGCGCTCGGCCGAGATCCTCGCCACCGCCGGAGATCCGGGGACGCTGGTCGAGCTGGGCTCCGGCTCGGCGGCGAAGACGCGCCACCTGCTCAGCGCGATGCGCGACGCTGGTGGCCTCGAGACCTACGTCCCGGTCGACATCTCCGAGGAGATCACGCACCACACCGCCGAGCTGCTGGTCGACGAGTACCCGGGGCTGACAGTGCGGGGCCTGGTCTGCGACTTCGAGCACGACCTCGAGCGCATCCCCGACGACGACGGGGCCCGGCTGATCGCCTTCCTCGGCGGTACGGTCGGCAACTTCTACCCGCGCCAGCGCCAGACCTTCCTCGAACGGATCGCAGCCCTGCTCGGACCCGGCGACCATCTCCTGCTCGGCACCGACCTGATCAAGGAGCGCGACCGCCTCGAGGCGGCCTACGACGACGCCTCCGGGGTCACCGCCGAGTTCAACAAGAACGTGCTCGAGGTCCTCAACCGCGAGCTCGGTGCCGACTTCGACCTCGACGCCTTCGAGCACGTCGCCCGCTACGACGCCGAGGCGGAGCGGATGGACATCCGCCTGCGCTCGCTCGCCGACCAGGAGGTGCGCCTAGACGACCTCGATCTGGAGATCAGCTTCAGCGCCGGCGAGGAGATGCGGACCGAGATCTCGACCAAGTTCACCCGCGAGCGGCTCGAATCCGTATACGCGGGCGCCGGCCTCGAGCTTGCCGGCTGGTTCACCGATGCCGCCGGCGACTACACGCTCTCGCTGGCGCGGCGCGTCTAGTACCGGATTCGGCCAGAGTACAAGCGGGTTCTCTGAGTAATTGGTATTGCTCCCCTATGGAAGGCGTGACCGTGGTCGGTTTCGTGCCGAGCGGAGACATTCCGGCGGCGGTTGCCGCAACGGCGCTCGACGCTGCCGGCGAGCGCTTGGGAGGCACGCCGATCCGCCGCTGGCGCGGCGAGGGAGAGATCCACTACGCCGTCTTTACCGGCCTCGACGACGAGGCCTTCGCGCCGGCGCTGCCAGAGGTCGAGATTCACGGGCGGGGCAGCCTCGCAATCGACAGCATCGGCGACCTTCCCGCGACCCTGCACGGGGACATCGGGCTGGTCACGCCGGTCAGCTATGGCGAGGTGCTGATCTGCACCTGCGGTGGGCTCGACGGAGTGCACAGGCCGGGGTGCGACCAGTTCCGGTAGGCGCCTTGGCAGAGCTGCCGCCACCCACCCGGGCGACCGTCGAAGTCGCCGACCGCATCGCCAACTCGGCCGCGCCGATGCTGGCCGGCCTGATCGGGGCCCTGATCGGAGTCGTCGGGACCAACGCGGGGTCGATCAAGTGGCCGGGCCCGACCCTCGCTGCGCTGGCGCTCGCCGTGCTGCTGCTGCTCGCCTCGATGCAGGCTTGGATCCGCGGCCAGTCGCACTTCATGACGTTCGAAGAGGTTCAGGACCGGGTCTCCGGGCCCAAGGGCGGCTCCGAGGAGGACGTCGTCAATAGCCAGCGCGCGGCTCATACGGACCTCACCCAGCGCTATCGCGACTGGACGCGCCGTTCGCAATGGAGCTTTCAGCTCGGCCTTTCCGTCTTTCTCGTCGGCCTGGCCTTGGTCGTGGTGCCACCAGCCGGTTCGGCGGGTTCGAGCTGGCGCTGGGCAGGCGCCGCCGTCACCCTCGCGGTGGCGATCGTGTGGGCGATGATGACGGTGCGCCGGGAGTGGAAGGACGCCCACTGGGCACGCCAGATCGTGTCACCGCCGCAACCGGCGACGCCCTGAATCGATTCGCCCCCGGTCAGGCCGGCACCTGCTGGGTGATGCAGTGGACGTTGCCGCCACCGAGCAGGATCTCGCGGCTGGGGACGCCTACGACCTCGCGCTCGGCGAAGCAGCCGCGCAAAATCTCCAGCGCCTCGTCGTCGTGGCGCTCGTCCAGCAGCGGCACCACCACCCGCGAGTTCGCCAGGTAGAAGTTCGCGTAGGAGCCGGCGAGGCGGTTGCCGGCGCGCCGCGGCAGCGTGTTCTCGCGCGGCTCGACCCCGGCGGCCTCCTCGGCAGTGATCGTCAGGGGGCCGGGGGCGGGCAGTTTGACGACCTCGAAGGGGCGCCCGCGGGCATCGGTTTCCGATCGCAAGCGCTCGAGTGCGTCGCGGGAGATCGCGTGCTGGGGGTCGGACTCGTCGTCGCTCCAGGTCAGCAGGAGCAGCCCAGGGCGGGCGAAGCAGGCGAGGTTGTCGACGTGGCCGTCGGTCTCGTCCGCGAAGACGCCGCGGCCAAGCCAGACGACCTTCTCGGCACCGAGGAAGTCGAGGAGTAACAACTCGATCTCCTGCTTGGAGAGGTCCGGGTTGCGGTTGCGGTTGAGTAGGCACTCTTCGGTGGTCAGCACCGTGCCCTCGCCGTCGACGTGGATCGAGCCGCCCTCCAGCACCAGCGGCGGCCGGTAGCGATTGGTTCCTTCGATCTCCAGCACGCGGGCGGCGACGCGTTCGTCGCGGTCCCAGGGCGCGTAGATCCCACCCCAGGCGTTGAATTCCCAGTCGACCCCCCGGCGACCGCCCTCGCCGTCGACGACGAAGGTCGGGCCGGTGTCGCGGATCCAGGCGTCGTCGCTGGGCAGCTCGACGACGCGGATCGCGGGGGAGAGCAGCGAGCGGCAGCGCGCGAGCTGGGTCGCGGAAGCCGCCATCGTCACCGGCTCGGAGAGGGCGATCGTCTCCGCCACCGCGGCGTAGGCCTCCTGCGCCGGCCTGGCGCCGAGCCGCCAGTTGTCCGGCCGCTCGGGCCAGGCCATCCAGCAGCCCTGGTGCGGCTCGAACTCGCCCGGCATCCGATAGCCGTCGGCGCGGGGCGAGGAGTAGAGCCGGGTGCTCACGTGACCTATTGTCCGCCCATGGAGGAGATCCGGCTGATCGTCGCCACGGAGCCGCCGGAGTCGCCCGCCCGCACCCGGCCCCCGAGCCGGCCGCCGTTCCGGGTCGCCGCCGTGCAGCAGCGCTGGCACCCCGACCCCGACGAGCACGAAGCGGCGCTGGCGATGGGGATCGAGCTGGCGGCCCGCGAGGAGGCGCAGCTGGTCTGCCTGCAGGAGCTGACCCTGAGCCGCTACTTCGCGGTCGACCCCGCTGGCCCCTCAGCCGCCGTCATCGAGCCCGAGGAGCTGCCCGGTGGACCCACGCACCGCTTCGCCGCCCGCATGGCGGCGGCGACCGGCATCCACGTCCATGCCTCGCTCTACGAGCGCGCCGAGGGCGAGGACGGGCTCGGCTTCAACACTGCGATCCTCGTCGCCCCCGACGGCGAGCTGGTCGCGCGCACTCGCAAGCTGCACATCCCCGTCACCGCCGGCTATCACGAGGACCGCTATTTCCGGCCCGGCCCCGCCGGTCCCGAGGCCTTCCCGGTGATCGGCCTCGGCGACGTCCGGCTCGGCCTGCCTACCTGCTGGGACCAGTGGTTCCCCGAGCTCGCCCGCGCCTACAGCCTGGCCGGGGCCGAGGTGCTGGTCTACCCGACCGCGATCGGTTCTGAGCCCGACCACCCGGGCTTCGACACCGAGCCGCTCTGGCAGCGAGTGATCGTCGCCAACGGGATCGCCAACGGCACCTTCATGGTTGCCGTCAACCGCACCGGCGAGGAGCGGCCGCTGCGCTTCTACGGTTCCTCCTTCATCTCCGACCCCTACGGGCGGATCCTGGTGCAGGCGCCGCGCGACGAACCGGCGGTGCTCGTCGCCGACCTCGATCTCGACCAGCGCCGTGACTGGCTGGAGCTGTTCCCTTTGCTTGCCACCCGCCGCCCGGACGCCTACGCCGGCTTGGCCGAGAAAGCCGAAGCCCGGGACTAGGCCGGGGCCAGCGCCTCGATCATCCCGGCGAGCTTGTCAGGGGTGACGATCGGGGTCAGGATCGGCAGCGTGATGCCGCCCGCGACGAAGGCGGCCAGGCGCTCCTTCATCTGCTCGGGGGTGCCGAAGATGAACATCTCCTCGATCGCCTCCCAGGGCGCCGCCGCCGCGGCCGCCTGGCGGTCGCCGGCCTCCCAGGCGGCGACCATCGGGTCGATCTGCTCGCCGTAGCCGAGCCAGCGGTAGAAGGCGGTGTAGACCGGCACGGTGATGTAGGAGGAGAACATGAAGCGGGCCAGCGGCTCGACTTGCTCGCGCTCGCCGGGGATGCAGAAGAAGCGGCAGAGCAGCTCGAACCCCGGCGGCGCGCCGGCGAGCTGGGCGGTCACCTTGGGCAGCCCACCCAGCGGCAGGAAGTTGGTGAAGGCGCCAGCGGCACGCTCCGTCGCCAGCTGCAGCATCTTGCCCCGCAGCGCCGCCAAGACGATCGGCATCGGCTCGGCCGGCGGCGATTCGAGCTTGAAGCCAGTGGTGGTGCGCTCGCCGGCCAGTGCGGTCTGCAGGAAGTCGAGCGTCTCGCGCACTTTGCTCAGTGGTTTCTCGAAGGGGATCCCGTTCCAGCCTTCGACGATCCGGTCCGAGGAGGAGCCGATGCCGAGCACGAAGCGCCCGCGGGAGGCGCTCGCCAGCGCCGCCGCCTCCTGGGCCAGCAGCGCCGGGCCGCGCTGGAAGACGCCGACGATCCCGGTCCCAAGCCGCGCCTGCTCGGTCCAGGCGGCGCTCAGCGCCAGCGGCGTGAAGCCGTCCGGGCCGGCGGTCTCGCCGCTCCAGAGGTCGGTGTAGCCGGCCGCCTCGGCGCGCTTCACGTGCTGCTCGTGATCCGCCAGCGAGATGCCGGGCAGCGGCAGCGTCAACCCCCAGCGCTGGGACATGCCGCGACCCTATAGCCTGCGGCGCCGATGCCGGATCCTTCGCAGACGAAGCCGGACCGCAACCTCGCCCTGGAGCTGGTGCGGGTGACCGAGGCGGCGGCGCTGGCCGCGGCTCGCTGGGTGGGACGTGGCGACAAGATCGCCGCCGACGGTGCCGCGGTCGACGCGATGCGCTTCGTGCTCGACTCGGTCGCGATGGACGGCGTCGTCGTGATCGGCGAGGGTGAGAAGGACGAAGCGCCGATGCTCTTCAACGGCGAGCAGATCGGCGACGGCAGCCCGCCCGTGGTCGACATCGCCGTCGACCCGCTCGAGGGAACCACGCTCTGCGCCCGCGGTATGCCCAGTGCCCTCGCCGTGATCGCCCTGGCCGAGCGCGGCTCGATGTTCGATCCCGGGCCCTGCGTCTACATGGAAAAGATGGCCGGTGGCGAGGAGATCGCCGATCTGCTCGACCTCGACCGGCCACTGCCGGAGACCCTGAAGCTGATCGCCGAGCGCAAGGGCGGCAGCGTCGGCGACGTGACTGTCGTCATGCTCGACCGCCCCCGGCACGAGGAGGCGATGAACGAAGTGCGCGAGGCTGGCGCCCGTATCCGCCTGATCAGCGACGGCGACGTCTCGGCGGCGCTGCTTGCGGTCAGCGAACGCTCCCCGGTCGACCTGCTTTGGGGCATCGGCGGCACGCCCGAGGGCGTGCTCTCCGCCGCCGCCCTGAAGTCGATGGGCGGCCAGCTGCTGAGCCGCCTCTGGCCGCGCGACGACGGCGAGCGCCAGGCCGCGATCGATGCCGGCTATGACCTCGACCGCGTGCTCACAGCCAACGATCTCTGCTCCGGCGAAGACGTCTTCTTCTCCGCCACCGGCGTCACCGACGGCGACGTGCTCCAGGGCGTGCGCTACCGCGGCGCCGGCGCCACCACCGAATCGCTGGTGATGCGCTCTCGCTCGGGCACCGTCCGCCGCGTCCACGCCCGCCATGACCGCGCCAAGCTGCGCGACATCATCGGCGAGCGCTACGGCTGAAAACGCCCCGGGCGGGTAGTGCGACCGTGTGATCGCGGTCGCCGGCAGCACCGGCTACATCGGGGGACTTCTCTGCAGGCGTCTGCTGGATGACGGCTGCAAGGTGCGAGCGCTGGCGCGCGAGCCGGAGCGCGCCGCTGATCTGAGCGCAGCGGGCTGCGAGGTGCGCGAGGCGGACGTGCTGGACCCCGCCTCGCTCGGCCCCGCGCTCGAGGGCGTCGACGTCGCCTACTACCTGGTCCACTCCATGGGCCGCGGGGGCGACGGTGACTTCGCCGCGCGCGACAAGCGGGGGGCCGAGAACTTCGCCGCCGCCGCGGCGGCGGCCGGGGTGCGGCGGATCGCCTATCTGGGCGGGCTGGGGGAGGGGTCGAAGCACCTGGATAGCCGCCACGCAACCGCGGAGACGCTGCGTGCCGGAGCGGTCCCGGTCTCCTACTTCCGCGCCGCCGCGGTGATTGGCGCCGGCAGCGAGTCTTTCCTCACCGTCTTCCACCTCGTCCGCCGCCTACCGCTGATGATCACCCCGCGCTGGGTCACTACCCGGACTCAGCCGATCGCGATCGACGATGCCATCTCCCACCTGGCGGCTGCCCGCGACCCGGCGGCGCCGCTCGATCGCGAAATCCAGATCGCGGGCCCAGACGTCACCACCTACGGCGGCATGATCGACGAGCTCGCGCGGGCGCTGAAAAGGCGGCCGCCACTACGCCTCACCGTCCCTGTTCTCAGCCCCCATCTCTCTTCGCTCTGGATTGGCCTGGTGACGCCCGTCGATGCCGGCGTGGCCCGTCCCCTGATCGAGGGCCTGGCGACCGAAACGGTTGTCACCGACCCGGAGGGGATGCGATCGCTGCCCGCGATCGACCGTACGCCCCTGCCGAAAGCACTGCGCCGCGCCGTAGAGAACTGGCATGTTCGTGTGTAGAACGTATTTGTTCCGATACAAAACCCTCTGATACCCTGCGTGCTGGTGGGAGCGTGGCCAGCCGTGATGACGTCTCGTCCAGCGATGAGGCCGCCAGCCTGACGGCGGTAGACACCGCTAGGCCCCGAGCGGGGGCACGGGCACTTTCGGTCCTCGCAACGCCGCTCAACTTCCTCATTCTCCGCGCCCTCAGCGAATGCCCGATGCGGCTGGCCGAGCTGCGGAAAGCGACCGGACTGCCCGCCCAGACGACGCTGCGCGGGCACCTGGCGACGCTCGGCGAGCTCGGCGTGCTGAGCAAACGGCCGACCGAGCGGATGCCGTACGCGGTCGAGAACGAGCTGACGCCGATGGGGCATGAGCTGATTCGCGTCGGCGGGCGTCTCGAGGCCTGGCTGCGCCAGTCCCCCGACGGCCCGATCTCGCTTGAGAGCGCCGCCGCCAAGGGCGCGGTCAAGGCGCTGGTCGACGGCTGGGGCTCGACAATGATGCGCACGCTCGCCGCCAAACCGCAGTCGCTGACCGAGCTCGACAGCATGATCTCCGGCCTCAGCTACCCGGCGCTGGAGCGGCGTCTCTCGAGCATGCGCATAGCCGGCTTGGTCGAGGCTCAGCCCAGCCGCGGCGCCGGCACCCCCTACGCCGTCACCGGCTGGGCGCGGC
This sequence comes from uncultured Solirubrobacterales bacterium, assembly GCA_963715395.1. GTDB lineage: Bacteria > Actinomycetota > Thermoleophilia > Solirubrobacterales > 70-9 > VAYN01. The sequence goes on from OY970238.1 coordinate 46,293, forward strand.
GGGGCATCATGCCGCTCGCGGTGGCCAGCCGCTGCGAGCGGCTCCACATGCGCAGCCAGACGACACCCGTCAGCCAGGGCGATATCGAAGCGGCCTTCATGCTGGCGATCCCGCTGGTGGGGCTCCCCGCCGCCGCGATGGGCTCGTGTCAGCTCGAGGTGGAGCGAAGCGAGGGCGAGTCCGTCAGCGTCCAGGTACAGGTGGAAAAAGGGCGGGTCGTCTCTTGTGTCTCCGAGCTGGAACCGCCACCTGGAGCCTATGCCGCCGGCTCGCTCGCCACCTGGTTCAACGCGGTTGATGCCGGCAGCGTCGGTCATCTTCGCCTCGGCGGTGGCGGCAGGCAGCTCGCCGAAGGCCTGGTGCTCGGACTCCACGCGGCTTTGAACTTGCGCTGAACAGGCGCAGGGTGCGACGACGGCGCAGGTGCGCTGGCGCCGATCGCACGGGGCGGCGGTGGCGGGAACCATCCACCCGCCACCGCTCCCCGCTTCTGGGTCAGACGCCGCCGCCGTCCGTTTCGCCGGCCCGGCGCCGCTCGGCTTGCGCCGCCTCTTCGCCGACGAACGGAACCAGGACCTCGTAGGTGAGGTCGGGCAAGAGCTCGGGCAGCTGTGCCGCGCGGTTGCGAACTATCTCCTCGTAGACCCGGGCCAGCGCCGCGCCGACAGCCAGTCCCGCCGCCTGCGACAGGCCCGGCACCGGTTCGTCCTGGTCGATGCCAGCATCGACCAGATGTGTGAAACGGGCGAAATCAGCTTGGAAAAGCTCGCGCGAAGCGGGTCCCACCGCCGCCAGCTCGACCACGACGACCCGCGCTGCGGCTGGGTCGGCGGCGAACCAGTCGAGCATCGCCGCGAGGCCGTTGCGAACCTGCTCGACCCAGGGACCGGGCTCAGAGTAAGCCGCCTTGACCGTTGCTTCGAGGTCGTCGACGAGGATGCTGCGCGCCGCCAGGAGGCAATCCTTTTTGTCTTCGAAGAGCTCGTAGAAGCTCTCTCTGCCGACGCCCGCCTCTTCGAGGATGTCGGCGACGGAGGTCGACTCGTAACCGTTGTGCGCGGTTACGCGCACGACGGCGGCCAGCAGCCGCTCGCGCTGGGAGCGGGCGACGAGCTCCCGCGGCAGGCCGTGACGACCCCGCGGCAGACGCCACCTCCGCAGGTCGTCGCTGTTATCGGTCACCGGGTTCTGCGGCGGCATCGTCCCCGGCCAGGCGGGCCTGCTTCAGCGCCTCGTCGTGGCCGGCGAACGGCAGGATCGAGAGATAGACGACTTCCGGCAGCAAGGCGGGCAAGGTCGTGATGTCACCACTTAGGATGCGGTTGTAGATAAGGACCTGAGCGCGACCAAAGGCGAGTCGTGGATCGGTGTGCACGTCGCCCTGGGTCTCGCCTTCTTCCCAAAGGTGCTCGAACGCAGGGATCAGCAGCCTGCGATAACGCTCGACGACCGCCGGTTCGACCGAGACCGCTTCGCCCATCACCAGTTGCGCGAGGGCGGGGTTGGCGGCCATCAGGCGCAGGGTCGCCGCTGCCGCTTTGCGCACCGCCTGCGGCGGCGAGTCGGCACTCGAATGGGCCCCCACCGCCACGCTCCGGAGCTCCTCGATGCACCAGTCCAGAGCGGCGTCGAAGCACTCCCGCTTGCCGTCGAAGCGTTTGTAGAAGGTCGTGCGGGAGATGCTGGCGCGGCGGACGATGTCGGCGATCGTGGTCGCCGCATAGGTCTTCTCGGCGCAGCTCTCGACCATCGCCGTGATGATTCGCTGGCGCTGCGAGAGCGCACCAACGTCTTTCGGAACAGTCGGCTCTAGAACGCTTCGCACAACCTCAGTACCCCGCTGTTTTTGCATCAAAGCGATTGTTTCAATCTCTTGAGCCGCGTACCCCGGCGACTCTTCTACAAACTTTCCTGAGTGCAGACGCGAACGTCCCACTCAGATCCTGAAATATGACAGTTTTTATTTAGAAGCCGACGATACGTTCGGCGCCGGGCTTGTGCTTGCCGATTCCTCGCAGCCACAGGGCTCCTTGCCGCGATAAGGAAACTCGCCAGTGTCGTGAAGCTCGTAGCGCAGGGAGTTGATGACCGCTCCGGCCAGCAGGGCGAGGCTGAGCACGTAGAACCAGAGCAGGGCGATGAGCACGAAGCCCAGGGTCGAGCCGAAGCGCGAGAGGCTGGAGACGTTCGAGAGGTAGATCGGGAAGAGCCAGTTGGCGAGGCCGGCGGCGATGGTGACGAAGGCCGCCCCGGGCCAGACCGCGCGCCAGGGCATGTGCCCTTTTGGCACCGCCCAGAAGATCACCGCGCAGATGCCGAAGGTGACCAGCAGGGCCGCGCCCAGCAGCAGGATCGTGTCGATCGCCTTGATGCTGGAGAGGCCAAAGGGGAGGCGGTCGGTGCTGGAGAGGAGCGTGCTCTCGATCGTCGGCACGAAGATGCTGGCGGCGATGAAGAGCAGGACGACGCCGAGCATCGCGAAGGAGAAGCGCTTCTGCTCGACCCAGCCGCGGCACTCGACGTGGTAGATGCGGCAGAAGGCGGTGTCCATCGCCCCCCAGAAGGAGGCGCCGATCCAGAGCGAGCCGATGAAAGCGGCGATTCCGATCGTCGCCGAGTTGTCCTGAATCCGGTTGAGGGCATCGGTCAGCGTCTGCTGCTCGACGCTGGGGAAGAGGCGCTCGAGGTCGTTGACCACGCTGGTCTCGACCCCGCTGATCTTCAGTACCTGGCCGAAGACGAAGAGGACCAGCAGGGCGAAGGGGAAGACCGCCAGCATCAGGTTGTAGGCGACCATCGCCGAGAGGCCCGTTACGTTCTCCTCGTAAGCGCGCCGCCAGAAGGCACGCAGCCAGGGTTTCGGATGTCGCGGCGAGCGGGGCATTGACTTCACAAACTGAAGCGACTACGATACGAACAAGCGTTTGACGCAGATTTCAACGCTCGCCCTCCGGGCCACTTGCAGTTTCAGATGCTGATGATGTTGAAGGTTTCTTCGCGGACCAGGTCGCCGGTCCGCTTTTTGTCGACCGGCGCGACTTTTGGCTCGCGGCGACATTTCATTACCTGGACTAAACACGAAGCGCTAGGGAAACGAGTAGATCAGGATGCTGGTAGCAGAGCTTCAGGAGTTGGAGGAGGTCAAAGGCCTCATCAATCGCGGGCAGCAGCTTGGCGTGCTGACCTTCGGCGACATCGCCTCGGCCGTGTCCGAGGTCGATCTCGACGAGTCGGACGTCGAGGACCTCTACGGGCACCTCGAGAAGTCGGGGATCGAGCTCGTCGAGGACATGGACCCGGCCCAGAAAGCGGCTGCGGATGCGATGCCCGCCGACACCGGCAAAAAAGGCCGGCGCCGTCAGAAACAGGCGCTCGACCTAAAACCGGACATGACCACGGACTCGCTGCAGTTGTTCCTCAAGGACATCGGCAAAGTCCGCCTTCTGACCGCCGCGGAGGAGGTCGAACTCGCCAAGCGCATCGAGCGCGGCGACCTCGACGCGAAGCAGAAAATGGTCGAGTCCAACCTGCGCCTGGTCGTCTCGATCGCGAAAAACTACAGAAACCAGGGTCTTCCCTTCCTCGACTTGATTCAGGAGGGGACGCTGGGCCTGGTCCGCGCGGCGGAGAAGTTCGACTACCGCAAGGGGTTCAAGTTCTCGACCTACGCGACCTGGTGGATTCGCCAGGCGATCGCCCGCGCGCTCGCCGACAAGGCGCGCACGATCCGGATTCCGGTCCACGTGGTCGAGAAGCTGAACAAGATCGGCCGCGCCGAGCGCAAGCTGGTCACCGAGCTGGGCCGTGAGCCGACTCCGGAGGAGATCGCCGAGGTAACGGGGATCGATCCCGAGGAGGTCGACTCGATCAAGCGCTCCGCTCAGGCTCCGGTCTCGCTGGAGAAGCCGGTCGGCGACGAGGAGGAGTCCGAGTTCGGCCAGTTCATCGCCGACGAGAAGGCCGAGTCCCCGTTCGACCGCGCCGCGGACCTGCTGACCAAAGAGGCGCTGAAGGAAGCCCTCGAGAACCTCTCCTACCGCGAGCGCCGCGTGCTCGAGCTCCGCTACGGGCTCGGCGGCGAGCACCCGCGGACCCTGGACGAGGTCGGCCGCACCTTCAACGTCACCCGCGAGCGGATCCGCCAGATCGAGAACCAGTCGCTTAAAAAGCTGCAGTCGCTGGGCGAGGCTCAGAAACTGCGCGAGGTCGCTTAGTTCTAGGGACGAGGCTGGGGGGCCGGTACCCCTCTGGGCGAATTTGTCGCGCCCCCTAAAGGGGGCATGCTCCGCCCAGTTCGAGCCCGCCTATGGCGGGCAGAAGACAGATTGCATATCGCGCCTTCGGCCACATTCGCCCAGAGGGGTACCGGCCCCCCAGCCCGGCTCCGGGTAGCCCCCTCATCTGGAGAGCGCTCGGCTGGGGCTCCTGCTGGATGAACAGCCGCTTTGGCCGATGGGGAGGGTCCCGGTGGGCCTCTGGGCGAATGTCGCGAAGCGGCGATATGCAATCTGATTCCTGCGCGGCCGTGAGGCCGCGCACCAGGGCCCCGAGTAGCGGCCCATAGGGCCGCGCGAGTCAATTCGCCCAGAGGCCCACCGGGACCCTCATGCACCGCGTAGTACCGCCGTTTAAGCCGTGTCGAGCCCCAGCCGATAAAGCTCGGGATGTTTGAGATTGATTCAGCGCTGCGCACTCTCGTCGAGCGGGAGGGATCTGACCTTCACGTGAAGGTGGCTTCGCCGCCGGTTGCTCGCATGCACGGGGAACTGATTCCGCTTGAGGGGTTCGGGGACCTCACTGAGGAGGACACCGAGAAGGCATTTCGCGATCTCGCCGAGGCTCGCTCGGTGGCCGAGTTCGAGGAGGACGGCGAGGCCGACTTCTCCTACTCGCTTAGTGGTGTCTCTCGCTTTCGCGTCAACTGCTTCAGGCAGCGCGGGTCGATCTCGATCGTCTGTCGCGCGATTCCGTTCGACATCCGCTCGATCGACGACCTCGGCCTGCCTGATGTGGTCCGCAACCTGGCCGAGGAGCAGCGCGGGATCGTTCTCGTCACCGGCACCACCGGCTCGGGCAAGAGCACGACGCTGGCGGCGATGATCGACCACATCAACAGCACCCGGGCGCGGCACATCGTCACGCTCGAGGACCCGATCGAGTACCTGCACGCCGACAAACGCTCGATCGTCAACCAGCGCGAAGTCGGCTCCGACACGAGGAGCTTCGGCCGCGCGATGCGGCGGGTCCTGCGCCAGGACCCCGATGTGATCCTGATCGGCGAGATGCGCGACGAGGAGACGGTGCGCACCGCGCTCTCCGCGGCCGAGACCGGCCACCTCGTGCTCTCCACGGTCCACACGCTCGACGCGACCGAGACGATCAACCGGATCATCGACTTCTTCCCCACCGCACCTGCAGCAGCAGGCGCGGGTGATGCTGTCCTCGACCTTGAGGGGAGCGATCGCGCAGCGGCTCGTACCCGACGTGACCGGCGAGGGGCGGGTGCCGGCCTCGGAGGTGATGGTCGTCACCGGCCGCGTTCAGGACCTGATCCTCAACCCCGAAGAAACCGGCAAGATCACCGAGGTCATCTCCGAAGGGGAGTACTACGGGATGCGCACCTTCGACCAGTCGCTGCTCGGCTACGCGATGGAGGGGCGGATCACCGAGGAGACGGCGATGGACTACGCCTCCAGCCCGCACGACTTCAAGCTGATGCTCGCCGCCGGCGGCCAGCGTGCCAGTGGCATCGAGCAGCTCGAACGCAGCGAGGAGCCGGTGGCGCGATGAGGGAGAAGCTGAACGACAACCCGATGGCGCAGATCGGGCTGGTGGTGATCCTCATCGTCGTGGTTGCTTTCATGCTGTTGAAACCCGGCGGCGGCGAAGAAGAAGCCGAAGCGCCGACCGCGGCGACCGTCTCCGTCGCCGGCACCGAAGCCAGCGCCACCGCGACCGGGGCAACTCCCGGGGAAGCCGTCGAAGGGGCGGTGGAAGGTGCGCTTGAAGCGGCTACGGCCGAAGCCTCGGCTTTGCCGACCTCGATCCCGCCGCCGCCGATGCCCGCACCCGTCGCCGCGGCCTACAACGCCGGCAAGACCGTCGTGCTGCTGGTCGTCCACGACGGCGGCATCGACGACCGGCTCGTCGCCGGTTCGGTGCGCGGCCTCGAGGGCTACCCCGACGTCGCCCTCTTCGTCGTCCCCGCGAAGCAGATTTCCCGCTACGCGGCGATCACCCTCGGCGCCGAAGTCGAGCAGGTCCCGGCGCTGGTGGTGATGCGGCCGCGGAAGCTCAGCGAAGGCACCCCGCAGGCCAGCGTTGACTACGGATTCCAGACCCCTCAGAGCATCGTGCAGGCGGTCGTCGACGCCCGCTACGAGGGTCCCGAAACGACCTACGACCCGGGCTGAGCGCGGCGATGAGCTCCAACGACAGGTTTCAGTACCCGAGCCACCTGCAGCCCGTCCCGGACTCCGGCAGCTCGGCGGCACCGGCGCTGCCGCCGACGGAGGAGCAGGGCACGCCCGGGCTGACGCCGCCGCTGCGGCGCGGTCATTCGCGCGGCTTCATCACCGATGTCCTGATCGAGCTCGGCTCCGTCTCGGCGGAGGTCGTGCAGGCGGCGATCGAGTCTGCCCGCACCGCTGGCCGTACGCCGGAGTCGCTGCTGCTGGAGCAGGGCGCGATCAGCGAGGACCAGCTCGCGCGAGCGACGGCCGAGCGCTACGGCCTCGACCATCTCGACCTCGCCGTCTACAACGTCGACGTCGCCGCGGCGGCGCTGTTCCCAGTGACGATGGCGCGTCGCTACATGGCGGTCCCGGTCGGCTACTTCGACTCGAAGACGCTGCTGGTCGCCGCCTCCGACCCGGCCAACGTGCTTGCGGTCGACGACATCCAGATCGCCACCGGCCTCGACTGCCACATCGCCGTCGCCGCCAAAGCCGACGTCGAGTCGCTGCTCTCGCGCCTCGGCACGCTGCAGAACGCCGCCGCCGAGGCGATCATCGAGCAGCACGAGGAGGAGGCGGAGGAGGAAGAAGGGCTCGCCGCGGTCAGCGAGATGCAGGTCGGCGCCGAGGACGCGCCGGTGATCAAGCTCGTCTACAGCCTGCTCGCGCAGGCGGTGGGGGAGGGCGCCTCCGACGTTCACCTGGAGCCAGCCGAGGGAGAGTTGCGGGTCCGCTTCCGGGTCGACGGCGTGCTGAAGGAGGCGGCGCACGTGCCGAAGCGGATGATCGGCGCCGTGATCTCGCGCCTGAAGATCATGAGCGAGCTCGACATCGCCGAGAAACGGGTTCCCCAGGACGGCCGCGTCAGCGTCTCGGTCGAGGAGCGCCGCATCGACCTCCGCGTCACCACCCTGCCGACCCAGCGCGGCGAGGGGGCGACGATCCGCATCCTCGACGAAAGCAACTCGCAGCGCACGCTCGACGACCTCGGCATGGACGGTTCCGCCCGGGCCCGCTTCGAGGACGCCTTCCAGCAGGCCTACGGCGCCGTGCTGGTGACTGGGCCGACCGGCTCCGGCAAGTCGACCACGCTCTACGCGGCGCTGGCCGAGCTGAACGGGGTCGAGAAGAAGATCATCACGATCGAGGACCCGGTCGAGTACCGGATCGACGGCATCAACCAGATGAACGTCAACCGCAAGGCCGGCCTCGACTTCGCCCGTGGCCTGCGCTCGATCCTCCGCGCCGATCCCGACATCGTCATGGTCGGCGAGATCCGCGACGCGGAGACGGCGCGGATCGCGATCGAGGCGGCGCTGACGGGCCATATGATGCTGACCACGCTGCACACCAACGACGCCCCGGGGGCGATCGCCCGCCTCAACGAGATGGGCATCGAGACCTTCCTCACCGCCTCCGCCGTCGACTGTGTGGTCGCGCAGCGGCTGGCCCGCAAGCTCTGCTCCGGCTGCAAGCGCCGCGCTGTGATCCCGGTGCAGGCGCTGCTCGAGGCCGGGGTGAAGGTGGGGGCGGAGGTCGAGGCCTACGAGCCGGTCGGCTGCCCGCGCTGCAACAACAGCGGCTATCGCGGCCGGGTCGGGATCTACTCGGTGATGAGCCTCAGCGACCAGCTGAAGGAGATGACGATCGCCCACGCCGCCGAGCCCGAAATCGCGGCCGTCGCTCGCGAAGAGGGGATGCTGACCCTGCGCGAGGACGGCGTCTCCAAGGTTCGAGCCGGCAACACCAGCCTCGAGGAGGTTCTCCGTGTCACTGCCTGACTTCGACTTCTCCGCCGTGCTCGGCCACATGGTCGAGACCAAAGGCTCCGACGTCCACATCACCCCGGGGTTCCCGCCGGCGATGCGCGACAAGGGCAAGATCCGCCCGCTCGAGGGCTTCCCGGTGCTGAACTCCCAGCAGACGCGGGAGATCGTCTACGGGATCCTCAACGACGACCAGCGCAAGCGCTTCGAGAACAACCAGCAGCTCGACTTCGCCTACGCGATCCCGGGCGTCGCCCGCTTCCGCGTCAACTGCTTCTTCCAGCGCGGCACGGTCAGTGCTGCCTTCCGCCTGGTGCCGCAGGAGATCCCGGCGCTGGACTCCCTTGGCGTGCCACAGGTGCTGCGCGACCTCTGCGAGAAACCGCGCGGGTTCGTCCTCGTCACCGGCCCCACCGGCTCCGGCAAGAGCACGACGCTGGCGGCGATGATCGACGTGATCAACCGCAGCCACCAGGACCACATCCTCACGATCGAGGACCCGATCGAGTTCCTGCACCAGCACAAAAGCTCGATCGTCAACCAGCGCGAGATCGGCTCCGACGCTCCAGACTTCGCGCTCGGCCTGCGCGCCGCCCTGCGAGAGGATCCCGACGTGATCCTCGTCGGCGAGATGCGCGACCTGGAGACGATCTCCACCGCCCTGACCGCGGCCGAGACCGGCCATCTCGTCTTCGCCACCCTGCACACCCAGTCGACCGCGCAGACGGTCGATCGCATCATCGACGTCTTCCCGCCCGAGCAGCAGGGACAGGTGCGGACGCAGCTCTCGATCGCCCTGCAGGGGATCGTCACCCAGCAGCTGCTGCCGACCGTCGATGGCCAGGGACGGACCGTCGCCTGCGAGGTGCTGATCCCGACGCCGGCGGTGCGCAACCTGATCCGCGAGGGCAAAACGCATCAGATCTACGCGGCTCTGCAGACTTCGGGGGCGGTGGGGATGCAGACGATGGACGCCGACCTGGCCCGCCTGGTCCGCACCGGCAAGATCACCCGCTCGCTGGCCGAACAGCGCGCCTCCGTGCCGGAGGAGCTGAGCCGGTTGCTGGGCGGGGCGCCGCTGAGCTATGACGAAGCCGCGACCGCGACCGCGGGCGCACCGCCGCCCGTGACTATCCAAGGGGCCTAGGCGGAGATGTCGGCGACCACGTTCGAGTTCCGGGCGATGGACTTGGCGGGGGCCACCTCCGCCGGGGAGCTCGAGGCCGAGTCCAAGGCCGCGGTCACCGAGCAATTGCGCCAGCGCGGCCTGATCGTGCTCGACGTCAGCGAGAAGTCGAACCCGTTCAACATCGAGGACCTCGCCAAGAAATGGCAGGGCGTCGACATGCGCGAGCTGGCCGTCTTCTCGCGCCAGTTCGCGACGCTGATCGCCTCGGGGATGCCGATGCTGCGCACCCTGCGCACGCTCGAGGAGCAGACCCAGGACGAACAGATCCGCGAGTCGGCCGGAGGGGTGCGCGCCGACGTCGAGGCGGGCAGCTCGCTGGAGCAGGCGATGGAGCGCCACCCGAAGGTCTACGACCGGCTCTTCAGGGCGATGGTCCGCTCGGGGGAGCAGTCCGGCCGACTGGACGAGGCGATGGACCGGATCGCCTTCCAGGTGGAGAAAGCCGACGCGCTGAGGCGCCAGGTCAAATCGGCGATGATGTATCCGGCGCTGGTCTTCGGGTTCGCCGTCGTCGTGCTGGTGGCGATCGTGGCTTTCGTGATCCCCGTCTTCGCCAAGATCTTCGAAGAACTGGGGGAAGAAAATCCCGAGGAAGCCACCGGGCTGCCGCTTCCGACCCAGATCTGCGTCGATGCCTCCAACGCCCTGACGGGCTACTGGTTCGTGATCGTCCCCAGCCTCGTGCTGCTCTTCGTGGGCTTTTTCAAATGGAAGAAGACCGACCGTGGCAACGAGCTCTGGGACCGCTTCAAACTGAAGCTGCCGGCCAAGATCGGTGACGTGATCCAGAAGGTCGCGCTGGCCCGCTGGTCGCGCACCTTCTCCGGGGCGGTCTCCTCGGGGGTGCCGATGCTGCAGGCGATCAAACTGACCGGCGACACGGCCGGCAACGTCGTCATCGAGCAGGCGATGGAAGACGTCTACGCCTCGGTCAAGCGCGGCGGTACCCTCGCCGGTCCGATCGAGGAAAATCCGATCTTCCCGCCGATGGTCGGCCACATGGTCGCGGTCGGCGAGGAAACCGGCCAGCTCGAGCACATGCTGGGCAAGGTCGCCGACTTCTACGAGGCCGAGGTCGACGCCAAGGTGAAGGCGCTGACCGCGCTGATCGAGCCGCTGATGATCGTCTTCGTCGGCGGCATGGTCGGGTTCATCGTGATCGCGATGTACCTGCCGATGTTCAGCATCTACGAAAACATCCGTTAGGCCTAGACGTTCGTACGGTGAGCGCGCGCGAGTATTCGGCCGTGGCCGGATTTGGATCGGCATTTTTTTGTGTCGGTACCACCCACTTTTCGGGACTTCTTGGCAAAAAGTCGAACTTCGCGAATCTCTGCGTGCAGGGGCTAAAGGTGACTCCGCAAACGCCGATGAGGAGAGGGCAAATGACTGCCAGTGCCTCGGTGCCAAACAGGCGATTCCCGGGTTCTGGCGCAAACGATAGGTCCACTAGGAGGTACCTATGTTGCTCCAGAATCTCCGGGCAAAGATTGGCGCCCGGCTCAACGGCGACAGCGAGGCTGGCTTCACGCTGATCGAGCTTCTCGTCGTCATGCTCATCCTCGGAATCCTGGCCGCGATCGCGCTGCCTGCTTTCTTCAACCAGAAGAGACAAGGCCAGGGACGCGAAGGCCAAGGAGAACGCTCACTCCGCTCAGGTAGCGATGGAGACCTGCGCGACCGAGAATCCGACCGGCTCCTACGCCACTTGTGATGCCGCCGCCCTGAGGGTCATCGAGCCGACCCTGCCGGCCGCTGCGCCGCAGCCAGCCGGTACGGAAAGCCTGGGCGTCAGCGGTACTTCCGGCGACCGGGTACACGATCCAAAGTCACCTCGACCACCGGTAACACCTTCTCCGTGGTCAAGGCGGGTGGCACACCACGTTCCCCTGCACCGTGACGGAAGCCGGCAACCAGGCGGTTGTCCTGGCGCCGGGGCCGCGACTGGAGTACCTGGATCGGCTGATCTCATCACCGTGATGCAATCGCTCCAACGTGAGCGCCGAAGGGCGGGCCCCGTGGCCCGCCCTTCGCTTGCTTGCTGGTCCTCGCAGCGCTGTTGGCGCTCGGGGCCTTGCTGTCCCCGACCGCCCAGGCGGCCCCGTTCAAACCGGTGCTGACCGGTACCAATCCCGCCTCTCCCGGGATCACGCTGACGCCGCGGATCCAGGGCCGGGAAGGGGGAATCATCAGCTCCGTCGTTCGCACCAGCGCCAGCGGTGGTGGCGCAGCGGCGGTGGGCCGATCGGCAGGGCGCTCGATCCGGACGCCACTATCACCATCTACGAGGGGGACCCGACCTGCTTGGACGCGGGGGCGGTGGTGGCGGTGGGTACCGCCGAAGAACTGGAGGGCACCGGAATTCTGGTCGCCGAACGGTGTCATCGCTCCCGATTCGGTTACTACCTTCTACGCGACTCAGACGGATGCGAGTGGAACTTCGGCCTGCTCCGCGGGGTCTCAACTACCGGCAGGTGACGACGCCTCCCGAGCCGCCCGTGCTCGACTCGGTGAATCCCGCCTCGCCGGCCAACGACAATCTTCCCGCATCTGATCGGCACCGCCGACCAGGAAGCGACCGTCTCCATTTTCTCCGACGCGACTTGCTCAGGTGCGCCTCTCGCCACTGGCACTGGCGCGGCGTTCGCCGCAAGCGGGATCCAGGTCCCGGTTCCCGACAATTCGACCACCATCTTCTACGCGGACGCGACGCTGGCCGGCATCTCTTCGGGGTGCTCGAGCTCCTCGATCTCCTATCAGGAGGTGACGCCAAAACAGGAGCCGCCGCCGGCCGAGAACCCGGGTGGGAAAGACCCGGGTGGGAAAGACCCGGCCAAAGAGCCGCCGGCCCCGGACGTTCCCGGCAAGCCGCCGGCGCCGAAGCTGCGCACGCTGCCCGCTGGCACCGCGAACAACAACACGCCGCTCGTTACCGGCAGCGCTCCCGGCGCGGCGAAGGTCGAGATCTTCGCCGACGCCGGCTGCAAGGGCGCGCCGCTGGCGAAGGGATCCGCGTCCGAGTTCTCCTCCGGCCTGCGGGTTCAGGTTCGTCGACAATGCCACCGTCACCTTCTACGGCGTCTCGATCGACGGCGGCAACGACCGCTCGCCCTGCTCGCCGGATCCGGCCGTCTACGTCGAGGATTCGACCACGCCGCTGACCCGGATCACGATGGGGCCGGGCGTGAAGACGCGCAAGCGCACGGCCGTGTTCCGCTTTCTCGACAGCGCCGGGGAAACCCCCGGCACGACCTTCCTCTGCAAGCTCGACCGCCGCAAGTGGCGCGCCTGCGCAGCGCCTTTCCGCGCCAAGCGCCTCAGCCGCAGGGCTCACACTCTTCCAGGTGAAGGCGGTCGACCTGGCCGGCAACCGGGAGCAGAGGCCGGCGAAGCGCCGCTTCAAGGTGATCCGCTGAGCCACGCGGCGCGCAGACCTCCGCGCGCTCGGATACAACTCCGCATCGATGCTCGCCGGCGCCCTGATCGCGTTCGTGGTGGGGCTCGCCGCCGGCAGCTTCGCCACCGCGGTTGCCCACCGGGTGCCGCGCGGCATGTCGATCGCCGGTCGCCCGCTCTCAGTGCCCCGCCTGCGGCGCCCAGATCGGCGCCCGCGACAACGTCCCGGTGTTCTCCTGGTTGCTGCTGCGGGGGAGGGCCCGCTGCTGCGGCGCCCACATCTCGGCTCGCTATCCGCTGACCGAGTTGGCAGTGGCGGCTCTGTTCGTGGCCGCGGCCCTCGTCCATTGGGACGACCCAGCCGAGATCGCGATCGACTTGGGTCTTCGTGACGATGCTGGCGGTCGTGACCCTGACCGACCTCGAGCGACGCATCATTCCCAACGTGGTCTTGCTCGCGGGCGCTGTGCTTTGCTTGGCAATTGCGGTCCCCACCGACCCCAGTGGTCTGCCCGAGCGGGCAATGGCCGCCGCGGCGTCCGGCGGCATCCTCTTCCTCGTCGTCCTCGCCTACCCGAAGGGAATGGGCCTCGGCGACGTCAAGCTGACGGCGACGATGGGCCTCTTCCTCGGCCGCGCCGTCGCCCCCGCGGTTCTTATCGCCCTGCTCGTGGGCAGCCTTCGTCGGCCTCGCTCTGATTGCCCGTCACGGTTCTCAAGCCCGCAAAATGGCGATCCCCTTCGGGCCATTCCTCGCGTTTGGTGGCGTCGTCGCCATGCTCGCCGGCGACCAGCTGATCGACCTCTACCTCGGGTAACCGGCACACGTCGGTGACGGAAGCGTGACTTAGTCGGCGCGCTCTACGCGCCACAGGCGCGATCTCTCGCTTCACGATTCAGGCCGTAAACAGCAGGTCCGAGGAGCGTATGATGCCGCGTATGAAAGAACGGATAACTATTTCCGTCGAGCCAGAGGCGCTTGAACGGGCGCGGGCAGAGGTCGAGGCCGGCGTGGCCCCCAATCTCTCGGCTGCCGTGGAGTGGGCCTTGAGAGCCAACGGCAAGGCGCAGGCTTTGAGGGAGGCACTCGAGCTCTCCGACGCTATCCACGGACCGATTAGCAGGGAGGCGGAAGAGTGGGGTCGCAAGGAACTGGACAGGGCTTTTCGGGAGATGTCGTCCTCGACGCTGGAGCCCTGATCGCTTTCGAGCGTGGCGACCGGCGGATCAAGTCGATCCTGCAAGCGGCGCTGGTCATGGGGTCTCGGGTTGTCATTCCGACGACGGTCCTCGCTCAAACGTGGCGTGGGGGATCTCGCTCAGCGCCGCTCGCTCGTCTGATCGAAGCGGGTGAGATCGACGTTCTCGACGAGAAACGGGCGAAGGAGGTGGGAGTACGGCTTGGGCTGCGGGGTGGATTCGATATCGCGGACGCGCAAGTCGTCTGCTCCGCATCGCGCGCTCGGGCTGCCATTGCGACCTCCGACCCTGACGACATCAAGCGGTCTCCTTGACCCTGGCCAGCGCCTGACGGTGATCGCCGTCTAATCGAAACGGGACTAGGAGGCCCTCCTAGGGCCGAGGGGAGAGCTGCGCCAGGCCCTCGGCGGAGTTCTTGTTCCCCTTCTTGTCCTTGCCGGAGCCGAGCGGCGCTCGGTTCAGGTGGTCGGTGTCGAGGAGGCGGAGCTTGAGGACTTCGATGCGGAAGGTTCGTTCGGCGGGTCCATAGACGATCGTCACCGGCAGGCCGGGCTCGACGGCGAGCAGCTGGCAGCTGGTCGAGCCGAGCACACAGGCGGCGTCGCCGAAGATCCCCTGGACCTGGTCGGAGATCATCAGCAGCGCCTTCTTGCCGTCCTTGGTGACGCCCATGTAGATCGCCGCGGGGGCGTCGTGGCTCGGCAGCACGGTCAGCTCCGGCAGGTTGTGGCGGACCGTGGTGTTGCTCTCGTTCGCACCGCTCTTTGCGGCGCTGCCCGCCTCGCCCAGCGAGACGACGCGGACATCCATCGCGTAGGAGAACCAGGTGATGCCAGGATCCTCGGGCGAGGGTTCGGTCGGCGCAGATTCGGTGGAGCCGGGAGTGGAGGTTTCGGGAGAGGCCGTCGAGCTTTCCGGCGACACCGTCGAGCCACCCGAGCTCCCTTCGCTGGCCGTGGCCACGATGCCTTCGCTTTCGCCCGAGAACTGCTGCACGAAGGGGTCCTTTTCCTCGAGCTCGCTGAGACGGCGGCGGTAGTCGCGCAGTCCCGGCGCCGCTTTCGCCACCAGCTCGCCGCTGACAGGCTGCACCGCGCTGGCGCCGGCGATCGCATCGGCGACGCTGCCGTCTTCGACCGATTCCGGCCAGCTCGAATCGGACGAGCCGCCCAGGGCCAGTGGCACAGCGACGATCGCGACGAGGAGAACCACCACAGCCGGCAGCAGGTAGCGGTCGCGGAGGTCCCAGTAGAGGTCCGAGAGGACCTGCGGAACCTTCAGCTCCGAGAGCTTGATCTCTGGGCCTTTCTTGAAGAGGTTCATCAGCCGGCTGCAGCGACGGTGGTGGACGATTCTTCGGTCGGTTCAGTTGGTTCGGCCGATTCAGTGGATTCGGTCGCGACCGGCGCGGCGGCCGATTCGACCGGCGCCGCCACCGCGGCGGCTTCCTGACCGGGCGGGGTGAGGTAGGTCGTGACGGAGAAGCTCGCCTCCAGGTAGGGGAAGCCTCGGTCCTGTTCTTCCGTCAGGGAGAAACCGTTGAGCGTGACGAGGCGGCCCTCGACGTCGACCTGCTCACCGCTGCCGCGGACGAGCGAGTCGATCCCGGCGATGAAGTCGGCGATCTGGAAGAAGCTGCCGCTGAAGGAGAGTTTGTAGGGCATTACGCCGAGACCGGCCGGGCCGATCGTCGCCCCGAGCGGCAACAGCGCCGCGGCGGCCTCGGTGGGGGGGACCGTCGCCGCGGCCGGCACGCCGGCCGGGCTGCCCGACGTGGGTGGAGGCACCGAGGGTGCCGTTTCGGTCACCGCCGCTTCGGTGCTTTCTCCTCCGGACGAATCGAGTTCGATTGCTTCGAACCTGACATCTGCCTGGCGGGCGATGCGATTCACCTCGACCAGCAGCGAGGAGGTTTCCTCGTTGCTGGGGACGGCCTGGCCGAGCACCACGAGGCGTCGGTAGTCGCCGGGGAACTCGCGCTTCGCCGCTTCGGCTTCGCCGACCTGCAGCTGCGAGGTGGCCAGCGAGGCGCGGAGCTGATCCGCCTGGCTCGTAAGTTTGCTCACTTCTTCCCGCTTCGGGCTGAGCAGGAGGATCCAGAAGCCGACCGCCAGGGCAGCCAGGATCAGGATCGCGACGATCGTCTTGTTGCTCTCGCTCAGCTTCATTCGATTCCCCCGCTCGTCGCGGCGACCGGCGCGGCGTCGAAGGCGACCACGATCTGGAACTCGGCGATGAAGGCTTGGGTCTGGCAGTCGCCTCCCCCCGTCGAGGCAGAGCCCGACGCAGCTTCGCTCCCGCTTTCACGTTCTCCGAGGGTGGAGGACTGGACCCCGACGCGGGTGACGCCGTCGATCTCTTTCAGCGCCTGCACAAGCCCCGCTACGGATTCCTGTCCCTCGGCGCAACCGGACAGCTCCAGGGCGGGACCGGGAACCGAAGAGCGCATCTCGACGCCCGATCCTTCGACGCTGGCTTCGGGGGTGGCGGTTCCGGTCATGTCGGTCAGCCAGACGTCCCCGGGCAGGACCAGGTCAGCTCGCGCATCACCCGCTCCCAGTCGAAGCGACTGTCGGCGAGGCTGGTCACGGTGGCGACACGCTGCTCGCTGACGCTGTGGAACTGGGTGTAGCCGGCGAGCTGGGCAGCGCGCGCCTTGGCGGCGGCGTCTTCTCGCTGCAGCTGCGCGATTTCAGCTTCCCGGTCGGAGATCTCGTTGCCGGTCACGACCAGCGTCGTAACACCGACGAGGACGGCGACCAGGGCGCCGACCACGATGTAGGCGAGGGGGCCGCTGCGCAGCGCCTTACGGGCGCCCTGCTGTTTGTGCTCGGGGATCAGGTTGACTGGTCGCATGAGCTACTCCTCCAGCGCCAGTCCGTAGGAGAGGGTGAGGCGGGCCGCGGAAGCCGCGTCGAGCCCGGAGAGGGCGGCGGGACGGCGACTCTCGATCGGCAGCCCGAGCGCTGGTTCCATCTGCTCGGCGAGGCCGGGGACAACGCTGCCGGGGCCGCTGAGCACGATCCGCTCGACCGGGACCGCACCCTCCTGAGCGCTGTAGAAGTCGAGCGAGAGGCGCAGCTCGTCGAGTAGCGCCGAGGCACCGCTCTCCAGCGCCGCTCGTACCCGGGTGATCGTCTCCGGGTCGCCTTCGAGCGACTCCGGAGGCTGTGCCAGCCCGACGTACGTCGAGCCACTGCTGGGCGTGTTCGCGGCTGAGCCCAGTGGCGCCGGTCAGCGAAGCCACGACGTCCTCGAGGCCGACCGGCGAGACGCGGGTGAACAGGCAGGCGCGACCGCGAGCGACCGCGAGGTTGGTGACGTCGCCGATGTTGCAGTAGAGGGTGGCGGTAGTGGGCTTGGCCGGCGTCATCCCCGTTCGTCTCGGGGAGGTCCCCGAGGGCACGGATCAGGCCGAAGGCGGAGAGGTCGATTCCCACCGGCTGCAGGTCGGCGGCCCGCATCACGTCAAGCCAGGCGTCGATCATCCCGCTGCGAGCGGCGACGACGACGACGTCGAGCTGCGGCGGCATCCCTTCGCTGGCCGGGGCGCCGCCGACCACGCGGTGGTCGAGCACGGCCTCCTCGATCGGCATCGGGATCTGCTCCTGGGCGGTGAACCGGACCGCTGCGGCGAGCTCCTTCGGGTCCTCGATCGCCGGCAGCCGCAGCGTCCGCACGACGACGCGCTGATTGGCGACGCCGAGCCGCACCCGGCGCGAGAGCTTGTGCTCTGAGAAGAGCGAGCGCAGCACCTCGGCTACGGCGTCCGCGTTGGCGACCTCGCCGTCGTCGACTGCACCAGGGGCAAGCGGCGCTATCGCGCTCGTCACCAGCTGCGCGGTGCCGTTCTCGTGGACCTCGGCGGCGGCGATGCTGTCGGCCTCGACCTCGAGGCCGACGAGGCCATCGTCGTTTCCTCCGCGCAGGCGCCGCAGGGTGGGGAAGAGGTCGCCGGTCATTCGATCGTCTCCCTTCCGATCGTCCAGTCGACCGACTGCTCCGGTTTGATGAAGCTCGGCGGCGTCAGGAAACGCAGGCGGTCGTCGTAGTTGTAGTTCTTGAGGTAGCCGGTGGTACCGCTGCCGGTGCCCACCGTGCCGCGGAACTTCTGTGCGATCGCACCTTTCACCGTCAGCGTTCCCTGTTTGCTTCCGCAGTCGTAGTGATCGACGATGAACGAGTGTTTGATCGCCAGGATCGCCGCTTCGATCGTCACGTTCCCGAGCCCCGTCTCGGTCCCGGAGTTGCATTCGGGGTCGTAGGTAGTGGGGTTGATGACCTGGCCCGTGTGGCCGTGATAGACGCGGACGAAGTTGTTGGCGATCAACCCCAGTACCGCGCTCTCGCCTTCGCGGGTCAGGTCCTCGTCGACGACGATGTCGGTTTCGGCGGCGATCGTCAGCTGACCGGAGTATTTGCCGTGAACGTAGGCATTTCCGCAGCCCGAGGTCGCGGGGTAGGTGGCGGTGAACGGCGAATAGGCTTCGGAGCTCGGGCAGACGTCGTTTTCGACGTAGATCACCCCGTTGGCGGGGAAGGCGCCGTTGTAGAGGCCAGTGCAGGTGCCGTTGTTGCCGACCGTCATCGTCGCTCCGGTGAGGCAGATGCGCACCTGCCCTTTGAACTTGAATTGCGGTTCGACGATTTCCTTCAGCTGGCCGTTGGTCGGGGGTGGCGATAGCGCCGGCGCGTTCATCCTGAAGGTTCCTTCGAAGGTGGGATTGCCGCTGCAGTCAGTTCCGGAAGGAATTTTTTTCGTCGAATACCATCCTGGCGTCAGCGCTCCGACCTCGATCGCATCGCTTTTTTCCGGGCGCCCGAATCTCGGGCTTCCGCAGATCGCGAACGTATCGTTGGTGTGCACCGGCCCATTGAGGAAGTCGCCGGATACGAAGGAGATCACGCGGCAGTACTTCGATTCCGTGACTTTTCCCGTTTTGGGATCGACTTTGGTGTAGAACGGAACGCTGTTCCGCCCAGCTTTGTCCAGTGCGAGAGCGTTTCCTGAGAGATCGCGTTCTTGGAGTACTTTTTCGCACTGCGAGTTGACCCCTTCGAGCTGCGGCGATGGATTCGGGAACGCGTAGCTGGAGGGGTCGGAGGTCTCGTACTCGGTGAAGTAGACGTAGTCGAGGAAGGTGACCGGCCTGAAGGTGGCGACGATCACGACTTTCGATTTACCGGCGAAGCCGGTCGAGCGGATCCGGAACGTCCCGCGCAGTGGCCCGCCCGCCTCGAGCATGCTGTCGGTTGCCGACTCGATGCCGGGTTTGCATTCTTTTTTGCCGGTCGCGGGCAGCAGCTCGATCGCGTATTTCGCGCCGGTGCTTCCGGGCACGTTCCTCGTCAAGAGCGGTTTGGCGCCTTGCTGGTTGACCTTGTTTGGCGGCGGCACTTCCGTGCATTTGGTCCAGTAGGCGTTGTTGGTTTTGAGCTGGAAGGCGTACTCGTTGACCCCGGCTTTCGCCGCCTCGTAGGCCTGGCGGCGGTCGAGGTCACCGCGGGTCAGGCTGATGTCGCCGCTGACCGCGGCGACCGCGACCAGGGTCAGCGTCGCGACCAGCGACATGCCGGCCACAGCGGCGATCATCGTGAAGCCCCTCTCGTCGCGAGCGTTCAGAGGCATGGTTCGTCCGTTTCCTTGTTGAAGGCGAGCGAGGTGAGGCGGAGCAAGGCGGTGTCGCGGACCTGGGCGGCGGCCCCGGCGTCGGCAACGCCAGTGCTGGTGGGGGCGGCGCTGAAGGCGACCCTGACCGCGACCGTCCGGGCCGCGTCCGTCGCGCTGAGCGGGGCGGCCGGAAGCGCCAGGTTGATTGCTTTGCCCGAGTACCCCAGGTAGGTGAAGACCGCGCTGCCGGGTGGGATCGGGCTGATCCCGGTGGCAAGCAGGCGCTGGGAGGTCGGCGTGGAAGCGAAGCTCCAGCTGGGCATCGACCCGCCGGTCATCGCGTAGTCGTATTGGGTGAGCGTCCCGCCGACCAGGTCGATCCTGCTCAGCACCGGGTCGAGGACGACCCCCGAACCCCTCTGGTGGATGAAGCGGAGCGAGGTTCCGGTGCTCCCCTCCCGCACCGGGGCGATTCGCGGGGCGACGCAGGAGGACCGCAACTGGTCGGTGATCCGGGTGACGCTGAGACGGGCGTTCTGGGTCGCGTCGACGCGGGCGCTGACCCGGGCGGTGGAGTGGAGCGTGACGACGATCATCGTCGTCAGCGCGAAGAGCACAACCATCCCGGTCGCCATCCCGATCGTCACCTCGATCAGGGTGGCGCCGCGCTGATCGCGAATGAGGGAATGCCGCTTCACAGGCATTCACCGCTCGAGGTGCCGCTGCTCAGGTCAATGGATAGGGCGGTGGTGTTCGCCAGGTTCTGGACCGTGACCGAGGCGGGCTTTTTACGAAAGCTGGTCGAGATTTTTGCCGAGGCGCAGACTTCGTACGTCCCCCAGGGAATGCCGGGCTCGGTTGCTTCGGTGAGGGACCCGGCCGTGAACTGCTTGCCTTCCGCGTTGGTCAGGTAGCTGCGTTTGACCAGGTTGCCTTTTGGGTCTTTGCAGCTTTTGTCGGTGATCGTGACTTTGGCGCCTTTGATGACTTTGGATCCTTCTTTGACGGTCACCTCCAGGGCGGGCAGCTGCAGTTCCACCGGGTCCGAGGATTTGCCCACCGGGACAATGGCGCTACCCGTCCCCGGCCCCGCACCCGGATTGTTGGCGGTGCAGGAGCCGGCGTAGACGCTGTAGGCGGAGGTGAAGGGGAAAAGGGGGAAGGCTTCGACCACGGGCTGCCGCGTGCCGTCCGAAGTCCAGAACACCTTCGCTTCTTTCATCACGGTGTGGAAGGCAACCACCGAGTCGGCCGAGGCCGGTTTGTATTCCGCTTTGCTCGGGACCCAGTATTTGAATTTGACCGGGATCGTCCCCGGGCTGTCGTAGATCAGTTTGGTCATTTTCGCCGCACCGGCTCCGACGCCGGCCTGCGTTTTCTCCACGTAGATGCTGTTGGGGCTGACCAGTTTCGCGTCTTCGCCATTGGATTCCAGGGTCTGGCTGCCCTGCGGCAGGTCGGGAAAGGTTGCGCAGCCTTCGGCGTTGGTCGTAGCGCTGTACACCCCGGCTTTGAGGTCGACGCCGGCTTTGGGGTCGCCTTTCTCGTTGGTTACCGAGACGGTGAGGGTGCCGTGGGTGGACTCGATCGAGTTGTTCGAGGGTGAGACGATGCTGCGCAGCACCGATTTTTCGCTGGCTGCCATCCCAGGCCAGGTCACCACCGAGGTGACCTGCGCGTAGTCGGCCGAGATGTCATCGCCGACACAAGACACCGACGAGGTTTTGTTGTTGACGAAGACGCCGGTCGAGCGGACCGTGAAGGCGGTGCCGGACAGCGTTACCGTCCTCGATTCGTCGAGGTGGCTGAGCGCGATCAGCTGCATCGAGCGTAGGCGCGCCTGGTCTTCCTGGGCGATCGCGAAAGCCTGGGAGCTGTGGCGCTGCTCGCCGGAGGCTTTGGTCATCGCCTGCAGCAGGCCGAAGGTGCCGGCCGAGACGACGACGATGACCGCGGCGCTGACCAGGACCTCGATCAGCGCAAATCCCGCCTCCGCAGGGGGCAGCTTCTGGCGCCTCGGCGTCATGCGCTCCTCATCGGACTCGTCCAGTACGAGCTTTAACCCGGCAAGCGGCTTAGATCCGGATCGCGTCTGGCTTTCCTCAAAGCTTCAGTAAGTGAAGCCATGTGGCTACACTTGCTGAAGCACGGCAATCCGATTTCACGTTCCGATCTGCCCGATGAGCGCTCTCAGTAACTCAACCTGCCCCGTCTGCCGCACCGCCGAAGTGGTCTGCGGCAAGTGGACGCTCCTCGTAATTCGCGATTTAGCCGCTGGGAGCAGCCGTTTTTGCGAGCTCGAGCGCTCTCTGGAGGGGATCAGCCCGCGCACGCTGTCGCTGCGGCTGCGGGCGCTGGAGGACGAGGGGATCGTCGAGCGGCACACCTATCCAGAGGTTCCGCCCCGGGTCGAGTACGCGCTGACCGTCAAGGGAGAGGCGCTGGTGCCGCTGATCGACGACATGCGCAAGTACGGCACCCACTGGCTCTTGACCGAAGACGCCGAGCCGGCTGTCGTTTAGACCAAACGTCCAGACCCGGGTGTTTGCAATGCATCGTGCAGGCGCAGGAGCGCGCCTGGGAGAGCGGAAGCCTGTGCCGTGCGTGACTTCCTGCTCAATGAAGCGCTGAAGCGGCTAGCTACCGAGGCCGCGACGCGCTTCAGCACGCTGGTCGCCAGCGGCGAGCAGATCCCCTTCGACGTCGCCGCCGACGCTGGCGAGGACTCCGCCTTCTACAGCTACGTGCCGCTGACCTCGCGCTTCGTCGAGCAGCACGCCGGCGAGCTGCGCTCGCTGCCGAGCTTCGGCCCGGCCCGGGAGGCCGCGGTCGAGGCCGGCGTCGCCGCCGCCTATCTCGAGGCTCGCGGTGAGGTCGTTCCCGCCGATCCAGGCGAGCGGGCGGAGCTGATGCTGACTGACTTCATCGCCGCCCTCTGGGAGGGCAGCACCGAGTTTTCGCTCGACCGCGTCCGGCTGGAGAGCGCCCTCTCGACGCTCGATGCCGAAGCTCGCGACGCCGACGACGCCGACATCCTCGTCGTGCCGATCGTCGGTCTGCGCATGTCGGGTCAGCGTCTGCAGTTGCCGCACGACGTCCGCGTCGTTCGCGCCGACTCGATCGAGGCCCCGATCGAGGCGATGCGCAGCGAGGGCATGGGCCGCGCCTCCTGGGAGCCGCAGTACCTCGCCGTCGCCGAGCAGGATGCCGAGGGTGGCGCCGAGGGGGCGCTGAATCAGCTGCGCGAGCTGATCAGCGTGATGAGGCTCTTCAAAGGCGGCGGCATCGGGCTCGGCCCCTACGCCTTCGCCCCCACCGGCGAGGGCTGCTGGCAGCGGATCGCCACCGGCGCTCCGGCGACGCGGGCGGGCGGCTACCGCCTCAGCGAGGCCGAGGCCGGCGAGCTGGCCGCGCTGGCGAGCACGCTCGAGGCCCGTCCCGACCCCGACAGCGCTTTGACCTGGGCGGTCGGCCGCTTCGAGATGGGCTGCGAGCGCGAGAGTGCGCTCGACGGTCTCAGCGACCACCTCTTGGCGCTGCGAGCGGTGCTCGAGGGCCACGGCCCGGTCGGCGCCTCACTGCCGATGCGCGCCGCGGCGCTGATCGCCGACGACAGGCTGGACCGGATCGAGGCGCGCGAGCGGGTCGAGGACCTGCTCGGGCTGGAGCGCGAGCTGATGAACGGCCGCTCGCTGGCGGACGCGGTACGGCTGGCCGGCTGGGCCGAGGACGGCGTGCGCCGGCTGCTGCTGCAGGCCGCTCTGGGCGAGCTTGGCAGCGATCTCAGCGCCACCGCCGACGAGACCCTGATTGCCACCGGGCTGGAAGCCGGCGACGCCGAGATCGCCGTCGCCGAGCAGCCCGAACAGCTTGCCCTGCCCCCCGAGCCCGTGCAAGTCCCGGAGCCGGTCGTAGCCCCTGCGCCGATCGTGCCGCCAGAGCCAATCGAGGAGGTCGACATGCAGGAAACCCGCATCATGGAGCCGATCCCGGCTGAAGACGAGATCAAGATCACGGCCACGCCCTGGCTCGAGGAGGTCTCCGAGGAGCGCCGCGGCGACTCGCTCGAATGGCCAGCCGCCGAGGAGCGCGACATCGAGCATCGCGAGCGCGTCGACACCCCGCGCGTGCGCCACCTCTTCCCCGTGCCCGAGGACGCCGACTGGGAGGTCAGCCACCTCGAGTTCGAGTACAACCGCAGCGCAAGCTAAGCCCGGCCCGCGGCCATCGCCACCCGCTCCTCGCCCGTCGCGAACAGATAGCGGTTGATCTCGGCCAGGCCGGCGAGGTCGTGCACGTCCTCGTCGAGGTAGGGGACGCGGATCACGCCCTTGGTTCTGCAGCTCCTTCGCCAGGCGCTCGATGTTGCGGGCATCGCGCTCGGCCAGTGCCTGGTAGTCGGCGAAGTTCGCCGCCACGCGCCGCGCCAAGTCCTCGTCGCCGAGCTTCTCGGCCAGGGTGGCCGGCAGGTCGACCGACTCGCCGCGCAGCTGCTCGGCCGGGTAGTGGACCTTGTTGACGATGACGCCGCCGAAGGGCAGCTCCGCCTCGACCAGTTTGCGGTGGAAGTAGACGGCCTCGTCGACCGGCTCGCCCTGGGGGCCGCGAGACGACGAGGAAGCAGGTGCCGGGGTCGGCGAGCAGCTTGTTGACCCGCTTGGCGCGGGCCTGGAAGCCGTCGACCATGCCGCTGAAGGCGTTGAAGAACTCGGCCAGGTCGGCCAGCAGGTCGAAGCCGACGATCCGTTTGAAGATGCCGAGCGCGACCGAGGCACCGCGGCCGGCGACCTTCGCCGCCAGCCCGGTCGGCTTCATGAACATGCGCAGCGATCTGCCCTTCGATGAACTGGGTCAGGCGTTTCGGCGCGTCGAGGAAGTCGAGCGCGTTGCGGCTCGGCGGCGTGTCGAGGACCAGCAGGTCGAAGCGTCCCTCCGTGTGCAGCTCGAACAGCTTCTCCATCGCCATGTACTCCTGCGAACCGGCGAGGGCGCTGGAGATCTGCTGGTAGATGCGGTTTTCGAGGACCCGGTCGCGCGACTCCTCGTCGGGCGCCTGGCGCGCGATCAGCTCGTCGAAGGTCGCCTTCGCGTCGAGCATCATCGCCCACAGCTCGCCCTTCATCTCGACCCCCTGCTTCTCGAACAGCGCCGGGTCGACCTGACGCGCCTCGTTGCCCAGCTCCTTCAGCCCGAGCGAGTCGGCGAGGCGCTTGGCCGGGTCGATCGTCAGCACGCAGACCTTCAGGCCCTGGGCCGCCATGCCGGTGGCGATCGCGGCCGAGGTGGTCGTCTTGCCGACCCCGCCGGAGCCGGCGCAGATGCAGATCTCCTTGCCCTCGAGGACGTCGTTCAGCGTTGGCATCAGGAGAGCCTCCGCGAAAGCCGCCGCGCCGCCTCGACCCCGAGTTCGGGCTCGAAGAGAAAGGGGAGGGTCTTGACCGGCGCCTCGACCCGGCGCCGCAGTCGTGCCAGCTGCGCCCGCTGCGAACGGGCGCGGCCGTGCTCGGAGAGGGCCGCCCGGGCCGCCGCCCGCACTGGCGCCCTCCTCGTTCTCGGCCAGCGCCGCGAGCTTCTCCGCCCCGGCTTTGGAGAAGCGCTCGGGGTAGAGGCCGTTGAGGTAGACGCGGTCGACCGCGACCCCGACCTCGTCGCGCAGGTCGCGCTCCAGCGTCGCCGACTCGTTCACCGGCATCTCCTCCGGCAGGGCGACGATCGCGGTGCCGGTGTGCTCGTGGTCGGTGATGAAGCGGTCGAGGGTCTGGGCCTGGGAGTGGATCGGCCCGACCCGGGCGATGCTGGCGAAGGTGCGCGGCGTCTGCAGGAAGCCGACGCCGTGGCCGGTGGCCGGGGCGTCGACGATCACCAGGTCGTACTTGCGGCCCTTCTTGACCTTGCGGTCGAGCTGGGCCAGCTCCCAGATCTTGCCGATCGTCACCAGCTCCTTGAGCCCCGGGGTGGCGGCGGCGAGGTAGTTGAAGATGCGGCTGCGGAAGAGCATGTCGCGCATCGCCCGCACCTTGAGCTGGAGCAGCACGTACTCGCGCATCGACTCGTCGGGGTCGATCGAGATCGACCAGAGGTTCTCCTCCATCTCGACCTCGTGGAAGCCGACCTCGGTGTGGTCGAACATCCGCGAGGCGTTCTCCTGCGAGGCGACCTCGCAGACGATCGTCCGCTTGCCTGCGGCGGCGGCGCGCAGTCCCGAGCGCCATCGCGACCGTCGTCTTACCGACGCCGCCCTTGCCGGTGACGATTACGAGGCGCTTGTCGAGGAGGTCGGGGATCGGGCAATTCCTAGCAATTTCGAGAGCCGGCAGGAAAAGCCGGCCCCCATACGAATATCCGCGCAATGGGATTTCTAAGCCGCAAGCCGAAGCCAGCCCCGATCCAGGTCGACGAGGAGCACCCGATCGTCGAAGAGCTCCAGCGTATGGAGGAAGCGGTACCCGAGCGTTCGGGTGCTGACACCTGGGAGGGGGAAGACGACTTCGAGACTGAGGCGCCCCGGGCCGCGGGTCCTGTCGCGGAGGACGACTCCTCGCTCGGACGAGGAGCCATCCTCCACGCCACCCACGGCACAGGCGTCTGAGGTTTCGGGACCGGCCGCGCCGGTTGAGCCTGCACCTGCGCCTGAAGCTGAGGAGCCGGCGCGGATGATGCCGCGTGACTTGATTGCTCCCAGTCGCCTCGATTCTGTGCGCGAGGAAGAGGCTGAGGCGGTGCCGGTCAAGCACGCCGAGGTGATCGCCTTTGCGAATCAGAAGGGCGGGGTGGCGAAGACCACGACGACCCTCAACCTCGCCGTGGCCTTTGCTGAGTCCGGCTACCGGGTTCTCTGCATCGACCTCGACCCGCAGGGCAACCTGACGATGAGCCAGGGCATCGACCCGGACAAGGTCGAGAAGAGCCTCTACGACGTGCTCGTCAACGACATGCCGATCAGCGAGATCATCGTCAAGCGCGAGATCGACATCGCCGTCGCCTCGATCGACCTGGCCGGCGCCGAGATTGCGATGAGCACCAAGATCGGCCGCGAGCGCTCGCTCGAGAAGGCGCTGAAAGAGGTCGCCGGCGACTACGACTACGTCTGCATCGACACTCCGCCCAGTCTCGGCCTGCTGACGATCAACGCTTTGACGGCCGCCAACAAGGTGATCGTGCCCGTGCAGTGCGAGTATCTCTCGATGCGCGGACTGGTCCAGCTCCAGAACACGCTGAAGATGATTCAGGAGAACCTCAACCCCGACGTCCGGATCGAGGGCATCCTGCCGACCATGCTCGACTCGCGGACCGTCCACGCCAAGGAGGCGGTGGAGATCCTCGAGGAGAACTTCGGCGACCTCGTTTTCCGCTCCCGCATCAAAAAGGCGATCAAATTCGCCGAGGCACCCGTAAAAGGCGCCTCCGTACTCAAGTACGATTCCGGCAGCAGCGCCGCGAACTACTATCGGGAGCTGGCGAAGGAGGTTCTGGCCAATGAGTCGTCGTAAGCGGGCGAGCATGCGCGAAGGGCCGCTGTCGGACCTTTTTCGCTCGACCTCCGAGGATGCGCCGACGGATCCGCCAGAGGCGCCCAGGTATGGGCGTGAGGATCCGGCCGAGGCGCAGAAGGGTCAGGACGAGGGGGATCGGGCCGCGGGGCCTGTCGCCGATGGGCACTCCTCGTCGGACGAGGAGCGCCCATCGACGCCACCCACGGCAGATGCCCCGGCGTCGGACGCTGGAGGGCTCTACGACCAGGATGTTGAGGCGCCAAACGTGGGGGAGGGCTCGACGGAGTCGGCTCCGGAGCGGCTGAAAAGGGTTTTCTCCGAGGAACCGAAGCCGCGGCGCGAAGAGGTGCGGCGGGAGGATTTGACTGCTAATCCCCGTTATGGGCGGGAGGAGCCGGCTTATGAGCCGCCCGGTAGCGGCGAGCCGCATCAGCCGGTGATCAAAGTCGTCGGCGTCGGTGGCGCTGGCGTCAATGCGGTCAACCGGATGGTGGATGCGCGCATTCCCGGGATCGAGTTCATGGCGGTCAACACCGATCTTCAGTCATTGCAGCTCTGCGTCGCTGACGTCACCGTCCACATCGGCGACGAGCAGACGCGCGGTCTCGGCGCCGGTGCCGACCCCGAGGTGGGGCACCGCTCCGCCTTCGAGGAGCAGGACAAGATCAAGCGCCTGCTCAAGGGTTCGGACATGGTCTTCGTCGCCGCCGGCGCCGGCGGTGGCACCGGCAGTGGCGCCGCCCCTGTGGTCGCCCGCCTCGCCCGCGAGGTCGGCGCGCTCACCGTCGGCATCGTCACCAAGCCGTTCAGCTTCGAGGGCAGCCGCCGCGGCATCCAGGCCGACAAGGGCATCGAGGAGCTGGCGGCGGAGGTCGACACCCTGATCGTCGTCCCCAACGATCGCCTGCTCGAGGTGCTCGACCAGCAGACCTCGATGGTCGAGGCCTTCCAGGTCGCTGACGACGTTCTGCGCCAGGGCGTTCAGGGCATCTCGGATCTCGTCACGCTGCCCGCCGTGATCAACCTCGACTTCGCCGACGTGCGCACGATCATGGCCGACGCTGGCCGGGCGCTGCTCGGGATCGGCATGGCCTACGGCGACGAGCGCGCGATCCTCGCCGCCGAAAAAGCGATTTCCTCGCCGCTGCTCGAGACCTCGATGGAGGGCGCCCGCTCGATCCTGCTCTCGATCACCGGCGGCTCCGACCTCTCGCTGGTCGAGGTCTCCGAGGCGGCGAAGGTGGTCGGCGAGGCCGCCCACCCTGACGCCAACATCATCTTCGGCGCCAACGTCGACGAGGAGCTCTCCGACCAGATCTGGGTCACCGTCGTCGCCACCCGCTTCGACGGCCGCCCGAGCACGCCGCGCCGGGCCGCCGAGCCGACGATCCGCCGCACCAATGAGCGCGGTCCCGCCCGCGGCGGGCGCGAGCGCGGCGGCGAGCTCGGCATCGACGTCCCTGAGTTCCTGCCCGGGTAGCGGCCCCTCCCCTTGCCGTGGCGGCGCATGGGCGGCTGCAAACCTTCGCCTGACGGCGTCCTCGGTCGCCTGAATAGCGCTGCTATTCAGGCTCCCTGCGTCCTTGTCAGGCTTGGTTTTCGCTCGCCCATCCACCACCCCGCCTGCGGGAGTGACCGCTCCCCGGGCACGGCTGAGTAGGGTTCCCCGATGAGAGGGGTCGTCGCCGCTGGCCACCCGCTTACCGCTGAGGCCGGCGCCGGCGTTCTGCGCGAGGGCGGTAACGCGGTCGACGCCGCGGTTTGCGCGGTGCTCGCCTCCTTTGCCGTCGAGAGTCCGCTAACCGGCTTTGGCGCCGGCGGCTACATGATGGTCCACCGCGGCGCCGAGACGGTGCTGATCGACTTCTTCGTCGCCGCTCCGGGCCGGGACGGGATCGAGCGCCGCGCCGAGCTGGTGCCGGTTCCGGTCCACTTCGACGCCGAGACCGTGCAGACGTTCTACGTGGGGCCCGCCTCCTGCGGTGTACCGGGCACGGCAGCCGGCCTGGTGCGGGCGCTGGAGCGCTTCGGTTCGGCGCCCCTTGCGGACCTCGTCGGTCCGGGTGTGTGCCTGGCGCGAGACGGCGCACCGGTCAATGCCGAGCAGGCCTACATCCTCGAGATCCTCGCCCCGATCCACGAGCGGCTGGAGGGCACGCGCGAGCTCTACGCGCCGGCAGGAAAGCGGCTGCGCGAGGGGGACGTCTTCCGCTT
This sequence comes from uncultured Solirubrobacterales bacterium, assembly GCA_963715395.1. Classification (GTDB taxonomy): domain Bacteria; phylum Actinomycetota; class Thermoleophilia; order Solirubrobacterales; family 70-9; genus VAYN01. Next base: position 75,617 of record OY970238.1, read on the forward strand.
CGCCGAGCTGGCCGAGGCGCTGGAACGGTTCGGAGCCGAGGGGGCGGAGCCGTTCTGCCGCGGCGAGATCGCTGCCGCGCTCAGTGACTACGTCGTCGAGCACGGCGGCACCCTGGGGCGCGGCGACTTCGAGGCCTATGGGGCGATCGAGCGCAAGCCGATCCGCGCGCCCTTCCGCGCTGCCGAGGTCCTCACCAACCCGCCTCCCTCCTCGGGTGGGATCCTGATCGCCTTCAGCCTCGGGCTGCTCGAGCGGCTTGGCCCGCGCAGCGGCCCGGAGCAGCTGGTTGCGGCAATGGACGCGTCCAACCGGCGCCGTGGGGCCGGGTTCGCGGAAGCGCTCTACGGGGAGGGCATGGAGGCGGGCTTCCTCGATCCCGCCGGTCTCGACGCGGCCGCGGCGGACCTGCTCGGCTCGACCACCCATATCGCGGTCCTCGACGGCGATGGCATGTGCGCCAGCGTCACCTGCTCCAACGGCTCCGGCTCCGGTGTGCTGGTGCCCGGGACGGGGGTGATCCTCAACAACATGCTCGGCGAGGAGGACCTCAACCCGCTCGGGTTCCACCGCATCGCGCCCGGGCGGAGGGTCCCCTCGATGATGGCGCCGACGGTGGTGCTGCGCGACGGCGAGATCGTGCTCGGGGTCGGCAGCGCCGGCTCCAACCGGATCCGCTCGGCGATCCTGCAGACGGTCGTGCGCGTGATCGAGCAGGGGATGCCCGTTGCCGCGGCGGTCGAGGCGCCGCGGCTGCACTTCGAGGACGGGGTGGTCCAGTCCGAGCCGGGGATCGACGAGGCGGCGCTGGCGCGGCTCGAAGCCCGCGGTCTCCCGGTCGCCCGCCGCCCCGAGATCAACCTCTTCTTCGGTGGCGTCCAGGCCGTTGCCCGCGATCCGGTGAGCGGCGCGCTCGGCGGCGGCGGCGACCCGCGCCGCGGCGGCGCCGTCGCCTTCGCCGATTAAGAAAGAATGCGCCGATGGCCGCCGCCCCGGAGATCGACTTCGCCGCCGAGGGGTTGCTCGACGGCCTCGATGACGGGGCTCGCGAAGCGCGCCTGACCCTGCTGCAGGAGCTCGCCGCCGAGGGGGCGACGCTGGAGGAAATGCGTGAGGCGGTGGCCGCGGGGCGGCTGGCGCTGCTGCCCGTCGAGCGTGCCCTGGCCGGCGAGGGCCGCCGCTACAGCGCCCGCGAGATCGCTGAGATCGTCGGTATCGACTTGGACCTGCTGCGCCGCTTCAGCGCCGCCCTCGGCGTCCCCTACACCGACCCCGACGAGCCGCGCGGGACCGAGGCCGACCTGGAAGCGGCGCGGCGGATGAAAGCCTTTCGTGATGCCGGCCTGCCAGAGGACGGGATGCTGCAGGTGGCCAGGACGATCGGTATGGGCACCGCCCGGATCGCCGAGGCCAACCGCGAGCTAGTGATTCGCACCCTCGCGCAGCCCGGTGACAGCGAGCGCGACCTGGCGTTGCGCTTCGCCGCCGCCGCCGAGCAGATGATGCCGCTGGTCGGGCCGACCGTCGTCCACGCCCTGCAGGCCAACATGCTGGAGCAGATCCGCCGCGACGTGCTCGGCGCTGCCAACCTCGCGGCAGGGGAGATCGGCGGCGCGGTGACGCTGACCGTCTGCTTCGCCGACCTGGTCGAGTTCACCCGCCTCGGCGAGGAGATCCCGGCCGAGGAGCTGGGCTTGGTAGCCGGGCGGCTGGAGGAGATGGCGATCGCGGTGGCCGAGCCGCCGGTGCGGCTGGTGAAGACGATCGGCGACGCGGCGATGTTCGTCTCCACCGAAGTAGAGCCGATGCTGGAAGCGTCCCTGGCCCTGATCGCCGCCGCCGAGGACGAAGGCGACGAGTTTCCCTGGCTGCGCGCCGGGCTCGCCTGCGGCCAGGTGCTGCCGCAGTCGGGCGACTATTACGGCCGTCCGGTCAACCTGGCGAGCCGGATCACCGGGGTCGCCCGTCCCGGCAGCGTGGTTGTCGATGCCGCCGTCCACGAGGCGGCGGCAGAGGGCTTCGCCTACACCTATATCGGCGAGCGCCGGCTGAAGGGGATCGACTCGCGTGTGAAGTTGTTTCGGGCCCGCCGCGCTTCCTAGCGCTCCGTTCGTCGTTTGTCGGCCATAGGGCTATAAACGACGAACGGAAGCGAGCCGCTAGGCCGGCTTGCGGGCGGAGACCAGCAGGTTGTAGAAGAGCTCGGCCGGCAGATGTGGCTCGAGCAGGCGGGTGTCGACCTTCTGCAGGGCGATGTAGCTGCGGAAGGCGAAGTTGCGCCAGCCCCAGGAGACCGATTCGGGCTCGGCGGTCGACTCGACCGTACGCAGTCCCCAGCCCCAGGCATTGGAGAGCAGCTCCTCGCCGCCGACGTGGCGCCGCTCGAAGCCGCCGTCGCGCAGCAGCCGCCGCAGGTCGGCGGGGGCGAAGGCGTGGACGTCGACCTCGCCCTCCAGCGAGTGGCCGTTGGAAAGGTCCATCTCGGCCACAGTCCGCTGCCGGGCGCCGGTCAGCCGCCGCCAGGCCGGTGCGGCCAGCATCCCCAGCCGCTTCGGCAGCGCCGCCAGGCGGTCGCCGTAGCGCGAGGGCTCCCCGGCGAAGGCGATGGCGCCGCCCGGGCGCAGGACGCGGCGGAATTCGGCGAAGGCGCGGTCGAGGTCGGGGATGTGATGGAGGACGGCGTGGCCGAAGACGAGGTCGAAGCTTTCGTCGGCAAACGGCAGTTCCTCGGCCTCGGTCGCCACCGTGGTGACGCCGTCGACCCCGAGGGCCGCGGCCGTCGCCGCGAGTCGTTTCAGCATGCCAGGGGAGATGTCGGTAGCGGTCAGCCGCTCGATCGCCCCCAGCTGGACCAGGTTGAGCGAGAAGTAGCCGGTGCCGGAGCCGATCTCCAGCGCGTCGCCGAAGGAGACCCCGTCGCGGCCGCCCAGCGCCTTGACCAGCTTCAGCCGCACCTGCTCCTGGCCGGTGGCGCCGAAGTCGATGCCCCACTTGGCGTCGTATTCCTCGGCGGCGGCGTCGTGGTAGCGGGTGTTGACGTCCTTGATGTGCTCCGGGGTGGCGGTGGGGGAGGCCGGCATCGGCGCGGAACTCTACGCGGAACGGCGCAATGCACGGAGCGCAGGTGGGCAATAGCGTCCCCGCCATCGCCGAGGAGTACCTACAGCTGAACCAGCCCCCCGGAGTGCCACCGCTGCCGCTGACCGGCGAGCGGACGCTGCCCGACCTCCCGGAGGAGAACTACTGGTACCGGCGCCACCTCGTCGTCTACGAGTGGATCGCGGCGCGCACGCAAGGTCTGCGGGTCGTCGACATGGCCTGCGGCGAGGGCTATGGATCCAGCGTGCTGGCCCAGGGGGCCGCCGCAGTCGTCGGCGTCGACGCCAACCCCGAGGCGCACGAGCACGCGCGGCTGCGTTACGTGCGACCCAACCTGCGCTTCGAGCGCGACCTGGTCGAGGGCTTCGCCGAGCCCTGCGACGCGGTCGTCTTCCTGCAGACGATCGAGCACGTGCAGGATGCCGGGGCAATTCTCGAGCACTTCAAGTCGATGCTGGCGCCGGCTGGAGTCGCCTACGTCTCGACCCCCAACCTGCTGACGCTGGCACCTCCCGGAGCGGAGAAGTCCGACAACCCCTGGCACGTGCACGAGTACCGGGCGGAGGAGTTCCGCCGGCTCTGCGAGGACCATTTCCCACGGGTCGAGCTGTTCGGCCTCTTCCACGCCCGCAAGCTGCGCGTGCACGAGCTGGCGATCAAGCTCGGCTGGGACACGGTGCACAAACGGCTGCGGCTGACCAAGCCCTTCTACGACCGCTTCACGCCGGCGATCGCGGCCTCCGACTTCGCTCTCAGGAAAGGGAACCTCGACGCGGCGCTGGACTTCATCGCCGTCTGCCATGCCTGACCGCTCGGCGGGCGATCTGGCGATCGTCCTGCACAGCCACATGCCCTACGTCGAGGGCTTCGGGACCTACCCGTTTGGCGAGGAGTGGCTGTTCGACGCGGCAATCCGTTCCTACCTGCCGGTGCTGGAGGTGGCCGAGCGTCTGACGATGACGGTGACTCCGGTCCTGGCCGACCAGCTCGAGGACACGGGCGCGCGCGGGCGCCTGCGCGAGTTCCTCGTCGAGTGGCGGATCGGCGCCGCCGAAGCCGACCTGCCGGAAGTGCCGGCCGAGTGCAGGCCGGCGGTCGAAGCCGAGCTTGCCCGCTACCGGCACGCGCTGGAGCTGCTCGACGGGGCCGGGGGGGACCCGCTGCTCCCGTTCCAGCTAGCGGCGGCGGAGGGGCGCGTCGCCCTGGCCAGCTCGGCCGCGACCCACGCGGTGCTGCCGCTGCTGGCGACTCCGCAGGGCCAGCGGCTGCAGCTCGACGCGGGCATCCGCTCGCATCGCCGTCGCTTCGGCTGGGACGGCGGCTTCTGGCTGCCGGAGTGCGCCTACGTGCCCGGTCTCGAGTGGCGGCTGGCGGAGGCTGGGGTGCGCTGGTTCTGCGTCGACCAGAGCGCCAGCGAGGCCCCGCTGCAGGCGCTGGCGCCGGTCCGGACCGAGGCCGGCCCGGTGGCCTTGCCGATCGACTGGGAGGCGATCAGCTGGCTCTGGTCGCTCGACGGCTATCCCTCCGATCCCGCGCATGCGCAGTTTGCCGGCAAATCGCTGCGCGGAATCCGGCTGTGGAAAGTCGGGGGTGGCGCCTACGAACCCGAGGCCGCGGCTGCGGCGGCCCGGCGCCAGGCCGGCGAGTTCCTCGCCGCGGCGGAGGCCCGTCTGCGCACCTACGCCGAGCGGCACGGGCGTCGCGGCCTGCTCGTCTTCGCGATCGACACCGAGCTGCTCGGCCACTGGTGGTCGGAGGGCCCAGTCTGGCTGGCGGCGGTGCTGAATGGCGCCGCTGCGGCGGGGGTGCGAACCGTGACCGTTCCACAGGCGCTGAGCGAGCACGAGCCGGTTGCGCGCGAGCTCGAGGCGTCGACCTGGGGCGAGGGCAAGGACTTCGCGACCTGGGACTCGCCACCGGTCGCCGACCTCGCCTGGGCGGCGCGGCGGCTGGAGCTGCGGCTGCTGCGAGCCCTCTCCGGCGGCCTCGGCAGCGACGCGGCGAAGCGGGCGGCGCGCGAGCTGCTGGCCGTGCAGGCGAGCGACTGGGCCTTCCTCGACAAGCGCGGTCAGGCCGGGGACTACGCCTTCCAGCGGGCGAGCGACCACGGCGGGGCGATGCTCGAGGCCATAGACTGCGCCCGCGTCACCGATCCGCGTATGCGTTCTCTCGCCCCGGACCTGAGCCTCGCCCCGCTGCTGGAGCCCTAGCGGCCCCGCCGACGATGACCCGCGTCCTGATCCTCTCCTGGGAGTACCCGCCGCTGATCGAGGGCGGCCTCGCCCGCCACGTCCGCAAGCTCTCCGAGGCGCTGATCGAGCGTGAGGTCGAGGTCCACGTCCTCACCCGTGGCGGCGAGGAGTCACCGGCCGAGCAGCGCGCCAACGGCGTCATCGTCCACCGCATCCGCGAGCCCAAGCGGCCGACCGACCTGGGCGAGTTCGTCGCCTGGGTCGAGCGCATGAACTCCGACATGCTCGCCGCCGGGGTCGAGCTCGGCGACAGTTACGACTTCGACCTCGTCCACGGCCACGACTGGCTCGTCGCCAACGCCTGCGACCACCTCGCCAAGCGCTTCGAAGCGCCGCTGGTGACGACGATCCACGCCACCGAGTACGGCCGCCACCAGGGCTGGGTCGACAAGCATCCCCAGACCTACATCCACGGGGTCGAGCGCTGGATCACCAACCGCTCGCACCGGGTGATCGCCTGCTCGCACTACATGCGCGAGCAGATCGCCGACATCTTCGGCGTCGCCGAGAAGCGGATCAGCGTCATCCCCAACGGGATCGATCCCGACGACCTGCCGGCCCAGGAGCCGGCCGAGCTGGTGCGCATGCGCTCCGAGTTCGCCGCTCCCGACCAGAAGCTGGTGCTCTTGATCGGGCGTCTGGTCTACGAGAAGGGCTTCCAGCTGGCCCTGGAGGCGATGCCGCGGGTGATCGAAGAGGCACCCGGCACCCGCTTCCTCGTTGCCGGCTCCGGCACCCACGAGGCCGAGCTGCACCGCCAGGCCGAGGAGCTGGGCCTGATGGAGCACGGCACATTCCTCGGCTGGATCGGCGACGACGTCCTGCATTCGCTCTACCGGATCGCCGATCTCACCGTGGTGCCCTCGATCTATGAGCCGTTCGGGCTGGTGGCGCTGGAGGCGATGGCCTCAGGTTGTCCCTGCATCGTCGCCGACACCGGCGGCCTGCGCGAGGTGGTGCCGCACGAGGAGGCGGGCCTGCGCTTCCGTGCCCATGATCCCGAAGCCCTGGCCGAGGTCGCGATCCGCGTCCTCTCCGACGACGAGCTCGGCCGGCGCCTGGTCGCCGAAGCCTACGAGCACCTGCGCCGCTTCGACTGGGGCGACGTCGCCGAGCAGACGGCGGCGGTCTACGCCGACCTGGTCGGCGCCCATCTCGACCCCGCCTAACCGCAGAGAAAACGGGTTGGACGAATGCTCCGCCCAGGCGGGATGCCGTCAGGGTCGAAATGTATTGTCGGCGCTGGAAATGAAGTGAATCGTCTGCCAGGTGACGCAATGCATTTGCACTGGCCCGAATGTAGCGGGGGGAATGTTGAGTGTATTGTCTGTCAGACAAAAGAATGCGGAGGTGGACGTCGCCGCCCGTTTCGGAGAGAACTTGATGCGCTACCGCAAGCGCGCGAACCTCTCCCAGGAAGAGCTTGGGTTCCGTGCCTCGCTGCACCGGACCGAGATCAGCCAGCTCGAGCGCGGTGTGCGCCTGGCCCGCATCGACACCCTCGTCAAGCTTGCCGGCGCACTCTCGGTGCCACCCGGGGACCTGCTCAAAGGGCTGGCCTGGACACCCGGTGGGACCAGGATCGGGCGCTTCCGGGTCAGCGACGAGTGAAGGAGTGACGGGTTCTAGGAGGCGGCCCGGCTGAGGAAGTCGACTTGATGCTGCTTGCGCAGGATCAGGTGCTCCATCAGGTGCTCGAGCGCCTCTGAGCGGCCCTCGCGGCCGCTTGGCTCGATCGCTTCCTGCAGCGCTTCGACAGCGGTTTCCTCGCACTCGATCAGCCAGCCGAGCGCGTCCTTGGGGGTGGACGCAAAGCGCAGCTCGGCGATCTCGGTCGTTGGCTCGCCGCCGAAGGAGACGATCTTTTCGATCAGCAGGCGGGCGTCGCCCAGCTCCTCGTCTCCGAACCCGGTCAGCTTCGGGCCGAGCGCCTGCGCCTCGATTCCGGTCAGGCTGGCGGCGGCCAGCGAGTACTGGAGGGCGGAGCGGTACTGCAGCGTCAGCGCCGCGTTGAGGCGCGCGACCGCCTCTTTTTCGTCGATCTTCTCTTCCGAGTCGGCCACGTCGAGCCCTGTTACCCAGACGCGCTCGCCCTTAAGCAGGCGGCTGCAGCGTGGTGTGCGCCGCCGGGTCCGGCTCGACTGGGTTCGGCCAGCGCAGGCGCTCCGGTGCCTCGCGCATGCGGATGATCCGGGCCGGGATGCCGGCGACGACCGCGTTGGCGGGGACGTCTTTGGTGACGACGGAGTTGGTGCCGACGATCGCGTTGTCGCCGACGCGGACGCCGCGCAGGACGCAGGCGCCGTAGCCGATCCAGACGTTGGAGCCGACCTCGACATCGCGCATGTAGATGCCCTGCAAGCGGATCGGCCGTTCGACTTCGACGACGCCGTGGTCGAAGTCGATGAACATCGCCCGGTCAGCGATCACGCACTCGGCGCCGATCCGCACCCGGCGGTAGGCGGAGATCGTGCACTCCTGGCCCATCACCGTTTTTTCGCCGATCTCGACCTCGCCCTCGTGGCAGCGGATCTTCGAACCGTCGCCGATCCAGACGAAGCGGCCGAAGCGGACCTCGGCGCCGCGGGCGATCTGGAGTTCCAGCCGGCGCCCGAGGAAGACGAATCCGTCGGTGCGCCAGCGGCGGCCGGCGCGAGTGAGGAGCCGCCGCCACGAGTAGCGCCAGAGCAGGCGCGCGTAGCGGTGGTTCAGCATCCGGTTGCGGGCGAGGAATCCGATCACGGCGGCGGGGACTTTAGACTGGCCCGCCCATGGCCGACGTCGCCAAATCCGCGCCGCTCGCTGAACGCCTCGTCGCCGGCGACAAGCGGGCGCTGGCGCGGGCGATAACGCTGATCGAGTCCGACGATCCCGCCGGCTGGGAGCTGGTGCGCGAGGTCTATCCGCGCACCGGCAAGGCGCGGATCGTCGGCTTCACCGGTCCTCCCGGGGTCGGCAAGAGTACGCTGATCGGCGCCCTCACCGCGGAGCTGCGCAAGACCGACCGCGCGGTCGCCGTGCTCTCGATCGACCCCTCCAGCCCCTTCACCCAGGGCGCCCTGCTCGGCGACCGCGTCCGTCTCTCCGACCATTTCCTCGATCCCGGCGTCTTCATCCGCTCGATGGCCTCGCGCGGGGCGCTCGGCGGCCTCTCCGAGGCGGCGCTGCAGGTGGCCCTGGTGATGGACGCGGCGGGCAAGGACGACGTCCTGATCGAGACCGTCGGCGTCGGCCAGGCGGAGATCGACATCGTCGACCACGCCGACACGATCGTGCTGGCGCTGATGCCGGGGTCGGGCGACTCGATCCAGGCGCTGAAGGCGGGGGTAATGGAGATCCCCGACGTGATCGTCGTCAACAAGGCCGATCACCCGATGACCGACACGATGGTGCGCGAGGTGCGCGGCGTGCTCGCGCTCTCCCAGGACCCCGAAGGCTGGAAGGTGCCGATCCTGCGCACCGAGGCCTCGCGCGGCGCGGGGGTCGAGGAGCTGGCCGTGAAGATCGACGAGCACCGCGCCTTCATCGAGGCGCAGGGGACGCTGGCCGAGCGGCGGGCGCGCAACCTGCGCAGCGAGGTGCTCGGGATCGCGGCCTCGCGGATGCGGCGCCGGCTCGAGACCACCGCGGCCGAAGACCCCCGCACCGCCGAACTGCTCGAGCGCGTGGTGCGACGGGAACTCGACCCCGCCACCGCCGCCAGCGAGTTGCTGGAGCGGCAGGACGATGGCTGAGGCGGTGGCGCTGCCCTCGCTGGAAGAGGCGGAGGGCTGGATCGGGGCGGAGCTGGCCGCGCTCGCTGGGCCGGGGATCGGCGAAGTCCAGGGCCTTTACGTGGATCGGGTCGGCGGCGTCCCCGCCTGGTTGATCGTCAAGCTCGGCCGCTGGCGCGCCTCCCGGCTCGTTGCCGTCCCGATGCGCTCCTGCGCGGGTGCGCCCTTCGGCGTCTGGGTCGGGCTCGACGGCGAGCTGATGAAGACGGCGCCGACGGTCGACCCGAGCCGGCCGCTGCGCCGCGAGCACGAGCTGGCGATCTGCGCCCACTTCGGCATCGGCGAGGGCGTGGGGCGGGCGGCCGAGGTCGCCGGGCGCGCCGAGGGCGAGGTCACGGCGACGCCCGCCCGACGGCTGGGCGACCACGCGCGCGACTGAGCCGCGATCGCTCAGCAGCCGAGCTGCCGCGCGATCACCATCTGCTGCACCTCGTCCGTCCCCTCGCCGATCGTGAGGATCTTGGCGTCGCGGTAGAAGCGGCAGACGGGGTACTCCTCGATGAAGCCGTAGCCGCCGTGGATCTGGACGGCCTCCTCGGTCGCGCGCACGGCGAGGCGGCCGGTGATCAGCTTCGCCTGGGCGGCGGTCAGGGTGAAGGACTGGCCGGCGTCCTTCTCCAGCGCCGCCCGCCAGGTCAGCAGCCGCGCCGCCTCGATCTGGGCCGAGAGGTCGGCGATCTTGGCCTGGATCGACTGAAACTTGGAGATCGGCTGGCCGAAGGCCTGGCGCTCCTTGGCGTAGGCGATCGCCTCGTCGAGGGCGCCCTGGGCGAGGCCGACGCCCATCGCGGCGACGCCGATCCGGCCGCCGTCGAGGATGTGGAGGAAGTTCTTGAAGCCCTCACCGCGGCGGCCGAGCAGGCTCGACTCCGGCAGCCGGCAGTCCTCGAAAGAGAGCGGTCGCGTATCGGAGGCGTTCCAGCCCATCTTGCGGTAGGCCTCACCGACCTCGTAGCCCGGGGTGCCGGTGGGGACGATCAGGTTCGAGATCTCCTTGCGCCCGTTCGCCTCGCCGGTGACGGCGGTGATCGAGACGCAGCCGCTGATCTCGGTGCCGGCGTTGGTGATGAACTGCTTGGCGCCGTTGACGACCCACTCGCCGTCCTCGAGCCTGGCCGTGGTGCGAACGTTGCCGGCGTCCGAGCCGGCCTCCGGCTCGGTCAGGCCGAAGGAGGCGAGGCGCTGGCCGCTGCACAGCTGCGGCAGCCATTCGTCCTTCTGCTCGTCGCTGCCCCAGAGGTGGATCGGCATCGTCCCCAGCGAAGTGTGGGCGGCAACCGTGATCGCCACCGAGGAGTCGATCCGGGTCAGCTCTTCCACCGCCAGCGCATAGGAGAGCGTGTCGGCGCCGCCGCCGCCGTACTCCTGCGGGAACGGGATCCCCATCAGCCCCAGCCCGCCGAGCTTCTCGACGATCTCGTAGGGAAAGCGCTTCTCGCGGTCGAGCTCCTCCGCCACTGGCTTGACCTCTTGCCGGGCGAAGTCGCGGACGGTGTCGCGCAGCAGGCGCTGCTCGTCGCTGAGGTCGAAGTTCACGCGTGGAGCCTATGCCGAGCTAGAGCTGCAGGCTCTTGACCTGGAGCAGCTCCTCCAGCCCGTAGCGTCCGTTCTCGCGGCCGTGGCCGGACTGGCCGTAGCCGCCGAACGGGGCCAGCGGGTTGAAGGCACCGCCGTTGATCTCGATCTGGCCGCTGCGGATGCGTTTGGCGACGGCGATCGCCCGCTCCTCCTCGCCCGACCAGACGCCGCCGGCGAGCCCGTAGGCGCTGTCGTTGGCGATCCGCACCGCGTCCTCCTCGCCGTCGTATGGCTGGATCGCCAGCACCGGGCCGAAGATCTCCTCCTGGGCGATCTTCATCTCCGGCGCCACCTCGGAGAAGACGGTGGGGCGGACGAAGTAGCCGCGGTCGAGGCCCTCAGGTGCCTCGGCGCCGCCGCTGACCAGCTTCGCGCCCTCCGCCTCGCCGGCCTCGATGTAGCTGCGCACGCGCTGGCGCTGGAGGTCGGAGACGAGCGGCCCGAGCCGGGTCGACTCGTCGAAGGGGTCGCCGGGCGTGAAGGCCCCAGCGGTGGCGGCGGCGATCTCCTCGGCCTCTGCCAGCTTCTCGCGCGGGACCAGCATCCGGGTCAGGGCGCTGCAGGTCTGGCCCGAGTTGAGGAAGCACTTGGCGACGCCGTCGGGCACCGCCCGGGCGAGGTCGGCGTCGTCGAGGATCACGTTGGGTGACTTGCCACCGAGCTCCATCGCCACCGGCTTGACCGTCGCCGAGGCCAGCTCGCTGACCCGCTTGCCGGCTCGGGTCGAGCCGGTGAAGGAGACCATGTCGACGCCGGGGTGGGCGGCGATCGCCTCGCCGACGACCGGGCCGACGCCGGTAAGGAGGTTGAAGACGCCGGCGGGAAGGCCGGCCGCCTCGATCACCTCGGTCAGCAGGAAGGCGTTCAGCGGCGTCACCTCGCTGGGCTTGAGGACGACGGTACAGCCGGCCGCGAGGGCGGGGGCGACCTTGGCGGCGATTTGGTTCAGCGGGTAGTTCCAGGGGGTGATCGCGCCGAGCACGCCGACCGCCTCGCGCAGGACCCGCGAGTTGCCGATCTGCTCCTCCCAGGCGACTTCCTCCATCAGCCCCGGCATCGCCGCGAACTGGCTGGTCGGCAGGCCGACCTGGATCATCTGGCTCAGTTTCAGGGGCATCCCCAGCTCCTGGGAGATCGTCGCCGCGATCTCCTCGCTGCGCTCGCCGAGGCCAGCGGCGATCGCCGAGAGGTAGCCGGCTCGCTCCTCGCGCGGCGTTTGCGACCAGGAGTCGAAGGCGGCGCGGGCGGCGGCGACGGCGCGATCGGCGTCCTCGGCGGAGCAGGCGGGGACGGTGCCCATCACTTCCTCGGTGGTCGAGTTGACCACCTCGATCGGCTCGCTGCCCGCCGGCAGGATCCACTCGCCGCCGATGAAGATCTTGTCGCGTACCTGAAGCTCCGCCGCAGTCGCCATGCCCTTCCTCCTCAACTCTCGCTCACCCGGTTGGCTGTGCAGCCAACGCTAGCGCGATGGGCGAGCGGACGAGCTAAGAAGCGTCGGTAACCGCGCCCGCCAGTGCGGCAGCCCGGCCCGGCCCCGGCACCTGGATCGCGTCGCGTGCGGTCAGGACCTGGCCGCACTCTTCGCAGATGCCGCGCTCGCTGACGCGGCCGCCGCAGACCTTGTGCAGGATCACTTTCGGCGGCCCGCCCGGGGTGGCGGAGTAGCGGTCGCCCCAGTTGAGCAGGGCGATCAGGGTCGGCCAGAGGTCGAGGCCCTTCTCGGTCAGGAAGTACTCGTAGCGGGCGGGGCTCTCCTGGTAGCGGCGGCGCTCGAGGATGTCCTCGTCGACCAGGCGCTGCAGCCGTGCGGAGAGGACGTTGCGGGCGACCCCGAGCGAGGTCTGGATCTCGCCGAAGCGGCGGTTTCCGTTGAAGACGTCGCGGACGATCAGCAGCGACCAGCGCTCGCCGATCACCTCCAGCGAGTTGGCGATCGAGCAGAGCTGGTTCGGGTAGTCGCGATGGAGCACGGTGTGATCTTCGCACACTAGGTTGCATCAAGCAACCGACTCGGATATGCTGGCCCCAGCTTCAGTTGCTTGACGAAACCCACGCTGAGGAGGCGATGCAATGAGGCTGATCCCCAGACACAGGAACCGGCACCGCGATGTGACTCCCCGCATTGCGATCAGCCAGGCCGAGATCACCGCCGATCTGCACTACCCGCTGGCCAGCAGCCGCCCGGTGCAGCGCGCGGTCGCCGCTGCCAGGCGGGGCGGCGGCCGATGAGCGAGGACGGACTCGTCCTCGCCGACGACTCGACCGCGGCCGACGTCGCCGAGGCCTACGCCGCCTCCAGCCCAGAGACCTCGCGCAGCCGCACCCTCACCTGGCAGGACCCGGTCGCCACCGCGGCGGCCGGGGCGACGATGACCGGGATGGAGTACATGAGCGCGATCGTCGAGGCGAAGATGCCGCCGCCGCCGATCGCGGTGACGATGCTGCTGCGCCCGGTCGAGCTGGAAGAGGGCCGGGTTGTCTTCGAGGGCCTTCCCGGCGAGGAGCACTACAACCCGATCGGGGTCGTCCACGGCGGCTACGCGGCGACCCTGCTCGACTCGGCGCTCGGCTGCGCCGTGCACACGACCCTGCCGGCAGGCGTCGGCTACACCTCGCTTGGCCTCGAGGCCAAGTACGTGCGACCGATCACCCGCGACACCGGCCGCATCCTCTGCGAGGCGAACGTGCTCTACCGCGGCCGCAAGCAGGCGACGGCGGAGGCGACTCTGACTGCTGCCGATAGCGGCAAGCTGCTCGCCACCGGCACGGCGACCTGCATGATCCTCGGCGGCGACTAGGCGGACCGTTGGCGCGCCAGCTCGACCAGCAGTCGCACCCCGAAGCCGCTCGCTTCGCTGCCGGTGTACTCGCGGCCGACGTCCCAGGCCGTGCCGGCGATGTCGACGTGCGCCCAGGGCGTCTCGCCGACGAACTCCTCGAGGAAGGCGGCGGCGGTGATCGTGCCCGCCTTGCGCTTGGAGGCGAGGTTGGAGAGGTCGGCGACGGTTCCCTTCATCAGCGCCTTGAACTCAGGGTGGAGGGGGAGGCGCCAGACCAGCTCGCCGCTCTCTCGCCCCGCTCCCTCGACCGCCGCCGCCAGCTCGTCGTCGTTGGCGATCACCGCGGCGTAGGTAGAGCCGAGGGCGATGACGACGGCCCCGGTCAGGGTCGCCAGGTCGACGACCCGCTCGGCGCCGAGCTCGATCGCGTAGGCGAGCGCGTCGGCGAGGATCAGCCGGCCCTCGGCGTCGGTGTTGTTGACCTCGACCGTCTTGCCGTTGTACTGGGTGATCACGTCGCCCGGCTTGACCGCGGATCCCGACGGCATGTTCTCGGTCGAGGGGATGACGGCGACCAAGTCGACCGCGAGGCCGAGCTCGGCGATCGCGGCCACCGCCTCCAGCACCGCCGCCGCGCCGGACATGTCGTACTTCATCTCCTGCATGCCGGCGCCGGGCTTGAGCGAGATGCCGCCGCTGTCGAAGGTGACCCCCTTGCCGACCAGGCCGAGGGTCGGACCCGAACCACCGCCGCTGTAGCGCAGGACGATCAGCCGCGCCGGCTCACCGCCGCCGCGGCTGACGGCGACGAGGCCGCCCATGCCCTTGGCGGCGATCTGCTCCGGCCCGAGGACGTCGGCGGTAACGGCGTCGCGGGCGAGCGCGATCTCCTCGGCTCGCGCCGCCAGGAAGCTCGGCGTGGCGATGTTGGCTGGGGTCATCTGCAGGTCTCGCGCCCGGTTCTGCGCCATGGCGCAGACGCGGGCGGTCTCCGCCGCCGCGGTTACGGTCTCGGGTGCGAGCAGGGTCAGCGCCTCGAGCTCGCTCGGCGGCGAGTCGTCGGAATTCGTCCCCTTGAAGCGGTCGAAGCGGTAGGCGCCGAGGATCGTGCCGGTGACCAGCGCTTCCGCCGCGGCGCCGGCGTCTTCGGACTCCGGCAGCGCCCAGGCCAGCGAGCCGGCCTCCAGCCGTGCGGCCTCCTTCGCCGCCAGCGCCGCGGCCACGCGCAGGCGCTCCGCATCCGCCTCCTCGCGCTTGCCCAGCCCCACGATCAGCAGCCGGACGCCGCTGTCCAGATAGGCCACCGAGAGCTTTTTGAAGGCGCCCTTTGCCCCGTCCGCGCCCGCGGCGCCGAAGATCGGGTCGGGAAGCGACTCGCTTTCGTGCAGTCCGATCGCGACGAGATCGGTGGCGATCTCGGTCAGCTCGCTCTGACGGACAACGACCTTCATCGGGCGCGAGTCTACGGAGACCGGTCGGTATCGTCACCGGCCGGCCTCGCCGCTATTCGGTCTTACCCAAACGACACGCAGAAGAAAGGCAGTAGATGCCCAGCTCAGTGATCCTCGGAACCGCGCGTACCCCCTTCGGCAAGATGGGCGGCACCCTGTCTTCGCTCGACGCCACCGACCTCGGCGGCCAGGTGATCGAGGCGGCGCTGGAGCGCTCCGGCGTCGACCCCGAGCAGGTCCAGCAAGTCGTCTTCGGCCAGGTCCTGCAGGCCGGTCAGGGCCAGATCCCCTCGCGCCAGGCGCAGATCAAGGGCGGCATCCCCAAGGAGGTGCCCTCGGAGACGATCAACAAGGTTTGCGCTTCGGGCATGCGCTCGCTCGGCCTCGCCGACATGGCGATCCGCGCCGGCGACTCCGAGGTCGCCGTCACTGGCGGCATGGAGTCGATGAGCCAGGCGCCCTACCTGCTGCCGGGCGCGCGCTTCGGTTTCCGTATGGGCGACGTCACCGCGATCGACGCGATGACCCACGATGGCCTCACCAATCCCTTCACCGAGAAGCAGATGATCAACGAGGCCAGCGAGGTCTCCAACGAGCTCGAGATCACCCGCGTCGACATGGACCGCTTCGCCGAGCGCTCGCACCGGCTCGCCGCCGAGGCGACCGACGCCGGCCGCCTCGCCGAGGAGATCGTCGGCGTCACCGTCAAGTCGCGCAAGGGCGAGAGCACGGTCGAGACCGACGAGGCGATCCGCCCCGACACGACCCTGGAGACGCTGGCGGAGCTGAAGGCGATCGGCGGCGAGGACGCCACCCACACCGCCGGCAACGCCCCCGGCGTCAACGACGGCGCCGGCGCGATCGTCGTCGCCTCCGAGGAGTGGGCACAGAGTCAGGGCAAGACGCCGCTGGCCCGCGTGCTCTCCTACGGCACCGTCGCCGACGACTTCCCTTACCTGGCCAAAACGCCCGCCAACGCCGCCAAGCAGGCGCTCGAGAAGATCGGCAAGAGCCCCGCGGACGTCGACCTCTGGGAGATCAACGAGGCCTTCGCCTCGGTCGCTCTCAACTCGGTGCGGATGCTCGGCGTCGAGGAGGACAAGGTCAACGTCAACGGCGGCGCGATCGCGCTCGGCCACCCCATCGGCGCTTCCGGCGCCCGCATCGTCGGCGCGCTCGTGCACGAGCTCGGCCGCCGCGGCGGCGGCCTCGGGGTCGCCGCGATCTGCTCCGGCGGCGGCCAGGGCGACGCGATCGTGATCGAAGTCCCCGGGAGCTAGGCGTGAGCCGCGGCGCGGCCTTCTTCGACCTGGACAAGACCCTGATGGCGGGGTCCTCCGGCATGCAGTTCGCCCGCGTCGCGGCCCAGCACGGGATCGTCAGCCGCCGCCAGCTCGCCAGCTGGGCCTTGGAGCACTTGCGTTACCGCCTGCGCGGGACCACCGACGAGCGCACCGGCGAGGTGCTGCGCGCGGCGCGGGAACTGATCAGGGGCGTGCCGGCGAAGACGGTCGAGCGGATGGGGCCGGAGGTGATGGCGGCGGTCCTGCCAAGGGTCTTCCCGCAGATGCTGGACGAGGTCCACGCCCATCAGGACGCCGGTCGCCCGACCTTCATCGTCAGCGCCGCCGGCAACGACGTCGTCGAGTCCCTGGCCCAGGTCCTGGGGATGGAGGGGGGCATCGGTACCCGCTACGAGGTCGATGCCGAGGGCAGCTTCACCGGCCGTTTCGAGGGGCCCTTCGTCTACGGTCCCGGCAAGGTGGAGGCGATGGAAGCCTTCGCGGAGCGACACGAGATCGACCTCGAGGCCTCCTACGCCTACTCCGACTCGCTCTCGGACCTGCCGATGCTGCGCGCCGTGGGCAACCCGGTAGTGGTCAACCCCGATCCGCCGCTGGCCGCGATCGCCAAGGGGGAGGGCTGGCAGACCCTGCGCTTCGAGCGCATCGGCCGTCGCCTCGTCGCCGTCGCGGTGACGCTGCTGGCGACCGTCGCCGGCTTCGGCGCCTCGCGCGTCGCCGGCCGCCGCAAGCCGCCGCCGCGCCGCTTCGCCCGGCGCTGAGCGTGTCGACTTTCTCGGGCCTATGCCCGAGTAAGTCGACACGGACGATCTAGACTCCCCGCATGGCAGCCGAGCCGGGCTCGAAGCCCGAGTTCAAGCAGCGCGAAGCCGAGTTCACGACGATCTCCGGGAAGGAGATCGAGCCGCTGTACACCGAGGACGACCTCGATCCGGGCCTGGAGGAGCGGGTCGGGCAGCCGGGCGAGTACCCGTTCACCCGCGGCCCCTATCCCTCGATGTACCGAGGGCGGCTGTGGACGATGCGCCAGTTCGCCGGCTTCGGCACGGTCGAGGAGACCAACGAGCGCTTCCACTACCTGCTCGACCACGGCCAGACCGGTCTCTCCACGGCCTTCGACATGCCGACCCTGATGGGCTACGACTCCGACCACGAGCGCAGCCTCGGCGAGGTCGGTCGCGAGGGCGTTGCCGTCGACACCCTCGACGACATGGAGCAGCTCTTCGCGGGGATTCCGCTCGGCGGCGTCACCACCTCGATGACGATCAACGCCCCGGCGGCGATCCTGCTCGCCTTCTACGTTCTCGTCGGCGAGCGCCAGGGCGTCCCGCCGGAGAAGCTGGGGGGGACGATCCAGACCGACATCCTCAAGGAGTACATCGCCCAGAAAGAGTGGTGCTTCCCAATCGAGCCGGCGCTGCGGCTGGTCACCGACATGATCGAGTGGTGCACCGAGACCATGCCCCGCTGGCACCCGGTCTCGATCTCCGGCTACCACATCCGCGAGGCCGGCTCGACCGCGCAGCAAGAGCTCGCCTTCACGCTCAAGGACGGCTTCACCTACGTCGAGCGGGCGCTCGAGCGCGGCCTCGACGTCGACGACTTCGCCCCTCGCCTCTCCTTCTTCTTCAACGCCCACGTCGACTTCTTCGAGGAGATCGCCAAGTACCGGGCGGCGCGCCGGATCTGGGCGCGCGAGTTGCGCGACACCTATGGCGCCAAGCGCGAGGAGTCGATGCGGCTGCGCTTCCACACCCAGACCGCGGGCGTCTCGCTGACTGCCCAGCAGCCGCTCAACAACATCGTGCGGACCTCGATGGAGGCGCTGGCGGCGGTGCTCGGCGGCACCCAGTCGCTGCACACCAACTCCTACGACGAGGCGCTGGCGCTGCCGACCGAGGAGGCCGTGCGGGTCGCTCTGCGCACGCAGCAGATCATCGCCAGCGAGTCCGGCGTCACCAGCACCGCCGACCCGCTCGGCGGCTCCTGGTTCGTCGAGAAGCTGACCGACGAGATGGAGGCGGCCGCCTACGGCTACTTCGCCCGCATCGACGAGCTGGGCGGGATGGTCGAGGCGATCCGCCGCAACTTCCCCCAGCGCGAGATCGCCGACGCCTCCTTCACCTACCAGCAGGAGCTGAACGAGCGCAAGCGGATCGTCGTCGGCGTCAACGACTTCACCCAGGAGAACGAAGCGCCGACCCCGATCCTGAAGATCGACCCGTCGCTGGAACGCAAGCAGGTCGACCGCCTGCTGGCGACCCGGGCCCGCCGCGACAGCGCCGAGGTCGAGCGGACGCTGGCGGAGCTGAAAGCTGCGGCCGCAACCGAGACCAACCTGATGCCGCCGATCCTCGCCGCCGCCCGCGCCCGCGCGACCGAGGGCGAGATGATCGCGGCGATGCAGGAGGTCTTCGGGACCTACACGGAGTCCCCCGTCTTTTAGGGCGTGCCGTAGGCTTCGCGCCGCGCATGAGTACCGCCACCGCCCGCAAGATCCGCGTCGTCGTCGCCAAGCCCGGCTTGGACGGGCACGACCGCGGCGCCAAGATCATCGCCCGCGCCCTGCGCGACGCCGGCATGGAGGTCATCTACACCGGCCTGCACCAGACGCCGGAGCAGATCGCCGAGACGGTGATCCAAGAGGACGCCGACGCGGTCGGTCTCTCGATCCTCTCCGGCGCCCATATGACGCTGGTCCCGAAAGTCGTCGAGTTGCTGGCGGCTCAGGGTGTCGATGACGTCCTCGTCACTGTCGGCGGCACGATTCCGGCTGACGACATCCCCGAGCTGAAGCAGCTCGGGGTCGCCGCGGTCTTCACTCCGGGCTCCGGCACCGACGAGATCGTCGATTTTATCCGCGAGGGCGCCAGCGAGCGCCACGCGCACGGCGAATAACCCGCGCCAGCCGCGATATCGTCCCCGATTGACTGGTCAATCAACCGGTCGTCCGCAATCGGTAACATGCCCGGCCGCAACGGCCCCGCGAGGCGCATTGCGCTGCCCGCGACCACCTGAGAATCGTTTCCAAGGAGGCTTCACTTGAAGATCTGCGTCCTGGTCAAGGAGGTTCCGGACGCTGCAGTTCAGAAGCGCATCGACCCCAACACGATGCGACTGGACCGCAGCGGCGAGAAAAACCTCAACCCCTTCGATACGCACGCCCTCGAGGCAGCGATGCAGATCAAGGAGGGTGGGGCGATCCCGGTCGAGGAGGTGGTGGCCGTGACGATGGGCCCTGGCTCCGCCGTCCGCGCCCTGCACAAGGCGGTCGCGCTCGGCGCCGATCGCTCCGTGCACCTCTCCGACGACGCCCTGCAGGGCTCTGACGTCTGCGCCACCGGTTACTCGCTGGCCAAAGTGCTCGAGTCCGAGAGTCCCGACCTGGTCCTGCTGGGTCAGCAGTCCGATGACGGCGAGTGCTACACGATCGGCGCCGTCGTCGCCGACCACCTGCAGATGCCCTCGCTGACCCAGGTGATCCAGATCGACGTCAGCGACGGCAAGCTGCGCTGCGAGCGCCAGGCCGAGTACGGATACGACACCGTCGAGGTCGAGCTGCCCGCCGTGATCAGCGTCGGCGACGCGATCAACGAGCCTCGCTACCCGAGCCTCAAGGCGATCATGGGCGCGAAGAAAAAACCGCTCGACACCAAGGCCACTGGCGACGTCGGCATCGACGGCGGCATGGTCGGTGAGGCCGGCTCCAAGACCACGGTCCTCTCGCTCAACCCGCCGCCGGCCAAGGAGGCCGGAGAGATCATCGAGGACGAGGACACCAACGAGACGGTCGAAAAGATCGTCGCCTGGCTCGACGAGAGGAAATTGATCTAGATGGCAGGCATCCTGGTTTACGCCCTGCACGACGACGAGGGCAACTTCAACAAGAACTCGCTCGGAGCGATCTCCGAGGCGGCCAAGCTGGCCGGCGAAATCGGCGGCGAGGCCGCCGCGCTGGTCGTCGGCGACATCGCCGACGACGCCTGCGCTTCGCTCGGCAACTGGGGCGCGAGCAAGGTCTACCGGGCCAAGAGCGTGCCCGAGGGACTGGCCCAGCCGATCGTCGACGCGATGGCCAAGGTCATCACCGAGAACGGCATCTCCTACGCCCTCTTCGGGGGCGGCCTGCTCGGCTTCGAGATCGGTGCCGGCCTCACCGCCCGCCTCAACGCCGGCGTCACCATGGAGGTCACCGAGGTCAAGGTGCAGGACGGCAAGCTGGTCGCCGAGCGCCCGATCCTGCAGGACTCCGAGATCGCCGACGTCGGCTACGTCAGTGAGCCCGGGATCATCATCAGCCGCCTCAACGCGTTCGACGCCAAGGAGAGTGGCGGCACGGCTGAGGTCGCCGACGTCGACGTGGAGCTGTCGCCCTGGTCGACCAAGGCGACGATGGTGCAGCGCGGCGAGCAGCGCGGCGCCGACGTCAACATCGAGGACGCCGACATCCTCGTCGGCGGCGGTCGCGGACTGGGAGCCAAAGAGGGCTTCGAGCTGGCCGAGGAACTGGCCGAGTCGATGGGCGGCGCCGTCGCCGCGACCCGCGCAGTCGTCGACGCCGGCTGGTACCCCTACGCGGCCCAGATCGGGCAGACCGGCAAGACGGTGGCGCCAAAGCTGTACCTGGCCGCCGGCGTCTCCGGCGCGATCCAGCACAAGGTCGGGATGCAGAACTCGGAGAACATCCTCGCGATCAACAAGGATCCGAACGCGCCGATCTTCGAGTTCTCCGACCTCGGCGTGGTCGGCGATCTGCACAAGATCGTCCCCAAGCTGACCGAGGCGATCAAGGCGAGGCGCGGATGACTTCACGCCACGCACATCCGGATGACGCGTCTGGCCGGCGCCTGTCGGCGTCCTCGGGTTTGCCTTTGGCACCACCAAAGGCTGCACCCTGCGTCCTTGACATGCTCGGCCAGCCACGTCCCCGGATTGCACGCGGCGTGAAGTCAACCGCGCAGAAGGGCGGCTGAGTCGGTGCCCGCCGTCGCACCGAGCGAGTTCCCACCCCCGTTCGATCCCGCCGAGGCCATCGGTCCTCCGACCGACGCCGAGGACGAGCGAATTGAGGTAGGAGTCGCGATCGTCGGCGGCGGGCCCGCCGGGCTCGCCTGTGCCAACAAGGTCATGCAGTTGCTCGAGAACGAGCCGGAGCTGACCGAGCGTCTGGGCGAAGTCCCGGTGGCGGTTATCGAGAAGGGCAAAGTCGCGGGAGCGCACCTGCTCTCCGGCGCCAACATGCGCCCCTCGGCGATGGAAGAGCTGTTCCCCGACCTCGACAAGTCGGAATGGCCGGTCTACCAGGAGGTCACCAAGGACGCGGTCTATCTGCTGACCTCGAAGGCGGCGCTGCCACTGAAGCCGATGCCGCCAAACTTCAAGAACCACGGCAACTACGTCACCTCGGTCTCCAAACTGGGCCGCTTCCTCGCCGACAAAGCCGAGGAAGCCGGCGTCTACATCCTCTCCGAGACGGCGGCGACCCAGCTGCTGGTCGAAGATCGCGTGGTGCGGGGCGTGCGCTCCGGTGACCGCGGTCGCGGCAAGGACGGCGAAGAGCTGGCCAATTTCGAGCCGGGCTCCGACGTCGTCGCCAAGGCGACTGTGCTCGCCGAGGGCACCGTCGGCCACCTCACCTACGCCGCCTATGACTACTTCGACATGCACGGCGCCGACCCGATGCGCTGGGAGCTCGGGGTCAAGGAGGTCTGGGAGGTCAAGGAGCCGCTCGACCGCGTGATCCACACGATGGGCTGGCCCTTGCGCAAAGGCGCCAAGTGGAACGAGTTCGGCGGCAGCTTCATCTACCCGATGGGCGAGGACAAGCTCTGCATCGGCCTGGTTGCCGGCCTCGACTACACCGACGCCACCTTCTCGGTCCACGATGCCCTGCAGCTGCTGAAGACCCACCCGTTCATCAAGAAGATGCTCGAGGGCGGCAAGCGTGTCGCCTGGGGCGCCAAGACGATCCCCTCGGGTGGCTACTTCGCGATGCCCAAGCGCCTCGCGGTCCCCGGCATGGTCGTCGCCGGCGACGCGGCCAGCATGGTCAACGTGCCGACCCTGAAGGGCGTTCACTACGCGATGCACGCTGGGATGTACGCGGCGGAGACGATCGTCGAAACGCTGAAGAAGGACATCGACTCGGTCAACTTCGAGGCTTACGACGAAAAGGTCCACAACTCGACGATCGAGAAGGACCTCTTCGAATCGCGCAACATGCGCCAGCCGTTCTCCAAAGGCTTCTTCGTCGGCGGCGCGTATCGCCTCGGCGATGACGGTCACCAAAGGCAACTTCCCCGGCGGCCACTGGAAGCAGGAGCACGATTCCGAGGTCCCGATGGAGATCGACGCCGCGGGTGACAAGTACCCGAAGCCCGACAACGAGCTGACCTTCAACAAGCTCGACTCGGTCTTCCTCTCCGGCAACGCGACCCGCGACGACGCTCCCAACCACGTCCGCATCCAGGCCAAGGTGCCGCGCGAGATCGCCCAGACCTGGGTCTCGATGTGCCCTGCCCAGGTCTACGAGATCCCCGAGGAGCAGCTGGAGAGCGGCGCCGCCGAGGTCGACGTCCACGTCACCGCTTCCAACTGCGTCCAGTGCGGCGCGATCACCGCCAAGGGCGGCCGCCTGACGCTGCCCGAGGGCGGCGACGGGCCGCTGTACCAGGAGACGTAGCGCTTCCGAGACTCAGTTGGCGCGGTTTGCGCGCCAACTGTGCGCCCGTGCTTCTTAGGCTCGGGCGATGTTCGTCATCGGCTCGATCGCCAGCGATTTCGGCACCGCTTTGTAGTTGTTTTGTCTGCAATCCTGGGTATGCTGTCGATATGACCGAGGCGAGGGCGATATTGCTGATCGTTGCCGCTGCGACGGCGCTGGAGGCCATCTTGATCTTGGGAATGGCGGCGATTGGGGTGAGGGGGCCGGTTCTGGGTCTCGGCGCGATCGTTCCGTTGGCGCTGGCTGCCTATGCGACCTCCTCAGTGGTTGGTCGCTACGACGGTGGGAATCGGGTGCGCCGCTGAGGGTTCCCGTGGCCTGTATATGGTCGCCGCGTGCTTGCCCTCGGGATAGTTGCGGCCGTTGGGGCCTCGGTCCTCTACAACACCTCGATCGCGCTGCAGGCGCTGGAGGTGCGGGACGTCTCGCACGAGCACTCGCTGCGAGTCTCGCTGATCGGCAAGCTGCTGCGCAATCGCAAGTGGCTGGGGGCGACGGCGCTGGGACTGATCGGCTGGCCGCTGGAGATCGTGGCGCTGCTGCTGGCACCGCTGACGGTGGTGCAGCCGTGCCTGGTCAGCGGCTTGATCGTGCTGCTGTGGCTGGGAGCGACGAAGCTGGGCGAGTCGCCGGGCCGCCGCGAGTACGTCGCCGTGGCGGCGATCGTCGCCGGGGTGGCTGGCGTTGCCTGGGCGGCGCCGGAGCGCACCACCGATCACGCTGGCACCATGGCAATCGTGCTCGCCCTCGGCCTGGTGGCGATCCCGATCGTCGCTCCCTATGTCCTGCGCCGGCGTGGCTCCACGCTCGGGTTCGTCGCTGTCCTCAGCGCCGGGTTCGGCTACGCCTGGACGGCGATCGCCAGCAAGCTGCTGACCGACGAGCTGGCGGCGGGGGCGCTGCTGGTCGCGGTCGTCTGGCTGGCTACCGCCCTGGCCTCGGAGGCGCTGGCGCTGCTGAGCGAGATGAGCGCTTTGCAGCACCGCCCGGCCACTCACGTGGCGCCGGTGATGTTCGCGGTCCAGGTGCTGGTGCCGGTGATCCTGGCGCCGCTGATCTTCGAAGAGAGGTGGTCGACGACGCCGCTCGACGGCGCGGCCCTGGTCGCTTTCATGACGGTCGCGCTCGCCGGCACGATGCTGCTGGCTGGCTCAAAGGCCGTCGGGGCCGTGATCGACTCCGCTCACGCCGGCGATTGAACTTCGTCCAGTCCGGATATCGAGTCCGGTTTCGCTGCTAGCGTTGCGCCCGCCTTCGGCGAAATAACACAGTCAACCTCCGCCGAATATCGCCCGCCAGTCACGCCACTAGAGGAGCCATCGTAGGGCCCGCAGAGACAACCCGGCCCGACGCGACCAAGTTCGCGATCGGGTTCGATCACCGCGACCGTGCCAGGCTTTTCGAGCTCTGGACCGAGGTGCTCGACTCCGAGCAGTGGTCCGAGGGGGCGAAGCTCGCCGCTTTCGAGCAGCGCTGGGCGGAGTGGAACGGGCTGCCCAGCCTCGGGCTCTCGAGCTGGGCCGGCGGCGCGCTGGCCGCGCTCGAGTTCGCCGGCGTCAAGGGCGAGACCGTGCTCTGTCCCTCCAACACCTTCATGGCGACGCCGCTGGCGGCGATCGGCGCCGGCGCCGAGGTCGAGTTCGTCGACTGCAATCGCGAGGACCTCTGCATGTCCTTCGAGGACTTCGAGGCGCAAGGCCGAGCGGCACAAGCCGCGGGCCGCGATCCTCGTCCACATCGGCGGCCACATCGCCTTCGACGCCGAGCGGATCGCCGCCTACTGCCGCGAGCACGGGATCTTCCTGCTCGAGGACTGCGCCCACGCCCACGGCGCCGACTGGAACGGCGAGCAGGCCGGGCGGCTTCGGCGACGCCGGCGTCTACTCGCTCTACGCGACCAAGACGGTCTCCAGCGGCGAGGGCGGGGTGCTGGTCTCCGCCAACGAGGAGCTGATCGAGTTCGCCGCCAAGTTCCGCAACTACGGCAAGTTCGAGCACGAGGTCGACGGCCTCAACTTCAGGATGAGCGAGTTCACCGCCGCCCTGGCGCTGGTCCAGGCGGAGCGGATGGAGGAGATCGTCGCCTGGAAGAACGAGTACGCCCGCGAGCACCTCGACCCGGTCCACCCGGCCCGCCTGGAGCTGCCGCGAGGGGATGACCTCGGGCTTCTACAAGTACATCGTCTTCGAGCAGATCGAGAAGAGCACCGGCCGCGTCTACGACCAGCCCTGCCACCGCATCATGGGCCGCTCCGACGAGCTGCCGAACACCGACTGGGTGGCCGAGAACCACTGGTGCGTGCCGCTCTACTACCGCCCCGAGAGCCGCGAGGCGGCCCTACGCAAGGAGGCTGCATGAGGGTCCTGGTAACCGGCGGCGGGGGCTTCATCGGCTCCCACGTGGTCGACCGCCTGCTCGACCGCGGCATCACGCCGCGCATCTTCGACCTCAGCGCCTCGCCGTACCACTCGCCGCTGGAGGTCGAGACCTTCACCGGCAGCATCACCGACCCGGCCAACCTCGACCTGGCGATGCGCGACTGCGACGCCGTCATCCACCTCGCCGCCGTCGCCGACGTCGGCCACGTCCTCGCCGACCCGGTCCTGGCCGAGGAGGTCAACACCCGCGGCACCCTCAACGTGCTCGAGGCGGCCGCCGGCGCCAAAGTCGGCCGCGTCGTCTACGGCTCGACCACCTGGGTCTACAGCGACTGCGTCGAGCAGGACGTCGACGAGGAAACGCGCGATCCCGGCCCCGCGCCACATCTACACCGCGACCAAGCTCGCCGGCGAGACCTACTGCGCCGGCTACGCCGAGCTCTACGACCTCGAGAGCACCGTCCTGCGCTTCGGCATCCCCTACGGCCCGCGCGCCCGCGCCGCCGGCGTCGTCGCCAAGTTCACCGACCTCGCCTTCGAAGGCAAGGCGCTGACGATCGCCGGCGACGGCAGCACGACCCGCAGCTTCATCTACGTCGAGGACCTCGCCGACGGCATCGTCGCCGCGCTCGCCCCCGAGGCCGCCGGCCGCACCTACAACCTCTCCGGCGACGAGGTCGTGACGATCCTCGAAATCGCCGAGCGGGTGCAGGAAAACACCGACAACTGCGAAATCGTCCACACGCCGCCGCGGCCCGGCGACTTCCCCGGCAAGGCGATCTCCAACGAGCGCGCGCTCGAGGAGCTCGGCTGGAAGGCGGAGACCAGCTTCCGCGAAGGGGTCCGCAAGTACGTCGAGTGGGTCCGGGGCAGCATCCGCCCGCCCGACCCGATCCCGGGCAAACAGCCCTCGCTGAACGGCAACGAACACGCCGCCGGCGCACTGCTCTCCGGCGCCGCTCGGGCCGAGGAGCGCCCGCCCCGGGTCCTGGTCCTGACCGCCGACATCGGCGAGGGGCACGACCTGCCGGCGCGGATCATCAAAGCCGACCTCGAAGAGGAGGTACCCGGCGCCGAGGTCGAGATCGCCAACGGCCTCGACGCGATGGGCAAGATCTGCGCCGCCGTCCTGCGCAACGGCTCCAAGGTGACCTTCCGCTGGATGCCCTGGCTGTTCGACGTCCAGTACTGGCTGATCACCAAGTTCGCGCCGACCCGCTGGCTCTTCCACCACATCGGCTACCTGATCGGCGGCCGCGGCCTGATGAAGCTGATCGCCGAGCGCGACCCGGACGCCGTCATCTCGACCTACCCCGGCGTCACCGCCGTGCTGGGGATGCTGCGCGAGAACCGGCGCCTGGAGATCCCGGTGCAGTCGGCGATCACCGACCTGGCGGGGCTGCGCTACTGGGCCCACCCCGGCGTCGACCTCCACTACGTCACCCACCCGGAGTCGATCGAGGAGGTCGAGAAGCTGGTCGGCCCCGGCACCGTCGAGTGGGTGCGGCCGCCGATCTCGCGCGACTTCCTGATGCCGCGCACCCGCCGCGACGCCCGCGAGGCGCTCGACGTTCCCGCCCACGCGCGAGTCGTGCTCGTCTCCGGCGGCGGCTGGGGGATCGGCGACCTCGAGGGGGCGATCCGCTCGGCGCTCGCCGGCGACGACACCCTGGTCGTCTGCATCACCGGCCGCAACGAGGTCGCCCGCGAGAAGCTGGAGAGGAGCTTCGGCGACAACGAGCAGGTCCGCGTCCTCGGCTTCACCGAGCAGATGAGCGACTGGATGGCGGCGGCCGACGCGATGATCCACGCGACCGCCGGCCTGACCGTGCTCGAGGCCCACATCCGCGGCTGCCCGGTCGTCTCCTACGGCTTCTCGGCCGGCCACCTGCGCGCCAACAACGCCGCCTTCGAGCGCTTCGGCCTGGCCGAGGTGGCGCGCTCCGAGCCACGAGCTGGAGTCGGTCCTGCGCCACGTCACCCGTGAGCGCCAGTCGCCCGACTCCTCCTTCGCCTCGCTGCCCTCGATCGCCTCGCGCGCGCTCAGCGTGCGCCCGCGGGTGAAGCCGCAGCCGGTCTGGCGCCTGCGCACCGAGCGGGTTGCCGCCGCGGTCGCCCTCGCTCGTGATCGCGTGGTGCTGGCCTCGCGGTGGTCCATCGCGAGAGCCCGTACAAGGGATCGCCAAGCCGGTGACGGGCGGATCCACATCGGCAAGGAGAACGAGACAACCGGTCGCCGCGCAGAGCGTCCAGCCGCTGCCGGTGCGCCCGGTCGCTCAGCCGCGCCGAGGCGAACAGCTCCGCCCCTTGATCGCGGCTGTCGCCGGCTGCCGGTCTCGGCGCGGCCGCCGTCGCCTACGCGGCTCCGGCGCTGGCGCCGGTGGTGCCGGCGATCGGCAACTCGCTGCCGGTCGAGCTGCGCCAGGAGGAGCTGGACGGCGTCGCCCTCACCTTCGACGACGGGCCGCATCCGCAGGGCACCCCCGCGGTGCTGGAGATCGCTGCGCGAGGCCGGCGCGCTGGCGACCTTCTTCCTCGCCGGTGAGCAGGTGGTGCGGCGGCCGGCCCTGGTCGGCCGAGATCGTCGCCGCCGGCCACCGGGTCGAGCTGCACTGCCACCGCCACCGCAACCAGCTGCGGCTCACGCCCCGCCAGCTGCTCGAGGACGCCGATCGCGCCAGTCGCCGCGATCGAGGAGGCGAGCGGGCAGAGCGGTGGGCGACTACCGCCCGCCCTACGGGATCTTCAGCGCCGTCGGCCTACGCGCGGTCCGCAGCCGCGGCTGGCGGCCGGTGCTGTGGTCGCAGTGGGGGAGGGACTGGACGCGGCGGGCGACGCCGGCCTCGATCGCGCGCAAGACCACCGGCCCGGGTCCGGCGCCGGGGACATCCTCCTCCTGCACGACGCCGACTACTACAGCGCGCGCGGGCTCCTGGGTCCGCACCGCCGCGGCCCTGCCGATCATCCTCGAGGAGCTCGAGGCGCGGGGGCTGAAGTCGATGCTGCTGCGCCGCGGCGCAGCCACGACGGTCCACTGATCGCAGCCGGCGAAGGCTTCGTCGAGTTGCTGCGCCATGATGCTCTTCGGTCGTGCTTGGTCGAAGATCTGCTTGGCCACTAGCTCTCCGTCCTGGTAGGGGTCGAGGAAGATTCCCTGCCCAGTCGGACGAAAAAGCTGCACTTTGCGAGTTTTGGGAACGCCTGTTCGCTTTACGCGCCTGCGACGAACGTGGCGATCTCCTCGCTCAGACGCTCGGGCTGGTCGATCGGCACGAACGTGTTCGCGTCCGCGATCTCGACGATGCGGGCGTTGCCGGTTTCGGAGGCGAGCCGTTCGGCGTAGGAGAGCGGGAAGAGCTTGTCGCCAGGGGCCCAGGTGAGCAGGATCGGCAGCTGCGAACCGCGCAGCTTCTGCGCCGCCTCGAGCGTGTAGCGCTTGTTCATCCCCACGGTCACCTTTTTGAGGTCGTGGCGAACGCCGCGATCGTTCAGCCCGGGCGCCATCCAGGAGGCGATCAGCTGCGGCGGCAGCGGCTTCCGCGTGAACGGCTTGAAGGCCGCCCGGGCGATCGCGCCGGAGCGGAACGGGAGCGCCAGCAGCGTCATTCCGCCGGGCAGCTTCGCCAGCGGCGGCATCGTCTTGAAGATCCCGGGCGGGAAGTTCTCGTGGGTGTCGCAGTTGGTGAGGACGAGACGGCCGATCCGCTCGGGATGGCGGGTGACCAGGACCTGCGACATGGCGCCGCCGGAGTCGTTGCCGACGATCGTCACGTCCTCGAGCTCGAGTGCCTCGAGGAAAGAGGCGATCGTCGCCGCGACTCCGGGAGGGGAGAGGTCGGCGTCGGGCTTCATCGCGATCTGCTGGGCGCCGATCGGCCAGTCCGGGGCGATGCAGCGAAAGCGGTCGGAGAGGCGATCGACGACGCCGTCCCAGAGGCGGCCGTCGACGAGGTAGCCGTGGACGAAGACGATCGGTTTGCCGCTGCCCGCCTCGCGGTAGCGGATCTCGCCGGCGGGAAGGTCGATCTCCTTGCGCTGCGATTCTGCGGTCATCGTTTGCTCCTCTTGCTCTTGGGCGTCGGTCTTTTCTAACATACATACAGTATGCATGTAAATCTCAATCCTGAGGATGGGTCGAATTCGGCGCCGCGCCGTACCCAGGCGGAGCGGGCCGAGACGACGCGCGGCGCCCTGATCGCCGCCGCCCGCCGTCTCTTCACCGAGCGCGGCTACGACGGTGTCGGCACCGAGGAGATCGTGCGCGCGGCCGGCGTCACCCGCGGCGCGCTCTATCACCACTTCGGCGGCAAGCGCGAGCTGCTCGATGCCGTCTACCAGCAGCTCGAGGCGGAATCGACCGAACGGGTGGCGCAGGATCGTGCTCGGCTCTGAGCTGGAGAGCCCGCTGGCAGGCGATGAAGGCCGGGATCGAGGCCTTCCTCGACGAGTGCGCGGAGCCGGAGCTGCGGCAGATCGCCCTGCACGACGCGCCCGCGGTGCTCGGCTGGGATCGCTGGCGCGAGATCGGCACTGCCAACGGTCTCGGCCTGATCGAGGCGAGCCTGGCGGCGGCGATCGAAGCCGGGGAGATCCGTGAGCTGCCGGTGAAGCCGATGGCGCACCTGCTGCTCGGCGCCCTCGACGAGGCGGCGATGCTGGTGGCTCGCTCCGACGACCCGTCCAGCCGGGCCGAGGTGACGACCGTTCTACTGACCCTGCTCGAGAGCTTCGCCGTCCCGCGGCGATAGCCGTACCGCGATCTCAGCGGCGGGAGCCGGCTCGAGCGGCTCGTGTAGGCCAGGCGGCGCGACTCCTTCTGCGCGTACATGCGCACGTCGGCCAGTTGCATCGCCTCCGGCGGCGATGTCGCCTCGCGAGGGATCGACACCGCGCCCCAGGCGGCGCTCAGCTCGAAGCCGCGACCGCTCGCGGTCAGCGCTTCGGTCGACTCGCTTCGTCACCTCGTCGCGGTGGCGTCTCGTCGCAGGTGGCGAGCACCGCGAACTCGTCGCCGCCGATCCGGTAGGCCGACCCGTCGTGGCCGACCGCGCCTTGCAGCTGGCTCACCGAGGCGCGACAGCATCTCGTCGCCGGCCGGATGACCGAAGGTGTCGTTGAAGCGCTTGAAGCCGTTGAGGTCGAGCAGCAGCAGCGTCAGCGGCCTCTCCGCTCGGCACGCATGGCAGCAGCTCGGCCAGGTCGACCTGCATACGTGCCCTGGTTGCCGAGGCCGGTCAGCTGGTCCGTTCGCACCTGCTCCAGCAGCCGCTTGTTCTCGCGCACGCTGATCCCCAGGCGGGCGATCACCGCGATCATCGTCGCCGCCCAGAGCACCGTCGTCAGCGCCGCTGGTGTGGCTGAAGTACTGCATCGCGAAGAGGCCGATCATCACCGCGGCGAAGAAGGCCGGGACCATCAGCTCGCGCCAGCCGTCGAAGCGCGCGCGTCGGCTGGATCGTCGTCGGCGCCGATGCTGCCAGGCCTCGGCGCCGACGCAGACGGCGGCGAGCAGGTAGATCGGTTCGATCCAGTCGCCGCCCGGCAGGCTGGCGTCGGTCGACTGCAGGGTGTAGGCGACGTCGGCGACGACCAGCGCGACCAGGCCGACGAGCAGCAGCGACCAGGTCCGTCCCGGCCGCCAGCGGGTCAGGGCGACGACGCCGACGACCAGCGCCAGCATCAGGATGTCGCCGAGTCGGGTAGGCGAGGGTCGTCGCGACTTCGACCGCGCTGCCGCTGGTGCGGTCGGCGACGAACTCGAAGATCAGGGCGGCGCCGAGCGCGGCGGTGCCCAGCGCCGCGATCAGCTCCATCCATCCACAGGCGCCAGTCGAGCTCCTCGGCGCGGGCGCGCACCAGCAGGTACAGACCGGTCGCCGCCAGCGGGTAGAAGGCGAGGTAGCCGATGTCGGCGGGCGAGGGATAGGGGGGCGAAGGGTTGCCGTCGAGCGCCGCCGTCCAGTAGATCTCCGACGCCGCCCCAGCAGAGCACCGCCGCGGCGATGAGCCAGCCAGGCACCGCGCTCGCGGCCGGCGTCCGTCGGCCCGCAGCAGGCAGGCGAGGCCGGCGCTGACGACGACCGCGTCGTACAGAGGTCCATTGAGGAAGTCGGAGAGGCCGCTGCCGCCGATGCCGAGCCAGTCGTGAGGGCGACGAGCAGGGCGCCGCCGAACAGCACGAACCCGATTGCGCTGCGCAGCAGCGCGCCTGCCAGCGGCGTTCGGGTGCCGGGCTCGGCCGTATCCATCCAATGGGGTATCGGCACAGCTTGACCAGTTCTCTAGACTGGAGGACGATGAAGGCAGGAATTCACCCCGATTACACGCTTGCCAACGTGCACTGCTCGTGCGGCAACCAGTTCTACACGCGGTCGACCAAGGACGACCTGCACGTCGAGCTCTGCTCCGAGTGCCACCCGTTCTACACGGGCAAGCAGAAGCTGGTCGACACCGGCGGCCGCGTCGAGCGCTTCCAGCGCCGCGCCGCCAAGCACCGGGCCGGGAAGTAACCCGTGAGCCCGCCGGTGGGCTCGGCTCAGGCACCCCCTGTCTCCTCCGGCAACGGAGGGGATCCGCTGCGCATGCCCGACGGCGCGCTGGTCGCCAAGCGCGACGCGCCGATCGGCGGTCAGGCGGTGCTGGAGGGCGTGATGATGCGCGGCGTCTCGGTCTGGGCCGTGGCCGTGCGCACCCCCGAGGGCGCGATCGAGGTCGAGTCCGAGACGCTGCGTCCCGTGGGCCCAGCGCCACCGGATCTGGCGCCTGCCGATCATCCGCGGCGTCGTCGCCCTCGCCGAGTCGATGAAGATCGGCTTCAAGGCCCTGGCGATCTCCGCCAACGCCCAGATGGAGGAGGACGAGGAGGGCGAGAAGGAAGAGATCGGCGGCTGGATCTGGGGCTTGACGATCTTCTTCTCGCTGCTGCTCTCGATCGGTCTCTTCTTCGTCGTCCCGGTCGGGCTGACCAGCCTGATCAAGGACCAGCTCGGCTCGCCCTTCCTCTTCTGGCTGGTCGAGGGGATCCTGCGCACGGCGATCTTCATCGGCTACATCGTCGCGATCAGCAAAATGCCCGACCTGCGGCGCGTCTTCGAGTACCACGGCGCCGAGCACAAGACGATCTCCTGTTACGAGGCCGAAGACGAGCTGATCCCCTCGCGGGCCAAGCTCTACTCGCGCCTGCACCCGCGCTGCGGCACCAGCTTCCTGCTGATCGTGATGGTGCTGGCGATCTTCGTCTTCGCCCCGATCGGGCTGCCCGCCTGGTACTGGCTGCTGCTCTCGCGCATCCTCGGCATCCCGCTGATCGCCGGCCTCTCCTACGAGGTGATCAAGTGGGCCGGCAAAAACCGCCGCAAACGCTGGGTGCGGGCGGTGATGTGGCCGGGCCTGATGCTGCAGAACCTGACCACCCGCGAGCCCGACGAAGAGCAGCTGGCGGTGGCGATCGCCTCGCTCGACGCGGTCCTGGCTCGCGGAGATCTCCAGAGCAGGCCGCGAAGCAGCAGCACATCGAGATCGTCGCCTAGCGCGCGCCGGCACGCTGGTCTCCCGCGCCGACTAGGGTTGTCCCTCGTGATCGAGCAGCTGGTCGAGCAGATTCGGGCGCGCTTCGCCGAGCTGGAGGAGCAGATGTCCGACCCCGCGGTGATCGGGGACCGCGAGCGCTACGCCGAGGTCGGGCGCGAGTACCGCGAGCTGCAGCCGGCGCGCGAGCTGGCGGTCGAGTACGCGACCCTGAAGGACGACCTGGAAGGCGCGCGGGAGCTGCTCGAGGAGGGCGAGGACGAGGAGCTGCGCAAGGTCGTCGACGAGGCGCCGGCGCGGCTCGAGCAGCTGGAAGAGGAGATCCGGCTGGCGATGGTCGAGCGCGACCCCAACGACGACAAGAACGTGATCGTCGAGATCCGCGGCGGCACCGGCGGCGACGAGGCGGCGCTGTTCGCCGGCGACCTCTACAAGATGCTGACCCGCTACGCCGAGGAGCGCGGCTTCGCGACCGAGGTGCTCTCGCAGTCGGCTTCGGAGGTGGGCGGCTTCAAGGACGTCACCTTCGCGGTCAAGGGCGACGGCGCCTACTCGGTCTTCAAGTTCGAGGGCGGCACCCACCGCGTGCAGCGGGTGCCGGAGACCGAGTCGCAGGGCCGCATCCACACCTCGACGGCGACGATCGCGGTGCTGCCGGAGGCCGAGGAGGTCGAGGTCGAGGTCGACCAGAACGACCTCCAGATCGACGTCTTCCGCTCCTCCGGGCCCGGGCGGACAGTCGGTCAACACGACCGACTCGGCGGTGCGGATCACCCACAAACCGACCGGCATCGTCGTCTCGATGCAGGACGAGAAGTCCCAGCTGCAGAACAAGGACCGGGCGATGCGGGTGCTGCGGGCGCGGCTGTACGAGCGCGAGCTGGCCGAGCAGCAGGCGAAGATCGCCTCCGAGCGCAAGGCCCAGGTCGGCAGCGGCCAGCGCTCGGAGAAGGTCCGCACCTACAACTTCCCCCAGGGCCGGGTCACCGACCACCGGATCAAGCTCACCTCGCACAACCTCGACGGGGTGCTCGGCGGCGACCTCTCGGAGTTCACCGACGCGCTCGCGGCGGAGGAGAAGCGCCAGCGACTCGAGACCGCTGCAGTCGGCTGAGTGCCGGCTGACCGGCGGTATCGCGAAGCACTGGGCGCGGCCGTCGACGCGCTCGCGCGCCGCCGGGGTCGAAGATCCCCGGCTCGACGCCGAAGTGCTGCTGGCAGAGGCGACGGGACGCGACCGGGCGGCCCTGGTCGCCGACCCCGACGCGGCAGCTGGCGCCGGCTGCGGCGCGGCTGTTCGGCGAGATGGTGCGGCGGCGGCTGCGGCGCGAGCCGGTCGCCTACATCGTCGGCCGCAACGGCTTCCGGCGGACTCGAGCTCGCGGTCGACCGGCGGGTGCTGATCCCGCGGCCGGAGACCGAGCTGCTGGTCGAGCTGGCGCTCGAGCGGGCGCCGGCGACAGCTGCTCGACGTCGGCACCGGCTCCGGCGCGATCGCCCTGGCCGTCGCCGAGCGAGCTGCCGGACTGCGAAGTGATTGCCACCGACACCTCGGGCGAGGCGCTCGAAGTGGCGCGCGCCAACGCCAAGCGGCTCGGGCTCGACGGGCGCGGTGCGCTTCCGCCGGGCACGCTGCCGCCGGAAGAGGACTTCGACCTGATCCTCGCCAACCTGCCCTACGTCGCCGAGCGCGACTGGACCTCGCTGCAGCCGGAGGTGACCGAGTGGGAGCCGCGCGAGGCGCTGCTCGCCGGCCCCGACGGCCTCGACGCCGATCTCGGCGCGCTGATTCCACCAGGTGCGAAGTCGGCACGCTCGCGCTCGAGGTGGGGGAGGGGCAGGCGCACGGCGGTGGGCGAGCTGCTGCGCGCAGAGCGGCTTCTCGGCGATCGAGACCCGCGCGCGACCTGGCCGGGATCGAGCGGGTCGTGCTGGGAGAGCGATGAGCGGCCGCGCATGACCGAGATCGATCAAGCTCGAGAGCGGCGGCGCCGATGCCGCCCGCTCGGCGCTGGAGCGCTGCATCGCCGGCGGCGGCGTCGCGGTCTTCCCCGCCGACGGGCTCTACGGCCTCGCCTGCGATCCCGCTCGACGCGAACGCGATCGCCCGCATCCACCGCATCAAGGGCCGCGACGAGGGCAAGTCCTCGGCGGTCATGTACTTCTCGCCGCTGGCGATGCGCGAGCTGGTCGCCGGCCTCGGCCCGCGCACCGCCGCCGCGGTCAGCGCCCTGCTGCCGGGGCCGGTGACCCTGGTCGTCGCCAACCCCGGGCACCGCTATCCGCTTGCCTGCCGCGAGGACGTCGAGCGTCTCGGCATCCGCCTGATCGCCGGTCCCCTGGCCGGGGACGATGTGCCCGGTCTTCCAGACCTCGGCCAACCTCAGCGGCGAGCCGGCCCCCGCCAGCTTCGACCAGGTCCCGGCCGAGATCGTCGCCGCCGTCGACCTGGCGATCGACGGCGGCACCCTGACCGGCCTGCCGTCGACCGTGGTCGACATCGCCACGATCGAGGAGGACGGCTCCTGGCGGGTGCTGCGCGACGGCGCCCTCTCGCCGGGCGATCTGGCCAGCGCCCTGGCCTCGGTCGGCCTCGGCTAGCCAGCCCGGCGCTGCGGCGCCGCGGAAGGGCAGGCGGACGAGCCGGCGCGAGGTGTTGTCGTCCTCGTTCGACTCGAACAGCAGGTCCTGCGGATCGACGGTCATCTCGAAGGCAAAGCAGCCGCGCAGGCCGGAGACGTCGATCCACTGCTGGTCGTAGTCGGCCGGGTAGATGTCCGACCAGCCGACCGAGGTGCCGAGGGTGACGCGGTCGCGGAAGGGATCCTGGTTGCAGCCGGGGTAGTGACGGCTGGCGGGCGAGCGACCGCCGGCCCGGGTGCGCTCGAGGTCGCGCAGGCAGTAGTTGAGCTTGGGGCTGACCCGGACGACTTCGCCGACCTCGCCGCTCCGGCCCGACCCGGAGCAGCTCGAAGCTGGCCAGCTGGTGGACCTTCCAGTAGGAGCCGCCGAAGTAGTCGCCGACGTCGGTGAAGCGCAGGGTGGCGTCGCTGCGGACCGTGACGTGGCCGCCGCCGGCGCGGTAGATGCGCTGGTTGGTGCGCATCGTGCGCCAGCCGTTGCGCTGGCCGCGCACCTCCATCGGGCCGCGGCCGCGGCTGCGGACGTCGCTGGTCGCCCGCAGCAGCGCCCGGCCGCCACCGTCGCTGGACGTAGAGGTCGGCGGGCGGGCCGATCCGCAGGTTCGGGCAGAGCAGGCCGGCGGCTTCCGGACCTTCGCAGGGGTTCTCGGCGGCGAGGGCCGTGCTGGGCGCCGAGCAGGGCGGCGAGAGCCGCGAGGCGCAGCGGCGGAAAATCGGGCTCTCACCGGCCTCAGGTTATCCCGGGCCGTTGCTATGGTCGGCCGACCGTGAGCCGAGCTGCCAGAGAACTTCCAGACCGCGCCGCTGGCCGAGGTCGATCCCGAGATCGGCGCCGTCCTCGACGGCGAGCTGCGGCGCCAGCAGCGCACCCTGGAGATGATCGCCTCGGAGAACTTCGTGCCGCAGGCGGTGCTCGACGCGGTCGGCTCGGTGCTGACCAACAAGTACGCCGAGGGCTATCCCGGACGGCCGCTACTACGGCGGCTGCGAGGAGGTCGACGTCGCCGAGGAACTGGCGATCGCCCGCGCCAAGGAGCTGTTCGGCGCCGAGCACGCCAACGTCCAGGCCCACGCCGGCGCCCAGGCCAACAACGCCGCCTACATGGCGCTGATCGAGCCTGGCGACACGATCCTCGGGATGGCGCTCGATCACGGCGGCCACCTCAGCCACGGGATGAAGCTGAACGTCTCCGGCAAGCTCTACAACCCGGTGCCCTACCACGTGCGCCGCGAGGACCTGCTGGTCGACATGGACGAGGTCGCGCAGCTGGCCGCAGGAGCACAAGCCGGCCCTGATCGTCGCCGGCTGGTCCGCCTATCCGCGCCAGCTCGACTTCGCCGCCTTCCGCGAGATCGCCGACTCGGTCGGGGCCAAGCTGATGGTCGACATGGCCCACTTCGCCGGGCTGGTCGCGGCGGACGAGCATCCCAACCCCGTGCCGCACGCTGACGTCGTCACGACGACCATCCACAAGACCCTCTGCGGCCCTCGCAGCGGCATGATCCTCTGCCGCGAGGAACACGCCAAAGCCGTCGACAAGGCGGTCTTCCCGGGCCAGCAGGGCGGGCCGCTGATGCACACCGTCGCCGCCAAGGCGGTGGCGCTGAAGATCGCCGCCAGCGAGCAGTTCCGCCAGCGCCAGCGGCAGACGATCGCCAACGCCAAGGCTTTCGCCGCCGGCCTCGAAGCGGGCGGCATCCCCGTCCTCACCGGTGGCACCGACGTCCACCTGGTCCTGGTCGACCTGACCCCGACCGGGCTCGACGGCCAGACCGCCGAGGACCGGCTGGAGGAGGTCGGGATCACCGTCAACCGCAACGCGATCCCCTTCGACCCGCGGCCGCCGATGAACCCCTCCGGCCTGCGCATCGGCACCCCCGCTCTGACCACTCGCGGTATGGGCGAGGACGATATGGGTGAGATCGCCACGGTGATCTCCGCGGCCCTCGGCGCGGACTTCGAGACGGCGAAGGACGACCTCTCGGCCCGCAGCGCGGCCCTGATGGACCGCTATCCGCTCTACCCGCAGCTGACTCCGGCTTCGGTCTGAAGCGCTTGCGGGTCTGGGTGGACATGAGCGCGCCGGCGCACGTGCTGGTGCTGCGCCCGATCATCGAGCGGCTGCAGGCGGAAGGCCACGAGGTCGAGGTGACCTCGCGCGACTACGCGCAGACGCAAGCGCTGCTCGACCTGCACGGGATGCCGCACACGCCGATCGGACAGCATGGCGGCGCCTCGCGCGTGCAGAAGGCCTACCGGCTGGGGGCGCGCAGCGCCGGCATGCTGAGGTTCGGCCGCGGCCGGGGTTTCGACCTGGCGCTGGCGCACGGCTCCAACGACCTGGCGATCGCCGCCCGGGCGCTCGGCATCCCCGAGGCCAACATGCACGACTACGAGTACGCGGTGACCCAGCACCGGATCGGCTGCCGCCTCGCCAAGCGCGTGCTCTTCCCCGACTCGGTCCCTGCCGAGCGGCTGCGCCGCTTCGGCGTCACTCCCGAGAAGCTCTTCCCCTATCCCGGCCTGAAGGAGGAGTACTACCTCTACGACTTCGAGCCCGATCCCGAGGCGCTGACCAGGCTCGGGGTCGAGACTTCGCGCGTCGTCGTCATCGTCCGCCCGCCGCCCGACGTCTCGCTCTATCACCGCAAGTCGAATCCGCTCTTCCCCAAGGTCCTCGACCGCCTCGGCAACGACGCCGGCGTCCACGCCGTGGTGCTGCCGCGCACGCAGGCGCAGCGCGAGTTCATCACCGGCCTGCGGCTGCCGTCGCTGATCGTCCCGGAGGCCGCGGTCGAGGCCCAGAGCCTGGTCGCGCTGGCCGATCTCGTCGTCTCCGCGGGCGGCACGATGAACCGCGAGGCCGCCGCGCTTGGCACGCCCGTCTACACCACCTACGGCGGTCGTCTCGGTGGCGTCGACGAAGCGCTGATTCGCTCGGGGCGGCTGCGGCCGCTGACCGATCCGCGGGCCGTCGTGCTGGAGAAGCGCAGCGGCGAGGCAACGGCGACGAAGCGCGACCCCGCCGCTCTCCTCGAGATCATTCTCGGTACCGTCGGAGCTTCACCATTGCGCGGCGAGCCACACCCAGCAACGCCTTCCTAGGCGAGTCCGAATGGGACGAGTCAAGCCTGGCCGATCTCGTCGGGCACGCCGCCGAGGCTGAGCACCGGCCGGTCGACGCGGTACTGCGTTCGCTCGACGTACTGATCTCGGCCTCGGTGCTGCTGGCTCTCTCGCCGCTGCTGGGGCTGACCGCGGCGGCGATCGCGCTCGATTCGGGGCGGCCGGTGCTCTACCGCGGCGCTCGCGTCGGTCGCGCCGGCAAGCTCTTTTGGATGTACAAGTTCCGCACGCTCGCGGCGGACGCCGAGACCCGGCTTGGGCCATACCTGGGGGAGGAGCTCTCGCGTCGCACCGAGGAGGAGCGGACGCGGATCGGCGGCCTGCTGCGCGCGATTCACCTCGACGAGGTGCCGCAGCTCTGGAACGTCCTGCGCGGCGACATGGCGATCGTCGGCCCGCGCCCGATCCGTCCCACCTTCTTCGCCGAGCTCTGTCGCGAGATCCCCCAGTACTGGCAGCGGCTGGTCGTCCGGCCCGGCGTGACCGGATTCGCGCAGACCCGGATCACCCGCGAGGAAACCTGGGCCAACAAGCTCGCCCACGACATGGAGTACATCGCCGACCGCTCGGTCGGCCTCTACTTCAGCGTCCTCCTAGCGACCGTCAGCAAGGTCATGGGCCGCGGTCCGGCTGCTCCCCGCGAGGTCGAGGGGTAGAAGGGCTTCACCTCGGGCGTGGGAGGAGGATGGGGTGTGCCTCTACCTTCGCTGGGATTTTCGCCAGCCCCGCCAAGGGCAGTCCTAGGGCGAGCGCTCGGGCGAAAATCAGGACGCCGCTCGTACGAGGCACACCCCATCCTCCTCACCGATTCGGGGACGGTCCCGCTCACAATCGCTCACGAGGTGGCGGCCCCTTCGCTTTAGAGCAGATCTAGCTGCGGCTCGTTGGGAGGGGGTGGGGGTGTCCTCGTACGAGCGGCGTCCTGATTTTCGCTCCAGGTTCCACCTCGGACGGCCTGCGGCGATCCGCAGCGAAAATCCCAGCGAAGGTAGAGGACACCCCCACCCCCTCCTAGACCACCCCGGCTGCCAGACTGCCGCCCCATGTGCGGCATCTGTGGCATCGTCGAGCGCGAGGGGGCGCCGGACCTCGAGGTGGTAGCGCGGATGAGCCGTCGCTTGGTTCATCGCGGGCCGGACGACGACGGAGTCTTCTACCGGGGGCCGGTGGCGCTGGCCGCCCGGCGCCTCTCGATCATCGACCTCGAGCACGGTCATCAGCCGATCTCCAACGAGGACGGCAGCGTCACCGTCGTCCAGAACGGCGAGATCTACAACTATCGGGAGCTCAAACGCGAGCTCGAGGGCCAGGGCCATCGCTTCGCGACCGACTGCGACACCGAGGTGCTGGTTCACCTCTACGAGGAGCATGGGGAGGGCTTCGTCGAGCGGCTGCGGGGGATGTTCGCGATTGCGCTCTGGGACGAGCGCGAGCGGCGACTGCTGCTCGCCCGCGACCGCTTCGGGATCAAGCCGCTCTACTACCGCCTTGCCAACGGCACCCTCTCCTTCGCCTCGGAGCTGAAGGCGATGCTCGAGCAGCCGGGCTTCTCGCGCCAGATCGACCCGCGGGCGATGGCTGCCTACCTCGCCTTCAACTCGATCCCAGCGCCGCTGACGATCTTCTCCGAGGCCCGCAAGCTGGCGCCGGGGCACCTGCTCGTATGGCGCCAGGGAGAGATCGAGCTGCGTCGCTTCGCCCGCCCGGGACCGGATGCAGCTGCGGGGGAGCACGACGGCTCGGCCTCGGCGCTGGCGGCCGAGCTGCGCGAGGTCCTGCGGGACTCGATCCGCGCCCACCTGGTTGCGGACGTGCCGGTCGGGGTGCTGCTCTCCGGCGGCGTCGACTCGGGCGGGATCACGGCGCTGGCGGCGGCCGAGTCGGCGCAGCCGCTGAAGACCTTCTCGATCGGCTTCGAGGAGAGCGACTTCGACGAGCTCTCGCGGGCGCGCCTGGTCGCCGAGCGCTTCGGCACCGAGCACGAGGAGCTGATCGTGCGCCCCGACGCGGTGGAACTGCTGCCGAAGCTGGTCGAGGCCTTCGACGAGCCCTTCGGCGACTCCTCGGCGCTGCCGACTTACCTCGTCTCCGAGCTCGCCTCCGGCGCGGTCAAGGTGGCGCTCTCCGGGGAGGGTGGGGACGAGCTCTTCGGCGGCTACTACACCTACGTCGCCGACCTGCTGGCGCCGCGGGTCGGCCGCCTGGCGACGCTGGCCTCACCCCTGATCGAGGCCCTGCCCAGCTCCGACGCACGGGTTGGCTTCGACTACAAAGCCAAGCGCTTTGCCCGCGCCGCGGCACTGCCGCCGCTGGAGCGCCACCACGGCTGGAAGGAGATCTTCTCGGCCGCCCGCCGCCGCGCCCTGCTCGGCAGCGGCGATCCGGGCTGGGACCCGCTCGACCTCTATCGCGAACGCTACGCCGAGACCGCTGGCGCCGAGCCGCTGGCGCGGATGCAGGACGTCGATCTCGGCATCTACCTGGTCGACGACCTACTGGTCAAGACCGACCGGCTGAGCATGGCCCACTCGCTGGAGCTGCGGGTTCCCTTCCTCGACCAGCGGGTTGCCGAGTTCGCCTTCTCACTGCCGACCCGGCTCAAAGTGCGCGGCCTGGCGAAGAAGCGCCTGCTGCGCCAGGCGCTGGCGCCGCTCTTGCCGCGCGAGGTCGTGCACGGGCGCAAGCAGGGCTTCTCGATTCCGATCGCCGCCTGGCTGCGGGGGCCGCTGCAGCCGTTCGCCCGCGAAGTCCTCGCGCCGGCGGCGCTGGAGCGCCAGGGCTGCCTCGACCCGGCGACGGTGGCGCCGCTGCTGGACCGGCACTGCTCCGGCCAGGAAGACCTGAGCCGGCAGCTCTGGGGCCTGATGGCCTTCACCCTCTGGTTTGACCGCTACGCGAACTAGGCTGAGCGGGCCGGTCGCAGCCGCATGGAGCAGATCCCGAACTCGCTGGACGCGCTTTTCGCCTTCCTTCTCGCGGGCCTGCTGGCGCTGCTCCTGACGCCGCTGACGATTCGGCTCGCCCGCCGCCTCGGCGCGATCGACCAGCCCAACGAGCGCTCGCTGCACGCGGTGCCGACGCCGAAACTGGGCGGCCTCGCGATCCTCGCCGGCGCCCTGGCCGCCGGCCTGATCTGGCTGCCCGCGGACTCCGAAAGCCACGCGATCCTGATCGGCGCCGTGGCAATCGCCCTGGTCGGGGTCGCCGACGACGTCTTCGATCTCAATCCCGCGGTGAAGCTGCTGGGCCAGGCGGCGGCGGTGATCGTCCCGGTCTCGGCCGGAGTGACGATCGACAACTTCACGGTTCCCTTCCTCGGCCGGCTCGCCCCCGGCACGGTCGACCTGCTGACGCTGCCCTGGGGAGGAGGGGTGGTCCACCTCGGCGACCTCGCCACCGTGCTCGGCATCGTCGCCGTGATCAACGTGATCAACCTGATCGACGGTGTCGACGGGCTGGCCGCCGGCGTCTGCGCAATCTCGGCGATCACGCTGGCGATCGTCGCCCTCTCGCTCGACCGCACCGCCGCCGGCGTCCTCGCCGCCCTCACCGCCGGCGCCTCACTCGGGTTCCTGCGCCACGGCTTCCCCCCCGCCAGCACCTTCATGGGCGACACCGGCTCCAACCTGCTCGGCTACCTGCTCGGCGTCGTCGCCGTGCAGGGAGCGCTGAAGACGAACGCCGTCATCGCCCTCTTCCTGCCGCTGATCATCCTCACCGTGCCGATCCTCGACACCGGCTTCGTCGTCGCCAAGCGGCTCAAATACAGGCGCCCGATCTACCGCGCCGACCGCTGGCACTTCCACCACCGCATGGCCGACATCGGCTTCTCCCAGCGCCGCACGCTGTTCTACCTCTACGGCTGGACCTTGGTGATGGCGGCGCTGGCGCTGGCCCTCCGCTTCGTCCCCTACAGCGACGACCACGGGCACTTCGACCCGTTCTGGACCGCGGTGATCGCGGTCTTCGGCCTGCTCGCCCTCGCCGCCAGCGTCTACCTCGTCGACGTGCTGGAGATCCTCCAGCTGCGTCAGGTGCGGCGGCGCCAGATCGGCAGCGTGCTGCGCCAGGCGGGGCGACCCGTGCCCGAGGCCGAGGAGATCGACCAGGCCGTCGCCCAGGAGCTGGAGACCGGCTCCTTCCCGGTGGTCGACCCCGAAACGGGCGAGTTCGAGGCCCTCGACGAGCGGCCGCCGGGGTAGTGGCAACCCTCACGAAGTGGCTTCAGAAAGCCATTCCGGGGCCTTTCGGATATAGTCGCCAGTCCGCCCGCTCGCCCGAGCCAGGGTGTTGTTTCACCGGTTGTTTCTGAGTTGTTTCTGACTTTATGTCACCTCCCAAGTACGTCGACCTACTGCTGCTGGCCGTCGCTCTCGCAGTCTTCCTGCTGGGCGGGCTGCCCATGCTCGGCTTCGCCGTCGGAGCCGCAGCCTGGCTCGTGCAGCGCGGGGTCCAGATGCTCGCTGCCAGGCGGGCCCGGACCGAGCTCGCCGCCGGCAACCGCCAGAAGGCGATGGGGATCGTCGCCGCCACCACCCTCGGTCGCGTCTGGCTGATGGCCACGGCGGTGCTGCTCGCCGGCCTCACCGAACGAGAGGCGGGGCTCGCCTCCGGCGTCCTGGTCTTGGTCCTCTTCACCGTCTCCTTCGCAGCCCAGGGCCTCTCGCACCTCTTCGGCGAGCCTGAGGGACAGGGGGCGTAGTGGCCGGCGAGGCAACCCCGGGGGCCGCGGACGCGGCCGAGCGAGAGGACGGCGCGGCCAAGGCGGGTGGGCTCAGCACCAAGGCCAAGGTCCTGATCGGGCTCGGCGCCTACTTCGCGATCGCGATCCTGCTCTTCCTGATCTTCGGCAGCGACGGCAAAAACGAAGAGTTCCAGCCCCAGAACGAGTTCAAACTCGAACCCTGGATCACGCTCGAACTCGGCGGCATCGACTTCTCGATCAACAAGGCCGTCCTCTATCTGCTGCTGGCCAGCGCCCTGACGATCGGCACGATGCTGTGGATCGCCAAACGAATGCAGCAGAAGCCGAACCGGGTCCAGACCGCGATCGAGGTCGCCTACGACATGACCAAGAACACGATCGCCGGCGGCAGCCTCGACAAGGAGATGGCCCGCAAATGGTTCCCCTTCCTCGCCGCCCTCTTCTTCTGGATCTGGTTCTCGAACATGATCGGCTTCCTGCCGCTGCCGACCAACACCGAGCACTCGATCAACGTCTTCGGCGTCGAGATCCCCTCCTTCGCGATCTACGCCGCCACCGCCAACCTCTCGATCCCGCTGGTCCTGACCCTGGTCGTCTGGATCTCCTACCACGTCGAAGGCGTGCGGGCCAAGGGCTTCTTCAAGTACCTCGCCAGCTGGTTGCCGCCTGGCCTGGAGGACATGAACCCGGCGGCCAAGGCCTTCATCTTCGTGATCGAGGCGGTTTCCCACGTGGCCCGTCTGATCTCGCTCTCCGTCCGGCTTTTCGCCAACATCCTCGCCGGCCACCTGCTGCTGCTCTTCATGGGCGGCGGGCTGGCGGTGCTGCTGGGGATCGCCGCGCTCGGCGCGCTGACCTTTCCGCTCGCTTTCTTCTTCTTCATCCTCGAGGTCGGCCTTATCGCGACCCTGCAGGCTTTTATCTTCTCGACCCTCACTGCCATCTACCTCGGCGGAGCCACCTCCGCCAGTCACTAGAAAAGGAGCACCTCTCAAATGGACCTGTCCCCTGTCGTCGCCGCCATCTCCGACGAAGGCATCGAATCCGCCGGCAAGGCGATCGCGCTCGGCGTCGGAGCCGGCCTCGGCTCGATCGGCGCCGGAATCGGCATCGGCATCATCTTCGGCAAGGAGATCGAGTCGGTCGCCCGTCAGCCGGAGATGAAAGACGAGCTTCAGA
Organism: uncultured Solirubrobacterales bacterium; assembly: GCA_963715395.1. GTDB lineage: Bacteria > Actinomycetota > Thermoleophilia > Solirubrobacterales > 70-9 > VAYN01. The sequence goes on from OY970238.1 coordinate 120,138, forward strand.
GCATCCGCTGGCTCGGCTTCGCGCTGACCGAGGCCGTGGCCTTCTACACGTTCATCTTCGGCCTGATCGCCTTCTTCCTCTAGGCAGATGGAGCTGCTCGGCTACATAGCCGCGATCCCGCTGGCAGCAGAGGCGGCGCATGGCGAGGAAGGCGGTGGCAGCTTCCTCGTCTCGCCCGGCCTGGGTCTGATGATCTGGACCCTCGTCCTCTTCCTGTTCACGATGTGGGTCCTCAGCAAGTTCGCCTTCCCGAAAATTCAGGAGGCGCTGGACAAACGGGCGAAGACGATCGCCGAGTCGATCGACGCGGCCGAGCGCCAGCGGCGCGAATCCGACGAGCTGCTGGCTGAGTACCGCGCCCGCCTGTCCGAGGCGCGGGAGCAGGCCGACGACATCATGGCCCGCGCCCGCAAGGCGGCCGAGACCGCCGAGGCCGAGGCGACGGCGGCGGGCAAGGAGAAACGCGAGGAGCTGGTCGCCACGGCGAAGCGCGACATCGAGGCCGAGACGAGGCGCTCGCTGGAGCAGATTCGCCAAGAGGTGGCCGACCTCACGGTGCTCGCGACCGAGAAGGTCACCCGCAAGAGCCTCAACGCCGAGGACCAGCGCCGCCTGGTCGAGGAGGCGCTGGGCGAGGTCGACTTCTCGCGTCTCTCGGGGTCGGAGAACTAGCCGATGCCGGAGGCAGCTCGCGTATACGCCGAGGCCCTTTTCGAGGCCGGCAAGGACAAAGGCAAGCTGGACGCGCTGCACGAGCAGCTCGACCAGTTCGTCGACGTCCTCGAGCGCAATCGCGACCTGCAGGTCTTCCTGTTCAGCCCGTACCTCTCCTCGGCCGACAAGCGCGAGGGGCTGCAGCGCGTGATCTCCGGCGCCGAGCCGGAGCTGATCAACTTCCTCGAGCTGCTGATCGAGAAGCACCGGATGCCGGAGATCTTCCGCATCCGGCGTGAGTTCGACGAGCTCTGGAAAAAGGAGAACCGCCGCCTCGACGTCACCGTCACCAGCGCCGTCGAGCTGGACCCGGCGGTGGTCGAAAAAATCGGCCAGGAGGTCGAACGCCAGACCGGTGAGGCGGTCGAGCTGTCGAGTCGCGTCGACGACGGCATCCTCGGCGGCATCGTGCTTCAGGTCGGCAACAGAGTTCTGGACGCCAGCATCCGCAGTCGCCTGGAGAAACTTCGAAAGACCGTCGCGACCGCGGCGTAAGGAGGAACTGAGCACCCGATGGAGATCAAGCCGGACGAGATCGCAAGCATCCTGCGAGAGCGAATCGAGGGGTTGGAGACCGACGCCGCCGACCTTGCCGAGGTCGGGACGGTTCTTTCGGTCGCCGACGGAATCGCCCGTATCCACGGGCTCGACAACGTGATGGCGCTGGAGATGCTGGACCTGCCTCACGGGGTGACGGGCCTGGCGCTGAACCTCGAGGCCGACAACGTCGGCGCCGTGCTGTTCGGCGAGTGGGAGAAGATCGTCGAGGGCGACACGGTCAAGCGGACCGGCCACCTGCTGGAGATCCCGGTCGGCGAGGAGCTGCTGGGTCGCATGGTCGATCCGCTCGGCCGCCCGCTCGACAACCGCGGCGAGGTCGCCACCACCGAGACGCGCCCGGCCGAGTTCAAGGCTCCCGGCGTCGTCCAGCGTCAGCCGGTCGAGGAACCGGTCCAGACCGGGCTGATGTCGATCGACGGCATGATCCCGATCGGCCGCGGCCAGCGAGAGCTGATCATCGGCGACCGCCAGACCGGCAAGACGGCGATCGCGATCGACACGATCATCAACAACAAGGACAAGGACCTGATCTGCATCTACGTCGCGATCGGGCAGCGGATGTCCACCGTGGTGCAGCTGAAAGAGACGCTGGAGGAGAACGGGGCGATGGAGAACACCATCATCGTCGCCGCCCCGGCCGACGAGGCGGCACCGATCAAGTACATCGCCCCCTACGCCGGCTGCGCGATGGGTGAGCACTTCCTCTACAACGGGAAAGCCGCTCTCTGCGTCTACGACGACCTCACCAAACACGCCGCGGCTTATCGCCAGATGTCGCTGCTGCTGCGGCGCCCACCGGGCCGCGAGGCTTACCCCGGCGACGTCTTCTACCTGCACTCGCGCTTACTGGAGCGGGCGGTGAAGCTCAACGACGAGCTCGGCGGCGGCTCGCTGACGGCGCTGCCGATCATCGAGACCCAGGCCTCCGACGTCTCCGCCTACATCCCGACCAACGTGATCTCGATCACCGACGGGCAGATCTTCCTCGAGTCTGACCTCTTCTTTTCCGGCGTGCGGCCGGCGATCAACGTCGGCATCTCGGTCTCCCGGGTTGGCGGTAACGCCCAGACGAAGGCGATGAAGAAAGTCGCCGGAAAACTGCGGCTCGACCTCTCCCAGTACCGCGACCTCGAGGCCTTCGCCCAGTTTGGCTCCGAGCTCGATCCCGAGACGCAGAAAGCGCTGACCCGCGGCGAACGGCTGGTCGAGCTGCTGAAACAGAAAGAGCGCGAACCGCTCAGCGTCGGCGACCAGGTGGCCTCGATCTACGCCGGCACCGGTGGCTACCTCGACCGGATCAAAGTCGAGCGGGTGAGCGAGTTTCTCGCCGACCTGCGCGTGCGCCTGCATTCCGAGAAGGCGGACCTGCTGAAGCGGATCGAAGAAAGCGGTCAGCTCTCCGACGAGGACGCGGAGGATCTGGGCAAGGCGATCGCCGACTTCGTCGACGACTTCGGCCCCGACTTCGACGAGGACGGCCAGCCGCTCGAGCAGGGCGAGTCCGATCGCGTCAAGTCCAAAGAGGAGCGAGAGGCGCCGGCCCGCACCGCCGAGGACAGCTCCGAAGACGCCAAGGAGGCCACCCCGGCTTAGTTTCGCCCGGGTTCCGCCATGGCCACGCAGAAGGAAGTCAAGAGTCGCATTGCGTCGATCAAGAACATCAACAAGATCACGCGGGCGATGGAGATGGTCGCCGCGGCGCGGCTGCGCCGCGCCGAACAGCGGATCGACGACCTGCGCCCCTACGCGGAGGGGATCCGCAAACTGACCCGCCAGGCGTCGGCGCACGCCGGGACGATTCCCCGCGTGCCGGTGATGGCCGAGCGCGAGGACGTGAAAAGGGTGGGGATCCTGCTCGTCACCGGCGATCGCGGCCTGGCCGGGGCCTTCAACACCAACATCATCCGCGAGGGCATGCGGATGGCCGCCTCCGTTCGCGCGGACGGCGCTGAGCCGTCCTTCGCCGCGGTCGGCAAGCGCGGCGTCTCGGCGCTGAACTTCCGCAAACAGGAGCTGAGCGGCGCCTACACCGGCTTCACCGACCGGCCCGCCTTCGCCAACGCTCGCGAAATCGGCGAGGAGCTGACCGCTCGCTACGTCGACGAAGACCTCGACCGGGTGGAACTCGTCTACAACCGCTTCGTCTCGCCGCTGACCCAGCACGTCTGGCGCCAAACGCTGCTGCCGCTGCAGCAGGCCGAGGTGATCGGCGAAGGCGCCGAGGAGGAGCAGGACGCCGGCGAGACGAGTGAGGCCGAAGAGCGCCAGAGCAAATCGGAGTGGAGCTATGAGCCCGAGCCCGAGGAGCTGCTGGCGAGGCTGATTCCGGAGTACGTGACGATCTCGGTCTACCGGGCGCTGCTCGAGTCCGCCGCCTCGGAGCTGGGGGCGCGGATGACGGCGATGCGCAACGCCGCCGAGAACGCGGAAACGATCATGGACGATCTGACGCTCGAAATGAACCGGGTGCGTCAGTCGGAGATCACGCAGCAGATCTTGGAGGTCGTCGCCGGGGCCGAGGCCCTCGGTTAGGCGACGACACAGTTTGCAGACGAGAAAAGGAACCAATGGCTGAGAGCAACGGAACTAACGGAACGAACGCAGGGCGCGTCGAGCAGGTGACCGGAGTCGTCATCGACGCCGTCTTCCCCGACCAGCTGCCGGAGATCTACTCGGCGGTGACGATCGAGACTGGCGGTGACGGCGACGGCGAACCGACGCAGCTCGTCTGCGAGGTGCAGCAGCATCTCGGCGACGACCGCGTGCGGGCGGTCGCGATGGACGCGACCGACGGGATTCAGCGTGGCGACACCGTCACCGATACCGGTGGCCCGATCACGGTTCCGGTGGGCGATAAGACCCTTGGCCGCATCTTCAACCTGCTCGGCGAGCCGATCGACAACGGCGCCGAGATCGGGGACGTCGAGCGCTGGCCGATCCATCGCCCCGCTCCCAAGGCTTCCGACCTGACCCCGACCCAGGAGATCCTCGAGACCGGGATCAAGGTCATCGACCTGCTCGCCCCCTACGCCAAAGGCGGCAAGGTCGGGCTGTTCGGCGGCGCCGGCGTCGGCAAGACCGTGCTGATTCAGGAGCTGATCCGCAACATCGCCGAGGAGCACGAGGGGCTCTCCGCTTTCGTCGGCGTCGGCGAGCGCTCGCGCGAGGGCAACGATCTCTGGCTCGAGATGAAAGAGTCGGGCGTGCTGGAGAAAACGATGCTCGTCTTCGGCCAGATGAACGAGCCGCCCGGCGCCCGCCTGCGCGTCGCCCTCTCCGGCCTGACCATGGCCGAGTACTACCGCGAGCAGGGCGGTCAGGACGTGCTGCTCTTCATCGACAACATCTTCCGTTTCGTCCAGGCGGGCTCCGAGGTCTCGGCCCTGCTGGGCCGGATGCCTTCCGCCGTCGGCTACCAGCCGACGCTGGAGACGGAGATGGGCGAATTGCAGGAGCGCATCACCTCCACCGATCGCGGTTCGGTCACCTCGATCCAGGCGGTCTACGTGCCGGCGGACGACTACACCGACCCGGCCCCGGCCTCGGTGTTCGCCCATCTCAACGCGACCACCGCGCTCTCGCGGGCGATCTCGGAGAAAGGGATCTACCCGGCGGTCGATCCGCTCGACTCGACCTCGACGATCCTCAAGCCCGACGTCGTCGGCGATGAGCACTACCGCACCGCGACCGACGTTCAGGAGGTGCTGCAGCGCTACAAGGAGCTGCAGGACATCATCGCCATCCTCGGCATCGACGAGCTCTCCGACGAGGACCGCCAGACGGTCTCCCGCGCCCGCAAGATCGAGCGCTTCCTCTCGCAGCCGTTCTTCGTCGCCGAACAGTTCACTGGCCGCGGTGGCGAGTACGTGCCGGTGGCGGAGACGGTCCGCGGCTTCCGCGAGATCCTCGACGGCGAGCACGACGAGCTGTCCGAGGGTGCCTTCTACATGCAGGGCTCGATCGACCAGGTCACCGAGAACGCCAAGTCCAGCGCCGCCGCCTAGGAAGACCGATGGCTGCGGAGCACATGGTCGATGTCGAGGTCCTCACCCCCGAGGGAGAGGTCTACAGCGGCGAAGCCCGCCAGGTCTCGACTCGGACCGAGGTCGGCGAGATCGGCATCCTTGCCAACCACACGCCGCTGCTGGCGGCGCTGCTGCCGACCGAGTTGCGGCTGCGCCTCTCCGACTCGGAGACCAGGCGCTACGCCCAGGCCCACGGCTGGCTGCAGGTGTTCGGCAACCGGGCCCGGCTTCTGGTCGAGGAGGCGATCGCCCCCGAGGACCTCGATGCCGCCACGCTCAAAGAGCAGCTGTCCGACGCCGAGCAGCGACTTTCCGAGCACGAGAAAGGCAGCGCCGACTACGCACGGGCGCAGAAGGACCGGGATCGGGCGGAAGCTTTCCTTGCTATAGCGCAGGGATGAGCGGGAGGATCCCGGGGCGCGTTTGTCCTTATTCGCCCAGAGGGCGAAGAAAGTCAAGAGCGCTATGAGCGGCGAGCTGGTTGCTCTGGCGGAGCAGCTGATCGGTTACGAGACCGTCGATCCGGAGACGGTCTCAGAGGCCGCTGGGTTTGTCACGGGCTGGCTGGAGGCGCGGGGTATCGAGGCGGAGCGCGATGAGGTGCGTGGGCTTCCCGTGCTCAAGGCCGAGATTGGGCCCGAGGGGGTGCCCACGGTCGTTCTCCATGGCCACCTCGACGTCGTGCCGGGACTGTCGGGGCAGTTCGAGCCGCGGGTCGAGGGGGACCGGCTCTACGGGCGCGGGGCCTACGACATGAAGGGGGCGCTGGCGGCGATGCTGGTCGTTGCGGCGGGGATGCGCGACCAGGACGCGGTCCGGGTCCGGCTCGGGATTGTCGGCGACGAGGAGTCCGAGGAGGAGGCCGAGCGCGGCTCCGACCATCTGGTCGACAGCGGCTTCATCGGCGACTTCGCGATCACCGGCGAGCCCACCGACCTCCACATCGGCATCGAGGCAAAGGGGGTGCTGGCGCTGCGGCTCGAGGTGGGGGGGACTGCCGCTCACGGCGCCACGCCCTGGCTCGGCGACAACGCGGTTCTGAACGCGATCGACGTTTTCCGCAGTATCGAGTCGCTACCGTTTGCCCGGCACAGCTCGGAGCTGTTCGATCGCCCCTCGATCAACCTGGGCCGGATCTGGGGCGGCGACGCGCTTAACAAGGTGCCCGACCGATGCGTGATCGACGTCGACATTCGCTACCTGCCCGAACAGGACCCCGCCGCCGTGCTGGCGGAAGTCCGCGAGCTGCCCGGGATCGAGGCGAGCTCGCTGTTCACACGGCCGCCGGCGACGGTCGACCGCAACTCGCCCTTCGTGCGCGGTCTGCGCGAGGCGGCGGCGGCGCACCACGACGGCGAGCCGATGAGCGTCGGTCGCGACGGCGCCTCCGACGCGGTCTCCTTCCTGCGGGTGGGGGTGCCAGCGGTCGAGTTCGGCCCGGTCGGCGCCGGCCACCACGGTCCCGGGGAGTGGGTCTCGGTTTCCTCGCTGGAGACCTACCGGCAGGCGCTCGACTCGTTCCTGCGGTCGATCCCGGGCCGGCTCGATGACTGAGCCGCTCGGGCCCGGCTGGGCCCCGAAGAAGCCGCCGCCATCCGGCGACTCCGAGCCGGCGCCGAAGCCGAAGCGCTACTGGTGGCGCTTTACGCTCGCCTCGCTGGTGATCGTCGCCGTCTCCGCCGCCGCAACCGCGACCAGCATCCTCGTCTACCTGGACAGCATTGCCAATGCGCTCGCGCACAACAACGTCTACAGCAGCAAGCTGAACCGCTACCTGGAGACGGTCGAGGGCGGCGAGGCGCAGAACATCCTCATCCTCGGCTCCGACAAACGCGCCGGCGCCGAATTCGAAGAAGACCCCGGTCGTTCGGATACGACGATGCTGATCCGGCTCGATCCCGACCGCAACGCGATCGCCGTCTTCTCGATCCCGCGCGACCTCAAAGTCGAAATCCCCGGCTACGGCACCGGCAAGTTCAACGAAGCGTATGCCTACGGCGGACCGAAACTGACGCTGCAGACGGTCAAGGAGCTGACCGGGCTGCCGATCAACCACGTCGTCAACGTCGACTTCCTCGGCTTCGTCCGCGCCGTCTACGCAATCGGCTGCGTCTACGTCGACGTCGACCGGCGCTACTACCACTCCAACGAAGGCGTCCCTGCCTCCGAACAGTACGCCGAAATCAACGTCAAGCCCGGCTATCAGCTGCTCTGCGGCAAGCGCGCGCTGGAGTACGTGCGCTATCGCCACACCGACACCGACATCGTCCGCTCGGCCCGCCAGCAGGACTTCATCGGCGCCGCCAGGCAACGGATCTCGGTTCAGGACCTGGTCTTCGACCAGAGCGGGCTGATCGACATCTTCACCAAATACACCACCTCCGACATCAACGACAAGGAAACGATGTTGCAGGTGCTGAAACTGTTCCTCGCTTCGCGCAACGCCTCGATCAAAGAGGTCCACTTCCCGGCCGAACTCGGGCCCAGCTACGTCTACGCCTCGCCGGCGGCAATCGACGAAGCGGTCAACCAGTTCCTCGGCATCGAAGCCAGCGGCGCCACTACCAACCAGGAAGGCGCGGAAGAAAACGAACAGGATGCGAGCAAGAAGAAGAACAAGAAGAAGGGCAAGGACGGCAAGAAGAAAAAGAAGAAGAAGCCGATGTTCAAGGCGAAGCCGCCCGGCTCCGACGAACTGGTTTCCGCCCGCGAAGCGGGCGAAATGGAGGCCGAGATCGCCACCCGCCGCGTCAACGGCCGCTTCCCGATCTTCTATCCGACCCGACTCCCCGACGGAGCTTTCTACGCCGAAAGCAACCCCGCGGAGAAGGTCATCGATCCCTTCGTCTACGGGATCAAGGACGAGGACGACAACCGCCACGAGGCTTATCGCATGATTCTGGTGGTGGAAAAGTCCGACGGCGTCCACTACTTCGGCATGCAGGGGATCCGCGGCTGGAGCGAGCCGCCGATCCTCAACAACCCGAGCGAAACCAAGACGATCAACGGCCGCGAGTACGAAATCTTCGCCGACAGCGGCCGCATCAGGCTGGTCGCCTGGCACCGGGGGGACAACAGCTACTGGGTATCGAATGACCTGTTGCAGAGTCTGAGCAACGATCAGATGGTCGGGATGGCGCGGTCCGCCGACGTGATCATGGCCAAGAAGAAGCGGATGAAAGGTGGGAACAGAGGATGAGCGAGCAGCTAGAGCCGGTGGGAGTGATCGGGGTCGGCTGGGTGGGCCTGGTGACCGCGGCCTGCTTCGCCGAGCTGGGCCATCCGGTCGTCGCTCGCGACATCCTCGCCGAGAAGGTGGCGGCGCTTTCGCGCGGCGAGATCACGATCCATGAGCCTGACCTTGCGGACCTGCTGCGCCGCAACGCCGAGCGGATCACCTTCACCACCGAGATGGACGAGCTGCTCGCCGGCGCCCGCTTGCTGTTCGTCTGCGTCGACACGCCGCCCACTTACTCCGGCGACGCCGACCTCTCGCGGGTCCGCACCGTGGTCGAGGACTTGCCGGCCGACAGCGAGCACGTCCTGATCATGAAGAGCACCGTGCCGGCCGGAACGGGGCAGTCGATCCGGCGCGACCGGCCCGGCCTGCCGTACGTCTCCTGCCCCGAGTTCCTCAAGGAGGGCACCGCTGTCGCCGACTTCATGAATCCTGACCGCGTCGTGATCGGCTCCGACCCCGGCGACGAGCAGGCGGCCGCCGCGGTCGCCGCGCTCTACGAGCCGCTCGGCGGTGAGATCCTGCACACCGACGTCGCCAGTGCCGAGATGATCAAGCTCGCCTCCAACGCCTTCCTGGCGACCAAGATCTCCTTCGTCAACGAGATCGCCAACGTCTGCGAGGAGGTCGGCGCCGACGTCGGCGAGGTTGCCCGCGGCATGGGCCTCGACGAGCGCATCGGCTCCTCCTTCCTGCGCGCCGGCATCGGCTACGGAGGCTCCTGCTTCCCCAAGGACGTCAGCGCCCTGAAGATGCTGGCCGGCAACACCGGCTACCACTTCCAGCTCCTGACCGCGGTGATCGAGGTCAACGAGCTGCAGAAGCGGCGCGTGGTCGGCAAGCTCGAGAAGCACCTCGGCTCGCTGCTGGACAAGCGGATCGCCCTGCTCGGCCTCGCCTTCAAGCCCGACACCGACGACATGCGCGAGGCCTCGAGCCTGGTGCTGGCGGCACGGCTGCAGGGGGAGGGCGCCGAGGTCGTCGCCTACGACCCGGTGGCGAGCGAGCGCGCCGGCGAGCTGCTGGACGCGGTCGAGATGGCCGACTCGGCGCTGGCAGCGCTCGACGGCGCCGACGCGGCCGTGCTCGTCACCGAGTGGGGCGAGTTCGCCGAGCTCGACTGGGCGGCGGCGGCGGCGCGGATGGCGCGGCCGCTGCTGGTCGACGGCCGCAACTTCCTCGACCCCAAGGTCCTGGTCGCGGCCGGCTTCGAGTACGAGGGCATCGGCAAGGCGCCGGCGGTGCCGGCGCCGGCGGCCAGCGAGTAGTGCAGGCGATAGTCCTGGTCGGCGGCGAGGGGACGCGGCTGCGGCCGCTGACCAGCGACGTTCCGAAGCCGGCGCTGACCTTGGTCGACCGCCCCTTCCTCGCCTACATGATCGAGTGGCTGGGGTCGCACGGGGTAACCGAGGCGGTGCTCGCCTGCGGTTTCCTCCCAGACGAGCTGCAGCTCGCGCTCGGCGAGGGCGAGCACGCCGGGGTGCGACTCACCTATGTGGTCGAGCCGGAGCGGCGTGGCACCGCCGGGGCGATCCGCTTCGCCGCCGACATGCTCGGCGAGCGCCTCGAGGAGCGCTTCCTCGCCCTCAACGGCGACGTCCTCACCGACCTCGACCTGACCGCGCTGATGCGCGCCCACCGTGAGCGCGGGGCGCAGGCGACGATCGCCCTTTACCCGGTCGAGGACTCCGCTGCCTACGGGCTGGTCGGCGTCGACGGCGAGGGCCGGGTGACCGAGTTCGTCGAGAAGACCGGCGCGGCGGTGCCCGGCGAGATCAACGCCGGCGCCTACTTCCTCGAGCGCTCCGTGCTCGACCTGATCCCGCCCGAGCGTGAGGTCTCGATCGAGCGTGAGGTCTTCCCGCGCCTGGTCGGCAGCGGACTCTGCGCGCTGCGACTCGATGGCTACTGGATGGACATCGGCACCCCGGAGCGCTACTTGCAGGCGAGCTGGGACATCCTCGAGGGCAGGGTGGCGACGCGGGTGCGCCCGACCGCGCCCGGCCTCTTCGTCGGTGCCGGGGCGGAGATCGACGCCGGCGCGACGGTCGGCCCCCGCGCGGTCGTCTCCGCCGGCTGCCGGGTCGAGGCAGGGGCCGAGGTGCGCGAGTCCGTCCTGCTCGACGATTGCAGTGTCGGTGCCGGCGCCCGGGTCGAGCGCTCGATCCTCGCCACAGGCGTTACGGTTGCGGCGGGTGCAGAGCTCGACGGCAGGATCGCCGGCCGGGACGAGGAAGTCCCCGCCCAGGCATGACCGGCCCAGCCACTCGATGATCGACGACGTCCTCGGCATACCGGACCAGCTGCGCGACGCCCTCTGGCGGGTCGAAACGGCGCGCCTGGAGCCGGCCGACGACGCTGCGGGCCTGCTGGTCTGCGGCATGGGCGGCTCGGCGATCGGCGCCGACCTCGCCGCCGCCGCGCTCGGCGACCGCCTGACCCGGCCCGTCCACACCGTGCGCGGCTACGCGCTGCCGAGCTGGGCGACGCCGGAGTGGACTGTGCTCTGTTCCAGCTACTCGGGAAGCACCGAGGAGACGCTCGCCTGCTTCGACGCCGCCGAGGCGCTCGGCGCCCGCCGCATCGTCGTCAGCACCGGCGGCCCCCTGGTCGATGCCGCCCGCGAGGCCGGCCTGCCGGTGGTCGGCCTGCCCGGGATCTTCCAGCCCCGCGCCGCCGTCGCCTACATGTTCACCGCCGTCGCCGAGGTGGCGGCACTGGCAGGAGCGGCGCCGCGCATTCACACCGAGATCGACGCCGCCGCCGCCTTCCTGGCCGATCAGAGCGAGACGCTGCAGGCTCGGGCCGCCGAGATCGCCGGCCAGCTCGCGGACGCGTTCCCCGTCGTCTACGGGGCCGACCTGACCGTTCCGGTGGCGCGGCGCTGGAAGACCCAGGTCAACGAGAACGCCAAGCTGCCGGCCTTCTTCTCGGTCTTGCCCGAGGCCGACCACAACGAGATCTGCGGCTGGGGATCCTCCGGCGGCAAGCTCGCCGGCGTCTTCCTCGCCGACTGCGACCAGCATCCCCGCGTGCGCCGCCGGCTCGAGCTGACCGCGGCCGCGGTGGCCGACGCGGGCGCCGTCGCCGTCAGCGTCGAGACGGCCGGCGAGACCCGCGTCGCGCGCCTGCTCTGGGCGACGATGCTGGGCGACCTGGTCTCGCTCGAGATCGCCAAGGCGCTGGGCGTCGACCCGCTGCCGATCGAGCCGATCGAGCGGTTCAAGGAAGCGATGGGCCCGGCATGAGGGCGATGGTCCTTGCCGCCGGCCTCGGCACCCGCCTGCGGCCGCTCACCTACGGGATGCCGAAGCCGATGGTGCCGGTCCTCAACCGTCCGGTGATGGAGCACATCGTCCGCCTCCTCGCCCGCCACGGCTTCACCGAGACGATCGCCAACCTGCACTGGTTCCCGCAGCTGATCGAAGAGCATTTCGGCGACGGCGGCCGCTTGGGCATCGAGCTTTCCTACAGCCGCGAGGAGCAGCTGCTCGGCACCTCTGGTGGCGTCCGCAAGGCCGCGGACTTCCTCGGCGATTCGTTCCTCGTCATCTCCGGCGACGCCCTCACCGACATCGACCTGAGCGCGATGCGCGAGTTCCACGAGTCCCACGAGGGGATTGCGACGCTGGCGACCAAGCGGGTCGTGGACACCAGTCAGTTCGGGGTCGCGATCACCGGCGCCGACGGCCGCATCCAGGGCTTTCAGGAGAAGCCCGACCCCGCCGAAGCGCTCTCCGACCTCGCCAACTGCGGCATCTACATGTTCCGCTCCCAGATCTTCGACTTCTTCCCTGAGCCTGGCACCAGCGAGGCCGCCGGGCCGGGCGACCCGCCTGGCTTCGCCGACTGGGCGATGGACGTCTTCCCGCGCCTGCTGGAGGGCGACGTGCCCTTCTACTCGCACGAGATCGAGGCCTACTGGAACGACATCGGCAACCTCGAGGAGCTGCGTTCGAGCACCCTCGACGCGCTCTCCGGCAAGCTCGAGGTCGAGCGCGAGGGCGAGCTGGTCGAAGGCTTCCGCAGCGGTACCCCGGAGGAAGACGAGGGGGAGCTGCGTGGCCCAGTGCTGCTCGGCGCCGGCTGCGAGATCGGCGACGACGTCCGCATCGACGGGCCCGCGGTGATCGGCGACGGGGCGCGGGTCGGAGCCGGTAGCCGCTTGCGCGAAGTGATCGCCTTGCCGGGGGCCGAGATTCCGGATCGTTCGGTGCTGGTCGACGCGATCGTCGGCCGACGCGGCTGACGGAGCCTGGTGCGGGGGCGGGTGCCGGTACCCCTCCCCGTGAATTCGTCGCGCGCCCTAAAGGGCGCGGCTCCCTGAGGTGGAGCCCGCCTATGGCGGGCAAGGTAAGTATCCCTTCGTAGGGGGTAACTTTTTCCCGCATTAGAGCGCCAAAACAACGTCCTCTGATAGCGCTACGTTCCCCGGCCTGAAATGACAAACGGCCGGGGCGCCGCCGAAACGGCCCCCGGCCTGGCACGGAGAGGTGGTGCTCCCCATGCAAGGCAAGGGTATTCAGCGCTCGGCAACCGAGGGCGAAGACGAACAAGTGCAACGAGCGGTGCTCGCGCTCGTTCTGAACGAACACCCCGCGCAGTTGACGGGCGAGGAGATAGCGCGCGAGGTTGGCAAGGACGCCGAGCAGGCGACGGACGATCTAGTCAGCGTTGGACTACTGCGCCGCGAGGGCGCTTCAGTGCTGCCGACGCGGGCTGCGCTTCACTTCGAGGGGCTGGCCGCATGACGGTCTCAGAGCGGTTCGGCGAGAACCTGATGATCTATCGAAAGCGGGCCGGGCTTTCTCAAGAAGAGTTGGGCTTTCGCGCCTCCCTACACAGGACCGAGATCAGCCAGCTTGAGCGCGGCGTGAGGCTGGCCCGGATCGACACCTTGGTCAAGCTTGCGGGCGCGCTCTCGGTCCCTCCCGGCGACCTGCTTAGAGGGATGGCCTGGCTACCGGGGGGCACCCGAATTGGGCGCTTTCAGTCTCGCGGCTAACAGCGCCTCGTCTTGTGCGGGGGCATCGTGGTTTCTGAACGATTATGGTCGCGTGCCCAGAGAGGGCAGGGCAGGGCCATGACCGTGATCTACCGGATAACCAAGATGGGCGATGCCCGACGGGCTGGCATGAACCGACCCTTCGAGGCGAGGGTTGGGGGCTTTGCGAAGTCCAACGATGAATGCCCCTACACGATTGCGAACGAGATCGTGTGCGCCCGGATCGGTCAGGTTCTGGGCCTGCCGGTCCCCGCAGGCGTCCTGTCGCAAGATCCCGAAAAGAAGCTGCACTACCTCTCGCTCAACGTCGGGCAGGAGGGCCGCGAACTCCCCCCAATCATTCCCGCTGATTTCTGCGCGGAGGAGCCATTGCTGGCCGCGGGCATCGTCGTCTTCGACGTCTTGATCGCGAACGCGGATCGCCACCGCAAGAACCTCTGTCGTGACACGACTTTCGATGACGAGCCTCCGCGGGTCAGCGTCTATGACCACGGGCACGCTCTATTCGGGACCGATCCGCCCGTAGGCTCTGAACGGCTAGAGCTTGCTGCGAACCGCCTTGGATGCGTAGACGATGACGCCTGCATCGCGAGGGACTCCTGCCTCATAGATCAGGCACTCGACGCTGGTCTTATCGGGCACTGGATCGAGCGTGCCGCAGAAATTCCTAGTTACGTTTTCCAAGATATTTGCAGGGAGATTGGCGAGACTCCGGGGCTCAACGTCGACCCCATCGAAGCGCAGAAGCTGGCGGACTGGCTTGCAGGGCGGGCTTCAGGGCTGTCGAATCTCATCTGGCAGAATCGAGGGTCGTTCCCAGGCGTAACCTGGGGACTCTGGCCGCCTGGAGGGGCACCATGACTCGCTATTTGATTGTCAAGTACGTCGATGATGTAAGCCGCAACGAGCCGCGGAATATCGGCGTGGTCGTTTTCGACGGAACGAACGCAGTCGCCCGGTTCGATGGCGAAGGAAACGATGGTCTTCCGGACCTTCGACGGGTGCGCTACCGCATCACCGGAAGCCATGCCTACCGAGAGTGGGTCAAGTACTGGCGCACGACCCTCGACAACCCCGGAAAGATCGAGCGGTCTTTAGACGGACTGCCCTCGGGTGATCCTCGCGTTATTGAAAGCCTGGTCTCTAGCTCGGGACAGGAGTTCTATCTGGAGGATGGCGGATCAATCCTCCTTGACACCGAGGGAACCAGCCTGGAGGCGATGGCGACTGATCTTTTCACTCGATTGGTCCACGAGCCCGATCCACCCGCGCCGGCATCGCTGCGGGACAAAAGCGAAAAGGCTCTCGCTAGCGCAGGGGCACCGCTAGATGACCCCGAGAGATTTCAAAAGGAAGTCAACGTGACTGTGACCGGACCAGGCGGAGAGATCATCCCGGATGAGATCAGCTACGCCGTAAAAAATGGGGCATGGCACTACTTGCAAGAGGTTCCCTTCAATCCCGATAAGCCGCGACTGAATCGTAAAGAGGCGTTCAACTGCGCTTTCTTCTTTCAGCACGCCGTGGAGTTGAGTGGCGGAGCGGCGATCCTTTATGACCGCTCAGACCTCAATGACGAGGGGAATGGCGAGCAACTGCTTCACATGCTTGGAGAGCTAGGAACACTGATTGACGTAGGGGCGACCGAAGACGCTGCCGAGCAACTCCATAGTCATTTGCAACTGAATTGAATGATGTCGTCACCTTCCGACAAGCGAGCAGACGAAACGCCTAAAGGCATGAAGATCCCCGTTCGGAAGCGCTCTTCCGTCCTGAAGGATTTCGAGAAAGCCTCTGGCCCACTCCAGGGCCGAAACCAGGACCGCAAACCCAAGGCTTAGGAAGCCGCTCCGGTCCCCTTCAGAGCGCAGCTCGCTCCGCGAGCTGCAAGAACATCGCGCGACTGTCGTCGCGGCGGTTGTAGCGCCACGTGAACTCGTTGAGATATCCCTGAAGCCATTTCCTTGAGACGGCGTGATAAGTGCCGGCTAGACCACGTTTGAAGTTGCCGAAAAAGCCCTCAATGGTCTGCGTGTGAACATCGCCGCTCACGTATACGTCTTCGGAGTGCCTGATCCGGTGATGGGCGTTGAAACGCTGGGCGAGGCCGTGATAGGCGGGCCACTCATCGGTGAAGATCGTTGACGCTGGCAGCACGTATCTAACGACCTCACCTTGGAGGGTCTCGCGACGGCGGTCAGGTACGACGGATGCCCGGACTCGGCCTTTTCGCTCGACCATCGCGAAGACGGTCGTCTTCTTAGCTTGTCGCCAGCGACCCCCGGCAGCGCTCAGATCGGTCTCGCCGTCACGCTGCATTCGTTCAATGTCGCCCTGGCGTGGCTTGCCCCCGATCATCGTCTCGTCCGCCTCAACGTCGCCGGACAGTGGCTCGCCATCTTGCTCGTCCATCAACTGATTGCGGATTTTGTTCAGCATCCTCCAGGCAGTCTTGTAGGTGACGCCGATCTCTCGCTCCAACTGTTTGGCGCTGAGCCCGCAGCGCGTCTGAGAGACCAAGAACATTGCGTAGAACCAAAGCTGTAGAGACGTAGAGGACTTATGAAAGATGGTCTCTGCGGTCGGGTGCAGGTGGTAACCGCAGTAGTCGCAGTCCCAGGCCGGCCGGCCACTCACTCGATGGAATGGCCGGTCTAGTTCGCACTTCGGGCAGAACGCTTTCTTGCCCTCCTCGTCAACAGCGCATCGCGTCATCCAGAGCCAGCGCAGACACGCCTCGTCGTCGGGGAACTCGCGCATGAACTCCATGACGGAGTAGCGGGAGTCCGAGGACTGAGCGCGGACGGGATTGGCGCGATCGACAGGCGGCACCGGAAACTACTCGCGGTCCAGCTTCGCGGCGAGTGCATCGACTGATTCTTGGAGCTTGTCGATCTTGTCCGAAATCTCATCCATGGGGTCGGTCACCACCGGCTCCATCGCCTCCCTGTCTTGCTCGGCCCTCACGTCTTCGATCATGGCGTGAATCTGCTCGCGAGTGACGCCTTTGGCTTCTAGTTCAGAGATAGTTTTTTCGATGGCATTGTCAAGCGCTCTTTCATCGTTCATGTCGCTATCCAACCAGAATTCTTACCCCCTGTCAAGGTATACTTGCCTGGCGGGCAATAGACAGATTGCATTTCGCGCGCTTCGCGGACATTCCCGGGGAGGGGTACCGGCACCCGCCCGACGAACGCCCCCGCCAGGATCCTCAGCCGTAGGTGCCTTTCGCGTGCCTCAAGGTGGGTTGCGCGCCCTGCTTGGCTCTCTAGCTATGGGTCCTGATGCCGCGTGTCGAGGAGGGATCCGGTCGCCCTCTGGGCGAATGTCGCGAAAGCGGCGAAATGCAATCTGACACCTGCGCGGTCGTAGGCCGCGCACCTTCACCCCGAGCAGCGGCCCATAGGGCCGCGCGAGTCAATTCGCCCAGAGGGCGCCGGATCCCTCTACAGAAACGGCACATTGAGCGCGCCACGCGTGCGTCCACACAGCTCAGGATCGAGGCATGGGGGTTCTTCACGCTGTCGTCACCGCAGTCGCACCGCCTCTGTGCGCGGCATGCGGTCGCTCCTGTCGTCCCGAGGCGATCGTCTGCACGCGCTGTGCACGGCGGCTGGGAGCAGCGGATCCGCTGCTGAGCAAGGGACCGCCGGGGCTCGATCGGGCTTGGTCTTCGGCGCCGCACGAGGGGGTCGTTCGGGATCTGGTTGCGGCCTTGAAGTTCCGTCGCCTGCTGCCGGTGGCGGACCTGATGGCGGATCGGATCCAGTGGCTGGCGCCGGCCCACATGCTGAGCGGCGCGATTGTGCCGGTACCGCCGGCGCCGGCACGGTTGCGGCGGCGCGGCTTCGATCCCGCTGGTGAGCTGGCGGCGGCGCTGGCCGAGCGCCTCGAAGCGCCGCTGGAGAATTGCCTCGTCCGCCGTGGCGGTCGTCGTCAGGTCGGTCGCAGGCGAGCGGAGCGGCTTGGGCAGCCGCCGCGGATTCACGCCGCCAGTACGGCGCCGCGCAGCGTCCTGCTGGTCGATGACGTGCTCACTACCGGGGCGACGATGAGCGCTTGCGCGCAGGCCCTGCGGGCGGCCGGGGCCGCCCGCGTGGTCGCCGTCACGTTTGCGCGGCGGTTGTAGGGCCTAGCTCGCTAAGGGTGCAGCTCGGCGGGGCGCCCGCGCATCTGGTCGACCAGATGCCGCGTTTTGCTGCGCTTGCGCCGCAGCTCGCGGTGCTTCTTCACCTGCCGCCGCAGGTCCTCGGCCAGCTCGCGGACGCTGTGCGTCATCTCCGGCGAGGCCTCGTGAGCATGCAGGGTCACGCCCTTGAGGTAGAAAGTCGCCTCGGCGACGTACTTGTCTGCGATCGAGGGGTTGCGCTCCTCCGAGAGCACGACCTCCAGGGTCGCCAGCGCCGAAACTTGCCGGCCAAGGCGCTGGAACCGCTTTCGCACCATCTCACGCAGGTCATCCGTCATCTCGACGTTTCGGCCCCGAATCTCTATCCGCATGAGCGCCTCCTTGTGGTTTCGCATCGATCGTACGCCGGGTACCCGCTGAGGGCAAGGTCAACGCGCGGCGGCCGCCCCCGCACCGCTACCCTTGACCGATGCCCGCAATGGACCTCGTGACCAAGGCCTTGCGCGCCGGGGAGGGGCGCAAGTTCAAGGCCTACCAGAAGCGCGCGGAGGCGATCAACCGCTATGAGCCGGAGATGGAAGCGCTCTCGGACGCCGAGATCCGCGAGGAGGCGGACTCGCTGCGCGAGCGGGCGCGAAACGGCGAGTCCCTCGACGACCTGCTGCCGGCGGCGTTCGCGCTGACCCGCGAGGCCTCGCGCCGGACGACCGGCCAGCGCCATTACGACGTGCAGCTGATCGGCGGCATGGTCCTGCACGACGGCGCGATCGCCGAGATGCGCACCGGCGAGGGCAAGACCCTGACCGCCACCCTGCCTGTGTTCCTCAACACCCTGGCCGGCAACAGCGTCCACGTCGTCACCGTCAACGACTACCTGGCCCGCCGCGATTCGGAATGGATGCAGCCGATCTACGACGCCCTCGGCGTCAGCGTCGCCGCCCTGCAGGACTTCGACGATCACGACGCGCGACAGGTCAAATACGCCTGCGACGTCACCTACGGGACCAACTCGGAGTTCGGCTTCGACTACCTGCGCGACAACATGGCGGGCTCGCTCGAGCATTGCGTCCAGCGCGGCTACGACTTCGCGATCGTCGACGAGGTCGACAACATCCTCATCGACGAGGCGCGGACGCCGCTGATCATCTCCGGCCAGCCCGAACAGGCAGCCCAGACCTATTACACCTTCGCCCGCCTGGTCAAGCAGCTGACCGGCGTGCCGGCCAAACAGAAACTGAAATCGCTCGGCGAGTCCAAGGACACCTCGGAGGTCGACTACGACTACGAGTACGACGAGAAACACAAGACCGTCGCCCCGACCGAGCGGGGGGTGAAGAAGGCCGAGCAGTTCATCGGCGTCGACAACCTCTACCTGGGGGAGCACGGCAGCCTCGTCAACCATCTCGTGCAGGCGCTGAAGGCCGAGTCGCTCTACAGGAAGGACAAGGACTACGCCGTGATCGACGGCGAGGTGATGATCATCGACGAGTTCACCGGCCGCATCCTCGAGGGACGGCGCTGGTCGGAGGGCCTGCACCAGGCGGTCGAGGCGAAGGAGGGGGTGGCGATCCGAGAGGAGAACCAGACCCTGGCGACGATCACCTTGCAGAACTACTTCCGCCTCTACGACAAGCTCTCGGGGATGACCGGAACCGCCCTTACCGAGGCGACCGAGTTCATGAAGATCTACAAAATCCCTGTCGTCGAGGTGCCGACCAACCAGCCGATGGTGCGGTTGGACCAGAACGACCAGATCTTCAAGACCAAGGACGGCAAGTGGAAAGCGGTTCTCGATGAGATCGTCGGCCGCCACGAAAAGGGCCAGCCGATCCTGGTCGGGACCGTCTCGGTCGAGGTTTCGGAGATGATTTCCGAGGCACTGAAGCGCGATGGGATCGAGCACGCCGTCCTCAACGCCAAGCCCGAGCACGCCGAACGAGAGGGCGAGCTGATCGCCCAGGCGGGACGCAAGGGCGCGGTGATGATCGCCACCAACATGGCTGGCCGCGGCGTCGACATCAAGCTCGGCGGCGACGCCGAACACCTGGCGATCCACGAGCTGAAGAAGAAGGGCATAACGCACGACAGCGAGGGCTATGAGGAGGCGCTGGCGGCCAAGACCGCCGAGCTGGAATCCCAGTGCAAAGCCGAGGCCGAAGAAGTGGTCGAGCTCGGCGGGCTGTTCATCTGCGGCACCGAGCGCCACGAGTCACGGCGTATCGACAACCAGCTGCGCGGTCGCTCGGGACGCCAGGGCGACCCCGGCGAGTCGCGCTTCTACCTCTCCGCCGAAGACGACGTGATCCGGCTCTTCGCCGGTGACCGCATCTACAAAATCCTCGATCGCCTCGGCCCGGTCGAGGAGGACGGCACCGAAGTGCCGCTCGAGGCGAAGATGCTGACGAAAACCGTCGAGAACGCCCAGAAGAAGGTCGAGGAGCAGAACTTCCTGCTCCGCAAACGCGTGCTCGAGTACGACGACGTGATGAACGAGCAGCGCCGCGTCGTCTACAAATACCGCCGCGAGATTCTCGAAGGGCGCGACATCTCCGAGACCGCCCGCGACGAGCTCGAGGGCGTGATCGAGCGCCTCGTCGACGAGTACACCGCCGGTGAGCTGCTGGAGGAATGGGACCTGGGCGAGCTGGAGACTCAGCTGCGCCAGATCTGGCCGGTCAGCGTCGACGTCGCCACGCTGGCGCCGGAGAAGGTCGACCGCGAGAAGCTCAAGGACGAGCTCGATGACGACGCGATGAACGCCTACGACGAGCGTGAGCAGCAGCTCGGCGAGGAGCTGATGCGCCACCTCGAGCGCTCGATCCTGCTGCAGGTGATCGACAACCGCTGGCGCGAACACCTCTTCGACATGGACTACCTGCGCGAGGGCATCCACCTGCGCGGCTTCGCCCAGGTCGACCCGCTGGTCGCCTATAAAAACGAGGGCTACTCGATGTTCTCCGAGCTGATGCACTCGATTTGGGACGAGTTCAGCAAACTGGTCTTCCGTGCCGAAGTCGAAGTCGAACCGGGAAGCAACGGAGCCGGCAACGGCGCCAATCCGCCGACGGCGCTGGACTACTCCGGCGGCACCGCCGAGGCGCAGCCCTCGGCGCTCGAACAGGTCGCGGTCGCCGGCGGCGGTGCCGCGGCCGTCGATGCCGCCGCTTCGCAGTCCGTCGGCGGCGACGTGGTCGAGACCGTGGTCAAAGACGAGCACGACAAAATCGGCCGCAACGACCCCTGCTGGTGTGGCAGCGGCAAAAAGTACAAGAAGTGCCACGGGGCCTAGACCCCGTCCGCGAGTTCATCCGCGCTTTCAACGAGCGGGATCTCGATGCCTTCGTCGCCGTGCTCGACGAAGGGGTCGAGCTGCACTCGGGGCGGGGGTTGCGCAAGGGGCGCGAGGCGGCGCGGGTCTGGGCGACGCGTGAGCCCGGAGGGGTGCAGCAGACGATCGAGCTGGAGGCGCTCTATGAGGAAGGGCTCGAGGGCGGCGGCGGGACGGCGGTGGCGCTGATCGTACGGCGCTGGCACTGGGAAGAGGACGGCGCCGCGGCGGGAGAGGACGAGATGGCCTGGGCCTTCGAGCTGCATGAGCGCAGGGTGCGGTCCTGGCGCCCCTACGAGGACCGCGCCGCGGCGCTGCGCGAGAACGGCTTCGAGAACGAGGCCGGCACCGCCGGATAACCTGGGGGCATGGCCGACGCCGCTTCCACCGAATCGATCGCCCCGCGCCTGGCCGCCGTCCGCGAGCAGCTGTCCCTGCTCTCGGACTACCTTTGACCCCGCTGCGCTGGAATCCGAGGCAGAGCGGCTCGAGGCGGAGATGGGCAAGCCCGGCTTCTGGGACGACCAGGAAGCGGCAGCCGCGACCTCGGCCGCGCACGCCCGCGCCGAGCGGCGGCTGAAGACCTTCCGCGGGCTCGAGTCCGACGTCGCCGATCTCGGCGACCTGGCCGAGATGGCGGCCGAGGACGAGGAGATGGCGGCCGAGCTCGGCACCCAGCTCGCCAGCGCTGAGCAGCGACTGGCCGAGCTCGAGGAGGCGCGGCTGTTCAGCGGCGAGTACGACGCCGGCGACGCCGTCGTCACCGTCCACGCCGGCGCCGGTGGCACCGACTCCCAGGACTGGGCGGAGATCCTGCTGCGGATGTACCTGCGCTGGGCCGAACGGCGGGGCTTCGAGGTCGAGATGAAGGAGGCGTCGCCGGGAGAGGAGGCCGGCCTCAAGTCGGCCACCTTCATTGCCCGTGGCGAGAACGCCTACGGCCTCTTCGCCGCCGAGCGCGGCGTCCACCGGCTGGTGCGGATCTCGCCCTTCGACTCCTCCGCCCGCCGCCACACCAGCTTCGCCCAGGTCGACGTCGGCCCGCTGGTCGACGCCGGGGTCGAGGTCGAGATCGACGACGCCGACCTCCGCGTCGACACCTACCGGGCCTCCGGGGCCGGCGGCCAGCACGTCAACAAGACCGACTCGGCGGTGCGGATCACCCACATCCCCACCAACGTCGTCGTCCAGTGCCAGAACGAGCGCTCGCAGACCCAGAACAAGGCGGTGGCGATGCAGTTCCTGCGCTCGAAGCTGATCGAGCTGGAGGAGCGCAAACGGGCCGAGGAGATGGCGAAGGCGCGCGGCGAGGTCAAAGACGTGGCCTGGGGCTCGCAGATCCGCAGCTACGTGCTGCACCCGTACACGATGGTCAAGGACCACCGCACCGAGCACGAGGTCGGCGACGTGCAGCGGGTCCTCGACGGCGACCTCGACGAGTTCGTGCGCGACTACCTGAACAAGACCGCGGCGGCCTCGGCCTCCTAGAGATGGTGTCGCTGGAGTTCCTCGAACGGGCGGCGGCCGGCGAGCCCGAGGGGTTGCTGTTCCTCCACCACGGCCGCGGCACCGACGCCTCCGACCTGCTCGGTCTCGCCGATCTGCTCGACCGCGAGCGGCGGCTGCGGGTGGTGACGCCGCGGGCGCCATTGACCCTGCCGGGCTCGCCGGGCTACCACTGGTATCTGGTGCCGCGGGTCGGCTACCCCGACCCCGAGACCTTCTTCGCCGCCCGCGCCGCCCTTGCCGAGCTGCACGACCGGCTCTGGGAGGAGACCGGGGTCGGGCCCGAGCGCACCGTGCTCGGTGGCTTTTCGATGGGCGCGGTGATGAGCTACGCGCTGGGTCTCGACGCGGAGCGGCCGGCGCCAGCCGGGGTTCTCGCCTTCAGTGGCTTCGTGCCGACGGTCGAGGGCTGGGGGCCGTCGCTCTCAGACCGGCAAGGGACGCGGGCCTTCATCGCCCACGGCCGCCACGATCCGATCATCGGCATCGAGTTCGCCGAACGGGCACGGCAGCTGCTCGAGGGAGCTGGACTGCCAGTCGCCTACCGCGAGTCCGAGCTGGGGCACCAGATCGATCCGGCGCATCTGGAGGAGGCTTCCGCCTGGCTCGGCGAGACGCTCGCCGGCTGAGTTATCCGGCCTGTTCCCAGGAGAGGCCGCTGGGGATCGCACGCCTGACGTCCAGCTGGCGGTCGAAGAAGGCCTTGCAGTAGCCGGGGGCGGCGGACACCCGCAGCCTCACGGAGAAGTCCTTGGCGGCCATCACCTTGGCCATCTGCTCCTCGGTCAGGTCTCGGGTCAGCCGCAGGACGCCGTGCTTGGCGAAGTGTTTGCGGTCGCCGCCGAGATAGAGGGCGCCCTTGCTGCCATGCAGGCCGTAGTCGACCGCGACCGGGGTCGGGGAAGTGGTCGTGTAGCGAATCTGCAGGCGCACACGATCGCGGTTGGCGGCGGCGAAGACCGTTGCCTGGGCGCTGCTGAGGAGGCATTCCGGTGGCGCTTCGGTCCCGTCGTCCTCGCCGAAGTCTTCGCACTCTTCTTCTTCGCCGCAATCGCTGAGATCGAATTCTTCGTCTTCGCTGGCTTCGGCTTCCTCGTCGGCTTCGTCTTCGAAGACAGTCTGGGCATCGCTGGCAGCGGGCACCGTCAGCGCCTGCGCCGAGCGGGCGAGCCCGAGGACCGCGACCAGGGTCAGGGTCGCGAAGAAGGCGGCCCACCAGGCGAACCTGGCGAGCTGCGCGTCGTGGTCGATCGTCGGGGCGGGCTTCCGTCGCACGCCCCTTTGATCGGAGCGCGCGGGCTAACCCTTTAGCTCAGGCCTCAGCCGTCCAGCACACCCTCGAGGCGCAGCAGGCCCTCCTTCATCGGCAGGCCGCCGCCGTAGCCGCCGAGCCCGCCGCTGCTGCGCAGGACGCGATGGCAGGGGACGACCAGCGGCAACGGGTTCGAGCCACAGGCGCCGCCGGCGGCGCGGACTGCACGCTCGTTGCCGGCGCGCTTGGCCATCTCGGTGTAGCTGCGCGTCTGCCCATAGGGGATGCGGTCGATCGCCCGCAGCACCCGGCGGCGGAAGTCCTTGCTCAGTCGCCAGTCCAGCGGCAGGTCGAACTCGGTCAGCTTCCCCTCGAAGTAGAGGTCGAGCTCGCGCCGTGCCTCGTCGAGCTGTGCCGGAGCTTCGAGCACTCGCGGCGAGACCCGCCGTGAGAGGTCGACCAGCAGCTCCTCGGCGTCCTGGTTGGGCAGGCCGACCCGTACCAGGCCGCGCGGCGTGGTTGCGAGCAGCAGCGAGCCGAAGGGGGAGTCGGCGGTCGCGTAGGCGACGTCGAGCAGGCCCTCGGCGGCGGCGCGCTCGGCGAGCCGGTTCAGCGAGTCCTTCATGCCAGCTCCTTTCTCAGTCGTTTCAGTCCCTCGTGCAGGCTGCGGCGGGCGGCCTCCGGCGAGCAGCCGAGCGCGGCGGCGATCTCGGCGTGGGGGAGATCGCTGGCGTAGCGCAGGGTCACCGCCGCCCGCTGTTTCGGCGGCAGGGCAGCGACCGCGGCCCAGATTCCGTCGCTCGGCTCCGGGTCGCTGACCGCGACCTCGACAAGCTCGGCCACCGGGATCGCTCGCCGGCCGCGGCCGCGGTGGTGGTCGATCGCCTTGCGGTGGGCGATCGTGATCAGCCAGCCCCGCAGGTTGCCGCCGTCCCTCAGCTTCGGGTAGGCACGCAGCGCCGCCAGAAACGTCTCCTGAAAGCAGTCCTCGGCATCAGCGCGCCCGACCGCTCCGCGCAGCACCGCCATCACGTCGCCGGCGTGCTCGTCGATCAGCTGTTGGAACGGGGGCAGTTCAGTCACCTCGTGGATTAAACGCGCCTGCTGAGCCGGGCGTGAGATCGAGACCTGCATTGAGCACCTATATGGGGCCGAATGCAGCCCTCGGTTTTTGATCTAGGCTGGCGCGATGCCTGATCCCGGCGAGCCGCTGCAGGACCTCGTCGCGCGCGCTCTGGCCGAGGACGTCGGTCCCGGCGACGTCACCACCGAGGCAACGGTCCCGGCCGACGCCCGCGCCCGCGCCCGCATCGTGCAGAAAGCACCGGGGGTCGCCTTCGGGCTCGAGCTGGTCGAGGAGACGATGCGCCAGTGCGGGGTCGAGCACGTCGACAAGCTCGTCGTCGAGGGCCAGTGGCGCGACGCGGTGCCTGCCGAGGTGCTGGTGGCGAGCGGCCCGGCACGCTCGCTCCTGGTCGCCGAGCGCACGGCGCTCAACTTCCTCGGCCACCTCTCCGGCATCGCCACCCTCACCGCCCGCTTTGTCGAGGCGGTTGCCGGCAGCGACGCCCGCATCCTCGACACCCGCAAGACGACGCCGGGGCTGCGGGCGCTGGAGAAGGCCGCGGTGGCGGCGGGGGGCGGGGTCAACCACCGCCTTGGCCTGCACGACGCGATCCTGATCAAGGAGAACCACATCGCCCTCGCCGGCGGCGTTGCCAAGGCTGTCTACGCGGCCCGGCGCGCACAACCCGAGATGGCGGTCGAGATCGAGTGCCGCGACCTCGAAGAGGTCGCCTACGCCCTCGGCGTCGGCGCCGACCGGCTGCTGCTCGACAACATGGAGCTGGAGACTCTGCGCGGCGCCGTCGCCCTGCGTGACGAGAACGCGGGAGAGCGGCGCCCGGCCCTCGAGGCCTCCGGCGGCGTCGATCTCGAGACGGTGCGCCCGATCGCCGAGACCGGCGTCGACTTCATTTCCATCGGCGCCCTCACCCACTCCGCCCCTTCACTCGACTTCAGCCTGCTCCTCCAGCCTGCCTAAGCGCTCGAGATGGGCCCTACTTCAACAATTTGGACAGCCGCCGGTCCTTGAGCACGCGCCCACCCGTCTGCTCCTCCGGGCAGTAGTTCATCTGATGTTCGGAGAAGAAGACCGCCTCGATCGTCGTGCCGCAGCGCGGGCAGGGCTCGCCCTCGCGTTTGTGCACCCGCAGCGGCATCGGCACCTTGTCGGGGACATCGGGCCCGATCGTCTTCTCGTAGTGCTCGATCGCGTCGCCGAGCACGTGCAGGGCGCCGTGCAGCCGCTCGACCTCCTCGGCGTCGAGCTCCGAGCCTTTCCTGAACGGCGAGAGGCGCGCCTCCCAGAGGATCTCGTCGACCCAGGAGCGGCCGATGCCGGCGATGTCGCGCTGGTGGCGCAGCAGCGGGTGCAGGTGCCGCGGCTTGTCGATCGCGGCGGCGAACTGCTCGAGCGGGGGAGGGGGCCAGGCTTCGGGGCCGAGCGTGGCGACCATCTCGTCTTCGGCGACCGCCGCGCTCGGCAGCAGCTTTGCCCAGGCGCGCTGCTTGGTGCCGAACTCGCGCAGCCGCAGCTCACGGCCGTCGGTCAGCCGCACCAGGACCCGGGAGGCGCGGTCTTTGGGCGAGGCGCGTTTGTCGAAGACGCGCAGCCGGCCCGCCGACATCAGGTGGATCAGCAGCGAGAGATCGCCGTCGTTGGAGCGCGACGACGAACGTCGTCGCGCTGAGCTGGTGGATGAGAAATGAACGACGGGCATCTTCGCGATCCGCCGCACGCCGGTCAGCTCGCGTCCAGCCAGCGCTTCCAGTGGCGGCTCGAAGGTCTTCATCACGTTCATCCCCGGCGCCAGCACCGATTCCACCTCGCTGCCCCGCAGGGCGGCGTCCAGGCGTCGCGCGACGATCTCGACCTCGGGCAGCTCCGGCATGCTCCAAGTCTGCCAGCGAGTAGACTTTTCCCTACGTTCATTCGACTGGTTTCAAGGCGCGAGCCGGGCCAGCGAACATCAGGAAAGGAAGGGCTCATGCAGGAGCTCCCGACGATCCAGCCAACTTTCGGGCCCGAGCTGACGCCGGAGCAGATCGGCGAACTCAGCGACGAGATCCGCGCGCTCGCGGCCGAGCGCGACGCTGTCATCCTCGCCCACAATTACCAGCTGCCCGAGGTGCAGGACGTCGCCAGCTACCTCGGCGACTCACTCGGCCTCTCGCGCCAGGCGGCGGCCACCGACGCCGAGGCGATTGCCTTCTGCGGCGTCCACTTCATGGCCGAGACGGCAGCGATCCTCTCGCCTGAGAAGACGGTGCTGATCCCCGACCTCGA
The DNA here is from genome assembly GCA_963715395.1 of uncultured Solirubrobacterales bacterium. Classification (GTDB taxonomy): domain Bacteria; phylum Actinomycetota; class Thermoleophilia; order Solirubrobacterales; family 70-9; genus VAYN01. Next base: position 147,245 of record OY970238.1, read on the forward strand.
CGCCGGCTGTTCGCTCGCCGACTCGATCGACGCCAGCCAGCTGCGCGCCTGGAAGGCCGAGCACCCCGGAGCGCTGGTGGTGATGTACGTCAACACCTCGGCCGAGGTCAAGGCCGAGACCGATTACTGCTGCACCTCCTCCAACGCGGTCAAGGTGGTCGAGCACATCTGGGCCGAGCACGGGGCCGAGACCGAGATCCTCTTCGGCCCCGACATGTGGCTGGGCGCCTTCGTCGAGCGCGAGACTGGCCTGCTCGAGGATCCCGAGCGCCGGGCCCGTTTCCACGTCTGGGACGGCGAGTGCCACGTCCACGCTGGCATCCGCCCGGGCGACATCACCCGCAGCCGCGAAGAGCACCCCGAGGCGGAGTTCCTGATCCACCCCGAGTGCGGCTGCTCGACCCAGGCGATGGAGTACGTCGCCGCCGGCGACATCGACCCCGAGGGCGTGCACATGCTCTCGACCTCGGGTATGCAGCAGCACGTCGAAGCCAACCCGGACGGCAGCTTTATCGTCGCCACCGAGAACGGGATGCTCTACCCCCTGCAGCAGGCGGCGCCGCGGGCCAACCTGATCGAAGCCAACCGGATGGCCCTCTGCAAGTACATGAAGATGATTACGCTGCCGAAGCTGCGCGACTCGCTGCGGGAGCTGAAGTACGAGGTCAGCGTGCCGGCAGCGGTCGCCGAGCGCGCGCGGATCCCAATCGAGCGCATGGTCGCGATCGGCTAGGCGCTGCGACCGCACGGAGCGAACCTTTTATTTTAAGAATCTTGATCGGCTGATCCGGAAGCGGTATGGATGGCCGTAGGGAGGCGGGGCACCCCTACGGAAGGAAGCGATGAAGACGTCTCGCAAGCTCAAGGCGGCTGGTCTCGCCGTCCTGGCCACCTGCGCAATCAGCGTCGTCGTGGCGCCGGCGGCCCAGGCAGGAGAATTCACAGCCGGCGCCTACCCGGCCACAATCACAGGCATCCAGGTCGGCCCTCACGAACTGACGACGGAACTTGGCCTGATGGAATGCGGCGCCAAATTCCACGGAGAACTGGCGGCAGCGTCGGAAAACCTGACACTGACGCCGACCTACGGCTCCAGCTGCGAAATCGGCGGTGACGAAGTCCACGTCAGCAGGAACGGCTGCGACTTCCTTTTCCACGCCGGCAAAACACTCGGCATGGACGAAGTCGAAGGCTCGTGGGATGTCAAATGCCCAGAAGGCAACATGATCGATTTCGAAATCACAGAACCGATGAACGTCTGTCACCTGGGGATTCCGGAACAGGTGGGCCTGGGCGAAGTCACCTACACAGACAGAACAAACGTGATGCCCAAAGACGTCGACATCGACTTCAGCGTCGAAGGCCTGGTCTACGAGCTGGGCCCGAACTGCCCAGTCGCGGGCGAATTCACGAACGGCGCCTACGCTGGGCGCAGCACACTGAGAGCCCATAACGAAGGGATGCTCGTTGGCCTCACCGTCGACTAGGAGGAAAACATAAGCATTCGCTCACATTGAGCTTAAATCTGGTTAATATGCGGTGGGCGCGTTCTTGCGCGCCTCAGGGGCCGAAGGAGTCACCCTGTAAGCGCAGAACCCACCCACCGCATGGCCAGATCGAAGAAGAGACAACCCCGCGAGGACGAGCCGCGGCGCCCACGTGGCCGCCGCGCGCCGATCATTGAGCTCGACGGCGTCACCAAGGTCTACCCGGGTGGCCACATGGCGCTCGACCGGGTCTCGCTGGGGATCGGTCGCGGCGAGTTCGTCTTCCTCGTCGGTCCGACCGGCTGCGGCAAGTCGACCCTGATCAAGCTGCTGATCCGTGAGCTCGCGGCTACCGAGGGCGCGGTGAAGATCGCCGGCCGCGACATCGGCAAGCTGCCGGAGAAGAAAATCCCGCAGCTGCGCCGCAACATCGGCACGGTCTTTCAGGACTTCAAGCTGCTCCCGGACCGCACCGTCTACGACAACGTTGCCTACGCGCTGCAGGTGATCGGCGCCAGCCGCGCCGAAATCCGCGAGCAGGTGCCGCAGACGCTGCGCCTCGTCGGCCTCTCGACCAAGCTCAACAGCTACCCGGACCAGCTTTCCGGCGGCGAGCAGCAGCGCGTCTCGATCGCCCGCGCCTTCGTCAACCACCCGCCGCTGCTGCTGGCCGACGAGCCCAGCGGCAACCTCGACCCGATCACCTCGATCGGGGTGATGCAGCTGCTCTACCGGATCAACAAGACCGGCACCACGGTGGTCGTCGTCACCCACGACCGCGAGATGGTCGACAACATGCAGCGCCGCGTCGTCGAGCTCTACGAGGGGCGCGTCGTCCGCGACGAGGTCAGCGGCGGCTACACCGAGGAGTCGACGACCGAGTTCGGCCTGCGAATGCGGGCTGAGATGGGGGTCGGGCCCGAGGGCGCGACCCAAACCAACGGCCACAGCGACCACGAGTCCCTGCACTGATGTCTCGTTTGGTCTTCTTCCTGCAGGAGGCGCTGCGGGCGCTGCGCCGTAACGGCGCCCCGACCCTGGCCGCGGTCGTGACCACGGTCGTGACCGTGATCCTGCTCGGCGTCCTGATCCCGATCTTCCAGACCACGCAGGCCAAGAGCGAGCAGGTCCGCAGTCAGCTGAACATCCAGGTCGGCCTCTTCGACGACGCCACCCAGGGCGAAATCCAGTCGCTGGAAAGCAAGATCGCGGCGATCCCGCACGTCAGCGAAGTCACCTTCATCAGCAAGACCGAGGCGCTGGCCACGCTGCGCAGCGAACTGAAGGACAAATCGATCGTCGAGCAGTTGAACAGCAACCCGCTGCCGGCCAGCCTCGAGGTCAAGGCCGACGACGCCGCCAACCTGCCGGGGATTCGCGAAGCGATCGTGCCGACCGGCGCCAGCGGCAAGGCGCAGCCGATCTCGCCGATCGTCAACAACATCTTCGACCGCCAGCAGGCCTCCGCTCAAATCGAGGAGGTGACCAGCGCTCTGAAGATCGTCCTCACCGTGATCACGGCGCTCTTGATCGTCGCTTCGCTGATGCTGGTCGGCAACACGATCCGGCTCTCGATCTACACCCGCCGCCGCGAGGTCGAGGTGATGCGGCTGGTCGGTGCAACCCGCTGGTTCATCCGCTGGCCGTTCATGATCGAGGGCGTGGTCGTCGGCTTCGTCGGTGGCCTGGTGGCCATACTGGTGCTGTGGCTCGGCAAGATCACGGTGGTCGACCCGCTCAGCGATTCCTTCTCCTTCCTGGCGGCGCAGAACAACAGCACGCTGTCGTTCCCCGCTTTGGTGGCGATCCTCTTCGCTGCCGCGGTGCTCGTCTCGACGATCGGGTCGGGCATCACCTTGCGGCGCTTCCTCAAGGTCTGAGGCCGTCCGCGTGAGGGCTCGCGCGGCGGTGGCGTACGCCGTCTCGCTGATCGCAGTCCTCCTCGCCGGCCTCTGGCTGGGCGGTCATCCGGCCAAGCTGCCGGAGTTCCTGCGCGACCGGATCGTCGACTCGCCGGGGAGCCTCAGCGGCGAAGCCGCGGAACTGATCGAGGACAACTACTACCGCCCGGCCGGCGAGACCGAGCTCGGCAACGCCTCGCTGCAGGGGATGGTCAGGGGGCTGCGCAAACGCCACGACGACCGCTTCACCGAATACTTCTCGCCCGAGAACCTCGAAAGCTTCAACCAGGCGATCGAAGGCCGCTTCTCCGGCGTCGGCCTCAGCGTCGTCCCGGTCAAACGCGGGCTGCGCGTGGTCCAGGTCTTCCAGCGCTCGCCGGCGGACCGGGCCGGGATCGAGGTCGGCGACACGATCGTCTCCGTCGACGGCGAATCGATCGCCGGCCAGAGCAGCTCCGAGGCGACGCGCAAGATCAAGGGGCCGGAAGGCACCGAGGTCACGGTCGGCGTCCGCGACGGCAAGAGCGGCGAGGTGCGGCAGCTGCGGCTGACCCGGGCCGAGGTGGAGCTGCCGAACGTCAGCAGCTCGGTCGAGCGCGTCGACGGCGGCAAGCTCGGCTACGTGCGCATGCTCACCTTCAGCGAAGGCGTTCACGCGCTGCTGGCGCGGGCGCTGCGCAAGGTCGAGCGCGAGGGCGCGGAGGGCGTCGTGCTCGACCTGCGCGGCAATCCCGGTGGCCTGCTCGACGAGGCGGTGCTGAGCGCCAGCGTCCTCCTGCCCGAGGGGGAAGTGGTGGTCTCGACCGACTCCCGCACCCAGGGCCACAGCGTTCACAAGACGGTCGGCGGCAACTTGCCGGCGCGCCCGCTCGTCGTCCTGATCGACCGCAACTCCGCTTCCGCCGCCGAGATCCTCGCCGCGGCCCTGGCGGACGACGCCGGCGCCCCCGTCGTCGGCACGCGCTCCTTCGGCAAGGGCGTCTTCCAGCAGGAGGAGGAGCTGGCCAACGGCGGGGCGCTGAAGCTGACGGTCGGCGAGTACTTCACCCCCGACGGGGTCAACCTGGCGCGGAGCAAGGGCATCCACCCGGACGTCAAGGCCAGCGATGACCCTGAAACGCCCGCCGACGAGGCAAAGCAGCGGGCGCTGGAGGTGCTGGCGGGCCAGGCGGGCGGATGAGCCGCCGCCGGCAGGCTCGCCCGCGCAAACGCGGCGGCCAGCCGTCCCGCGCGCGGACGCAGGCGACGCGGGGGCGCGAGCTCCCGGTCGCTCTCGAGGCGGTGGCCGAGCTGCTGCGGGAGCGGCTCGGTTTCCGCGGCTTCGCGCCGGCCCTGGAGCGGGAAGCGGAGGAGGCAGCCGCCGCGGCGGAGCGCCGCTCCCCGGCGCGCCGCGACCTCACCGCGCTCGCCACCTTCACCGTCGACCCCGCCAGTGCCCACGACTTCGACGACGCCGTCTCCGCCCAGCGCGAGGGAGCCGGCGCCAGGGTCTGGATCCACATCGCCGACGTCACCGCCCACGTGCCGCAGGGGACGCCGCTGGATCTCGAGGCCCGCCGTCGCGCCAACAGCACCTACGTGCCCGGCACGGTCGAGCCGATGCTGCCGCACGTTCTCAGCAGCGGCGCCTGCAGCCTCGCCCCGGGGGTCGAGCGGCTGGCGGTGACGGCGGAGATCGAGCTCGGGCCGGGGGCGGAGCCGCGCTCGACCCGCTTCTACCGCAGCCGCATCCGCTCCGACGTCCGCCTCGACTACGACCAGCTCGATGACATCTTCGCCGGCCGTGCGGCCGCGCCCGAGGCGGTTGCGGAACCGCTCGCCGCGGCCCGCGACGTCGCCCGTGAGCTGGGCGAGCACCGCAGCACCGCCAGCCTCGACGTCGAATCGCGTGAGCCCGAGTTCGACTTCGACGCCGCCGGCAACGTCCTCGCCGCGCGGCGGGTCGCCCAGACCGAGTCCCACCGCTTGATCGAGCGGCTGATGATCCTCACCAACGAGCAGGTCGCGGAGCGACTCCAGCGTGAGCGGGTGCCGGCGGTCTACCGCGTTCACGCGCCGCCGGACCCGACCCGGGTCGAGCGCCTGGTCGAGCAGCTGGCGGCGCTGGGGATCCCGACCCCGCCGCTGGGGCAGGGGCTGTCGGCGCAGCAGGCGGCCGAGGCCGCCGCCGAGGCGAGCCGCCTGGCGGGGCGCGAGGCCGCGCGGCGAGGGCACGGGCTGGAGGCGTATACATCGCTCGTGCTCCGATCTCTCAAACAGGCCGCCTATAGCGAGCGCAACAGCGGCCATGCCGGTCTCGGCAGCTCCGCCTACACCCACTTCACCTCGCCGATCCGGCGCTACCCGGACTTGCTTGTGCACCGGGCGCTGCTCGCCGCCCTGGGCGAGGGGGAGGAGCCACCACGCCTGGCCGAGGCACGAGAGGTCGCCGCCGACTGCTCGGCCCGCGAGCGCGAGTCGGCCAGGATCGAGCACGGTGCCGATGACGTCTGCGCCGCCTACCTGCTCGAACGCGAGCTTGGCGAGCGCGGCCTCGACGCCGAGTTCGAGGGCGAGGTGTCTGGGGTGATCCGGGCCGGAGCCTTCGTCTCCTTCGGCGGCGAGCTCGGTGACGCCTACGAGGGGATGCTGCCCGCGCGGCGGCTCGGCGAGGGCCGCTTCGAGCTCGACCGGGCCGAGGTGGCGCTGGTCGCGCGCGGCTCGAAGGAGACGCTGCGGCTGGGCGACCCGGTCAAGGTCCGGGTCAGCGGCGTGGACGCCCTGCGCGGGCGGGTCGACCTGGAGCCGGTTCGTGGCTAAGAAGGCGAAGAAGAAACGAGAGCCGGCTTCGGGCGACGTCGTCACCAACCGCCGCGCCCGCCACAAATTTGAGTGGGTGGAGAAGCTGGAGGCGGGGATCGTGCTGACCGGCTCCGAGGTCAAGGCGCTGCGCGGCGGCAAGGCGCAGATGACCGACGCCTACGCCGTCGTCGACGGCGGCGAGGTCTGGCTGCGCAAGCTGCACATCCCGCCTTACGAGTTCGCCAGCGTCGACGCCCACGACTCCGAGCGCCCGCGCAAGCTGCTGCTGCACCGCAGCGAGATCGAGCGGCTGATCGGCAAAACCGCGCAAAAAGGCCTGACGCTGATCCCGACCCGGATCTACTTCAAAGGCCCGCGGGCCAAGGTCGAGCTGGCCCTGGCACGCGGCAAGGAGGGTCGCGACCGCCGCCGCGAGATCGCCGACCGCGACGTCCGTCGCGAGGTCGAACGGGAGTTCAAGGGGCGGATGCGATGAGCTCCCTCCCGGGCCTCGAACGTCGGTCCGCTTGCAGGCGCCGCGCAGGCTTGCATCGGCCGCCGCACATGCAAGGATGCACGGCATGCGGACCCGTTCGCTCCTGACGCTGTGTTTCGGAGGGCTCGTCTCCCTGCTGCTGGTCGCGCCCGCGACCGCCGCGGCCGAGTCTTTCCCGGACAAGGCGAGCGACTACGTCAGCGACCACACCGGTTACTTCGTCGCCGCCCTCCTCCTGGCCATTCTGCTGCTCCTGCTCGTCGTCAACATCAGCCAGCGTCGCAGCAAGGAAAAAGCCAAAGCCGACGCCGCCAAAGCGGGCGCGACCCCGCCGCCGGCGGCCGGCCCGCCCCCTGTCGCGCCCGCTGGGACGATTCCCCCAGCCCCTGGCGCCAGCGCGCTACCGCCACCGCCCACGGCTGGGGCGGCGCCGACTACCGAGATGGCTGCCGTCCCGGCACCAGGCGCGCCGTCCGCCGTTCCACCGCCCGGTGCCGTCCCTGCAGCCGCTGCACCCACCGCGCCCGCAGGCGAGAGCCCGAAGGACAGGCGCCGCCGCGTACGCGAGGAACAGCAGGTCCAGCGCAACGAAGTCCGCCAGAAACGCCGGGAAGAGATCAAGCGTCGCAAGGAAGAGCGGATAGCGAGGAAGCGCGGCACGCCGCTCCCTCCGCCGGCAGCGCCCGCCCCTGAGGCGGCGGTGCCGGGGCCGCCTGCTGTGGCCACCGATCAGCCCAAGCAGAAGAGCTTCTTCGGAATCAAGTACGGCGGCGGCAAGCAGAAGCGCGAAGCCGCTGCCGCCGAGCAGCGCCTGGCGGCCGCGCGCGCCGCGCGCGAGCGCGAACTCGCGCAGGCTGGGGCGCCGCCGACCGCTGAGCAGCCCGCTCCGATGCCATCGCTGACGCCGCCCGTCGGCGGCACCGTCTCGCCGGCGCCGCCGGAGTACGACCCGGTGGTGGCCGAACAGCGGGTTCGCGACAAGGTCGAGGAGGTGCGCTTCGAGGAGCAGCGGATCCGCGCCGAGGCCGAGCGTCGCCAGCAGGAAGCCCAGACCCAGCCGGTGCCCCCGGCGCTGCAGCCGGCCCCGCCGCTGGCTCCCATCCCCGATCTGCAGAGCGCCGAGCAGCGGTTGCGCCAGGAACGTGAGGCGCAGGAACGTTCGCTGGCCGAGGCGGAGGAGCGCCTGCGGCAGATCGAGGAACGAACCAAAGCTGCCGAAGAGCGCGCCGCCGAGGCGAAACGCCTGGAAGAGCTGCACGTCCGAGGAGGAAGGGCGCCAGCAGCGCTTGCAGGAGATGCAGCGCAGCGTCGCCGAAGCCGAAGAACGGGCGCTCGAGGCCGAGCGGCGGGCGGCCGAGGCCGAACAGGCGGTCGTCCGCTCGGTGCAGGGACCCGCCACCGGGCAGTTCGCCGCTTCGGCTCCGGCGCCAGTCTCGCCGGTCTCGGCCCAGCCGCCAGCGCCGACTTCACCGCCCGCACCCGGCCCGCCACCGCCCACTCCTGCCCCGCCGTCCCCGGCTCCGCCCGGGCCGACCCCTCCGCCGCCTCCCGCGCCAGCACCCGGCCCGCCACCAGCGCCGGAGCCGCCCGCACCGCAACCGCTGCCACCACCGCCACCAGCACCCGAGCCGCCCGCTCCGGCGGCTGCCGCTGCGCCCAGCTTCCAGGCCGGCCCGCCGCCACCCGCTGCCGTCAACGCGCCGGGGCCCCTGGACGGCACGGTGCACGATCGATCTCAACACGGTCACCTTCGAGCAGCTGCGCGAGCAGAACCTCTCGGTTACGCAGGCGACCCGCCTGCTCGCCCATCGCGAGCGGCTCGGCGGCTTCCAGTCAGTCGACGACCTCGACGAGGTCGCCGGATTCCCTCAAGACCTTCTCGAAGACCTTAAGCGCCGCTCGACCGTCTGAGCGGGCAGGGTCAGCCTTCTTCGTACTTCTCCATCAGCTTCAGCCAGACCTCGCTGCGGCTCGGGTAGGCGGCGACGGCGTGGCGGAGGCGGGTGAGCGGGACCTCGCCGACGATCGCGACGGTGGCGGCGTGCAGGAAGTCGGCAGTCTCGAAGCCGGTGAAGGTGGCGCCGACGATCGTCTCCCGCTGCCTCGTCGACGACGATGCGCGAGGTGCCGCCGGTGTCCTTGCCCTGGAAGCTGGCGCCGGCCGAGCCGTCGGTGGGCACGTCGATCGCGCGTGCGTCGATACCGGCTTCGCGGGCCTGGTCGAGGGTCTTGCCGACCGCCGCCACCTGGGGGTCGGTGAAGGTCACCCGGGGCGAGCCGATCCCCTCGGCGATCGCCTCCGCCGGACGCCCGAGCAGGTTCTCCGCCGCGACCCAGGCCTGGTACTTGCCCATGTGGGTGAAGAGGGCACGGCCGTTGACGTCGCCGATCGCGTAGAGCCAGTCGCGGCTGCCGACCCGCAAGCGGTCGTCGGTCTCGAGGAAGCCGCGCTCGCCGGTCTCGACGCCGGCCGACTCGAGGTCGAGGTCCTTGGTGTGGGGCACGCGGCCGACCGCGATCAGGATCTCGGCTCCCTCGACCCTGCTGCCGTCGCTCGAGCTCCACCACCACACCGGGGCCGCCGGCGCTGACCTTCTCGGCCTGGACGCCGGTGCGGACGTCGACGCCGAAGTTCTCGCGCAGCGACTCGTCGACTTCATCGCCGGCGAAGGCTCCTCGCGGGCGAGTAGGTGCGCGTTGCCCTCGACCAGCGTCACCTTGGTGCCCAGCGACGACCAGGCCTGGGAGAGCTCGCTGCCGACCGGGCCGCCGCCGAGCACGATCATGCTCGCCGGCACCTGCTTGGAGGTGGTGCCCTGGCGGTTGTTCCAGGTCTCGACCGTGTCGAGCCCGTCGATCGGCGGCATCGCGGCGCCGCTGCCGGTGGCGACGATCACGGCCTTGCGCGCGGTCAGAACGTCCTCGCCGACGCGCAGGCGCCGCTCGCCGTCGAAGCGGGCCTGCGCCGCGGAAGAGGTCGATCCCACGTTCTTCCAGCCAGGGCAGCTGGCCGGAGTCGTCGAGGTCGTGGATCACCTCGTCGCGGCGGTCGAGGATCGCCTGCGGGTCGAGCTAGCGCTCGCGTCGACCGGGACGCCCGGAACCCGCCGCGCCTCGCCGAGCACGTCGGCCGGCCGCAGCAGCGCCTTCGAGGGCATGCAGGCGTAGTAGGAGCATTCGCCGCCGATCAGGTGGCGCTCGACGATCGCCACCTCCAGGCCGCCGTCGGCGAGGCGGCCGGCGCAGACCTCGCCCGCGGGCCCGGCGCCGAGCACGATCGCGTCGTATGCACGCTCGCTCACAGGCCCACCATTCCCGACACCGTACCCCGAGCCGTACAATTCAAAGCGCAGTACGCACGGGGGCGACAGGCTTCGACGTGGTCGATTCGTGCGAAAGGTTGCAGGTCGAGGTTGCCGGAGGCCTCGTTAAACACCGGCACAAACCAATACGTGCGGACCATGAGTTCGCCCTCGCCGCTTAGTTAGAAACTAAGCGCTGTGAGAGTCGGTCCTCCCTCGCCCGCAGGGAGGGCAGCCGGCTTCAGAATGCGGGCTCACCCGGGCGGATCGCCCCGTCCGCCCAGGGAAATTCAAGAGGGCTTTGTCTCCCGTAGTGCCCGCTGGCGCGGACCCCGGGAGACGAGAATCAAGCGCCAGCTAAACCTGTAGACACCTTCGCACCGCGTCCGCGGATCCGAGTTCGAATCTCGGCGCCTCCATCAAGCCCATCGCCCCCCGGGGGCCGGTGGGCCCTGCGTTGCGCTGGTTAGGCTGCTCGGCATGGAGCACTACGTGGCCTTTCTGCGCGGGATGAACCTGGGTAACCGCCGGATCAAGAACGACGAGCTGCGGGCTGAGTTCGAGACGCTCGGCTTCGAGGACGTCGCGACCTTCCGCGCCAGCGGCAACGTCATCTTCGCGGCTGGGGAGAAGAGCGAGAAGGCGCTGACGAAGAGAATCGAAGCAGGGCTGGGCGAGGCGCTCGGCTACGAAGTGCCGATCTTCCTGCGCAGCGCCGCGGAGGTCGCGACGATCGCCGCGCAAGAGCCGTTCGACGTCCAAGCTCGTCGCAGCGTCCAAGGGCAAGCTCCAGGTTTCCCTGTTGCTGAGGAAGCCGAGCGCGACGGCGCGCAAGAAGGTGCTGGCCCTCGCCGGCAAGGAGGACCTGCTCGCGATCGAGGGCCGGGAGCTCTACTGGCTGCCGAGCGGCGGCCTGCTCGAGTCCGGCCTCGACCTGAAGGCGATCGAAGCCGCCGTCGGCCTCGACACCCGCCGCACCATGGGCACGATCGAGCAGATCGCGTCTAAGTACTGCTGACCCTCCGCGGTGGTCGACCTTTGTTCCGGATAGCGGCACAAAGGTCGACCACCCTCAAGGGGTGGGCGTGCGGTCGACGCGCGGCAGGGCGGCAAGCTCGATGTCGCGGCTGACGGCGCCGATCTCGTCCGGCAGCTCGGCGAGCTGGACGTTGGCGACGAACTCGAGGTCCTGGCCGAGCGGGCGGAAGAAGTTGTCGTAGTGGGTGGGGACGACGGCCCGCGGTTCGAGGCGGGGGAGGATGCGCTGCCAGTAGCGCTCGGTGAAGCTGCGGCCGGCGACGCCGGCGAGGAAGACGTCGACCTCGCGCTCGCGGACCGCCTCGTCGATGAGGTTGGCGCTGCCCTGGTGGTAGAAGCGCAGGCCGGCGACGGCGATCGAGATGCCCCAGACCTGACCGCAGCGGTAGGCGCCGGGGGAGAGCGACGTCGAGGTGCTCGCAGCTGAGTTCGCCGTCGTAGGGGACGGCGAGGCCGAGCAGCAGCTTCGAGTGGACGCTGGGCGTGAAGGAGACCTCGAAGGGCCCCAGCTCGTAGGTCCGGTAGGGCTCGACCTCGACCGCCTGCTCGGCGAGGCCGTGCAGGGCCATCAGGTTGAGCAGGGAGCGCGAGCCGTAGGCCTTGCAGCCGAAGCGGCGGGCGATCGCCGGCGCGTCGACGGCGTGGTCGAAGTGGGTGTGGCCGACGAGTACGCCGACGATCTCGCCGGCCGCGCCGGCGAAGCGGTCGAGCGCCGCCGGGTCGGGCAGCGCCTGGCGCCGCAGCACCAGGTCGCGGAAGGGGACCCGGGAGAGGTAGGGGTCGACGAACAGCGTCCTGCCCTCGTAGCTGAAGCGGTAGCCGGAGACGCCGAGCCACTCGACCTCGAGCCCGGCCGGCAGGGCCAGCGGCCGCGCCTCCAGCTCGGTCAGCGCCTGGCCGTCGGCGCGCTCGGAGGAGCGCCGCGTCGCCCGCGCCCGCGCCAGCTCGCCGAGGTGTCGCAGCGGGCTCGCCATGCCGGGAGGTTAGGTGTCACTAGCTCGACCGATGGCAATCGCGACCGCAACCTCGCTCGACGTCCACGTCGGCGGCAAGCTGCTCTTCGAGGACGTCTCCTTCAAGCTCGAGCCGCGCGAACGGATGACCCTCTCCGGCCGCAACGGCGCCGGCAAGTCGACGCTGCTGCGGGTACTGGCCGGGGAGCTGACGCCCGACTCCGGCTCGCTGAGCGTGCAGCGCGGCGCCCGGGTCGCCCTGCACGACCAGCGACCGCCCGCGCGACTCCAGCGGCACGCTCGGCGAGTACGTCTTCTCCGGCCGCGACCGACATGATCGAGACCGAGGCCGAGCTGGAGCGCCTGGAGGGGCAGATGTCACGCGGGCGCCGACGAGGAGACGATGGCCGCCTACGCCGCCGCCCAGCACCGGCTCGAAGCCGGCGGCGGCTACCGCTGGCGCGACCAGGTGCTCGAAGTCCTGCGCGGGCTCGGCTTCGACCCCGAGCAGGCGCGAGCGGCCGCTCTCGACCTTCTCCGGCGGCGAGCTGACCCGCGCCTCGCTGGCGCGGGCGCTGGCGGCCAAGCCCGACCTGCTGCTGCTCGACGAGCCCACGAACCACCTCGACATCCCCTCGCTGGAGTGGCTGGAGTCCTACCTGGTCGACCTCGACGCCGCCGTCGTCCTGGTCGCCCACGATCGCTGGTTCCTGGAGGCGGTCGGCACCTCGGTGCTGGAGCTCGAGGCGCAGCGGGCCCGCTTCTTCGCCGGCCCCTGGCACGCCTGGCGCCAGGAGCAGGCGGCACGGCAGATCGCCCTCGGCAAGGCGATCGAGCGCCAGCAGGCGGAGATCGAGCGGATGGAGCGCTTCGTCGAGCGCTTCCGCTACAAGGCGACCAAGGCCAAACAGGCGCAGTCGCGGCTCAAGCAGATCGACAAGAAGAAGAAGAGCGGGCCCCAGGCCGAACGCCGCGACAGCCGCAAGCTGCGCTTCTCCTTCAAACCGCCGGAGCGGCCCGGGCCGGGTCGTGCTGAAGACTGGTCAACGGCGACGATCGAGGTGCCCGGGCCGGACCCTGCTCAGCGACGCCGAGCTCGAGGTCGAGCGCGGCGAGCACGTCGTCCTGGTCGGCGCCAACGGCAGCGGCAAGACGACGCTGATCGAGACCCTGGCCGGCCGCCGCGCAGCCGGCCTCGGGCAGCGTCCGCAGCGGCCACAACGTCAGGCTCGGCTACCTCTCCCAGCACGCCGACACGGCGGCCGGCGAGGGCACCGTGCTCGACGCCGCCCAGCGCGAGACCGGCCTCACCGGCCGCAAGGCGCGGGCGCTGCTCGGCGGCTTCCTCTTCTCCGGCGAGCGACGCCGAGAAGCAGCTGAGCGACATCTCCGGCGGCGAGCAGCGGCGGCTCTCGCTGGCGATCCTGGTCGCCTCCGGCGCCAACGTCCTCGTCCTCGACGAGCCCACCAACCACCTCGACATCGAGAGCCGCGAGGCGCTCGAGGACGCGCTGATCGAGTTCGAGGGGGCGGTGCGTCCTGATCTCCCACGATCGCGCCCTGCTGGAGGCGGTCGGCAGCCGCACCCTGGTCTGCGAGGACGGCAGGCTGGAGAGCCACCCCAGCGGCTGGGCCGAGTACCAGCGCCGGCGCGACGAGCGCGAGGCGGCCAGCAGCGCGGCGACGCCAAGCCGGCGGCGCCGGCGAAGGGCGGCAAGTACAGCGCCACCAAGCCGGCCGCAGAAGGCGGCGAAGAAGGCCGCCCGGCTGGAGCAGCGGATCGAGCGGGCCGAAGCGGAGCTGCGCGAGGTCGAGGAGGAGCTCGCCGATCCCGCCGCCTGGGCGAGCCCCGGCCGCGCCGAGCGGGCGGAAGAGCGCCACACGGAGGCCAAGCGAGACGGTCGAGGAGCTGCTCGCGCAGTGGGAGGACAGGCGCAGGTCCGCCAGCCGAGGTCGGAGCCGGAGGCGGGCTAAGCGGCGAGCTGGGCGCTCAGGCATGACTCGGGCGCCCTTGGCGGGGACCAGGGTGATGTTGCGGATCTTGACCTTTTCCGGCTGCGGGTCGGCGGGCCGCAGGTCGGCCCGCTCGACGAACTCGCGCAGGATCGTCCGCATCTCGTATTCGGCGAAGGCGGCGCCGATGCAGCGGCGGATGCCGCCGCCGAAGGGGATCCAGGCGTAGTTGTCGACCTTGCCGTCGAGGAAGCGCTCGGGCCGGAACGCCTCCGGCTCGGGGAAGACGTCCTCGCGGTAGTGCAGGGCGGCGATCGCGGCGAGGACGAAGGAGCCCGGCCTCGCAGCTCGTAGCCGCCGATCGTCGCCGGCGCGGTCAGCTTGCGGCCGACGTCGACGATCACCGGGCGCGATCCGCAGCACCTCTTTGACGGTGGCGGCGAGGTAGTCCTCCTCGCCGGCGGCGAGCGACTCGCGCAGCTTCGCCAGCACCGCGGGGTTGCGGGTCAGCGCTCGACCGCCCAGGCGAGCCCGGTGGCGGTCGTCTCGTGGCCGGCGCCGAGCACGGTGACCATCTCGTCGCGCAGTTCGTGGTCGTTCATCGGCGTTGCCGTCCTCGTCGTGGGCGCGAGAGCAGCAGCGAGAGGACGTCGTCGCGCTCCTCGTGGCCGGCCTCGGCGCGGCGCAGCGCGATCTCCTCGTAGATGAAGGCGTCGAGCGCCTGCGCGCGAGCGCAGGAACCGGCCCCAGGGGCTGAAGCCGCCGAGGTCGCGGCGCAGGGGCGGCACCGAGGCGACCAGGCCGACGCGGCGGGCGAACTCGTCGATCAGCCCTTCGAAGCGGGCCAGCCGCTCCTCGTCGTGGACGCCGAAGACGGCGCGCATGATCACCGCCAGGGTGATCCGCTGGGTGTGCGGGCGCATGCGCGAACGGCTCGCCGACCGGCCAGCTCTCCATCTCCCGCCGGGTCACCGTCGAGCGATCAGCTCGCCGTAGCGCTGTACCCGCTCGCCGTGGAAGGGCGGCAGCAGCAGCTTGCGCTGGCGCATGTGCGGGGCGTCGTCGAGGGTCAGCACCGAGTTCGGGCCGAGCGCCGGCTCGAGCACGCTCGCGTTCGCCTCGCCGGCGTGGAAGACGGCGGGGTCGCCGGTGAAGACGGCTTTGACCAGGTCGGGCGCGGCGACGTAGACGATGCGGCCGAAGTAGGGGAAGCGGACGATGAAGATGTCGCCGTAGCGGCGCTGGTGCTCGGCGAGGAAGCCGAGCGGGTCGCGGGCGTAGCGCAGCAGCTGCACGACGCCGGGTGCGCGGGGCCCGGGCGGCAGGCGTCGGTGCCGCAGCGGCGGCTGGGGGAGGGTCGCCTGCTCCATCGCCCCGGGACTTTACGGCAAAACTGGCTGGTCAGCCAGTTTCCCGGGCGGCCTCAGAAGACGATCGTGCGCTCGCCGTCGAGCAGGACGCGGTCGTCGAGGTGGGCCATCACCGCGCGCGCCAGGACCAGCCGCTCGATGTCGCGGCCGATCCGGACCAGGTCCGCGACCTCGTCGCTGTGGCTGACCCGGGTCACGTCCTGGTCGATGATCGGGCCGGCGTCGAGGTCGGCGGTGACGTAGTGGGCGGTGGCGCCGATCAGCTTCACCCCGCGCTCGTGGGCGCGGCGGTAGGGGTCGGCGCCGACGAAGGCGGGCAGGAAGCTGTGGTGGATGTTGATCGCCGGCGCGCCGAGCTCGGTCGAGGAAGCCGGCGGAGAGGATCTGCATGTAGCGGGCGAGGACGAGCAGGTCGACCTCGCCGAGCAGCTCCAGCGCCCGCCGCTCCGCCGCCTCGCGGTGAGTCCGCCGCTCGACCGGGACGTGGTGGAAGGGGAGGCCGACCGAGTCGACCTGCTCGGCGTGGTCGGGGTGGTTGGAGAGCGACCGCGACCAGCTCGCCGCCGAGCTCGCCGCTGCGCCAGCGCCAGAGCAGGTCGGAGAGGCA
Organism: uncultured Solirubrobacterales bacterium; assembly: GCA_963715395.1. Taxonomy (GTDB): domain Bacteria; phylum Actinomycetota; class Thermoleophilia; order Solirubrobacterales; family 70-9; genus VAYN01. Next base: position 163,133 of record OY970238.1, read on the forward strand.
GTGGTCTTCGCGCGAGACCATGATCGCGACCCGCTTGCGCTGGCTCGACTCGGCGAAGCGGTGCTCCATCTCGAAGGGCTCGGCGACCTCCTCCTCGAAGCGCCGCTGCAGCTCCTCGCGCTCGCCGCTCGGCGACCGGGTCGAAGACCATCCGCATGAAGAAGCGCCCCTCGGCGGTCGAGTGCTGGTCGGCGTCGACGATGTTGAGCCCGGCGTCGGCGAGGAAGCCGCTGACCCGCGCGATCAGCCCCGGCCGGTCGGGGCAGGCGAGCAGCAGCCGCGTTGTCGAGTGCTCGGCCACCGCGGATCATGCGGACCCGCACAGTCCGGTCTGCACGCCGATTCACCGGAGGCGCCGGCGCCGGATTCGTGCCTGAGCAAGTGCGGATTGCCTCTTTTGTCGGTCCTTGTGTGAGCGCGCTCACCCATGCGAGGCCGCAAAGACCGCCACGGTCCCGCGCTTGCTCATAAAACGCACACATATTGTCCCTGCCCTGCTCCTCGCCCTCGCCGTCCCGGCGACCGCCCTCGCCGCCAGCGGCGACGCGCACCGATCCGACAGCATCGGCGTCGACGACGCCGAGGTGGCCGAGATCGCGCCCCTGCAGCGCCCGATCGACCGCTTCCACCGCGTCGTCCACACGGTGGCCCAGGCAGATCCGCGCCGAACACCGCGCCGCCGTCCGCAAGCAGCGCCGCGAACTGTTCGCCGACCTGCCCGGCGGCGTCACCATCGGCGACGCTCGAATCGATCGCCGCCTGCGAGTCCGGCGGCGACCCGACCGTCGTCTCCTCCGACGGCAGCTACCGCGGCAAGTACCAGTTCGACTTCGGCACCTGGGAATCGGTCGGCGGCTCCGGCGACCCCGCCGCCGCCCCCGAGGACGAGCAGGACTACCGCGCGGCGCTGCTCTACAGCCAGTCGGGCTCCAGCCCCTGGCCGGTCTGCGGCTGAGTCTGATCACGGGAGGGGCACCCGGCCCCTCCCCTACGATCCGGCCCATGAGCGAGGCGGTCCCGACTCCGGACCCGCAGGGTCCGACGCGCAAACCGCCGAAAGAGGCGATCGCCGAGGCCAAGGTCCGCGGCGCCGACCCGCGGCAACCGCAAGCTCGAGAGCTTCCTCGAGGCGGTCAACGGCGACGACCAGGTGCGGGCCTGGTGGTACATGACCCAGGTCCAGTCCGAGCGCCTCGGCATGTCGGACCACTCCTGGGTCCACATGCAGATCGTCCTCAACATCGCCCTGCGGTTGCTGCGCCTGCTGGTCAAGGCGGGGGTCGAGCCGGCGATGGTCGCCGACCACGGCATGCGCGACCGCGACGCCGAGGTGGTCGTCGCCGGCGGCGCCCTGCTGCACGACGTCGGCATGTCGATCCACCGCGCCGACCACGAGGCCTACTCGCTGTTCCTCGCCAGCGGCGCCCTGGAACGGCTGCTCGCCGGCTGCTACCGCGAGCCCGAGCGCACGGTCGTCGCCGCGGAGATCCTGCACGCGATCATCGGCCACCGCCGCCGCGGCGAGCCCTACACGCTCGAGGCCGGCGTCGTCCGCGTCGCCGACGCGCTCGACATGGCCCAGGGCCGGACCCGGATCCCGATCGAGTCCGGGCACGAGGGCATCCACTCGATCTCCGCCGCGGCGATCGACGAGGTGCGGATCGAGGCCGGGGAGGAGCGGCCGGTGCGGATCGAGATCGAGCTCAACAACTCGGCCGGGATCTTCCAGGTCGACGACCTGCTGGCGACGAAGATCCGCGACACGCCGCTGGAGGGCAAGGTCGAAGTGGTGGCGAAGATCGAGGGCGAGACGCGAGAAACGCCTGCTCTAGCGGGTTCCGGCTCAGCTGAGGCGCTAGCTCAGCGCTCGAGATCGGTGCGGCGCGTTCCTTGCGCTTCTCCAGCTTGCCCTGGATCAGCGACATCACGATCGGCAGGAGCGCGAAGAAGGCGATCACGCCGAAGCAGAAGAAGGTGACCGTCTTGTCGGTCGTCGGGCCGGCCAGGCCGACGCCGTTCTCGGCCAGCGCCGCCGGGGCGAGGACGAGCATCGTGGCCAGGATTGAGAGCGAGGAGTGCAGCGGTGCGCTTCACGGGTGGGAAATCTAGCGCACGTGCGCGCATAGGATGCGCCGGCCATGAGCACCCTCGAAGCGATCGTCCTCGGCCTCGTGCAGGGACTGACCGAGTTCCTGCCGATCTCCTCCAGCGGCCACCTGCGGATCGTCCCGGCCCTGCTCGGCTGGGAGGACCCGGGCGCCGGCTTCACCGCGGTGATCCAGCTGGGGACGATGGCCGCGGTGCTGATCTACTTCCGCGCCGACCTCTGCGACGATCGCCGTCGCCTGGCTGCGGGAGCTGCGGGTGCCGATTCGCCGCGCCAGCCAGGAGGCGAGGCTCGGCTGGTTCATCGTCCTCGGCACGATCCCGATCGCGATCTTCGGCTTCGTCTTCAAGGACCAGATCGAGTCCGGCGCCCGCAGCCTCTACCTGATCGGCTCGGCCCTGATCCTCTTCTCCTTCGTGATGGTCGCGGCCGAGCGGGTCGCCACCCGGCAGCGCGAGCTGACCGAGCTGGACGGGCGCGACGGCACTCTTCATCGGCTTCGCCCAGGCGCTGGCGCTGATCCCCGGCGTCTCGCGCTCGGGGGCGACGATCTCCGCCGGTCTCTTCCGCGACTTCGACCGCGTCGCCGCCGCCCGCTACTCGTTCCTGCTCTCGGTGCCGGCGGTGGTCCTCAGCGGCCTCTTCGAGCTGCGCAAGGTCGGCGAAGCGGGCAGCCCCTCGGCCGCGGCGACGGTGGTCGCGACCCTGGTCGCCTTCGTCACCGGCTACGCCGCGATCGCCTGGCTGATCCGCTACCTCGGCTCGCACACGCTGGAGATCTTCGTCGTCTACCGGATCGCTCTCGGCGTGCTGGTGCTGGGACTGGCGGCCAGCGGCGCGATCAGCTGACGTTTCGTCACTCGGAAGTACCGGAATCGGGCAGCTTTGACGCGAATCGCCGCAATTTGCTGGTGATCAGCCTGTGAAAATCCTGTAAACGCAGGCAGTTCCGGTCGTCCGGTGCGCATACAATCGGTCTCGACTCGCCGGCAGCAAGTGCCACCGATCCAGAGCCGGCGACAATCGTCCTCTTGAACCCACAGCAGACCATCCGCCTCGCGGTCATCGACACCGACAGCGGCTTCGTCACCGTGCTGGCCAAGCGCGCCGAGGCGGCCGGCTGGCAGCTGCGCCAGAGCAGCGGCGCCGTGCCGCCGCGCGACCTGGTGGCGATGAAGCTGAACGCGCTGCTGCTCGACCCGGCGCTGCTCGGCGAGGACGGCTGGGAATACCTCGACCGCGTCGCCTCGATGCTGCCCGAGCTCGGCCTGGTCGTCTGCACCGGTCGCTCGACGGTGGCGCAGCGGGTGCGCGGCCTGCGCCTCGGCGTCGACGACTGGATCACCAAGCCCTGTCACCCCGAGGAGGCGATGGCGAGGATCGAAGCGGTCTCGCGCCGCCGTCGCCGCGGCGGCCGCGAGCTCGAGGCGGCCCCGGTCGCCGCCGGCGAGCTGGAGATCCGGCCGGACCGCTTCCAGGCCTTCGTCGGCGAGGGTGCCCTCGACCTCACCCGGCGCGAGTTCGAGCTGCTGCATCTGCTGGCCGAGGAGCGCGGACAGGTGCTCGAGCGCGAGGCCATCTACCAGCGGGTCTGGGGCTACGCGATGGCCCACGGCGATCGCTCGGTCGACGTCTTCATCCGCAAGCTGCGCCAGAAGCTGGAGAAGCGCTCGCCGAGCTGGAGCTTACATCCACACCCATTTCGGCATCGGCTACCGCTTCGAGCCCGAACCGGCCGGCATCGTCGAGGAGGAGCTGCGCCCGCCCGAGCCGCCGCCCGGACGCCGCTCGCGCCCCCTTCACAGGTCGTTCACAAGAGCTTCACGGCCGGGATAACCGCCGCCCGCCCCATTCTCGCCAGGCTCGGCGAGCATGGCGACGGGAACGGAGAACAGGCTCGCAGCTGGCCGCCGGGCGGCTCGAGATCCGGCCCGAGGAGCACGCGGCCCTGGTCGACGGCCGTCCGCTGAGCCTGACCATGCGCGAGCTGCAGCTGCTGGTCACCCTGGCCTCGCACCCGCAGCGGATCATGACCCGCGAGGAGCTCTTCACAGAGGTCTGGGGCAGCCAGCCGCGGCGCGACGATCGCTCGGTCGACGTCTACGTCAGCCGCCTGCGCGCCAAGCTCGGCGAGGCGCTGCCGGAGCTGCGATTGATCCACACCCACAACGGCATCGGCTACCGCTTCTCGCCCGATGGCTGAAGGGCCTACGGCTCCTTCACGACCTTTTACATCTTTTTCACATCCTCGATACAGCCAGGTAACAAGCTCCCTGGGGCCGCTGAGAGTGTCCTCGCGACCTCGGCCCCCGGGCCGGCAATCGCAGCGAACAACAAGAAGGAGACAGAGTGACTAGCTCTAAGTGGCTCACGGTCATCGCCTCCGCTTCCGTCCTGGCCCTCGGGGTGGCGGCATGCGGCAGCAGTGACGACTCGACCAGCAGCAGTGGTGGTGGGGGCGATCTTTCGGGCTCGATCCGCATCGACGGATCCAGCACCGTGGCGCCGCTGACCGAAGCGCTCGCGGAGCAGTTCATGGCCGAAAACTCCGGCGTCCGCGTGACCGTCGGAACCTCGGGCACCGGCGGCGGCTTCGAAAAATTCTGCGCCGGTGAGACCGACATCAGCGACGCTTCGCGCGCGATCGAGCCCGAAGAGGAGGAAGCCTGCAAAAAGGACGGGGTCGGCTATGAGGACGTCCACGTCGCCACCGACGCGCTGACCGTGATGATCAATAACGAAAACCCGGTCGCCTGTCTCACCGTCGACCAGCTGTCCGACGTCTGGGGCGCCGACTCGAAGATCTCCAGCTGGAGCGAAATCCCCGGCCTGAAAGAGGACTTCGACGAGGAGCTGGCCCTGTTCGGTCCCGGCACCGACTCGGGCACCTTCGACTACTTCACCGAATCGATCAACGGCGAAGAGGGCGTCACCCGCAAGGACTACAACAACGTCGGCGAGGACGACAACGCCACGGTCAAAGGCGTCGAGGGCTCGCCCGGCGGCATGGGCTACGCCGGCTTCTCCTTCTACACCGAGAACGAAGGCAAGCTGAAAGCGCTGGAAGTCGACAACGGCAAAGGCTGCGTGCCGCCGTCGGTCGAAACCGCTCAGGACGGCTCCTACGCTCCGCTGAGCCGGCCGCTGTTCATGTACCCGAGCGAGCAGGCGCTGAAGAAGCCCGAGGTCAAGGCGTTCATCACCTACTACCTCGACAACGTCAACTCGGTGGCCGAATCGCTCGGATTCGTGCCGCTGACCGACGAGCAGCTCGAAGAGTCGAAGGCGTCCGCCGAAAAAGTCGGCGCCTAGCGTTTCGACTGCTCTCGATGAGCTCAGGAACCACGATCGCGACGGAGCCGGCGGGGGGACCCCCCCGCCGGCTCCAGGCGCCGAGCAAGCGTTACGGCGAGAAGGCGATCCACGTCGCCCTCGCCTTCTGCGGCATCCTCTCCGTCCTCACCACGACGGCGATCGTGGTCTCCCTGCTCGGCCCGACGATCGGCTTCTTCGAAATCGTCCCCGCCGACGAATTCTTCTTCTCGGTCGACTGGACCCCCCAGTTCGAGCCGCCCAGCTTCGGCGTCCTCGGGGTTGTCGCCGGGACCGTCAACGTGGCCCTCTGGGCGATGCTGTTCGCGATCCCGGTCGGGCTCGGGTCGGCGATCTACCTCAGCGAGTACGCCTCACCGCGGGTGCGCAAGACGGTGAAGCCGATGCTCGAGGTGCTCGCCGGCATCCCGACGGTGGCGATCGGCTTCTTCGCCGTCAGCTTCATCCTGCCGGAGATCATCGTGCCCCTCTGGCCCGGTGACTTCCTCGGCGGTGCCGTCGGCAAGCCCTTCCTGGCGCTGGCGGCCTCGCTCGGCATCGGCCTGATGGTGGTGCCGATCATCGCCTCGATCTCCGAGGACGCGATGTCGGCCGTTCCCCGCGGCCTGCACGAGGGCGCCTACGCGCTCGGGGCGACCAAAGCCAAGGTCGCGGTGCGGGTGATCTTCCCGGCGGCACTCTCCGGCATCGTCGCCTCGATCGTGCTGGCGATCTCGCGCGCGGTGGGAGAGACGATGATCGTCGTTCTCGCCGCCGGCTCCACTCCCAACTTCACTCTCAACCCGGTCGAGTCGATCCAGGCGATGACCGCCTACATCGCGACCACCGCCACCGGCGACATCTCGACCGGGTCGGTCGACTACAAATCGGTTTTCGCGGTCGGGGCCGTGCTCTTCGTGATGACCCTGGTCATGAACGTGATCAGCATCCGCCTGGTCCGCCGCTACCGCGAGGTCTACGACTGATGGCGATCGGCGGCGCCGGCGCCCCGCGCAACCGCCTCGCCACGGCCGGCGCCCGGGCGACGACGGAGGCGATGCTGCGCAACCAGCCGCGTGGCGACGTGATCCGCAATGCCGTCTTCGCCGGCCTGCTGCTGCTGGCAGTTGTGATCGCGCTTGCCGGCCTGGCGGCGCTCTTGATCCAGGCCTTCGCCAAAGGCTCCTCGGCGCTCAGCACCGACCTCTTCACGAATCCGCCCTCGACCGCCTTCCCGGACAAAGCCGGCTACAGGCCGGCGATCATCGGCTCGCTGCAGCTGATCGCCGGCGTCATCCTCTTCGTCATCCCGATCGGCATCGGCGCCGCTCTCTACCTCGAGGAGTACGCCGACAAGTCGCGCTGGTGGAACACCCTGATCGAGGTCAACATCCAGAACCTCGCCGCCGTGCCCTCGATCATCTACGGCATCCTCGGGCTCGCCTTCATCGTCCGCGGCCCGCTCGATCTCGGTTTCATTCTCGCCGCCGGCTCGCTGACCCTGGCGCTGCTGGTGCTGCCGATGGTGATCATCGCCGCCCGCGAGGCGATTCGCGCCGTCCCCGACTCGATCCGCCAGGGGTCGCTGGCGCTCGGCGCGACCAAGTGGCAGACGATTCGCACCCAGGTCCTGCCTGCCTCGATTCCCGGGATCGCGACCGGCGTCATCCTCGCCGTCTCCCGCGCGCTCGGCGAGACCGCGCCGCTGCTGCTGGTCGGGGCGACGGTCTTCGTCACCTTCGACCCGACCCCGTTTGGCTCCGACGGCTACTCGGCGATGCCGGTGCAGATCTTCAACTACGCCCTGCGGCCCCAGGAAGAGTTCCAGGCGCTGGCGGCGGCGGGAATCATCGTGATGCTGGTCGTCCTGCTCGCAATGAACTCCTTTGCGATCTGGCTACGAAATCGTTACGAGCAACGGTGGTAGGTGAACTACTGTGAGGAGCGAGCAGATGACGCAGGACGATATGCCCCAGACCGGTAAGGACACGCGCGAAATGGCGGCGGCGCGAGCGGGCATCGCCGTGCGCCCGGACGAGTTCCAAAAGCGCGACAGCGGCCAGCGCGAAAAGGTCTTCGAGCTGAAGGGCGTCAACGTCCTCTACAGCGGCGTCACCGCCGTCAAGGGGATCTCGATGGACATCCACCGCAACGAGGTCACCGCGCTGATCGGTCCCTCCGGCTGCGGCAAGAGCACGTTGCTGCGCTGCCTCAACCGGATGAACGACCTGATCCCCACGGCGGAAGTGGAGGGTGAGCTGCTCTACCACGGTGAGGACCTCTACGGCCCCACCGTCGACCCGGTCCAGGCCCGCAAGCTGATCGGGATGGTCTTTCAGAAACCGAATCCCTTTCCGAAGTCGATCTACGACAACGTCGCCTTCGGACCGCGCATCCTCGGCCGCAAGGACGATCTCGAGGCGACGGTGGAGAAAGCGCTTCGCGGCGCCGCGCTCTGGGACGAGGTCAAAGACCGCCTCAAGGACAACGCCTTCGGCCTCTCCGGTGGCCAGCAGCAGCGGCTCTGCATCGCCCGCTGCATCGCCGTCGAGCCCGACGTGATTTTGATGGACGAGCCCTGTTCCGCCCTGGACCCGATCTCGACCGGCAAAATCGAGGACCTGATGATCGAGCTCAAGGACCAGTTCTCGATCGTCATCGTCACCCACAACATGCAGCAGGCGGCGCGCGTCTCCGACCGCACGGCATTCCTCATGGTCGAGCTGGACGCGACCGAGCAGAATCGCTGGGGGCGCCTGGTCGAGTACGACGAGACCGAGAAGATCTTCACCAACCCGGCCGACAAGCGGACCGAGGACTACGTGTCCGGGAAGGTCGGCTGATGCCGGAGGGGGTGCGGGTTCAGTACCAGGAGGAGCTGGAGCGACTCGAGGCCAGCGCTCTCGACGGCCTCAACCTCGTCACCGCCGCTCTTTCCCGGACGCTGGAAGCGGTCGAGCACCAGGACGTCGAGCTGGCTCAGATCGTCGTCGCCGACGACGATCGCATCGACGGCCGCTATCTGGAGGTCCACCAGAGCCTGATCACGCTGCTGGCGACCCAGTCGCCGGTGGCGACCGACCTGCGATTGATCTCGGCTCTGCTGCACGTGCTCAAGAACATCGAGCGGATGGGCGACCAGTGCGTGAACATCTGCAAGATGATTCCGCTCTCCGGCAACGAGCCACCGGCGGATCGGGAGATGGTGGGGCTGATCCTGACGATGGGAAAACAGGCCCGGACCCTGATCACACAGGCCAAACGGGCATTCGAGGACCGCAACGTCGAAATGGCCCGCGACCTGGTCCGCCAGGACGACGTCGTCGACAACCTCAACCGCGAGTGCTTCCGCCTGGCGCTGGAGATCGGCGACGATGCCGACAAGCGCGAGTGGGCGATGACGATGCTGCTGGCGGCGCGGGCGATCGAGCGGATCGGCGACAACGCCGTCGACATCGGCGAGCAGGTCGCCTTCGTGGTCACCGGGCTCTTCCGCGAGTTCGAGGACGCATCGCACCCCGACCCCTAGTCCGGGTGTGAGATCCGGGCCGTCTGGGAATATCCAGAGCACCTCGCGATGCTCTGCGCTGCCATAGATATCGGCTCCAACACGACCCGCGTGCTCGTCGCCGAGCCGGTCGACGGGCAGTTGAAGAAGACGATGGAGCAGCGCGCCTACACGCGGATCAACAAAGCGCTCGACGCCGATGGGGCGATCACAGACGAAAAGGTCGAGGAGGTCTGCGAGGTCGTCGCAACCCAGGTGCGGCTGGCCCGCGAGCTCGGCGCCGAGACGATCCGCGCGGTCGCGACCGCGGCGGTGCGCGAGGCCAGCAATGGCGACCGAGGTCGCCGAGAAGATCGCCGTGGCTGCCGGGGTGCCGGTCGACGTGCTCAGCGACGAGGAGGAGGGGCGACTCTCCTTCATCGGTGCGACCAAGACCTTCGGCCACCCGGTCGAGGGCAAGGTCGGGGTCGTCGACGTCGGTGGCGGCTCGACCGAGATCATCCTCGGCAGCGTCCCGGGCGGAGTCGAGAAGGTGCGTTCCTGGCGGGTCGGCTCCGGCGTTCTCGCCGACGAGCTGATCGCTTCCGACCCGCCATCGGCGGCGGAGATCCGCAAGGTCCGCGACCGCATCGACGACATCTTCGCGGGAGTCGAGATCGAGCGTCCGGCGCAGGCCGTGGCGGTCGGTGGCAGCGCCACGTCGCTGCGGCGGCTGGTCGGTGCCGTGCTCGAGTACGAGACCCTGGAGCGGGGGATACGGGTCCTCTGCAGCGACCCCTCGGCCGAGGTCGCCCGTCGCTTCGAGCTGGACCCGGTCCGGGTCCGCATCCTCGCCACCGGCGTGCTGCTGCTGGAGAAGGTCTCCGAGTTGCTCGGCCAGCCCCTGCAGATCGGCAAGGGCGGCCTGCGCGAGGGGGTCATCCTCGACCTCCTCAACGGCGACGCCAACGGCTCCTCTCCGGCTCGCCTCGCCGCTTAGCCACGCGGCGATGGCGCTCGGCTAGCCTGAGCGCGTGGCGCGTGCTCGCGAGGTTCCGGGTTTCGACTGCGACGAGGCGTTCGCCATCGCCGCGGCGCGGGTGGTGCGGGTGCGAGCGGCGGAGGTCTTCGAGCACGCCGATGGGGTGCTCGACGTCGAGCGGATCGATCGCCTGCACGACATGCGGGTGGCGACGCGGCGGCTGCGGGCGGCGCTGGAGGTCTTCGAAGCCGGCTTTCCACGCAAGCGCCACCGCAAGGCGCTGAAGAAGGTCAAGGGGCTCGCCGACGCGCTCGGCGAGCGACGCGACCGCGACGTCGAGATCGAGTTCCTGACCGGGTTCGCGGCCGAAGCGCCGGAGGCTGACCGCGAGGCGCTGGCGGCGCGGATCGAGATTCTGGGGGCGGAGCAGCGCCGCGCCAACGAGGACCTCGTGCCCTTCCTGGCGGAGGAGAGGCTGGGCAAGCTGCGCAGCCGCCTCGAGAAGCTGGCGAAGAAGGCGGAAGCGTGAAGGCGCGCAAGGTCGAGGGCCTCGATCCGGCAGCACCACTGCGCCCCAGCGCGGCCCGCATCGTCGAGACCCGGCTCGGTGAGCTGCTCGCCCTGGCCGGTCCGGCGCTAGACCCCGCCGCGTCGGAGGCCCAGCACGACCTGCGCATCGCCGCCAAGCGGCTGCGCTACGTGCTCGAGCTGACCGGGCCCTGCATCGGCCTGGAGGCGGATGCCGCTCGCAAGGCGGCGAAGGAGCTGCAGGGCCTGCTCGGCGAGATCCACGACTGTGACGTGATGCTGCCCAGCGCCGGGGGCATCGAATCGCTGCTGATCCTGTTGCGAACCCGGCGCGAGCTGCTGTTCCGCCGCTTCGGCGAACTCTGGCAGGCCGAGTCCGAGCGGGGCACCTGGCTGGACCTCGAGCGCGCGCTGTAGGCGGGTCACGCGAAGTTCACACCTCGTTTGCCATCACTTCACAAGTTCCCCCCTGCTATTCGCGAATTCTGTGAGCGACCGAACGAATAAGCGAGAGGGAGACACCGATGACTTCCCGAGTTGACATGCACTGCCATTCCACCGCTTCGCACCTCTCCCGGCTGGGGGTGCAGCGATCGCTCGGGTTGCCCGAGTGCGCAACGCCGCCGCAGGAGGTCTACGAGCTGGCCAAGCGCCGCGGGATGGATTTCGTGACGATCACCGATCACGACACGATCGACGGCTGTCTCGAGCTCGACGGCCGTCCCGACTGCTTCGTCTCCGAGGAGCTGACCGCCCGCTTCGCCGGCGAGCCCCAGGCGGTTCACGTCCTCTGTTACGGGATCACTCCCGGAGACCACGAGTGGCTGCAGGCGCATTCCGGCGATGTCGAGGCCTGTGCCGCATACCTGCACGAGAACGGGATCGCCTGCGCGCTTGCGCATCCGTTCTTCAACGTCGCGGCGCCGCTGACACGGCGCCACCGCGCGCCGGCTGGCGCAGCTCTTCCCGGTCTGGGAGGTCCGCAACGGCTCGCGTGCCGCGGAGCTGAACATGCCCGCCGCCGTCTACGTCGACACCCACGGCGGCACGGGGATCGGCGGCTCCGACGACCATGCCGGCGTCGACATCGGCCGCACCTTCACCGAGGTGCCCGCTGCTCGGACGCCGGAAGAGTTTCTGCGCCACCTGCTGCGCGGCGACGCCGAAGCGGGCGGCGAGCAGGGCAGCGCCGCCAAGTGGACGCACGCGGCGATGGCGCTGGCGACGCGGGCACTGGTCCTCGGCGGGGACGGGGAGGAGGTTGCCACTGCTGCGCCGAGTCCAGCGGCGGTGCTGAAGATGGCCGAACGGGTGATCAGCGAGGGCAGCGCCCGCGAGGGCAAGGTCGCCGCCGACCTCGGTCCCGACGACGCCCGCTGCCTGCTCGAGGCCTGGCTCGACGGGATGCGGCTCGACCTGCGCGGCCGCGAGCTGATCGCCTACCTGCAGTCCGACGGCTTTTCCCACGCCGACCTCTACCGCCGCGCCCGCCGCATCCACGACCGGCGCCTGCGCGCCGCGGTCGAGGGTGGCATCGCGGCGGTTGCCGCGGGCGACCTGCCCGGTGCGGTCGATGGTCTCTTCGAGGCAATCGTTCCCGCCGTGCCCTACGCGCCGTCGACCGTCTTCCTCGGGGCCGAGAAGGCGAAGCTCTCCCGGCGCGAGGGGCAGCGCCGGGTCGCCCTGATCGCCGACGGGATCGGCTCGATGCACGGGGTGACGCACACGATCGAGCAGATTCGCGAGCGCGGTGTGCCCGGCTTCGAGGTCGACGTCGTCGGCACCGACGCCGGCGTCGACCGCCGCCTGCCCGCTGCGGCCGAGCTGGAGCTGCCGTTCTATGAGGGCCTGGCGCTCGGAGTGCCCGGTCTGCCGGACCTGGTCGAGACGCTGGCCGACGGCGGCTACGACCTCGTCCACGTGACCGCGCCGGGACCCGCGGGCGTGGCCGCGACGCTGCTGAGCCGGCTCACCGGCGTGCCACTGCTGGCCAGCTACCACACCGAGCTGGCGGCCTACGCCGGCATGCGCAGCGGCGACGGCGGCATCGAGGCGATCGCGCGCGCCGGCCTCGGCGCCTTCTACGGCGCCGCCGCGGTCGTCCTCTCGCCGAGCCCGGCGGCCGACCGCTCGCTGGTCTCGCTCGGCGCCGACCCGGCCCGGATCGGGCGCTGGGAGCGCGGCGTCGATACCGAGCGCTTCGATCCCGCCAAGGCCGACCGCGACGCGTATCCAGGCGAGATCAAGGTCCTCTACGCCGGTCGCATGACCCGCGAGAAGGGGGTCGACCTGCTGGCCGAGAGCTTCCTGCGGGCACGCCGGGCCGATCCCAGGTTGCACCTGCTGCTGGCGGGCGGCGGTCCCGAGGAAGGCGAGTTGCGGGCGCGGCTCGGCGAGCACGCGACCTTTCTCGGCTGGCTCGGCGGCGAGGAGCTGGCCTGCGCCTACGCCAGCGCCGACGCCTTCCTCTTCGCCAGCAGCACCGATACCTACGGCCAGGTGATCCTCGAGGCGGCGGCCAGCGGACTGCCGGTGGTAGCCGTCGCCGAGGGCGGCCCGGCGGCGCTTATCGAGAACCGCCACACCGGCCTGCTCTGCCGTCCCGACCCGGACCACCTGGCCGGCACCCTGCTGCAGCTGGCCTCCTCGCCGGCGCTGCGGCACAGCCTGGGCGCGGCCGCCGCCGAGGCTGCCCGCGAGCGCTCCTGGGAGCGGGCCCTGGGCCAGCTCGCGGCCGGCTACCGGCGCACGCTCGAGGCGCGTCCGGCAGCGGCCGGGCGCCCAGTCGCCCAGGCAGCCTGAGCGCCCCATGCACTTTGTCGCCCAGAGGGCGACAAAAGGCGTGCGCGGTCGGCGGTGAGCACGGGGTGCCTCAGTACGATGGATCGATCGACGATCCCGCCAATTACTTCAACCGGGAGCTCTCCTGGCTCGACTTCAACCAGCGGGTGCTCGAACTGGCGGAGGACCCCGCGGTGCCGCTGCTGGAGCGACTTCGCTTCTGCGCTATCTACGCCTCCAACCTGGACGAGTTCTTCATGGTCAGGGTCGCCGGCCTCTTCGACCAGCTCGACGCCGGGATCGACGCGCGCGGGCCCGACGGGCTCGGGCCGAGCGAGCAGATCGACACGATCCAGGCGCGCGTGCTCGAGCTCGACCGTCGGCTCAACTCCGCCTTCGGCGGTGTCCTGCGGCCGGCGCTGGAAGAGCACGACATCCGCGTCATCACCCTCGACACGGCCAGCGAGGAGGAGCGGCGGGAGATCGACGTCCGCTTCCACGAGCAGGTCTTCCCGGCGCTGACGCCGCTGGTGATTGGCCTCGGGCGCCCCTTCCCCTACATCTCCAACCTCTCGCTCAGCCTCGGCGTGCTGCTGCGCGACCCCGAGAGCGGCAGCGAGATCATCGCCAGGGTCAAGGTCCCGAAGGAGCTCCTGGGGCGCTTCCTGCGGCTCGGCGAGGGCGGCAAGTGCTTCGTGCCGCTGGAGGAGGCGATCGCCGCCAACCTCGACGTGCTCTTCCCGGGCACGGAGGTGATCGACCACGGCTACTTCCGGGTCACCCGCGACGCCGACTTCAACGTCTCCGACGAGGCCGACGACCTCCTGCAGGCGGTTCAGGACGAGCTGCGCCGCCGCCGTTTCGGCGAGGTCGTGCGGCTGGAGATCGCCGCCGGGATGAACCCGAAGCTGCGCGAGCAGCTGATCGACGCGCTGCGGCTCGAAGACCGCGAGGTCTACGACGTCGACGGCCTGATCGACCTCGGCGACCTCGGCAACATCGCCGACGTCCCCGGCCACGCCGAGCTGCGCTATGCGCCCTGGTCGCCGGTCACCCAGCCGCGCCTGCAGGGTGAGGACGGCGAGCCAGTCGACATGTTCGCGGCGATCCGCCACCGCGACCTGCTCGTCCACCATCCCTACGAATCTTTCACCACCTCGGTCGAGCGCTTCGTCGAGCAGGCGGTCGCCGACCCCGACGTGCTGGCGATCAAGCACACCGTCTACCGCACCAGCGACGACTCGCCGCTGGTGCCCTCGTTGATCCGCGCCTCCGAACGCGGCAAGCAGGCGGTCTGCATGGTCGAGCTGAAAGCGCGCTTCGACGAGGAGGCCAACATCCACTGGGCGAAGTCGCTGGAGGAGGCCGGCGTCCACGTCGTCTACGGCATTCCCGGCCTGAAGACCCACGTCAAGGCGATCCTGGTCGCCCGTCGCGAGGGGGAGCGCGTGCGCGAGTACGTCCACCTCGGCACCGGCAACTACCACCCGAAGACGGCCCGGCTCTACACCGACTTCGGCCTCTTCACCGCCGACCCTGATATCGGCGCCGACGTTGCCGAGATGTTCAACTTCCTCACCGGCTACGGCCGGCCGGCCGAGTACCGCAAGGTGCTGGTCTCACCAACGACGATGCGCGACCAGATCGTCGAGGAGATCGAGTCGACCGTCGTGGCCCATCAGTCCGGCGAAGAGGCGCGGATCGCGCTGAAGATGAATTCGCTGGTCGACGCCGGCTGCATCCGTTCCCTCTACGAAGCCTCGCGGGCGGGGGTGCGGGTGGACCTCAACGTGCGCGGCATCTGTTGCCTGCGGCCGGGCGTGCCGGGTCTCTCGGAGAACATCCGCGTGATCTCGATCGTCGGCCGCTTCCTCGAGCACTCGCGCGTCTACAGCTTCCAGCGGGGCGAGGAAACCCGCGTGCTGATGGGCTCGGCGGACCTGATGCCGCGCAACCTCGATAGCCGCGTCGAGCTTGCCGCTCCAGTCGAAGACCCTGAGCTGCGGGCGGAGATGCTCGACGTGCTCGACCGCTGCTTTGCCGACAACACCAGCTCCTGGGAGCTCGACGCCGACGGCCACTGGACCCGCATCGTCGCCCCGCCCGGCGAGGCCCGCAGCGTGCAGGAGGAGCTGCGCGAGATCCACGCCGCTCGCGCCGCCGAGCATCTCGCCACCGCCGCCAGCTGACGCCGACCCACCGCTCCGTGCCTCACTAGGATGCGGCACTTGGCGCGCTTCTCGCTCCTTCCTCGCGATCGCACTTTCTTCGACCTCTTCATCGAGGCCGGCAGGAACAGCGTGAAGGCGGCCCGCCTGCTCGACCGGATGATGGACCAGTGGCCCGAGGACGAAGGCCTCACGCTTGAGGTCGTCGAGGCTGAGCAGGAGGGCGACCGGATCACCCACGAGATCATCAAACGGCTCAACTCGACGTTTGTGACGCCGATCGACCGCGAGGATATCTACGGCCTGGCGACGCAGATGGACGACATCGTCGACTTCACCGAGGAGGCCGCCGACTTCCTCGGTCTCTACAAGATCGAGGCGCCGATGGAGCAGGCCGGGGCGTTGACCAAGGTTCTGGTCGGGGCCTGTGAACAGCTCGCCGCCGGCCTCGAGCACCTGCCGGAGTTCAAGGACCTCGACAAATACTGGATCGAGATCCACCGGCTGGAGAACGAGGGTGACCGGATCTCCCGCGATGCCGTCGCCTCGCTCTTCTCCAACGGGATCGACCCGATGGTCGTGATCCGCTGGAAGGACATATTCGCGGTTCTGGAGGAGGCGATCGACGCGACCGAGACCGCCGCCCAGATCCTCGAGGGCATCGTCATCAAAAACTCGTGACGATGACCAATGGACTCTGACGTCATTCTTGTAATCGTCGTCGCGACGGCACTGGCCTTCGACTTCACCAACGGCTTCCACGACACCGCCAACGTCGTCGCCACCTCGATCTCGACCGGGGCGGCGCGGCCGCAAGTGGCGATCGCGATGGCGGCGCTGCTCAACTTCGCCGGTGCTTTCATCTCGATCTCGGTCGCGGCGACCGTCGCCAACGACGTCGTCAACGCCGACGTGATCACGCCGACGATCGTCTTCGCCGGCCTGATCGGGGCGATCGCCTGGAACCTGATCACCTGGTCCTTCGGCCTGCCCTCGAGTTCCTCGCACGCGCTGATCGGCGGCGTCGTCGGCTCCGCCGTCGCCGCGGTCGGGTTCGACGCGGTGATCGCAGAAGGACTGGTCGGCAAGGTCCTGATCCCGGCGATCGTCGCTCCTCTCCTGGCCTTCGCGGTTGCCGGCATCTCGATCGGCCTGATCTACCGGGTGGTGGGGAAGCAGCGTCCGGGCATCGTCAGCCGCGGCTTCAAATACGGCCAGATCGTCTCCGGCGGCCTGCTCGCCCTCGCCCACGGCACCAACGACGCCCAGAAGACGATGGGCGTGATCACCCTGGCGCTGATCGCCAACGGCAGCCTCGGCGCCGGCGCTGACCCGCCATTCTGGGTGATCGCTTCGGCCGCGGCGGCAATCGCGCTCGGCACCTACAGCGGCGGCTGGCGAATCATCAAGACGACCGGCACCCGGATCATCAAGATGGACCCCGCCCAGGGATTTGCCTCCCAGGGCGCCGGCTCGACCGTGATCCTCGCCTCGACCAACTTCGGCTTCCCGCTCTCGACCACGCACGTGATCAACGGCGGCATCATGGGTGCCGGCGCCGCGAAGCGGCTCTCGGCGGTGCGCTGGGGGGTAGCGGGCAACATCATCACCGCCTGGCTGCTGACGCTGCCGGCGGCAGCGGGAATCGGGGCGCTCACCTACGGCGTGACGAGGATCTTCGGCAGTGGCGCGCTGGGACCGGTCATCGTCACCCTCGCCTCGCTGGCGCTGATCTTCGCGCTCTTCGCGCGTCGTGCCGAGCGCGGGGCGCCCGTCACGGCAGCGGGCGGATGACGGCGACGATCGTCGAAGGCAGGGAGCTGCTGGAGACGGTGGCCGCCTCCGTCGTCGCTGGCGTCGGTGTCACCGTCGTCTTCTCGGTCGCGATCTGGGGAGTGGCCCGGTTCGTCGACCTCAGCCGCGGCGAAAGGCCGCTGGCCGCGGGCGCGGCAGCGGCCGTGGCGGCCCTGGCGCTGGCCTGCACGGCGGCGGCAGTCGTCGTCGGCATCATCGCCATGACCAGCAAGTAGTCCGGCGTACACTGAATTCGTGCGCACCGCTCGCAACGTCGCGATCATCCTGGTTCTGGCGTTTGGCGTCGCCTTCATCCCCGGCGGCAGCAACGCAGTCGACACGATCTTCACGGCGCTGACGATGGGTTTCCTGGCCGGGATCGCCTGGATGCTCTACACGCTGAGCCGCCAGAACCAGCTGACCCTGGCGACCCTGAGCGATGCCCGGCGGGCGATCTTCTACGGCGCCTTCGGGATGATCGCGCTGCTGATCGCGGGCACCGACAAGCTCTTCTCCAGTGGCGGCGGCACGCTGCTCTGGATCCTCCTGCTCGGCGCCTCGGTGGCGGCGATCTGGCGGATCTGGGTCGAGGCGAATACCTACTGACGTAGGGAAGTCATGACCGAGATGTGAGCCCCTGCGCGCCACGTGTGCGTACCTGCCTGAAACGGTGGCGCGGTGGCCGCGCAGACCGCCAGCAGCAGGGTTCACCGAGAGACCGGCACCGCGTCGGTCGAGCTCGTCGCGGCGCTACCGTTCCTGCTGCTGGCACTGCTGGCGGCGGCTCAGATCGCGCTCGCCGGGCAGGCCCTGTGGTCGGCTGGTGTGGCCGCCCGCGCTGGCGCCCGGGCGGCCCTCGTCGGGGACGAGGCGAGGGCGGCAGCGAGGGCGGCGCTGCCGTCCTCGCTGCGGGATGGCGCCGAGGTGGAGGAAACCGACGAGGTCTTCGTGCGCGTCCTCGTGCCACGGCTGCTTCCGGGCCTGCCGGAGGTGAAGGTCGCCGCCGGCGCGAGCCTGGAGGGCGGCAATGGCTGACGTGCGCGGCCAGGCCACGGTCGAGCTGGTGGCAGCCTTGCCTGCACTGCTGCTGGCGGCCCTGGTTGCCCTGCAGATGCTTGTCGCTGGCTACGCGATGACGCTCGCCGACGGCGCCGCTGAGGCGGGTGCCCTGGCGCTCGCCTCTGGCGACTCGGCGGCGCAGGCCGCCCGCGATGCCCTGCCGGGATGGGCTGAGGACGATGTTGCGGTTGCGGTTGACGGAGGCACCGTGACGGTGCGTTTGCGTTCACCCTCACCGCTGCGCGCCCTCGCCGACCGCCTCACGGTGACCAGCACGGCGAGTGCGAGGCCGGCGCGATGAGGGCTACGGGAGGGAAGACGCCGGTGATCGTGGTCACGGCGGTGGGGGAGGCGGAGGGCTCGCGCGGAGTGGCTGCGGCGCTGGCTTGCGCCGATGCAGACGCCGACCGCGCCGCGCTTTTCATCGACATCGGTGGCCGCGCCCCTCGGCCGACCCTGCTCGCTTCGTCGGCGGCCCAGCGGTTGGAGGAACGTCTGGTGGCGCACCTGCCTGGCGCGAGGGTGGCCGCGCGAGGGCAGCTATGTCACCTTGCAGCGGCCGCCGACGAGCAGGGCCTCGAGGTCGCCTCCGCCGCTGCGACCGTTGCCCGCGACGGCCTGGTCGTCCTGCACGCTCCGCCGTCGCTGCTCCAGCCCCTTCTCGATCGCAGTACGGTCTCCGCGGTCATCGGTGTCCTGCTGCGCGCCGACCTCACCGAGGACCGCGCGCTTGTCGCTCTACTCGTCCGCGACCTGCTCGCCCGCGGCCTCGCCGTCGCTGTGGCCAAGCATCGCCTCGGCTGGGTCGCCGAGCGACGCGCCCTGTTCGGAGCGCTGCCGCTCGATGCCGCTGGCGGGACGCCCATCCCACCGCTCTGCCGTCTTCTGTCGCACAGGTGCTACGCTGGCAGCGATGATCAGGAAATTGACCCAGCGCGAGCTGCGAAACCAGAGTGGGGAGATCATGCGGGAACTCGATCGCGGTGAGAGCTTTGTCGTCACTCGCAACGGCAAGCCGGTGGGCGAACTCCGGCCCGTTCGCCCCCGGCAGTTCGTCCCAGTCCGCACCCTCCAGGCAGCTCTGCGCGGCGTCGGGCCGATCGATCCCGATCGCTTCCGTGCCGACGTCGATGCCATCCTCGATCAAGATCCAACGCCTCGTGCCTGGCGAGACGATTGATCGAGGGCTGATCGATACGTCGGTCGCGGTCGGGCTGGAAGGTCTCGACCCGACGCGATTGCCGGACGAGGTAGCGATCTCCACCCTGACCCTGGCGGAGCTAACTTCGGGTCCTCACGCCGCCTCAGGGCGTGAACGGGCTCGCCGCCAGGACCATCTTCAGAGAATCGAGGCGACTCTCGAATGTCTCGACTTCGATCCGGCTTGTTCTCGGGCCTATGGCCAGATCTACTCGATGACTCAGGCGGCCGGACGGAAGGCACGGGGAGCCCGCGCGGTCGATCTGATGATCGCGGCAACGGCCCTCGCTCATCGATTGCCGCTCTACACCCTCAATGCCTCGGATCTACGCGGCCTCAACGACCTGGTCGAGATCGTAGACCTCGGCTAGTACGGGTAGGTCGGTTCCGGTGGTGCTGGCGGCTGAGGTTGCGGAGTGAGCTTGCCGGTCACGGCGGCGTGCCAGGTGCCGACGTCCTTGATCCCCTCGCCGCTGGCATCGCCGGCCTTGGTGTCACCGCTGAAGCTGTAGAGCGGGCGGCCTTTGAAGGTCACCTGGGTCCTGCCGTCAGGGCGTTCGATCGTGCCCAGCTTCACGGGGCCCGTCGGCTTGACCGCCGCCGGCACGAGCAGCGGGCGCCAGACCGAGAGGCAGGTGCCGCTGCAGACGAACCTGCCGTTGCTCTCGGCGCTGAGGCTGTAGAGGGTGCGGCCTTTGGTGGTGGTGAGGACCGTCTTGCCTAGGGTTGCGTTGTCGGCCTCCTTGACGACCCGTTTGGTCTGCCCAGCGGCACCTGCAGGGGAGGCGACGAGCAGACAGACGAGCGCTGCTCCGAAGAGGACACGGATTGGAAGGCGTAGTGAGGTGAAGCTCGGGGCTCGCCGCATGGCAGGTCTCCTTGGTCGGCTTGTCATCGGTCTTACGGGGCCGAGGGGAGAAAGGTTCGCTCTCGGCCTCTTTCCACGAGTTGGTCAGCCTTTCATGCAGAAGTTACGTCGTTGAGCGCACCACGTGTGCGGGCTGGCTCGGCAGGGTCATCGCATGCGAGGGCGGCGGAAAGTGGGGGGCGAGTCCGGCCAGGCGCTGATCCTCGCTCTCGGCGGAGCTTTTGTCCTGCTCGCTGGGGCACTGGCACTGGTCGCCATCGCGGGGGCGATCACGGGGAAAGGCAGGACGCAGCGCGCAGCCGATCTCACCGCGATCTCAGCGGCTCGCTCGATGCGCGACGACCTGCCGCGGCTGCTCTCGCCGCCGACGCTGGGGAGTGGTCTGCCGAATCCGGCTCACCTCGACAAGCCGTCCTATCTGGCGCGGGCGCGGAACGCGGCGGTTGACGCGGGCAGGGCGAACGGCGTCGACCCGGCCCGATTGCGGATCGACTTTCCGGACCGGGGCTCGTTCGCTCCGGTCCGGATCAGGGCTGAGGTCCTGGCCGATCTCGAAATCGGCAGCGGTCACCAGGCAGTCGTGGCGTGGGCCGTCGCCGAAGCGACGGCCCCGGCGGGTGGCGCAACCGGCGCGACGATGGCCAGCGGCGGCGGCTATAGCGGCCCGCTTGTCGTCCGCAGCGGAGAGGGGATGCGCCCCGACGTCGCCGCGGCCTTCGACCGCATGGCGGCCGCCGCGAGCGCCGACGGTATCTCGCTGACCGTCGTCTCCGGCTTCCGCTCCGACGCCGAGCAGGCCGAACTCTTCGCCGCGCACCCCGATCCCACCTGGGTCGCGCCACCGGGCCGCTCGCTGCACCGCTGCGCCACCGAGCTCGACCTCGGGCCGGAAGCCGCCTACGGCTGGCTCGCCGCCAACGGCGCTCGCTTCGGCTTCGTCCAGCGCTACAGCTGGGAGGCCTGGCACTACGGCTACGACGCTGGCCCGCCGCCCTGCTCGGCGGAGGGCAATTCCACGCTGGCGAGCGCGGGAGGTGCCGGCGCGAGCGCCACCGAGCTGCCCGCCTTTGTCCCCGCCCAGTTCCGCGAGCCGATCCTGCGTTCCGCCGCCCGCTGGCAGGTCTCCGCGCCGCTGCTCGCCGCCCAGCTGATGGCCGAGTCCGGCTTTGACCCCAATGCCGGCTCGCCAGCGGGCGCCCAGGGCATCGCCCAGTTCATGCCGTCGACCGCAGCTGCCTACGGCCTCGCCGATCCCTTCGACCCGGTCGCCGCGATCGACGCCGAGGCGCACCTGATGTCCGACCTGCTGCGCCAGTTCGGCTCCCCGGAGCTAGCCCTCGCGGCCTACAACGCCGGCCCCGCCCCGGTCGAAGCATGCCACTGCGTCCCCGCCTACCCCGAGACCCAGGCCTACGTCACCCGCATCCTCGCCCTGCTTGGCGGCGCGGGCGCGCTGGTGGTGCCGAGCTTTGAAGTGCGCTTGTTGGCCTGAGCAGAACCAATTTTTGTATTACGATATGTGCGCACAGATCCATCCCTCCGCCCGACGGCACGGAATTCTCGACGAGGACATCAAGCACGCTATGAACCACGCCATAACTATCGACGACCGGCAAACGACACTCGCTTCGTCATTCACACTATGAGCATGCGGCGGAAGTATCGGCGGCTCTTAGGGGGTGAGTAACTTGGCTCGCAAGGAGTCTTATGGGAAGACCGCGAGCGGGGTTGAGGTCACCGATGAGCTAGTCGAGAAGCTCGCCAAGGAAGCCGAGGCCGGCTTTGACGTCGACGATGTCCTGCGCCGCCGACGTGGTCGACCTCCGATTGGATCAGGGCCAGCAAAGGTTGAGTCGGTACGGCTGGACCCTGAGCTTCGCGAGGCGCTCGCGCAGCGCGCGGTGGAGGACCAGGAAGCCACGTCCTCTGTGATTCGAAAGGCCCTGCGCCAGTACCTGGCTTGAGCTGAGGCTTGATGAAGACGACTCGGGGTAGGCCAAAGGGAACCCGGTTAACGAAGAAAGGAAGCAAATGGGCGCTCCGTTCACCCACAAGAAGCTCACCGACGTCAAGGACTCGGCCCCGGAATTCGGGATGGAGGACGTGCAGGAGGCGCGTTTTGCCAAGAAGGACCTCGATGCCGAGAGGACCGGGGTCAGCCACCATCGCCTCAAGCCGGGGCAGCGCACGCCGTTCGGGCACAAGCACGAGGAGGCGGAGGAGGTCTACGTCGTCATCGGCGGCTCGGGCCGGATGAAGCTCGACGACGAGATCATCGAGGTGGAGACCCTCGACGCGATCCGCGTCTCACCCGAGGTCGTTCGTGCCTTCGAGGCCGGCCAGGATGGCATCGAGGTGATCGCGGTGGGCGCCCGCCACGACGGTGACGGCGAGGTCATTCCAGGCTGGTGGAGCGACTAGACTGCCGCCCGATGGCCACCGTCGAGGTACAGGGCGTCGAGGGAATGCAGGCCTCGATCGGGCAGGAGATCGGCCCGAGCGAGTGGCGCACGGTCACCCAGGAGGACATCGATGCCTTCGCCGAGCTCTCCGGCGACCACCAGTGGATCCACGTCGACGTCGAGCGGGCCAAGTCGGAGAGTCCATTCGGGACGACGATCGCCCACGGCAACCTCACCCTCTCGTTGGTCGACGGTTTCCGCAGCGAACTGATCTCCTCCACGGGCTTCACCCTCGGCGTCAACTACGGCTGGAACAAGATCCGCTTTCCCGCCCCGGTCCCCGTCGACAGCAAGGTCCGCGCCAAGGCCGAGGTCGTCTCGGTCGAGGAGATCGGCGGCGGCTGGTGGCAGGTCGTCACCCGTTTCGCGATCGAGGTCGAGGGCAGCGAGAAGCCCTGCTTCGTCGGTGACTCCGTCACCCGTGTGATGGCTCCGGCAGGCTGATCGCAGCATCGCCCCATCTCCTTGACTTACCCGAAGATCGAGTTGCATGTCCATCTGGAGGGCACCGTTCGACCGTCGACGTTGCTGGAGATCGCTCGCCGAAACGATGTTTCCCTGCCCGCGAGTACTGTCGAGGGGCTGACCGATCTCTATCGTTTCCGCGATTTTGCGCACTTCATCGAGGTTTGGGTGATGACGACCCAGGCGCTAAGAACCGCAGAGGACTTCCGTCAAGTGGTTGTCGACTATGCCCAAGAGGCAGTGGCCCATGGTGCGGTCTATGTAGAGGGAATCTTCGCCCCAGCCGAGCCGACGATGCGCGGCGTGCCATGGGAGGTCGTGTTCGAGGGCTACTGCGACGGAGCCCAGGAGGCCCGGGAGCTGTACGGGGTCGAGATTCGGCTCACCCCTGATATTTCGCGCGGCCTTCCCCTCGAAATGGCTGAGGCCACTGCACGCTACGCAGCCAAGTACAGGGAGCGGGGGGTTGTCGGAATCGGTCTCGGCGGCCTCGAGGCAGAGTTTCCGCCTGAGCCATATGCGGATGCATTTGCATTGGCACGCGCTGGGGGGATCGCCTCTGTTCCCCATGCCGGCGAGGTTGCCGGCATTGCTTCGATCCGTGGTGCTCTGGAGAAGCTGGGGGCAGATCGCATCCGCCACGGCATCCGTGCGGTGGACGATCCAGCGATGGTCCGCGAGTTGGCTGGGCGGGGAACGGTGCTCGATGTCTGCCCAATCTCCAACCTGCGGACTGGCGCGGTGCGCTCGCTTGCGGAGCATCCTCTGCCCCATCTAGTTAGCGCTGGTGTTCGCTGCTCCCTCTCGACCGATGATCCGGCGATGTTCGACACGGATCTGGGCAGGGAGTACGAAGCGGCCACCAGCCTTGGGCTGTCGCCTCTTGACTTCTACGAGGCTGGCGTGGCCGGGGCGCTATGCGACGAGCTAACGAAGGAATCACTTCGTCGCCATGGCGAGGCGTTTGACTGGGCCAACGCAAGCTAAGGGGGTTGGGATTGGGCCGAACAGTTCATAGAACGACGAAGGCTCGTTGGAATTGCCCTGCCGGGTAGGGAAGTTTTCAGCTGAGTTCGCAGGCTTGGGCACGCGCTGACGATGGGGGTGCCGGGCCGAGGAGGAGGCGGCGGATAGCCTCCAGGGGGACCATCAGCGTCAGTGGTTCAGCGCTCGCTGGCCTGAACCCGAAGCGGGTATAGAAAGCTGCGGCTTCCTCGTCGATTGCGTGGACGAGGACGGCGCGCATGGCGACCGAGCGCGAGGCGCGCTCAGTGCGCTGCAGGGCATCGAGGAGGAGGCTTCGCCCAAGGCCGATGCTCTGCTCGGAGCGATCGACGGCGAGGCGGGCAATCAGGCAGACGGGGATCGGGAAGTGCTTGGACACTCCGCGCTGCACTTCACTTGTCGCCTCGCTTTGCTCGACCTGCGAGGCGACGAGCGTGTAGTAGCCGATTACGTCTGTCTCTCCTGATCGGCAGACCACGAAGGTGCGGGCTGTGTCACGGCGTTGTCCCTGTCCGGCGTAGGCGCGCAGCCATCGGTCGAGCTGCTCGCGACCGCACTCAAAGTGATCGACGTCGTGATGCGCTGCGAGCGCCTCGACCGCTCCGAAGCGAGCGCTCAACCGCCGAGAACGCTGGACCGCTCGGTCAGGGCGCCCAGGCCGGCCTCAAAGGAAGAGGGATCGTCCAGGGCCGCGAGAAAGCGGTCGGCCTCTTCTGGATTGAGCGCAATGCTCGTTCGCTCGGCCAGCACCTGCTCGGCCTCGCGTCGTGCCGCCTGTCGAACGAACTCGCTGAGCGTCTGGCCGCGGGTAGCAGCGGCGGCCTGCTCCAGGTCGCGCTCCTCGTCGGTCATCCGGATCTCGATTCGGCGGGTCTTGGCACTTGCCGTTGGCTCCACCCAGACAATGTACGGCTTTTGTCCGGACAGTGCAAGCCTGATGACCTAACGGCGTGTCGGTGACTCCGTCACCCGTGCGATGGCGCCCGCCGGCTGACGGGCGCCTCCTTCAGACCGCCCGCTACTTGACCGTCAGCGTGCCTTCCATGCCGGCTTCGCGGTGGCCGGGCACTGAGCAGTAGAAGGTGTATTCACCCGGTTTGAGTTCGGCCACGGTCGAGTCCGAGCCTTCGGCGATCACGTCGGTTTTGGCGACGGTTTTGGCGCTGGAGTCTTCGATCGCGACGTCGTGGGTGAGCGGCTGCGGGTTGGTGAAGTCGACCGTCACCTTGCCGGCTTTGGCGGTTGCGCTGTCGCTGGTGTAGGCGAGGCCGCCCCCCGGGTCGGCTTCGAAGGCGACCGCGGTGGCGCTGCCGGCGGAGCCGCCTTCGGCTTGGTTGCCGTTGTCGCCGGTTTCAGCCTGGGTTTCGGTGCCGCTCTGCGACTGGGTGTCGGTGGTGCTGTCGTCGCTGCTGCCGCAGGCGACGAGCGTGAGCGCAGCGAGGAGGAGGGCGAATGCGACGGTGGCCTTCTTCATGACTGTCCTTTCCCGCGAAGACTGGTTGACAGAAGCTGACTCTACCCTGATACGGGCTGACCCAGGTGCGGGTTCAGCGTCCGCGGAACTCGGGCGTGCCGCCACCGAAGAAGGCCTCGACGCCGTTGCGCAGGTCCTCCGTGGCCATGCTGTCGGCGATTCCGTGGCGCTCCAGCTGCAGGTGCTCGGTGAGGCTGTTCTCGATGCTGACCCCGCAGAGCAGCTTCGCCATCCGCACGTAGTGCGGGGCTTTGGCGGCGAGCTCGGTCGCCTTCGCCCGCGCCGCGTCGATCAGCTCCCCGGCCGGGACCACCTGTCCCACCAGGCCCTCCTCGAGCGCTTCCGCCGCTCCCATGTTCGGGTCCTCGAGCAGCAGTTCCAGCGCCCGGCTCGGTCCGACCACGCGCGGCAGGAAGTAGGTCATGCCGCCGTCGGGCGAGGCGCCGATACGGCCGTAGGCGGGGGCGAGGAAGGCGGTCTCGGAAGCGATCCGGAAGTCGCAGGCGAGCGCCAGCGAGAAGCCGGCCCCGGCGGCCGGGCCGTTGAGCGCCGCGATCACCGCGTAGGGGATCCGCCGCAGGTCGACGATCGCCGCGTGCAGCGCCTCGGCCCCGCGCCGCACTTCGGAGGGCAGGTCGATCTCCTCCGACTCGACGCCTTTCTGGAACCAGGTGACGTCGCCGCCGGCGCAAAAGGCCTTGCCGGCGCCGGTCAGGATCAGCGCCCGCAGCGGTGCCCGGTCGGCCAGCCAGGCGAAAGCGACAGTCATCTCGCCGATCATCTCCGGGCTCATCGCGTTGAAGGCGTCGGGGCGGTCGAGCGTGAGCGTGCCGACGTCCCCGTCGATCTCGATCTTCAGGGTGTTCAGCTCGGGTGGGCTCAGGGTCTGGCTGCTCATCTCACTCTCCGTTTGGGCGCGAATTTGGCCGGGTGGCCAGCAGCCTACCCTTAGGGCGGTGGCAGAAGGCAGCGGAAACGGCAGCCCCTCGCGGGCCGAGCGGGTCGCGCAGCAGCGGCGCTCGCTGCCCGATTCGCCCGGCGTCTACCTCTTTTACGGCAGCGACGGCGAGCTGCTCTACGTCGGCAAGGCGCGCTCGATCCGCAAACGCGTCGCCTCCCACTTCTCCGCCGGCAACGAACGCCTCACCTCGCGGGTCGATCGCATCGACACCCTGGTCACCGCCAACGAGGCGGAGGCGCTGCTGGCCGAGCAGAGCTTCATCAAGCGCCACCGGCCCCACTTCAACATCCGCCTGCGCGACGACAAGTCCTACCCCTACGTCTGCGTCAGCCTCGACGAGGACTACCCGCGGGTCTACTTCACGCGCGAGAAGCACCGCCCCCACCGCGCCTACTTCGGTCCCTTCTCCAGCGCCAAGCGGGTGCGGGAGACGCTCGACCTGCTCGGCAAGCTGTTCCAGTTCCGCACCTGCGAGGGGGCCGAGCCGGGCCGGCGCTCCGGCAGTCCCTGCCTCGACTACTACATCAAGCGCTGCGGGGCGCCCTGCGTCGGCCACGTCAGCCGCGAGGAGTACCGCCGCAACATCGACGCCATCGTCGACTTCCTCTCCGGTCGCTACCGCCAGGTCGAGGCGGAGGAGGGGGCGAAGATGAAGGCGGCCGCGGAGGCCGAGGAATTCGAGCGCGCCGCCCTGCACCGCGACCGGCTGAAAGCGATCCGCTCGCTGTTCGAGCGCCAGCGCGTCGCCGGCGGCTCGGTCGGCACCGCCGACCTGATCGGGGTCGCGGTCGAGGGGGAGGACGCCAACGCCCAGGTCTTCCAGGTCCGCGACGGCATCCTCGCTGAGCGCCAGAGCTTCTACCTCGAGAACCGGGCCGAACGCGACTCTGCCGAGGTCGCCGAGGAGTTCATCGGCCAGTACTACTCGGCTTCGCCGGCGATGCCGAAGACGATCGTCGTCGGCCCCTACCTGCGCGACCGCGCCGAGGTGATCGCCGCGGCGCTGAGCGAGCGCCGCGGCTCCCCGGTCGAGGTGCGTGCCGCCGAGCGCGGCGACAAACGCCGCCTGCGTGAGCTGGCCGAACGCAACGCCCGCCTCGCCCTCGACCAGGACCGGTTGCGGCGCGAGCACCGGCGGGCGCGCCGGGTCGAGTCGCTGGCCTCGCTCAGCGAGGCGCTGGGGATGGAGGAGCTGCCGGTCCGCATCGAGGGCTTCGACATCTCCAACATCGGCGGCGAGCACACGGTCGCCTCGATGGTCGTCTTCGAGGGCGGCGCGACCAAGAAGTCCGACTACCGCCGCTTCAAAGTCAGAGGGGAGAAGCGCGACGCTGGTGGCAACGGCGGCCCCGACGACTTCGCCTCGATGGAGGAGGTGCTGGAGCGCCGGGTCGCCCGCTACCTCGAACAGGTCGACCTCTCGCCCCACGACGGCAAACGCGACGAGAGCTTCGCCTCGCTGCCCTCGCTGGTGATGATCGACGGCGGCAAAGGGCAGCTGGCGGCCGGGATGAAGGCCCTGCAGCCGTTCGTCGAGCGCGGCGTCACCGTGGTCAGCCTCGCCAAGCGGCTGGAGGAGGTCTACGTCCCCGGTCGCTCGACCCCGCTCGACCTCGCCGCCAACTCCGAGGCCTCGAAGCTGCTGCAGCGGGTTCGCGACGAGGCGCACCGCTTCGCGATCGAACACCACCGTGGCCGCCGCGACCGGGCGATGACCAGCTCGGTGCTGGACGGGCTGAAGGGAATCGGGCCGGCCCGAAAGCGAGCGCTGCTGCAGCATTTCGGCTCACCGGAGCGCTTCCTGGCGGCGACTCGGGAGGAGCTCGAGGCAGTGCCCGGCCTGCCTGGCAAAGTAGGGCGCGAGATCCACGAGCAACTGAACAGAACGAGCTGAGATGGCCGGCGGCAGCGTCACCCTGGTCGTGATCACCGGCCACTCCGGCGCCGGCAAGTCGGAGGCGATCGCCGCCTTCGAGGACGGCGGCTACTTCTGTGTCGACAACCTGCCGCCGCGGATGATCGACAGCCTCGGCGAGCTCTTCCGCCACGAGGGCAGCGGCGTCGAGCGCGCCGCCGTCGTTTCCGACGTGCGCGGCGGCGAGTACTTCGAGGACCTGCTGCAGGTGCTCGACGACCTCCAGGGCGACGGGCTGAAGCCCCTGGTCCTCTTCCTCGAGGCCAACGAGGAGACCCTGCTCGACCGCTACAAGGAGACCCGCCGCCGCCACCCGTTGGCGCCGGAAGGGCGGATCGTCGACGGGATCCGCACCGAGCGTGAGCGGCTGGGCCCGCTGCGCGAGCGCGCCGACCTGGTCATGGATACCAGCGACCTGACCGGGGCCGAGCTGCGGCGGCGGATCGCCGAGGAGATGCTGGGCGAAGAGGACGGCGGCGAGCTGGCGCTGACCCTGCTCACCTTCGGCTTCAAGAACGGGCCGCCGCGCGACGCCGACCTCACCCTCGACGTCCGCTTCCTGCCCAACCCCCACTACGTCGACGAGCTGCGGCCGCTGACCGGGATGGACGAGGAGGTCCGCGCCTACGTCGAGTCGGGGACCCAGGCGGGCGAGTTCTACGGCCGCCTGCTGCCGCTGCTCGAGTTCCTCGTCCCCGCCTACGTCGCCGAGGGCAAGAGCCACCTGACGATCGCCGTCGGCTGCACCGGTGGCCGCCACCGCTCGGTCACCGTCGCCGACCGCATCCGCCGCGACCTCGCCGGCCGCGAGGACGTGATCGTGAAGGTGAAGCATCGGGACGTGGAGCTGGATTAGGCGGGATGCGGGTCCGGGGAGCCTCGCCCTCGCAACAGCGGGGAGGCTCGGTTGAGGCTCCCCGGATCCGCATCTACCTAGACTCCCCGGTCCTTTGGCTGAGCCCGTCATCTCAATCAGCGGTCTCCGCATGAGCTACGGAGACAACGAAGCCGTGTGTGGCATCGACCTTCAGGTCGAGCGCGGGGAGGTCTTCGCCTTCCTCGGACCCAACGGGGCGGGCAAGACGACCACGGTCGAGATCCTCGAGGGGTACCGCAAGCGCAGCAGTGGCGAGGTCTCGGTGCTGGGAGAGGATCCGCAGCGGGCGCGGCGCCAGTGGCGCGAGCGGATCGGGATCGTCCTCCAGACCTGCCGCCTCGACCCCTACCTGACCGCGCGCGAGTCGCTCGAGCTCTACGCCGGCTACTACGCCAGCCCGCGCCCGGTCGACGAGGTGATCGAGCTGGTCGGCCTCGAGGGCAAGGAGGGGGAGCGCACCGGTCGCCTTTCCGGCGGCCAGCAGCGCCGGCTCGACGTCGGCATGGCGCTGGTCGGCGATCCGGAGCTGCTCTTTCTCGACGAGCCGACGACCGGCTTCGACCCCTCGGCCCGGCGCCAGGCCTGGGAGGCGATCGCCGGCCTGCGCGAGCTCGGCAAGACGGTCTTCCTCACCACCCACTACATGGACGAGGCCCAGCAGGTGGCCGACCGGGTGGCGATCATCGCTGGCGGTGAGGTGGTGGCGCTGGGGACCCCGGAGGACCTCGGCGACCGCGACAGCCAGCCGACCACGATCAGCTACCGCGGCCCCGACGGCGCCCAAGTGGCGCTGAGCACGACGACCCCGGTCGCGACGCTGAACGAGCTGACCGGCCGGGCCCTGGCCGAGGGCTTCGAGCTGGAGGGCCTGGAAGTGCGGCGGCCGACGCTCGAGGACGTCTACCTGGAGCTGACCGAGCAGGGGGCGGGAGCGGAGTGAGCCTCGTCCTGCACCAGTTCCGCTTCGACCAGAAGGCCTTCTGGCGCAACCCGGCCTCGGTCTTCTTCACGGTGATGTTCCCGGTCGTGCTGCTGCTGATCTTCGCCACCGTGTTCGGCGACAAGACGGTCGACGTCCAGGGCGGGATCAAGACCACCGCCTACTACGTGCCGGCGATCATCACCCTGGCGGTGATCTCGGCGACGATGCAGAGCCTGGCGATGTCGCTGGTGATCGCCCGCGAGGACGGCCGTCTCAAGCGCGGTCGCGGCACGCCGATGCCGGCCTGGGTCTTCATCGTCGGTCGTGTCGGCAACTCGATCGTGACGGCGCTGCTGATGCTGATCCTGATCGCCGCCATCGGCCGCCTGCTCTACGGCGTCGGCATTCCCTGGGGCCACCTGCCGGCGATCCTGGTCACGCTGATGGTCGGCGCCGCTGCCTTCAGCTGCCTTGGCATCGCCCTGACCGCGGCGATCCCCTCCCAGGATGCCGCGGCACCGATCGTCAACGCGCTGCTGCTGCCGCTCTACTTCCTCTCCGGCATCTTCATCCCCGACGACGAGCTGCCGAGCGGCGTCATCAGCTTCGCCAGCCACTTCCCGATCCGCGACTTCTTCCAGGCCTTCCTCCACGCCTACCTGCCCGGGCCGGATTCTGGCCTGGACTGGGGCAACCTGGCGGTGGTCGCGATCTGGGGCGTCGCCGGCCTGCTGCTCGCCGTCCGCTTCTTCCGCTGGACGCCGCGTGGCGGCTGAACCGCCGCCGCAGCGGTGGTCAGACGACTTTCCGGGAGGCCCGTCTATAGCCTCTCGGCCTCATGCTGCATCACGTCCTTCTGGAGGTATCCGACCTCGATCGCGCTGCCGGGTTCTACGACTCGCTGCTGGCGCCGCTTGGCTGGCGGCGGCACTTCGAGGAGGACCAGACGATCGGCTGGGGGATCGCCAAACCGGTCTTCTTCGTCGCCGCCCATCACGACCCGCAGCCGGGCTTTGGGCTGCTCAGCTTCTCGGCTCTCGGCATCGTCGCCGTCAAGGCGGCCTGGGAGGGAGGGATGCGCGCCGGCGGCGTCAGTGTCAGCGACCCCGGCGAGCGCCGCTCGCACGGGTCGGGCTCCTACTCGGCGTTCCTCAAGGACCCGGACGGGTACGAGATCGAGATCACCATCGGGTCCGACTAGGCCGACTCCGTAGGATCGGCTCCACCAAACGAATTCAGGAGGCATCTGTACATGGCTGTGAAGGTCGGCATCAACGGTTTCGGCCGCATCGGGCGCAACGTCTTCCGCGCCGCCAAGGCCGCGGGGGCGGACATCGACTTCGTCGCCGTCAACGACCTCACGGACCCGGGCACGCTCGCCCACCTGCTCAAGTACGACTCGATCCTCGGCCGCTTCCCGGGTGAGGTCTCGGTCGATGGCGACGTGATCAGGGTCGATGGCGACGAGCTGAAAGTGCTCTCCGAGCGCGATCCGGCGGCGCTGCCCTGGGCTGACCTCGGCGCCGACGTGGTGATCGAGTCGACCGGCTTCTTCACCGCCCGCGACGACGCCGCCAAGCACCTCGCAGCCGGCGCCAAGAAGGTGATCATCTCCGCCCCGGCCAAGGAGCCGGACGTGACCGTCGCCCTCGGCGTCAACTTCGACAGCGACTACGACCCCGAGAACCACCACATCATCTCCAACGCCTCCTGCACGACCAACTGCCTGGCGCCGCTGGCCAAGGTCCTCAACGACTCCTTCGGGATCGAGCAGGGGCTGATGACGACGATCCACGCCTACACCGCCGATCAGCGCCTACAGGACATGCCGCACTCCGACCTGCGCCGGGCGCGGGCGGCGGCGCTGAACCTGATCCCGACCACGACCGGCGCCGCCAAGGCTGTCGGCCTGGTGCTGCCGGAGCTGAACGGCAAGCTGAACGGGTTCGCGATGCGGGCGCCGGTCGCGACCGGCTCGGTCGTCGACCTCGTCTTCAGCACGCCGAACCCGGTCGAGCCGGACCAGGTCAACGCCGCCGTCAGGGCGGCGGCCGAGGGACCGATGAAGGGCATCCTCTCCTACACCGAGGACCCGATCGTCTCCACCGACATCGTCGGCGACCCGCATTCCTCGATCTTCGACGCCGGCCAGACGATGGTCATCGGCGACGGGCGCATGGTCAAGGCGGTCAGCTGGTACGACAACGAGTGGGGCTACTCGAACCGCTGCGTCGAGCTGACCGGCAAGGTCCTGGCGGGCTCCTAGCCCGCGCCGGGACTGCTGCCGTGAGCTTTACAAAGGCAAGCGTCCGCGAAGCCGAGGTCTCCGGCCGGCGGGTGCTTGTCCGGGTGGACTTCAACGTGCCGCTCGACGGTGGCGAGGTCGCCGACGACATGCGGATCCGGGCGGCGCTGCCTACGATCGAACTGCTGCGCGAGCGCGGTGCCGCGCTGGTCCTCGCCTCGCACCTGGACCGGCCCGAAGGCAAGTTCGACCCGGCGCTCTCGATGGCGCCCGTGAGCAGGCGCCTGGGTGAGCTACTAGGGATCGAGGTGACGCAGGCCTCGGGCGTGATCGAGGGAGACATCGACCTGCACTGCGGCGCCCTCGGCCCCGGCGATGTCCTCCTGCTCGAGAACACGCGCTTCGAGCCGGGCGAGACGAAGAACGATCCGAAGCTGGCTGAAGCGCTGGCGCAGCTCGGCGACCTCTACGTAAACGACGCCTTTGGTGCCGCCCACCGCGCTCACGCCAGCACCGAGGGGGTCGCGCACCACCTGCCGGGCTACGCCGGCCTGCTGCTGCAGCGCGAGGTGGAGGAGCTGACCGCGGTCGCCGAGTCGCCGCGCCAGCCGCTGGTCGTCATCCTCGGCGGGGCCAAGGTCTCCGACAAGATCGGCGTCATCGAGCGCTTCCTCGAAATCGCCGACAAGATCCTGATCGGCGGCGCCATGTGCTTCAGCTTCTTCCGCGCCCAGGGCATCGCCACCGGTGATTCTCTCGTCGAGGAGGTGGGAGTGGAGCTGGCGGCCGAAGCGCTGGAGCGCGCCAAGCACTCCGACTGCGAGCTGATGCTGCCGGTCGACCTGGTGCTGGGCCAGGCCTTCGATGCCGACACCGAGCGCCGCGAGAGCGAGTGCGTCGAGGTGCCCGATGGCTGGATGGGGCTCGACGTCGGTCCGCGCACCGCCGCTCGTTACGCAGAGGCGATCACCGTGGCCGGCACCGTGCTCTGGAACGGGCCGATGGGGGCCTTCGAGCTGGAGCCGTTCGCCGCCGGTACCCGCACCGTCGCCGAGGCAGTGGCGGCGGCGCCGGGGACGACGGTGATCGGCGGCGGCGACTCGGTCGCGGCGCTGCGCAAGTTCGGCCTCGACGACGAGGTCGACTGGCTTTCGACCGGAGGAGGAGCATCCTTGGAGCTGCTGGAGGGCAAGAAGCTGCCCGGGGTCGAGGCCCTGCTCGACAAAGACGCCGTCGCCAAGGAGGGCACCAATGGCTGATCGCACCCCCTACATCGCCGCCAACTGGAAGATGCACAAGACGGTCGCCGAAGCGGCCGAGTTCGTCGACGCGCTGCTGCCGCGGATCGCCGCGACCCAGTGCGACGTCGTCCTCTGCCCGCCGTTCACGGCGCTCAGCGAGGTGGTCCAGCGCCGCTACGGCACCGCGGTCAAGGTCGCCGCCCAGAACATGCACGAGGAGGGGTCGGGTGCCTTCACCGGCGAGGTCTCGGCGCCGATGCTGGCCGAGCTCGACGTCGAGGCGGTAGTGCTCGGCCACTCCGAGCGCCGTCAGTACTTCGGCGAGAGCGACGAGGCACTAGCGCGCAAGGTGCCGGTCGCGCTCGCCGCTGACCTCGAGCCGATCCTCTGCGTCGGCGAGAGCGAGGAGGCGCGCGATGCTGGCGAGACCGAGGAAGTGCTGGAGCGCCAGCTGCAGGCCGACCTCGGTGGCGTCGAGTCCGCCGATCTGAGCCGGGTAGTGATCGCCTACGAGCCGATCTGGGCGATCGGCACCGGCCGCACGGCGACTCCCGAGCAGGCCCAGGAGGTATGTGCCTTCATCCGCGACGTGGTGCGGATGCGCGGCGCCGCTGCCGACGACGTGCGGATTCTCTACGGCGGCTCGATGAAGCTCGACAACGCGGCCGAGCTGCTCGCCAAGCCGGATGTCGACGGCGGCCTGGTCGGCGGTGCCAGCCTCGATCCGGAGGAATTCGCCGCGATCGTCGAGGCCGCGGGGTGACCCTGGTCCCCTCGCTGGCGCTGGTCATCCTCGACGGCTGGGGGCTGGCTGATCCGGGCCCCGGCAACGCGATCTCGCTGGCTGAGACGCCGGTCTTCGACCGTCTCTGGGAGCGCTACCCGCACACCCAGCTCTCCGCCCAGGGCCGCGACGTCGGCCTCCCCGACGGGCAGATGGGCAACTCCGAGGTGGGACACCTCAATCTCGGTGCCGGCGCCATCGTCAAGCAGGACCTGGCCCGGATCGACGACGCCATCGCCGACGGCAGCTTCTTCGAAAACCCGGCGCTGCTGGCCGCCTGCGAGCACGCCCGCAACAGTCCCCGCGGCCGCCTGCACCTGCTCGGCCTCGTTTCCGACGGCGGCGTCCACTCCGGCTGGGAGCACATCGAGGCGACGATCGAGCTGGCCACGCAAGAGGGCGTCCTCGACGTCGTCTTCCACGCCTTCACCGACGGCCGTGACACGCTGCCGCACGGCGGCCGCACCTACGTCGCCGAGCTCGAACGCTGGTTGCGCCAGGCGGGGCGGATCGGCACCGTCAGTGGTCGTTACTACGCGATGGACCGCGACACCCGCTGGGAGCGGACCAAGCTCGGCTACGACGCGATCGTCCACGCCCAGGGGCTGGGCGCCGCCAGCGCGATCGAGGCGGTCGAGGCCTCCTACGAGCGCGGCGAGACCGACGAGTTCGTGCGGCCGACGGTGATCGGCGACTACGACGGCGCTGCCGCCGGCGACGTCGCGATCTTCGTCAACTTCCGCCCGGATAGAGCCCGGCAGCTGACCCGCGCCCTGGCCGAGCCCGGCTTCGACGAGTTCTCGCGCGGGGGTGCGCCGGCATTGGAGCTGACGACGATGACCTCCTACCGCAAAGAGTGGCCCTACCCAGTCGCCTTTCCGGAGCAGCGGCCGCAGACGACGCTGGCGGAGACGATCGCCGAAGCGGGCGGTCGCCAGCTGCACGTCGCCGAGACCGAGAAGTACGCCCACGTCACCTACTTCTTCAACGGCGGTCAGGAGAAGGAGCTGGAGGGGGAGGAGCACTGTCTGGTCGAATCCCCGCGCGACGTCCCCACCTACGACCACAAGCCGGAGATGAGCGCCCGGGCCGCCGCCAGCGCCTTCGTCGAGCGCTGGGGGGTGGGCGAGTACCGCTTCGGGATCATCAACTTCGCCAACCCCGACATGG
Organism: uncultured Solirubrobacterales bacterium; assembly: GCA_963715395.1. Classification (GTDB taxonomy): domain Bacteria; phylum Actinomycetota; class Thermoleophilia; order Solirubrobacterales; family 70-9; genus VAYN01. The sequence continues at coordinate 198,940 of OY970238.1, forward strand.
TTGGCCACACCGGTGTGATCCCCGCCGCCGTGGCCGCGGTCGAGACCGTCGACTCCTGCCTGGGCGACGTCGTCGCCGCGGTCGAGGCGCGCGGCGGCGCCTGCATCGTCACCGCCGACCACGGCAACTGTGACCACATGCTCGAGCCCGACGGCTCGCCCAACACCGCCCACTCGCTCAACCCCGTGCCGCTGGTCGTCACCGCCGAGGGCCTGCGGTTGCGCGACCACGGCATCCTCGCCGACGTCGCCCCCACCGCCCTCGAGCTGCTCGGCATCCCCAAACCCGAGCCGATGACCGGGCGCAGCTTGATCGCCGATCGATGAGTTCGTCGCGCTATAGGCCGCCTAACTCATCAACCGTCTGAGATGCGGGTTGACGGGGAGCGGTTGCAGTTCGAGGTGGGAGCGCGGGATGGCGTCGCGCGGGCGGGCGTCCTGCACACCGCGCACGGGCCGATCGAGACGCCGGCCTTCATCCCGCTGGCAACCAAGGGGTCGGTGCGGGGGCTGGAAGCGCGCGAGGTCGCCCAACTCGGCTACCAGCTGATCCTCGGCAACACCTACCACCTGTTCGTCTCGCCGGGGCCGGAACGGATCGCCGCTGCCGGCGGGCTGCACGGCTTCATGGGCTGGGAGCGGACGCTGATCACCGACTCCGGCGGCTTCCAGGTCTTCTCGCTCGCCCACGGTGGGGTCGCCAACGAGGTCAAGGGCAGCGGCCGCTCCGGCGGCGAGCACGGTTCGAAGGTGGAGATCACGGAGGAGGGGGCACGGTTTCGCTCGCCCCGCGACGGTGCCGAGCTGTTCATCTCGCCCGAGGTCTCGATGCAGGTGCAGGCGGCGCTCGGCTCCGACATCGCCCTCGTCTTCGACGAGTGCACGCCCTTTCACGCTGACCGCGACTACACCGCCCGCTCGACCGCGCGCACCCACCGCTGGCTCGACCGCTGCCTCGCCTGGCACGGCGAGCATGGCTCGCCACGCCAGGCGGTCTTCGGGATCGTCCAGGGCGGTGTCTACGAGGACCTGCGCCGCGAGTCGGCGGAGGCGGTTGCCGCTGCCGGCGTCGACGGCCTGGCGATCGGCGGCACGCTTGGGCGCGACAAGGAGGAGATGCACGACGTGCTCGCGATGACGGCGCCGCTGCTGCCCGAGGAGGCGCCAAAGCACCTGCTCGGGATCGGCGAGGTCGACGACCTGCTCGGCGGCATCGCCCTCGGGCTCGACGTCTTCGACTGCGCCGTGCCCACCCGCCTCGCCCGCCACGGCGTCGCCCTCGCCCCCGAGCCCGAGACCCGCTTCCGCCTCGACCTGCGCAAGTCGCGCTGGGTCGGCGATCGCGAGCCACTGGTCGCCGGCTGCCCCTGTCCGGCCTGCCAGCACCACGACCGCGACTACATCAGCTACCTCTCACGGGCCGAGGAGCTGACCGCCGTCCGCCTGCTCGTCCTCCACAACCTCACCTACATGCACGAGCTGACCAGCCGCGCCCGCGCCGCCATCGCCGCCGGTCGCTTCGAGGCATATCGCGCAGCCATCCTCGCCGGCGCCACTCCCTGGGAGGCGTAGTGCAGAGCGGACTGGGGGAGGGGCGAGTACCCCTCAACCGAACCTCCCCGCTGTTGTGAGGGCGAGGGGTACTCGCCCCCTCCTCGACCCTATTCGGTGTTCTTTTTGACCAGGTCCTTGACTTCTTCGACGACCTTGTCGACCGTATCGCCGGCGACCCTCGAGACCTTGACGCCGGCTGCCTTGTCGGTCGTGTAGATCACCGCTGCCGCTACGGCTGCGGCGACCATGAGCAGGGCCAGCAGGGCCAGGATGAAGCGGACGAAGCGGGAGAAACCCGAGCGCTGACGCGGCCCCGTGGGCCGGGCGGGGGCACGGGACGCTGGCGCCGCGGGCGGGGGAGGGGCCATGCGCGGTTCCGGCCGCCGGGTCTGCGACTGGGCCGGGCGGTACTCGGTTTGGGCGGTGGTGCGGTCGAGGTGGCGGGTCGCGGCGGTGTCGCCGCCGAGCAGCTGGGTCGGCGTCGCGTCGTCCTGCAGCGGCAGGGTGACGTCCTCGCCCTGCAGGGCGAGCCGCAGGCCGCTGGCCAGCTCGTCGGCGCTGGCGTAGCGCCGGTTGGGATCGCCTTCGAGCGCGCGCAGTACGGCGCCGCCGAGCGTCCCGGGGACTTCGTCGTTGTAGGTGCTGGGCGGCAGCGGCTTCTCGTTCTGCTGGCGCACCGCCAGCTCCGCCAGCGACGACCCCTCGTAGGGAAGGCGGCCGGTGAGGAACTGGTAGAGGACGACGCCGAGCGCGTAGACGTCGGTCGCCGGGGTCGCCTCCTCGCCGCGCACCTGCTCCGGCGCCAGGTAGGCGGCGGTGCCGACGACCGAGCCGACCTGGGTGATCCGCGTCTGCTCGATCGCCCGGGCGATCCCGAAGTCGGTCAGCTTCACGGTCATCTCGCCGCCACCGACCGGGCCGCCGACGACCATCAGGTTGCCGGGCTTGACGTCGCGGTGGATGATCCCGCGCCGGTGCGCGTAGTCGAGGCCGGCGCAGGCCTGGACGCCGATCTCGGCGGCGATCTCAGGCCCAACCGGACCCTGGCGCTGCAGGATCTGCGCCCCCGAGCGGCCCTCGACGTACTCCATGACGATGTAGTGGCGCCCCTCGTCGATGCCGGTGTCGTAGACCTGGACGATGTTGGGGTGGATCAGTTTCGCCACCGCCAGCGCCTCGCGGCGGAAGCGGGCGACGAAGCGCTCGTCGTCGGAGAGGTGCTCGGCGAGGATCTTCACCGCCACCGTGCGCTCGAGGATCAGGTCGGTCGCCTTGTAGACGTTCGACATCCCGCCCGAGCCGAGGCGCTCGCTCGTCTCGTAGCGGCCGGAAAGGGTTCCCGCCTCCATCAGTCGCCGCCCACTTCGGTGCCGGGGCCGACGCCGCCGGACGGCGTGCCGCCGCCGGTTTCGGCGGGCGGCACTTCTTCTTGCTTTTCGTGGCCTTTCGCTTCGCCTTTCGCCTGCGGCGGCAGCGACGGAGAGCCTGCTTCCTCTTCGCCTTCTTCTTCGGATTCCTCGTCTGGCTTCTCGGGTTTCTCCGGCTTTTCCTTCTTGTCTTCCTCTTCCGCTTCTTCGAGTTCTTCGGCCGGTTCGATCGCCGGCAGCGTTTCTTCGGCCGCCTCTTCTTCACAGCCAGCGACGACTTCGCTGAGCCGGGTCGCCCCTTCGCGCAGCGCCTGCTTCAGCTTCGCGTCGACAGCGCCCAGCTCTTCGATCTGGGCGCTGACCGCCTGCGCCGCGTCTTCGGCGCCGATGCAGTCGCCTTCGGTCGCCAGCTGCTTCACCTGGTCGAGGTTGGCGGTGATTTCGCTCGCGGTCGAGCCCGGCAGCAGCTCGGCGTCGTCGCCGCTGCCGCAGGCAGCCAGTCCCAGCGCCGCGAGGGCGAGGGCAAGGACGAGCAGGGATGCGCTCAGGCGACCCATGAGGCGAGTCTAGACAACGGCTTCAGAACCGTATTTTCCCTGCAATTGAGGATCAGCGCCCGACCTCGAGGCGTTCCGCCAGCTGGCTCGGCAGGCCGGCGGCAAGGATCGTCTCCGCCGCCGTGGCGACGTCGTAATCGACGCGGTGGAAGCGCGCCGTCCACTCCGCCGTGTCGAGCTCGAGCCAGGCGGCGCGGGGATCGCCGTCGCGCGGCTGGCCGACGCTGCCGGGGTTGAGCAGCCAGGTGCCGCTCTCCAGCACCACCAGATCGCCGTCGCCGGCCTGGGCGCCCTGGGCGCCACCGTCGCGGGCCAGCTCGGGACGGGCGAAGAAGAGCGCGACGTGGGAATGGCCGATCAGTCCAATCCTCTCCGCTTGCGCGTCCATGCTCGCTTCCGCCTGGTCGGTGGAGAGCACGTACTCCCAGATCGGGTCGCGCGGCGAGGCGTGGAAGAGTCCGACTCCCTGCCGCGACCCAGCCGGCTCCAGGGTCCGCAGGAACTCCAGAGTCCCGGCGCTGGCGTTCTCGCGGGTCCACTCGACCGCAGCCGCCGCGGTCTCCGAGAAGGAGGAGATGTCGAGCGCGCCGAGCGTCGCCAGATCGTGGTTGCCGACCAGGCAGATCTCGCAACGCTCCCGGATCAGCTCCGCGCAGGCATCCGGCTGGGCGCCGTAGCCGACCACGTCGCCGAGGCACCAGAGCTGCTCGACGCCAGCCTTCTCGGTTGCCGTGAGGACGGCTTCGAGGGCGGGCTGGTTGGAGTGGACATCGCTGAGGACGGCAACGCGCAAGCGGCCAGCGTACCCGGGACGCCCCGTGGTCCATACGATTGTCCCGTGAGCGCCACCGATTCGATCGCCGAGCTGCGCGACGCCGTCGAGGGCGCGGCGCGGGCGTTGCGCGACGGCGAGCGGACCGAGCCGGCGCCCTCCCTCGACCGGCCGCCGAAGCCGGAGCTGGGCGACTACAGCTCCAACGCAGCGATGCTGCTGGCGGCGCCGCTGGGCGAGGGCCCGCGCGCTGTTGCCGAGCGTCTGCGGATCGAGCTCGAGCGGGCGCTGGGCGGGTCCGGCAGCCTCGAGCGGGTCGAGGTTGCCGGCCCCGGCTTCGTCAACCTCTTCCTCTCCGACGCCTGGTACCGGCACGCCCTGGCCGCCCTGGTCGCGGCCGGCGACGACCTCGGTCCCGCCCCGACCTCGAGCCCGGAGCGGGTCCTGGTCGAGTTCGTCTCCGCCAACCCGACCGGACCGCTGCACGTCGGTGGCGGTCGTCACGCCGCCTACGGCGACGCCGTGGCGCGCCTGCTGACCGCGGTCGGACACGAGGCCGAGCGCGAGTACTACGTCAACGACGGCGGCGGCCAGATCGATCGCTTCGCCGACTCGATCGCCGCCCGGATGACCGGGGCGGAGCCGCCGGAGGACGGTTACGAGGGCGCCTACGTGACCGAACTGGCCGAGCAGCTCACGGCGGCCGGGGTCGATCCCGGCCGGCGCGACGAGGTCGGCCGGCGCGGCGTCGAGCTGATCCTCGAGGAGGTGCGGGGAACGCTGGACCGCTTCGGCGTCAGCTTCGACACCTGGTTCTCCGAGCGCGACCTCTACCGCCGCGGCGAGGTCGAGTCCGCGCTCGCCGATCTCGACCGGGACGGCCACACCTATCGCCACGACGAGGCGCTGTGGCTGCGCACGACCGAATTCGGCGACGACAAGGACCGGGTCCTGATCCGGGCCAACGGCGAACCGACCTATCTCGCGGCTGACGTCGCCTACCACTGGGACAAGCTCCAGCGTGGTTTCGGCCGCCTGATCGACGTGCTCGGCGCCGACCACCATGGCTACGTGGGCAGGATCCGGGCCGCGATCGCCGCGCTCGGCGCCGACTCCGACAACTTCGAGGCCCTGATCATGAACCTGGTCCACATCATTGCCGAGGGGGAGCGGGCGCGGATGTCGAAGCGCCGCGGCGACTTCGTCTCGCTCGACGAGCTGGTCGACGCGATCGGCGTCGACGCCAGCCGCTGGTTCATGCTCTGGCGCAGCCACGAGACGACCGTCGACCTCGACCTCGACCTGGCGGGGCGTCAGTCGAACGAGAACCCCGTCTACTACGTGCAGTACGCGCACGCCCGCATCGCCAGCATCTTGCGCAAAGCCGGCGACGCCGCCGCAGCCGCCGCGGCGGAACCCGCCGACGGGGATGCCGGACCGGCGATCGAGGCCAGCGAGCGGGCGCTGATCAAGCGCCTCTTGGAGTTCCCCGAGGAGGTGCGCGAGTCGGCGGCGAAGCGAGCGCCGCACCGGATCTGCGCCTACTCGACCGCGGTCGCCGCCGACTTCCACGCCTTCTACCGCGACTGTCAGGTGATCGGCGCCGAGGGGGAGGGGGTGGAGCGCTCGCGGCTGGCACTCTGCCTGGCGACCAAGCGGACGATCGCCGGGGCGCTGGGGCTGCTCGGCATCTCCGCCCCCGAGCGGATGTGATGCCAGGCGGGCGCGCCAAGCTGCCCGTCCTGGCCGAGATCGGCGGGCCGGCGCCAGGCGAGGGGCGGGCCTGGTCGCTGCGCCGCGCCGACCTGGCGGCGCTAGGGAAGCTGCAGGCAACGCTGGACGGACAGGGTGCGGTCCTGGTCAGCGGCGAAGAGGGCCCGACGGCAGCGCTCGCGCTGGCAGCCGCCGCCAGCGCCGCTGGCCGCCGCACGGTTCTGGTCGAGTGCGACCTGGCGCAACCGCGGCTGGCGGCCGAGCTCGACCTGATGCCGGTGCCGGGGCTGCACGAGTACCTGCGCTGGGAGACGGCGGCACCGCAGATCCTGCAGCCGCTTCTGCTCGCCGGTCCCGCCGCCGGCACCGCTGTGGACCCGCTCGTCTGCGTCGTCGCGGGGAGGCCGGCACCGGAGCCGGCGACCCTGCTGGAACTGGATAGCTTCCGCCATGCCGTGGGCAAGCTGCGCAGCGCCTACGAGCTGCTCGTCCTCATCGGCCCGCTGCCGGGCTCCGACGGACTGGAGCCGGTCGCGGCGCAGGCGGACACGCTGCTTGCCGCCGTCTCCCCCGGGGCGGTTTCAGGCCGCCCCCACCGAACGCTGCGCGCTGCCCTGCGCCAGCTGCCGGTCGCCGTCGCTGGGGCGATCGTCGTCGTCGCGCCGGACCCGGCTCAGAGGTCGTAGCGGGCGAGGTCGTCGTCGAGGCGCTCGGCGTCCTCGGCGCTGGGCCCGGGGCTGGATGGAGAGTCCCCAGACCCGGCGCCGGCGCGGCGCCACCTGGCCACGCCCACGGCAAGCGCGATCACGGCGAAGACGAAGGCGACGATCGGCACCACGTAGGCGGAGAGGTCGAAGCCGGAGCCCTGCGGCAGCGCCAGCACCTCGGTCCCGTACTCCTCGACCAGCGCGGCCTTGATCTCCTCCTTGCTGCGCCCGGCGGCGACCAGGCGGGAGATGAAGGCTTTCTGACGCTGCGCCTGCGGCGATTCGGCCAGCTCCAGCAGGGTGCCGCAGACTGGGCACATGACTTCGGAGGAGACCTCGCTGAGCGAGGTCTGCGGCGTCGCTGCCCTGGCGCTGAGGGCGCCGACCGACAGCAGGGCGAGCGCCACTCCCAGCCACACCGCGAGCGCCGTGCGTGGCTTCACGAGCCCTCCTCCTCCCCCAGCAGCGGCGCCACTTCGTCCGCCAGGTACTCGCTGGTGACCGGGCCGCGGACCAGCAGCCGCACCCTGCCCCGGGGGTCGACGAGGAAGTTCTCCGGCACGCCAGTGGTGCCGAAGTCGTGCGCGGTGTCGCCGTCGCCGTCGCGCAGCTGGGGATAGCTGAGGTCGAAGCGGCGCACGAAGGCACGGCCGTCGTCGCTGAGGTCGCGGCTGTCGATCCCGAGCACGGTGAAGTCGCCGTCGCCGTGGCGCCGCTGGAACTCCTCCAGCGCCGACGCCTCCTCTCGGCAGGGGATGCACCAGGAGGCCCAGAAGTTGACCAGCACCCAGCGGCCGCGGTAGTCGGCCAGCGAGCCCTCGCCGGCGCCTTCGAGCCGGGGCAGCGGCGCGGTCGGTGCCGCCTCGCCGAGGGCGACGCCGGAGGAGCCCTTGCTGAGCAGGCCGAAGGTGAGCAGGCCGACGACGGCCAGCACGGCGAGCACGGCTATGGCGGCGCGGGCGCTCAAGGGGCGCCCTAGGTTAGAACCCGTTCGCTCTCGGCGCCGCCGGCCTTAGAATCAGCCGGCACGCGGACGTAGCTCAGCTGGTAGAGCGCGAGCTTCCCAAGCTCGAGGTCGCGGGTTCGAGACCCGTCGTCCGCTTCCAGGGAGACCTTGAGGGCGGCGCAGCTGTTGCGCTTAAGGCGCAGACAAAAGACTTCGACCTATGTATGTTCCCAGCGGGCTGTTGCTGGGACCAACAACATCAAGCGAATGGCTGGGGTTGCCTTTGCGTACCCTCGGCCGTAGTTGACGACGGCGCTCTCGAAGAGCTATTCTCAGCTTTCCTTAACTATTTGAACCATTCTTAACACTTTAGGTTCTAGAAAAAATGCTTGACGTAAGCTTGCGGCGCGGGGATATCTGTTTTTTGCTGTTGGCGTTTGCCCTGGCGCTGATATCCGCGATGGCGGTCGAGTCGTCAGTTGCGAAGGCTGGTTCTTTCCAAACTCTTCTCAACGTCGACGGCAGCGGCCGCATTTTCGTCAACAACGGGAGCACGCCGACGTGGATGATCTGTGCGCCCAGTCGCTCTAACTGCAGCCCTTTTGCTACTGGCGACGACATCAGCACCAACGGCGCACCACCCAACGTCGTCTTTCGAGCCGAAACCCACGCGTTGGAGGAACCGGAATGGGTAACCCCGACTTGGTTCGGCAACGTTACCTCGGTGGGACCCCCGTCTGTCAGCGGGAGGATCAAGGCCAACGAGCTCGTCACCCCGGTGCCCGGCCGGTGGTGGGGGGGATGGTCGACCGATGGCGACGCGATGCAGCTCGCCGCCTGTGAGAACCCGAGCGGCGATGGCTGTGTGACGCTAACCGAGCGCACCTACCCGGCGAGTTGCCCGAACGAAGCGGTGGTTATCGATCCCACGTTCGTGGGGTGGTACCTGCGGGTGGCCGACCAGCGTCTGCCCGCGGACACCGCTTTTACGTTCGAGGCCGCCACCACCCCATACGGTGGGGAAGTCTGGCCCCAATCCGTGACGGTTTCGACCACGATCGTTGGGCGTATTGGTCCGCCCGCGCAACGGCGGACGGCCCAGTGTGGACCGCCTCCCCTTATTCGCGCGGCAATCTCCGCAAGCGCGCTCGCGCACGTGAAGTGCGGTCTCGGATGCAAAGCCACGCTGATCGCGAAGAGGGGCGGACGTGCGGTTCGCAGGAGCCGCAACCTGCGCCCGTTCCCTCTGGCGAGCGCACGCGGCGTTCCCGTTCCAAAGTTGGCCCTCCCGTCAAAGGCCTTGTCGAGCCTGGGCCCGGGACGAGCGCGCGTTGTCTTGCAGGTGAACGGTAAGCGTGTGGCTCGCCGAACCGTCGTTCTTCGCTAGCAGTCGGCCCGCAACGCAAAGGTGCCGTAGCTGAGGCCCTTGCACTCCGGTGCCAGGCCATTCGCGCGATGGGAAAAGTGGTACCCGCGTGGTCGAATCAGATACCCGAACATAGCGGGTCAGCCACTGCAGATCTGCGTACTTGTCTATCAGTTGACTTCGAGTAATAGTTCAAGATACTATGAATTTCTTAAGTAATTGATTTGTACAAAAGGCATTGGGAAAGGCCGCCGTTTGCTTCCGCGCAACCCTTGCTTCGCCCTTTGGGCAATCGCCACGCTAGTGCTTTTGGCTTTTTCTTCCTTCGCCGGAGCTGCGGTCACGCCCGTGGCGGACGGAGCCGCGTCCGCCACGTTGATCGAGCCGGCGGAATTCGAAGTCAGCGAGTACGAACGCCGTTTCGATGTAAGCAAGTCCACGGCTGAGCGCAATCTGGTGGTACAGCTTCGAGGGGCGGACATAGTCCGCATCCTCGAAGAGGGTCAGGGCGATCGCTACGCCGGTGTCTGGTTCGACAACGCCGCGGGCGAGTTCGTCGTACCCATTGTTTCCGAGGACGTCAGCAGCACCGTAGAGGCGGACCTTGAGTCGGCGTCGCTGGCCGGCGGCTACAGAACGCAGAGCGCCGAATTCACCTGGGCCGAGCTGGAAGCGGCACACAGGCAACTGGACAAGGAACTCGACAACCTGCTCGAAGCCCAGCTCGTCCAGACCTCCCTGGATCCGAAAGCCAACTCCATAGTCGTCTCTGAGGCGAAGGACGCCTCGAAGTTCGAGGCGCAGATAAGCGCGGCAGTGGTCGCCTCAAAGGCGAGAGTCGACGTTCGGCCCATCGAGCAAGAGCGCTTTGTGGCCGAGCCTTTCGCTTGCGATGTAGGCAATCGCTACTGCGACAAGCCTCTGCGCGCAGGTGTGTACATCGATTGGGCGGGCTCTCACGCCGGAGCCTGCACTGCCGGTTTCAAGGCCCTAGGGAACGCCTTCTCGAATCGGTTCGTTCTTACCGCGGGGCACTGCTACAAAGGCTCGGCGGACTGGGCCGCGCGTAATTCCAAAAACGAAAGCTTCTATCTGGGGCACGGCGAAGAAGGTTCCTATCCCGGGGGGGACTGGGCGAAACTCAGGGTCAACGGCGCCGGCTTTGGCGAATACTGGGACGAAGTGCCGTGGCAGTCGCTCGCCGTCTACTGGGGCGGAAGCCAAAACATCCCGATAGAACACGAAAGCTCTAGCTATGTGGGCGAGTCGATCTGCCACTCCGGTGAGAACACCGGCTCCAGCTGTGGAACTGTTAAAACGGTGGACGTCACGGTTAACTATGGGGAAGGCAATGTTTACCATTTGACCGAAGCAGTTGGTCTCTATTCGAGTTTCGGTGACAGTGGTGGGCCGGTCTGGGCGGGTAATACGGCCCTTGGACTAGTCAGCGGAGGAGTCCCGTCCAGCGATCCCAGCTATTTCGCGGAGGTCACCGAAGCAACCAGCGCGATGGGGGTCCACATCGGCACGCAGGTTGGCGCTCCGCCGTCAGCTGAAACGGCAGCTGCCAGCTCAGTCCAAGCGCGCCAAGCGACTGGCAACGGGAAAGTAGACCCGAATGGCCTCGCGACGTCGTTTCATTTCGACTATGGAACGACGCCGGGCCTCGGCAGCTCCACGGGAAGCTGGGGCGCGGGTTCAGCCTGGGGAGCCAGTGCGGTCAATGGGTTGATCGTCGGCCTCACGCCAGCGACCAACTACTACTATCGCCTCGCAGCCAGCAACAGTGCCGGCAACGGCTACGGCGCGATCTTTTCGTTTACGACTCCGCCAGAGGCTCCAACCGCGGTGCTGGAAGCTCCGAGCGGCGTTGCTGGCGGCAAAGCCTCGCTGCGCGGGACGGTCAACCCGGGTGGGGCGAGCACGAAATATCGCTTTGAATGGGGGACCACCACCGCCTACGGCAACAAAGTGCCTGTGCCAGACGGAGAACTCGGCTCGGGAACGAGCCCGAAAGCGGTGGAACAACCGATCTCTGGGCTGAAAGGCAAAACGACTTACTTCGAGCGACTGTTTGCGCAGAACAGCGTTGGACCCGGTGAAGCGAAAGGCAGCTTCACGACCCCCGACTGGAGCCCGGTGGTCGCGACCCAAAGCGCGGAAGAAGTCTCGGCGAAAAACTACAAACTGAGTGGCACCGTCAATCCAAACGGTTTCTCGACCACTTACAAGTTCGAATACGGGGTCGGCGGCTTTGAAAACAGCAGTGAAACCAAATCGCTCAGCGGATCCGGTGTGCAGGCCGTCGCACTCAACATCGGCGGGTTAAAAGGGCTTACGACCTATAAATACCGACTTGTCGCCACGAACGAAGGCAACGGCTCGAAACAAACCAACAACGGCGTGACGAAAGAATTCACCACTCCGGATTGGCGGCCGTCGGAGACGATCGCGGCGGCGAGCGATCTCAAGGTCAACAGCGCGGTGCTCCACGGTTCCGTCAACCCTCACGGCCTGGAAACGACTTACCAGTTCGAATACGGCCACACCTCGCTGTATGGTGCGACGAGTCCCCTGGTCGCGAAAGGCATCGGCGCCGGGACCGCCTCGGTTGAAGTCAGTCACGAGGTTGGAGGCCTCCGGCCGGGCTCCAGCTATCACTTTCGCATCAAGGCGACCAACTCCGAAGGCACCACCTACAGCAGCGACGAAATGCTCACGACGCCGGTCGCCACCTACGTCAGCGCCTTCGGCACCGCCGGCACCGGCAACGGCCAGTTCGGCCATCCCGGCGGCATCGGCGAAACCTCTTCGGGCGAGCTCTGGATCGCCGACGTCAACAACCACCGCCTGCAGAAGGTGGGCGCCAAAGGCGAATACATCGCCCAGGTCACCAAAGCCGGCGACGGGCAGACGCTCTACCTCTCCGGCCTGGCCGTTGATGCCAAAGACAACGTCTGGATCACCGACTGGGCCCACGACCGGGTCGAAGTCTTCGACAAAGCGGGCGCCTTCGTGCGCCGTTTCGGCTCAGAAGGCACCGGCAACGGCCAGTTTGACAACCCCGAAGGGATCGCGATCGACTCTCAGGGCAACGCCTGGGTCGCCGACTGGGCCAACGGCCGCGTGCAGGAGTTCAAAGAAAACGGCGAATTCATCCGCGTCGCCGGCTCCAAAGGCACCGAACCCGGGCAGCTGCTGGGACCCGCGGCGATCGCCGTCGGCCCCAGCGACAACGTCTGGGTCGCCGACTGGTCAGGCCACCGCGTCAGCGCCTTCAACTCCCAGGGCGAATACCTGCGCCGCTTCGGCTCCCCGGGCACCGGAGCCGGCCAGTTCACCCACCCGGTCGCGATCGCCGCGGACCTGACCGGCCATGTCTGGGTGGCCGATCAGCAGAACGGCCGCGTCGAGGAGTTCACCGAAAAAGGCGCCTACCTCGGACAGCTCGGCTCGATCGGCTCCGGCGAATCGCAGTTCAGCTTCACCTATCCAGCCGGCATCCTCGCCAACGCTGAGGGCAGCATCCTGGTCACCGACGCCAACAACAACCGCGTGCAGCGGTGGGAAACTCCCCGCACCGTCGCCACCTACGTCAGCGCCTTCGGCACCGCCGGCACCGGCAACGGCCAGTTCGGCCATCCCGGCGGCATCGGCGAAACCTCTTCGGGCGAGCTCTGGATCGCCGACGTCAACAACCACCGCCTGCAGAAGGTGGGCGCCAAAGGCGAATACATCGCCCAGGTCACCAAAGCCGGCGACGGGCAGACGCTCTACCTCTCCGGCCTGGCCGTTGATGCCAAAGACAACGTCTGGATCACCGACTGGGCCCACGACCGGGTCGAAGTCTTCGACAAAGCGGGCGCCTTCGTGCGCCGTTTCGGCTCAGAAGGCACCGGCAACGGCCAGTTTGACAACCCCGAAGGGATCGCGATCGACTCTCAGGGCAACGCCTGGGTCGCCGACTGGGCCAACGGCCGCGTGCAGGAGTTCAAAGAAAACGGCGAATTCATCCGCGTCGCCGGCTCCAAAGGCACCGAACCCGGGCAGCTGCTGGGACCCGCGGCGATCGCCGTCGGCCCCAGCGACAACGTCTGGGTCGCCGACTGGTCAGGCCACCGCGTCAGCGCCTTCAACTCCCAGGGCGAATACCTGCGCCGCTTCGGCTCCCCGGGCACCGGAGCCGGCCAGTTCACCCACCCGGTCGCGATCGCCGCGGACCTGACCGGCCATGTCTGGGTGGCCGATCAGCAGAACGGCCGCGTCGAGGAGTTCACCGAAAAAGGCGCCTACCTCGGACAGCTCGGCTCGATCGGCTCCGGCGAATCGCAGTTCAGCTTCACCTATCCAGCCGGCATCCTCGCCAACGCTGAGGGCAGCATCCTGGTCACCGACGCCAACAACAACCGCGTGCAGCGGTGGGAAACTCCCCGCACCGTCGCCACCTACGTCAGCGCCTTCGGCACCGCCGGCACCGGCAACGGCCAGTTCGGCCATCCCGGCGGCATCGGCGAAACCTCTTCGGGCGAGCTCTGGATCGCCGACGTCAACAACCACCGCCTGCAGAAGGTGGGCGCCAAAGGCGAATACATCGCCCAGGTCACCAAAGCCGGCGACGGGCAGACGCTCTACCTCTCCGGCCTGGCCGTTGATGCCAAAGACAACGTCTGGATCACCGACTGGGCCCACGACCGGGTCGAAGTCTTCGACAAAGCGGGCGCCTTCGTGCGCCGTTTCGGCTCAGAAGGCACCGGCAACGGCCAGTTTGACAACCCCGAAGGGATCGCGATCGACTCTCAGGGCAACGCCTGGGTCGCCGACTGGGCCAACGGCCGCGTGCAGGAGTTCAAAGAAAACGGCGAATTCATCCGCGTCGCCGGCTCCAAAGGCACCGAACCCGGGCAGCTGCTGGGACCCGCGGCGATCGCCGTCGGCCCCAGCGACAACGTCTGGGTCGCCGACTGGTCAGGCCACCGCGTCAGCGCCTTCAACTCCCAGGGCGAATACCTGCGCCGCTTCGGCTCCCCGGGCACCGGAGCCGGCCAGTTCACCCACCCGGTCGCGATCGCCGCGGACCTGACCGGCCATGTCTGGGTGGCCGATCAGCAGAACGGCCGCGTCGAGGAGTTCACCGAAAAAGGCGCCTACCTCGGACAGCTCGGGCTCGATCGGCTCCGGCGAATCGCAGTTCAGCTTCACCTATCCAGCCGGCATCCTCGCCAACGCTGAGGGCAGCATCCTGGTCACCGACGCCAACAACAACCGCGTGCAGCGGTGGTCCGACTAGGTTCACCGCGGTTTGGCTCTCACGCCGCTGCCGCCAGCTCGCCCCCTCGGGGCTTAGCGCCGTCTTTCGCTGCCCGTCGAATTCGGTAGAAGTGCTCGGTGGCGCCGCGCACCTGACGCTGGCCGGTGAGCTCGATCAGGCCGGCTTTGGCCAGCTCGGTGACGTGGTAGTTGGTGTTGCTGAGGGGGATCTGTAGCTCTTGGCTGAGATCGCTGGGGGAGAGGGTGCGGCCTCCGTCCATTCCGAGGATTTCCAGGATCGAGATCCGCAGCGGGTGCGCGGTGGCTCGCGCCAGGTGCTCCCAGTCGAGCGGGAGGGAGGTGGCCCTCCCGTTCCCGTTGCCGTGGATCCCGTCCTGGCCGTTGACTGGGTGAATGCTACGGCTTTTCATGAGCGACGATACCAAAAAATATTGATTCAGCTCTTAAATATCGGGTATTGTCCTCTCCGGGATGGAAAAAACTACAAAGCAACCGTGGCTGACAGGAGGCTGGGATGAGGGGACTGGCGATCGTCGTGGCGCTGGTGACGCTGGCGCTTGACCGCTCGACCGCGGGCGCCAGCACGGGCGACATCATCGCCCCGCAGCACCCACCTCTCTACACCGCCAACGACGGCTGGCAGGCCGGCACCTGCAAAATCGACATCCCCACCTGCAGCGTCGACACCCCGCCGCAGTTCTTCGAAACCGCGGCCGCCCACCCGCCGGTCGGCTTCACCCAGTTCATCGTCAAACACACGCCGGAAGAAGGGCCGCTGCGAAAAACCGGTCGGCGAACTGAAAGACGTCCGCGTCGACCTGCCGGTCGGCCTCAGCGTCAACCCGGGGGCAACGCCGCGCTGCGATCTCGCCGCCTTCGAAGCGCTGCCGCCCTCGACTGCGCCGCGGCGGGGGCGAAAGTCGGCACCAGCTTCGTCACCGCCGCCGACCCGCTGCTCGGGATCCGCCGCGCCGCCGCTCACCGCCGACGTCTACAACATCAAACCGCAGCCAGGGCGAACCGGCTCTGTTCGGGCTCGAACTGCTCGGCAACGAAGTCTTCCTCAAAGCCGACGTCGAATGGGGCGGCGACTTCCACGAGGGGTTCTCGATCGCCGTCCCGAAAGCGCTCGAGCTGCCGGGCCTCGAAGGCTTCGTCCTCAAAAACCGGCTGGTCTTCGACGGCACCTCCGGCGACGGCACCTTCATCACCACCCCGAGCACCTGCCTCGGCCCGGCGGGTACGGGACCAGGCCAGTCGGGCAGCGTCTACTCGACCTGGCTGCTCGCCGCCTCCTACGCCGAAGAGGCCAGCCCCGGCTACCAGTTCCCGGCCAGCGCCGCACCGGCCTTCGAGTCGCCGATCCCGCCCGGCACCTCGCCGAAAAGTGCGCCACGATCCCCTACGCGCCGGGCATCGGGGTCGACCCCGGCACGCCGCAGACCGACTCGCCGGCCGGCGCCACGGTCGACGTCACGGTCCCCCATATACCTGGGGCGGCCAACCAGGACAGCTCGGTGACCCGAGCCGCCGCCGTCGCCCTGCCCGCTCGGCATGGGCCTCAACCCCTCCGCCGCCAACGGCCTCAAGACCTGCGACGACTCCCAGTTCCCGCACCAAGGGCAAAGCGCCGATCGGCTGCCCGCCGCAGTCGAAGATCGGCACGGTGGAAATCCAGTCGCCGCCGCTGCCCGAAGGCAACCTGAACGGCGACGTCTACGTCGGCAAGCAGCTCAGCCGCGACCCGGAATCGGGCGAGCGAGTACCGGATCTTCATCGACGCCAAGTCGGCCCGCTACGGGGTCGAGGTGCGGCTGCTCGGCCGCGTCAAAGCGAACCCGATCGACCGGCCAGCTGACGACGACGATCGCCGAAACCCCGCAGGTCCCGTTCACCTCGTTCAAGCTCGAGCTTCGACGGCGGGCCGCGCGCCGTCCTCAGCAGCCCGCCGGTCTGCGCCAGCAGCGCCAGCGCCACGATGACGCCCTGGTCGGGCAACGCCGCGGCGAGCCCGCGGGCGCCGATCGTCCTCAGCGCCGCCCCCGGCGGCGGCGCCTGCGCGAAAACCCTCGCCGAGCGCCCCTTCGCACCGGCCTTCTCGGCCCGCCCGAAAGGCACCAAGGCCGGCGCCTACAGCCCGCTCGACCTGCGGATCACCCGCAGCGACGGCCAGCAGGAGCTGAAGGGCGTCGACGTCACCCTGGCGCCGGGGATGACCGGCAAGCTCGCCGGCATTCCCTACTGCCCGGACTCGGCGCTCGCGGCCGCTGCCGCCAGCGCCGGCAGCGCCGAGCAGGCGAACTCCAGCTGCCCGGCCAAAAGCCTCGTCGGCAGCGCCACGATCGCCGCCGGCACCGGCCCGGCGCCGCTGCAGATCGGCGGCAAGGTCTTCCTCTCAGGCCCCTACCACGGGGCTCCTCTCTCCCTGGCAGTGATCACCCCCGCCACGGCCGGGCCCTTCGACCTGGGCACGGTCGTGGTGAGGGTGGCGCTGTTCGTCGACCCGGAGACGGCGCAGATCCACGCCGTCTCGGACCCGATCCCCAACGTCTACGGCGGCACCCAGCTCAGCGTCCGCGCGGTCGACGTCAACGTCGACCGCAAGAACTTCACCCTCAACCCGACCAGCTGCGGCCCGCTGAGCCGCGCCGGGACGCTGCACGGCGGCGGCGCCGACCCGGCCAACCCGGCCGCCTTCAGCGCCTTCGCGGTCAGCACGCCGTTCCAGACCAGCGACTGCGGCGCGCTCGGCTTCAGGCCGAAGCTGTTCACCCGCCTCTTCGGCGGCCGCAAGGCGACCAAGCGCAACCAGCACCCGAAATTCCGCGCCGTCCTCGTCGCCCGCGAGGGCGACGCCAACATCTGCCGCGCGGCGTTGACCCTGCCGCACTCCCAGTTCCTCGACCAGTCGCACATCCGCACCATCTGCACCCGCGTCCAGCTGGCCGCCGAACGACTGCCCGAAGGCGGCGATCTACGGCTACGCGCGGGCGAAGACGCCGCTGCTCGACGACGAACTGGCGGGGCCGGTCTACCTGACCTCCTCCAACAACGAACTGCCGGACCTGCTCGCCGACCTCAAGGGCCAGGTCAACGTGCGGCTGCGCGGCGTGATCAGCGCCGCCAAGGCGCGGATCAAGAACGTCTTCTACCCGGTGCCCGACGTGCCGGTGAGCAAGTTCGTGCTGACGATGAAAGGCGGCAAGCGCGGCCTCCTGGTCAACTCCCGCGACCTCTGCGCCCAGCCCTCGTTCTCGTTCATGAACTTCAAAGCCCAGAACGGCAAGCCGCTGCGCAAGAAGAAGCTGCCGCTGCGGGTGCCCCGCGCTGCCGCAAGGCAAGCGGCGGCAAGCAGCAGGGCAAACGCTGATTGAGACCCGGCGCAGCTGGGTATGGCCGTCGGCAGGGGCCGCCTCGGGGGACGAGCCGAGACCATGCGAGGAAAGCGAGTGAGGAGAGCGATGATGAAGCGGGCCGGATTGCTGGCCGCGATCGGCTGCCGCGGCGGCGGCGCCTGTGCTGACGGCTGCGCCCGCGGCCGAGGCCGACTTCGGCGTCGCCAGCTGGGAAGCCGGCACCTGCAAGATCGGACACTGCCCGAATGCACCTACGCCAGCCCCAAAGCCCAGTTCTTCACCCAGGCCGCCGGCCACCCGCCGGTCGGCCTCACCGACTTCGTCTTCAACACCGGCGGCCTGCTCGGGGCCCCGGAAGGCAACGTCAAGGACGTCCGCGTCGACCTGCCCGAGGGCCTCAACGTCGATCCCCAGGCGGTGCCGCAGTGCCCGAAAGCCGACTTCGAAGCGAACCCCGCCTCCTGCGCCGCCAGCGAGGTCGGCACCAGCATCGTCACCTCGACCTCGAGCGTGCTGCCGCTGCCGCTCACCTTCCCCGTCTACAACCTCGTCCCCGACAACGGCTCACCGGCGCTGTTCGGCTTCAACGCCAACGTACCGCTGCTGCTCGACGCCGACGTCTACCTGGTCGCCGACGTCGCCTGGGACAGCGACTACCACGAGGGCTTCACGATCACGCGAAGTCCCCAAAGAACCGGTGCCGCTGGTCGAGAACCGGCTCGTCTTCGACGGCACCAAAGGCGGCACGCTTCCTGACCATGGGCAGCCAGTGCAACGGCCCTTCGGCGACCGGTCTGAAGGTCGACTCCTACCAGAACCCCGGCCAGTTCCTCAGCTACCCGACGACCCCGCCGGCCAGCATCGACGGCTGCGGCTCGGTCCCGTTCTCGCCCTCGGTCGCGACCGCGCCGGAGTCGAGCGCGACCGACTCGCCGTCCGCGGTCGACGTCGACGTCAACGTGCCGCAGGGCACTGCAGCCGCTGAACTCCTCGACCCTGCGCACGGCGACCGTCTCGCTGCCGCGCGGGCTCGGCCTCAACCCCTCGGCCGGCACCGGACCTGCAGTTCTGCAGCAACGACCAGTTCGGCAAGGGAACGAGAAACGCCGGTCGCCTGCCCGACCGCCTCGCAGATCGGCACCGTCTCGATCCAGACGCCGGTGCTGCCGGCCAACTCGCTGCCGGGCAAGGTCTTCCTCGGCCAGCAGCTCAGCCGCGACCCCGACATCCGGCCAGGAGTACCGCGTCTTCGTCGACGCCGAGTCGCCCCGCTACGGGCTCTCGGTGCGGTTGATCGGCAACGTCAACGCCAACGCCCAGACCGGGCAGCTGACCGCGACCTTCCCGGACAACCCGCAGGTCGCCTTCAGCTCCTTCCGCTGCAGTTCAAAGGCGGCGACCGAGGCGCCGCTGACCAGCCCGCCGACCTGCGGCCCGAACGCGACCACCTCGTCAGATCTCGCGCCTGGTCGGGCGACCGCGCCGGCGACGCCGACCAGCAGCTTCACCCTGACCAAAGCGCCCGGGCGGCGGCGCCTGCGCGAAAACGATGGCAGAGCGACCCTTCACGCCGGGCTTCGCGGCGGCGCCGAAAAGCAGCGACGCGGCCGCCTTCACGCCCTTCTCCGCGCGCTTCACCCGCGACGACGGCCAGCAGGAGCTGAAGGGCGTCGACATCACCCTGCCGCCCGGCGCCACCGCCAAGCTCGACGGGCGTCCCCTACTGCCCCGGCTCGGCGATCGCCGCCGCAGCAGGCAAGGCAGGCGACCGCCGAGCGCGCGAAAGCCGAGCTGCCCCGACAAAAGCCAGATCGGTGTCGCCACGGTCAGTGCCGGCAGCGGCTCCTCGCCGCTGCAGATCGCCGGCAAGGCCTACCTCGCCGGTCCCTATAAGGGAGCGCCGCTCTCGCTGGTCGTGATCACTCCCGGCGTCGCCGGGCCCTTCGACCTCGGCACCGTCGTCGTCCGCGCGTCGCTCTTCGTCGACCCCGAAACGGCGCAGATCCACGCCGTCTCCGACGCGATCCCCGACGTCTTCGGCGGCGCCAAGCTCGACATCCGCTCGATCGCAGTCAACGTCAACAAGGACGACTTCACCCTCAACGGAACCAACTGCTCGAAATTCGCCAGCGCCGGAACGCTGAAGGGCGGAGGCGCCGACCCGACCAACCCGGCCGCGTTCTCTTCCTTCGCGGTCTCCGACCCAGTGCAACTCGACAACTGCCCGGCGCTCGGCTTCAAGCCGAAGCTCAACCTGCGCCTGTTCGGCGCAACCAAGCGGGCCAAGCACCCACGTTTGCGGGCAGTCCTCAAAGCGCGAGCAGGGCGACGCCAACATCGCCCGCGCCTCGGTCGGTCTGCCGCACGCGCTCTTCCTCGACCAGGCGCAGCCTGGCGCAGATCTGCACCCGGGTCCAGTTCGTCGCCAGCGACTGCCCGAAGAAATCGATCTACGGCAAGGCGCGGGCGTTCACGCCGCTGCTCGGCCAGCCGCTCGAAGGTCCGGTCTACCTGCGCTCGTCGAACAACCCGTTGCCCGATCTCGTCGCCCACCTCGAGGGTCAGGTGACGATCGACCTGGTCGGCCGGATCGACAGCTTCAAAGGGCGGCATCCGCACCACCTTCGACCGCGTTCCCGACGTGCCGGTCTCGAAGTTCACGATGATCCTGCCCGGCGGCAAGCACGGCCTGCTGGTCGCCTCCAAGAACCTCTGCAAAGGCAAGGTCCGGGCGATCGTCCAGCTCAAAGGGCAGAACGGCAAGAAGGCCAGCAAGCGATCCGCCGTGCGGACGCCGTGCAAAAAGAAGCGAGGGCATAGGCCCAATCGTCATAAGCAGACGAGACAGCCAGGACAGAAGTAGATGGTGCTTTTGTCCAACTTGTCGCAATCAGCACTTGATTCGCGCGTAGCGCTCTGTAATGTCTTTTGCGGGAGAGGTACCGAGCGCTACGCAGGGGAAGCGTTTTCCGCTCAAAGGGTTACTCGAGGAGGTATTGATGGCTAGGCGCTTTTTAATCGCAGCAGCGGTTATGGCCTTGGGCGCGGTTTTCGTTGCGCCCTCAGCGCAGGGTGCGTTCGGCATCGCCAATTGGGAAGCACTGACGTGTAAAGAAAACGTCGACACGCCGGCACTCGGCGTAACGACGGTTGGCGCATTTCCGCTGGCAAAACCACCGGGCCAGTGCACGAACGCAACCCCGGGAAAATGGTATACGCAGGCTGCCGGCCATCCGACCTTCGGAATCACCGACTTCACGCTGAACAACCTTCCCGAAGGGACCGGCGGGGGCTTTCCCGAAGGTTTCGTGAAAGAGATCATCGTCGACACCCCGGAAGGCCTCAGCGTCAACCCGGAGGCCACCCCGGTCAAGTGCACGGTGGAACAGCTGAAACAGAATCCGCCGGCGTGCCCAGGGGCATCGCTCGTCGGAATCAACTACTTCACGGTGTCCGCTAGCCCCGCGGGCCCGGGGTGCGTGCCCCCCGCCTGCCTGCAGGCGCGGGCCGCGGTGCCGGTCTACAACCTCGAACCGTTCCAGGGCGTGCCCTCGATGGTCGGGTTCCCGACCAGCGCACCGGGCGAACCAACGCTCATCGTCGGCTCGCTCAATCCGAAAGACCAGCACGTCCGGTTCACGATCAGCGACATCCATAAACCGGAAGGGCCGACCCACCCGCCGATCGTCGGCTCGCGGCTGGTCTTCTTCGGTGGCAAAGAATCCAACCCGAACGTCGCCGCGAACGGCACCTATCTGACCATGCCGAGCAACTGCGGCCCCGGCCAGACCTCGTTGCTGCACGTGGAATCGCAGGGGCCCCCGGTCGAACCGGCGGTCAGCACCGACGAAGCGTCGTTCACCACCGCGGTCGGTGCCAGCGGCTGCGAGCTGGTCCCGTTCAAACCGACGATTGGCGTCAGCACGCAGGGTGGCAACGTCGACTCCCCGGAAAAGACCACGGTCGACGTCGGCATCCCGTTCAACGCGGCGGAACCGATCGCCAACTCGTACCTGAAAACGGCCAAGGTGACGCTGCCGGAAGGGATGGGCATCAACCCGTCCTCCGCCAATGGCCTCGTCCCCTGTACCGAAAGCGAGTTCGGCAAGGGGACGAACAATCCGATCACCTGCCCGCCGGAGTCCAATATCGGTGAAGTCGAGGTGCAGACGCCGTCGCTGCCGCCCAACTCGCTGGGTGGCACCGTCTACGTCGGTCAGCCGCTTAAAAATGGACCGGGCGCGGCCGAGACCGGAGAACAGTTCCGGATCTTCATCCACGCCACCTCGGTCCGCTACGGAGTCAACGTCCGCCTGATCGGCAAGGTCATCCCGAACCCGGAAACGGGACAGCTGACGGCCATCGTCGAAGAAAATCCACAGGCGACGTTCAGCAACTTTCGCCTCCACCTCAACGGCGGTGCGAAAGGCACGCTGACGAGCCCGCCGACCTGTGGGCCGAACGAGACGACGACGGAAATGACTCCGTGGTCGGGCAATCCGGATCAGAACAAACCGACCAGCTCGTTCAGCCTCTCCAGCCTCCCGGGCGGCGGCAGCTGTCCGAAAACGCTGGGCGAGCGTCCGTTCGCGCCGAGCTACACGGCCAAGACCGACAGCACCAAGGCGGGCGCTTACAGCCCGTTCCGGGTGCACATCGGGCGTCCCGACGGCCAGCAGGAGCTGAAGGTCGTCAACGTGACGCTGCCCAAGGGCCTGACCGGCAAGCTGGCTGGCGTTCCGTACTGCTCCGAGGATGCGATCACGGCGGCGTCCGCGGCCAGCGGCACCGCTGAGAAAGCGAGCTCGAGCTGCCCGGTGGCGAGCCAGATCGGGGTGACGTCGACCGAGGCCGGTTCCGGCTCGGCGCCGTTCAAGATCGCCGGCAAGGCGTTCCTCGCCGGTCCGTACAAGGGTGCACCGCTGTCGATGGTCGTGATCACGCCCGGCGTCGCCGGTCCGTACGACATCGGCACCGTGGTGGTCCGGGTGGCGCTCAACGTCAGCCCGGCGACCGCTCAGATCAACGCCGTCTCCGATCCGATCCCGAACGTGTTCGGCGGGGTCAAGCTGGACCTGCGCTCGATCGACGTCGATATCGACAAGGGCCAGTTCATGCGCAACCCGACGAACTGCGAGGTCGGGGCGACGAGCGGCACGATCAACGGTGGTGGCAGCAACCCGGCTAACCCGGCGGCGTTCAGCTCCTATGGGGTGAGCGCTCCGTTCCAGGCGAGCGAATGCAACAAACTCGCCTTCAAGCCGAAGCTGTTCACGCGCCTGTTCGGCCCGACCAAGCGGGCCAAGAACCCGCGCATCCGGGCGATTCTGGAAGCACGCGAAGGCGACGCTAATTTGACCCGTGCGGCGCTGACGCTGCCGCACTCGCTGTTCCTCGACCAGAGTCACATCAAAACGGTCTGCACCCGGCCGCAGCTGGCCTCGCGGACCTGCCCGAAGGCGGCGGTCTACGGACAAGCGGAAGCAAAATCGCCGCTGCTCGACCAGAAGTTGAAGGGGCCGGTCTACCTGGTCTCCTCCAACGACAAATTGCCGAACCTGGTCGCCGACCTGCGTGGTCAGGTGAACATCCAGCTGCGCGGCGTCATCAGTTCCAAGCGAGGCGGTCTCAAGACCGTCTTCCCGGAAGTGCCTGACGTCCCGGTGAAGAAGTTCATCCTCAACATGCAGGGCGGCAACAAGAGCCTGCTCGTCAACTCGACCAACACCTGCGCAAAGAAGCAGACGGCCGTGTTGAACCTGAAGGCCCAGAACGGCAAGAAGCTCAAGAACAACAAGTACGGGCTGCGGATCAGCAGCTGCGGCAAGAAGAAGAAGTAACGCCAGCGGTAAACCCGTCGGGCGCCGGCGCGGATGGCCGAATAGCCTCCGCGCCGGTGCGTCCGACGCTCTCCGTTCTCATCGTCGCCTGGAACAGCCGCGTGGAGCTGGCCAGGACCCTGCCGGCGCTGCTGCCCGAGCTGAGCGAGGGCGACGAGCTGATCGTCGTCGACAACGACTCCAGCGACGGCACCGCCGAGGCGGTGCTGGGGCTGGCGCCGGCGACTCGAATCGTGCGCCCCAGCCGCAATCTAGGCTTCGCCGCAGGCGTCAACGCCGGAGCGCGCGAGGCCCGGGGCGACCTGCTGGTGATCCTCAACCCCGACGCGGCGCCGCGGCCCGGCTTCGGCGAGGCGATCCGCCGGCCCTGGCACGAGGGACGCGGCTGGGCGGCTTGGCAGGCGCTGGTCGCCGATGCGGACGGGACGAAGATCAACTCCGCTGGTAACCCGGTCCACTTCACCGGCATCGTCTGGGCCGGCGGCCACGATCGCCCGCTCGCCGAGGCGCCGCCCGCCAGCGAGGTGACGGCTCTCTCGGGAGCTTGCCTGGCGATCCCACTCGAGACCTGGCGCCAGGTCGGTGGCTTCCCCGAGCGCTTCTTCCTCTACCACGAGGACGTCGACCTCTCGCTGCGGCTGCGGCTGCGCGGCGGCACGCTGGGTATCGAGCCAGCCGCCGTAGTCGACCACGACTACGAGTTCGGCGCCCGTGAGCACAAGTGGCGCTGGCTCGAGCGCAACCGCCTCGCCTTCCTCGTCCGCGCCTACCCGGCGGCGCTGCTGCTCCTGCTGGCGCCCGCGCTGTTCGCCACCGAGCTGGCGCTGCTGGTCGTCGCGGCCACTGCCGGCTGGGGCCGCCAGAAGCTCGCCGCCGACCTCGAATTCCTGCGCTGGCTGCCGCGCCTACTGCGCGAGCGCCGCCAGCTGCAGGCGACCCGCGCCGTCTCCGCCGCCGAGTTCGCCTCCTGGCTCACCCCCGACCTCGACTCCCCCTTCATCGCCGGCGCCGCCCGCTCGCTCCCCGCGCGCCTGCTCCTCCGCGGCTACTGGCGCCTGGTCCGCCTGCTGTTGTCGCGCGGCGCGATCAGATCGGCTGGCCCGTAGGCCGGATCAGGATCTCGTTGACGTCGACGTTCGGCCCCTGGTCGAGCGCGTACATCACCGCTTTGGCGATGTCGCTGTCCTGTAGGGCCCACTCGCCGGGGCGGTTGTCGAAGAAGTCGGTGTCGGTCATGCCCGGCTCGATCAGCGTCACCTTGATCTTGGTGTTGTCGTGCATCTGGCGCAGCTCCGCCCGCAGTGCCTCGCCGATTGCGGTCGCCGCCCACTTGGTCGCCGAGTAGAGCGAGCCGGGCAGGGCGCGGCGGCCGGCGACCGAGCTGGTGACGAGGAAGTGGCCGTCGCCACGCTCGAGCAGGTGGGGGAGGGTGGCGCGAATCGTCAGCGCCGCCCCGTAGACGTTGGTCAGGACCATCGAGCGCCAGTGCTCGACCGACTCCTCTAGGAAGCCACGGGTGGCGCCGAAGCCGGCGTTGGCGAAGACGGCGTCGATGCGGCCGAAGCGTTCCAGCGCGGTCGCAGCCAGCGCCTCGACCTGATCCCACTCGGTGACGTCGCAGCGCACCGCCAGCGCCCGCTCCTCGCCGCCGAGCTCCGCCGCCAGCGCTTCGAGCTCCTCCAGTCGCCGCGCAGCCAGCACCAGGCGGTACTTGCCGGCCGCCGCGCGGGCGGTCGCGGCGCCGATGCCGCTGCTCGCTCCGGTGATCAGCAGGACGGGATCGGAGTTGCGGCGGCCACGCGGCGATTCTCGCAGACCGCCAGAGTGGGCCAACCCGGCGGGATTGCGATAATCCCCAGGCTCTTGGATCCTCAGCGCAAGCGCAAGATTCGCCTCGTGGCTGCCCTCAGCGTCGCCGTGCTGCTCTCGGTGGCGCTGATCTACACCTCCTTCTCCGCCTCGACCGAGGCCAAGGAGCCCTCGCAGCTTCTCAGCGCCGCCCCCGGCACCAGCTACGAGATGACCGGCCGCGTCGTCAAAGGCTCGATCCACGCAGCAGGGCAGCGGCATCGCCTTCGAGGTCGTCGACCGCGACGGCGGCAGCCGACCGCTGCCGGTCACCTATACCGGCACCGTCCCCGATCCCTTCCGCGGCGGCCGCGAGATCGTCCTCACCGGCGCGATCCGGGGCGGCACCTTCGTCGGCGAGCCGGAAACCCTGATCACGAAGTGCCCGTCGAAGTTCACGACCGAGAGCGATGCCTAGCCTCGGCAGCGCGCTGCTGGCGCTCGCCTTCCTCACCGCCGTCGCCGCCGCCGCCCTCGCGCTCGCCGGGCGCAACGGCAATCGCCGCCGCGTCGATCTCTCACGCCGCGCCGTCTACGTCTTCTGCGGGCTGATCACCGCCTGCGTCGCGATCATCGAGATCGCCTTCGCCGGCGACGACTTCTCCTTCAACATCGTCGCCCAGCACTCCTCGATCGAGACGCCGGAGTTCTACAAGCTGGCGGCGATGTGGTCGAGCCAGGAGGGCTCGCTGCTGCTCTGGGCCTGGGTGCTTTCGATCGTCTCCAGCGCCGCCCTCTACGCGACCCGGGCCAAGCTGCGCGAGATCGTCCCCTGGGCGACGGCGATGATGATGGGCGTCGCAGCTTTCTTCACCGGTCTGATGCTGTTCGCGCCCGACGTCGACCCCTTCGCGACGCTGAGCCCGGTGCCCGCCGACGGAATCGGGCTGACCCCGCTGCTGCAGCACCCGAGCATGATGATCCACCCGCCGATGCTCTACTCGGGCTACGTCTCGCTGACCGTGCCCTTCGCCTTCGCGGTCGGCGCCCTCGTCACCCGCCGCCTCGACGCCGAGTGGATCCGCTCCACCCGCCGCTTCGCCCTGATCGCCTGGGCGCTGCTCGGCTTCGGCCTGCTGCTCGGTGCCCGCTGGTCCTACACCGAGCTCGGTTGGGGCGGCTACTGGGCCTGGGACCCGGTCGAGAACGCGGCGCTGATGCCGTGGCTGGTCATCACCGCCTTCCTGCACTCGATCATGGTCCAGGAGAAGCGCGGGATGCTGAAAGTCTGGAACGCCTGCCTGGTCGTCGCCGCCTTCTCGACTGGCACTGCTCGGCACCTTTCTCGTCCGCTCCGGCGTGCTGCAGTCGATCCACGCCTTCGGCGACAACACCGTCGGCCCCTACGTCCTCGGCCTGATCGCGGTGGTCCTGATCGGCTCGACGGCGCTGATCGTCTCCCGCCTAGACGACTTGCGCTCGCCGAAGCGAATCGACTCGCTGGTCTCGCGCGAGTCGGTCTTCCTCGTCAACAACCTGTTGCTGGTGGCGCTGACCGCGGTGGTCTTCTGGGGCACCTTCTTTCCGCTGATCTCCGAACTCTTCACCGGCAGCAAGGCCTCGCTGGCGGCGCCCTGGTTCGACCGCTACACGACCCCGCTGGCGATCGGGCTCGTCCTCTTCACCGGGATCGGGCCGCTGCTGGCCTGGCGCCGGGTCAGCTGGGCCTCGGCCCGGCGCGTCTTCCGGATCCCGCTGCTCGTCGCCGCGATCGCCGCGATCGTGCTGGTGCTGTTCACCGACGCTCCGCAGGAGTCCTGGGCTTTCGCCCTTTTCCTCTTCGCCGCTTTCGCGATCGCTGGCTTGGCGCAGGAGTTCTGGAACGGGGCCTCGGCCCGGCGCAAGCTCTCCGGGGGCTCGATGCCGGCGGCGCTGGCCGGCGTCGTCTCCCGCAACCGCCGCCGCTACGGCGGCTACGTCGTCCACATCGGCATTGCCGTGCTGCTGATCGGCATCGCCGCCTCCTCCAGCTTCCAGACCAACCGCGAAGTCACCCTGCGGCCGGGGGAGAGCACCGAAATCGACGGACGCGAGATCACCTACGTGAAGCCGACCGTGAAGGTCACCCCCGAGTACCTGCAGTTCGGCACCGAGCTGCGTGCCGAAGCAGGACGGCGAGCTCGTCGCGATCCTGCATCCGAGCCGTCGCTACTTTCGTCCGACCGGTCAGGAGACGGGCACGATCGGCAGCTTCTTCGCCGGCGAGTCGACCAGCGAGGTGGGACTGAAGGCCGGCGTCGGCAGCGACCTCTGGACTGCGGTCCAGCCCGGCATCTCGCCGATCCAGAAGCGGGTGCGCGCCGCCGATAGGGGCTTCCGCGCCTGCGTCTCCGGCGCAGCGGGCACGCCGCCGCAGTGCGACGCGGTGGCGGCGATGATGCGCGCCGCCGCCGTCAACCCGAGCCTGCGCGCAACCGCGCTCGCCCAGATCTCCAAGCTGCAGTCGCTCGCGG
The DNA here is from genome assembly GCA_963715395.1 of uncultured Solirubrobacterales bacterium. Taxonomy (GTDB): domain Bacteria; phylum Actinomycetota; class Thermoleophilia; order Solirubrobacterales; family 70-9; genus VAYN01. The sequence continues at coordinate 226,686 of OY970238.1, forward strand.
TCAACCGCATCGCCAGGACCTACGTCAGCGACGCGTCCCCGGCGATCTTCAAGGTGATCATCGACCCGCTGGTGACCTGGATGTGGATCGGCGGCTTGATCGCGCTGCTGGGAGCGCTGCTGGCGCTCTGGCCGGCCCGCGGCCGCCGCCGCGGCGGCCTCGTCCGCACCGAGGCCGACGCGCTGAAGGAAGCCAAGTACCGCGAGATCCGCGACGCCGAGCTCGATCACGCGGCGGGCAAGCTCTCCGACGAGGACTTCGCTCTGGTCGATGCCGAGCTGCGCCGCGAAGCGGTCGAGATCCTCGACCAAAGCGCCAACGGGGCAGGGAAGACGCGCGAAAAGGTCCCGCAGGGCTAGAATTTGCGGCCGTGTACACGTTTTTCGGCTTTATCCAGGTCATTCTCTCCGCCGTTCTGATCTTCCTCATCCTGCTGCACTCGGGGAAAGACGCGGGGCTCTCCGGTGCCTTCGGTGTCGGTGGCAGCAGCTCAATTGGTGGCGGCTCGATGGTCGAGCGCAACCTCACGCGTGCCACGGTCGTCGTCGGTTTGGCCTGGGTCCTCAATACCTTCATCCTGCTGAAGATCTAGCGGGCAGAGTCCTCCATCGCTGTTCCTCTGCGCTGTTAGTGTCATTTCGCCCTGGGCGGTTGCTTTGGCGTGCAGAAAAGCTGTTTCTGTTCGCGTAGTTGACAAAATCGTCTGCTTTGTCTACGTTGAAGACGTTCTTCGAAACTCTGACAAGGAGAGAGGCCCCAATGGAGGCCACCGCTGCCGATTCGCATCACCATCATCACCATCACGACCACGAGGAGATCGAGCTCAGCCCGACGAGCTGGACCGACAGCAAGCGCTACCTCTGGCTGCTGGGGATCGTCGTTCCACTGGCGCCCTTCCTCGCTTTCGGCCTCTACGCCCTCACCGGCTTCGGATTCATCTGGTACCTCGGGCCGCTGCTCGTCTTCGTCGCCTTCCCGATCCTCGACATCGCGATCGGCCTCGACAGCACCAACCCGCCCGATAGCGCCCTCAAGTTCCTCGAGCAGGATCGCTATTACCGCTGGTGCACCTACGTCTTCATCCCGATTCAGTACGCCGGGCTCGTGCTTGCCTGCTACCTCTGGTCGAGCGGCGACCTCTCGACGCTGGAGAACATCGGTCTGGCGCTGACGATGGGCGTAGTCGGCGGCATCGCGATCAACACCGCCCACGAGCTCGGGCACAAGCGGGCCAGCTCGGAGCGCTGGCTGAGCCGGGTGGCGCTGGCGCAGACCGGCTACGGCCACTTCTTCATCGAGCACAACCGCGGCCACCACGTCCGCGTCGCCACCCCCGAGGACCCGGCCAGTTCGCGCCTCGGCGAGAGCTTCTGGGCTTTCCTGCCGCGCACCGTCGCCGGCAGCCTGCGCTCCGCTTGGGGGATCGAGGCCGCCCGTCTCGACCGCCTCGGCAAGTCGCACTGGAGCCTGCACAACGACATCCTCGGCGCCTGGGCGATGACGGTCGGCCTCTTCGCCGCGCTGACGATCGCCTTCGGCCCGGTCGTCCTGCCCTACCTGCTGGTGCAGGCGGTGCTCGGCTTCTCGATGCTCGAGGTCGTCAACTACCTCGAGCACTACGGGCTGCTGCGCCAGAAGCGCGAGGACGGCCGCTACCAGCGCTGCCTGCCCGAGCACAGCTGGAACAGCAACAACGTCGCCTCCAACGTGCTGCTCTACCACCTGCAGCGCCACAGCGACCACCACGCCAACCCGACCCGCCGCTACCAGGCCCTGCGCCACGTCGAAGAAGCTCCGCAGCTTCCCACCGGCTACGCCGGGATGATCGTCCTCGCCTGGTTCCCGCCGCTGTGGCGACGGGTGATGGACCCGCGCCTGCTCGACCACTTCGAAGGCGACCTCACCCGCGCCAACATCCAGCCGGGCAAGCGGGAGAAGATCCTCGCCCGCTACGGCCAGGCGCCAAAGGCCGTCGCATGAGCCGCTGGCGCTGCCCCGGCTGCGGCTACGTCTACGACGAGGGGGCAGGCCACCCGCGCGAGGGCTTCCCGCCCGGCACGCCCTGGAGCGAGGTGCCCGACGACTGGGCCTGTCCCGACTGCGGCGTCCGCGACAAGGTCGACTTCGAGCCCGACGAGGAGGCCGGGTGACCGCTTCCGCTGCGACGATGGGGGCGAAAATGGCGACTTCGCGCACCCCCTACCCGGAGGCGGCCCGCGAGCTGCTGCGCGAAACCCTGTTCGGCGCCGCTCGCGACCGCCTCGAGCAGCAGGCCTGGTCGGAGATCACGATGTCCGACATCGCCGCCACGGCCGGGGTCAGCCGCCAGACCCTCTACAAGGAGTTCGGCAACCGCAACGAGTTCGGCCTCGCCTTCGTCATCCACGAGGGCGAGCGCTTCCTCGACGCGGTCGAGGCCGCGGTGCGCGAGCACCTCGACGACCCCCGCGCCGCGGTTGGCGCCGCCCTGGAGCTCTTCCTGCGCACCGCGGGCGAGGATCCGCTGATCCGCATCCTGCTCAGCGACGACGGCACCGGCGGCATGCTGCCCTTCGTCACCACCCAGGGCATGCCGGTCGTGCAGTGGGCGACCACCCGCCTCGCGGCGACGATCGAGGAGGGCTGGCCGCAGGCGCCGAAAGCAGACGTCGACCTGCTCTCGGAATCGCTGGTGCGGCTGGCGATCAGCTACATCACGGCGCCCAGCGACTCGCCGGAGACCACCGCCACTGCGGTCGCCGACCTGCTCGGCCCCTTCATCGACCGCGCGCTCGGCTCCTAGGAAGGTCTAACCGGCACTCGCCGCCTCTGCCCGCAGCGGCACCTCGCCCTTGATCAGGTCGGCGGCGCGCTCGGCGATCGCGATCACCGGCGCGTTGGTGTTGCCGCGTGGGACCGCGGGTATCACCGAGGCGTCGACGACGCGGATGCCGTCGAGGCCCTGCACGCGCAGCTCGGCGTCGACGACGGAGCCGATCGCACAGGTGCCGACCGGGTGATAGATCGGGAAGGTGGTGCGGGCGACGTGGGCGCGCAGGTCCTCGTCGGACTCGCCGGCCGGCGCCGTGAAGCGCTCGGCGGCGTAGGGGCGCATCGCCGGCTGGGCGCAGATCTCCTCGACCAGCCGCAGCGCCGCCTGCATCCGCGGCATGTCCTCGGCTGCCGTGTAGAAGTCGTTGCGGACGATCGGCTTCGCGCTCGGGTCACTGGAAGCGAGCCTGACCGAGCCGCGGCTGCGCGGCGTCAGCAGGCAGGGGGAGACCCAGACCCCGTGCGCCTGTGGGTCCGACATGCCCTCGTCGACGATCTGGATCGGGGCGACGTGGATCTGCACGTCGGGCGCCTCGACCCCGTCCTCGACTCGGGCGAAGCCGCCGGACTCGGCCAGGTTGGAGGCGAAGGGGCCGGTCTGGGAGGCGGTGAACTCCTCCAGCGCCGCCGGCTCCAGCGCTTGCAAGCAGGCTCTCGGGCTCGGGCGTCGACCAGACGCTGAAGGCGGCGGCGTGATCGCTGAGGTTCTCGCCGACCGCGGGCTGGTCGAGCAGGACCTCGACCTCGCGCATCGCCAGGTGCTCGGCCGGGCCGACCCCGGAGAGCATCAGCAGCTGCGGCGAGTTGTAGGCACCGCCGCAGAGAACCACCTCGCGCTCGGCCCGCAGCTCCTGCGGCTGTCCGAGCTGGCTGGCGGCGACGCCGACCGCGCGCGTGCCCTCGAAGAGCAGGCGGTCGACGTGCATGAACGGCATCACGGTCAGGTTGGGCCGCTCGATCGCGGGGTGCAGGTAGGCGACGGCGGCGCTGGCACGCATGCCGCCGCGCTGGGTCAGCTGGTACATCCCCACCCCGTCCTGCTCGGGCCCGTTGAAGTCCTCGTTGCGGGCGAGCCCGGCTTCGACTCCGGCCTCGACGAAGGCCGGCGTGATCGCGTTGCCGGAGCGCTGGTCGGAGACCGGCAGCGGCCCGCCCACCCCGTGCCACTCGGAGGCGCCGCGCTCGTTGTCCTCGGCCCGCAGGAAGTAGGGAAAGAGGTCGTCCCAGCCCCATCCCGGCACGCCCCAGCCGTCGTAGTCGGCGCGGTTGCCGCGGATGTAGATCATCGCGTTGATCGAAGAGGAGCCACCGAGCACTTTGCCGCGGGGGAGGGGGAGGCGACGGCCGCCGCAGTTCGCTTCCGGCACGCTGTTGTAGTCCCAGTCGACGTCGGTCCGCGCCAGCTGCAGGTAGCCGAGCGGCACGTGGATGTTCTCCTTCAGGTCCGGCGGACCGGCCTCGAGCAGCAGCACGCTGACGTCCGGGTCCTCCGAAAGGCGCGCGGCCAGCACGCACCCGGCGGAGCCCGCTCCGACGATCACGTAGTCGTACATTCGACCTCCTCCTGGTTGGGGCCGATCCCACTCGGCTCGCTCCCGCAGAGCCTACTCCGCCCTTCCGCGCTCGCCCCAACTATTCTCGACCGAATGGCGACCGACGACCCGCTCCGCGAGCTCGAGCGCTGGATCGAGGACGCGCGCGAGCAGGACCAGCCGCACCCCGCCTCGGTCGCTTTCGTCACCGTCGGCGAGGGCGGCCGGCCCTCCGCCCGCACCGTGACCCTGAAGCGCATCGAGCCCGATGCGCTCGTCTTCACCTCGGCCCTCTGGACCCGCAAGGCGCAGGAGATCGAGGCCAACTCCCAAGTCGCCCTGCTCTTCCACTGGCCCGCCCTCGGCCGCCAGGTCCACGTCACCGGCGAGGCCAGCTTCGCCGAGCGCGCCCTGGCCGAAGAGCTCTTCGGCCAGCGCGACCTCATCCATCAGCTGCAGACCGTCGTCTCCCGCCAGGGCGAGCCGATCGAGGACCTCGAGCCGCTGCGCGACCGCCTTCACCACCTGGCCGCGGTGCAGGAGACGGTGCCTGCGTGTCCCGAGGACTGGGGTGCACTGCGCGTGCGCCCCGACGCAGTCGAGTTCTGGGAGCAGGCACCCGATCGGATCCACCGGCGCCGGCTGCTCGCCCGCACCGGAGACGACTGGGTCGCCAGCCTGCTTTCACCGTAGCCCTATTGCGGGTTCCGCACGAGCCGGGTTTCAGTGGCGACGAAGGGTATGTAGATCAGGCCGAGGGGATTGTATCCGGCGGGCTTCGAGCGCGGACTGGGAACAGGGTCAGGACCGCGCCGCCGCCGATCACCCCCACGAGCGGAGGCGGCAACACGAAAGCCCCCGACCCTCGAGTGGAGCACCTCCTTGTCGCTCTGGGTGGCCACGGATAGGCTGGGCCGAGCTTCATCAAGCGCCGTTGCCTCGTTTGTCAACGGCGATTCATCGCACGAGGATGAGGAGCACTTCAATGTCGGCTGAGCAGGGCGACCCGCACCGGCTCGCCGCGCTCGCCGCGCTCGCGAGCGCGGCAGTGCTTGCAATCCTCAGCATCGACATCGTCCTTTCGCAGTTCCCCAGGGGACTGATCGTCCTCGCCTGCCTCATGATCGCGTTCGCGTCGGCTTGGTACGGCCTGACCCGCACCGGGGGCGCGAGGCTTCTGGGATCTGGAATCGCGACCCTGGCGGTGGCGGGAATCGTGGCCGTATTGATCGCTGACGGCGATCACTTCGTGCAGGCTCTCGTGATCGTGGGGGGTCTGGGTCTGATGCTCCTAGCGATGCGATCGGCCTTCAAGATCCATGTCCCTCTCCACCCGGCACCGGACCCTCGCCACCCCGTGCTCTTCTACAACCCCAAGTCGGGCGGGGGAAAGGCCGAGAGGTTTCACCTTGCCGAGGAGGCGCGCGCCCGTGGAATCGAGCCGATCGAGCTGAAGCTTGGTACCGACCTAGAGCAGCTCGTGCGCGGCTCCGTGGCCGATGGAGCCGATGCGCTGGCAATGGCCGGCGGCGACGGCTCCCAGGCCGTCGTTGCCATGGTTGCCGCCGAGCGGGATCTGCCCTATGCCTGTATTCCGGCCGGAACCCGCAACCACTTCGCGCTCGACCTAGGAGTCGACCGCGACGATGTCGTCGGCGCCCTCGACGCCTTCGTCGGCGGTCGCGAACGGCGGGTCGATCTTGCCGAGGTCAACGGCGGCGTATTCGTCAACAACGTCTCGATCGGCCTCTACGCGGAGGCTGTCCAGCGCGAGGGCTATCGGGAGGCGAAGCTGCGGACCATCCTCGACACCCTGCCCGAGGCACTGGGGCCTGAGGGCAAGGGGCTGGACCTGCGCTGGACTGGCCCCGAAGGGCAGCAGCACTCCGCTGGCGCGGCGATCCTCGTCTCCAACAATCGCTACCGCCTTGGGCGCGTGGTCGGTTCGGGCACCCGGCCGAGGATCGACGACGGGCTGCTGGGGATCACGGTCGCTTCCCCGCCGGCTGCAGGTCGGCGTCTCTTCCAGCGTCTCTGGCGAGAGTGGGCCACGCCCGCGTTCGAGGTTGACGCAGACGCCCCGATCGCCGCAGGGATCGACGGCGAGGCCGTAACTCTGGATGCGCCGCTGCGCTTCAGAATCCGGCCGGCGGCGCTGCGGGTGCGGATCGCCGCCGCGCACCCCGGAGCCTCGCCGTCCGCGGCGATGCCCGAGGGCGCCTGGGAGACTGCTCTCGCGCTGGCGCGGATTGCTGTACGCGGCGAGCGACGATGAGCGTTCGGATCGTCTGGCGCGGCCTGCTGGTTCTGCTGCTGGACTCCCTCTCCCTGTTGCTGCTCTCTGAGCTCCTCGCCGGTTTCGTCCTCGACGGTGCCCTCGCCGCGCTCGGCGCGGCGGCGGCGATCGGCTTGCTCAACGCGCTGATCTGGCCGGTCCTGGCGCGGATCGCACTGCCGCTCACGGTCCTCACCCTCGGCGGTGCGGCCCTGCTCCTCAACGGCGTTCTCGTCACCTTCGCCGTCAACCTCCTGCCCGGCGCCCACCTCGACGGGGTGCTCGAGGGGATCGTCGTCACGGTTGCGATGACGGCGCTCACCGCGGGCTTTTACTCGCTGCTGGCGATCGACGAAGACGACTCCTGGTACCGCAACGTCGTCCGCCGGCAAATGCGGCGGCGGGGGCAGCATGTGGAGAGCGAGGTGCCGGGCGTCCTCTTTCTGGAGATAGACGGGCTCGCGCACGACGTCCTGCACCGAGCGCTGGCTGCCGGCGACGCGCCCAACCTCGCCGCCTGGCTGCGCAGAGGCTCCCATCGGCTCAGCAGGTGGGAGACCGACTGGTCCTCCCAGACCGGCGCCTGCCAGGCGGGTCTGCTGCACGGCTCCAACGAGGACATGCCGGCCTTCCGCTGGTGGGAGAAGGACCGCGGCGCGGCGATCGTCACCAACCACCCGCGCGACGCCGAAGAGCTGGAGCGGCGGCACTCAGACGGACGTGGGCTGCTGCACGCCGGCGGCGCCAGTCGGGCCAACATCCTCTCCGGCGACGCGCCGCACTCGATGCTGACGATGAGCACGGTGCTGCACCGCCGGCGGCCGATCGGAGTCGACTACGCGGCCTACTTCGCTCGCCCCTACGCGGTCGCGCGCACGCTGGTGCTGGCGTTCGTCGACGTCTTCCGCGAGCGCCGGGCGGTGCGCCGGCAGCTCCGCGACGACGTTCGTCCGCGGATCGCCCGCCCGCGCTCCTACGCCGCCGTGCGCGCCTGGGCCACCGTCGTCCAGCGCGACCTTCAGGTAGCCAGCGTCGTCGGCGACGTGCTCGCCGGCCGGCCGCTCGTCTACACGACCTTCCTCGCCTACGACGAGGTAGCCCACCACTCCGGGATCGAACGCGACGACGCCCTCGCCGTGCTGCGGGACCTCGATCGCCAGATCGCCAGGATCGCCCTCGCCTGCGCCGATGCTCCGCGCCCCTACCGGCTGGTCGTCCTCTCCGACCACGGCCAGTCGCAAGGGGAGACCTTCCGCGACCGCTACGGGGAAACGCTCGAGGACCTGGTCCGGCTGGCCTGCGACCCCGAGAGCACGATCGCGGTCGAGGAGGGGGAGGACGACGCGCTCGCCTACCTCAGCGCTGGCCTCACCGAGGTCGCCCGCGACGACACGATGGCGGCTCGCACGGTCCGCACGGCGACCCGCGGCCGCCGCGAGGGCGGCGTGGTGACGCTCGACGCCGAGGTCCGCGAGGAGCTCGACCGGGCGCACGCGGGCGAGGTGCCGGAGCTCTCGGTGATGGCCTCGGGTTGCCTCGGCCTCGTCAGCTTCCCGCGCGAGCCCGGCCGGGTCTCTCTGGAGCGGATCGAGGCGCTCTACCCGCTGCTGATCCCGGCGCTTCGCAAGCATCCCGGGATCGGCTTCGTCCTGGTCCGCTCGGAGCGCTTCGGGGCACTCGTGATCGGTGCCGGGGGGACCCACTTCCTCGACGAGGATCGGGTCGAGGGCGAGGACCCGCTGGAGCCGTTCGGCCCGCACGCCGCCGATCACCTGCGGCGGACCGACGGCTTCCCCCACTGCGCCGACCTGATGGTCAACAGCACCTACTGGCCGCAGTTCGGCGAGGTCGCCGCCTTCGAGGAGCTGGTCGGCTCGCACGGCGGCATGGGGGGGACTCAGTCACATCCCTTCGTGCTGCACCCGGTCGAGCTTGCCTGGCCGGCGGAGGACGTCGTCGGCGCCGAGCGGGTCCACCAGGTGTTCCGGGAGTGGCTCGCCGGCCTCGGGCACGACGGCTATGGGAGCGAGGTCGTCTCGCCGGGAGCCAACACCCGCAGCTCCGACCGAGGCGCCAGCTCACGCATCCAGGTGGCGAACTCGCTCGGGGGAGAGCGCAGGGGGTCAGGGCGCAGCCGCGCCAAGCCGAACGGGTAGAGCGTTCCCCAGTGGATCGGGACCACCAGCTTCGCTGAGAGCAGCGCCGCCGCCCGCGCTGCCCGCTCGGGGTCGAGGTGCCCGGCGCCGATGTTCGTGCCCCAGCCCCAGATCGGCAGCAGGGCGAGGTCGAGTTCGCCGCCGCCGATCGCCTCCATGCCCTCGAAGAGGTCGGTGTCGCCGGCGAAGTAAATGCGCCGCCGTCCGGCGAGTTCGAAGCCCACCGCCCGCGAGGCCCGCTCGAAGCGCCGCCCACTGGGTGGGTGGTTGGCCTCGGTCGCGGTGATGCGGACGCCTCCGACGCTGGCGGAATCGCCGGGGGAGAGCTCGCGGACGTCGCCGAGGCCGAGCCGCGCGAGGAAGTCTCCGGATCCTGGCGCGGCGAGCACCGGCACCGTCCTCCTCAGCCGGCGCAGCGAGGGCACGTCGGCGTGGTCGTGGTGCAGGTGGGAGATCAGCACCGCGTCGACGTCCTCCGTTAGCCGCGGGTCGGGAGGCGACCCGTGGCGGCGCAGCGGGCCGACCCGGCTCCGCAGCACCGGATCGGTGAGCAGACGGACGCCATCGATCTCGACCAGGACGGTCGCGTGGCCGACGTAGGTGACCCGCGCCGCGGTCATCGCCCGACTCCGAGGCCGCGTCGGGGGCGCTGCGTATGGTCCGGCGGACCGATGACCCCGAGGCGCCCGATCCGAGGCCGGCTGTGGCGCCCCGCCCGCGCGAGCGCGCCCGCTGAGGAAGAAGTCATCGAGATCGATCCCGCCGAGCTGAGCGGGATGTTCTCGGCGCCGGCCTGGCTGCGGGACCTCGGCTTCAGCGCCTGGCTGCTGGTCGGAGTCGGGGCGGCGCTGGTCGGGGTCATCTTCCTGCTGGCGCAGACCCACACGATCGTGATGCCGGTGGTGACGGCGGCGATCGTCGCCTCGGTCACGGTGCCCCTGGTCGACCGGTTGAAGCGGCATGGGTTGCCGAGGGGAGCCGGCGCGGCGCTCGTCTTCCTCGGGATCGTCCTGATCGGCGTCGGCGTCGGCGTCATCGTCATGGGCGGCATCGCCAGCCAGGCTGACAGCCTCAGCCAAAGGCTCCACTCCGGGGCGGACGAGATCCAGTCTTGGCTCCAGAGCCTGGGGGTCGATTCCTCCGCCGCCAGCGACGCGAACGAGGAGGCGAGCGCCTCGATCAGCGCCGGCTTCAGAGCCCTGACCGACGGCCTGCTCGGGGGCGTCGACAAGCTGGCCTCACTGGCCGTCTTCCTCTCCTTTGCCGCCATCAGCCTCTTCTTCATGCTCAAGGACGCGCCCACGCTCGGCAGGTTCGTCGAGCGCCATCTCGGCATGCCGGTCCCGCTCGCCCGCACCGTGATGGCGCAGGTATCCCGCTCCCTGCGCGGCTACTTCGTTGGGGTCACGATCGTCGCCGCTTGGAGCGCGTTGCTGGTCGGTGCCGGGGCGCTGCTGCTCGGGGTGCCGCTGCCGGGAACGATCGCCGTCGTCACCTTCCTCGGCGGCTACGTGCCCTATCTCGGCGCCTGGGCGGCGGGGGCCTTCGCGGTCCTGATCGCCCTGGGCGGCCAGGGGCCTGAGGCGGCCCTGGCGATCGCGGTGATCGTCCTCCTCGCCAACGGCGTGCTCCAGCAACTGGTGCAGCCGATCGCCTACGGTGCCGCCCTCGACCTCCACCCACTGGCGGTTTTGATCGCGACCATCGCCGGCGGCTGCCTCTTCGGCACCATCGGCCTCATCCTCGCCGCTCCCCTCGTCTCCGCAGCGGTAAGGATCTCCGCCGAGCTCACCGCCTCCCGCTCTTTGGAAGAGCGGGGAGAGCCCGGGCCGGCTGATCCCACCGCCACCCAGCAAGGCCCATGACGCGGGCGGTGGGCGCCACCGTCTCGGAGGAGGGAGCCGGCAGCACGCGGTTGGCCTTCGTGCTCGCGATGGCGATGTTCGTGCTCGTCGTCGACACCTCGCTGATGAACGTCTCGATCTCGGCCGTGGTCGGGGATCTCGATACGACCGTCAGCGGTGTCCAGTCGGCGATCGCGCTGGAGGCTCTGGTCTCCGCGGCGTTCATCCTGATCAGCAGCAAGATCGGCGACCTGATCGGGCGAAAGCGCGCATTTGTGCTGGGCCTGCTGGGTTATGCGACCGGCGCCCTGGCGATGACGCTGGCTCAGGGCCTCGGTGCGATCGTCGTCTTCTGGGCGATCCTCGGCGGCCTCGGCGCTTCCCTGCTGCTGCCCGCAATGCAGTCGCTGATCCGCGGCAACTTCGAGGGCGCGGCACAGAAGAAGGCCTATGCCCTGGTCGGTGCGTCAGCCGCCGTAGCGGCGGCGGTTGGTCCGCTTCTAGGTGGTTTCGTGACGACCTTCCTCTCCTGGCGGGTCGGCTTCTTCCTCGAGCTGGTGGTGATCGCGGTCGTCCTGCTCAACGTCAAGCTCGTCCGCGACGTCCCCTACACCGGCCCCCGCCAGATCGACGGAACGGGGGCCGTCCTCTCGGTCATCGGCATGGGCGGCGTGGTCCTGGGGATTCTGATCTGGCAGGAGGGGGGCGAGTTCGTCGGGCTGACCATCGCGATCGGCGCGCTCGCGCTCTGGGCGCTGGCCCGTTGGCTGGTGCGGCGCCGTCGCGAAGGGAAGGCGACCCTGCTTGACCCAGATCTTTTCCGGCATCCCAACTTCAGACTCGGAATCTCCCAGCAGGCGCTTCAAAACATCACCCTCGGCGGGGCGATGATCGCGCTGCCGATCTTCCTCCAGATTTCTCTCGAATACAACGCCCTGGAGACCGGTCTGACCCTCGCTCCGCTCTCTCTGACCATGTTTGGGGCAGCGGTTCTAGCGGGGCGGACGGCCGGGGATCGCCGCCCCGCTTCGATCATCCGCTTGGGCTTCGCGCTCAGCACCCTCGGCATGGCATTGCTCGTCCCGATCGTGCCCGAGGCGGACTCCGGCTGGTATCTGGTCATTCCGCTGGCGATGGCCGGAACCGGGCTGGGCCTGTTGGTTTCCCAGCTCAACAACTACACGCTCGCCCCGATTGACGAGGAGCGGATCAGCGAGGCGGCCGGGGTGAACTCGGCGGCGGGGTCCTTCGGGCTCTCGTTCGGACTGGCGATGGCCGGTGGGGTGCTGCTGGCGGTTCTCTCGCTCAGCTTCACCAACATGACCGAGGCGAGCGGCGAGATCCCGCCCCAGCAACAGCAGCAGATCGCGACCCAGCTGGACGAAGACGCCGAAGTCGTCAGCAACACGCAACTCGAGCGACTGCTCGCCGAGGAGCCGCCGGCGGTCCGCGAGGAGATCCTTCGCATCAACGCCGACGCGACGAGTCGCTCCCTTCAGGTGGCCCTGCTCGTCCCGATCCTCGCCGCTCTCCTCGGCCTGTTCAACGCCTTCCGGATGATGCGGCTCCCGGACGGGGTGCCGTCCGCGTCAGTCGAGGGCGCGACCCTGGGCTGAGCGCCCGCCGCCCTCCGCTCGGATCGCGGCCATCGCTGCCTCGATCGAGGGATAGAAGTGATCCTTGTCGAGCGTGTCCATCAACCCGTAGCGCAGGGTCAGCTGCTTGAGGCGATCGCGCAGCTCGACGAAGGCGAGGTGGATCCCCGCCGCGTTCAGCTCGCGATCGAGCTGCTCCAGCATCTCCGCCGCGGTCACGTCGACGTCGGTGACGGCCTCGCACTGCAGCACGATCCAGCCGGGCTCACGCTCGCGCACGAGCCGCCTGACCTCGTCGCGAAACCGGCCCGAGTTGGCGAAGAACAGCGGCGCCTCCCAGCGGTAGACGACGACTCCCGGGATCTCTTCGGCGTCGGGGTAGGCGGTGACGTCGTGCCAGCCCTCCACTTTCTCGGGGCGTCCCAGAACCGCGCCGTGCGGCCACCAGTTGCGGCGAAAGAAGAGGATGATCGCCAGCAGGACCGCGACCACGATTCCCTGCAGGACGCCGAGGAGGACGACCCCGGCGGTGGCCACCAGGGAGACGCCGAGCGCGCTTCTGCGCATCTCGTAGTAGCGGCGCAGCAGGGGCAGGTTCATCAGCGAGATCGCGGCGGCGATCACCACCGCCGCGAGCGCCGCCTGTGGCAGGTCGGCGAGCAGCGAGTTGAGGAAGAGCAGGAGCGCCGCGACCAGGCCGGCCCCGACCAGTCCGGCTAGCTGGGTCTTCGCCCCCGATTGCTCGGCGACGGCGGTCCTAGAGCCGCTGGTCGAGACCGCGAACCCCTGAAAGAAGCCGGCCGCCACGTTCGCGGCGCCGACGCCGATCATCTCCTGATCGGGCTTGACCTCGTCTCCGCGCCGGGCCGCGAAGCTGGTCGCGGTCGCGATCGTGTCGGTCAGCGAGACCAGGGTGATGCCGAGGGCCGCCAGCAGCAGCGCCGGCACGTCGCCCGCATCCGTCCAGGGAAGTCCGGGGGTGGGCACTCCCTGGGGCAGGGACCCGACCGTCGCGACCCCGTGGTCCGCCAGGCCAAAGGCCGCCGAAACGACGGTGGCCGCCACGACTCCCACCAGGATCGCCGGCAGCCGCTTGCTGAAGATCGGCAGCAGGAGCAAGATGCAGAGGACCGCGAGCCCGAGCACGAGCGTGGCGGTGTGCGTCTGGCCGAGACCCTCCACGAACGCCTTCAGCTCGCCGAGGAACGAGTCGGCGTCGGTCGAGAAGCCGAACAGCTTCGGCAACTGCCCGGCGATGATCGTGATCCCGAGGCCGTTCATGTAGCCGACCTGTACCTCTTTGGAGAGCAGGTCGGCGACGAACCCGAGCTTCCCGAGGCCGAGGCCGATCTCGATCAGACCGACGAAGATCGCGAGCATGCCCGCCAGGACGATCGCCGACCCCGGGTCTCCCACGACCAGCAGGGGCGTGATCGAAGCGAGGATCAGGGGCGAGATCGAGGAGTCGGGCCCGAGCACCAGGACCCGTGAAGGCCCGAAGAGTGCGTAGCCGACCAGGCAGGCGATCGTCGTGTAGAGGCCGGTGACTGCCGGCAGGCCGGCGAGCTCCGCGTAGGCCATTCCCTGCGGCACCAGGATCGCGGCCAGTACGACTCCCGCCACCAGATCAGGTCGAACGGATTGCCCGGGGTACTTTTGGATGAGCTTGATCCCGGGCACCCAGCGTTGTAGCCGGCTGGAGTGGTGAAGTCGCCTTCCTGAATCCACGGATCCGCGCCCCTGCATGCTGTCCCGTCCGTTCGTGTTCCCCCGAGTCGGGGGCGGTTACGCACATCCTCTGTCCTGCGGCGGGCAGTGACAAGCGGGAGCGCTATTCCCCACGACAGCGTTCAGGCAGCAGTTGACTAACCGGGGGCGATGTAGCTGCTAGCCTAATCACATGACGCTACATAAGTCCGACGGCGAAGTCGGGGTTCGCGAGCTCCACGATCGCCTCAGCGAGTACTTGGAGCGAGTGGAGGGGGGTGGTGAGATCGTTGTCACCCGGCGCGGCCGGCCAGTGGCACGCCTCAGCGGGCTCAGCGAGCGGCCGCTCGACGCCCTCGCGCGCCGTGGCCTGGTGCGGATGCCGCAAGGCGAGCGCTCGCCTCGGTCGGTGCGAGTCGAGGGCACCGATTCGGTCTCCGATCTCGTCTCCGAGCAGCGGGCCTGATCTTCTATTTCGACACCTCGGCGTTGGTCAAGCTCGTCGTCGTCGAGGACGGCTCAGAGTTGGCGGCCGAGCTTTGGGGGAGCGCCTACCCGGCGGCGTCGAGCATCCTCGCCTATCCGGAGGGACGTGCTGCCCTCGCGGCCGCACGACGGCTCAGCCGGCTGGGGGAGGAGGAGCACCGAGAGGCGCTCGCGATCTTCGAGCAACTCTACGGGGAGTTGGTCACGGTCGGCGTCGACCAGGAACTCGCAGCTCGCGCCGGCGAGCACGCCGAAAGCCTGGGACTGCGCGGATACGACGCGGTCCACCTTGCTACCGCGCTTGAACTCGGCGACCCGGAAGTCGTCCTCGTCACCTGGGATCGGGACCTCGGACGGGCCGCTGAGCGTGTCGGGCTCGGAGCCGCTGGCCTCGACTAGCTCCGCGATCAGCGATGAATCTCCGCAAGCGCGACAGCCGCTGGCTGGGGAGAAGCGGCCATCCTCATGTCGAAGGTGTGGCGGAGGCATGGAAGCCGGATCTGGCGCACCCCCCCCGCTGCCTTCAGCGCCTTCCTGAACCGCCGTACGAGCGAGCCGTGGGGAGCACCTCGCCGCTGAGTGGATCGGCGAAGACGAGTCCTCCTCGCCCGAAAAACGGGAGCGCAGCTGATGAGCTCGCAGCTCACCCGCGACTCGGCTTGCAAGAGGCGCCGAACGTTCGCCGCTGCGCGACTTCGTCGTCGACCAGGTAGGGCTGACCGTGCAGGAGCGCTACGAAGCCAGCCAGGCCCTCCATGCTGAGAAGGAGTCAGCAGGCGTGCAGGCCCACATGAGCTATGGAGAGTTGTTGGCCTGGCTGCGACAATGGAGGCACCGCTGATGGCAACTGTCGTAGCCCTTGATTCCTCACCTGCAAACGTCCTGCGCTCGATGCGCGGGCCGATTGTCGATGCTCGCGCGGCCTATCCCGATGTTCTCCACGTCGAGGTCCGCGACTCGGAGGGGGAGCTGTGGCGACTGGCAACCCAGGACGCCGACTGGACGCCGACCGATCCGGCCGAGTTGGTCGGCAAGGCGATCGAGGACGCCGAGATTGACGAGGAGACTGGCGAGCTGCGCTGTCGCCTCTCTGGCGGTTCCCTACTCGGTGTGAAGCCCGCCGCGCAAGAGGCGAATGACGATCCGCCGAATTGGGAGCTGATCACTCCGGGCGGGGTGCTGCTGGAGTTCGGCCCTGGCGTGCGCTGGCAGATCAGCAGCGCTACCGATCCGGTTTCGGCGCGGCGCTAGCCGACCCTCTTGCATGGACGCCGTCTGACTGGCGCACCGACTGGCGCACGAGTCGTGGGGTCGCGAATTCCGAATGGCTCCCAGAACGCGAAAACCCCCGACTTGCGGGGGTTTTCTCATGCGGCTGAATGGAGTCGAACCCCCGCCCTATAGGGCATTTGGCTTCCTAGAGCGAATTGAGTGTCCCCGGATGACCCCCGATGACCCCCTGAATCCGTGCACGACATGGGAAACTTATGGGAAGTCTTCTGGCGGTCGGCACCGTGGAAACTCTCTAGCGCCGACTGGCGACTTCGACCAGCTCGTCAACGTGCAAGCGAGCTTCTTGACTGCACTAATGGTAGCCAGAGCGGCAGCGCCACCACCCAGCAGCGTCGCGCGGCCTGAGACAGCTCGCCGCCGCTCACGCCGACGCCTGGGCGAAGGCAGCCGCCAGCTCGTCCGCGATGGGTTGCCCGTCCTTCGGTGCAGCGAGTGTCAGCATCAGTTCGCCATCGCGCTCGGCGAGGTCGAGGTCGAGGAACGAGCAGCACTCGGCCTCGGCGGCGATGATCTCATCCAACCGACGCCGAGTCGTCGAGTCAGGATGGAAACGCAGCGTATGGCGGCCGGCGTCCTCGTCGTGGGCGATCAGGCTGGCGGCGCCTACCTCGGCGATCTCCGCCAGGCGGGCTTGCAGATCGCCGGCTCCGAGCGAGCAGGCGACAGGCTTGGGGTCAGTCATTTCTCGGTGCCTCCTTGGGATTGAGTGCTTGCCTCGCTAGTGTTGAACCTGAACCTGGGTTTAGGTCAAGGGCGAGATCGAGATGACTGACGCAACGCTCACCATCGGGGAAGTCGCCGAGCAGGCGAATCTCAACGTCTCGGCGATCCGCTTCTACGAGCGCAATGGCCTGTTGCCTGAGGCCGAGCGGGTCAGTGGCCAACGGCGATTCGGCGCCGACACTGTGCAACGGCTGGGGATCATCGACGTAGCCAAGCAGGCTGGTTTCTCCCTGGATGAGATCGGCGTCCTGCTCGACTCGATTGACCGAGGTGCCCCGGCCCACGAGCAGCTGCAAGCGCTCGCCGCCCGCAAGCTGCCAGAGATCGAGGCGCTGATCGAGCGCGCGCAGGCGATGCGCGGCTGGTTGACGACGGCGAGCGCTTGTGGCTGCGACTCCCTGGAAAGCTGTGCCTTATTCGTGGCCGACCCGAAGCCGCTTCAGATCGAGACGAATCGCTAGGCGCGTCGAGTTCTTAGACCAGCAGTAGCTCAGGGACGGCGAAAGATGGCGTGGGTGCCGATGCGCCGCCAGATGACGTGCGCCTCGCCGGCCTGAACCTCATCGCCGTATTGGAAGGTGGCGCGGCCGTCAGGTGCCCAAGTCATCTCCCATACGCCGGGATAGGCCTGGACCCGCTTGACTCGCAGCCGAGGATGGAAGCCCTGCCCACCTTCCGTGAGATCAGCGATGAAGCGCGCAACCGCTTCGCGGAAGGCTCGTTGCTGTTGGGGCGTCAACCGATCCCAGTCGCGCCAAAACGACGCGAGAACTTCACGAGTTGGCATCGAGCGGCTTCGTGCGCTCGTCAAATGCCGCTAGGAACTCCTCGTCACTCTCGTACCGGGTGCCCCGGCCTGCGGCAATGTCCGCGTCAGCCTCGACCTCTTTCTCGCGCCACTCGCGGGTCCAGAAACCGGCCTGCTCTGGGTCGATACGGCCATCCGTGATCTCCCCAAGAAGCAGCGCGGCGCCATCGACGGCCTGGTCGGGCAGTCGATCGACAAGCTCATGTAGCTCTGCCTTCGTCATTGCTAGTCCTCGTCGTCGTAGGGAATATCCGCCGCCAGCCGCTCGAAGTCCTCGGCCGACGCCGGCTGAGTTCCCCACTTCTTGTCAAGCTCAGCCAGCGGTGTAATTGCTGGCTCAAAGAGCAAACCACCCTGGCGATCCGGCACGACCTCGTAACGTCGTTCGGCGACCTCGATCAACTCACCGACCGCCAAATCGAGCCTCTTCACCGTAGTTGCCATGAAGGGATTGTACCCCGGTACAAGGCTGTCTCCCGGGGATCCCCAAGGCAGCGCCTCCGTGGGCGCGCGCACCCACCACCCGCCCTTGAGGATGGTCGGCCTGCGACTGTCTGCGTCGGCTCGCGCGGCCTCAGCCGGGCCGGGTGATCGAGACGTCCCACTCCGGCAGTCGAAACGCGACCGCCGCGGTCGGAGCCGCCGCCGTGACCGCCGGAGCGGCCACCCACGCCTCGAGGATGACTTTCAAAAGCGCGCCGTTCTGCATGATCGCCGGGTCATCCGGGTCGCTCCGCGCGGCGTCGTCTTCGAGCGGATAGATCCGCATCACCTCGTCGGCTCCCCTGCGGGTCACGACCTGCTTGGCTCGGGTGACGTAGTTCTCGACGGCGAGAGCAAGATCGAGGCCGGCACCTCGGTCGGTCTCGAAGCGGCTCTGGCTGACCGTCGCCAACAGATCGAACTTCAGCCGCCTGACGCGCAGTGCTCCGTAGCTTCGGAGGAGGTGATCGTGAGGTTGGGCTGAGAAGTCGAGCTCGAGCGGGATGAGAAAGCCCTTCGTTTCTCCTTCGGCGTCGACATCCCACGCCTCGATCGAACCCGACAAGAGCTCAAGCACCCGGTTTCGCGCCTCGATCACCACCGAGACGAGGTTCGGCCCTGTCGAGCCATCGGCCAGCGAATGAAGGGTGAGGGAGGGATCGTGCGGCTGGTCTTTGCCGATCACCAGGTTCAGCTCCATGTTTTCGGGCGGTTTATCGAAGGCCAAAAGTTCGCCTGGGCCGAAGTCGAGATTCTGCGGGGTGCCCGCGTAGTAGTGCAGGTAGAACCAGACGAGGCGCCCCGGTCGACCCCACTCCTCATCGGTGAGATCGCGGACGACGAAGATCTCGATCTCCTTATGCTTTGCATAGGCCTCGGCGCCGGGCTCATAGCCCGAAGTAGTGAACATGACGCCGCGATCGGCCCCAAGGTCCTCGACGCTCGCGGCGAGGACGTCGACCCGCTGGCGGTCGACCTTTCCTTCCAGCGCTTGCACTCGATCAGCGTCACCTGGGTCTCGCCGTCGACGACTTGGGTCAGTTTGACGTCGATCTGTCGCTTCGCCCCCGAGCGTCCGACCTCGGTCACGTTTCGCTCGGCGACCGCGTTCGGATCGAGGTCGTGAACCTCGCGCACGAAGTCCTCGAACTTCCGCCAGTCGACCAGCTGGTCTAGGAACGGAGCGCCGACGCCGGGAGGCTCCCCGGTCACCTGGCCGACCCCTCCGCCGCGTTGTCCTGGGTCAGGTCGAGATATTCGGGGTTCTCGTCGACACCAAGGGGGCCGCTCCGGCGCAGGGCCAACCAGACGCGGTACCAGGCTCGCCAGAGCGCCCCCGCGACCCCGGGCGCCCCGCGTCGGCGTACGAGCCGGCGCAGAGCGGCGCCTTCCTCGCTCCGCACGAGGGGCAGCTCGACGAGCGGCCGATTCAGATTCGTTCCGGTCGGCTCGCCCTCAAGGCGCCACTCCCATACGAGCTGAAGCGCGTGGTAGACCCAGTGGCCTCGCAGGAGGACGGCGCGGTGTCCCTCGGGCGTGACCTCGCCGCTGATCGGACCGAGGAAGAGGTTGCCCGAGGTGCCCTGTGGGGTCGGCTCCTGCTTCAGTATCCAGTTGACCGCGCCGAAGACGGCGTCGAGCTCGAAGGAGAGCACGAGCCGGGGGAAACTCGCCGCCGTCGAGGTAGGCGCGAAAGGAGTCGGGGACCGCGAAGCCACAGTCGGCGATCCGACAACCGATGTGCTTTACGAAGTACCGGCAGACGTCTTGGGCGAACGTCTGCCATTCGGAATTGATCTCCTCGAGTGGAAGCCTGCGGGTGGATTCGACGGTTCCCTCGTTTTCGACCCACCAGCCGACCAGGCGGTCGTAGGCCAAGTCGAAGGGCTGGCTCCGCTCGTTGTTACAGCGAGCGCAGAAGACATCGTCGAACTTCACGGTCGCGGCCTTCGGACCGCGAACGATCTCGGTCTCATCGCCGCGCCGCACGATCACCTCACCCATCTCGTACTCCTCACGGGAAAACTCGCGTCGCAGATCACTCGCCTTATAGCGATGCTCTCGCGACCCGGCCGCCGCGCCGCACCACCAGCAGGTTCCGGTGTGATCGCAGCGCTCGAGCGGTTCGATCGTCTTCTCGGCCATCAAAGAACACTGTAGGCATAGCCGCCGGCCCCCGGTCCTCCAAGTGGCGAGTCGTTGGCGCCGGTCGGCGAGGGTTCGCCGAGGATTGGGGTTCGACCGACACATCGAGGCGCGTCGGGGCGCTTTAAGGACTCGCGGGCGCGCGAGCGCCGCGCAGATGCAGCGCCGCGATCCAGCGGTCAAAGAGCGGGTCGCCGAAGGCGAAAGGGAAGTCGGCGCGGTTCCGCCGAAACTCCCAGAAGTGCGCGGCCCAGGCCAGCACTTCGTCCTCGCTTGCGCTCCATCCTCGCCGTGGGTTCTCGATCTCACTGATGACGGGGGCCATTGAGCGTTCCGCCGCCGGCGGCGGCACCAAGCACTCGCCATAGGGGGTCGCATCCGGTGAGGAGATAGACGGCGGCTTGCCATTCGCCCATGTCATCGGGGTAGAGGACCGACGCCTCCGCGAAGGCGGGGTCTTGCGCTCGCAATCGCTCGATGAAGTCGCCAAGCCCCGTGTCAGGGAGATCAGCGCTGGGCAGGGGGAGCCGGTCGGAGTCGGGCGCCATTAGCTTCAAGACGACGGAGCCGGATCAAGCGGTCCACAGGTTGTGCATCCGCACTCATCAAGATCATGGGCCAGGTGTCACAAGGACACGAAAATCAGCCCGAGCGTCGAGAGAGCCCTTTGAGAGCCCAATTGCGCGAGATTGCAGCAGGGAGGCAGTCCTTGCCGCACTCCGTCGCCC
Organism: uncultured Solirubrobacterales bacterium; assembly: GCA_963715395.1. Lineage (GTDB taxonomy): Bacteria > Actinomycetota > Thermoleophilia > Solirubrobacterales > 70-9 > VAYN01. The sequence continues at coordinate 247,272 of OY970238.1, forward strand.
GTCGCCATCATTTCGTTCCGGCGTTTTCTCTCGCGCAGTTCGCGCAGCCTGCTGGATCCCGTACTGGGTGGCTGTCTCAAATCGATGTCCGAACCGGCACGCCCCAGCGGACTCGTCCTCAGGACGCTGCATTCGATCGGGATCTCTACACCTATGAGGATCAACAGGGCGAGCTTTCGAGAAGTGTTGAGACGTTCTTCTCTGTCGTCGAGCAACATGCTGCACTTTCACTTGAGCGTCTGCGGGAGGACCCCGCCGCAATTTCGCCTCAAGACAGAGAGACGATCTCATTTTTCTTGGCTCTACAGGAGAGTCGAACTCCAGCGGGACTGATTCGCATCGAGCAGATGAGGCAGGTTGTCTTTGAGATTCAGGCCAGCTTGGATCTCTCCAATGCGAGTTCGTTTCGCAAAGCCTTTGCGAGCGAGGTCATCGAGTCGTTGTCTCCCTCCGAGCTTGAAGAGATGCGCCTTCGACTGAGGCAGCAGTTGCTTAACGGTCAAGTTCGGTACGAGGCTCCCCGGGCTGGCGCGCTCAAGCAGATCCTCAACGTGGCCACCGAAATAGCGATGGAGATCTACTCGCTTGATTGGACCGTCCTCACAGCAACGGGAGACGAGTTCGTCACGTCAGATCGTCCAATCTCGATGGTCGATACGACCCCTGAGCACCCCTGGTCGGGCAATGCCTGGAAAAGCTCGCCGGGGGCGATCAGCTTCTATCCATTGAGTCCCACAAGCGGACTCTTTATTACGCCTGGAGAAGAGTGCGGCTACTCACTTGCTTCTTCCAGACCAGACCAGGTTCGACGCCTCAATTTGATGACGCTTGGATGGGCTGATCGCTACGTCTTTGGAACCTCCCAGCAAGTCGTATGCCGGGTTCGACAGCAATCGCGGGACTACCCGGGCGAGGTTGCCGTTCGGCGTTCCCCAAGGCAAGTCATCCTGGTTCCCCCTGACAGTCTCGACTCATCGGTGACTGCGGACTACGTTCGTCGAGGATGGCCAAAGGGGTTCTTGGTCGCGGACAATGATGGCCAGCGTCGTCCCATGGGTTATGTCGTGGTTGATTTTGATGATCCGCCAGGGGTGGCGGCGCGCAAGGCCATGGAGATCGCAGAGGGGCTCGGCTCGCGATCAGCCTAGGGCTAGGCGCTTCTAGTTAGGCTGCGCTGATGCCTGACGACTCCAAGCGCAAGGCTGCCCGCAAAGCGGTCCGCGCCGCTCAGAAGCAGTATGAGCGCGAATCCAGCGCTGCCGACAAGGCAAGGCGCAAAGCTTTCGCCCAAGCCCAGAAAGAAGGGCTGTCTCTGCGAGAGATCGGCGAGGAGGTCGGCCTGCACCGCTCGCGGGTCGCCCAGATCATCAAAGGCAAGTAGCGAGACTGTCGAACTTTTCTCGACAGTCTGCTAGCGTCTGACGGCACATAAGTGGGGCCGCGCGCTTGCACGCCGGCCCCGTGGAGGACACGCAGATGGGGCGCCTGACGAACTTGGTCGTCCTGGTCGCCGCCAGGTGCGGGCTGAGGGAGTCGGAAATCATCGCCCTGCGCTGGAAGGACATCCGGTGGAAGACCGGCTGGATTCATGTCGTCCAAGGGCACGTGCGCGGCGAGACGAAACTGCCGAAGGGTAAAAAGGGGCGCGTCACCCCACTGCCGGACATCGTCAAGGAGGCGTTGCTCGCCCACCAGGGGACGACCCAACGGAACCGGCCGGACGATCTGGTCTTTGGTCACCCGGTCGACGGCGCCGAGCTCGACGCCTCCTCCCTCAACGAACGATTCAAGGAAGCCGTCATCCGCAGTGGTATCCGGCCCGTCGAGATGCGCCCCTACAAGCAGCGCGACGGTAGCTACAGAGAGGAGCCCTACGTCGCGTTGAGCTTCCACGACTGTCGCCACGCCTGGTGCACTTGGTGCATCTCAAACGGGATGCCTTCTGCCCTGGTGATGAAGTGGGGGGGCTGGGAGGACCCGCAGACGATGGCGATCTACGAACACTGGCGCCCCGCTGCCTTCGAGGTCGACCTGATGAACGCTGTGATCGAGCGGGAAACTAGGGGAGTCGTGCCCGAGCCCCAGGACGAGCCGATCAGTCCCAGGGACTGGCTGCGCATCCTTTCCGAGCTTCGTCGGCGCTGCGAGGAGGAGGGGATCGACTATCCGTTTGACGCCGAGGACGAGAAGCGGATTCTCGCTGGCGCAATTGCGCCGACCTAGCCTGTCGCCCGCCCTGCCTGGGTCGATATGGGAAAAACGTGGGAAGCCTTTCCGGCCCCAGAAGCGGAAAACGGCTCTGCAATCGGGATGCAGAGCCGTCGTCCGTCATGCGGCTGAATGGAGTCGAACCATCACGGGTGTTTCCACCCACAAGGCCCTCAACCTTGCGCGTCTACCAGTTCCGCCACAGCCGCGGGAAGGCGTCGATTCTAGATGTTCGGCGTCGGCTGGGCGGCGGTGGGTTGCAGGCGTCCGGTTTGGGCGGTAGCCTGCGAACAGGTGTTCGAGCGCGGCAAAACCGCCGACTTTGGGAGACAATAGGAACACATGGTTGATCTGGACCTGACCAAAAGGCAGAAAGAGATCTTCGACTTCATCCGCAAGTACGCGGCGAAGACGGGGTACCCGCCGACCGTGCGGGAGATCGGCAAAGCAGTGGGCCTGCACTCCTCCTCGACCGTGCACGCGCACCTGGCGAACCTGGAGAAGCTCGGGTTGCTGAAACGAGACCCGTCGAAGCCACGGGCGATCGAGCTGCTGTTCGAGAAGGCGAAGCGGACGATCCGGCCCGAAAGCGGCCTGCCGCTGGTCGGTCAAGTTGCCGCGGGCGAGCCGATCCTGGCCGAGGAGAACATCGAGGAGTACCTCGAAATTCCCGACGTGATCGGCGGCGAGGACGGCGACTACATCCTCCAGATCCGTGGCGAAAGCATGCAAAAGGCCGGCATCCTCGACGGCGACTACGTGATCGTGCGGCCCAGCGAGGACGCCGCCAACGCCGAGATCGTCGTCGCCCTGATCGGCGAGGACGCAACCGTAAAGCGGTACTTCCGCGAGAAGGACCACATCCGGCTGCAGCCAGAGAACGACGAGATGGACCCGATCATCACCACCGAGGCGAGCGTCATCGGCAGGGTCATCGGCGTCTTCAGGAGCGTCTGACGAAGTCCGGCCGCCGCGGTCCGATTGGTCAGGGCCAGTGGCCCGACTCGATCAGTCGCTTGTAGCGCCGCTGGCGCCGGCGCGCGTCCCACATCACGATCGGCAGCAGGCGCAGCGCCAGCCGGGGGAAGAGGTCGAAGGTCCGCAGCAGTGGACCGCGCCAGCGCGGCAGGATCAGGACCGGTCGCGGGCGCTCGGTCAGCTTGCCGATCGCACCTGCGACTTCGGCCGGGGTCAGCAAGTGACCGGAGAAGGAGCCGGCGGCGTCGGGATCGTCGAGCTTGTCCTCGAGCATTGGGGTCCAGATGCCGTCGGGGCAGACGGCGGAGACGTGGATGCCGCGGTGGCCGGCGCGGCGCAGGTCGAAGAGGGTGCCGAGGGTGAAGGCCATCGCCGCGTGCTTGCTGGCCGCGTAGGCGACCTCGCCGGGCGCGGCGACGATCCCGGCCAGCGAGATCACGTTGACGACGTGGCCGCGGCCGGCGGGCACCATTTGCCCCAGCGCGGCGACGGTGCCGTTCATGGTGCCGGCGGCGTTGATCGTCAGCATCGTGGCTCGGGTTGCCTCCACCTGCTCCCAGGCGAGGCCAGTGGAGAGGATGCCCGCGTTGTTGACCCAGAGATCAAGTGAGTCGCCGCCGGCGACCACCTCGTCGGCCAGCGCCCCGCAGGCCGACTCGTCGCGCACGTCGAGCGCCTGGGCCCGCGCGCCGTCGCCGATCGCCGTCGCCGTGCGCGCGGCCGCCTCGATGTCGACGTCGGTGACGCGGACGGCGAAGCCGCGGCTGGCGAGCTCGATCGCGATCGCCCGGCCCAGCCCTCCGCCCGCTCCGGTGACGACCGCGGTTCGCATTCCCGCCACCATATCCCGCGCGGTGGGGAGCAAACGACGGCTGGGAGCTACCATCGTTATGCGGGCCGAGCGGACCGCGGGGGGAGAGAAAACCCCTCGAGGAAAGTCCGGACACCACAGGGCAGGGCGGTGGGTAACGCCCACCCGGGGAAACCCGCGGGAAAGTGCCACAGAAATACACAGCCGATGGCGCGGCCACACGTGAGTCGCGTACAGGCAACGGTGAAATGGTGCGGTAAGAGCGCACCGGCGCCGCGGTGACGCGGCGGCCAGGCAAACCCCGCCCGGTGCAAGGCCAAGCAGGACCGTCGACCCGGCTCGGCGAGGTCCAGGTAGGCCGCATAGATAGATGGCCGCTCAAGACAGGATCCGGCTTACAGGCCCGCTAAAGGAAAGGCCCCCTCGCAGGGGCCTTTCCCATTCTGGGGCCGATCCTCGACCTATGCACGGTTTTCTGTCTTAGCCTTTGCTAATCTTCCGCCAACTTTCCGCTGAATCTCCGCCATATACCGCGGGGAGCGGGGGACCCATTTGGTTGGGGCGAATCGCCGGCATCCGCCGCGTAGCGCAGCTCTTTAAGCGCGAGCCCGACAGCTAACCCCGTAAGCGTCAGAAGAGATATGCAACTACGCAGAAACCACCATGCCCTCCTGCGCTCGCGCGTGGCCGCCATCCTCGCCCTTCTGGCGATCGTCGCCTCTTGCGCGGGCTCGGCCCAGGCGTCGACCGGCGGCGCTTCTTCCGTCGCAGCGGTCGGGCAGGACCTCGTCTTCAGCCCCTTCCGCAGTGCCGGCGCCAGCTGGTACGGCCCCGGCCTCTATGGCAACAAAACGGCCTGCGGGCAGACGCTGCGGGCGACCACGATTGGCGTCGCCCACCGCAGCCTGCCGTGCGGAACGATGGTCAAGTTCGCTTACGAAGGCCAGGCGGTGATCGCGCCGGTGATCGACCGCGGTCCCTTCGTCAAAGGGCGCGCCTGGGACCTCACCGCGGCCGCCAGCGAAGCGCTCGAGTTCGAGGGCGTCGGCATGCTCCGCTACGCGATCGCCGTTAGCTACGCCCGCGTCGGCAGCTAATCTGCCCTGCTCAGAGCGATTTTCAACGAGAGGAGCATGGGTATGTCGAGGTCTTCGCACGGAGCGTTTGCCGCGGGTTCGCCGCGCCGGGTTCGCCGGCTGGCACTGGTCCTGGCCCTGGGCTCCCTGGCGCTCCTGACCGCCCTTCTCGTCGGCACCAGCACCGCCAAAGTGCCCAGCACGCAAGTGGTGCTCGGCCAGACCTCGACCACGCCGGACCCGTCCTGCCCCGGCCTGCCCTGCCAAGCGATCGGCAGCGTCACCGGCTTCCAGGTCAGCAACGGCCAGACCCGCTCGCCTTTCATCGTCCCCCATGACGGCACGATCAAGGCCTGGACCCTGACCCTGGCCCAGCCGACCGACAAGCAGCGCTCCTTCTTCAACGGCTTCTTCGGCACGCCGCCGGAGGCTCGTCTCGCGATCCTGCGCCGCATCCCCGGCACCAACCCGCCCCGCTACAGCCTGCGCAGCCAGGGCTCGATCAAGGTCCTCACGCCCTACCTGGGGCAGACGGTCAAGTTCGGCTCCTCGCTGGCGGTCGAAAAGGGCGACATCGTCGCCATCACCGTGCCGACCTGGGCCCCGGCCTTCGCCCAGGACCTGCCCGCCAACGAGGTCTGGCGCGCCAGTCGCGCCCCCGGCACCTGCACCAACTCCACTGACATCCGCCAGGGCGAGCCCCTGGAAAAGGTCAACAAACGCGCCACCTTCGGCTGCAAGTACTCGACTGCGCGGCTGCTCTACACCGCCACCCTGGTGGAGGGTTAGTCCCCTCGGACCCATGGGAGCAACGGGGGAGGGCTCGATGGAGCCTCCCGCTGTTGCTCCAGCGAGTCCTCCCCCGTTGCTCTAAGCGACCGAGGGAAGCACTCGCGGCGTCGCCTGATCTTTAGGCAGCGCCGCTGCACTCGCGATCAAGCTCTGGAACTCGTTCAGCGCCAGGTGCCCGACTGCCTCGAGGATCTCCTCGTCGGTCCAGCCGATCTCCCGCGCCTCCTCGTGCAGATGGAGTGGGGGAGGGCCGTCCGCGTCGAGGGCCTCCTTGAGGTAGAGCAGCAGCGCTGCCTCCTTCTCGTCGGCGGAGGTGAAGCTGCGAGCGCGGGAGACCTCGTCGAGGCCGAGCCCGGCCCGGCGCGCCGACTTCGCGTGCTGGGCGATGCTGTAGGCGTCCTCGCGATGCTCGGCGACCGCCAGGGCGATCCGCTCGCGGGTCGCTTGCGGCAGGACGCCGCCGCGCAGCTCCGAGCGCATGCGGGTGTAGGCCCGCAGGACAGCGGGGGAGCCGGCGAGCACGCCGACGAACTTGGTGACCGCACCGCCGGTCGCCTGGATGGTCTTGATCAGCGGAGCGCTCTCGTCGGGAGCGGTCAGCTCATCGTGGATCTGAAATCTGCTCACTGCGGTTTTTACAGTCACGTCGCTTCTCGTCTCTGGCTCTGACTCGGCGGATTTCGCTTTACAGAGCCTTTACGTGGCCTTTACTTTACTTTGAGCCCTTTACTTACCAGGAGTAAGTTATAGCTGCTTTCGGACGTCTTCGCAAGCTCCTCTATCCCGGCCGAGACTGGTCGCTCTCTACCCGGATTACGTCGCTGTGCACCTCTTTGGTTCATTCGCGTGGTTCATTCGCCTATCGTTGCCCCCTTCTCGCGGACAAGCCAAGGAGGCCGGAATGGCAGAGCAGCCCAGTAGTGCCGCTGACGTGCTGGAGATCGTCAAGAGCAACGACGTCCGTTTCGTCCGCCTCTGGTTCACGGACGTGCTGGGTCAGCTGAAGAGCTTCTCGATCAACGCGGCCGAGCTCGAGGACGCCTTCGACGGCGGCATGGGCTTCGACGGCTCCTCGATCACCGGCTTCAACCCGATCGAGGAGTCGGACATGATCGCCATGCCCGATCCCTCGACTTTCGCCCTGATCCCCTGGCGCCCGGAGGATGAGAACGCGGTCGCGCGCATGTTCTGCGACATCCGCGTGCCTGGTGGCGGCCCCTACGAGGGTGACCCGCGCTGGATCCTGCAGCGGGCGATGAAGCGGGCCGAAGAGATGGGCTTCGACGCCTACAACATCGGCCCCGAGCTGGAGTTCTTCTACTTCCGCTCCGCCAAGCCCGAGGGCGGCGTGCCCGAGGTCCTCGACGAGGGCGGCTACTTCGACCTGACCACGCTCGACGCCGGTTCCGACGTGCGCCGCGACACGGTGCTGGCCCTGGAGAAGATGGGGATCCACGTCGAGTACACCCATCACGAGGTCGGCCCCTCCCAGCACGAGGTCGACATGCGTTACAAGAACGCGCTGGAGATGGCCGACGACTGCATGACCTACCGCATCGTCGTCAAGGAGTACGCGATGAAATACGGCTGGCACGCGAGCTTCATGCCAAAGCCGCTGTTCGGCGAGAACGGCTCGGGGATGCATGTCCACCAGTCACTGGCCAAAGACGGCAAGAACGCCTTCTACGACGCGGACGATCCGTACTACCTCTCGCCGACGGCGAAGTCGTTCATCGCCGGCCAGCTCAAGCACGCGCGTGAGATCTCGCCGCTCTTCGCCCAGTGGGTCAACTCCTACAAGCGCCTGGTCCCCGGCTACGAGGCGCCGGTCTACCTGGCCTGGTCGCGGCGCAATCGCTCAGCGCTGATCCGGGTCCCGCTTTATCACCCCGGTCAGGAGGGCGCGACCCGGGCCGAGCTGCGCTGTCCCGACCCGGCCGCCAACCCCTACCTCTGCTTCGCCGGCATGCTGCAGGCGGGGCTGGAAGGGATAGAGAAGGGCTACGAGCTGCCGGAGCCGATGGAGCAGAACCTCTACCACCTCTCCCAGGAGGAGCTGGCCCACCAGGGCATCGAGCAGCTGCCGGCGACGCTGGGCGAGGCGATCGAGGTCGCCGCCGACTCGGAGCTGGTCCTGCGGACGCTGGGCGAGCACACCTTCCGCCGCTTCGTCGAGATCAAGCGGCAGGAATGGGACGACTACCGCGTCCAGGTCACCCCCTTCGAGATCGAAAACTTCCTGCCGATCCTCTAGGGCGGGAGGGCCGGTGGCGCAGCTCCACGTCCTGCGGGTCTTCTGCGACGAGGCGGGCGGACACGGCAACCCGCTGGGGGTGTTCCTCGACGGCGGCGAGGTGCCCGAGGGGCGGCGCCAGGCGGTCGCGCACGAGCTCGGCTTCTCGGAGACGGTCTTTGTCGATGACCGCGCGCGAGGAGAGATCCGCATCTTCACCCCGGGGCTGGAGTTGCCTTTCGCCGGACACCCGACCGTCGGTACCGCTTGGCTGCTGGCGAACGAGGGCGGGACGGTCGAGGCGCTGCGTCCACCGGCGGGCGAGGTGGTGGTGAGGGGACAGGGCGGGCTGACCTATGTCGTCGCCCGGGCCGAGTGGTCGCCCCCTTGGGAGTTGATCGAGCTCGGATCGCCTGCCGAGGTCGAGGCACTCAACGGCCCGCCCGGCGGGCGCGAGGACGAAATCTACCTTTGGGCCTGGGCCGACGAAGAAGCCGGCGTGGTGCGCTCGCGCTGCTTCTCGCTCGCCGACGGAGTCGGTGAGGATGAGGCCACCGGCTCGGCGGCGATCATGCTCGCGGCTGAGCTGGGGCGGCCGCTGACGATCCGCCAGGGCGAGGGCTCGCTGCTGCACGCGCGCTCGCTGGGCGAGGACCGTGCCGAGGTCGGCGGCCAGGTCGTGCTGGACGAGGTACGCGAGTTCGCGCTTTAGCCGTCTAGGCGACCGGGGTATCGCCCGGACGCTCGGCCCGTGGCTTCGACAGCGCCGACGGCCACCAGAACTTGTCACCGAGGGTGAGGGCGATCGCCGGGACGAGGACGCTGCGGACGAGGAAGGTGTCGAGGAGGACGCCGAAGGCGACCACGAAGCCAAGCTCGGTGAGGAAGGTGAGCGGGAGGACGGCGAGGACGGAGAAGGTGCCGGCGAGGACGATTCCGGCGCTGGTGATGACACCGCCGGTGACCGCGAGGGCGCGCAGGATGCCCTGTTCGGAGCCGTGTTTTTCGGTTTCCTCGCGGGCGCGGGCGACAAGGAAGATGTTGTAGTCGACGCCGAGCGCGACCAGGAAGACGAAGGCGAAGAGCGGCAGCGATGGGTCCGAGCCCGGGAAGCCGAAGACGACGTCGAAGAAGAAATAACCGACGCCGAGTGCCGCCAGGTAGCTGAGGATGACGGTGCCGATCAGGACCAGCGGCGCCATCACCGCCCGCAGCAGCAGCATCAGAATCAGGAAGACGACGAGGAGGATGATCGGCGGGATCACCATCGAGTCCCAGCCGGCGGCGTCGCGGACGTCGAATTCGACCGCGGTCGGCCCGCCGACGAGCGCTTCCGGGGAGGCTCCGTGCGCGGCGTCGCGGATCGGTTCGATCCGATCGAACGCCTCGGTCGAGTAGGGGTTGGGTTCGAGCGTCGCCTGGATCAGGGTCCCCGGCTGCCCGCTGGCGACCGGCCCTGAGACTTCCTCGACCCCGTCGACGCCTTCGACCGCGCTCTGCACCGCGCCCACCTCTCCCGGGTCGGAGACGACGATGTCGGTAAGCGCCGTCTTCCCCGAGGGGAAGCTCTTGTTCAGCAGCGTCTGGCCTTCGACCGATTCGACTTCCTCGCGGTAGGTGTCTTCGCTGGTCAGTTCGGTGGAGAAGAAGGCGAAGCCGGCGCAGAAGATCAGCAGCACCCCGACTGAGCCGAACATGACCCGGCGGGGAGAGATCGCGACCCGCTGACCGAGGCGCGCCCAGAAGCCGTGGGTGGCATCGGCCGCGTGCTCGAGGCGGTGGCGGCGGATCTCGTAGGGGGTGAAGATCGCGCGGTCGAGCGGGCCGACGATCAGCGAGGGGATCCGCCTGCCAGTGAGGATCCGCAGCAGCCAGTTGATCAGCACCAGCGGCAGCAGGACCAGGACGACGAGCGAGGCGAAGACGACCTGCAGCAGGGCGAGGGCACCGGAGCCCTCGACGATCCGCCTGCGCGCACCCTCGGAGATCGCCTCGGCTTGCGGCGCGGTCTCGGGGGTGTGGGGGACGAAGGGCCAGAAGGCGCGGCGGCCGAAGATCGTCAGCAGCGCTGGCAGCAGGGTCAGCATCGACAGAGCCGCGCAGGCGATGCCGATCGCCGCGATCGGGCCGAGGCCGGAGGTGCCGTTGACCTTCGCGATCAGCAAGCAGAGCAGGGCGGCGACGACGGTCAGCGCTGAGGCGAAGATCGCCGGCCCGGCCGATTCCAGCGCGGTTCGCATCGCCTTGTGCTTGTCGGCGGTGTGGTGCAGCTCCTCGCGGTAACGGGCGACCAGCAGCAGGGCGTAGTCGGTGCCGGCGCCGAGGACCAGGACCGACATGATCGAGCTCGACTGGCCGTTGATGGTTACGCCCAGCTCCGAGACGCCGTAGCCGATCGAGCGCGAGAGCGTCTCCGCGAAGATCACCGCGATCAGCGGGATGAAGAAGAACATCGGCGAGCGGTAGATCACGATCAGCAGGAAGATCACGAGGCTGAGCGCGGCCAGCAGCAGGGTTCCGTTGATCCCTTCGAAGACTTCGATCGCGTCGGCCGAGAATCCGGCGCCGCCGGTGATCTTCGCTTCGAGCCCGGCGCCGGGCTCTTCGAGCACCTCGCGCCAGGCCTTGACCGGGTCGACGATCCGTTCACCCTCGCCTTCGGCGTTGATGTACGCCGTGACGATCGCCTCTTTGCCGTCCTGCGAGCAAACGGGACCGACGAACGGTGCGTAGCTGGCTGGCTGGCCGGGGACGGTGCTGGTCGGGGTGCCGCAGCCGGGCTCGACTGCGCCGAGTTGGTCGCTTCCGCCCGTTTCGCCGCGCTCCGCCGCCGGGGCTTTGCCTCCCGATGCCGCCGTGGCCCCGTCGGCGATGACGCCCGGGAACTTCTCCTCGGTCATCTTCCCGACGTTGTTTTCGATCGCCCTGAAGTCCGCCGCGGTGAGCCCGGAGTCGTCGCGGAAGACGATCACTGCCGGGGCGATTTCTCCCTTCTGGAGCTCCTCCGTGGCGTTGAGCGCCTTGGTCGATTCGGCGTCGCCAGGCAGGTAGGAGGTCGCCTCGTTGCTTTCGGCGTCTTCGAACTTGCCGGGCAGGTTGGCGGGTCCGGCGGCGATGAAGATCGCCACGAACCAGATGGCGAAGACGACCCACTTGGACCGGCGACCGGCGGGGAACGTGAAGAAGGAGCCAGACACTGGCGGGCATCCTTGCAGACCGTCCGGCGAGGAGTGGTTAAAGCAGGGTGGCCAGCTCCGTGGGATCGGTCACAGGAGCACGGCAGCTGAAGTGCTCGCAGACGTAGGCGGTGGGCTGGCCGTCGACGGTCGGCCGGTTGCGTAGGAGTGGCGGCTCGGTGCTGCCCTCGGGGCCGCCAGCCAGGACCAGGTGGGGACGGAAGCCGGCGCGGACGACCGCGGCCAGTTCGCCGCCCTCATCGCCGGCGAGGGCGACCTCCCTGGTCGGCGAGAGGTGGAAGTCGAGGGCGCGGAGCAGGTGGGCAAAGGACTCGGGATGCTGGACCGCCGTTTTGGCGAAGAGGGCGAAGACGCCCTCGGCCTGGCGCTCGTAGCCGCGCTCGCCGGTCAGGGCGGCGAGCCGCAGCAGGCCCATCGCGGCCGAGCTGTTGCCGGAGGGGATCGGGTGGTCGCCGATCTCCTTGCGGCGGGCGATCAGCTGCTCGTGGTCGCTCGAGGTCGAGAAGAAGCCGCCGCGCTCGGAGTCGCCGAAGCGCTCGATCGTCTCCTCGGCAAGACTGCGGGCGCGCTCGAACCAGCGCGTTTCGAAGCTCGCTTCGTAGAGCGTCAAAAGCGCCTCCAGCAGGAAGGCGTGGTCCTCGAGGTAGGCATTGAGGCGGGCCTCACCGTCCTTGTAGGTGCGCAGCAGGCGCCCCTCCTTGTCGCGCAGCTTGTCGTGGACGAACTCGGCACAGCTGCGGGCGGCATCCAGATAGTCATCGCGGCCGAGCACGGCACCGGCCTCGGCCAGGGCGGTGATCGCCAGCGCGTTCCAGGCGGCGAGCCGCTTGTCGTCGAGCTCCGGCCAGACGCGCTTGGCGCGGGCCTCGTAGAGGGCGCGCCGGGCTTCGTTCAGCCGGGGTGTGTCGAGTTTCTCGGGCATATCCCGAGAAACTCGACACGGGTCGGCGAGGTGGAGGATGCTGGCGCCCTCGAAGTTGCCGCGCTCGCTGACGCCGTAGAACTCGATGACCGGGTCAGCGCCGGCGCCGAGAACGTCGCGGATCTGCTCCGGCGTCCAGACGTAGAAGCGCCCCTCCTCGCCCTCGGAGTCGGCGTCGAGGGCTGAGTAGAAGCCCCCCTCGGGGCCGCGCATCTCGGCCAGCATCCAGTCCAGCGTCTCTTCGCAGACGCGGCGGTAGCGCTCGTGGCCGAGCACTTGCCAGCCGTGCAGGTAGGCGCGGGCCAGCAGGGCGTTGTCGTAGACCATCTTCTCGAAGTGGGGGACGAGCCAGACGGCGTCGACGCTGTAGCGGGCGAAGCCGCCGCCGAGCTGGTCGTAGATGCCGCCGGCCAGCATCGCGTCGAGCGTGCGCTCGACGACCTCGTGCTCGCCGCGGACCAGCAGCAGCTCCAGGGCCGAGGCGGGCGGGAACTTGGGAGCGGTGCCGAAGCCGCCGCGCTCGCGGTCGGCGGCGGCGAGCAGGCGCGTGGTCGCCTCGTCCAGCTGCGCCGCCTGCGGCGGCTCGCCCTGCGGCTCGACCAGGCCGATTGCGCCGAGCCGCGCACGCGTCTCCCCGGCGCGCTCGCGGATCTCCTCGCGCCTGTTCGCGAAGGCGTCGAGCACGGCTTCCATCACCATTTGGAAGCTCGGCATGCCGCGGCTCTCGTCGGGCGGGAAGTAGGTGCCGCCGTAGAACGGCACGCCCTCGGGATCGAGGAAGACGGTCATCGGCCAGCCGCCGTGGCCACTGATCGCTTGCACCGCCTCCATGTAGATCGCATCGACGTCGGGGCGCTCCTCGCGGTCGACCTTGACGTTGACGAAGTGCTCGTTCATGTAGGCCGCGGTCTCGGGATCCTCGAAGGACTCGCGCTCCATCACGTGGCACCAGTGGCAGGCTGAATAGCCGACGGAGAGCAGGATTGGCCGGTCTTCCTCGCTGGCGCGAGCCAGCGCTTCCCCGCCCCAGGGGTACCAGTCGACCGGGTTCTCGCGGTGCTGGAGCAGGTACGGGCTGGTCTCCTTGGCGAGCCTGTTGGTCATGCGTTTTTCAGCCTACCCGCGCAGGCATACTCGCCAACTATTCGCCTCTGGGGATCGCCGAAATTCGAGTCCCCTGGCCAAAACGCCGGGGTTCCCCACTCCGCCGTCGCAGCCAGCCAATAACTTCTATGGGTGGAGAACGGCGGGGCCTCTCAAAAGCGCGATCCAGCGGTGGAGAAGGCCCTCGGCAAGCTCACCACGGAGGATCGCCGGGTCCTCGAGGGAGCGCTGGCGCAGGCTGAGAGGACTGAGGCGGAGCTGCGCTACCTGGCCGACCACGACTCGCTCACCGGCCTGCTCAACCGGCGCACCTTCCGCGCCAAACTCGACCGCTACGTCTCCTTCTCCGCCCGTTACGGCGGCCAGGGTGCGGTGATGATCATCGACATCGACGGCCTCAAGGAGGTCAACGACCGGCTCGGCCACCTGCCCGGCGACAACCTGATCCGCCGCGTTGCCGAGATCCTGCGCGAGCGGGTGCGCGAGACCGACATCGTCGCCCGCCTCTCCGGCGATGAGTTCGCGGTGCTGATGCCGCAGACCGACACCGGCGGGGCGCTGCAGCTGGGCGAGGACCTGCGGGCGCAGGTCGCCGAGGGTTTCCCGGGTGGCTCTGAGCTCGGCGAGGCGACGATCAGCGTTGGCATCACGATGTTCGGCGGCAAGCGCGACGGCAGTTCCGAGGCCGTCCTCGTCGCCGCCGACCAGGCGATGTACCGGGCCAAGGAGGAGGGGCGCAACCGGATCGCTCTCTTCCACGGACCCGAGGAGCCGGGCCGGGTGCCGCAGCGCAGCCAGACGACCAGCGCCCGGATCCGCGACGCCCTCACCCAGAACCGGCTCAGCCTCGCCGCTCACCCGATCCACAGCGTCGCCTCTGGCGGTATCGAGCGCTACGAGCTGTTGCTGCGGATGACCAGCGAGAGCGGCGAGCTGCTGTCCGCCGCCTCCTTCATCGAGGTCGCCGAGCGCTCGGGCATGGTGCAGGAGCTGGACCGCTGGGTGGTGGCGCGGGCGCTGGAGCTGCTGGCCGAGCGCGAGCGCGCCGGCAAGCCGGTCTCCCTCCACGTCAACCTCTCCGGCGCCTCGCTGACCGATATCTCGGTGCTCGAATTCATCGAGCGCCAGCTCGACGAGGGGGACGCCGACCCGGGCCGCTGCACCTTCGAGATCACCAAGACGGCGCAGGTCGAGGACTACGAGACCGCCGCCGGTTTCGCCGATCGCCTCACCGAGTTCGGCTGCGAGATCGCGATCGACGACTACGGCGCCGGCTTCAGCCCCTTCCACCACCTGAAGGAGATCCCCTTCGACGTGATCAAGATCGACGGGTCCTTCATCCGTGACCTGCCGCGCAACGACGCCGACCAGCTGACCGTGAAGGCGATCGTCGAGATCGCCCGCGGCCTCGGCAAGCGCACGATCGCCGGTTTCGTTCAGGACGACGAGACGATGCGGATGCTGCGCGCCTACGGGGTCGACATGGCCCAGGGCTTCCACCTCGGGCGGCCGGTCGACGCCGCCGAGGGCTTCGCCGTCTAGCGCCGCGCTCGCTCGTTCAGTCGCGGCGGTTGCGCAGCACCGCGAGCAGGCGTCTTCGCGTTCAGAGCCGCGGTCAGGCCTTTTCGGGCGCCGAGCCTTGCGGTGGCAGGGCGCCGAGCTGGCGCATCATTTCGGCCCCGTTCATGTAGGCGTCGTTGTGCTGGATGCGGCCGTCGCGAACGGTGAGCACGTCGCAGCCGCGGACGTCGACGCTGGCGCCGTTCGGCTCCAGCCCTTCGAAGCGGGTGGTGCCGTCGAAAGTGCCGGTCGCCTGCCAGCGCACCGCCGCTTTGTCGCCGCTGGCGACGATCTCGACGATCTCCAGCTCGAAGTCGGGAACCGCGCGGAAGAGGTCGCCGAACCAGGCGCGATACGTGCCAGGCACGGTCAGCTCGACCAGGCCGTAGATCTCGCCGACTGCGCCGGGTTCGTAGAGCGCGGTCATCGCCTCGAGGTCGCGTCTGCCGACCGCCTCGAAGTAGGCACGGGCGACGGTGGCGGCATCGGTTGCCTCGGTCGTGGCCATCGGTGCAGGTTACTCGTGGCGCAGCTGCGCCCGCTTGATCTTGCCGCTGCTCGTCTTCGGCAGCTCGGCTACGAACTCGACGATGCGGGGGAACTTGTAGGGGGCGGCGACGCGCTTGCAGTGATCCTGCAGCTCACGGGCCAGCTCCTCGCTGGGCTCGCGCTCGCGGGGGACGACGATCGCCCGCACGACGGCGCCGCGCTCGGGATCGGGGGCGGCGACGGCGGCGGCCTCGGCGACCGCTGGGTGCGACTGCAGCGCCGACTCGACCTCGAAGGGGCCGATCCGGTAGCCGGAGCTGAGGATGATGTCGTCGTCACGGCCCTCGAAGAAGAGGTGGCCCTCCTCCTCGCGAACCAGGTCGCCGGTCGGCCACCACTCGCCCTCGAAGCGCTCGCCGTCGAGGTAGCGGGAGAAGAAGGTGGGGGAGGAGGCGGCGCGCAGCTGCAGCTCGCCCGCAACGATCCGGGTCTCGATCCCCGGCAGCGGGCGGCCCATCGAGCCCTGGCGGACCGGCTCACCGGCGAGGTTGCCGGTCACCTGGCCGGTCTCGGTCTGGCCGTAGCCGTCGGCCGGCTCGAGCCCGGTGGCGTCGCGGAAGGCGGCGATCGTCTCCGGGTCGAGCGGCTCGCCGGCGGAGACCATGCGGCGCAGGGCGGGGAGGGGGCGCAGGGCGGTGCGCTTGGCCAGCATCCGGTACTCGGTCGGCGCCTGGCAGAGGACGTTGACGCCGAGGGCCTGGGCGAAGTCCAGCCGCTCCTCGGGCTCGAAACGACCGTCGTGGATGACCGCGGCGGCGCCGGTCAGCCAGGGGGCGAGGAAGACGTTGCGCGCGGACTTCGACCAGCCGGTGGCGGTCGTGCACCAGGCCAGCTCGCCCTTGCGCGAGCCGAACCAGTGCTCCGCCTGGATCTGCTGGCCGAACAGGTAGCGGTAGGCGTGGACCACGCCGCGCGGCTCGCCGGTGGTGCCGGAGGTGAAGACGATCAGCGCCGGGTCCTCGGGGTCGATCTCGCCGACCGCGGCCGGGGTCTCCTGCGGGCGATCCTCGTCGAGGACGCGGGCGATCTCGGCCATCGTCATCGCCGGCACGCCGTCCGGCAGCTCGCCGAGCAGGCGTTCCTCGCCGACGCAGAGCGCCGGGTTCGCAGCCGCGACGCGCAGCTCGAGGTCGCCGCGGCGCAGCTGCGTGTTGCAGGGCAGCGCCACCGCACCCATGCGCCAGCAGGCGAGCAGCGCCAGCACCCACTCGATCCGGTTCCCGACCAGCGTCATCACGACGTCGCCGCGCTTCACGCCCCGCGCCGCAAACGCCCCCGACAGCCCTGCCGAGCAGGCGATCAGTTCGCCGAAGTACCAGTCCCGCCGGTTCGCCTCCCCATCGACGGCGACGATCCCCAGTCGCGAGGCGGGCGACCGCTCCATCAGGTCCTCGATCAGGTTCACGCGCGCCAGTCTGCCGCACCCGCGACCCCGAACCTCCGCCGACGGGCCTCAAACGCTCCTATATGGAGGGAAATAGGCCCGTCGGCGGTTAGGCAGGGTTCGGTGGCCCTGATCCCTGGCTACCTAAGTTCGCTCGAGCTCTTCTTCAGCAGCTGCCGAGCCACGATCAGCAGCTGGATCTGCTGGGTGCCCTCGAAGATGTCGAGGATCTTGGCGTCGCGGGCCCACTTCTCCAGCAGCTCGTTCTCGCCGTAGCCGACGCTGCCGCAGAGCTCGACGCAACCGAGCGTGACGTCGACACAGGCGCGGCCGGCCTTGGCCTTGGCCATCGAGGCCTGCAGCGAGTTCGGCTTGCTGTTGTCGGCCATCCAGGCCGCCTGCAGGGTCAGCAGCCAGGCCGCCTCGTAGTCGGCCTCCATCTCGAGGAAGCGCGCCGCCGCGGCGTGCTGGGAGAGGGCGGGGACGGAGTAGTCGACCTCGACCCCTGCTTGCTTCAGGTGCACGCGGGTCTCCTCGAGGGCGGCGCGGGTGACGCCGACCGCCATCGCCGCGACCAGCGGCCGCGTGTTGTCGAACGTTTCCATCACCCCGGCGAAGCCTTTCTCCTTGACCTCGGGGTCGCCGAGCAGGGCCTCTACCGGCACCCGACAATCTTGCAGGGTGAAGTTGGCGGTGTCGGAGGCGCGGATCCCGAGCTTGTGCTCGAGCCGGTCCAGCTTCAGGCCGGGGTTGTCGCGCTCGACGATGAACGACTTGATCGCCGCCCGCCCCTTGGAGCGGTCGAGCGTCGCCCAGACCACGATCAGGTCGGCGCGGTCGCCTGAGGTGACGAAGATCTTCTCGCCGTTGAGCACGTACTCGTCGCCGTCGAGCTCGGCCGTGGTGCGGATCGCGGCCGAGTCCGAGCCGGCTTCCGGCTCGGTGATCGCCATCGCCGCCCACTTGCCGCCGTACTGCTTCAGCTGCTCCTCGGTTGCCACCGAGGCGATCGCCGAGTTGCCGAGGCCCTGGCGCGGCATCGAGAGCAGCAGGCCGACGTCGCCCCAGCAGAGCTCGATGATGCCGAGCACGGTGGAGAGGTTGGAGCCGTTGCGGTTCTCGCCGTCGTCGCTCTTCTCGCGGCGCACGCCAGCGGCGCCAGCGCCGCCGATGTCGGAGCCCTCGTTCATGCCGTCGATCAGCGACGCCAGCATGTCGAGCTCTTTCGGGTAGGCGTGCTCGGCCTCGTCGTACTTGCGCGAGATCGGCCGGAAGACCTCGGTCGCGACCTGGTTGGCCTGGGTTGCCAGCGGCTTGAACTTCT
This sequence comes from uncultured Solirubrobacterales bacterium, assembly GCA_963715395.1. Taxonomy (GTDB): domain Bacteria; phylum Actinomycetota; class Thermoleophilia; order Solirubrobacterales; family 70-9; genus VAYN01. The sequence goes on from OY970238.1 coordinate 265,410, forward strand.
TTGGTATCTCGAGGTTGATCATGATCCTGTTCCTTGTCCGGGGCCTTTCGCTTCGCAATCTGGGCGGTCGCCTAGACGAGCAGGGCGCCCTCCATCACGCCCGCTGCCCGCAGGTCCCGGTACCAGCGCTCGACCGGGTGCTCCTTGACGAAGCCGTGGCCGCCGAGCAGCTGCACTCCCTGGGAGCCGATCTGCATGCCCTTGGCGGCGCAGAGCCGCCGCGCGATTGCCGCCTCACGGTCGAAGCTCTCGCCACGGTCGGCGCGGCTGGCGGCCCGGTAGGTGGCGAGCCGCATGCCTTCGCTCTCGATGCCGACGTCGGAGACCGCGAAGGCGACGCCCTGGCGGTTGGAGATCGGTTCGCCGAAGGCCTGACGGTCGTTGACGTAGGGGATCAAGTAGTCGAGCACCGCTTGCGAGGTGCCGGTGGCGAGCGCGCACCAGGCGATCCGCGAGCGGTTGACGGCCGCGGCGTAGTCCTTCGCTTTGAACTTGTCCTCGCCGAGCAGGGCGCTCGCCGGCAGTTTGACTTTGTCGATCAGCAGGCGGCCGGTGGCGGCGGGTCGCAGCCCCATCGCCGGCTCTGGCTCGACCGAGAGGCCTTTGGCGCCGGACTCGACCACGAACAGGGCCGGGCCGATGCCCTCGGCCTCGGCGGCGATCAGGAACAGCTCGCACTCGGCGGCGCGGGCGACCAGCGACTTGGCGCCGGTCAGGACCCAGTCCTCGCCTTTCTTCTTCGCCACAGTCTCGAGCTGCAGCGGGTCGAACAGAGGCCGCGGCTCCAGCATCGCCAGGGCGGCGGCGGGGATGTCCTCGCCGGTGAAGGCCGGCAGGTAGGTGGTCTCCTGCTCGGCGCTGCCCCAAAGGCCGATCGCGGTGGCGACGGCGCCGGGGGCGAGGGCGGCGTAGGCGATGCCCATGTCGCCGTGGGCGAGCGCCTCGCCGATCAGCACGCTGGTCACCGCCGACTGCTCGTGCATGACGCCACCGAGCTCCTCCGGAACGCCGAGCATGCTGACCCCGAGCTCGGCAGTTCCTGCCAGCAGCTCCACCGGCGTCGCGCACTCGTCGTCGGCTTTCAGCGCGGCCGGGCGGATCTTCTCCTCGGCGAAGGCGCGACCGGCCTCCTGAAACATCTGCTGCTCGTCGTCGGGGGCGAGATCGAACAGGCCGGTTGACTTGCCCTTCTTCTGGCGCGCCGGTTTGCCCAGCTGCTGCGCCGACTTGAAGGTGCGGCCGGCAGCGGTGGCCGAGCGGAAGCCGTTCTTGGTCCCCTGGAAGAGAGCGCGCTCGACCTGCTTGCGCAGGCGGATCCGGTCCAGCAGGTCGGAGCCGGCGAGGCGGTTGAGCTGGCGCAGGCCGAAGCCCATGCCGCGCTCGGCCACGCTGGCGTTCCCCTTGTCGGTTGCGGTCGTCACTTCTTCCTCCCGGTCTTGGCTTTGGGCTTGGGCTCGAGCGGCGCGACGCGGCCGTCGAGGTGAGGCGTTTGGCGCTTGGCGTCGCGCACCGCGAAGGCAACGACGCCTTCGGTCTCCACGGCGCTGGCGAACCCGACCTTCGCCGGCAGCAGGATCGGCTTGCGGAAACGGACGTCGACGGCGAAGGCGTCGGGCAGGCGGTTGTCGAGTGCCGCCAGGCAGCGTGCCTTGGTCCACATGCCGTGGGCGATCGCGCTGGGGAAGCCGAGCGGCTTCGCGGTCAGCGCGTGCATGTGGATCGGGTTGCGATCGCCGGAGACGGCGGCGTAGCGACGGCCGAGATCGCCGCCGAGCTTCCACTCGGAATTGGCGGGCACGCTCGGCGGCAGCGGCGGGAAGGCGCTCTTCTCCTTCGCCTCGGCGTCGCCCTTGCCGCGCCGCAGCATCGTGCTGACGCTCTCCCAGACCGTCTCGCCGTCGATCGAGACCTCGGTGAGGAGCGAGAAGGTCTGGCCCTTGGGGTGCGGCCGCAGTTTGGTCGGGCGCACCTCGATCGTCAGCTCCTCGTCGACCCCGATGCGCCGGTGCTGCTCGATCCGGTTCTCGACGTGGACGAGGCCGACGGCGCCGAAGGGGAAGCCGCCGTCGGCCATCACCGCCATCTGCAGCGGGAAGGCGAGGACGTGCGGGTAGGTCGGCGGCAGGTGGTCGTGCAGCGGGAAGCCGCAGACCCTGGTGTAGGCGGCGACCGCCGCGGGGTCGGGCCTGATGCCGCCGAGCTGCAGGTCGAGGTCGGGGATCTCGCCGCCGCCGCCGGGGACGAACGGCAGCAGCGAGGCGCCTGGAACCATCGGCGCCGCGGCGCGGGCATAGAGCGGCAGGATGCTGGGCGAGCTGGTCAGTGTGCGGAGCGCCATCTCAGGCCCCCAGCAGGTTCTGGCCGCAGACGCGGACCGTGTTGCCGTTGACGCCGGTCGAGGCGGGGCTAGCGAACCAGGCGATCGTCTCGGCGACGTCGACCGGCAGGCCGCCCTGGCTGAGGCTGCTGAGCCGGCGGCCGGCTTCGCGCGGGCCGATCGGCATCGCCGCCGTCATCTTCGTCTCGATGAAGCCGGGGGCGACGGCGTTGATCGTCGCTTTGCGTTTGGCCAGCGCCGGCGCCAGCGATTCAACCATCCCGATCACGCCGGCCTTGGAGGCGGCGTAGTTGGTCTGGCCGGAGTTGCCGGCGACGCCGGAGAGCGAGGAGACGCAGACGATGCGCCCGTTGGGATTGAGCCGTTTGCCGTCGAGCAGGGCGTCGTTGATTCGCTCCTCGCTGGAGAGGTTGATCTCCATCAGCTGCGCCCAGCGCTCTTCCGGCATCTTCGCGATCGTCCGGTCTTTGGTCACGCCGGCGTTGTGGACGACGACGTCCACCCCGTCGGGGAAGTGCTCGGCGATGCGCTCGGGGGCATCCTCGGCGGTGATGTCGATGCCGAGCGCCTCGCCGCCGATCGCGCCGGTTACAGCGCGCAGGTCGTCGACGGCCTGCGGAATGTCGAGGCCGACCACCTTGGCGCCGTCGCGGGCCAGGGTGTCGGCGATCGCGGCACCGATGCCGCGCGAGGCGCCGGTGACCAGCGCCATCTTGCCCTCGAGCGGCCGCTCCCAGTCGATCGCGGGCACGGGCGCGACGCCTTTGCCGATCCGCACGACCTGGCCGGAGACATAGGCGGAGCGCGGCGAGAGCAGGAAGCGCAGGGTCGAGTCGAGCTGGTCCTCGGCGCCCGCGGCGACGTAGACCAGCTGCACGGTCGCGCCCCTGCCGCCGACCTCCTTGGCCAGCGAGCGGGTGAAGCCCTCGAGCGCCCGCTGCGCGGTGTGGGCGCGGGCGGAGCCGGCCTCGGCCGGCGGCGTGCCGAGGACGACGACGCGGCCGCTGCGCTGCAGGCGGCCGACCGCCGGGTAGAAGAAGCGCTGCAGCTCGACCAGCTCGGTCGAGTCGGCGATGCCGGTGGCGTCGAAGACCAGCGCCTTCGCCTTGCCCTCGGTCCCGGCCCGTTCGGCCTTGATGCGGTCGAGGAAGGCGGAGAGCTCCTTCTCGAGGCGGCCGCCGTCGGCGCCGCCGGTCAGGACCGGGCCGGCGATGACGGGAACGCCGGGCTTGTAGCGGTCGAGGCTGACCGGCTGCGGCAGCCCCAGCTGCTTGACGACCGTCGAGACGACGGGCGCGTTCACTATCTGCGAGTACCTGTCGCTCATTTTTGGCCTCCAGCGCTCTCGAGGATGGCGACGACGCCCTGGCCACCGGCGGCGCAGATGCTGATCACGCCGCGGCCTTTGCCGTCTTCGTGCAGTTGCTTGGCGAGGCCGGCGACGATGCGCCCGCCGGTCGCCGCGAACGGGTGCGCGGCGGCCAGGGAGCCGCCGTTGACGTTGAGCTTCTTGCGGTCGATCTCGCCGAGCGGTTTGTCGCGACCCAGTTTCTCCTTGCAGAAGTCGGCGTCCTCCCAGGCCTTCAGCGTGCAGAGCACCTGCGCGGCGAAGGCCTCGTGGATCTCGTAGTAGTCGAAGTCCTGCAGTTTCAGCCCGGCGCGGTCGAGCATCTTCGGCATCGCGTAGGCGGGCGCCATCAGCAGCCCTTCGCGCTTGTGGACGTGGTCGACGGCTGCCGTCTGTCCCTCGGAGATGTAGGCGAGGATCGGCAGGCGGCGCTCTTTCGCCCACTCCTCGGAGGCGAGCAGCACCGCCGAGGCGCCGTCGCTGAGCGGGGTCGAGTTGGCCGCGGTCATCGTCCCCTCGGGTCCGCCGAAGACCGGCTTCAGCTTCGCCAGCTTCTCCAGGCTGGAGCCCGGGCGCAGGTTCTGGTCGCGCTCGAGGCCGAGGTAGGGGGTGATCAGGTCGTCGAGGAAGCCGCGCTCGTAGGCGGCCGCCAGGTTCTCGTGGCTGGCGAGGGCGAGTTCGTCCTGCTCCTCGCGGCCGATCTCCCATTCGGTCGCCATGATCGCGCAGTGCTCGCCCATCGAGAGGCCGGTGCGCGGCTCCTCGTTGCGGGGGACCGAGGGCACGATGTGGCCGGGACGGACGCCGGCCAGAGCGCGCAGCTTGCCGACGGTCGAACTCTGCCGGTTCGCCTCCAGCAGCGTCTCGCGCAGCTGCTCGTTGAGGGCGATCGGGGCGTCGGAGGTGGTGTCGGCGCCGCAGGCGATGCCGGAGTCGATCTGGCCGAGGGCGATCTTGTTGGCGACCAGGATCGTCGTCTCCAGGCCGGTGCCGCAGGCCTGCTGGACGTCGTAGGCGGGGGTCTCGGGGGCGAGCCGGGTGCCGAGCACGCTCTCGCGCGCCAGGTCACGGTCGCGGGAGTGCTTGAGCACGGCGCCGCCGGCGACCTCGCCGAGGGTCTCGCCGTCGAGGCTGAAGCGGTCGATCAGCCCGTCGAGGGCAGCGGTGAGCATGTCCTGGTTGGACGCGTGCGAGTAGACGCTGTTCGAGCGCGCAAAGGGGATCCGGTTGCCGCCCACAACGGCAACCCGACGGGTTTTGCTGTTCATGGCTTGTCGTTTCCTTGGTCGGGGGTTGGGGAAGTCGTGGCGCTGCCGCCGGCCAGTCCCGGCTCGACCGTGGCGATCAGGAGGTCGGCCGCTTCCTCGGCGCTGAGCGCCTCAGTGCGCAGCCACCAGCGGGCGAGTGCCTCGGCGGCGCCGAGCAGGGATACGGAGAGCGCCTCGGTCTGGATGCGCACGGCGTCGCGCCGCTCCTGCGGCAGCTGGGCGAGGGTGGCACCGGAGACCAGCTCAAGGATGCGGCCGCGGTATTCCGCGACGCGGTCGGCCACCTCGCCTCCACGCGGCAGGGTCTCGTCGAACAACACCGCCCAGGCGGCGCGATCGCTGTCGAGGAAGGCGAAGAAGGCGCGGACGCCATCCCGCAGCGCCTCGCGTGGGGTGGCGCTGGAGCCGACGGCCTCGGCGACCGTCGCCGTCAGCGAGTCACCCGCCCGCTCCATGCAGGCGATGTAGAGCTGCTCCTTGTTGCCGAAGTAGTTGTAGAGCAGCGGCTTGGTCACCCCGACCGCCGCCGCGATCTCGTCCATCTTCACCGCCGCGTAGCCACGCTCGGCGAACAGATCGTGCGCCGCCGCGAGCGTCTGCTCCATGCGGTCCTCACGGGCCAGGCGGGTGCGCGGCTCGGTTGCCATCCCCTTAAGTTACCCAGATATAAATTTATATGCGGGTAATGTGAGGGAACTCACACGGCCGACGCCTGCTCGACATGCGCCTCCGATCACTGTTCTTTCTTCTCGCATAGCGAGAGTTACGCACACCGATCCGGGGCGAGGGTCGTCGCGGCCCCATGCGGCACGGGCCGAGAACGCGCCGAAGGCGCGCCCGACCCGTTAGGCGCTGCCTTGGGAGAGGTCAGGCCTCGGAGAAACCGAAACGGACTTGGAGGCGGCGCAGGGGGGCCGGTGCCCACCAGTTCCACTCGCCGAGCAGGCGCATCAGCGAGGGGACGAGGAGGGCGCGGACGATCGTCGCGTCGATCATCACCCCGACCGCCATCCCGATCGCGATCTGCTTGACGAAGAAGACGGAGCTGACGCCGAAGGCGAGGAAGACGACGGCGATCGCCAGGGCGGCGGCGGTGATCACGCGGCCGGTGCGACCGATCCCGCTGGCGACCGCCTCCTCGTTGCTGTCGCCGTTGTCGTGGTACTCCTTGATCCGCGCCATCACCAGCACCGCGTAGTCGGTGGCGAGGCCGAAGAGCACGGCGAAGAGGAAGACGATGCTGGTCACCTCGATCGCCGCCGGCCCGGTGTAGTCGAGCGGCCAGTCGAGCCAGCCCTCCTGGAAGGCGAGGACGAGGATGCCGAGGGTGGCGCCGAGGGTCAGCGTGTTCATCAGCAGCGTCTTCAGCGGCAGCAGGACCGAGCCGGTCAGCAGGAAGAGCAGGATCAGGGTGGTGAGGGCGATGACGGCGACGACCAGCGGTGCGTGTTCGACGAGGCTCTGCTTCTGGTCGATGAAGCCGGCGGTGTTGCCGGAGACCAGCGTCGGCGGTGGCCGGCGGGCGGGCTGAGGTCGCGGATCGTCGTGCACCGAGTCCTGGGAGTCGCCGCTGAGCGCCGGCCCGGCGAGGGCGAAGTTGGCGTAGGCGACACTTCGCCCGAGGCGACGACGAAGGGGGTGCCGCGGACGACGCCCGGGACCGCGTCGACCCGGCGCTGAAAGGCCGCCAGCTGGGCGGGGCCGGCGCGCGCCGTCGACGGCCACCGTGACCGCCTCGGTGACGTCGCGGGGGTAGTGCGCTTCGAGGTAGCGATAGGCGTCGTAGGAGGGTTTGCCCGGCGGTACCGCTTCGGCGCTGGGCCCGGTCAGGGTCGTCCACAGCAGCGGCGCCGCTGCGGCCAGCAGCAGCGCGGTGCTGGCCAGGGCGACCGCGACCGGCCGCCGCATCACTCCGCGCGCGAGGCGGTACCAGCCGTCGGAGGTGTCGGATACGGCGGGGCCGCGGCGGATCGAGAGCGCGTCGATGCGGGGGCCCAGCAGCGACAGCAGCGAGGGGACGACGAGGATCGCCATCAGCGCCGAGAGCACCGCGACCGAGGCGCCTGCGACCGCCATCGAATAGAGGAAGCGCTGTGGCATCAGCACCAGCGCCGCCATCGCTGCGGCAACGGTGAGGCCGGAGAAGACGGCGGTGCGGCCGGCGGTCTGGACGGTACGGCGGTGCGCCTCTCGCGTCGCCCCGCCCCTGCCGATCTCCTCGCGGTAGCGCGAGACCAGCAGCAGTGCGTAGTCGACCGCGAGCCCGAGGCTGAGCCCGGTGGCGATGTTGAGCGCGAACAGCGAGGTGTCGGCGAAGCTCGACATCACCCGCAGCACGAAGAGGGTGCCGACGATCGAGATCACCCCGAGCAGCAGCGGGATCGCCGCCGCGACGACGCCGCGGAAGACGAACAGCAGCAGCAGGGCCAGGATCGGGAAGGCGATCAGCTCGGCCTTGGTCAGGTCTTCGCGGGTCTGGTCGTTGGTCTCGTTGAAGCCGGCCGCGTAGCCGCCCATCGCGGTGTCGAGCGGGCTCGCGGCGAGCAGCGCCGAGACGTCTTCGGCCGCGTAGCCGCCGGCGTCCTGGATGTCGTCGGTGGAGAGGTAGACGGCGATCGTCAGCGACTCGCCGTCGCGGGCGAGCAGGGTGGTGGCGGCGCGGCGGTCGCGCAACGGGTCGACGACGCGGCCGACGTACTCGACCCCGGCGATCTCGCGGCTGAGCTGGCGCGACCTGGCGGCGCAGGGCGGGGTCGGTGAGGTCGAGCCGGCCGCCGTCGGGCGAGCGGACGACCACGACCAGGCCGGGGTTCGGGTCGTAGCCGAGCGAGTCGCGCAGCAGCGCCGCCGGCGCGCTCGCTCTCCGAGGCGGAGTCGGTGAAGCCGGCTGCCTTCAGGTGCTGCTCGACGTCGCGGCCGACGGCGATCGCGAGGAAGGCGAAGGCGGCGACCGCCGCCAGCACGAGCTTCGGGTGCTTCCAGGTGAGGTCGGCGATCCGGTTCACGCGCGGCGGACCGTACCAGAAATCAAAGTAGATGCTTTGAGAACTCAAAGTACTTGTTAGGATGGGGACGATGTCCCGCCGGGAATACGGGCAGGAGTGCAGCCTCGCCTGCGCGCTCGATCGCGTCGGCGAGCGCTGGTCGATGCTGATCGTGCGCGAGCTCTCGCTCGGACCGCTGCGCTTCTCCGAGCTGGCGCGCTCGGTCGGCGGCGCCCCGACCGACGTCCTGACCAAGCGGCTGCGCGACCTCGAAGAGGACGGCATCGTCAGCCGCCGCGAGCTGCAGGCGCCCGTCTCCGCCACCGTCTACGAGCTGACCGAGCTCGGCCGCGGCCTCGAGCGGCCGATGCTCGAGCTGGCGCGCTGGGGGATGGAGGTGCAGAAAGCCGAAGACGTGGTCGGCCTGGCGCCGTCCTCGCTGCCCAACGCCTTGCGCGTCGTCCTGCGGCCGCCGGCCGAGGCGAGCTTCGACCTCGGCCTGCGCAGCAACGGCCAGAGCTTCGCGTTGCGCGCTCGCGACGGCTGGATCGCGGGCTCGCGCGGCGGCCTGGGCGAGCCCGACCTGACCCTCTCCGGGTCGCCGATCGAGGTCTTGGCGGCGGTCGTCGTCGGCCGCGCCGGCCTGCCCGGGGTCGAGATCGAAGGCGAGGCGACGCTGCTCGACTGGCTGCGCGAAATGGTCGTGGTGCCGGCGCGCCTGCGCGAAGAAGCGCAGATGCTGGTCGAGTCCGGTGCCTTGCTGATCGCCGCCGCCGAAGCATCGGCAGGACCCGGCGAGCCGAAGCTCGCCGGGTCCCAGTCCTGAGAGGACGCCAGCCCTCTCGCGCTACGGGTGCAACCAGCCGGATGAGTTCGACTGGAACACCTTGGCGACGTTGAACGCCGCCGCGTCGCCGCCGATGGCCTTGGCGTCGCCGCCATCGCCTCCGGTTGCGTCGCCGCTGGTCGCCGTGGTGTCGCCACCGTTAGCGCTGGCCTCACTCGGATGGCCTTTCGGGCCCTCGCAACCGCAGGACTCACCCTTGCCGAAGGGCATGGGTCCACCGCCACCTGGAGGCGGGGGTGGGACAACGGCGATGCTGTTGCCATTGCCGATCTGCTTGTTGCCGGTGTCGGCGTCGCCGCCTGCACCGCCCGTCGCGCTGGCGTCGCCGCCGCTCGCCTGGGGCGAGCCTTGGCTGACGTCGGACGCGTTGTCCTGCGTGGAACCGGATCCCTTGTCGGGACCGCCTTTGCAGCCGCACCCTTTCGGGCTCGAGCCCTGCGAGGAGGACTCGTTGTGCTGCTTGACGACCGCACCGTTGCCGGCTACAGCGTCGCCGCCGACGGCCTTGGCGTCGCCGCCATCGCCCCCGGTTGCGTCGCCGCTGGTCGCCGTGGTGTCGCCACCATTGGCGCTGGCCTCATTCGGATGACCACCGCTCGGATGGCCTTTCGGACCTCCACAGCCGCACTTGGACTGCTTGGCCTTGTCGGCCTCGGAGACCGATTCCGCGTAGGCGTTTCCGTTCCACTTCTGGGTGTTGCCGGTGTTGGCGTTGCCGCCCTTGCCGCCGGTGGCGCTTGCACCGCCGCCGGTTGCCTTCGGGTCGCCCTGGTGCACTTTCGACTCGTTGCTCTGGGATGAGCCCGAGCTTGGGTGCGACTCCTTGTGGGGACCCCCCTGGCAGCCGCAGCCCTTCTGGCCGTAGCCGTGCGGGGCCGAGCTCTCCGGGGAGGAGGACTCGTTGTGCTGCTCGACGACCGCCACGTTGCCGGCAGTCGCGTCGCCGCCGACGGCCTTGGCGTCGCCGCCATCGCCCCCGGTTGCGTCGCCGCTGGTCGCCGTGGTGTCGCCACCGTCGGCGTCGGCCTCATTCGGATGACCACCGCTCGGGTGGCCTTTCGGATGCTCGCAACCGCAGGAATTGCCCTTACCGTAGGACTCGGGCGGACTGCCTTTGCCCGGGTGCGAGGGCAGGGAGACGGCGATGCCGTTGCCGTTCCCGATCTGCGTGTTGCCGGTGTCGGCGTTGCCGCCGTCACCGCCGGTTGCGCTGCCGTTGCCGCCAGTGGCTTCCGGCGAGCCCTGGTCCACTTTGGACTGGTTGCTCTGCGAGGAGCCGGACTCCTTGTGGGGTCCGCCCTTGCAGCCGCAGCCCTTCTTGGGGCTCGAGCTCTCCGGGGAGGAGGACTCGTTGTGCTGCTTGACGACCGCGCCGTTGCCGGCTACGGCGTCGCCGCCGACGGCCTTGGCATCGCCGCCATCGCCTCCGGTTGCGTCGCCGCTGGTCGCCGTGGTGTCGCCACCGTCGGCGTCGGCGTCGCCGCCGATCCCGATCGAGATCGCGTTGCCGTTCCCGATCTGCGTGTTGCCGGTGTCGGCGTTGCCGCCGTCACCGCCGGTTGCGCTGCCGTTGCCGCCAGTGGCTTCCGGCGAGCCCTGGTCCACTTTGGACTGGTTGCTCTGCGAGGAGCCGGACTCCTTGCTCGGTCCGTTGTTGCAGCCGCAGCCCTTCTGGCCGTAGCCGTGCGGGGCCGAGCTCTCCGGGGAGGAGGACTCGTTCGACTGCTTCACGACCGCGCCGTTGCCGGCTCCGGCATCGCCGCCGTAGGCGCTGGCGTCGCCGCCATCGCCCCCGGTTGCGTCGCCGCTGGTCGCCGTGGTGTCGCCACCGTCGGCGTCGGCGTCGCCGCCGATCCCGATCGAGATCGAGTTGCCGTTCCCGATCTGGGTGTTGCCGGTGCTAGCTTCGCCGCCGTCACCTCCGGTGGCGCTGGCGCTGCCGCCAGTGGCGCTCGGGTCTCCCTGAGTCACCGTGGAGGCATTGCTCTGTTCCGCTGCGTGCACGGGGGCGGGCGGCGGAGGCGGCGTCGGGAGGTCTAGTCCCATCGCCGGGCTCGCGGCTCCCAATCCCAGTGCGGTGCTGGCCGCTAAAGCGGCCAATAGCCGTCTCATGATTGGTTCCTTTGCTCGATTTAGTTCGCCGGGCGGTTGAAAGGGGCTCCCGGCGCAGCCCTGACTTGGCTCCGCGGAGCTAGCCAGGGCGCTCGAGCGCGCAGATGAAGTGGGCCGGCCGATACCTGGCGCCGGCCGACAGGAATCTGGGTGGGGTTCTCGGGGCTGCTAGACCGAAGAGGGCCAGCACGCCGAGGAGAAGGAGGGAGGAGCCGAAGCCGCCGCCAGCTGAGGAGGGGGAGGCAGTGGCACCGACGGGTGGCGGCGGGAAGGACGGGGTATTTGGCGATCCCGCCGGCGCCGATCCGTCGTCGTTGCCGGGGAGCACCGGGGCGAACTGGTTCATCGCCTGGTGAATGCCGGCGGCCGCGATGGCGGCAATCGTGGAAGTGCTACTCGGAGCGACGAGGCGGGTGCCTTCCCGGGGGGCGGAAAGGGCGAAGTGGTCAGTGGGCGACGGCGCCGAGGCGGGAGGCCCGATTCGGTTGTCGAGAGGCGCTGGCGCCTCGGTCCGCTCGAAAGGCGCTGGTCCCTCGGTCCGCTCAGAAGGCACCACTATCCCCTCGGTCCGCCTGGCGGCCGTCTCCTCGCCTGCCTGTGAACCGGGTGAGGGGTGCGCCGAGGCATCGGTCTTCGTTACCTCCGCGGCGCTACCGGCGAGAGAATCAGCGGTGGCGCCGACGCCGCTGACGGCGTCCTCGACGATGGGCACTTTGCTAGCACCGCTGGTCTCGGCCACGGCATCGACGGTTTCGACGCTCCGCTCTGCAGTCTCCTGCACGACCCGTGAAGCCGACTCGCGCACGCCCTCTGAGGTCTCCTGCACGACCCGTGAAACCGACTCGCGCACGCCGTTTGAGGTACCGCCGCCGGAGCTTGAGCCGAGCGCGCGGTCGACGGTGGACGCCGCCACTTTGACGGTGGACGCCGCTGCCTCGGTAACCGCGGACGGAGATGGGACGGGCGCCGGGGGTGGAGTCGGCGCCGGGGGTGGAGTGGTGTTTACGGGCGGCGGAGTCGGTGCGGAGGGCGCTGCCGCGACAACCGGCTGGGCGGCGCCGCTGGCCGTGGCCGCGACTTCGGTCACCACGTCTTCTGCGCTGGCCGGGGGAGCGGCGAAGATCGCGGTCAGGACCGCGAGGGCGAGAAAGCTCGTAAGGAAAGTCCGCCGCAGTGGACGGAGCAATTCAGCGAGATTGTTCTTTGGGGCGCCCATTCGCAAATACCAGGTTGAGTGGATACCCAATATTTGGACGCATATACGGCTTTGTCTAGTGAAAATCGAGTAACTAGCCGCTATTTGCGAGATTTTTCTACATCGCGCACCCCTCGCGCGAACCCTCAACCAGGGGTTAAGAGAGCTCGGTGCCGTCGTAGAGCTTCTTGACGTGCACGGTGCCCGGAGGGGCGGCTTCGATGCAGAGCTTGCAGAGAACGCACTCGTCGAGGTTCTCCTCGACGACCTCGACCCGGCCGCCGGCGTCCTTGAAGATGTCGACGGGGCAGACTTCCTCGAGCTTGGCGGCGACGGCGGGATCGCTGGCGACCGACTCCTCGACCTCGACGTCGATGAAGACCTTGTTCAGCGTCTCGGCCATCAGGCTGCCACCCCCAGCTTCTCCTTGACCGCGTCGGGGATCTCGTCGATCCGCTCGACGACGCGGATGCCGGCTGCTTCGAGGCGGGCGATCTTCTCCGTCGCGGTGTCCTCTACCCCCTCGACGATCGTGCCGGCGTGGCCGAAGCTCATCCCTTTCATCTCCTCGTCGTCCATGAACTTGCCGGCCATGAAGGCGACGATCGGCAGGCGGCTGTCGTTGTCCTTGACCCATTCGGAGAGCTGGGCCTCCATGCGGCCGCCGGGCTCGGTGTAGATGACGATCGCTTTCGTCTCCTCGTCGGCCTCGAAGTAGGGCATCAGCTCGGCGTAGGCGGAGCCGATGATCGCGTCGCCGCCGATCGAGACGGCGGTGGAGACGCCAAGGCCGGCCTGGGTGAGCGAGGAGGAGATCTCGGTCGTCATCCCGCCGGAGCGGCTCATCACGCCGACCGGGCCGGGGGCGTAGGCCTTGGCCGCGTCTTTGGCGGGGCCGCCGATGCCACCCATCTTGCAGACGTCGGGGACGATCAGGCCGAGGCAGTTGGGGCCGATGATCCGCGCCCCCTCCATGTTTGCCAGCTCGACCATCTGGGCGACGTCGCGGCGCGGGATCCGCTCGGTGACGATCACGATCAGCTTGATCCCGTTGAGGATCGCCTCGAAGACGGCATCCTTGGTGAAGGCGGGGGGGACGGTGACGACGGAGCCGTCGATCGGGCCACCGTGGTGCTCGACCGCCTGGGCGACGGTGTCGAAGACCGGCACGCCGTGGACCTCGCGGCCCTTGCGGCCGGGGGTGACGCCGCCGACGACCTTAGAGCCGTAGTCGAGGCACTCGCGGGTCAGGTTGACCGCCTCGCGGCCGGTGATCCCCTGGACGATGAAGGTGGTGTCGCGGTTCAGGAGGATGCTCATGCGGATACACCTGCCTCGCCCGAAAATCGTCCCGGACTCGAATAACCGGAAGTCACCGTGACGATTTTCATGCGGGCTGGGCCGCCCCCTGGATCTTGGCGACGGCGCGGCCGGCTGCCTCCCACATCGAGACCGAGCGGTCGCAGTACTCGACGCCGTAGCGCTCGAGGATCTTGAAGCCCTCGTCCTCCCAGGCGCCGGGGATGCGGAAGATCGCGATCGTCTCACCCGGGTCCTTGCCGAGCTCCAGGCAGGCCTTGATGACGCCGCGGGCGACGATGTCGACGCGGGTGTTGGAGACGATCGACATCATCACCGCGATCTTCTCGACGCCGTCCTTTTCGAGCACCTCCTTGGCCAGGCCGCAGGCCTTGGCGACCGAGGGGTTGCCGCCGATCTCGGAGTAGTTGGCCGGCTTGCCGCCCTGGCTGCGGACCGCGTCGGTCAGGGTCAGCGAGCCGCCGCCGGCCCCGATCACGAGGCCGAGGTTGCCCTCGAAGCCGTGGTCCTTGCCCTGGATCACGCCGCGGTGGTCGGCGGCGTCGATCGCGGCGACGTTGCGCTCGAAGGCGGAGGGCTCGTAGGTCTCGCGGGTGTCGTCCTCGGCGATCTCCAGCTGCTTGCGCAGGAGGCCCTTCTGGCGCCCTACCGCCTCGGCCTCCATCTCCATGTGGGCGTCGAGGGCGACGAAGCTGCCGTCGCTCAGCTCGGCCAGCGGGTTGATCTCGGCCAGGGTCATGTCGTAGTCGCGGAAGAGGCGGGCCAGCCTGGCGAGAATCGGCGTCGCGCGATTCAGCTGCGAGCCGGTGACCCCGGTCGCGGCGATCACCTGCTTGGCCTCGAAGTCCGGGATCGGCATCAGGTTGGTGACGTGGCCTCTGCCGACGTGGTCGGGGTGGGTCTCGGCGACCTCCTCGATGTCGATGCCGCCCATGTCGCTGAACAGCATCAGCGGTTTCTTCGCGGTGCCGTCCCAGACGACGCTGGCGTAGTACTCCTGCTTGACCTCGGCTTTGGGGTCGACGAGGACGCCCTTCGGCATGTGGCCGTTTATTTCGAGCTCGAGAATGTTGGCTGCGTGTGCCGCGGCCTCGTCGGGCGTGTCGGCGAACTTGACGCCACCCGCCTTCATCCGCCCGCCCGACAGCACCTGGGACTTGATCACGACCGGACCGCCGATCTCCTCGGCGGCGGCGCGGGCCTCATCGGCCGTTTTGCAGAAGCCGTACTTGGTGACGGGAATCCCCGCCAGCTCGACGATCCTGCGTGCCTCGAACTCGTAGAAGCGCATCAGCGGCGCGGGAATCTATCGGGCGGCGCGGATTAGGGCTGCCTAATGGCCCGGCTCACCGAACGGCGGGTGGTGGAAGTCCTTGACCGGCTTCATCGAGAACGCGGGGGAGAGCTGCTTGCCGGAGCGCGCTCGCGCGGCGCCCTTCAGGTCGTTGCCGTAGGCGGTCCGGACCTTGCCCTGGAAGACCCCGTACTTGTTGGCCCGGGTCGTCGCGACCCGCTTCCACTTGCCGCCCTCGAATAGTTCGATCTTGACCTTGCCGCGACGGCCGCTCGCCGTCCGTCCCCAGAAGCTCAGCTTCTTCCCCGGGTAGGCGACGAAGGGGAAGCGGAAGGCGGCGAGGACCGGCTTCGGCTGGTCCTGCTCCAGCGAGGGCCCGCGGAAATAGAGACCCGACTCGAGGGTTTCGTTGTAGGGCCTGCTGCCGTTGCGGAGGTCGTCGTGCAGGCTGTACCAGAAAAAGTTCTCGACCCCGGCGCTCCAGGCGGTGTGCAGCGCCTCGGCAACCCAGCGGATCTCGATCTTCATCGGCAGCCCGCCCGGGTCGGGCGGCTTGGAGTCCCAGGAGAACTCGGTCACCCAAAGCGGGGTCTTCTTGAAAGAGCTGTTGATGCGCTCGGCGCGGTCGGCAGCGGCGATCAGCTTCTGCAGCTTCGGCAGGTCGCCGATCTCGACGTCGTTGGGCCCGCCCTCGTGGGTTGGGCCGCCGGTCGTGTAGGGCTGGACCGCGAAGATGTCGAAGTTGACGCCGCCGCCGCAGTCGTCCTTGGTCGGCTTCGGGTTCTTCACCCCCCGCATGCAGAGCATTTCCCGCGCGAACTTCATCGGCCCGATCGTGTACTGCGGGATCGCGATCGGTCCGAGCCCGGCCAGCAGCACCAGGTCGGCTGGTTCCGCCGCTTTGATGCCCGCGTAGAAGGCGTTGATCAGGTCCCGGTAGAGGAACGGCGAGAGCGTTTTGCCGCTGGTTTCGTACTGCGGGAAGAAGAAGAGGCTGAGGTTGGGCTCGTTCAGGCCCTGCCAGTACCTGACCGCGGGCACGCCCGGAGTGCGGCCGCTGTAGCGGGCGGCGGCGGCGGTGGCGAAGGCGCGCAGGTCGGCCGGGTTGGGATCGCAGATCGAGCCGGGGAAGACGCCCGGCGTCTGGCAGCGCTGCGCCCACTGGGGGGAGCCGTCGACCTGCAGCAGCGGGGTCAGGCCGGCCTCGAGGGCATGGCGCACCGCCTCGTCGCTGGCGGCCCAGTCGTAGGCGGGGTCGTCGGGGTTGGCCGGGTTCCAGCCCTCGGGCCGGATGTTGGGCGCGGTGCCGCCCCAGTAGAGCTGCAGGCGGACGAAGCGGGCGCCGGCGTCGTGGGTGCGCTGGAAGGCGAGCTGCGCGTTGGTGCCGAGGTTGGTGATGCCGGTCGCGAAGGGCTGGGCCCCCGCGGCTGGCGCGCCAAGCGCGAACAGCGCCGCCGCCGTCAGCGCGGCGAGCAGGAGGCTGCGGAGCCGACCGAGTCGGCCTGGTCTCGGGTGCGCCGGGGTCACGGCTTGACCGGCGCTGCTGGCTCGGTCTGCTTGCGCTGGCGGAAGAAGTAGAGGAGGCCCCAGGCGAGCGCCGCGAGGATCGCCAGCGGCAGCAGCAGGCCGAGACTGCCGTTCGTGGAGGAGCCGGTCGCCGCGGCGAGGATCTCGCTGAGTCCGGAGGAGCCGCTGGGCCCATCGCCGCTGGGGGCCGGGGGCGGTGCCGCGGACTGGTCTTCGTCCTGCTTCGGGTCGCCTTGCGGCTGCTTCTTGTCCTTGGCGGGCTTGCCGCCGCTCTTGTGTTTGTGGGCGTGGCCCTGGTTGCCGTTGCTTCCCTGGTCGCCGGAGTCGCTCGGCGGTTCGCCGGCCGGAACCTCTTCCGGGGCGGTTTCCGCCGCGACCTCTGCGACCTCGGCGCCTTCGGGCCCGTGGTCCTCGAGCTTCTTCGCGTTCTTGGCGCCGATTGCCTGCGCTGGCGTCGCCTTCTTGCCGCCGCCGCCGGCTTTCTTTTCGCCGCCGCCGGTTGGGAAGCCTTCGGTGTACTGGGTGACGGCCGAGTTGCCTTCCGGGACCAGATATTCGGCCAGGGCGGAGGGCGGGAGCAGCAGGGCGACCACGAAGGTGGCGATGGCGATCGGGATCGTGCGCGAGGTCTTGTTCATCGTGGGCCTGGGGTGGGGGCCGGGGCAGAGTGGCCGGTCGCTGGTCGTCCGACTCGCGCTCCTAGCATAGAACCGCATGGAGGCGACTTCGATGCGGGCGCGCCCGCGAAACACGCGATTTCGCCAGCAGGATCGAGTGGGACGCGGTCGTCACCTGGGTGCTCTGCTTCGGTCTCGTCGCCTATCTCGGGATCGAAGGCGGCGGCTATGACCCGCTGGTCCACGACCAGGTCGGGATCGGCGTCTGGTGGGTGCTGCTGGTCGGCGTTCTCGTCGGCGCCCTGCCGCGGGTCGGGCCCGAGTCGGCTGGCGATGGTGGCGCTGGGGATGCTCGCCGCCTTCGTCGCTCTGGACGGCGCTGAGCCTGATCTGGACCGAGAGCGCCGAGCGAACCGCCGCCGAACTGGCTCGCGGACTCACCTATCTCGGCGTCTTCGCGCTGGTCCTGTGCGTGCGGGCCCCGCGCGAACCGCGCCGCCTGATCGCCGCCGTCGCCGCGGCGATCGTCCTGGTCACTCGTCCTGGCCCTGCTCTCGCGCCTGCACCCGGCCTGGTTCCCCTCCGCCGACCAGACCGCTGACTTCCTCGTCGACAGCCGCGAACGGCTCTCCTACCCGCTCAACTACTGGAACGCGCTGGGGGCGCTGATCGCGATCGGGCTGCCGCTCGTCCTGCAGATCTCGGCCTCGGCGAAGACGGTCGTCGTCCGGGCGCTGCGCGGCGGCGGCGCTGCCGGCGATGCTGCTGGCGATCTTCTTCACCCTCTCGCGCGCCGCCATCGGCGCCGCGGCGCTGGTCGCTGCTCGTCTACATCGTCGTCAGCCGACGATCGCGTGCCGAAGCTGTTGACCATGCTCGTCACCGGGGTCGGCGGCGCCATCCTGATCGGCCTCGCCGCCAGCCACGACGAGCTGCGCCACGGGCTCACCAACTCGACCGCGCACGACCAGGGCGACGAACTGCTGTTGATCGGCGTTACGTCGTCTGCGCCGCGGTCGCCCTGGTCCAGGCCGGGATCTCGAAGCTGCTGCTCGAAGGCAAGCGGCCGGGCTGGACCGTGTCCCAGCGCGCAAGCAGTCGCTCGCCGCGGTCGGCGCCCTGGCGGTGGTGCTGGTGATCGCCGCCGCCGCGGCCGACGCGCCCGGTCGCGCCTCCAGCGCGATCGACGAATTCAAGGGCGGCGGCAACGCCGGCACCGGCACCTCGCGTCTCAACAGCTTCGCCGGCGAGAGCCGCTACGCGCTCTGGCGCTCGGCGATCGACGAGAGCGAGACGGCGCCGCTGATCGGCACCGGCGCCGGCACCTTCGCGTACTGGTGGGACCGCGACGCCGCCGGTACCGAGGCGGTCCAGGACGCCCACTCGCTCTACCTGCAGACGCTGGGCGAGCTGGGGATCGTCGGCCTGCTGCTCTGCTCGGCTTCCTCGTCGCGGTGCTCGGCGGCGGCACCCTGGCCGCGCTGCGCGCGGGACCGGAGCGCTCGCTGCTGGCGGCGGCGCTGGGCGGCTGCGTCGCCTTCTTCCTCGCCGCCGCCGTCGACTGGAACTGGCAGATGCCGGCGCTGCCCGTCGCCGCCCTGTTGCTTGCTTCGACGCTGCGTGATGGCGGCGCGCGACCGCGCCCGGAAGCGAGGCACTGCTGCGGCGCCTGCCGCTGCGCATCGGGTTCGCGGCCGGGTCCCTGGTCGTGGTCGTCGCGATCGCGATCCCGCTCGCCTCGACCAGCCTGATCCGCAGCAGCGAGGCCAAGGTCCGCGCCGGCGACCTCGAGGCGGCCCTCGCCGACGCCCGCAGCGCCGAGAACGTCCAGCCGAGTGCCGCGACGCCGCGGCTACAGCAGGCGCTGGTGCTGGAGCTGCAGGGCGACCTGCCCGCCGCCGCGGCAGCGGCCCAGGCGGCGACCGAGCGCGAGTCGACCAACTGGCGCACCTGGCTAGTGCTCTCGCGGCTCGAAGCCGAGCGCGGGCGGGTCGACGCCGCCGTCGCCGCCTACCGCGAGGCGAAGTCGCTGAACCCGCTGTCGCCGCTGTTCGACCGCGAAAGCCAGGGGTAATCGGGGGCTCCGCCCGCTGCGAATGTGATACTCCGCCGCCTCAGACCCCCGGAAAGGACCGCGATGAATTCATGGCGCCGCGCTGGCGCGCTTGCCATCCTCCTCGCCATCGCCATCGCGGCGGTCGGCTGCGGAGAAACCGTGATCGACGACGTCAAGGCCGAGGGCGCGATCAAAAGCAACCTCGAAAAATCGCTTCATGAAAAGATTACGAGCGTCGATTGCCCCGCCGATGAAAAGGTCGAGACGGGTAAGACGTTCACTTGCACGGTGAAGTTTTCCGACGGCAAGCAGGCAACCGCGACTTTGAAAATTCTCAACGAGGACGCCGACGTGAGCTTCGTCGGCCTCAAACCTAAGAACTAGAGAGAGGCGAATGAGCGACCTGAGCACGGCCCCCGCGCTGACGACCCACGCCAAATTGATCGCCTGGGTGGGTGAGATCGCGGCGCTGACGCAGCCCGACGCCATCCACTGGTGCGACGGCTCCGCCGAGGAGTACGACGCCCTGGCGCAGACCCTGATCGACGCCGGCACCTTCGAGCGCCTCTCCGACGCCAAGCGGCCGAACTCCTACCTCGCTCTCTCCGATCCCGCCGACGTCGCCCGGGTCGAAGACCGCACCTTCATCTGCTCCGAGCGGGAGGAGGACGCCGGCCCGACCAACAACTGGCGCGCCCCGGCCGAGATGCGGGAGGAGCTGAACGGCTTCTTCAAGGGCTCGATGGTGGGCCGCACGATGTACGTGGTGCCGTTCTCGATGGGTCCGCTCGGCTCCGACATCTCCGAAATCGGCGTACAGCTGACCGACTCCGCCTACGTCGCGACCAACATGCGGATCATGACCCGGATGGGCAAACCCGCCCTCGACGTGCTCGGCACCGACGGTGACTTCGTCCCCTGCGTGCATTCGGTCGGGATGCCGCTGACCGAAGGCGTAGAAGACGTCTCCTGGCCCTGCAACGAGGCCAACAAGTACATCGTCCACTACCCCGAGAGCCGCGAAATCTGGTCCTTCGGCTCTGGTTACGGCGGTAACGCCCTGCTCGGCAAGAAGTGCTTCGCGCTGCGGATCGCCTCGGCGATGGCCCGCGACGAGGGCTGGCTGGCCGAGCACATGCTGATCCTCAAGCTGACCTCTCCCGAGGGCGAGGTCAAGTACGTGACCGGGGCCTTCCCCTCGGCCTGCGGCAAGACCAACCTGGCGATGCTGGTCCCGACCCTGCCCGACTGGAAGGTCGAGACGATCGGCGACGACATCGCCTGGATGAAGTTCGGCGAGGACGGCCGCCTCTACGCGGTCAACCCCGAGGCCGGCTTCTTCGGCGTCGCCCCGAACACCAGCCACAAGACCAACCCCAACGCGATGGACACGATCGAGCGCAACTCGATCTTCACCAACTGCGCCAGGACCGACGACGGCGACATCTGGTGGGAGGGGATGACCGGTGCGCCGCCGGATCACGTCGATCGACTGGCACGGCAACGACTGGACCCCGGACTCCGAGACCCCGGCCGCGCACCCCAACGCGCGCTTCACGACGCCGGCCTCGCAGTGCCCCTCGATCGCGCCCGAGTGGGAGGACCCGGCCGGCGTGCCGATCGACGCCTTCCTCTTCGGCGGTCGCCGCGCCACCGTGGTGCCGCTGGTCCAGGAAGCCTTCGACTGGGAGCACGCGGTCTTCATGGGGGCGACGATGTCCTCGGAGACGACCGCCGCCGCGGCCGGCGCCGTCGGCCAGCTGCGCTTCGACCCGATGGCGATGCTGCCCTTCTGCGGCTACAACATGGCCGACTACTTCGGCCACTGGCTGAAGGTCGCCGAGCGCGAGGGCGCCGAGCTGCCGCGGGTCTTCTACGTCAACTGGTTCCGCAAAGACGCCGACGGCAAGTTCCTCTGGCCCGGCTTCGGCGAGAACAGCCGCGTGCTGGAGTGGGTCTTCCGCCGCTGCGAGGGCAAGGCCGACGCGGTCGAGACCCCGATCGGCCTGCTGCCGACCGAGGGTGCGATCAACACCGAGGGGCTCAACGTCTCCCAGGAGGCGATGCAGGAGCTGCTCAGCGTCGACACCGAGCTGGTCAAGGCGCAGCTGCCTCAGGTCAAGGAGCACCTGGCTAAGTTCGGCGACAAGCTGCCGCCGCAGCTGACCGCCCAGCTCGAGGCGCTGGAACAGCGCCTCGACGCTTAGAGCGCTAGGACGGCTGGCGACTTTCTCGGCCTGTGCCCGAGTAAGTCGCCACAGCTAGCCGCGAGACGCCGCTGGGACCTCGGTCCCGGCGGCGAGGGCGACCGCTGGGGCGGCGCTGCCGCCGTTGCGGGCGAGGATGCGTACGCGTACCTGATTCGACGGCTTGGCACGGGCGGCGATCACGCGGATGCGCGAGGGACCGGCTTGTGGGCGGCCGACCATCCGCACCAGCTTCTGGAAGTGGCCGCTGTCGGTGGCCTGGCCCTTGGCGACCGTGCGCCAGCTGTCGTTCTTCCAGCGCTGGATCTTGACCGCGGTCGGCTGGCCCGAGGCCGGCCCGGTCAGCTTGCCCTTGACGGCGACGCGGCTGCCGGACTCGACCGAGCGCTTGGAGACCCAGACCTTGATCCCGCCGACCGCGGGCGCGCCGGTCGAGGAGACCCGGACGATCGTGACCTGGGGGCCGACCTTGAGCGAGATCGGACCACCGGTCGCCAGCGCTCGCAGCGGCTGGCTGGAGCTGTTGGGCTGGAATTCCTCGGCGCTGGCCAGCGTTTCGGCGAAGTCCAGCTGGACGCTGCCCGAGGCCGCCGTCTCCGCCGTGCGACTCTCGTTGTCCCAGACGCTCTCGGCCCGCCAAAGCGCCAGGTAGTAGCTGCCGTCGCTCTTCTGCAGCAGCACCTGGTGCAGCTCGTCGGTGTCGCCGGAGACGGAGTAGTCGAGCGCGCCGGGGGCGAAGGAGGAGCTGGAGTCGGTGAGGATCGTGGTCAGGTTGCGCAGCGCCGTGAAGGCCGGCTTGGGGGAGAGGTCGTTGCGCAGCAGGCCGAAGTTCGACTCCGGTTCGTCGTTGCCGGCGTTGGGGAACTCGTCGACGCAGCTCGTAGGAGAAGGTGCGGACGACGCCGCGGCTGAAGTAGTCGAGGAAGAGGCGCGGCATGTAGGTGGCCTGGGCGGCCTCGGAGGCCGGATTGTGGTCGCCGCTCCAGCTGACCGCGGTGTGGTAGCCGGTCTCGGTCGCCATCACCGGCTTGGAGCCGGACATGTCGCCGGCCATCGAGAGCATCCGCGGCACGTTGTCCTCGGGCGCTTCGCCGTTGGGGTAGGAGTGGATGTTGCCGTAGTCGAGCGAGCCGGAGACGTCGCTGCCGTCGCTGTTGGTGTTGCCGAGCGAGGGGCCGACGACCGGCAGTGAGCTGGTCGCCGGGTTGCGACTTGATCGCCGAGTAGAGCTCGGCCTGGTAGGGGGCGAGCTTCGACATCCAGCCGGAGCCGCCGTGCAGGTCGTACTCGTTCGGGCCCTCGACCGCGTCGACGGAGCCGCGCAGGCTGGAGGCGAGGATCGAGGTCAGCTTGGCGAGGCCGGCGCTGCCGTCCTCGGGGGCGCCGAGGATCAGCGTCGACTTGATCCCGGCCGCGGCCAGCTGGTTCAGGGCCTGGTACTGGTCGGGCCGGTTGGGGACGAGGTTCTCGCGGATGTGGTGGATCGCCGAGTTCGCGCAGCCGCTGCGCGATCGTCCCGAACTCGCTGGCGTAGACGGTGTCGCTGTAGTAGGTGTGGGTGTTGACGCCGATCGAGTCGACGAAGGAGGCGGCGCGGCCCGGCCGGCACCGGGGCGGCCTTGGCGGCGGCCGGGAGCGCGAACAGGGCGATCAGGCGCGATCGCGACGGCGAAGAGGCGGACGGCTGGGGCTGGGGCGGAGCGAGGCATCCACGGAGGATGTCTCGGCCCCGCGTCCCGAGCCGCCGGTAGCTACGTCAAGCCTTCTGGACGTTTGTACTAGTGGTGCGCAAACGCGCTTGCAGAGCGGTTCTCGGGTCGAAAACCGCCTTTTGAAGCCCTACAGCCCGTAGGACTCGGCCAGCTCCGGGTCCTTCGCGGCCAGCATTTCGGCCAGCTCGACCATCACCTTGCACTGCTTCCAGGTGGCGTCGTCCTGCATCTTGCCGTCGATCATGTGGACGCCGCGGCCGTCGGGGATCGCCTCCAGCACTTTCTTCGCGAACTTGACCTCGTCCGGCGGCGGGCTGAAGACCTTCTTGGCGATGTCGATCTGGACCGGGTGCAGCGACCAGGCGCCGACGCAGCCCATCAGGAAGGCGGCGCGGAACTGGGTCTCGCAGCCGGCCGTGTCCTTGATGTCGCCGAAGGGGCCGTAGAAGGGCAGGATCCCGGTCGCGGTGCAGGCGTCGACCATGCGGGCGATCGAGTAGTGCCAGAGGTCCTGCTGGGCGCTGACGCGGTCGGCCTCGGGGTTCTCGGGGTCGGCGGGGTCCTCCATCACCCGGTAGCCGGGGTGACCGCCGCCGACGCGGGTCGTCTTCATCCGCCGCGAGGCGGCGAGGTCGGCGGGACCGAAGCTCATGCCCTGCATGCGCGGGCTGGCGGCGGCGATCTCCTCGAGGTTGACGACGCCCTGCGCGGTCTCGAGGATCGCGTGGATCAGGATCGGGCGGTCGAGCCCGGCCTTCGCCTCGAGCTGGGCGAGCAGGCGGTCGACGTAGTGGATGTCCCAGGCGCCCTCGACCTTGGGCACCATCACGACCTCGAGCTGGTCGCCGATCTCGGTCGACCAGGGTGGTGAGGTCGTCGAGCACCCAGGGGCTCTCCAGCGAGTTGACCCGGGTCCACAGCGCGGTGCTGCCGAAGTCGGACTCCTTCGCGGCTTTGATCAGGCCCTGGCGCGCGGCCTCCTTGCGGTCGACCGGGATCGCGTCCTCGAGGTTGCCGAGCAGGATGTCGGTCTTCTCGGCGATGGCGCCGGCCTTGGCGACCATTTTCTCGTTCGAGAAGTCGAGGAAGTGGATCATCCGCGACGGCTTGACGGGGATCTCGCGCAGTGGCTCCGGGGCTCCGATCGCCTGCGGCTGGAAGAAGTCTCTGGGGTTTCTCAAGCTGCTCCTCGGGTCGTTCGCTCTTCTCTAGGCGGGCCGGAATCTAGTGACCCGGCGGGTTTGCCGCCTCCAGCGCCCGTAAATTGCGCGAAGTGGAGGGTGCCGAGCGCGACGACACGCAGGACTGGCTGCTGCCGGAGGGCTCCCGGCCGCCGCTGCTGAGCGAGCTCGAAGAGCGGATCGACGAGGCGCTGATCGTCGCCAAGGCATCGGAAAAGGCGGTGATGGCGGTTGGCGACGCTGCTCTCGACGCGGCCGAGCAGGCGCGCCGGGCGGCGGACCTGGCCGAGCGGGCGACCGCGGCGGTGCTGAGCGCCGTGCCGGTCCAGTCCGAGGTTCAGCTACCCGACATGCCGCCCGAGGACGACGCCCTGCGCAGCTTCAGCGAGCGGGCGGACCGCCTGGTGGAGCGCCTGCGAGCCCTCGAGCGCCTGCCGCTCCCCAGTCGGGCCTGAGAACCCAAGCGCCCACGCTTTTTGTCGCCCACAGGGCGACAAAGTGCATGCTCACTCAGCAGCGCGAGCCGAAGTGCTGGGCCCAGACGCGGGTGCCGGCGGTCCCGTCCAGGGTGCCGGTGCGCAGGTCGATCCCGGTCTGGGCGAAGTCGGCGAGGATGTTCTCGCGGTGCTCGGGTGAGCGCATCCAGGCGCGGAAGATCGCGCGCACGCTGCCGTATTCGCCGGCGCCCCAGGCGAGGTTCTCGCCGACCCGCCAGCACTCGACCGACGTGTAGCCGGTCTCGCGCATCCAGTAAGAGAATTCACGGTCGCAGGCGGTGTGGCTGAAGCTGTCGCAGGCGAGGATGTCGCGCGCCTTGTCGCGGGCCGATTCGACCAGGGGTGCGTCTTCGACCAGCGCTGCCTCCCCTGTCTGAGCGCGGGCGTAGTTGGTCATGCAGAGCATCGTCTGCTCCTGCACGGCAGCGGGTGCGTCGAGCCGTTCCTGGTCGGGGCAGACGGTGGCTGGAGCGATCAGGCCGGCGGCGCTGGCGGACGTCGCAGCGGCGGCGATCAGCAGCGCCAGGGTGGTCAGGGAGAGAGCGAGCTTGCGAGCCATCGCTCCCCTATCGCCGGTCCGGTCCATTCACCCCACGCCTGGGAGCCGCTTCTGGACAAACGTCTGAGGAGTGAGGCAAACGAAGGGTCGATGCCGCTTCGGCGGGTGCGCCACAAACCCCATTATGGAGCCGTTTGCGAGGGGTCGAGAGTGACCGCTTCAGAGACCCGGAACTTTAGAGCAAGTGCCAAATTTAGCCAGATGTTCTATCGCCGAACTCCTCCGAATGTCCTACCTTCGCCGCCAGCTCGGGGCTCGCTTTCGGAGGCGCCTCCTCACTTTCAAATTGCCCAGATCCAGTTAGGAGAACTTCTGATGAATGTCCCGTCCACCGCACCAGCCCGCCTTCGCTGGCTGGCGTCCGCGATTGCGGCGATCCTGGCCCTGACCGGCCTCATGGCGGCCTCCGCCCAGGCGGCGCCGCTGCAGACCATCAACCTTTGCGTCGTCAAGGCCGGCCCCGAAAAGGGCGTCGTGCACTTCGCGGCGACGCCCAAGTGCAAGAGGGGCGAGCAGCGCATCGAGGTGATGACCGCCGCCGGCCAGCAGGGCGTCCTCGGCGCCAGCGAAAACAGCGGCGAGAAAGGTGCCACTGGAGCCACGGGTTCGCAGGGTGCGAAAGGCGACACCGGTGCGACTGGTCCCCAGGGCCCAGCCGGCAAAGACGGCAAAGACGGAGCGGCCGGTGCCCAGGGCCCGAAGGGCGAGACCGGCGACACCGGTCCGGCCGGCCCCAAGGGCAACGACGGCGCAACTGGCGCCACTGGCGCCAAGGGCGAGCAGGGCGATGTCGGCCCCGCCGGTCCGAAGGGCGAGCAGGGCGATGTCGGCCCGGCTGGTACCAAGGGCGAGCAGGGTGAGGCTGGTGAGCAGGGCGCCAAGGGTGAGACCGGCGAGGCCGGTGCCCAGGGTGAGAAGGGCGAGACCGGCGACGTCGGTCCCGAAGGACCCGCTGGCCCGCAGGGTGAGAAAGGCGAGCAGGGCGAGAAAGGCGAGATCGGTCCCGAAGGTCCCGCTGGCCCGCAGGGCGACAAGGGTGAGACCGGCGACGTCGGTCCGGAAGGCCCCGCCGGTAACGATGGCGCTGATGGAAAAGACGGCGTCGACGGTAAAGACGGAGTCGATGGTGCCAACGGCCAAGACGGTGCCAACGGCAAAGACGGCCTCAGCGTCCTCAGCGGCGAGGGTGCCCCGACTGCCGAGACCGGTGTCGAGGGTCGACTTCTACATCGACACCACCACCCACGACATCTTCGGCCCGAAGCTGGCCGAGGACTGGAGCGATGGCGTCTCCCTGATCGGCCCGCAGGGCGAGAAGGGCGAGACTGGCGACGTCGGTCCGGTTGGCCCCGAAGGCCCCGCTGGTCCGGAAGGTCCGGCTGGTCCGCAGGGTGACAAAGGCGAGACCGGTGACATGGGTCCCGAAGGCCCGGCTGGCCCCCAGGGCGAGCAGGGTGAGAAGGGCGAGACCGGCGACGTCGGTCCCGAAGGACCCGCTGGCCCGCAGGGTGAGAAGGGCGAGCAGGGCGAGAAAGGCGAGCTCGGTCCCGAAGGTCCCGCTGGCCCGCAGGGCGAGAAGGGCGAGACTGGCGACGTCGGTCCGGAAGGCCCCGCCGGCAAAGACGGCGCTGACGGAAAAGACGGCGTCGACGGCAAAGACGGAATCGACGGCAAAGATGGCGCCGATGGAAAAGACGGAGCCACTGGTCCCCAGGGCCTGGCTGGCAAAGACGGTAAAGACGGCGCCGCCGGCGCCAGTCGCATGCTGATTTCCGGTTCGACTACCTCCGACGCCAGTCAGAGCAGCGACAGCTACCTCGGCCCGATGTTCGGGGTGTCGAGCTCGGAGAGCAGCGTCCAGGGCGTCGTTCCGGTTGCCGGAACGGTCTCCAACCTGGCCGTGAACATCGCTGTCGCGCCGGGATCCGGCAGGAAGTATGACCTGACCGTCCGCAAGAACGGGGTCGACACGGGTATCACCTGCAAAATCGAAGGCGCCAGCGCCAAATCATGCACCAGTGCCGCCACGGTGACGTTCGCCGCCGGCGACCTGATTTCGCTGGAGGCCAACCCCGACAGCACGCCGGCCAAATGGAGTTCAGCGCGCTGGGCGGTGACGCTTACCGAATAGCCAGGGAGGGTTCGGCGCCAACCGGCGCCAGCCAGATGGAGTTACGAACCGGCCGCCGAAAGGCGGCCGGTTCGCCATCTGCGGTGAAGCTCGCGGCCGATGCGGCCGCCGAAAGCGGTCCCGGATGCCAGCTCACGTCCGTCGAGCGAGCGAGCCGGCTCGATGCCGCGGACCGAGCCGGTGAGGAATACCTCATCAGCGGCCAGCATCTCCTCGCGGCCGAGGCGCCGCGCCTGCACCTCGATGCCTTCGTCACGGGCGATCGCGATTGCGGCGGCGCGAGCGGTGCCGGGGAGGATGCGCCCGTCCGCCACGGGTGTGATCAGGACCTGGCCGACGGCGACGAAGACGTTGGCACGGCCGGCCTCGAGCACCTCGTCGTTGCGGTCGAACAGCAGCGGTACGGGTGCCCCAGGGGATTCGCCGAGCGGGCGGCGGTCGGCCCACTTGTGGCGCCCAGGCCCCCGTCGGCGAAGACCGAGCGCAACGTCGCGCCCTGCTCGTAGGTGGGGAAGAAGTCGGCCGGATCGACCGCCTGCGCCTTCAACGTCGCATCTGCTCCCGCTGGGTCGACGTCGATTCGCATTCGTCCCAGAGACAGACCGGCGGCGCGCTCGACGATCGCTCTCACGAGCCCTGCCGGCAGCCCGGCCCCGAACAGCTCGCGCAGGCTGGTGGCCAGGCGCTGGAGGTGGGCGTCGAGCTCGACCGGCTTGCCGTCGAGCACCAGCAGAGTCTCGAACAGGCCCATGCCGCGGTCGGGCGCGGAGAGCGCGGGCGTCGCCTGGGTATTTTGCGTGGCCGGTGCCTGGGACATGCGAACGCTGCTGATCGACAACTACGACTCCTTTACATACAACCTCTTCCAGCTCCTGGCCGAGGTCAACGGCGTCGATCCGCTCGTCGTCCGCAACGACGAGGCGAGCTGGGAGGAGCTGTCGAAGCTGGAGTTCGACAACGTCGTCCTCTCGCCCGGACCCGGCCGGCCGGAGCGCGTGCGCGACTTCGGCATCTGTGCCGAAGCGATCCGCCGCTGCGAGGTGCCGCTGCTCGGCGTCTGTCTCGGCCACCAGGGCCTCGGCTGGGTCCACGGCGGCCAGGTGGTGCGGGCGCCGGAGCCTCTGCACGGGCGGGTCCGCACCGTGGAGCACGCAGGCGCACCGATCTTCGCCGGCATCCCTGAGCGTTTCGAGGCGACGCGCTACCACTCGCTCTGCCTCAAGCGACCGCTGCCAGGCGAGCTGGAGGAGATCGCCTGGGCCGACGACGGCACCGTGATGGCGCTCGCCCACCGCAGCCGTCCTCAGTGGGGCATCCAGTTCCACCCCGAGTCGATCGCCACAGAGCACGGAGCCCAGCTCCTCGCGAACTTCCGTGAGCTCACAGCAGCCTCCGGAGGGTCGGGGATGGGCGGCTGTGTCGAGTTCCTCTCGCATAGCGAGAATAAATCGACACAGCCGGCAGGCCTGAGCTTGAAGACGAGGCGCTTGGACTGGCAGATCCCCGTAGAGCGCGCCTTCGGCGCGCTCTACGGGGAGAGCCCGAGCGCCTTTTGGCTCGACAGCAGCCGGCCGGGGCCAAACGCGCGCTTCTCGTTCATGGGCGATGCCTCGGGGCCGCTGGGGGCGACCGTCTCCTATGACGTCGAGGCAGGCGAGGTGCGGGTCGAGCGACGGGAGGACGGATCCCCCCGGGTCGAGCTGCGGAACCAGACGATCTTCGAGTACCTGGAGCGGGAGCTGGAGCGCCTGCGGCCGGCCGCCGACGACCCGGTGCTAGGACATCTCCCCTTTGAGTTCAGCTGCGGCTTTGCCGGCTACTTCGGCTACGAGCTGAGGGCGGACTGCGGCGCGCCAAGCGCGCATCGCTCGCCGCTGCCCGACGCGGCCTTCGTCTTCGCCGACCGCATGCTCGCCTTCGACCACGAGCGCGGCCACGTCCACCTGCTCTGCCTGCACGAGCCCGGTAGGGAGGATGAGGCCGAAGCCTGGCTCACCGCAACCGCAGCGCGCTTAGCTGCTCTGGAGGCAGACGCGCCGAGTGGGGAGACAGGGGAGGGCTCTCCGGAGCCTCCCCGCTGTTGCTCTGGAGAGCCCTCCCCTGTCTCCCTGCGCCTGGCCCGCTCCCACGACCGCTACCTCGAAGACATCGCCACCAGCCACCAGCACCTGCGCGCAGGCGAGAGCTACGAGATCTGCCTCACCAACTCGCTCGCCACCGAGATCGACGTCGACCCGCTCGCCCTATATATAGAGCTGCGCCGGGTCAACCCGGCGCCGTTCGCCTCTTTCCTGCGCTGCGGCGACCTCGCCCTGCTGAGCTCATCGCCGGAGCGCTTCCTCCGCGTCGACCGCGAGGGCGGGGCGGAGGCGAAGCCGATCAAGGGCACCAGCGCCCGCGCCGCCGACCCCGACAAGGACGCCCGGCTCGCCGAGCAGCTGCGCACCGACGAGAAGAGCCGGGCCGAGAACCTGATGATCGTCGACCTGCTGCGCAACGACCTCGGCTCGGTCTGCGCGGTCGGCAGCGTCGAGGTGCCAGCGCTGATGGAGGTCGAGAGCTACGAGACCGTGCACCAGCTGGTCTCGACCGTGCGTGGTCGTCTGCGCGACGGCGCTTCGCCGCTCGATGCCGTGCGGGCCTGCTTCCCGCCCGGCTCGATGACCGGTGCCCCGAAGCTGCGCACGACGGAGATCCTCGAGCGGCTCGAGGGACGTGCCCGCGGCCCCTACTCGGGGGCGATCGGGTGGTTTGGGCTCGGCGGCGGTTGCGACCTCAGCGTCACGATCCGCACCCTCGTCCTCTACCGCGGCGAGGCGACGATCGGGGCCGGCGGCGCGATCGTGCTCGGCTCCGATCCCGAGCTGGAGTGGAAAGAGATGCTGCTGAAGGCGGCGGCATCGCTACGGGCGATCGATCCCCGCTGCGACCCCGCGTCTATATCCTTGGACGACCCGCGCCGCGCGGCCGCAGAGCCGCTGCCGGCATCAGCCCACGACTTGACGAGCTAGGAGCCATGGCCGTAGACACCGCCGCCTACAGCGAGCAGACCGACCTTCAGCGCGACATCACCGAGATGGTCCGTCAGTTCGCCGACGAGAAGATCATCCCCAACGCCGAGCACTTCGACCACGAGGACTCCTTCCCGGAGCAGATCGTCGAGGAAATGAAAGAGCTGGGCCTGTTCGGGGTGACGATCCCCGAGGAGTACGGCGGCATGGGCCTCGACCTGACCACCTACGCGATGATCGTCGAAGAGCTCTCGCGCGGCTGGATCTCGATCTCGGGCGTCGTCAACACCCACTTCATCGGCTCCTACCTCTTGATGAAGTTCGGCACCGACGAGCAGAAGGAGTACTTCCTGCCGAAGATGGCGACCGGTGAGATCCGCGCCGCCTTCTCGCTGTCCGAGCCCGAGGTCGGCTCCGACGTCCAGGGCATCAAGTCGACCGCCAAGAAAGGC
The DNA here is from genome assembly GCA_963715395.1 of uncultured Solirubrobacterales bacterium. Classification (GTDB taxonomy): domain Bacteria; phylum Actinomycetota; class Thermoleophilia; order Solirubrobacterales; family 70-9; genus VAYN01. The sequence goes on from OY970238.1 coordinate 296,066, forward strand.
GAGGACGGCAACTGGGAGCTGAACGGGCAGAAGATGTGGGTCACCAACGGCCTCGGATCCAGCGTCGTCTTCGTCTTGATGAAGACCGACCCCAAGGCGGAACCGGCTTACAAGGGGATGACCTGCTTCATCACCGAGAAGAAGCCCTGGGAGGAAACCCAGACGGGCGACTTCGAGGGCCTGATCGTGCCGCCGAAGATCAAGAAGATGGGCTACAAGGGCGTCGAGTCGACCGAGCTCGTCTACGACGGCTACAAGTGCCCGCCCGGGCGTGTGCTCGGCGGCGAGGAGGCCGGTGTAGGTGCCGGTTTCACGCAGATGATGGACGCGCTCGAGGTCGGCCGCGTCAACGTCGCCGCCCGCGGCGTCGGCATCGCCCAGCGCGCTCTCGAGCTGGCCCTGCGCTACAGCCAGGAGCGCAAGACCTTCGGCAAGGCGATCGCCCAGCACCAGGCGATCCAGTTCAAGCTCGCCGACATGGCGACCAAGATCGAGGCGGCCCGCCTCCTCACGCGCAAAGCGGCGCGGATGAAGGACGCCGGCGAGCGCTCCGACCTCGAGGCCGGCATGGCCAAGCTCCTGGCCTCGGAGACCGGCAAGGAGTGCGTCGAGGAGTGCTTCCGCATCCACGGCGGCTACGGCTACTCGAAGGAGTACGAGATCGAGCGCCTCTACCGCGACGCGCCGCTGCTGCTGATCGGCGAGGGAACCTCCGAGATCCAGCGCATGGTGATCGGCAAGAAGCTCCTGCAGCGCCACAAGATCTGACCCTGCAGGAAGCTCTGCTTTAGGTCAGCTGCCGGTGCGGGTCTGGGTCTGGCCGCCGGTGCGGGTGTCGTTGGTCGTGCCCCGGGTCGAGTGGCCGTTGCGGCTGGTGTCGTCGGTGCCGAGGCGGGTGTTGGTGTCGTGGTCGTTGGTGGTGCCGCGGGTCGACTGGCCGGTGACGCTGGTGTCGTCGGTCGCGTTGTCGTCGCGGCCGGTTCTCGTCTGAGTCCCCGTGTCGTCGTCATCGTCACCGCTGCCTGGGCCGCTGCTGCTGCCGTCGTCGTCATCGCCGCCGCCCGGGCCGCTGTTGGAGCCCTTGGCGAGGGCGGTGGGGGCGTCGCCGATCACCCCGGCCGCGTTGGCCGCGAGGAAGAGCGGGGTGGCAGCGAGCACGAGCGCGCATCAGGACGAGTGCTCCGGAGCGCCGCGCCACCGACGCTTCGCCCGGCAGCAGGACGTCGTCGGCCTGCAGGCTGCTGAACACCCGGGCCGCGGGGGGTACGGCGAGTTTCGCCTTCTTGCTGTGAGCCATGTCTGCCTCCTGTCGGTCCACGGGCCGATTACCCGTTGTCGTAGACGAAACCCGAGCCGGCGCCCAAGATCACGCGGGAATTCAGGCGCTGGCGACGCCGCGCTTGGCGAGCTTCATCCGCCGCGGCAGCTCGGCGATCAGGGGCTGCAGCCGCTCGACCACCTCGCCGCAGCTTGGGCGCTGCAGCGGGATCGCGAGTCGAGCAGCTCGGCGATCAGCTGGCGCAGGTCCGCTGGGAGCCGCGGCGGCAGCGGCAGCGGCTCCTCGGCCAGCTGCGGGAATCGCTCCGGCCCGTCGCCTCCCGAGCCACGCGGAAAGGGCTTTTCGCCGCTGACGGCGTGAAACAGGGTCGCGCCGAGGCCCCAGGCGTCGGCCGCAGGGCCGATCAGCCGGCGCTCGCCCCCGCACTGCTCCGGGGCCATGTAGGGGTCGGTGCCGATCGGCCCCTGGGTTTCGCGCCGCGCGCTCCACGCGTGCGGGCGATGCTGAGGTCGATCAGCCGCGGGGGCACCCCCATGACGATGTTGTCGGGCTTGACGTCGAGGTGGACGTAGCCGGCCTGGGCCATGTACTGCAGCGCCCCGGCGACGTGAGCGGCGAGCGGCAGCAGCTGTTCGAGCGGGATCGCGCCGTCGCGCTTGATCAGCCGCCGCAGTGACGGTCCCTCGAGATGCTCGATCAGGACGTGCGGGTGCGGGCCCGTCGAGGACAGCGTCGAAGCCGCGGACCAGCGTCGGGTGGGCGAGCGCGCCGAGCGCCTCCACCTCGAATGCCAGGTCGCGCAGCGCCTTCTCGTCCTCGGCCTGGTCGGGGCGCAGAACCTTGGCGACCCCGAGCGCGTACAGGGCGCTCGTCCCAGACCAGGCAGACCTCGTAGCGGTTGCCGCCGCCGATCGTCTTCAGCACCACCCGCCCCGGGTGCGATCTCCTCGCCCTCGTCGAACTCCCAGCTCGCGTACTCGCTCATGGCCCAAGCGTATGCGCCAGCGACTCTCGGCTAGCATCGTCGGCGATGGCAGACACCAAGGCTCTGATCGAGACCGCCGTAACGCGATTCCAGGCCGAAGTCCCTGCCCTGCAGAAGCTGAAACTGATTTTCGGGCTGGAGCTGAAAGCCCATCACGACGTCCAGCTCTACCGGGTCGAGCTGCCGGGGCCGCAGATCAAGAAGGACCTGGCCCAGGACGAGCGCGTGCTGGTCGAAATCGATCGCCCCCAGTTCAACGAGCTGGCTGAGAAAGGGACGATCAAGAGCTATCGCAAGGCGTATGAGACCGGCCACATCAAGGCCAGCGGCGACTCCAACGTCCTCAAGCTGATCGCCCAGGTGGTCGAACGGCAAGAAGAACGGGCGAAGTTAAAGAAAGTCCACTGACTCTCGCCGCGGCGAGGGTCACGCTCCCGGCGGGCGGCGCGGCGCCAGCGGCAGCAGGTCGCGGGCCAGCACGGTGAGCAGCTTCGGGTCAGCCTGCAGGCTCTCGCGGGTGTAGGGGAGGCGGCTGCTGCCGTAGGGGACGTAGACGCGCACCGGGACGCCGAGCCCGCGCGCGACGGCGACGGCGGCGCGGCTGCGCATCCCGTGCAGGACCTGCAGCTCGCAGGAGGTGCCGGCGGCTTGCAGGCGCTCGAGCGCGGCGCGGGCGACGGCGGCGTCCTGGGTGGCCACCTCGACGTGGCAGGAGCCGCCGGCCAGCGCCTCCGCGAGCGCGAGGAAGCCGTCGCTCAGGTCCGTCTCCTCGACCGCGGGGTCCTCGACCTCGCCCTTGACGATCCGCACCCGCAGGCCGCTGCCCACCAGCGCTTCGGCGTCGGCGACGCTGCGCGGCCAGCGCCCCGGCAGGGTGCAGCCGGCCATGCCGGGGGCGATCGCGTCGAGGCGCCGGGCCGTCTCTTGGGCGAGCGTGGCGGAGTCCGGGCCAAGTGCATCCAGGTGCAGCGTCAGCCCATGCTCCGTGCAGGCGCTCAGCAGCTCGTCGAGGTGTTCGCCGTCGCCGCCGATGCCGACGATCTTGATCGCGACCTCGCTGCCGGCCGGCAGCGATTCGGCCGCGGCCAGCGCCTGCTTGCGCACGTCGGCGGGGGTGTCGGTGGCACCGTTCCAGAAGCCGACGACGGTGGCGTAGCCGGCGCCTGCGTAGACGGTCTCCTCGCGCAGCGCGTCGCCGAGCTCGGGCCCGGCGACGTAGCGGGCGGTGGCGGCCTGGCGGCCGGCGCGCTTGGCGCGCTTGAGCAGGCCCCGGGCCCGCTCCTCCGCTTGGCGGCGGCGCAGCGCGGCGAGGCCGAGCGCCCCGCGCGGCGAGCGCGGCAGCACGACGACGCCGACGCATTCGTTCACCTGCTTGGTCCAGACGTCGGTCCAGGCGTCGCGGGAGCCGAGCAGCTCGTAGCCGGCAAGGCCGTCGCGGGCGGCGGCGGCGACGCTCTCGGAGAGCAGGATCTGGCCCGGCGAGGCGGCCTTGAAGGCTTCGTCGAAGCCGATCTTGAAGAGCCAGTGGCGCTCGTTCCAGCGCATCCCGTACTGCATTGCCACGGCCTGGCCGTCGATCCGCAGCAGGTCGAGCCGCAGGCTGCCGCGCGCAGCCAGCTCGGCGGCGTAGCGGCGGAAGAAATCGTTCTGCGCCGGGACGAAGGCGACCGCGGTGCCGGCCTCTCCCTTCCACGAGCGCGACTCGACCGCGAAGGCCTCGTCGAGCAGCGCCTCGACCTGACCGGCAGTGGGGGTCAGCAGTTCGACCTCGATCTCGCCCTGCTCCTCGGCCTTGCGCCGGGCGCGCCGCAGCGAGGAGCGGCGGCTGGAGCTGAGGCCGCCGCCAGGCTCGGCCCAGCGCTCGTCGAGCTCGATCGTCGGGTGTCCCGCGGCTTCGGTGGTGCGGACGCTGCCGCGGGCGCCGAGCGCCTCGCGCAGCGCCGCGATCGTCGGCGAAGCGGCCGGGATCCGCTCCAGGGTCAGCGGCCGGCCCGTCGCAACGAGTCGCTCGGCCAGCGCCCGCAGCGCCGCGGGCGAGCGGTAAAGCAGGTCGGCGGGCTCGCCGAGGTCGCGGCCGCCGGCCAGCTCGAGCATGGCGCCGCGGCGGACCAGCGGCGCGATCGCCGCCGGCGCCTCGGCGCCGCCCTCGTTCAGCAGGTTCGGCTTGCCGCCGAAGCACTCGAGGCTGGCCAGGGTCCAGGGGGCGTCCTGGGTCGGCAGCGTGCCGGCCCCGGCGGCCAGTGCTTCCCAGGCGGAGAGGGAGTCGCCGCTGAGCTGAGGATCCATAGCTCCGTTTTATCGGCAGGGCCGGCGCCGCGCTCGACCCGGGGGCGTGACCGCCCAGGGCGGGGCGCCCAGATAGCATCCCGCGCCGCAAACCGACTGGAGAGACGATCGACAGATGAGTGACGTGACCAACGAGCTGAGCACTAACCAGGCCGAGCGCGAGGCCTCCGGCGCCCACACCTACGGCCGCTACCTCGAGGAGTTCGAGGTCGGCGCCACCTACAAGCACTGGCCGGCGAAGACCGTGACCGAGGGCGATGACCACCTCTTCTGCCTGCTGACGATGAACCACCACCCGCTGCACATCAACGACGTCTACGCGCGCGAGTCCCAGCAGGGGCGCAACGTCGTCGTCGGGCCGCTGGTCTACTCGCTGGCCCTGGGAATGTCGGTCTCCGACGTCTCCGGCAAGGCGATCGCCAACCTCGCGACCGAGGAACTCAGCCACCCGAACCCGGTCTTCCACGGGGACACGCTTTTCTGCGAGACCGAGGTGCTGGAGGTGAAGCCGTCGCGCTCGAAACCGGATCGGGGCACGGTCAAGGTCCACACCCGCGTGCTGAACCAGGACGGCGTCCTCGTCGCCGAGTTCAAGCGCCTGGTGCTGGTCCCGCGCAAAGAACCCGGCGAGAGCGCCGGGTAGCCCTCAGGAGCCGCCGCGTCGCTGCCGCATCCTTGCGGTCAGCGACTGCTGCGCCAAAGCGGCCTTCAGCGCCACCCGGCCGCGCATGGTGCGGGTGAGCGCGTAGGTCTCGACCGCTGGCTCGCGGCTGGAGAAGCGCTTCTTGTACTCCTCGGCGCCGAGCAGCAGCTTGTAGGTGCCCATGCCGCTCTGCACCGCGTCGCGCAGGGTGTGCGCCATCAGCACGAAGCCGACCGACTGGCGGTCGTATTGGGGGTCGCGACCGCTCTGGTAGAACCAGTCGGCGCCGCCGAGGCGGAAGCCGTACCAGGCCGCCGCCGGCTCGCCGTCGAGGTAGGCGAACCAGAGCCGCAGCCAGCCGTTCTCCAGCGCCAGGCGGGCGACGTCGCGATGGAAGCGGGCCAGCTCCGCGGAGAAGGCGCCGAGGCCTTTCTCGGCGGCGCCGTAGCGCAGCTCGTGCAGCCTGAAGAGGGCGTCCATGTCGGCTTCGAGCCGGTCGGGGTCCTCGGCGAGGCGGAAGCGCAGCTCGTGGTCGCGTTCCAGCCGCCGCTGGCGGTTGCGGATCTGGCCACGGAAGTTCGAGCTTTTGGAGGCGAGGAAGTCGTCCCAGTCGGCGGTCTCGAGCTCCAGCTCCGGCGTCAGCTCGCAGCGCATCGGCGCCACCCCCAGCTCGCCGCCGAGCCCGGCGACGCCGGGCATCCGCTCGCTCAGCAGCAGGTCCCAGCAGGACTCGCCGGCCAGCTGCTGGCGGGTGCTGCCGACCACGCCGGCCAGCCACTCCGGCGCGCAGAGCGGTTCCAGCTGGTCGGCGGGGAAGTGGCCGATGAAGCGCAGCATCCGCAGCGGCCGTCGCGAGTCGAAGTAGAGCGGGACGATCCCGACCAGCTCGCCGCCGATGTCATGGCAACCGAGGATCTTCTGCTCGCGGTCGCGGCCGAAGTGCCGCCACCAGGTCGACGACCACTCCCAGCTGAGGAAGGGGTTGCCGTTGAGCGGCGCCAGCCGCTGCCACGGCTCGCGCAGCCGCTCGATCTCCGGCAGCGCGGTCATCTGCAGCTCGTTCGCTGTCGAGATCGCGTCGCTCATGCCGGTGGGGGTTTGAGGAAGTGGCGCCAGCCGATGCCGACGGCGCGGCGGTAGAGCTCGGCCATCACCGTGAACTCGACGAAGTAGACGATGCTGGTGACGATCGCCGCGGCGACGATGCCGCCCACCGGCAGGAAGACGATCAGGCCGCCGATGCTGAGCGCAGCGGCGAGGCCGGAGGCGATGCTGACCGTGAGCGGCCGGTTGGCGGCCAGCAGGCCGGCGGCGAGGACGTTGACGCCGGCGCCGAGCACCGCTCCCGGCAGCAGCAGCCGCAGTGCCTTGGCAGCGCTCTCGAACTCGTCTCCGTAGACGACGCCGAGCAGGACCGGGGCGAGGATCGCCAGCGGGATCGCCAGCGCCAGCGAGATCCCCAGCGCCGTCTGCAGGGTGACCAGGATCGGCCGCGGCGCCCCCTGCTCGCGGGCGGCGATCGGCAGCGCCATCAGCGCCACGGTGCCGGTCAGGGTGGTGATGATCGAGGTGACGTTGGTGGCGATCGAGTAGAGGCCGACGCTGGCGGCGGAGAGGAAGGCGGGGATCACGATCAGGTCTAGGCGGGCGTTGACGAGCCCCGCCGTGGAGCCGGCGTGGGCCTTGACCCCGTACTTGAAGGTGTGGCGCAGGAGGGCGGTGTCGGGCCGGGTGAGGCCGTGGCGACGAAGGCTGCGGTAGACGCTGATCGCCAGCGCCACCGCCATCGCCGCGCCGTTGGCGATCAGCGCCGTCTCGACGCTGAAGGCGTCGAAGATCAGGCAGGCGGCGTAGATGACGGCGGCCAGCGCCGGGTAGAGGAAGCGGGTGATGTTGTAGTAGAGGAAGTCGTGGTCGCCGAGCAGCATGCCGCTGAAGATCTGCTGGTAGGCGATCACCGGAATCACGAGCAGGTAGATGCGGGCGAGGTCGATCGCCGCGTCGGTCTGGGCGGCGAAGATGACCGGCAGCATCAGCTCGGTGACGAGGATCCCCAGGGCCGAGAGCGGCAGCGTCACCAGCAGCCAGCTGGAAAGCAGCTTCGGACCGTCCTCCGGTTTGCGGGCCTGGAAGTAGGAGATCGCCTCGGAGCTGCCCATCGAGAAGATCCAGGCGGCGATCTGGGTGACCAGCAGGGTCGCCGCCAGCTCGCCGCGGCCGGAGGGGCCGAGGGCGCGGGCGACGATGATCCCGGTGGCGAGGTTGGTGACGAGGATCGCGGCGTCGAAGCTCATCGGCGCCAGCACCCGCTGGCGCACGTTCTGGCTGCGGAAAACACCGACCAGGCGTTCGACCACGCGGCCTTCGCCGAGGCTTTCGGCGTCGGACTCGAACTGCGGCGCCGGCGCCTCCCGCTCGGACTCGGGCCGCTCCTCGGACCCGGGCGGCTCGGTGCTCATCGCGCCGCCCCGGCGCCGCGACGCCGCTCCAGCGCCTCCTCGTAGGCGGCGGCGGTGTCGGCGGCGATTCGCTGCCAGGAGAAACGCTCGCCGACGGCGCGGGCGTTCTCGCGCAGGCGTTCCAGCAGCTCGCGGTCGCCGCGCAGGCGCAGGATCGCCGCGCTCGCGGCGGCGGCGTCGCCGGGGGGGACCAGGAGGCCGTTCTCGCCGTCGGCGACCGTCTCGCGGTTGCCGGGGATGTCGGAGGCGATTGGCGCCACGCCGCAGGCCATCACCTCGACCAGGGCCAGCGAAAAGCCCTCCGAGAAAGAAGGGAAGAGGGCCATCGAGTGGCCCTTCAGAAGCTGCGGCAGCTCGTCTCGGTGATAGGTCTCGGTCACGGCGATGCGGGGGTGGAGGTCGGCGGGGAAGCGCTCCAGCACGGTCCTTGTCGGCACCCCGGGGCCGAGGAATGAGACTCGCAGGTCGGGATCGGCCTGCAACGCGGCGACCAGCGCCGCCGAGCCGTGCTCGACCCCCTTCGAGCGGCGGTAGGCGCCGACCCAGGCGACGGCGGGGCCGCCGGGGTCGCCGATCGTCTCCTCGCAGCGGGCCAGGAAGGAGGCGGGGACGCCGTTGGCGGTAAGCCGGATCCGCTCCGCCGCGACGCCGAGGCGCTCGGTCGCGAACTCGCGCTCGGCCTCGCTGAGGACGAAGACGAGGTCGGAGGCGCGCAGCGAGAGCGCCACCTCGCGCAGCCGCCAGCCGCCCCAGTAGAGCGGGTAGCGCCAGCTCAGCTTGCGGCCTTCGCGCTCGGCCTGCTCGACCTCGCGTTCCTGAAAGAGGTGCTCGAGGCCGTGCGAGCGGGTGACCAGCAGCGGCCGCTGGCGGCGGTCGAGCCGGGCCCAGGCCCAGGCATCGCCGGTCGAGGCGTCGATCACGTCGGCGCGCCGCGCCTCGCGCCCGGCCAGCCGCGCCGCCGTGAAGTACGGGTAGGCGATCGTCGCCGCCATCAGCGGCAGCTTCACCGGCATGTCGTCGAAGGAGAGGTAGTCGACCTCGTGGCCGAGTGCCGCCAGGTTCTCGCCCAGGGCGATCGTCGCCCCGGGGGCGCCGGTGTCGGGGTCGAGCTCGTGGTGGATCGAGAAGAGGACGCGCATCGGCGAACGCTAGGCGAGGTCGCGGTAGGAGCCGCGCGGCAGCGCGGCGATCGTCTCAGCCCAGGCGGGCGCCCGCAGCGCCTCCAGCTCGTGCCCGAAGCCCGGGTGGCACATCACCTCTGCCGCGGCGTCGCGGGCGAGGCCAAGGCGCTCGGCCGCCGCTTCCGGCGGCAGCCGGTACAGCTCGGAGACGTCGAAGAAGTAGCGCGGGGTGAGGAAGCGCCGGGCGGTTAGCCAGCGGCGGGCAGCGCGGGCGTGGGCCATCACGCCGCTGTCGCTGGGCCAGGCCCAGAGCGCGTTGCGCAGCTTCAGTCCGTCCAGCGCTTTGGCGCGGACGACGTTGGGACAGACCTGGACGTGGTTGTGGCCGTCGACGTGGGTCGGCTCGGCGCCGTAGAGGGCGCGGAAGCGTTCGAGCTGGTCGCGGATCGCGTCCTCGACCAGCCCCGCGATCCGCGGGTCGTAGGTCCATGAGCGCAGGCGCAGGCCGCCGCCGCCGAAGATCCGGCAGGCGGTGGCCTGACGCTCGCGCTCGGCGGGGGCGACGTCGCCGCCGCTGAAGGGGTCGGTCAGGTTCAGGTGCAGGCCGATCGGGAAGCTGCCCTCACGGCCGAGCTCGGCGGCGCGCTCGGAGTCCTCCATGTTGACCAGGGCGGTGGTGCTGGTGATCTGTCCGGCCGCGAAGCACTCGATGGTGAGATCCGTGGCGCCGCGATTCCAGCCGAAGTCGTCGGCGTTGACGATCAGCAGCGGCGTGTCCGAAAGGGGCATTCGGGAGGGATCGGCTAACGGGTCGCGTAGGTTAAATGTCGTGTCCGACAGTCGCCCCAGGGTGGTCATAACGCACGACTTCATGGAGACCTACGGCGGCGCCGAGCGAGTCACCGCCGAGATGGCGATCGCTTTTCCCGAAGCGCCGGTGATCGCGATCCTCGGTCAGCGCGAGGTCGCCGCGCGAATGGGGGTCGAGGACCGCTTCCGCAGCCTGCTTCCCGCCCGCGACGCCCTGCTGAAGCACTACCGCTACCTGACGCCGGTGCTGGGCGCCTACAGCGACCGCATGCGTGTGCCAGAGGCCGACGTCGTGCTCAGCTCCAGCTACGCCTTCGCCCACCGGCTGCGCTCGCGCAACGACGCGCCCAGGGTCTGCTACTGCCACAGCGCCCTGCGCTTCGCCTGGTCGATGACCGAGAGCTACAAGGAGGAACGGGCGGGGGGCAACCCGGTCGCCGGGCGCGCCTTCGAGATGCTGGCGGCGATGATACGGCGCTCGGACCGCCGCAGCGCCCAGCAGATCCACGAGTACCTGACCCAGTCGCCGTTCACGGCCGAGCAGATCGAGCGCTTCTACGGCAAGACCGCGGCGGTGATCGGAGCCCCGATCGACTGCGACCTGTTCCACCCCTCCGAACAGGGCCCGGACGACTACTACCTCTTCTGCGGCCGCCTGATCGAGCCCTACAAGCGGGTCGGGATCGCGATCGAGGCCTTTCGCAGAACCGGCCAGCGGCTGGTCGTCGCCGGCGGCGGCCCCGACTTCGAGCGCCTCGCCGCAAGCGCGCCGCCGAATGTCGAGTTTCTCGGCCACGTTGCCGATGACCAGCTGGTGCCCCTGATGCAACGCTGCCAGGCGCTGGTCTTTCCCAGCCGCGACGACTTCGGCCTGATCCCGGTCGAGGTGATGGCCTGCGGCCGCCCGGTCCTGGCCTACGCCGGCGGCGGCTCGCTCTACACCTCCAAGCCCGGCGTCACCGGCGAGCTCTTCCCCGAGCAGACGATGGACTCGATCGAGGCGGCGCTGCGCTCCTTCGACCCCGGCGCCTACGCGCCGGCCGCGATTCGCGAGCACGCCCTGCAATGGGACAGCGTCCGCTTCCGCGAGCGCCTGGTCGAGCACGTCGAGGCCGCCGCAGCCGGAGCCGCCTGATGTGCGGGATTTGCGGCCACACCCGCGACCCCGAGGGGGTCGCGGCGCGGGCGATGAACGCGGCGATGGTCCACCGGGGGCCCGACGACGAAGGTGTCCACAGCGATGCCGCCAGCGGCGTCAGCCTCGGCGCCCGCCGCCTCAGCGTGATCGACCTCGAGCACGGCCACCAGCCGCTGGCCAACGAGGACGGGACGGTCTGGGCCGCGCTCAACGGCGAGATCTACAACCACCCGCGGCTGCAGCAGCTGCTGCGCGAGCGCGGGCACACGCTGGCCACCGGCACCGACACCGAGGTCCTCGTCCACCTCTACGAGGAGTACGGGACCGACCTGGTCCATGCGCTGGAGGGGATGTTCGCCTTCGCGATCTGGGACACGCGCACGCAGACGCTGCTGGTCGCCCGCGACCGCTTCGGCGAGAAGCCGCTCTTCTACGCCACCCCCGGCGACGGCCTAGCCTTCGCCTCGGAGCTGACCGCACTCGCCGCCGGGGCCGAGGTCGGCGCCGAGCTCGACCCGGTCGCGGTCGACGAATACTTCGTCTTCGGCTACGTACCCGGCGAGCGCTCGATCCTCGCCGGCGTGCGCCAGCTGCCGCCCGGCCACCTCTTGACCTGGCAGCCCGGCGGCGCCGTCGCCGAGCGCCGCTACTGGAGTCCGCCTGCGGCGGCGGTCACCGAGCCGGGCGAGTCGACCGCCGACCTGGTCGGCGAGCTGGGGCGGCTGCTGGCGAAATCGGTGCGCTCGCGGCTGATCGCCGACGTCCCGCTCGGCGTCTTCCTCTCAGGCGGCGTCGACTCGACCCTGATCGCGGCGATCGCCGCCCGCGAGTCGAGCTCCCCGGTCCAGACCTTCACCGTCGGCTACGACGTCGGCGACGTCGACGAGAGCGAGGCGGCGCGGGCGACCGCGCGCGAGATCGGCTCCGAGCACCACGAGCTGGTGCTGGCGGTCGACGACATCGCCGCCCGCGTCCCGGGCGTGCTGCGCGCGCTCGACCAGCCCCAGGCCGACCAGTCGCTGCCCGCCTTCCAGGCGATCGCCGGCTTCGCCCGCGAATCGGTCACGGTTGCGGTCGGCGGCGAGGGCGCCGACGAGCTCTTCGGCGGCTATCCGCGCTACCGCTGGCTGGCCCGGGCGGAGGCGCTGGGAGGCACCCTGCCGGCGCCGCTGGCGAAGCCGGCGGCGCGCCTGCTCGCCGCCGCACTGCCCGCCGGCCGCCTCGGCCGTCTCGCCGACGTGGTCGAGCCGCGTTCCGCCACCGAGCGCCACGTCGACTGGATCGCGGGGGAGAGGCTGGCGATGCGCAGCGCGCTCTACGGTCCGCGGCTGCAGCAGGCCGAGCCCTTGGCTGGCCTCGCCGCCGGCCTCGACGGGCTGGTCCCGGCCGATGGCCTCTCGGTCGCCGGCCGCTTCATGCTGCTCGACCAGCTGCACTGGCTGCCCGGCGACGTCCTCGCCAAGGCCGACCGCGCCAGCATGCAGGTCTCGCTCGAGGTCCGCACGCCCTACCTCAACCACGAGCTGGCCGAGTTCGCGGCGACGGTGCCGCCCGACTTGCACACCGGCGGCAGCGGCAAGGCGCTGCTGCGGGCACTGCTGAAGGAACTGCTGCCCGAGTCGGCGATGAAGCGGCCGAAGACCGCCTTCCGCGTTCCCGCTGCCGACTGGCTGCGCGGGCCGCTCTCGCCGGTCCTGCTCGACCAGATCAACAGTGGCCACGTCTGCGAGGAGGGCTGGATCGACCGCGCCGCCGCCGCCCGCGCCCTCGACGACCATATCGCCGGCGCCGACAACAGCGCCCAGCTCTGGCCGCTGCTCGCCTTCGGGCTCTGGCTCGACCGCCTGCGGGGGCGCGATGCCGGGCTTTAAGAGCTCTAGGCCGCGCGTCCTTCTCGTCACCCCCGACTTCCCGCCCTCGGAGGGCGGCATCCAGCTGCTGCTGAGCCGGATCGTCGAACACACGCCGGAGATCGACTACCGCGTGCTGACGCTGGGCCAGCCCGGGGCCGAGGACTACGACCGCGAGTTCGCCGCCGAGGTGCGCCGGGTTGGCAGCAGCGTCGGCGACCGCCGCCTGGCGGCGCTGGCCCTGAACGCGCGCTCGCTGGGCGAGGCCCGCGCCTTCAAGCCCGACCTGATCCTCAGCGGCCACGTCGTCGCCAGCCTCGGCGCCCTGGCGCTGCGCCGCATGATGGGCGCGATCCCGCTCGTCCAGTACGTCCACGCCGACGAGTTCCGCGTCCGCAACCGTCTCACCGCCGCCGCCGTGAAGCAGGCCGAGGCGACGATTGCGGTCAGCCGCTACACCCGCGACATGTGCCTCGACGCCGGCGCCGACGCCGCCCGCATCCACGTGATCCCGCCCGGGATCGATTTGCCGCCGGCGCCGACCGCCGCCCGCGAGGAGCAGCCGACCCTGCTCACCGTCGCCACCTTGCTCTTCCGCTACAAGGGCCACGACACGATGGTGCGGGCGCTGCCGCTGGTCCGCGCCAAGGTGCCGGACATGCGCTGGGTCGTGGTCGGCGACGGTCCCTTTCGCCCGGCGCTGGAGAACGCGATCCGCGCCTACGGCGTCGGCGACGCGGTCGAGCTGCGCGGCCGCGTCAGCGACGAGGAGCGCGACCAGTGGCTGGACCGCGCCAGCGTCTTCTGCATGCCCAGCCGCGTGCCCGCCGCCGGGCTCGGCGGCGAGGGCTTCGGGATCGTCTACATGGAGGCCGCCGCGCACGGGATCCCGACGATCGGCGGCAACGTCGCCGGCGCCCGCGACGCGGTCGACGACGGCGTCACCGGCCTTCTGGTCGACCCGACCGACCACCTCGCCCTGGCCGAGGCCGCAACCGCACTGCTCGGTGATCCCCAGCGGGCGCAGGCGATGGGTGCCGCCGGCCGCGAGCACGCCGAGCGCCACGCCTGGCCGCTGATCGCCGCCCGCGTCGAAGCGCTGCTGCGCGAGGTCGCGGCCGCGCACTGAGCCGGGTGGTCGACCTTTGTCCCGTATAGCGATACAAAAGTCGACCACCCAGATGGGGATGCGCGTCCTCTACGTCAACCAGACCGCCGACGTCAGCGGCGCCGAGCGCTCGCTGCTGACCCTGCTGGGCGGCCTCGAGGGGGAGGTCGAGCGGCTCGTCGCCTGCCCCGGCGGCACCCTGGCCGAGCTGCTGGCGCAGGCGGGCATCGAGCGCGAGCCGATCCTCGGCACCCAGGCGAGCTTCCGCCTGCACCCGCTCCACACCAGCCGCGGCCTGGCCGAGATCGCCCGCTCCTCACTGCAAGTGCGCGGGCTGGCCCGCCGCCGCGCCCCCGCCCTGATCCACGCCAACACGACCCGGGCGGCGCTGCTGGCGCTGCTCGCCCGCCGCGCGCGGCCGCCGGTGCTGGCCCACGTCCGCGACTGGGCGCCGGAGGGTCGCTTCTCGCGCGCCGTTCTCGGCGTCGTTGCCCGCCGTGCCGACCTCGTCGTCGCCAACTCCGCCTACATCGCCCGCCAGTTCGACGGGCTGCCACTGCGCCGCCCGCTGCGGGTGATCCACAACCCGGTCGACCTCGGCAAGTTCGACCCGGGCAGGGCCGACCGCGCCGCCGCCCGCCGCGAGTTCGGGCTCGCGGAGGGCGCGGTCGCGCTCGCGGTCGTCGCCCAGCTCACCCCCTGGAAGGGCCAGGACGACGCGATCAGGGCGCTCGCGGGACTGCGCGAGTCAGGTCGCGACGCGACCCTGCTGCTGGCCGGCTCGGCCAAGTTCGCCGGCGCCGGCACCCAGTTCGACAACCGCGCCTACGAGCGCCAGCTGCACGAGCTGGCGGCGCAGCTCGGCGTCGCCGCCCATGTCCGCTTCCTCGGCGAGCGCGACGACGTGCCCCACGTGCTCGCGGCAACCGACCTGCTGCTGCTGCCCTCCTGGCAGGAGGCATTCGGCCGGATCGCGATCGAGGCGCTGGCGATGGGCGTGCCGGTCGCCGCGACCGAGACCGGTGGCCCGGCGGAGATCGTCCGGCCTGGGGTTGACGGCCTGCTGCTGCCGGCGCGCCAGCCCGACCTTTGGACCGAGCGGCTGGGGCCCCTGGTCGACAGTGCCGAGACGCGGGCGCGGATGGGGGAGAGCGGTCGCGAGCGCGCCCGCGACTTCAGTGTCCCCGTCCACGTCGAGCAGATGCTCGACGCTTACCGTCAGCTGACTTCGGCCAGCGCTGGCTAGCGCTGGCGCGGGCGCCGTTGTGGCGGCGCCGGTCCGCTGAAGAGCCGCCGCGCCGCGGCTGTGGCGCCGGGCTGGAGGCGGGGACTTCGGTCTCGCCACCCGCGGCCGCCTGTTCCGGGCCGGGAGCGGGGGTGGGCTGAGGAGCGGGAGTAGGTTCCGGGCTCGGAGCGGGCGCGGGGGCTGGAGCGGGTTGCGGGCTGGGGGCGGGGGCCGGTTCGGGGGCCGGGGTTGGGGCGGGCGTCGGCTCTGGAGTCGGCGCGGGCGCTGGCACCGGCTCAGGGATGGGCTGTGGGGCCGGGGTCTGCTCGCCGCCGGGCACCAGCTTGATCACCTGCACTCGCTCGGAGAGGCTGACCCTGAGGCTGGTCGGGCTGGAGGTGCTGGCGACCGGGCTGTCGGAAACGTTTGGTTCGAAGACCTCGGCGCTGGCGATCGGCTGGCTCAGCTTCACCGTGACCGGCACGTCAGCGGGGTCGATGTCGCTGCGGCTGCCGCGGTCCCAGACGCTGACCCGGTTCCAGAGGACCAGGTAAAAGCTGCCGTCGCGCTTCTGCAGCAGCAGCTGCTGCGCCGTCGAGGGCGCGTCCTCGAGGGTGTAGGAGAGGCTGGCGGGAGTGAAGGGAGCGCCCTTGTCGGAGAGCAAGCCGGTCAGCCGTTCGATCGCGACCGCCGCCGGCTTCTTCGAGAGGTCGTTGCGCAGCAGGCCGAAGGCAGCCTCGATGTCGGTCTTGGAGGCGTCGTCGCGCTGATCGAGCAGCTCGTAGGAGAAGCTGCGCACGGTGTTGCCGCGGCGGAAGTTTTCGAGGAAGAGGCGCGGCATGTAGATGCCGGTCGCCTTTTCCGAGCAGGGCTGGTGGCCGACGTTGCCGCTGACCCCGTTGTGGTAGCCGGTCTCGGTCACCTGCACCGGCTTACTGGCGGAGTTCTTGGCGGCGGCGCCGAGTTCGCCGCTCCAGATCGAGTCGCGCTCCGGCATGTCGCCGCTGAAGTAGGTATGGGTGTTGCCGAAGTCACACCAGGCGGAGAGGTCGCCGGCGAGGGCCATGTTCTCGCGGGTGACGATCGAGGGGCAGAGGACAGGCAGTCCGGCCAGCGCTGGCCGCGCCCTGACTCCTTCCCAGAGCTGGCGGGTGTAGGTGCGCAGAGTCGAGACCCAGTTGCGGTCGCCCTGCAGGTCGTACTCGTTGGGCCCCTCGATCGAGACGACGGAAGAGCCGAGCTCCCTCTGGATCAGGTCGAGCTGCTGGTCGATCGTGCCGATGTTCCAGCGCTGCAGCGGGTCGCCGGCGATCACGTTGAGGTGGATGCCGTCGCCGGCCAGCGTGCGCAGCCGCGAGTAGACGTCGGGGCGTTTCTGCGAGACGCCGTCGCGGATGTAGCGGACGCCCAGCTCCTGCAGCCGCTGGCGCACCAGGGGGAAGTTGTTGTAGGGCGTGTCGGTGTAGCCGAGGTGGGTGTTGACCCCGATCGACTCGACTACGCCGTCGGCCTCGCGCGCCTGGGTCGCGGCCTGGGCGGTGGGGGCGATCATCAGCAGCGAGAGGATCGCAGCCAGCGCCAGCAGCGGGCGCAGGGCGGGGTGAGAGTTGCGGGCCATATGGCCCTGTCGGCAGCGGTGGCAGCGGCCAAGCGCCCGCCTGGACGCATGTCCCGAGTGCGGTACCTAGAACTGAGGAGCGTCAGCGAGCGCTGTGGCGCCGCTGCTGATGGCGCTTGCGGTGCTTCTTCGCCTTCTTGGTGCGGTGCGAGCGGTTGACCGGCCCGGCGACGGGAGGCTGTGGCGCCGTCGCGGCCGGAGCCGCGGGAGCCGCTGGGGCGGAGGGGGCGCTTGCCGGCGCTTGCGCGGCGGTTTCTGCCGGCGGGGTCACGCTTGCCGTTCGCGGCGGCACTGGGGGCAGTGAGGGGATGCCGGTTCGCGGTGGCGCCGGCAGGGGCACTGGGGGCGGGCTCGGTTCTGGCTCGGGCGACGGCGTTGGCTCCGGCTCCGGGGTGGGCTCAGGCTCCGGAACCGGCGGCGGCGGGACCGCAGCCGGCGGCACCAGCTTGACCACGGTGACCCGCTCGGAGAGGTTGAGCGCGATGCTGGTGGGACTGGCGAAGCTCGCCACCGGGCCGGCCGACGTATTCGGTTCGAAGACCTCGGCGCTGGCGATCGGCTCGCCCAGCGTCACCGTCACCGGCACGTCCGGCGGGTCCGTATCGACCCGCTGCTGCGGATCCCAGACGCTGACCGCGTTCCAGAGCACGAGGTCGAAGGAGCCGTCGCGCTTCTGCAGCAGCAGCTGCCGCGCCGTCGCCGGCGCCCCATCCAGCCGGTAGGCGAGGCCGGTCGGCTCGAAGCTGGCGCCGCGGTCGGAGAGCAAGCCGGTCAGCCGTTCGATCGCCAGCGCCGCCGGCTTCTTCGAGAAGTCGTTGCGGAGCAGGCCGAAGGCCGCCTCGATGTCGGTCTTCGACGGGTCTTCGCGCTGGTCGAGCAGCTCGTAGGAGTAGCTGCGAACGAGACCGCGGCGGAAGTTTTCGAGGAAGAGGCGCGGCATGTAGACACCGGTCGCCAGCTCGGAGGTGGGAAGGTGCCCGACGGTCCCGCTGACCCCGTTGTGGTAGCCGGTCTCCGTCACCTGCACCGGCTTGGCTCCGGAGTTACTGGCGGCTGCGGCGAGTTCGCCGTCCCAGATCGAGTCGCCCTCGGGCATCTCGCCGCTCAGGTAGGTGTGGGTGTTGCCGTAGTCGCACCAGGGCGAGAGGTCACCGGCGGCGGCCATGTTCTCGCGCCTGACGATTGAGGGGCAGAGAACCGGCAGCCCAGCCAGCGCCGACCGCGCCTCGAGGCCTTCGGCGAGCTGCTGCGTGTAGGAGCGCAGGACCGGGATCCAGTTCGGGTCGCCCTGCAGGTCGTACTCGTTCGGCCCCTCGATCGAGACGACGGAAGAGCCGAGCTCCCTCTGGATCAGGTCGAGCTGCTGGTCGATCGTGCCGATGTTCCAGCGCTGCAGCGGGTCGCCGGCGATCACGTCGAGGCGGACGCCGTCGGCGGCCAGTTCGCGCATTTTCGCGTAGACGTCGGGGCGGTTCTGCGAGAGGCCGTCGCGGATATAGCGGATGCCAAGCTCCCGCAGGCGCTGCCGCACCATCTCGAAGTCGTTGTAGGGCGTGTCGGTGTAGCCGAGGTGGGTGTTGACCCCGATCGACTCGACCACGGCGTCGGCCGGAGTTGCCGCGACTGGAACCGGGGCGCTGACCGCGATTTGCTCTTCCAGCCCTATTTCCGGCTCGGCCTGGGCGGCCGGCGCGAGCGCCAGCGTGACCAGCAGCACGGCAAATGCCAGCACCGGATGAGTGTTGTGTCCCCGCTTGCCCATCTTTGTCAGTCCTACCCGTCTTCGCGGACTGGACACATGTTCTAGCAGTCATGCGCGGGAGCCCGTCGGGACCCTCTCACGGCGTCTCTATAGTCGCCCTCGGATGGCGCGAACGATCTCCCGCTCGAACCTCGCGAGCGCTCCGCTGGTCGCTTTCGCGGCGCTGATCGCCGGCGCGATGGCGGTCAAATCCACCCAGCTCGCGATCGCCGGCACGCTGCTGCTGCTGCTGTTCGCGATCCGCACCGAGTCGCGCAGCGCCGGCCTGGCGACGCTCTGGGTCTACTGGCTGTTCCTTCCGATGATCCGCCGCGTCGTCGACCTGCTCTCGGCGGCGCCCGCGGCCGACCCGCTCTCGGTGCTGCCCTTCGTCGCCACCGCGATGCTGGCGCTGATGGAGCTGCGGGAAAACCGGCTCAGCCGCCGCGCCCGCACGATCCTCGCCGTCGCCGCGCTCGGCTTCCTGCTCGGGGTGCCGGTCGGCCTCACCGCCGACCCGGCGGCGATGACCTTTGCCGCGATCGCTTACATAGCTGGCCTCTCGGCCTTCGTACTGGGTTGGGGCGACGAGGTGCGGCCGGCCTTCGGCTCGACCCTGGAGCAGGTGCTGAAGGTGGCGCTGGTGCCGATGGCGCTCTACGGCATCGCCCAGTATTTCTTCCCGCTCAGCTCCTGGGACGACAACTGGGTGACCTCGACCGACCTCGGCAGCATCGAAGCTCCGCAGGAGGGCCACATCCGCGTCTTCTCGACCCTCAACTCGCCCTTCACCTTTGCGATCGTGCTCGCCGTTGGGGTCCTCTTCGCGGTGGCGATGCGTCGCCGCTTCGGCGCATCGCTGCTCTACCTGCTGCCGCTGGTCGTCGCCCTTGCCCTGACCTTCGTCCGCAGTGCCTGGCTCTCGCTGGTGCTCGGCCTGATCGTCTATGCCGCCGCCGCCAAAGGCCGCGCCGCCGGCAAAACGGTGGTGATCGTGCTCGTCTGCCTGGCCGGGGTGGTGGTCGTGGGCAGCAGCAACCCGACGACGAAAGCGTTCACCGACCGGCTCACCTCGCTTGGCGACCCCAACGACGTCTCGACCAAAGAGCGGCTGGAAACGACCAGCCGGCTGCTGCCACAGTCGGTCGGCCAGCCATTGGGCGCCGGCCTCGGGCAGGCCGGCCTCGCCGCGAACCTGAGCGAATCGAGCGAATCCGGGGTCGTCGACGTCGACAACGGCTACCTGGCGCTGCTCTACCAGTCGGGCTTGATCGCCTTCCTGATGGTGATCTGGGCGATCGTCGTCTGTGTCGGTGCCGCGATCCGCTCGCTCGGCCGGGCACCGCCCGGCGAACGCCCATACCGCGCCGCGATCCTCGCGATCCTCGTCATGCTGCTCGTCGCCGAGGCCTCGGCCGACGTCCTCTTCGGCATCCCCGGCGTCATCTTCTGGTACCTCGCGGGGCTCTCGGTCGCCTCGGTCTCGGGTCGTGGCGCGGTCGCAGAAGAGGAGGAGCGGGAGGGGGAGGGCGGCGGCGAGCTGCCGATCAACCGCCTCAGGCCCCGCGCCGCCACTCCCTGAGGGCAGCGCAGCGGGCGCGGCTGGCGGTGCGCAGCCGCTTGCTCACCTCGACGCGCGGGGCACCGCCGCGCAGCAGCAGCTCCAGCGCCAGCACCGGGCCGGGGTCGGCCCGGGTCCCAAAGAAGAAGCCATAGGCGCTGGCGACGAAGCGGCGGCCGCCGCGCAGGTTGCGCAGCAGCGCCAGGGTCTGGTTGTGGACCGCGTCGAAGCGCTCCGCCGCCGTCATCTGATCCTCGCGCTGGCCGCCGAAGCGCTCGGCCTCGTGATGGAGGACCTCGACCGCCGGGTCATAGAGCAGGGTCCAGCCGCGCGCCCCGATCGCCAGGCTGAGGTCGATCTCCCAGTGGTGCTCGGCGCCGGTCCCGCGCAGGTCGGTGTCGAGGCGCTTCCCGCCGAGCGCTTGCCGCCGCACCGCCATGTCGGCGCCCTTGACGATGTCGACCTGGCGCGGCGGGCCGGCCCCGAGGTGGTGATAGCCGGTGACGCGGCCGAACCAGTGCACCTGGCCGACCGGCAGGCTGGGGTCGCCGGGGCCGTCGCCGGCGGTGCCGACGACCCGGTCGCGGCCACCGAGCGCGCCGAGGCTCGGGTCGCTCTCGAAGTGGCGCTCGATCCGGGCCAGCCAGTCCGGCAGCGGCTCGGTGTCGTCGTCGGTGATCGCGATCACCTCGCCACTGGCGCGGTCGAAGCCGCAGTTGAGCGCGGCGACGACGCCGGTCGCTGGGGGTGCTGCGACTTCGAACCGGAACGGCAGCTCGAGTCCGTCCAGCAGCTGCCGGG
The DNA here is from genome assembly GCA_963715395.1 of uncultured Solirubrobacterales bacterium. Lineage (GTDB taxonomy): Bacteria > Actinomycetota > Thermoleophilia > Solirubrobacterales > 70-9 > VAYN01. The sequence goes on from OY970238.1 coordinate 316,691, forward strand.
TTTCGGCGTCGTCCTCGCGCACCACCAGGACCAGCTCGTCGGGCTGGCGCTCTTGCCTGCGCAGTGCCTTGAGCCCGCGCGCCAGCGAGTCCGGTCGCCGCCAGGTCGGAATCAAAACCGAGAGCTTCAAAAGGGCTTTTCCATCATCCGTCGAACTGCGTTACACGACGGGGACCCTTGGTACAGTCGGCGCCGCCGAACGGCCGAACACCCCAGTCCAAAGCGCTTCCCTTGCCCGCCGAACGCCATACCGAGGAGTCCGAGCTCTCGCTGATCGCGCAGACGATCCGGCGACGCATCTGGGTGGTGGCAGTTTGTCTCGGGGTTGCCATCGTCGGCTCGATCATCTTCACCCTGCAGGCGGAAAAGCAGTATTCCGCGACTTCGGCGCTCCTCCTGCGGCCATCCGCCGCGGTCGAACCGCAGCGCACGGTGGAAACGAACCTGCAGCTGATCACGCTGCCGGCGATCGCCACGGCGACCGCCGAGGAGATCGGCGACCTCAGCGGCGAAGAAGTGACGACCGCGATCGAAGCCTCCCAGCAGGGCGAATCGGACATCATCCAGATCAAGGCGACGACCGACGATCCCGACAAGGCGGCGGATATCGCCAATACCTTCGCCGAGCAGTTCATCGCCTTCCGCGAGGGCGCCAGCCGCGGCAAACTGCAGACCAGCAAAGTGGAGATCGTCGAGCGGGCGCGGCCCGAGGACACCGCGGTCTCGCCCAATCCCGCCCGCAACGTCATCTTCGGTGCCCTCATAGGGCTCGTGCTCGGGATCGGCCTGGCGCTGCTGCTGGAGCAGCTCGACCGCCGTGTCAAGCGCCAGGACGACCTGCCCGAAGTCACCGGCCTGCCGCTGATCACGACGGTGCCGAAGCGCAAGTCCTTCGAAGCCGATCACCTCGGCGACGGCTCGGTCTCGCCGGCCGAGGCGGAGATCTTCCTGATGCTGCGGGCCAACCTGCGCTACTTCAACGTGCGCAAAGACATCCGCTCGGTGCTCGTCACCTCGGCCCAGCCGGGGGAGGGCAAGAGCCTGATCTCGCTTGGCCTCGCGCTCGGCGCGGCGATGAGCGGCGAGCGGGCGCTGCTGATCGAGGCCGACATGCGCGACCCTTCGCTGGGCGGCAAGCTCGGAGCCGCCTCAGCCAAAGGCCTGAGCTGGGCGCTCTCCGAGCCGGAGGCGAAACTGGCCGACGCGATCACCGCGATCGAGGCCAAGACGATCGCCGAAACCGCCGGCGAGGCCAAACTCGACTTCCTGCCGGCCGGCGCGATCCCCCCCAACCCGACCGAGCTGGTCGAGTCGAAACGGATGCGCGAGCTCCTGGCCGAAGCCGAAGGCGCCTACGACTTCGTCGTCGTCGATACGCCGCCGATCCTCGTCGTCGCCGACGCGATCCCGCTCGTCTCCGCCGTCAGCGGGGTGGTCGCGGTCAGCGGCCTCGGCGTCAGCACCCGCAGCGCCGCCACCGACCTGGCCGAGCAGCTGGAGCGGATGGAAGCCGCTACCCTCGGTCTCGTCGCCAACTTCGCGACCAACACCGGTCGCTCGTATGAGGGCTATGGCTACGGTCGCCCGCCCGAGGCGGGGCTGATGAAAGCCTCGCCGGGCGCCAAGAAAGATTCCTAGCCCGCCGAGCGATCGATTCAGTGGTTTCACGCAGCGAATCGTTTGACGGGGAGCCTATGTAGACTCTCTACATGGCCCCCCCACCCCAGATGACGGCGCAGACCCTGAAGGTCCTGGCTCTTTTCCTCGAAGATTTAGCTGCTGAGTGGTATGGATTCAGCCTGGTCGAGCGGACCGGGATCAAGAGCGGCACGCTTTATCCAATCCTGATCCGGCTGGAGAAAGCCCGTTGGCTGGACAGCTACGTCGAGGACGTAGATCCGGCGGTCGTCGGCCGCCCGGCGAGGCGCATGTATGCACTCACGGGTAAGGGAGTGTCAGCTGCTCGCGCGGAGCGAGCCGCCCTCGTCGACGCCTTGACGCCCACCGCGCGTCCCGCTCTCCATCCCCGGGAGCGGTTCGCATGACGCTGGCTCTGATAGTGGGAGCGATCGTAAGCGCCGTGGTCGCGGCTGCCTATTCGCTTCTCACGGACGAACTGCGTTCATGGCTTCCCCATTTCGCCCGGCGCTTTGTGCGCTCCGCCGCTGCTCAGTTGCCGCCCGGAGAGCGTGACCGCTACGAGCGCGACTGGCTCGCGGAGTTGAAAGCCTGGGAGGACCGGCCGCTGTCGGCGCTCAGCAAGGCGTTCCACATCCGCTGGAGAGCGAAGGGCATCCGCGAATCGGTGCTGGGGGTCTCGCTCCGCGGTGAGCGGCTGACGAGAGCGATGGACATCACTATCTCGCTCGCGATGCTGCTTCTTTTTGCGCCGCTGCTTTTGGCCGTTGCTCTCGCGATTCGCCTTGAGTCCCGAGGGCCGGCTTTCTTGAAATTCGAACGGGTGGGGCGAGGCGGCGAGCATTTTCGGCTTTTCAAGTTCCGGTCCATGTACACGGGGAGGGAGCTGGGCCGGCGACATCACCAGGCGATGATCGATAGGCATCGCCCGCGCGACATCGGTGACGATCCGCGGGTTACCCGGGTCGGCCGCATCATCCGGCGCTCGTCGCTCGACGAGCTGCCGCAGCTTCTCAACGTCCTGCGAGGCGAGATGAGCCTGGTGGGGCCGCGGCCCCAGTACATCCCGTCCTACGACCCGACGGCTAACGAGTCTGACGCCCGGACCTCTGTGCGCCCCGGGATGGTCGACCCGGGCTGGGAGGCATCGACCACGATGCCCCCCAGCCATCTCGCCGAGGACAAGGAGGACATCGAGCAGATAAAAGAGAAGCAGCTCGAGTACGTCCGCTCGCGGTCTTTCCTCGGAGACTTGCGTCTGCTGCTGCTTCTTTCGCCGTTCTTCCTTTATCGGCGAATGCGGGGACGTCGCTGAGGGTGCGGTTGCTTCCGACGAGTGTCTAATAGGCGCCGCGGCCCGACATCACGGCTGGCAGCGTCGCCAGCAGGATCTCGATGTCGCGGGCCAGTGACCAGCCGGCGACGTACTGGTAGTCGAAGCGGACCATCTCCTGAAAGGGGCTCTGCGAGCGGCCGTAGACCTGCCAGGGACCGGTGATCCCGGGGCGCAGCTCGAGCCGGCGCAGGTGCCAGTGCTCTTCCAGGGCTGCGGTCTCGGGGAAGATCAGCGGTCGCGGCCCGACCAGGCTCATCTCGCCGCGGAAGACGTTGAAGAGCTGGGGCAGCTCGTCGATCGAGAAGCGGCGGATCACGCGGCCGACCCGGGTCACCCGCGGGTCCTCCTTGATCTTGAACATGACGCCGTCGCCTGCCTCGTTCATCTCGTCGAGCTCGCGCTTGCGCTCCTCGGCGTCGGTGTACATCGAGCGGAACTTGATCAGCTTGAAGCTCTTGTTGCCGCGGCCGGCGCGCAGCTGGCGGAAGAAGACCGGACCGCGCGACTCGACTTTGATCGCGATCGCGGTGGCGATCATCACCGGCGAGAAGATCGTGATCAGGGCCAGCGAGCCGACCACGTCGAGCGCCCGCTTTGCCGCCATCGAGGTCGAGGCCAGCACCGGCACGCCGATCGAGAGCAAGGGCAGGCCGCCGATCTGGTCGAGGGCGCGGACGCCGTCGAGGAACTCGAAGAGGCGTGGCACGACGTCGACGGCGACGCTGGCGTCGCGGCAGGCGCGGATCGCCTCCAGCAGCTCCTCGTGGCTGGCGCGGGTGAAGGTGATGATGACGCGGTCGATCGCCTGTGCCTCGATGATCGTGTCGAGGTCGGCGATGCGGCCGAGCCAGGGCAGGTCGGGGGTGCCGATGTCGTGCACCTCGTCGTCAACGATGCCGACCGGGATCAGCCCGAACTGATCGTTGTTCTGGAGCTTTTTCACGACCTGGCCGGCGACGACGCCGGAGCCGAGGATCAGGGTGCGCTGGCGCAGATCCGGGGTGCGGTGCAGGCTGGCGCGGACCAGGGCGCGGGCGGTGGCGGCGAAGGTCGCGGTGGCGGCGACGGTGAGGAAGGTGAGGGTGATCGTCTGGCTGAGGCCGAGCACCGAGGCGACGCCGAACAGCGGCCAGGTGATCAGCAGTACGGCGACGAAGCCGCGCGGGACCTCGGAGACCGCCGAGGCCCAGGTCGAGAGCTGGTCGCTGCGGTAGAGGCCGATGCTGAAGGCGGCAAAGGGCCAGAGCAGGCCGGCGCAGAGGACGAAGGCCATTCCCTCGCGCGAGAACTCGCCGAGCAGTGCGATCGCCAGGAAGGAGGCGAGGATCGCCGCCAGCGCGTCGCCCGAGTAGAGCATCCGCGCCAGCACGGCGCCGCGTCGGCGGGCCCTGCTCGCGGTCTCGGTGCGAGTGGAGCGCTTCTCCCCCTCGAGGAGAAGCGAGGCCTCTTGCTGCGTTTCGGTTGCGGTCGGGTTGTCCACTTGGTTTCTCGTTTGGTCAGATCGATTCGGCATTCCGGGCTGCGGCGTCCGCCGCGGATTCAAAAAGTTTCGGCGCATCTTGCACTCGTGCGCATTGGGCTATGTCCCTTATCGTGCCGGCGGCACGAACCTTTAGCTGACCGCGCACACGGGCTATCTCTGCATGCGCTACTTAGAAAATAGTCCGGTTGCCCGTAAATCTCCATAGACAAACCGGCTATCGGCGAAAAAGATCTCTCGACGAGTTCGGCAACGGAGGTTGCGCTTACGGGCGCGAGCAGCAGGCTATCGCACGTATGTTCGCTTTTGAGCGGCGGCCACGGCGAGCTCAGTGGGCCTCGTCGGAGGCGTGCGCAGGCGGCCGCGACTCCTCCGCCAGGGAGGTGATCTCCAGCGGCCCCTGGGCCGCCTCCTCCAGCACCTCGGTCGCCTCCTGGGCCGAGCGCGCGTAGAGCTCGACCAGCAGGTGGACGACGATCTGCTCCTCGTCGTGCTTGTGGAAGCGGACGTGGGTGAAGAACTCGCGCACGCCGGCGTCGCCGAAGGCGCCGTAGGTGAGGAACTCGATCGCCTCCGGGCCGGAACAGGTCTCGACCCGGTCCTGGTCGACGGTGACCGTGCAGGAGGCGACCCAGGGCGTGCCGGCGATCATCCGCTCCCAGCGGTCTTCGATCGGCACCACGCGGTCGTCCTGAAAGGTCAGGTGCGGCTGGTCGTGCATGCAGGCGAGGCACTGCACGACCGATTCCTGCACCTCGTCGATCCCCTCGGCAAGCGCCCCGGTCTCTGGGTCGACGCGACGGATCGCGTCGTAGTGGATCTGGATCTCGAGGTTCTCCGACCAGCAGCGATAGCAGCGCAGCCACGCCGGCCGGTCCCCGTTCAGCTCGCTCATGCCTTCATTGTCGCGCGGCGGCGACTTTGGCGTCCGTTGACGCGCTAGGCGAGGGCCGGCGCGAGGTCGCTGGCGCTTGCCACGGTGGAGCGGGACGGGAAAGTCAACCGCAGCTCTCCGTCGCGTTCGAGCAGACGACGCGGACTGATGAACTCGATCGAGACGAGGGCGCCGCTGTCGTCGAAGACAACCAAGTGACCCTCGGGCGTCTCGTAGCCATCCTCCGGGATGTCGGAATGGGGTGCTGCGATGCTGAGAAAGAGCGTGTCGCCGCGCTCGTCGTAGTCGATGTAGTCGAAGCGGGTGCCGGCGATGATGATGGCCATGGTTTGTCTCCTCGGATCAGTGCGCTGGATAAACGCCGTGACGACCGTGGCGGGCTCCGACTTGAAGTCTACGACCACTCTAACCAGCGCATCCCATCGAGGTGCAGTTTGTAGAACCGCTCTCGACCCGCGGTCGGGTCGGGTCGCTGGATGTCGGGTTCTGAGATCGTCGCCATGATCGCGTCGACTTGCTCCAGTAGCTCGGGTCGCCGATCATCAAGGTGCAGGTAGCAACCGACGTCGAGGATGACCAGGCGGCGCCGTGGGTCGAAGGTGTGTGCGAGCACCCACGGTCAAGTCCGCGGACCTCTTCGTTTCTCCCCTCTGGAGTTGCTCAGGCAGTGGCGCCGGTGCTGCTGCGCTGGGCGACGAGGTCGACGATCTCGCCCATGATCTTGTTGAGGTCGAAGTCCTTCGGCGTGTAGACGCCGCTGACGCCGGCCGCGCGCAGGCGCTCGGCATCGGCGACGGGGATGATGCCGCCGACCACCACTGGCACCTCCACGTTCTCCTCCCGCAGCAGCCGCACCACCTCGGGGATCAGCTCCAGGTGGGAGCCGGAGAGGATCGAGAGGCCGACCACATCGACGTCCTCCTGCAGGGCGGACTCGGCGATCTCGGCCGGAGTCAGGCGGATGCCCTGGTAGATCACCTCCATGCCGGCGTCGCGGGCGCGCAGGGCGATCTGCTCGGAACCGTTGGAGTGGCCGTCGAGTCCGGGCTTGCCGACCAGGATCTTGATCCGGTGGCCGAGCCGCTCCGAGACCTCGTTGACCTTGACGCGGATCGCGTCGAGCTGCTCGCGATCGGCCGGCGGCGCGGCGCCGCTGACGCCGGTCGGCCCGCGGTAGGCGCCGAAGGCCTCGCGCAGCACCTCGGCCCACTCCCCGGTCGTCGCGCCGGCCACGGCGGCGGCGATCGTCGCCGGCATCACGTTCTGGCTGTCGTCAGCGGCGACCTTGGCCAGTTCCTCCAGCGCGGCGGCGACCGCGTCGTCGTCGCGCTCGGCCTTCCACTGCTCGAGCGCCTCGATCCGTTCGCGCTCGACCTCCGGATCAGGGGTGAGGATGCCGCCGTCGGCACCGGCCGTCAGCGGTGAGTCCTCGCTCTCGGTGAAGCTGTTCTGGCCGATCACCTTCTGCTCGCCGCTCTCGATCCGGGCGACTCGCTCGCGGTGGGACTCGACCAGGCGTGCCTTCATATACGGGACCGCCTTGACGGCGCCGCCGTGCTCCTCGACCACCGCCATCTCGGCCCGCGCGCCCTCGGTCAGCTCCGCGACCAGGCCGTCCATGACGACCGAGCCCTCGAAGACGTCGGGGTACTCGAGCAGGTCGGTCTCGTTCGCCAGCACCTGCTGGATCCGCAGGCTCCACTGCTGGTCCCAGGGGCGGGGGAGGCCCATCGCCTCGTTCCAGGCGGGCAGCTGGATCGCGCGGGCGCGGGCGTCGCGGCTGAGGGTGACGGCGAGCGCCTCCAGCACGATGCGCTGGATGTTGTTCTCCGGCTGGGCCTCGGTCAGACCGAGGCTGTTGACCTGAACGCCGTAGCGGAAGCGCAGCATCTTCTCGTCCGTGACCCCGTAACGCTCACGCCCGATCTGCTGCCACAGCGCGCTCATCGTCCGCAGCTTGGCGATCTCCTCGACCAGGCGGATGCCGGCGTTGACGAAGAAGGAGATGCGGCCGAAGACCTTGGCGAAATCGGCCGCGGCGACCTGGCCGCGGGCTTTGACCTCGTCGAGCACGGCGATCCCGGTCGAGAGCGCGTAGGCGATCTCCTGTACCGGCGTCGCCCCGGCCTCCTGCAGGTGGTAGCTGCAGATATTGGTCGGGTTCCAGCTCGGCACCTCGTTGACGCTGAAGGCGACCATGTCGGCGATCAGCCGCATCGAGGGCTCGGGCGGGAAAGCGTAGGTGCCGCGCGAGAGGTACTCCTTGATGATGTCGTTCTGGGTCGTGCCCTTGAGCAGCGAGCGGTCGACCCCGTTCTCCTCGGCGACGGTGACGTAGAGGCCGAGCAGCCAGGCGGCGGTGGCGTTGATCGTCATCGAGGTGTTCATCTCGTCCAGCGGGATCCCGTCCAGCAACTGGTGCATGTCGCCCTTGTGGGCGATCGAGACGCCGACCTTGCCGACCTCGCCGCGGGCAAGGACGTGGTCGGGGTCGTAGCCGGTCTGGGTCGGCAGGTCGAAGGCGACGGAGAGGCCCGTCTGGCCCTTGGCCAGGTTGCCGCGGTAGAGCTCGTTGGAGCGCTTGGCGTCGGAATGGCCGGCGTAGGTGCGCATCACCCAGGGGCGGTCGCGCTCGGGAAGTCGGTGGTCGGGCATGTGGCGCATGATATTTGACCCGCGGCCACGACCTTGATCGATGGGCCGAAAACTCGCCTATATGGAGGGAAATCGGCCCATCGATGGTGAGGCGGGTATCGCCCTCTGCCGCGGCCGAAATACGCCGCCCAGGCTGCGGCGACCCGCATCTTTCTCCCGAGCCTGTGTTTAGGCTGCGACCGATGCGAATCCGATTTGCAGTCACTTTCCTTGCAGCCGCGGCTGCCGCAGCGCTCGCCGCCGCCGTGGTCAGCGCAGCGATGATCGGCGTCTACCGCAACGGCATGGAAACGACCGCTCAGCGCGCCCAGGTGGTCAAGCTGGCCGGCGCCAGCTGCAGCCGGGGCGGCTCCGAGGGCGCCCTGCGTGTGGCGCTCGGCAAAAAAACCGACGCTTGCTCCTACCGCACGCCGGTGATCGGCCGTGACCTCGAGATCTCCGCCACCGAGCGGCTGCTCAGCGGCACCCCGAAAGCGGCCCTGCAGAAGGCCTACCTGGCGCTGGAGCTGAGGGCCGGCGGCGGCGCCAAGTACCAGCTGCTGGTCTTTCCGCTGCAGCGCAAGGCGCAGCTGGTCAAGGTCACCGAAGCCGGCAGCGAATACCTGGCGATCGAGAAGGACCTGAAAACCGTGATGGGCGTGAACAAAGCCAACGCCCTGCGATTGCGCGCGATCAACGTCCGCAACGGTCCCGAACGCGGCCAGGCCAAACTCTCCGCCTTCGTCGGCGGTGTCCTCGTCGCCGAAGCGACCGACGAAGCCGCAGGCGAACTGACCGGCGAGGCCTCCGCGGTGGCGATCGGCGCCACCAAGAACGCCAATGGCGTGATCGGCAGCGTCGACGACGTCGTCATCCGCGTGCCCAGCCCCTTCTAGTCCGCCAGGGTGGCCTCGAGGGTCTGCTCGCGCTTCGTCAGTTCTGCGGACCTGACTACGTTGCTTCCTTGAGCAATCGAAGTCTGCTCCCCTGGGGGACGGTCTGCATAATCGGCGACGATGTCGACCAGCACGATCGAGAGACCGCGCAGCGCCGGCCCCAGCTCTGGCTTGGGGGGCGAGTGGAGAGTGATCGTCTGCAACGACAACCACAACACCTTCGAGCACGTGGCCGCGACGCTGGCGCGGGTGCTGCCGGGCGTCAATATCGAGCGGGGGCACCGGATCGCCGACCAGATCCACAACAGCGGCCAGGCGATCGTCTGGACCGGGCCCAGGGAGCCGGCCGAGCACTACTGGGCCGAGCTCGACGGTGCCGGCCTGACGATGGCGCCCCTCGAGCGCGCCTGATCCGCGCGCGCCTGCTCTCGCCGCTGGTCTGTCTGGCTGCCCTGCTGACGCTGGGTGCGGCGGAGGCGTCCGCGCTGAGCCTCCCGAGCGGTTTCCGTGAGGCCGTCGCCCTGGAAGGGATGAACGAGCCGACCGCCTTTCGCATCGCCTCCGACGGGCGGATCTTCGTCGCCCAGAAGAACGGTGAGATCCTCGTCTTCGACGATTTCGGCGACAGCGAGCCGAGCGTCTTCGCCGACCTGCGCGAGGCGGTCTACGACAACGGCGACCGTGGCCTGCTCGGGCTGGCGCTCGATCCCGGCTTCCCGGCGCGTCCCTACGTCTACGCGCTGCACACCTTCGACCACGTGCTCGGCGAAGACCCCGCTGGCGATTACCCGCGCTGGGGCCAGCCGCCCGAGTTCGAGGGCGATCCCTGCCCGAAACCGCCCGGCGCCGATGCCGACGCCTGCCCGGTCAGCGGTCGCCTCGTGCGGCTGACCGCGGCCGGCGACAAAGCGGTCGGCGAAGACGTGCTGATCGAAGGCTGGTGCCAGCAGTTCTCCTCGCACTCGGTCGGCGACCTCGAGTTCGGTCCCGAAGGCGCGCTCTACGCCAGCGGCGGTGAGGGCGCCAGCTTCACCGTCTCCGACTACGGGCAGTTCGGCTGGCCACATGCCAACCAGTGCGACGACCCGCCAGGCGGCGGTGCGCTGGAACCGCCGGACGCCGAAGGTGGCTCGCTGCGGGCGCTCGACATGCTCACCCCGGCTGACCCCGCCGGCCTCAGCGGCGCCGTGATCCGCATCGACCCCGATAGCGGCGAGGGGCTGCCCGGCAACCCGTTTGCCGCCAGCCTCGACGACAACGCGCGCCGCATCGTTGCTTTTGGCTTCCGCAACCCGTTCCGCTTCGCAATCGACCCCGCCTCCGGCGAGCTTTACGCCAACAACGTCGGCAACAGCAGTTTCGAGGAGATCGACCGCTTCCCGGCGACGCCGGCCAGCGCCTACGACTCGGGCTGGCCCTGCTTCGAAGGGCCGCTCTTCAACCCCAATTTCGAAGGCCTCGAACTGTCCCTCTGCGACGGCCTCTACGCGCAGCCGGGCTCTACCGACCAGCCCTTCCTCTACTACGCCCACTCGAGCGGCGTCACCCCCGAAGATCCCTGTTCGAGCGACAACGGCTCGGCGATCACCGGCTCCACCTTCTACGGCGGCGACGAGTTCCCGGCCGAGTACGACGGCGCCCTCTTCTTCGCCGACTCGGTCCGCGGCTGCATCTACGTGGTCCCGCGCGGCGACGATGGACCCGACCCCTCGGCCGTGCGGCCCTTCCTCGTCGACGGCGGTCCCTATACGGGGGCCGACCTGCAGGTGGGCCCCGACGGCGACCTCTACTTCCTCAGCCTCTACGGCGACGAAGCGCTGCACCGGATCTCCTACGACCCCGGTTCCCCGATCGCGGAGCTGGTCGCCGACAAGCAGTGGGGCGACCTGCCGCTGACGGTCGAGTTCGACGCCAGCGGCTCACACGACCCCGAGGGAGAAGCGCTCGATTTCGCCTGGGATCTCGACGGCGACGGCAATTTCGAGAAAAGCGGCGGCGAAACGCGCTCGGCCACCTTCGGCACGGCGGTCAATCGCACGGTGACGGTTCGGGTGAAAGACGAGGCCGGGGCGACCAGCACGGCGCAGGTCAGGGTCTATCCTGGGGACACGCCGCCGCTGCCACAGATCGACGATCCGGCCGAGGACCTCACCTGGGCGGTCGGCGAGCGGATCGAGCTCTCCGGCTCGGCCGAGGACGGCGACGGCGATCCGCTCGACGCCGAGGATCTCTACTGGCGCACGAGCCTGCTGCACTGCCGTGCCGACGCCGCCAGCTGCCATGCGCACCCGCTGCAGGTCTTCCCCGCCGTCGATTCCGGTTCGCTGGTCGCGCCCGACCACGACTACCCGTCGCGGATCAGGATCGCCCTCACCGCCACCGATTCACGCGGTCTCTCGGCGACGCGGACGATCGAGCTGCAGCCACGCACGGTGGCGCTCCAGATCGCCTCCGACCCGCCGGGGGTGACCCTGACCGCCGGCACGCTGGCGCAGCCGGCGCCGTTCGCGCTGACCGCGATCGAGGGCTCCAACCTGACCCTCGCCGCACCCCAGCAGACGCAGCTCGGCGGCGAGGCCTACGTCTTCCAGGGCTGGTCCGACGGGGGCACTCGCGTGCACTCCGTGGTCGCCGCGGCGTCGGCCGACTACACGGCCGTCTACTCCGAAACGCCGCGGACGGGGGGTGGGGAGGCCCAGGAGACGGTGCCGCCGCCGGTCCAGCTGGCGCCCCGGCACCGTCCCCGCCTCGCCGAGCACCCGCCGCGGCGGACGGCGCTGACCACCGCCCGCTTTGAGTTCGCGAGCCCGGGGGCGCTGGGCTATCGCTGCCGACTCGACCGGCGGCCGCCGCGGCCCTGTCGCTCGCCGCGCGCGTACCGAAAGCTGAAGCCCGGGAGGCACGTCTTCAGCGTCATCGCCGAAGGGTCCGCCGCAGGCCTGAACTCGCCGCCGACGGTCTTCCGCTGGCGGGTGCTCGCTCCCTGACCTCGTCGGACCCCGAGTCCCGCCTGGCCAGAAGCGGTGGGTCTCCCCAGACGTTCTTCTCTGGAAGGAAACCGGCCAGGAACGAGGAGATCGGGGATGAGAGCAGCGAAGTGCGTGGTTGCGGTGGTCGGCACGGCGATTGCCCTGGCCTGGGCGGCCGTCGCGCTCGCCGACGCCCCGCAGCCGGGGTCGTTCTTCGGCGAGACCTCCCAGGACGAGGGAAGCGTGCGCTTCGGGGTGTCCGCGGACGCCACCCTCGTGACCAACTTCGGGGCGATCATGTCGGCCGACTGCACGCGCGAAAACAAGCCCAACGCGAGGATCGAAGTCGGGCTCACGCCGACCAAGCGGATCAGGGTCGTCGACGGCCTCTTCCAGTACACGGGCGGCATCGAGATCTACGACAAAGAAGACACCCTGATCGGCTCCGGCAAGGACGGCGAAATCCAGGGAGGCTTCACCTCGCCGACCGCCGCCTCCGGCACCCTGCGCTTCGAATGGCGCTACCTCTTCAATGCCGGCCCGGACGCCCGGGGCTACACCTGCCGGACCGGCACCGTGACCTTCCAGGCCGCGCCGACGTCCTCGCCTCCGCCTCCGCCTTTGCCGCCGGGAGGCAAATCCGGCGGCGGCTCCGGCAGCAAGGGCAGCGGTGGGGGTTCGGGCGCAGCCGGCTCGAGCTGCGTCGTCCCGAAGCTGAAGGGCAAGAAGCTGAAGGCCGCGAAGCGGTCGGTCAGGCAGGCGAACTGCCTGCCGGGCGTCGTGGTGCGCCGCCACTCGGCGAAGGTGCGCCGCGGCCGCGTGATCGCCCCGAAGCCGGCGCCGGGGACCCAGCTGGCGGCCGGTGCCAAACTCAGGCTCGTGGTCAGCAGCGGCCCGCCGCGCTAGCTGCTCAGGCGAGGTAGCCGCTGCCGTCGCCGAGCGCCTCGCGCATCTCCTTCATGCGCTCCACCGTGATCCCGCGTTTGACCGTCCACCCTTGGGATGGCCAGCTCGGACTGGCCTCGAGCTTGCGGCGATGACGCGCCAGGTACTCCTCCGTGTCGCAGATCACGACCGGGGGGTTGCCGATGACGAGCTTGCCGGCGGGGACGTCTTCGCGGATCACGCTGCCGGCGCCGATGATCGCGTCGTCGCCGACGGTGACGCCGGGCAGGAGGATCGAGCCGGCGCCGACGAAGACCCGCGCACCGACCCTGACCGGGGCGACTATCGAGTAGCCGAGCGCCCGCCGGGTGGTGGCGTCGTGGGCGAGGATCTGGACCCCCGGCCCGATTACGGTCTCGTCGCCGATCGAGATCAGCCAGAGCGCGACGCCGTCGAGCCGCGCCGAGGCGTTGATGTAGACGTCTTCACCGACCTGCAGGCCGCGCGCCGCCAGGCGCTCGGCGTCGCTGTCGCCGCGCAGGCGCGTGACCACGCCCTCGCGCAGGAGCTGTTTGAGGGTCGATCGGGACGGAAGGCGCACGACAAGAGAAAAACGTCCGCGAGGCCGCTGCGCTTGCGGCCCGACCGCAGATCGCCGGCCGCCGCGGGGCTGATTCATAATCCAGCGATCGTCGGCGACCCCACCACGCAATGAGCGCCGGCACCAGGAGGCGACCGCGGGTGGCGATCCTCAAGGACGCCTTCATCCCGGAATACCGGGCGCGGCTATACGAGGAGCTCGGCCGGATGGAGGAGGTCGAGTACGTGGTCTTCCACGGTGATCCGCCTGGCTCGACCGGCCACCGCGCCGCGAGGGGTCCATTCCCTTTCGCCGAGGTGCGGGTTGAGAGCCGCGAGCTGCGCTTTGGCGGCAAGACGCTCGTCTACCAGTCCGCGGTGCGGGAGATCGCGGGTTCGGACTTCGATGCCGCCGTGATCGGCGGCGAGCTGAAGCTGCTCGCCAATGCCGCCCTCTTTCCCCTGCTGAAGCTGCGACGGCGGCCGGTGCTGCTCTGGGGGCAGGGAATCGACAAGGCGGAGGACCGGGCGGCCCCGATGCGAGTGCTGGCGCAGGGAAGCGCGCTGCTGCGGGCGGCGGCCGCCAGGCGGGCCGATGGATATCTGGTCTACACCGACGGTGGCCGGCGGCAGCTCACGAAGCTCGGCGTCGATCCGGATTCCGTCTTCGTGCTGCGAAACACGCTCGACATGGAGAGGGAGATGGAGTTGCAGAGAGCTGCGGCAGGGGAGGACGAGGGACAGATGCGGGAAGAGCTTGGCCTCAAGCGGGACTCGGTGGTGCTCCTGTTCATCGGCCGCGTCTACCGGGAGAAGCGGGTCTCGGAGTTCGTCGCGCTGCTGCAGCGGCTGAATGGCCGTCCCGGCGTGGACGTGGAGGGCCTGGTGATCGGGGACGGGCCGGACCTGCCGAGGATCTCGCGCCAGGCGGAGGGGCTCTCTTGCCTGCATCTGCTCGGCGAGGTGAGGGACCCGGCGCGGATCGCTGGCTGCATGAGGGTCTCCTCGGCGCTGGTGATCCCCGGTGCCGTCGGCCTGGCGGTGAACCACGCGTTCGCCCACGGCGTGCCGGTGATAACGCGCGCAAACCCGATGCAGGGCCCCGAGTTCGAGTACATCGAGCCCGGGCTCAACGGCATGGTCGTCGAGGGGGACTTCGAGGCGTTCGTCAGGGCGGTCGCCGCCTTCGTCGATTCGCGGGCCTTTCGCGACGCGCTCGCCGCCGGAGCCCTGGATACTCGAGAGACGCTGACCGTCGCCGCGATGGCAGATTCGTTTCACCGCGGCGTCCGCTCCACGCTTGCCGCTGCGTCCTGAGCGTCCAACCTTCGTCCAGGGCCTCATGCGGCCACGTTGGGCCGTCGATTAGCGGGGGGCCACTCCTGAGCCCCTTGCACGCCCGGAACGCCTGATGACCTCGATCACGAACAGAAAGGGCCCTCTCGCCTTCGTCGCGGCAGCGTGCCTCGTCTGCCTCACGGGCGGCCTGGCCGTCGCAGCAGGGGTGTCGGACAGGGCGGCCCGGCCCGCCGCCGGCGTGGCGCCGAACACGGAGATTCTCTTGGCGCCGCCGCCAGCCGTTCGTCCCGGGGCGACCGTCGCCGTCTCCTTTGCCGCCAGCCGGACTCGCGCGGGCTTCCAGTGCCGTCTCGACTCGCACGTGTGGCGGCACTGCGGGAGCCCGCAGCGCTTTTCCGGCCTGCGGCCGGGAACGCACAGCTTCGCGGTGCGCGCGCGGGTGGCGGTGCGCGTCTATGACCGCACCCCGGCAATCAGCAGCTTCGAGGTAGTGGCCACCGGCGAGCCGCCCTCGTCTGCGGCGGTTCCCTCCGCGCCGAGCGAGCCCCTGGCTCCAGGCGACCCCTTCGCGCCCGCGGACGCCGCGACCCCAGGAGAACCCTCGCCGCCGGAAGAGCCCGCGGCTCCGGAAGAACCCTCGCCGCCGGAAGAGCCCTCGCCATCGGAGGACTCTCCGATGCCGGAAGAGCCCGCGGCCCCGGAGGAACCCGCGGCCCCGGAGGAACCCACGGCGCCCGAGGGTGACGGCGACGCTCCCGGTCTCCCACACCCGATCGACGGCCTGTTCGCCTCTGCGGGGGTCTGGTCGACTCCGCTCGCCGCGGATACGCCGGTCGATCCGGCCTCGCCGCAGATGATCGCCAAGCTGCTTGGCCAGATAGACGCGGAACAGCGTGGGGGAGGAGGGCCGAGCCTCGGCCTCTGGAGTCGCACCTCGCTGTACGAGGTGGGGCCGGACCAGCCACGCGTGCCGGTCTATCTCGACACCGGGCCCTGGGGTGACGGGCTGGCGGCTCGGCTGCGCGCTGGCGTCCCGGTGCCGGACGGGGCGCGCCCGGTGTTCGGCCGCGACCACTCGATGTCCGTATGGCAACCCTCAACCGACTCCTACTGGGAGTTCTTCCACATGGAGCAGACGCTGCATGCCCCGCAGTTTTCCCGCTGGGCGAGCGTCTCCGGCAACTGCCCGCGGCGCGGCGGGACCTACTTCTACAAGCTCACCAGCCTCAACGCCGCTGGCGAGACCACCGCCGGCACCCCGCCCCTGAAGGTCAGTGTCCCGGCCGGCGGAGGTTGCATCACGATCTACTGGAGCGCGATCAGCGGCGCCAGTGGCTACCGGATCTACCGGAGCTTCGGCGATGCCGGGCTGCGCCTGCTGACCGCGGTGGCGGGCGAGCGCACCAGCTTCCTCGACGACGGCGCTCGCTCCACGACCAGCACCGGCCCGCCCAGCGAAAACACGGCGGCGACGCCAGGCGAGTGGCACGCGACCTACGGCGGCTTCATCCCCGCGGTGTCGAAGAACCCGGGCTACTACGAAGACGTCTCCGACGGGGACGGGAATCTGATCGAGCAGTGGGGCTGGGGCGCGGCCGCGACCGGGATGCCGCTGGCAGCCGGCATGGTCACCAAGGAGGACGTCGAACGCGGCCGGATCGACCACGCGCTCTCGCTGGGCTTGGCCAACAGCCAATCCAACTCGATCCTGCGGGCGGGCAGCTTCGCCTTTCCGGCGCAGCGGTCGGACGGACGCTCGACGGACCCGAACTCGCTTCCCGAGGGCGCGCGTCTTGTGCTCGATCCGAATCTGGACCTCGATTCGCTCGAGCTCTCGCCGTTCGCTCGGATGCTCGCCGAGGCGGCGCAGAAGTACGGCATGATCATCCACGATGGTTCGCTCGGGACGATGATCTACGCCGAAGACCCCTCGCCCTACGTGGCCCGGGGTGGCACCAACTTCTACCGGCCCCTGATCGGCTCCAACTCGACCCGGGCGATGCGGGGGTTCCCCTGGGCCAGCCTGCGGGTGGCGCAGATGCACCTCTGCACGCGGGGGCCCTGCGGTCCTGCCTAGGCAGCCTCGGGCGCGCTGTCGCGCCCGCCCTGCGGCACCTCTATCCACGCGCGTCCGCCCCGCACTCGCCAGAGGGCGATGAGGTAGCGGACGGCGAGCTTGGGGCCGTGCACGAGGCGCCAGAAGCCAAGCCGCCAGAAGGAGGACGAGGGCAGCCGGTACATCTCCGCGACCTCGCGCGCCGAAGGCAGGAGGGAACGGCGCACGAACGAACGACCGCCGCCCGGTGGCAGCAGCAGCAGGTCGACCAGGGACAGGTTCGCGTTGATCTGGTCCCAATCGCCGGTCACGGTCCAGTTGGCGAGGCGGATCGCGGTCAGCGAGCGGCGGGACCGGGCGCTCTCGGAGGCAGAGATCATCGCTGCGGCGGGGGTGCCGACGAGTCGCTCGAGGGCGGCAGCCGCGGCCGAGAGCGCCGAACGCAGCTCGGGCGCGCGGCGCACGACGCTGTCCAGCGGTGGCTCCTCAAAGCCTTCGCCGTGCAGGTCCCACCAGGCGGCGACGTCGGTCGCCAGGCGCAGGCCGGTGAGGCCGTCACGCGAGAAGAACAGCAGCAGCGAGGCCAGCTCGTCGGGCGGCTGGGCGCGCCGGTCCCCTTCCGGCCCAGATTGGCTGTGCCGCAGCATCTGTCGCGAGAACTCCTCCTCGTACCAGTGAATTCGCCAGTGGACCTCCACCGGCGGCAGCTCGCCGCTGGCGTGCTCGAGGCTGAGGTGGAGTCGCGGCAGCTCGCCCGCGTCGGCGGTCCCGTCGAGCCGGCGATACCCGCGCGGGAGGAGCGCGGCCGCGGCGTCCTCCAGGTCGGCGGGATCGACCAAGAGGTCGATGTCCTTGGCAAGCCTCATGCCCGGATCGCCGTAGAGGTCCCGCGAAAGGGTGGTTCCCTTGAGGGGAAGGACCGCGATCCCGGCCTGCCCGAGATCGCTTCGCAGCTGCGCCTCCAGCATCGCGACCACGGTGCCGCGCAGTCGCGCCGGGCGCGAAGCCTCCTCCAGCAGCTCGAGGAAGCTCCTCGGCACTGGATCGGGGACGGTCGCGCGCAGCCGCTCGCCGAGCAGGGGCAAGAGCAGCTGCCTGGACATCAGCGCCGCCAGGACCTCGTAGTCGACCGTGCCGGCCAGGCTCTCGATCCGGCCCAGCGATCGCTGGCGGCGCTCGACCGTCCCGCAGAGCAGGAGGATCAGCTCCTCCTCGGGGGTCGGCAGTCGTCGCACGACTACCCCGCGACCGGCGCCGGCGCCTCCACGCGCACGACCTCGTCCTCTGAAATCGACAGGATGCCGGTGCCCAGGCCCTCGTCGGGGTCGAGGATCAGCGAGACGGCTTCATCGCGGGAGTTGACGCTGAGCTTGCGAAACGAGGCGTAGAGGTGGCACTTGACCGTGTGCTCGGAAAGATGCAGCTTGGCCGCGATCTCGCCGTTGCTGAGGCCGAGGACGACCAGGCCGAGAACCTGCTTCTGACGGCGCGAGAGCACTGGCTTCTCGATCTGACGGGCCAGGTCGATCGGGATCGCGAGCTGCCCGGCGCCCACCGCCCGCACGGTCGCCGCCAGGCAGGTGGCGGCGTCCGGCTCGCGCACCACCCCGGCCGCCCCCGCCCGCAGGCCGGCTTTCACCTCGCGCGGCGCCGTGGCGCCGGGAACGATCAGGATCAGCGGACCCCGACGGCGCTGGGCCTGAGCCTGGACGGCTTCGATCCAGCCCGCGGCAGCGGGATCGCAGGGAAAGAGGCAGACCGCGTCCTCGTCGTCGTCCTCGCAGTGCCGCAGCGAGGCGACTGGCGAGTCCGCCAGGGCGGACTCGAGCCGAGTCCGGATCGCGTCCTGTGGCCCGAGGACCGCGACGGAGAGCGATTGCGGCGCCGGCTCGACCCTCGCCGCCGACTCCTCCACATTTACGGGCATACCTGAAGAACGCCCCGCGAGGACCGCTGCTTTTGGTGTAAAAGCGCAGAATGAGTCCTCTGACACGAAGCTCGCTCGAGCTCCGGCCAGAGGACCCCCTGCTTTATCAGCGCTAGGGGTTGTTGCTGAAGGTGATGTCGCCGCGCGGCGTACCGGGCGGGAACAAAGCGTCGGTGAAATTTCCGTCGCTTGCAGCTGCGGTCAGCTGCACCAGATCACCGTAGTCGACAACCTCAGGCGCTCCATACTCCTTGGACTCCAACGCGATCTCCGATCGTTGCGTTGAGAACTTCTTATTGCAAGCTGCACAGTAGGGAGAGCCCCCTCCACCCGCAAGACTAAAAAAGGCTTAAGTGCTCCGGCAGCGCCCGGCTCGCCATATGCTCTCGCCTCGCAATGAAGCAGGTCACCCAGAGACTGAGGGACGGTCGCGTCGAGGTGCTGGAGGTTCCCCGGCCGGTGGTCACGGCGGGAACCGTGCTGGTCGACGTGCGGGCCAGCCTGCTCAGCGCCGGTACCGAGCGGACCAAGGTGCAGACGGCGCAGAAGAGCCTGCTCGGCAAGGCGCGGCAGCG
Source organism: uncultured Solirubrobacterales bacterium (assembly GCA_963715395.1). Classification (GTDB taxonomy): domain Bacteria; phylum Actinomycetota; class Thermoleophilia; order Solirubrobacterales; family 70-9; genus VAYN01. The sequence goes on from OY970238.1 coordinate 335,860, forward strand.
GCCCGACCAGGTCGCGCAGGTGATCGAGAAGGCGCGCAGCGACGGAATTCGCGAGACCGTGCGAACCGTGCGCTCGCGCCTCGACCAGCCGTCGGTGCTGGGCTACTCGGCGGCGGGCATCGCGCTGGCGGTGGGGGAGGATGTCCGCGACGTCGCCGTCGGTGACCGCGTCGCGGTGGGCGGCGCCGATGCCGTTCACGCGGAGGTCGACCGCGTTCCCGGCAACCTCTGCGTCCCCCTTCCCGACGCGGTCTCCTTCGAGCAGGGCTGCTTCGCCTGCGTCGGCTCGATCGCCCTGCACGGCGTGCGCCAGGCGGAGGTCGTGCTGGGCGACCGGGTCGCCGTGCTCGGCCTCGGCCTGGTCGGCCAGCTGACGGCGCTGCTGCTGCAGGCGGCCGGCTGCACCGTGGTCGGGATCGATCTCGACCCCGGCTCGGTCGAGCGGGCGCGGCAACTCGGGGGGATCCACTTCGGCATCGCCCGCGGGGAGATCGGCGAGGCGGTGCCGCCCGCCGCGGCGGGGTGCGATGCGGTGATCGTCGCCGCCGCGACGCCGTCCAGCGATCCGCTCGAGCTGGCCCCCCGTCTGTGCCGTGATCGCGGCCGGGTGGTGATCGTCGGCGACGTCGGGATGAACCTCTCGCGGCCGCCCTTCTACGACAAGGAGATCGATCTGCGTCTGTCCCGCTCCTACGGACCGGGCCGGTATGACCGCGCCTACGAGGAGCACGGCCAGGATTACCCGATCGGTTACGTGCGCTGGACGGAGGGCCGCAACATGGCGGCTATCGTCGAGCTGATCGCCGCCGGCCGCCTGCCGGTCCGCGATCTGATCACGGCGCGTTTCGCCGTCGACGACGCCCCCGAGGCCTACGAGCGGCTCTCCTCCGACGAGCACTCGCCCCTGGGCGTGGTGATCGAGTACGAGCCCGCGGACGAGGCCGAGCCGCCGGCGAAAACGAGCGGGCAGGGCGACGGCGAGCTGGTCCGCGGGGACGTGGGGCGGGCCAGCCTGATCGGCGCCGGCAGCTTCGCCCAGCGGGTGATCGTCCCCGGCCTGCGCAAGGCCGGCTTCAGGCTCGACACGGTGGCGAGCGCCAGCGGGGTCTCCGCCCGGGGGCGGTCGAGCGGCGGGAGAGGGGGAGGTCGGCGATCCGGCGCAGGCGCTGGCGTCGCCCGCCGGCCTGCTCGTGGTCGCCACCCGCCACGCCACCCACGCGGAGCTGGCCGAGCGGGGCCTGCGCGCCGGCAAGGCCGTGTTCGTCGAGAAGCCGCCCTGCCTCAGCCGCGAGGAGCTCGGCCGGCTGCGCGCCGCGCGCGAGCAGAGCGGCGGCCTGCTGGCGGTCGGCTTCAACCGCCGCCACGCGCCGCTGACCGCTCGCCTGCGCGAGCACCTGGCGCAGGGAGACCACCCGCTGCAGGTGCTGATCCGTGTCGACTGCCGGTGCGCTGCCGGCCGATCACTGGCTCAACGACCCTCGCGACGGCGGCGGCCGCCTGCTCGGCGAGGGCTGTCATTTCGTCGACCTCGCCTGCTGGCTGGTCGGGGGGCTGCCGAGCAGCGTGCGGGCGACGGTCCAGCCGGCGCCGGGCGAGAGCGTCAAGAGCGCCGGCCGGTTCGCGGTCTCACTGGGATTCCCCGAAGGCTCGGTGGCGACGATCCTCTACTCGGACGGCAACGCCAGCGCCGTGCCGAAGGAGCTGGTCGAGGTCCACGGCGGCGGCAGGTCGGCGCTGCTGGACGACTTCCGCAGCCTCAGGCTGTTCGATGGAAGGTCGGAAAAGAAGGTCGGCGGCAGGCGTCAGGACAAGGGGCACGCGGCGCAGTTCGTTCACCTGCGCGAGCGCCTGGCCGCTTCTCCCCAGCCCGACCAGCTCGATCCGCTCGCCACCATGGAGGTCACCCTGGCAGCGCTGGAGAGCGCCGGCGAGGGCGGCTGACCCGGTCCTCAGGCCGGTGCCGTCAGCGCCCAGTCGTCGTCGCGGCTGCGACAGCGCTCGAGCAGTTCCTCGGCGAAGCCAGCGTCGGCCTGGGACCGCAGCCAGCACTCGGCCGTGACCAGGCGCCAAACCGACCACGGCCATGCCGCTCCGCGCTTCCCTCCGGCCGCTGGCTCCAGCAGCTCGCGGCGAACCGACCGCAGGTCGACGTAGGCGCCGATCTCCGGCTTGCCGGTCAGCAGCTCGCGGATCAGCTCGAAGTCACGCTCGGCGAGGCAGTCGTGGAAGAGCCCGGTGAAGTAGCTCTTGCCAGGGCGCAGGCGGATCGAGTCGGGGATCAGCCCGGTCATCGCCTCGCGCAGGAGCGGTCGCTCCAGGCGAGGGTCGATCGCCAGGTCCGGCGGCAAGGCGAGCGCGAACTCGACCAGCTCGAGGTCGATCAGCGGGTGGCGACCGCTCAGCCCCGCCATCTCGGCCCGGTGGCGCATGTAGTCGCCGACCCCGAGTCGCTCCCGCACGCCGGTCAGCAGGTCGGCCAGGAAGGACCACCAGCGGGGACCGTCGAGGCGCTTCCAGCTCCACGGATCCCGCTGCTCGAAGAGGGCCTCGGCGCTGCGCGGCGTGAACCAGGCCGGGGCGTAGCGCCCGGGGGGGTGGCGACGGCGGAGCGCCCGATGGAGCGGGAAGGGGATCGCCCCCTTCGCCCCGTAGGTCCGCAGATAGGGCAGCGCCGAGCGCCAGCCGCGGTAAAGGTCCTCGCCCAGCATTTCGCGCCCGGCGCGCATCGCGCCGAACGCCCGGCCGGCGAGCAGGCGATCGGCGATCAGGTAGGGGCTGAATCGCCACAGCTCGTCGCCGCCCTCGCCGTCCAGCATCAGCGAGGTCCCGTCGGCGGCCGCCCGCTCCAGCAGCGGCTGCCAGAGAAAATGGTTCGGTGCCGGCAGGGGCAGTTGCCAGCGACGCTGGTATTCGAGGGCGCCGCTGAGCATGCTGCCGCCGCGAACGGAGACGCTGGTGCGCTGCAGGCCGAGTCCAGCCGCTGCCTCCTCGATCAGCCCGGACTCGTCGATCGAGGGATGGCCGGGGAAGACCGCGGAGTAGGCGTGGAGTGAGACGCCGGGCGGAGTGCGTCGGCGGGCGAGCGCAGCGACCGAGGATGAGTCCAGACCGCCGCTGAGGAGGACGCCGACGCGACCCTCGTCGTCCGGCAGCTGCCTGGCGACGGCGGCGCCCATCTGCGCCCGCGCGCTCGCAGCGGCATCCCGGCGGGAGATCGCGCGGGGTTCGGCGAAGCGGGGCTGCCAGTAGCGCCGGACCGAGGTCTCCCCCCGCTGCAGGCGCAGGACGCGGCCGCCGCCGAGTCGCTCGACGCCCCTGTAGAGCGTCTGTCCCTCGCCGATCGCGCTTTGCGCCAGCCACTGCACGAGCGCCGCTTCGTTCGGGGCGGGTCGGGCCGGCAGCATGCTCAGGAGCAGGTGGGCCTCGCTGGCGAACCGCAGGCCCCGCCCGTCCGCGGCGAAGAACGCCGACCTGTTCCCGAGCTGATCGCTGACGAGCAGCGCCAGCTCGGCCTCGGGGTCGTGGACCAGGAGCAGGAAGCTGCCCCGTAGCTTGCCCGGCAGGTCGGCGCCGTGGCGGCCGTAGGCGGCCTCGATCAGTTCCTCTTGCCCGGTTCTGGGATCGAGGCCCAGCTCCCGCGCCAGCTCCGCCGCGTTGAACAGCGTCCCGTCGAGCAGGCAGCGGCAGCGGCCCGGGCCAACCGGGGCACCAGCGGGCGCTGCTGCGACCAGGACGCCCAGCTGCTCCCCGAAGGGCTCGACTGCGCAGGGGCCGGCTTCGGCTTCGAGCTTGGGGGCAAGGGCGGCCAGCCGCTCGAGGGCGGCGGGACCGGCGATGCCGGCCAGGAGCCGGGTCATCGGACGCTGGCCTGGCTCTGTCGGCCCAGCTCGAGGAGGCGCGAGTAGGCGCCGCCGCCGGCCGGGAGCAGCGGCTGGCCGTCGCGCTCGATCCAGGCGTGAGCCCCAAACTCCTCCCCGGGCCGGACGCCGATCACCAGCGACGAGGAGATTCCCCGGCGGCAGAGCAGCGACATCAGCACCAGCGAACGGATCAGGCAGCGCGAATCGGTGGGGAGGAGGCCGAGGCAGCGGGTGGTAACGCGCCCGAGCCGGGCTCCCAGCCGCAGGACGGAGTCGTCGGTTGGTCGCGAAGTGGCTGGGCCATGCCGCTCGACCGCAGCGACGACGCTGGGCAGGTCCCGGCGCCAGAGCAGCCAGCGTCCGCGTGCGTAGGCGCTGAGGATTTCGATCGCCAGCCAAGCTTTGCCGGCCGCCGAAAGCCGCTGGTCCGCCTCGGTCGGGGCCGGCGTCCTCATGACGGCGTCTGGGCGAGAATCTCCGTCGCGTGGCCCATCAGCTCTTGCGCCGACTCCCGGGCGGGGACCGAGTTCGGGATCAGCAGGTCGAAGACCGGAACCTCGCTGGCGATCGCCGCGCAGACGCCGAGCTGGTTGATTAGGCGCTCAGGCGTGCGGACGCTGAGCACGTAGGTGCTGGCGAGCAGCATCGCCGGATCGGGGCTCTCGAGGCGCTCAAACGTCGCCTCGGCCACGTCGCGCCCCCGCCGCAGGAAGTACATCGCTCCCAGCGGCAGCGCCGCCGCTTCGCGCTCGACCGCCAGCAGCGATCTGTACCCCTCCTCGTCGGCGATCGTCTCGCCGAGCCGCTGCGGGCCGTCCGCCTCCATCTGCTCGCGCTCGGCCCGCGGGAAGTTCGAGACCGCGGCGCCGGGATGGGCGATCAGCTCGTCCTGAACTCGCTCGACCGCAAGCGCGTCGTCGGTCAGGAAGCCGGCTCCCCGCAGCAGCAGGTTGAGCGTGGTCGAGGACTTGCCGGCGCCGGGATGCCCGACGATCGCGACCGCGCGGCCGGCGATCGCGACCGCGCCGGAGTGAAACACCTCGAGCCCGCGCAGCGTCGCGGTCAGGGGGAGGACCTGGTTGACCAAGGCGCGCTGCCAGCGCCAGACGGCGGCGCCGGCCTCCGGGATGCAGGTGACCCTGAGGCCGTCGACCCCGACCCGGTAGCTGCCGATCGTGGGCAGCGTCAGCAGGTAGCCGCGATCCTCGCGAAAGCGCACGGAGAGGGTTTTCCTCCCCTCCAGGTCACGGACGAAGCGAACCTCCTCGCCCTCGCCGCTGAGGTCGGGCCCGAGCGGGGCGGCAGCGACCTCGATCTCCGTCGCCTCGCCGCCCGCCGGGCGCTGGCCGGAGGGCAGGCCGATCAGCTCGACGGCGCTGAGCAGATCGATGCCGAAGGCATGCGAGCGCACCGTCTGCCTCGCCGTGGTGGTCTCAGACGTCACGGGGTGAAGCCACCATCTCGATCAGCCCACGCTCGCTGAGATCGGCGCAGAGCGATCGCAGGTCGGTCTCGATCCGCTCCTGCGGCTGCTCGTACTCCGTCGCCAGCGTGGCTGCGGCATCGGTGAGGCACTCGCTCTGGGTGAGCACCTCGATCATCCTGCCGGCAACGGGGTTGAGGCCGTGATAGCGCCCGGTGTTGAGGTTGAGCGCCACCGTCTCACCGGGGAAGGAGCGGTAGACCACGTGCTCGGGCACGCGCAGCTTGCCGTCGAACGCCACGTCCCGGCCGTCCCGTGCCTGATCAGGGGAACTCTCACTCACGCTGGACATGGTTACGCCTCTCCTCGCTCTTTGGTTCAGTACTCGATGATGGTGCCGCGGCGGGTGCCGATCGTCACTGCCCGGTTCAAGGCCCAGATCGACACCGGCAGCAGCACGACGGCGAAGAGCACGAGCTTGAGGACCGCCAGCCAGGCCGGTTCGGGCATCGGCAGCCCGAGCAGGACGTTGCGCATCAGGTCGACCGCGGGGGTGAAGGGCTGGACCGAGGAGGCCCACTCGATCCAGTCCGGAAGCAGCGCCACCGGGAAATAGAGGCCGCCGATCAGGGAGACGCCCGCGATCACCCAGTTGGTCCCGACCGAGGCCTGCTTGGCGAGCAGGACGCCGGCGATGATGAGGATCCCGAACGGCGCGAAAGCCAGCGCCGAGAGGCCACCGAGCGGGATGCTGAGGGCCGCGGTCGACCACTGCAGCGCCAGCCCGAAGACGATCGCGGCGAAGGCCAGCATGAGGACGACGATCGCCAGCGTGTAGACGAAGGGGAACAGCATCATCGAGACGATGCCGGCCGCCGGCCCGAAGGGCGAGATCGCGAAGCGCTCGAAGGTGCCGGCGACGAGCTCTTGGCGCAGGGTGAGCGACGGCGTCGCCAGGGTCGAGGTGATGACCTGCAGGGTCATCAGACCGGTTACCGCGAAGGCGTAGTAGTCGTCGGTCGAGATCGCCCCGCCGACGTCGACCAGGCGGGAGATGTAATAGAAGAGCACGAGCCCGAAGAAGGCGCTTATGGTCTGCGTGACGAAGCGGAAGCGGTAGCTCATCATCAGCAGATAGTCGCGCCTCACCACCGCGAAAGCGGCGGCCAGATAAGCGTTGAGGGTGGCGCTCACCGGTCCTCCCAGAGTCGGCCCTCGCGCAGCACGTAGCCCGCCACGAGCTGGTCGAGCGGGGGCCGGTTGGGAGCGCACCAGATCGCCATCCCGCCGCGGCGGTGAAGCCCCTCGATCGCCGCGGCGATCAGCGCCATCCCGTCGTCGTCCATGCTGTTGGCGGGCTCGTCCAGCAGCACGAGGCGGGGAGAGTGGAGAAAGGCGAGGGAGAGGCGCAGCCGCTGCCGTTGTCCCAGGGAGAGCCGGTCGGCGCGGCTGTCGAGCAGATCGGTCAGTTCGAAGGCCGCCGAGGCGGCCTCGATCGAGGCGGCGCAGGCGCTGCGGGAGAGCAGGGCAAGCCGAGCCCAGAGCTCCATGTTCTGGCGCACGGTGAGGCGGGCGTAGAGCCCGCGGTCCCCGGCCGAGAGGAAGCCCAGCATGCTCTGGTAGCGGCGCCGGTCGCGGTGGGGATCGAGGCCGTCGAGGCTTACGTGGCCCCGATCGGGGGCGACCAGGCCGGCGATGATCCGCAGCAGGGTCGTCTTGCCGACGCCGTTGCGGCCGCCGACCCAGGCTGAGCCGCCCGGGGGGACCCTGAGGTCCGCTGCGTCGAGGATGACGCGCTCGCCCCAGTTTTTGCTCGCCTCGCGCACGACCAGACCGGCCTGGTCGTGCGCGCGCACGGGCTCCGGAGCGCTGCCCTCGGGCTCGACGCCAAGCTGGCGCTCGTCGGCCGTCGGGCCTGGCGGCTTTAGCGAAGTGGGATTAGTCATTTCCTAGTAAAGAACGGACAGAACAAGGCTTCGCTTTTGCTTTGCACCGCGAGGAATGGCAGCGCGGCCACGTTATTGCTTTGCCGGCAATTGCTCGGCAGGCTGCCGATCGACCAAGAGGAAGGACCGTTGCCCCGTCCCGCGCTTCTCGCTCTCGCGATCTCCTGCGGAGCCGCGACGATCTTCGTGCTGGCGCTGTTGAGCGGGCGTCTATCGCTGGATAGCGACGATGCGGGGGGCTCCCGCCTCCAGTCTCCATTGACCGACGTTCCGACGGCAACGCCGCGACCCCTGTTCGGTCCGGTCAGCGTCTGGAACCGGGCGCTGTCGCCGCAGGCGCCACTCGACCCCAGCTCCGCCCGGCTGGTTGCCGCTTTCGGCGAGGAGGTCGAGCGTGAGCAGAGCCGCGGCATCGGACCCTGGATCACCGCCTCGACCTGCAGCACGCCGATCTACGTGGTTCCCGTGGACCAGCCCCAGGTGCGGGTGCGTCTCACCGGCCCCCGCGAGTCGTGGCGGGCGGGACTGGCGGCCGCGTTCCGGCGCGTCCCCTTGCCCCCGCGAGCCCAGCCGGCAACCTGCAGCGACGCTCACCTGACCGTCTGGCAGCCGGCCCGTGACAGGCTCTGGGAGTTCTTCGGTCTAGTCCGGACGGAGACGGGCTGGCAGGCGGACTGGGGAGGGGCGATGCGGCGCGTCTCGCACAATCCCGGCTTCTACGACTCGCGAGCCTGGCCCGGGCTCTCGACCTTCGCCTGGGGTGCGACCGCGACCAGCCTGCCGGTTGCGGGTGGGGTGATGCGCCTCGACGAGCTGCGCAGCGGCCGGATCGATCACGCTCTGGCGATGAACGTGCCGGTCGCCCGCCGTGGTGTCTTCGCCTGGCCGGCCCAGCGCAGCGACGGCATCGGCTCGAGCTCCGCCCTCCCCGAGGGCGCGCGTCTGCGCCTCGACCCCGAGCTCGACCTGGCCAGCCTGGGGCTGGCACCGCTGACCCTCGCGATCGCCGAGGCGGCGCAGCGTTACGGGATCCTCGTGCGCGACCAGACCGGCCGCGGCAACGGCATCTCGTTCTTCGGCGAGGCGCCGCGGGGGGCGAGCGAGCCCTATTCCGAAGCGGGGGGGTTCTTCGAAGGCAAGACCCCGAGCGAGCTGCTGGCATCCTTCCCCTGGGACCATCTCCAGATGCTGAAGATGAAGCTCTGCCGCAGCGGGCCCTGCCAGCTATGAGCCGCGGGGGGGAGGTCGCCGCGCCGCGCCTGGGCTATCTGATCACCCGCTATCCCGCCGTCTCGCACTCCTTCATACAGCGCGAGGTGCGGGCCCTGCGCGAGCTCGGCGCCGACGTCGAGACGTTCTCGGTTCACCCGCCGCTCCCAGCCGACCTCTTCACCGCCGAGGACCGCCGCGAAGCGGCCGGGACCTTCGCGATCCGGGCCCTGCCAGCGAGGCGGGTCGCCGCAGCGCATCTGCACGTCCTGGGCCGGCACCCCCGCGCCTACCTGCGGACGCTGCGCTTCAGCGCCGGCCAGGCGCTGGCTGGAGGTCGTCCCCTGGCCCCGATCTTCCACTTCGCCGAGGCTGTCGTCCTTTGGCGCGAGTGCAGCCGCCGCCGGATCCGCCACTTGCACGCCCATTTCACCAGCCCGTCGGCTGACGTCGCCCACCTCACCTCACGCCTGGCCGAGTCGATCTCCCCCGGCTCGCTGTCGTGGAGCTTCACCGCCCACGGGACCGACATCCTCGGCGACCCGCCAGCGCGGCTCGCGGAGAAGGCCCGCCACGCGGCGCTGGTCGTCTGTGTCAGCGCCTTCGGCCGCTCGCAGCTGATGCGGCTGGTGGCCGAGGAGCACTGGCAGAAGATCCGGGTGATCCGCTGCGGGCTCGACGCGCGCTGGCAGCGTGCGGCCGAGCGACCGCAGCCGCGTCCGCCCGCGAACGGCAGCCTGCGGCTTTTGGCGGTGGGGCGGCTTGAGCGGGAGAAGGGACAGGCGCTCCTGCTCGACGCTCTGGCGCAGCTGCGCGCGGGTGGGCTGGTGCTGGAGCTGACGCTGGTGGGCGACGGCTCGGCTCGGGAGAAGCTGGTCGAGCGGGCGCGCGACCTGGACCTGGAGGATCTGGTGACCTTCGTCGGCAAAGCGGGCCAGGACACGATCCAGGCGCACTACGCAGCGGCGGACCTCTTCTGCCTGCCCAGCCTCGGCGAGGGGGTGCCGGTGGTGCTGATGGAGGCGATGGCGATGGGCGTGCCGGTGGTGGCGACGCGGGTGGGCGGCGTGGCGGAGCTGGTCGAGGACGGCCGCAGCGGGCGGGTGGTCTCGCCGGGCAGCGCCGAGGTGCTGGCGACGGCCCTCGCCGAGCTGGCGGCGGACCCGGAGCGGCGCGCGAGGATGGCAGCGGCGGGCCGCGAGCGAGTGCTCGAGGGCTTCAGCATCGAGCGCGCAGCGAACCTTCTCTTCGGCGAGTTCTCCTCGCTCCTGCAAGGGAAGAGGTCGGTTGCGACGGCGGGGAGGACGAGCGATGGCGCCGGTTCGCGCAGCTCGGTCGAGCCACCTCGCTGAGGAGGCTTCGAGCCGGTCGGCGGGGGTGGTCGACGTCCTCATGGTCCCCGGCGACGGCGGCAACCCCTACCAGCGCCTGCTGGCCGAGGCGCTGGCGCGCCGAGGGGCCGAGGTGAGGACGGAGAACCGCCTCTCCCTGCGGCGAGCGCTGCGACCGGCGGGCCGGGACGGGGTCGTGCACCTGCACTGGATCGAGTTCCTGATCCGTTCGACCGACGCTGGGCCCGCTGCGGGCCCGCTCGCGCTTGCCCGCAGCGCGCACCTGATCCTGGTTCTGATCATCGCCCGGGCGCGGGGCGTCAGGATCGTTTGGACCGTCCACAACCTGCGGCCGCACGAGCCGAGGCGGCCCCGGCTCGACCGCACCGTCGCTCGTCTCGTCGCTCGCCTCGCCGACACCGTCCTCGTCCACTCCCGCCACTGCGCGACCCAGGTCGCCGAGCGGCTGGGCCGGTCCGTCGACGTCGCCCCTCACGGCAACTACATCGGCTTCTACCCAGCGCCGCGGCGAGACCGGCTCGAGACCCGCCACGCTCACGGGATTCCCGACGACGCGCACCTCCTCCTCCTCTTCGGGCTGATCAGGCCGTACAAGATGATCCCCGCTGCGATCGCCGAGTTCCGCCGCCTTCCGGGCGACCGTTTTCGCCTGCTGGTGGCCGGCCGGCCCCTGAACGAGCAGGTCCAGCGCGAAGTCGAGCTGGCCGCCGCCGGCGACGAGCGAATCGTCCTGCGGCTGGAGCGGATCGCGGACGCCGAGGTCGCCGAGCTTCACCTCGCCGCCGACCTCGCCGTGCTCGCCTACCGCGACGTCTTCTCCAGTGGGGCGCTGATGCTGGCGCTCTCTCACGGCTTGCCGGTCCTCGCCGCGGCTGGCTCGACCGCAACCGAGCTGGGTGCGCCACCCGCGGTCCAGGCTTTCTCCAACGGCGGCCTCGGCGCGGCGATGGCGGCTAGCCGTCCCGGCGAAGGCTTGGCGCGCCAGCGCGCTCTCGAGACGGCGCAGCGCTATGGCTGGGATGCGATGGCGGCGAAGGTGCTCGGCCCGGAGTCGCGACAGACGGCGGGGGCCGGATGAACCAGAGCTCGCCGGAGCCGCTGCGAGAGCGCGCCGTCCAGGGGGTCAAGTGGTCCACCCTGCAGATACTCGGCGCCAGGCTGATGACGCTGCTCGTCTTCGTGGTCCTGGCGCGGATCCTCGAACCGACGGCCTTCGGCCTCGTCACCCTGGCCGCCGTCTTCGTGGCGCTGATGCAAGTCTTCATCGACCAGGGCTTCAGCCAGGCGATCGTGCAGCGGAAGAACCTGGAGCCCGGGCACCTGGACAGCGCTTTTTGGTCGAGCGTCCTGCTCAGCCTCCTGCTGACCGCGGCCGGGGTGCTGGGTGCCGGCCTGATCGCCGACCTGATGAGCGAACCGGAGCTCGGCCCGGTCCTGCGCTGGCTCAGCCTCTCGCTGGTGATATCGGCGGTGGGCAGCACGCCCGAGGCCATTCTCCGGCGCGAACTGGCCTTTCGCAGCCTGGCGATCCGCCAGCTGGTCGCCGCCGCCGCGGGCGGCGCCGTGGGGGTCGGCGCCGCGCTCGCGGGCTACGGCGTCTGGAGCCTGGTCGCGCAGCTGATCGTCCAGAGTGCCGTCGGCTCGCTGGTCCTCTGGATCGCCGTTCCCTGGCGGCCCGGGCTCGACGTTTCCTGGCGCTACTTCAAGGATCTCTTCTCCTTCGGCATCAACATCGTGGCGATGAACATGGTCAACTTCCTCAATCGCCGCAGCGACGATCTGATGATCGGGGCGGTGCTGGGGACCAAGGCGCTGGGCTATTACTCCATCGGCTATCGCATCCTGCTGCTGCTGACCGACGTGATGACGCGGACGATCGAGAGCGTCGCCTTCCCGCTGTTCTCGCGGGTGCAGGGGGAGGCTGGCCGGCTGCGCCGCGGTTACCTGATGGCGACCCAGGTGAGCGCGACGATCGCGACTCCGGTCTTCCTTGGGGTCGCGGCGCTGGCGCCGCAGCTGGTCGCGGTCGCATTCGGCCCCGGCTGGGAGCCCGCCGTCCCGGTCATGCAGGTCCTGTCGCTGATCGGGGTCCTGCACGCGAGCCTCTTCTTCAACTCGACCGTGCTGGTCGCCAGCGGGCGGCCGCGGCAGGCGCTGTTCGTAACCGCCGTCAACGCCGTCTCCAACGTGATCGCTTTCGCCATCGCCGTCCAGTGGGGCATCGTCGCCGTCGCCGCCGCGTACGTGATCAGGGGTTACCTGCTCTCGCCGCTGCCGGTGCTGCTGGTCAGGCGCATCGTCGACTTCCGTCTCGGCGAGTACGTGAGCCGTTTCGCGATCCCCTTCGGATGCTCGGCGCTGATGGTCGCCGTGATGCTGGTGCTGCGCGAAGCGCTGGCACCGCGAGTGGCGGACGTCGTCCTGATTCCCCCGGTCGCCCTGGCGGGGGGAATCGTCTACCTGCTCGCGCTCCGGCTCACGGCAGAGCGGTTCACTCACGAGATGGTCGAGTACCTCGCTTCGGCCAGCCCGGCGCTGGCCCGCTTGCTGTCCTGGCGCCCGGGCTGGCGGCAGGTCCCGGTGGGGGACCCCGATGCCTGAGCGCTCGCCGGCTCACATCTTCCTGGTCGGGTTCCCCCGCTCGGGGACCACGCTTCTGCAGTCCCTTCTCGCCGCTCATCCCGATGTCCTCTCCCTGCCGGAGACGTTCTTCTTCGTCGACGCCGTCGCCAGCGGCCGCCGCTGGCGCCTGCCGCGGCGCGCTCACCCGCGGGCTCGGGGCGCGCTGGACCGGCTCGGCAAGCAGGGGGTCGAGGTCGTCGAGCCGGGGGTCAGGGACATCCTCCCGATCGCCACGATCGGACCCACCGTACGCCGCTTCGTGGACAGCCTCGACGCCAGTGCCAGGCGCAGCGGCAAGCGCGCCTGGGTGGAGAAGACGCCCAGCCACCTGCATTATCTTGCGACGATCGAACGCTATGTGCCCGCGGCACAGGTAGTTCACATCGTCCGCGAGGGAGTGCCCGCGATCGCCTCTCTACGGGCGGTCACGGAGGAGCATGCGGGGTCCTGGGGCGGCGGGCGCTCGCTCGAGGACTGCACCGCCAGGTGGCGTGAGGACGTGCGTCGCTCGCATGCCTGTCGCGATCGGCCCAACCACTCCTTCGTCGCCTACGAAGGCCTGGTCGCCGATCCGTCCGCGGTGCTGGGTGCGCTGACCCGGAGGCTGGGACTGCGGAGCGACCCGGCGACGATCCGGGAGATGGTGGAGGGCTACGGCAGTGCCGCGGCGGGGCTGGTCGTCGACGAGCCCTGGAAGGCCTCTGTGGGCACTCCGATCGCGAACCGCAACGGGGACCGGGTTGCGCGGATGTTCTCTGCCGAGGAGCGACGGGCGATCGAGCGCGCAATCGCGCCCGAGCAGCGCCTGCTCGCCGAGCTGCCCTTTGCCTGAGCCCGTTAGGCGCTGGCGAGCAGTAGGCGCCTGACCTCCGGTGCCGAGGCAACGGGCTGCTCGGGATCGGTCAGGCTGTAGCCGAACCGGTTGGCGCGGCGCTCGTAGCGCCGGGCCAGAGTTGCTTGCAGGGACCCGGATGGCCCGCCCTTCGACCAGGCCCGGAAGTACTTGGCGTTGACGCCAGCGCGACGGGCGATCCCGTCCTCCGCAGGCGCCAGGCCGAGCTGGCTCTGCAGGCGTGCGATCAGGTCGGCCTCGGCGACCAGGCTCTCGTACTGGACGAGGATGAGCCGCTGGATCGACGGCGCGTCCGCGAGGAAGATCTCGTGGCAGGTCAGCCAGTGGCGGAGCAGGGAGCGCATTGAGGTGAGGCTCCACTTCTCCGTCGCCATCGCGACCGCGATCGGGTGGCGCATCACCACCACGAAGGTCGCGGCGGGGAACATCCGCTGCAGGAATCGCAGCTTCAGGAGGTTCGGAGGCGACTTCTCGATCAAGACCCGTTTTGAAAGATCCCAGTGCTGCTCCCATTCGGCCCGCAGCCGAGCCTGGCACTCGGCGCTCGCCAGGGGTGAGCTCTCGGTCAGGTGGGCCCGCGGGTCAAAGCCGAACTTCCCCGGCCCGCCGTAGATCTTCGCGATCGGATACACCCGCTGCAGGAACTGGCCCTCGTCCTCGGGGAAGCCGGTGGCGGTGAAGGAGCTGGTTTCGGGATGGCTCGCCAGGGCGTGGGTGAGCAGCGTGGTGCCGCTGCGGTGCAACCCACCGACGAAGACGTGGTCAGGCATGGCGGGCGAGCACGGCGCACCGTCTCCGCAGCCGCGCCCGCAGCGCCGCTGCGCTGAGGGCGCCGTAGGCGGCCTGGGGGCTGACGAGGAGGCGGGCCGCGCAGCGCAGGACCGTCAGCGGATTGCGGCGGCGGGCGGCAGCGCGAAGGTTGTTCCATTCCGCTTTGCCTCGCCATCGCTCCAGCTTCATCGGGCGCCACCAGGCTCGATCCGCGAAGCGCAGGGCGACCGTTTCGTGCATGCGCTGGTTGGCTGCGCCCCCGCTCGAGACCTGGGTGCCGTGCACGTGGTAGACGATCCCGACGGTCGGGGACACGAGAGCGGTGCCTCGCTCGAGCAGGCGCATCCAGAGGTCGAGGTCGTCGACCCGGGGGGGCCTGAACCCGCCCACCTCGCGAATCGCGTCGCTGCGGGCGACGGCGGCGCTGGCGGGGATCGGGTTGCCCGGATGGATCAGGGAGGCCGGATCGTCCAGTGGCAGCGGGCGGTCCGAGGGGCCCCCAGAAGCCGATCCGGGGCGCCCGGCGCGCGCTGAAGCGAGGAGTTGGCCAGCAGCAGGTGGTCCGCCCGCAACGGCCAGAGCGAGGCGAGGTGGTGGGGCAGCCACTCGTCGTCGGAGTCCAGCAGCGCTACCCAGGGCTGCGTGGCCACCGCAAGGCCCGAGTTGCGGGCGACCGCACAGCCCTGGTTGCGCTCGTGGCGGACCAGCGTCACCCCGAGTCGTTCGGCCGCGGCCGCGGTGTCGTCCTCAGAACCGTCGTCGATGACGATGATCTGCGCCGGGCGCTGCTGTTGCGCGGTCACGCTCGCCAGTGCTCGTCCCAGCTGCTCGGCCCTGTTGTAGGCCGGGATCAGGACGGTGATGGGAAGGGTCGCCGAGTCCACGCGATAAAAAAAACGGCCTGCGGGCATCGTTATTTTTGCGATGACGATTTTGCGCCGCCCCCTGCCCATCTTCCGACGAGCGTCGCGACGGCGGGGTGGATGACGTGGTCCGGCTGCGGGACAGGATCCCGGGCGGGTCCAACGGCGGCGAGCGGCTGACGCCTGCGGCGGCCCCGGAAAAAAGCGAGGCGATGCCGCCTCCGCCCCCCAGTGAGCCCGTGCGGCCTCCCTCCTGGGACGGAGGTGGGGAAGACGATTCTCGCCTCACGGTCTCCTCGGCGGTGCGCAACAACTGGATCGTCTTTCTGCTGCCGATCGTCATCCTGGTCAGCGCTGCCGTCGTGGCCGGACTGCTGCGGAGCCCCACCTACACCGCCGAAACCCGTCTCGCGGTCGGCGGCCTGGACGCGAGCAGCCCAGCCTCCAACTCGGACTTCGCGGCGGCCGCTTCGTCTCTGGCCCAAACCTACGGCCGTTCCATCCAGGGCGACGCCGTGGTCAACGCGGTGGCCCGGCGGACCGGCTCCAGCCCCGAAGCGGTGCGAGCGCACATATCGGCCTTCACCGTCCCCAGCACGCCGCTCTTCTCCGTCACCGCGACCGCCGGCTCACCCGGCACCGCGATCGCCCTCGCGAACCTCGCCAGCAGGGCGCTGAGCAGCGCTGCCGACAGCGCCACCCGTGACCTCGCCTCGCCGCTGCTGGCCCGCTACCGCGCTGCCGAGATCGCGCGGCAGCGGGTCGAACGCGAGGTCCGCTTCCTCGAAGCGAGTGGCGTTGGAGAAGAGCTGGTGGCCGCCAAGGCCAAGCTGGCGATCGCGGCAACGCGCGCGACTTCGACTCGCGAAGCGTTCGTTGCCGGTGAACAGCGCCAGCAGGCCCTGGCGGTTCCGATTCAGATCATCGAGCGCGCGAACTCGGCCAGCAGCGACCGCTTCAGCGTGCTCGAGCTCTGGGTCTTCATCGCCGTCGTCCTCGGCCTCATCCTCGGCACCGCCCTCGCCCTCTTTCGCGAGAGCCGCTTCCTGGGCTATCTCCCGACCTAGGTGTCTCCTCCGGCACGACGTCTCGGTCTACTCGTCGCCGGCGCTCTGGTCGGAGTCGGCTTCGCCCTGGCGGTCCACTACGGGTCGCTGCGGAGCCAGATCCCCTTGCAGGGCTACCTGGCCTTCGGCTTCGCGACCACCTTTGCCCTGCTCGGTTCGCTCGCCTACATCGCCTGGAAGGTCGAGCCGGCCTGGCTCTTGACGGCGGCGCTGCTGGCGTCGGCCTTCAACGGCAACTGGGGCGCCTTCGGGTTCCCGCCGATGTTCGCGCCGGACCGCCTGCTCCTGCTGGCGGCCGTCGTCGCCCTGTTCGTGCGCTCCCCCGGTGCGCGTGGCCTGCCGCGCTTCCGCCTGGAACCCGTGCACGTGCTGCTGGCGGTGATGGTCGCCTGGGCGATCGGGTCGGCGATCGCGGCCGGGACGCTGGGCAAGTCGGAGACGATCTTCATCCTGCTCGACCGCTTCACCGTGCCCTTCCTCGTCTTCGCCCTGGCCCCGCTCGCGTTCCGCGAGCCGCGGCACCGAGCCGGCCTGCTGGTCGCGCTTGTGGGCTTCGGCGCCTACCTGGGGCTGACGGCGATCTTCGAGGCGGTCGGCCCCCACGCGCTGGTCTTTCCCCACTACATCGTCGATTCCGCTTACGGCTACCACTCCGAACGCGCCCGGGGACCGTTCGTCGAGGCGACGGCGAACGGCGTCGGGCTCTACGTCTCGGCGGTCGCGGCGGCGGTGGCGCTCGCCAGCTGGAAGGGCCGCCGCCGCCGGATCTTCGCTGCCGCGGTGCTCGCCGCCTGCGCTCTGGGCCTGCTGCTGACCCTGACCCGCTCGGTCTGGCTGGCCAGCGTGATCGCAACCGCCGTCACCCTGGCGGTCGTGCCCAGTCTGCGCCGCTTCCTGCTGCCGGCGGGGATCGGCTTCGCCGTTCTGGTTCTCGTGGCGCTGGCGACCATCCCCGGGCTGGCCGGCAGCGTTCAGGACCGCAGGGAATCCAAACGACCGGTGTGGGAGCGCGAGAACGTCAACGCGGCGGCCCTCAACATGGTCTCCCAGCGACCGCTGCTCGGGTTCGGGCTCGGCACCTTCAACGAACGCAACCGCGACTATTTCCGCTTGCTCGATCGAGTACCCCAGATCGCGGTGCTGAAGATCGGGGTCCACAACGTCTTCCTCGACCTCGCCGTCGAGCTTGGACTGATCGGCGCCGGGCTGTTCGTCGTCTGTCTCCTCTGCGCCGTTGGCAGCGCCCTGTTCTCGCGCGGGCCGCCGGAGATGGCGCCCTGGCGCGCCGGGCTGATCGCTATCACGGTGTTCTGGGTGGTGGTCGCCAATTTCGCCCCAACCGGTCAGGTGTATCCCAGCCTCGTCGTCTGGTTCTGGGCGGCCGTGGTCCTGAGCGGCTCGGTAGCCGAACGGCTCGCTCGACCCGCCGCGGCGCCCGCCGGCCCGCCGCGGCTCGCCTACGGCCACGGCAAATAGGGCGCCCGGCTGCCTACCGCCGCAGCGAAAAGCTTGCTCGGCCGGGCGCGGCTGGGGGCCGCAGGGAGTCGTCGTGGTCCTGCAGCCAGCGCTCCAGAACCAGCAGCGTCCAGATCGCCTGCGAGCGGTCCTCCAGCCCGAACATGTGCCGGTCCAGCAGGGCCCGCACGGCCGCCGGCTCGAAGAGGCCGCGATCGCGCGCTCGCTGGTCCAGCAAGGTGTCATAGGCGAGGTCCCTGAGCTCTCCGCGCAGCCACTGCGCCAATGGCACTGCGAAGCCCTGCTTGGGCGCGTCGAGGACCGCGTCCGGAACCCAGCCGCGCAGAGCGCTCCTCAGGGCGATCTTCTTCTCACCGCCCGAGACCTTGAACCGGGCCGGCAGCGCCGCCGCGAACTGCATCAGCTCAGGGTCGAGCAGCGGCGAGCGCGCCTCGAGCGAGTGCGCCATCGTGGCGATGTCCACCTTCGCCAGCAGATCGTCGGGCAGGTAGAGGCCGACGTCGACGTCGAGCATGCGGCCGAGCGGGTCCTCGGCGCTCGAGTCGGCCCAGCGCCGCGCGATCATCTGCTCCGCCGTCCCGCCGTCCAGGCGCTCTCGCAGCCAGGGGGCGTAGAGGCGAACCCGCTCGGCGCGGTCCAGCTGCACGAGATAGGCCGCGTGGCGCTGGGCGGGCCCGAGGTCGAGCGCGCCGGCGAGGCGGGCGAGGCGGCTGCGCCGCGATTCGATTTGCGCGTCGCCGCGGATGCGACGGCCGGCGGCGGCGAGGCCCCGCCGCAGCGGCCGCGGCAGCGCGTCCGCGCGCGCAAGCAGCAGGTTGGCCGCATAGCGGCTGTAGCCGCCGAAGCTCTCGTCGCCCCCATCGCCGTTGAGCGCCACGGTCACCTCGCGGCTGGCCATCTCGGCCAGGTAGAAGCTCGGGATCGCCGAGGAGTCGGCGAACGGCTCGCCGTAGTGGCGGACGATCTTCGGCAGGCTCTCCACCGCGTCGGGCGCGACCACCAGCTCGCGGTGCTCGGTCCCGAAGCGCTCGGCCACGAGCCGGGCCAGCGGCAGCTCGTCGTAGCGCTCCTCGCCGAAGCCGATCGAGAAAGTGCGAACGGGCTGGCTCGACTCTTCCGCCATCGCCGCCACCACTCCCGCCGAGTCGACGCCGCCGGAGAGGAAGGCTCCGAGCGGAACGTCGGAGACCATGCGCCGGCGCACCGCTCGGCGCAGCTGCTCGCGCAGTTCGGCGGCCACCTCGTGCTCCCCCCGTGGACGGCTGGCGGTGCGGCGGTCGAGCTGCCAGTAGCGCTCGATCTTGGCGCTGCCGTCCTCGAGCACGAGAGTGCAGGCCGGCGGCAGCTTGCGGACGGCCGCGTAGATACTGAGGGGGGCGGGGATCCAGCGCAGTGCCAGGTAGGCGTCGAGCGCCTCGTGGTCGAGCTCGCGGGAGATCTCGCCGTCCTGCGTCAGCGCTCCCAGCTCGGAGGCAAAGCTGAGCCCGCCCTCGCGCAGGGAATAGAAGAGGGGCTTCTTGCCGACACGGTCGCGAGCGAGGACCAGACGCCGTCGCTTGGCATCCCAGATCGCCACCCCGAACATCCCCTGCAGGGACCGGGCGAGATCGGCTCCCTCCTCCTCGTAGAGGTGGACGATCACCTCCGTGTCGCTGTTGGTCCGGAAGCGATGGCCCGAGCGTTCGAGGCGGTCGCGCAGAGCCCGGAAGTTGTAGATCTCGCCGTTGAGAACCACCACCACCGAGTTGTCCTCGCTGAATATCGGCTGATCGCCGGAGGCCAGGTCGATCACCCGCAGGCGCTGGATGCCGAGCCCGGCGCCGCCGTCGAGATGGATGCCGCGGGAATCCGGACCCCGGTGCTCCTGGGCGGCGCACATGCGCTCGAGCAGCCCCGGCTCGACGTCGCGTCCGTCCCAGCGGACCTGCCCGCAGATCCCGCACATCAGCGGGCGCCGGCCGCTCGCGCGCGGCGCTCCGGCGCCGGTCCCCCGCTTGCGTCCGCCGTCTCCAGCAGGTGCGAGAGCGCCAGCAGCAGCGGCGCCACCACCCAGCGCGGGTGGACCGCCCGGTTGGACCAGAGGCGACGGCGCTGGAAGAGCGG
The DNA here is from genome assembly GCA_963715395.1 of uncultured Solirubrobacterales bacterium. GTDB lineage: Bacteria > Actinomycetota > Thermoleophilia > Solirubrobacterales > 70-9 > VAYN01. The sequence goes on from OY970238.1 coordinate 355,405, forward strand.
CAGGCCGTTGCGGTGGCGCATTTCCCGCAGGCCGAAGCCGAGCACCCGCCATGCCATCTCGCCCGCCTCTGGATCGGAGGGTGCGGCAATCGAGAGCGTCTGGATCCCCTGGGCGAGGCACTGGGCATCGAGCGGGTGGACCTTGTGCGGGTAGTACTTGGGAGTTCCGTCAGGGAGAAAGAGCTGCCGCTGGTAGTGGTCGAGACCGCGGCGCCAGGCGCTCTCGGCCTCGGCGCTGGCGATGCCGGCGTCGGCGCAGACGCGCAGGGCGTCGAGCACGTAGCCGCTGTGGAAGTTGTCGACCCAGTCCAGATTCGGGCGCTCGCCGTAGGGCCAGGAGCCGTCGGGGCGCTGACGCGCGGTCGCGTAGTGGACCGCCGCCGTGGCCGCCTCGGCGAAGCCCTGGTCTCCCGTCGCCTGCGCCAGCCGCGCCAGCAGCGAGGCGGCGAGCAGGCTGGAGTTGTGGATCGGCGAGCGGTCGCCCGGCAGGTAACCGAAATAGGCGCCCGGCTCATCCTCCACCTGCGGCACCTGGCGCAGGAAGAACTCACCGACCCCACGGGCCTGCTCGAGGAGCAGGGGCTCGCCCGAGGGCCGTATGGGCGTCGAGCAGGGCCAGGCCAGCGAACGCCGTGGCGATCGTGTTGGGGGTCTGCTTCGAGTAGAAGAAGACGCGCGACTGCACGTCGAAGTGATAGCCCCAGCAGGGCTCGCGGAAGTCTGGGCAGCGCAGCGAGTCGAGGGCCCGCAGCGTCTCCCGCAGGCGCGCCGCGGCTGCGTCCGGGTCGAGGAAGCCGCCGCGAGCGTAGGCGGAGATCACCCAGGCGAGCGCGGCGGGGCTGGCCCCCGGAGGGATGCGAAGCAGTGGGCGCAGGTCGACGGGCGAGCGCTTGACCGCCTGGGTCAGGAGGCGCCGTCCGAGTGGCCGCTGCTTCAGCGGCTCGAGCGCCCGCAGCGGGGAGTTGAGGCCGTCGTAGGGATCGGTCCCCCGCCACTCGCGCTCTCTCCCCCAGTGCTCCAGCAGCTGGGCGAAGGAGACGGCTTCGGACCGCGTCGCGGCCGCAGCGGCGCGGCGCTCAGCCATGTACGGGCGTCGGAGCCGGCCGCCGGACCCCGCAGGTTGTCTCGACGAACTCGTCGATCAGCTCGGCTTCGCGCGCCCGCAGTTCGGCCGGCTCGCGGGGCGGCCGGGAGCGTGGCCGCAGGGGGGGGAGGTCGTCCAGTGAGTTGAGCTGGCGCAGGAGGTCGCGCCGTTCCAGCCAGCGGTCGACCGCCGCCCGCTGACCGCCGAAGATGCTGACCGTGGGCACGCCGAGCAGCGCGGCCTCCCGCGTCATCGTGCCACCGGCACCGATCATCAGGTCGGCGGCGTGCACCAGCGATCGGGCGTCTACGGCACGCTCGGGAAGGATCAGGTTGGGGAAGTTCAGGTTGGCCAGCTCCCGGCGCTGCTCGGGATGGCGGCAGAGCGCCACGCAGCGGACGTCAGAGCGCTCCGCGATCAGGCTGAGGATCTGACCGAAGAGCGGATTGTCGGAGCGATGATAGAGCGCCCCCAGCGGGGGGGTGCGGGTTACAACCAGCACCTGGCCCTTCTCGGACGGCTCGACACCCGCCTCTCGCACCGCCTCCGCATCGGGCTCGAAGTCGCCCAGGTAGATCTCCTCCTTCAGCCCCCGGTAGAAGCGGGTCTTGCCCAGGGTGGCTCCCTGACGCGCGACTCCCGCCTGCCGCAGAGCCTCAGGCATCAGCACCATGTTCGCCAGCCGGAAGCCCAGGTGGTTGGCTGGCTGGTGCTCGTAGTCCATCGCGGTGACCGTTCTGATTCCGAGGCTGCGGGCGGCGACGATCTGCGCGTAGGAGTTGTGCGAGAGGGCGACGTCGGGGCGCGCCAGCCGCGCCCAGTCGGCGAGCTTGCGGACGCGTGCCGCCAGCACCCTGCCCTTGGCGAATCGACCCGAGTGCGAGCGGCCGCCGATTACGACCAGCTGCTGCCAGCGCGCGCGCGCCAGCTCGACCGTCTGGGCGTTGTCGCGGGCGGTGACGAGAACCTCGTGCCCTTCGTTCTCCAGCCGGCGCGAGATCGGCGCGAAGAGGAGGGCGTGAGGAGAGTTGGCGAGGTCGAGCCAGATTCTCACAGCGCCTCCAGGGCCGCGACCGGGGGTGGGTGGGACTGCGACGTGAGCTCGCGGGTGAGGACGTCCGCCACGCGGTCGGCCGCGCGCCCGTCCCAGAACGGCGGCATCTCGCGCGGCTCCTCACGCTCCCGCAGGGCCGCCGGTATCTCCGCGATCCGCTTCGGGTCGCTGCCCAGCAGACGGTTGGTCCCGCGCAGCAGGGTCGTTGTACGCGCCGTCCTGCCGAGCAACGTGAAGCAGGGGCGGCCGAAATGCGTGGTCTCCGCCTGGATCCCCCCCCGGTCGGTGAGCACGGCCGTGGCGCTTGCCTCGAGCGCCAGAAAGCTCAGGTATCCGAGCGATTCCGTCAGCTTGATGCCGGACCCGTGGACATAGCGCGCGACCGCCTCGCGGACGCTGTCCGGAACCGGCAGGACGACGGTCATCGTCGCGCTCAGCTCGACCAGCCGGTCGAGGATTGCGGCCAGGCGCCGGCCCGGTGAGAGGGTCGACTCGCGCAGCGCGACCAGCAGATACTCACCCCGCACCAGGTCGAGGCGGTCGGTCACCGTCGACTTTCGCAGACGCGGTGCGAGGCCGTTCAGGGTGTCGACCATGGTGCTGCCGACGAGGTGGATGCGAGCACCGTCGATGCCCTCGGCCCGCAGGTTCGCCATCCCGTGCTCGCAGCCGACGAAGAGCAGGTCCGCGAAGGAGTCGATGATCACCCGGTTGATCTCCCCCGACACGTGGCGGTCGAAGTTGCGCAGCCCAGCATCGATTTTGGCGTGGCGGATGTCGAGGCGCAGGGCCGTCAGCGCCGCCGCGAGGGCGGCGGTGGAGTTGCCGGAGACGACCATCAGGTTTGGCTGCTCGACGGCCACGACGCGCTCGATCCGCTCCATCACCGTCGTCGCCGCCGTCACCGGAGTGGTGGATCCCGAGTCGAACCGATAGTCGGGCTCCTCGAGACCGAGCTCGATCAAGTCGGGCTCGGTCAAATCGTTGTCCCCGGCGGCGACGACGACGTGGCGGGTGCGCGGCGCCCGTCGCTGCATCTGCGCGATCACGGGGGCCATCGTCCCCAGGCCGAAACGGCTGCCGACGACGTAAAGAATGCAGGAGCGCCGCATCTTCAGTTGGCGCCCCTCTTCAACAGCACCACCGGCAGCGTCCGCAGCATCAGGCGCAGGTCGGTCCACAGCGACCAGTTGGTCACGTAGAGGTAGTCGAGCTTGACCATCTCCTCGAAGGGGATGTTGGTCCGGCCCAGCACCTGCCAGAGGCCGGTGACGCCCGGCGTCAGGTCGATGCGGCTGCGGCGCCAGCCCTCCAGCTGGCGGTCCTCGGCCTCGATGAGCGGCCGCGGGCCGACGAGGCTCATCTCGCCCTTGAGGACGTTCCAGAGCTGCGGCAGCTCGTCGAGGCTGGAGGCGCGCAGGAAGCGGCCGACCCGCGTGACCCGCGGGTCGTGGTCGAGCAGCAGCCAGTCGGGGTCCTTGCTCTTCGCCAGCAGCTCGTCGCGGCGCTCCTCGGCGTCGACGGCCATCGTCCGGAACTTGACCAGCCGGAAGCGCCTGCCGCCGCGGCCGATGCGCTCCTGGCGGAAGAGGACCGGGCCGCGGAGTCGAGCTTGATCGCGATCGCGATCGCGAGCAGCAGCGGCGCCGTCAGGATCAGCAGCGTGGCCGACCCGGCGACGTCCATGGCGCGCTTGAGCAAGCGCGAGGAGCGGGAGAGGACCGGCGGGTTGACGCCGAGCACCGTCATCCCCTCGACGTCGTCGACCTCGACCGACGGGCCGAGCGCGTCGAAGAGCTGCGGCAGGACGCTGACCTTGACGTGAGCTCGCGGCAACGGTGCAGAAGGTCGAAGAGGGCGCCCTCGTCGAAGTCCGCGTGGGCGACCACGAGGCGCTCCACGCCGTGGTCGGCGACCAGTGCGTCTGCAGGTCCAGCTCACCGACGCTTCCGAGCACCGGCAGGCTCGGTGGCTCGGCGGCCGGCGGACCGGGTGAGCAGGCCGATCGCCTCGACGCCGTACTCGGGGTGGGCGCTGATCTTGCGAGCCAGCGTCGCGATCCGGTCGCCGTCGCCGACCAGCAGCACGCGTTCGGGACCGAGCAGCGAGACGCCGAGGCGCCTGACGAACGATGCGCAGGAGGGCGATGCCGACGATCGCCGCGACCGCGAAGACGGCGAGGTCGCCGAGGTCGAAGGCCTGTGGCGTGACCAGGCGGAAGTAGACGAGCATCAGCAGCGATCCGAGCGAGCACGCGTGGAAGATCCAGGGCAGGTCGTCGACGGTCGCGTGGCTGATCCGCTTGATGTCGCGGTCGTAGAGGCCGTAGGCCTTGAAGATGAGGACCCACAGCGGCAGCAGGGGCAGCGCCCAGAGGAGCTGGCGGGGATGGTTGGAGAGTCCGACGCTGGCCAGGACCAGGGCCGCGGCGATCGCGCTGCAGGTCGGCCAGCGCCAGCAGCCGACGCACCGCCGCGTCCCGTGGCCCGTGGCTGCGGGCGACCACCTGGACCGGCTGCGCGCTGGCCCGCGCCGTCGCCCGCGATCCGTTCGGCGACCAGCTGCCACCAGTCGGCGCCCTTCCGAGCGCTCCGGCATGGCGCCCCGGGCTTGCATCCGGCGGCCGGGCGCGCTCATCCGATCGCGACCTGGTTGCCCAGCAGGCTGCGTGCTCGCTGCGTCGTCGAGGAGGATCTCCGCCCCGTTCTGGCGCAGCGACACGTCGGCGGCCTCGGTGAGCCGGACGACGTTGCGGGCGAGACCTGGCGCTCGCGACCGTCTCGCTCGCCGGTTCGGATCGCGTCGGCGAAGTCGGCCAGCTCCTCGCCGAGCGGCTCGTAGGTGTCGATCTTCGGCGAGAGGATGTCGCCGGTCCGGTAGGAGAGGTGGTACTCGCCGAAGGTCTCGGGATCCTCGTAGACGACCCCGTGGTCGAAGATCCGCACCGGCTCCGGCGTGCCGTCGTCGTAGACGACCATCTTCTTGCTGCCGACGACCACCGTGCGGCGCAGCTTGCTCGGCGCGAGCCAGCTCAGCTCGACGTTGGCGACGATGCCCGACGCGTAGGCGAGGTTGACGAAGGCGACGTCGGGGATGCCCGGGACGATCGAGTCGCGGCCCGACCGCCCGCACCGATCGTGCGGCATCTCGCCGAGCCAGTAGAGGAGGATCGAGAAGTCGTGCGGGCCGAGGTCCCAGATGACGCTGACGTCGGGCTGGTGCAGGCCGAGGTTGACCCGGCTCGAGGAGACGAAGAAGACGTCGCCGAGCTCGCCGCGATCGAGCAGCTCCTTGACCGCGCGCACCGGCGGGCTGTAGACGAAGGTGTGGCCGCACATCAGGACCAGGTCCTGCTCGGCGGCCAGCTCGAGCAGCTGGTCGGCGCTCTCTGCGGAGGAGGCCAGCGGCTTCTCGACGAAGGTGTGCTTGCCGGCTGCGAGCGCCCGCGAGGCGAGGTCGAAGTGGGTGAAGACCGGCGTCGCGATGACGACCGCGTCGACCTCGGCGTCGTCGAGCACGAGGTCGACGTCGGCGGTCCTGGCGCAGGACGGGATAGCGGCGGCCGAACCGGTCGAGGCGCTCGGGTCGAGGTCGCAGATCCATTCGACCTCGACGTCGGGCATTTCGCCGAGCACCCGCAGCAGGTTCGGCCCCCAGTAGCCGAGCCCGACCACGCCGAAGGTCAGCGGACTGTCGCCTCGGCGCTCATCGCCCAGTCCTCCACGAGCGCCTCCGAGAGCGCGGCGACGACCGTCTCCAGCTCCTCGTCGGTCAACTCCGGGAACATCGGGAGCGAGAGCTCCTGCTCGCTCCAGGCGACCGCTCGCGCCGGCTCGGAGCGATCCCCGTGCAGGGCGGCGAGCGGCGGCTGCCGGTGGAGGGCGGGCCAGTAGTGGACCCCGGTGGCGACCCCGAGCTGCGCCAGCCGCTGGCGCACCCGATCCCGTTCGGCGAGCCGGATCGGGAAGAGGTGGTAGACGCACTCTCGGCTCGCGGGCCTCCTCGAGCGGGCGGCACGCCGGCCGGCAGGCGCTCGCGGTAGCGGCGGGCGAGGCGCGGCGCTGGCTCGTGTTGCCGTCGTCGAGCCGCCGCAGCTTGACGCCGCAGGAACGCGGCCTGAAGTGCCGTCCAGGCGCTCGTTGAAGCCCGCCTCGAGGTGTTCGCCCTTGCGGCGCTGGCCGAGGTCGCGCAGGCGGCGGGCGCGCTCGGCGATCTCGGGGTCGTCGGTGCAGATCGCGCCACCGTCGCCGAGCGCGCCGAGGTTCTTGCTCGGGTAGAAGCTGAAGGCGGCGACGTCGCCGAGGCTGCCGGTCCGGCGCCCGCCGCAGCGGGCGCCGTGCGCCTGGGCGGCGTCCTCGAGCAGCAGCAGGCCATGTCGCTCGGCGAGGTCTGCCAGCGGCGTCCATGTCGCAGGGCTGGCCGTAGAGATGGACCGGCGAGGATCGCCGCCGTTCTGGCGCCGATCGCGCTGGCCGCCGCGGCGACGTCGAGCAGGCCGGTCTCCTCCTCGACGTCGCAGAAGACCGGGCGTCGCGCCGGCGTGCACGCACCGCCAGCGCGCTGGCGATGAACGTGTGGGCGGGGACGATCACCTCGTCGCCGGGGCCGATGCCCGCCGCCAGCAGGGCGAGCGTCAGGGCGGCCGTGCCCGAGCCGACGCCGACGCAGTGCCGCGACTCCGCAGTAGCTCGGCGAACTCCGCCTCGAACCGCTCCACCTCCTCGCCGAGGATGAAGCCGCTGCGGTCGAGCACCCGCTCGAACGCCGCCCGCAATTCGTCTGCCACGGGCGCGTGGTGCCGTTGCAAAGCAACGAACGGAACCTCCCGCGTGGCGGTGACCTCGAGCCCAGATGGGTGCACGGAGATAAACGATTGGGAGTCTTGGCTTCTTACGCCGTCGACCGCAGCCGCCTCAAGCGGGGGCAAGGGCGGGGGCCGCGCCGCTGCTGATCAGCTCCCGCTGCAGGCTGAGGCGGCCGCGGTGATGGAGGCCGTGCACGGCGCTCTCGGACTTGCCGAGGCGACCCGCGATCTCAGCCGGCGTGAGTCCGGCGAAGTGCCTCATCATCACCACCTTGCGCTGCTCGTGCGGAAGGCAGCCGAGCGCGTCGGTCAGCGAACGCCGCCGCTCGTGGCAGGTCTCGTCGGACTGCTGGTCGGCGCCGCGGACTTCCTCGCAGGGCACGAGCCGATCGGCGCGCATGTGGTCGATCGCGGCGTTGCGGGCGACCCGCAGGATCCAGGCCGAGAACGGCGAGCTGCGCTCCTCGTAGCGTTTGATCGCGGTGAACAGCTTCGCGAAGACCTGCTGGGTGATGTCCTCGGCGTCGTGCTCGTCGTGGACGATCTTCCTCACATAGCTGAAGATGTTGTCCGCATAGATGGAGTAGAGGCAGTCGTATCCCTCCTTGTCTCCCGCTTCGCCTTGGCCACCGCCTTCAGCAGCTCTCCCTCCTCGCCGACGTCGAGAGTCTCCTTGAGCCGAAAGCACTGCTCCGACACTTCATCCCCTGCCTGCGCAGGCCTGCTCCCGCTTGCCCCCATTTGCACCCTCCTGTAGTTGAAGCCCGCGACGAAGCTATTCGGGACCTGCTTGAGGGCAATTTGCTGCGATGTTGGCTTTGGATTAGAAAATGGGAATTTCCGCGCAGAAGAGGCGGCCAACTTGTGCTCTCTCCGTTAAATGCGTAGACTTCCTGATCGGCTTTACGAAGCGACGGAGGCTTCGGCACGGGAAAGCCGAGTCTTCACCCGGCGAGGAGGGGGAAATTGGCGCCATCGGCGTTCGATCAGCGAGACGTACGTCCAGTGTCGGTGTCCGATCGTGGGCGGGTTGAAGACTCCGTGTTCTCCCTGCAGCAGCTGACCCAGTCCCCCCACCTCTTCGAGCGGTTCCCCTATGGGCTGGCGCTCGCGCACAGCTCCGACGGTGCGCTGTATCTCAACTGCAAGGCGCGGGAGCTCCTGGTGCCGGCCGGCAGCCGCGTCAACGGGGCTCCCTGGACCTGCTGCGAGCTGATCTGCGATCGCCTCGGCCTGCTTTTCGGGGGGTCATGCATGACCCAGCGGGCGGCCGCGGCGGACCGGCCGCTGCCGGAACTTCGCATGGACTTGGGCGACGGGCAGTCCCGCGGCGGGGCCTGGGTGACGGTCTCCCAGCTCGACGAGAGTCGCCTGCTTTTTCACCTGCGGCCGGGTGTGGCGGGGGACCGCCGCCGCCGGACCTTGCTGGCCGGAACGGGCGAGGGGGCTGTCGGGGGAGAGGCGGAGCTGCGCATCCGCACCCTCGGTGCATTTCGAGTGGAGGGCGCCAATGGGTCGGTCGAGAGCAAGTGGCTCGAGCAGCGGCCGGGTCAGTTGCTCAAGTACCTCGCCTGCCGCCGCCGCCAGCTCGTCGCCAGCGACCAGATCGCCGACGCCCTCTGGCCCGAGGCGGCGCCGGAGGAGGCGCGCAACCGGCTGCGGTACTACGTGCACGGCCTGCGCGAGAAGCTGGAACCCGAGCGCACTCGCCGCTCGCCCTCGCAGTTCATCAAGGCGCGGCGCGGCGGCTACATGCTGGACACCGACCACGTCTGGCTCGACGTCGACGAGTTCCAGCGCGAGGCCCGGGCCGGCCTGGCCGCCTTCGTACAGGGTCTCGTGGAGCCGGCGGCGGCTCATCTCGATTCCGCCCTGCGCCTGTACCAGGGGAGCTTCCTCGCCGAGGATCCCTATGCGGAGTGGACCTTCGAGGAGCGTGAGCACGTGCACGAGCTGGTTGGGCGGGCATTGCGCGCGCAGGTCCGGATCCAGATCCAGCTCGGACAGCTGGACGACGCCTTCGACCACGCTCGCCGGCTCGCCGATCTCGAGCCCTTCGACATGGACGCGCAGCGGATGTTCATGGACGTTTGTCTGCGCCGGGGGCGTCGCAGCGAAGCCCTGAGGCGCTATTCCGCTCTGCGCAAGCGCCTGATGAGGTCCTTCGGGCAGGAGCCGGACTTCGACCTCTCGGAAGTGGAAGCCAGTCTGAACTAGGCCGCCAGCGCCTGGAGCGCCCGGCGCTCTACTCGGCGGCGAGCAGCGTGTGCCAGGTCGGCAGCAGCGGGATGTCGTAGAGGTCGATGATGGTGGCGCGGACCGCCTCGATCTCGGTCGAGAACCAGTAGCGCTCGAAGTCGGAGCGGTTCTCCCAGATCGAGGTCTGCTGGAAGGCCAGCGGATCGTCCTTGGCGCGGGTCAGCGACCAGCTCTTGGCGCCGTAGGCGGGCATCTTCGCCGCCGCCGGTTCCCAGAGGTCGAGCCAGCGGTCGGCCCGGAAGGGGGCGATGTGCCAGTCGAGCCTGCAGACCTCCGCCATCAGATGCCCCTTTCCAGTTGTCTTCGCGGCCTCATGCGCCGACCTCCGCCCGGATCGCGCCGGGCCCGTCCTCGGTCTTGCCCTCGTCCTCGGACTCGGCCCCGACCAGGATCGAGATCTTGCCGAGGTGCTTGTTTTCGTGCAGCAGCTGGTGGGCGCCGGGGACGCCGTCGAAGTCCATCGTCTGCCAGAGCACGGGGCGGACCTTGCCCTCGGCCATCAGCTGGTTGGCGCGCATGCACTCGTACGCGTTGGCGAAGTGGGAGCCGATGATCTGCTTCTGGCGCATCCACAGGTAGCGCACGTCGAAGTCGAGCTGAAAGCCCGAGGTGGCGCCGCAGATGACGACTTTGCCGAACGGCTTGACGATGAAGACGGAGGTCGGGAAAGTCGCCTGGCCGACGTGCTCGAAGACGATGTCGGGGGCGTCGCCGAGCAGCTCTTTGACCCGCTTGGCGAAGCCGCGCGAGGCCTTGAAGCGCTCCTTGTCGAGGGCCTTGTCGGCGAGGTTCTCCGGCGTCCGCATCATCTCGCCGAACTCGCCGCGGTTGATGTAGTCGACGGCGCCGAGCTGCTTGACCAGCTCGCCCTTCTCGTCGGAGGAGACGACGCCGATCGCGTTGGCGCCGGCCGCTTTGCAGAGCTGCACGGCGAAGACGCCGAGGCCGCCGGCGGCGCCCCAGATCAGCACGTTGTGGCCCGGCTGCAGCTTGCACTGGTCGATCAGCATCCGGTAGGCGGTGAAGTAGGTGAGCCCGTAGGAGGAGGCCTCGGCCCAGCTCAGGTTCTGGGGGCGGGGGAGGAGCTGCTGGGCCTGCACCTTGGTGAACTGGGCGAAGGAGCCCCAGGTCGTCTCGTAGCCCCAGATCTGCTGGCTCGGCGCCGCCAGCGGGTCGAGGCCGTGCACCTCGACGTCCTCGTAGGAGGCCTGGTTGCAGTGGACGACGACCTCGTCGCCGGGCTTCCAGCGGGTGACGCCCTCGCCGACCTTCCAGACGACCCCGGAGGCGTCGGAGCCGCCGATGTGGTGGCCGTACTCGGGGTGGTCGCCGTAGGGGAAGACCGAGACCGGCTTGCCCAGCGCCGCCCAGACGTTGTTGAAGTTGACGCCGGCCGCCATCACGCGGACGATCACCTCGAAGGCGCCGGGCTCGGGGACCTCGATCTGCTCGAGCTGGAAGGCGTCTTTCGGCTCGCCCTGGCGCTCCTCGCGGATCACCCAGGCGGCCATCGTCTCCGGCAGGGTGCCGGGCTCTACGTCAAGCTTCGAGATCGCGCTGCTGTCGACTGCCAAGAGAGTCCTCCGCGGGGGTCGTTGACGGGCGGCGAATCCTAGTTAAGGACGCGGGCCTGCGCCGCGTCAGGCGGCGTCAGACGCTTCGCGCAGCTCCGGCGCCGAGATCTCGCGCACGGTGATCTCGACCGGTTCGGGCGGTTCGATCTGCTTGCCCGGGGCGATGCCGAGATCCTCGACCTTGCGCAGCTGCGGCAGCAGCCGGCCCTCCATCGAGCCGACCGCGGAGTTGTAGGACTTCGTCGCCGACTCGAGCCGCCTGCCGACGCTGTCGAAGTCGGTGATGAACTTGCCGAAGCGGGCGTGCAGGGTGTTTGCCGCGTCGGCGATCTCGGCCGCCTCGGCGACCATCCGCTCCTGGCGCCAGCCCAGCTCCATCGTTCGCAGCAGCCCGATCAGCGAGGTCGGGCTGACCAGCAGCACGTTGCGCTCGAGCGCGTAGTCGAAGAGCTCGGGGTCGGCGCCGAAGGCGGCGTGCAGGGCGGGCTCGTTGGGAATGAAGCAGATCACCAGGTCCGGCATCTCGCCGGCCTTGAACTGGCCCTGGTAGTCCTTGGAGCTGAGCGCGCGCACGTGCTCGCGGGCCTGCCGCGCGTGGCGCTCGAGGTGGACCCGGCGCTCGCTCTCGACCTCCGACTCCTGGGCGTCGAGGAAGGCGTCGAGCGGCACCTTCGAGTCGGCGACGAAGCTGCGGCCCTCCGGCAGCAGGAAGAGCGCGTCCGGGCGCAGCCGCCCCTCTTCGGTGCGCAGCGTCTCCTGCAGCTCGAAGTCGACGTGCTCGGTCATGCCGGCGATCTCGACGCAGCGGCGCAGCTGCAGCTCGCCCCACTGGCCGCGGGTCTGCGGCTGGCGCAGCGCCTTCTTCAGGCCCGCGGTCTCGGAGTTGAGGTTGCCGACCGTCTGCCCCATCTGTTCGAGCAGGGTCTTGGTCTGCAGGTCGGTTTCGCCGCGGCGGCGCACCTCGGTTTCGATTTTCTTCTGACCCTCGGCGATGCGCTCGGCAAGTCCCTTGATCTCCGCTTGGCCTTTGTCGATCTCCATCTGGCGCTTGACCAGCGACGCTTCAGCGGTTTTGGCGTCGAGCTTGCGGGCCTCGTCGTTGGCCTGAATCAGGCTGGGCAGCGAGTCGGCGACCGCGCGCGAGGCGGCCTCCTGAACCGCGGCGGCGAAATCGGGCTGCTCGGCAGGTGCCTCGCGGCGCGAGACGAGCAGGTAGACGAGCCCCGCGGCGAGCAAGGCGACGGCGATTGCGAGCACGATGGTCATCGCGATCGACAGTGACAGGCCGACCAGACGCAATCGTCGCCCTGAAAAGCCGCTTGCAGCGAGGATTCCCGACCTAGGACATTGAATTTCTTTGATTATTAAGATTTAAGCGGCTAAAGATTGAGAGTCCCGCTTCGGGACGAATCCCAAGCGAAAGGAAGTCCAATGACTCGCAATCTCAAGGCTCCTGGCTCTGGCCGTGGGCGCGGTGCTCTCGATGAGCGCGGTGCTCGCCTCGGCGGCGCAGGCCGAAACAGGAGCGCTGACATCGGCCGGGTTTCCGTCGATCGTCACAGGCGAACAGCTGGGTGGGGTGACGTTCGACATCGGCGAACCGCCGATCAGGACGATCACATGCGCCTCGAAACTCGATGCCACACTTTTCGGCCCGACCGACCCGGTGACATTCACGCCGACATACAGCAACTGCAACTCGGAGCCGGCGGGCCGACACCGGTGACAATCACAATGAACGGGTGCGACTACTCGGTTGGGCTTCAGCAAACCGGGCACGACAGGCCAGCAGCAGTTCCCGACGACAGGCGAAATGCAAGCCTGGGTCAACTGCCCCGCAGGGCAGCAGATCGAAATCCACGTCTACGAAAACGCGGCGCTGCACGCGGGCAACGTCTCGACATGCACATACGACATCAAACCGCAGGGCCCGGTTCCCGCTGGCATTTACCACAACACATTCGGCGGGATCCCGGACGTGGACGCGACAATCAACGCCAAGTTCACAGGGACAAGCACACTCGGCGTCGGCGGCGCGATCTGCGGCGGCAACCCGATGAACCAGGGGCACCTGCCGATCACCCTCACAGGCAACTACACACTGAGGGCCTTCCAGGACTTCGGCGGTGGGATGGAGGGTGCCCAAATCCCGCTCGACGTCGGCTAGCTCCGGCGGCCGGCTGGCCTAGCACGCTGAGGAGGGCGCGGGCGAACGCTCGCGCCCTCTGCGGCTACGGCAGCAGGACGTCGTTCTCGGAGGAGGCGCGGTAGGGGCCGACGACGAGCGTCGAGTCGCCGCGGGTGGGTATGCCCTCGGCGCGCAGCGTGTACTCGCCCGTCGGCAGCGCGGTCTGGAAGGTGCCGGGGCTGCTGGCGACGAGCGCCTCCGATTCGGCTTCCTTGGGCACGCCTTCGATCCGCAGCCGCGAGTCGTGGCGGGTCTGGTTGGCGATCACGAAGATCACGTCGAGCGGCTTCTTCGTCTTGATCGGCGGCTGCGGGTGGTTCTGGTTCTGCGGGATCTGCTGCTTGGGTTCGGGGCCGAAGGCGATCCGCGGCGGCTGCACTACGAGGCCGCGGGGGGTCAGCGTGATGCTGACCCTGGTCGGCACCTGCGGGCGCGGCTCGTTGGGGTGGCTCTGCGCGCCGCAGCCCACCGCGACAAGCGTCAGCGCACCGACGAGCAGCGCCACCGTCGCTTTGGCTCTCCCACGACCCATTGCGGCGGAATCTAACCGAAGGGCAAGTCGACGACGCGAGCCGTAACGCCATCTTCACCTACGGCGAGCTCGGCACCGGGCTCCGCCTCGCGGCGCAGGATCGCCAGGCCGATCGGCCCGAAGGCGGGGGAGACGACGCTGCCGCCGAGCTTGCCGACCTCCTTCTCGCCGAGCCGCAGCGCCGGCGCCGCTCGGCACCGGGTCGCTGAGGCGCAGCCCGCGCAGGTGGCGGTTGGGCCGGCCCTTGTAATGGAGGCGGGCGACCGTCTCCTGGCCGATGTAGCAGCCCTTGGTGAAGCTGACGGCGTCGCTCGACGATCCCCGCCTCGGCCGGCATCGTCTCGGTTCCCATCTCGGCTCCGAAGCGGGGGACGCCGGACTCGATGCGGAGGATCTCGGCCGCCTCGGGGGAGACCTCGACCGCGCCGGCACCGAGCAGAGCGCCGCGCAGGCGCTCGGCCTCGGCCGCCGCGACGATCAGGTCGATCCCGTCGCTCGTGCCGGCGACCAGACACTCGACGCCGGCGACCGCGGTCGTTTCGCAGGCGTCCTCCGGCAGCGCCGCGGTGCCGGCGATCTCGACGCTGCGCGGCCCGATCAGCGAGAGGACCGCCCGCTCGTCGCTGACGTCGGACACCGTCACGTCGCGCCCGATCGAGTACATCTCGAGGTGCCGCCGGGCGGCGGCCAGCGCCTCCGGCTCGGTATCGACCCAGATCTCCTCCGGCGGCCGGTCGCAGCACCCGCATGTCCGCCTGCATGTGCCCCTTGCGGTCGAGCAGCGCCGCGTACTGACCGTCACCCGGCTCCAGCGCCTCGACGTCATTCGTCAGCTGCCCCTGCAGATACTCGGCGGCGTCGGCCCCGCTGACCAGCAGCTTGCCCGCGCTCGGAGCGATCGAGCAGCCCGCATTCCTCGCGCAGCTGCCGGTACTGCGCATCCAGCTCGATCAGTACTTGCTCGCTCATGAGCGATTCTAGGAAGCCGCCCACACGGGCGAGGGGGATGACCCCCGAACGAGCCTCCCCGCTGTTGCGAGAGAGGGGTCATCCCCATCGCCCTGCACCGCAAATTTTTAGATGCATCGAAAACATCTTTTAGATGTGTCAAAATCTCCACCGTGATGCCTTCGTGAGCGACAACGGGATCAGCCGCCGCCACCTCCTCGGCGGTGCCGCAGTCGCGGGGTCCGGCCGCGGTCGGGCTCGGCGGGCTCCTGGGCGAGCGGGATTCGGCCGCGGCCAGCGAAGCTCCCGGCTCCGGCGCCACGCCGGCCACGGCGAGTTCCCGCACGCCACCTTCGCCGCCGGGACCGCGGTCGACCACCGCGCCAACGGCTTCAACCCGAGCGAGGTCCTGCGCGACTTCGACTACGGCAAGACCCGGCGCCTGGCCAGCGGCCGCGTCCTGCGCGAATGGGAGATCTTCGCCCAGGACAAGGAGATCGAAGTCGCCCCCGGCGTCAAGTACGAGGCCTGGACCTACAACGGCCGCGTCCCCGGGCCGACGCTGCGGGCGCGCGAGGGCGAGAGTCTCCGCATCCGCTTCGTCAACGCCTCCGAACACCCGCACACGATGCACTTCCACGGCGTTCACCGGGCAGCGATGGACGGCATGCCGGGGATCGGCGAGATGGGCGGCGGCGGCCAGGTCATGCCGGGCGAAAGCTTCACCTACGAGTTCGACGCCTCGCCGTTCGGCCTCCACCTCTACCACTGCCACGTGGCTCCGCTGGCCGCCCACATCGCCCGTGGCCTCTACGGCGCCTTCATCATCGACCCCAAGCAGGGACGGCCGGAAGCCGACGAGATGGTGATGGTGATGAACGGCTTCGACACCAACTTCGACCTCTCCAACGAGATCTACGCGGTCAACACGGTCGGCTTCCACTACATCAACGAGCCGATCCAGGTCGAGCGCGGGGAGCTCGTCCGCGTCTACCTCGTCAACGTGCTCGAGTACGACCCGCTCAACTCCTTCCACATCCACGCCAACTTCTTCCAGCACTACCCGACCGGCACCTCGCTGCAGCCGAGCGAGTTCACCGACACGATCACCCAGGGCCAGGGACAGCGGAGCGTCCTCGAGCTCGAGTTCCCCTTCGACGGCGACTACATGTTCCACGCCCACGTCAGCGAGTTCGCCGAGCTCGGCTGGACCGGCTTCTTCCGCGTCGGCGATCCCGGAGCGGATGAGCGCCGGCAGCCGCCGCGGCGGCCTACTGCGAGCTGCCCTGGGGCGGCAAGGGGCCGGCCTGATGGAGGCCGGGACCAGGGTCGCCAGGGTCGGCGGCGGCCTGCCCACCTGGGCGCTGGGGGCGATTCCGCTGGCCCTGATCGCGGTCGCGATCGGCGCCTTCGCCCTGCTCGGCGGGCCCGGGCTCGGCGAGCGCACCGGGCCGCCGGTGGAGGAAGTCGCGGTCGAGCGCACGGTGCTGCGCCCGGGCGAGATCGAGCTGACCCTGCGCAACGACGGGCCCGACCCGGTCGAGGTCGCCCAGGTCGCCGTCAACGACGCCTACGCCCCCTTTGTCGCCAGCGACGGCAACGAGATCGGCCGGCTCGGCTCGACCACGCTGGAGATCTCCTACCCGTGGATCGAGGGCGAGGCCTACGAGATCTTCGTCCTCACCTCGACCGGCGGCACGATCGACACGACGATCCCGGTCGCCACCGAGACCCCCGAGGCGGACGTCGACTTCTACGGCCTGATGGCGCTGCTCGGCATCTACGTCGGCGTCATCCCGGTCAGCCTCGGGATGCTCTGGCTGCCCTTCCTCGGCCGCCTCGGACGGCGCTGGATGAGCAGCCTGATCGCCTTCACCGTCGGCCTGCTCGCCTTCCTGGCGATCGACGCCGGGCTCGAGGGGCTGGAGATCGCCGCCGAGGCACCGGCGGCCTTCGGCGGCGCCAGCCTGGTCTTCGTCGGCGCCCTCGCCGCCTACCTCGCGCTGGCCGGGGTCGACGCCCACCTCTCGCGGCGGCGTCCGGTCGCCACCGGGGGGGTCGCGACCGGGGGGGCCTACCTGGCGCTGCTGGTCGCGATCGGGATCGGTCTCCACAACCTCGGCGAGGGGCTGGCGATCGGCTCCGCCTACGCGACCGGGGCGCTGGCGCTGGGCGCCTTCCTCGTCGTCGGCTTCGCGATCCACAACACCACCGAGGGGCTGGCGATCGTGGCGCCGCTGCGCGGCGGCGCGGGGGACCGGGCGGAACGCCCGCGGCTGACCCGTCTGCTCGGCCTCGGCCTGATCGCCGGCGGCGCCGGCGATCCTCGGCGCCTGGATCGGCGCCTCCGCCTTCAACCCCAGCCTGGCGGCGCTGCTCTTCGGCGTCGGCGTCGGCGCGATCGTCCGCGTGATCGTGCAGATGGCGCCGACGATGCGCGACGAGGAGGGGCGCCTGCTCTACCCGTCCACCGTCGCCGGGATGCTCGCCGGCATCGCCGTCCTCTACCTCACCGGACTGCTGGTGTCGGTCTGATGGCCGCCCGCGACGCGACCGGCGCCCGCCGCGCGCCCAGCACGGAGGCGATCGAGGACTACGCGAAGGCGATCTACGCGATCTCGCGCCAGCGCGACGGGCTCGTCCTCAACGGCGAGGTCGCCGAGCGGCTGGGGGTGACGCCGGCGACGGCGACCTCGATGCTGAAACGCCTGGCCGGGCTGGGCCTGGTCGACTACATGCCTTACAAGGGGGTCAGCCTGACCCCGGCCGGGAGAGAAGGTGGCGCTGGAGGTGATCCGCCACCACCGGCTGATCGAGGCCTACCTCTCCGAGGCGCTGGGGATGCCGGCCGACCGCGTCCACGAGGAGGCGGAGGTGCTCGAGCACTACATCTCCGAGGACCTGGAGCTGCTGATCGCGGCCAAGCTCGGCGAACCGAGCCACGACCCCCACGGTACGCCGATCCCGGGGCCTGACCTGCGGCCCCCGGCCGGCGAGGGCAAGCGCGGGTGAGGCTGGCCCGGCGCAGCGAAGCCACCGTCGAGGACGTTCTTCCCGGCGAGGCCCGGGTCGCCGAGGCGGCGCGTCGCTCGCTCGACGTCTTCCTCCACTACCAGTTGTTCTTCGGCTGATGCGGCGGCGGGCGGAGTTCGACATCGCCTCGACCCTGCGGGCCGAGCCGGCGGCGGTCTGGGAGCGGGCGACGAGCGCCGAGGGGATCAACGACGAGCTGGGCCCGCTGCTGCGGATGACCGTGCCGCGCGGGGCTGAGAGCCTCGATCTGGACGGGCTCGAGCCGGGTCCGCTGGGCCGCAGCTGGATCCTGCTCTTCGGCCTGGTCCCGTTCGACTACGACGAGATCGGCCTCGAGCGGATCGAGCCGGGGCGCGGCTTCCTCGAGCGCTCGACGATGCTCTCGCAGCGGCTCTGGGAGCACGAACGGACGATCGAGGCCGGGGGTGAGGGGACTGTGATCGCCGACCGTCTCGCCTGGGAGCCGCGGCTGCCGCTGCCGGGCCGGCTGCTGCGACCGCTGATCGCCGCCCTCTTCCGCCACCGCCACCGGCAGTTGCAGCGCCACTTCGGCGGATCTCCGCTCGCGCTAGGCTTGCGCCGTGCCCCTGGCCGACGACTTCCAGCGCGTGCTCGAGGCGCTGCCGCCCGACTGGACCGACCTCGAGGTCGACCTGCGGATCGACGACGAGAGCCAGTACGTCGACACGGCGGTGGCGCTGAGCCAGGTCAACGCCCAGCCCTACTCCCGGGCCGAGTGGCACTGGCGGCTGCTGGTCGCCCACAGCTTCGGCCACGCCGCCGCGGCGGAGAGCGTCAAGGGCGTGCTGGCGAAGCTCGACGACGAAGGGGTCAGCGGCGAGATGCGCGTCGCCGAGGTGCGCGAGGGCCGGGCCGAGGTCGTGCAGATGTGGGGCCGGCCCGGAGAGCGTGCGCGAAGAGTTCCGCCAGCGCCGCTCGCTCTAGTGGCGCGGGTGGTCGCGGTCGCTCGCCGACCTGATGCTCGGCAGCAAGGTCGAGGCGACGCTGCGGGCCGCCGGGCACGAGGTGACGCTGGCCCCGTCGCTGCAGGAGGCGCCGCTCGACGGGGCCGAGCTGGTGGTCGCCGACCTCGAGGTCGAGAACCCGGAGGCGCTGGTCGGCCTCGGCGTCCCGGTGCTCGGCTACTACTCGCACGTCGACGTCGACGACCCGCGCGGCGGCTGAGGCGGCCGGGGTCGATCTGGTCGTGCCGCGCTCGCGGCTGGCGCGCGAACTGCCGCAGCTGGCGGAGCGGCTGCTGAGCGGAGAGCTGAGCTGCCGAGGTCGAAGGCGTCTTCGACGTCGAGCGGCTCTTCGAGGATGCCCGTGCTCGAGGTCCCAGGCGGCCCATTCGCGCAGGATCTCCGGCCGGAAGGGGTGCGGGGCGGAGGTCGGGTCCAGCGCAGTTCAGCCGCTCTTTCTGCTCGAGTTCGTCGAGCGACGGATTCGCGGCGAGCAAGTCCTCCAGGGCTTTGGTCGGATTCGGTCCAGCTGAAGCCGTAGCCGCGCATGGTCGCGTCGACCACCGCTTCGACGAGCTCGGGGTCGTCGTCGAGCGTCTCGCGGGAGGTGGCCAGGACCAGCTCGGGGTATTGCGGGGCGCCGTACTCGTCGACGATGAAGATGCGCAGCGGTACCTGCTTCCGCTCGCAGTTCCACGCCCTCGGCGTTCCAGAAGCCGGTCACGGCGTCGACCTTGCCGGAGGCGAGCGCGGGGACGGCGTTGAAGCCGATCGTCACCTTCTCGACCTTGGCCGGGTCGCCGCCGTCCGCCGCCACCTCGGCGTCGACCACGGCGTCGTCGGAGGGCAGCCCGGTGACCCCGACGGTGCGCCCCTCGAGGTCGCGCGGGCGCCGCACGTCGCCTTCGAAGGGCGTCAGGATCGAGGCTAAGGGCCGGTGCACGATCGGCATCACGCCGACCAGGTCGAGCCCGCGCTCGCGGGCGATCCCGAGGTCGTGGATGTCGAGGATCGCGAAGTCGGTGCCGCCGGCGGCAAGCAGCTTCGGCGCGTCGGTCGATTCGCCTGGCTGCTGGATCTCGAGGTCGAGTCCGGCGTCGCGGTAGAAGCCCTTGGCCTCTGCGCACATAGATGCCGGTGTGGACCGCGTTGGGGGTGAAATCGAGCACGATCCTCGCGCCTTGCGGCGCGCCCGGTTCCGCGCCACTCTCACCGCAGCCAGCAAGACCGGCGAGCAGGAGAGCGGCCGCCAGCAGCGTGACAGCCCGTCTCATCTTGTCAAGGAACTTAAACCATTGAGCGATGCGGAGACCTATTCCGTTGAGCAATGCGGGTAGACTGCCGCGGCCTACCGGTCCACGGGAAATCGAGGAGGAGAGAGTGCAGGAGAGAGGTCTAGCCGCATACCTTGCTGAGTTGATCGGCACGCTTTTGCTGGTTTTTTTCGTCACCAGCGTCGTCGTGCTGTTCGTATCGACCGGAAGCCAGGCTCAGTTCGGCTCGGATTTCGCGGTCATCGGGCTCGTCCACGCATTCCTGCTGTTCGGATTGATCGTCATGTTTGGGGTTGTCAGCGGCGGTCACTTCAACCCCGCCGTGACCCTGGCGGCGCTCGCGATCAGGCGGATCCGCCCGCTCGACGGTGCGATCTACATGCTCGCCCAGCTCTCCGGCGCCGTCCTCGGTGCCCTGCTGACCAAGGGCCTGCTGCTCGACGAGGGCCGGGCTACCCACTACGGCGCCGCCGAAGTGAGCGGTCTGCTGGCCGGTAACTTCGCCGGCTCGATCGTCGAGGCGATCGGCACCTTCTGCCTCGTCCTCGTGATCCTCGCCGCCGTCTACTCCGAGAAGAGTCTCAAGGACTGGGCGCCGCTGGCGATCGGCACCACCCTCGGCTTCATCGTCATGGTTGGCGGCCCGCTGACCGGTGGCTCCTTCAACCCCGCCCGCTGGTTCGGTCCCGCCCTGGTCGGCAACAGCTTCGGCGACGTCTGGCCCTATCTGGCCGGTCCGATCGTCGGCGCGCTGCTCGCCGCGGCCGTTTACAGGTTCGTGCTCGAGCCGGGTGGCCTGCCACCGACGGAAGCGCCGGAGAAGATCCGGCCGCCGCTGAAGAAACGCGCCGAGCCGGACAACCCCACCAAGCCGGCTCCCTGAGCGAGTAGGCGGTGAACCGCCGGGCCTGCCCGGCCCGGCGGTTGCAGTAGCTTGGGCGGCGTGCGACGGGTCACCTTCTCCCGCAACTACACGCTCTCGCTTTCGCGCACCTGTCAGTGCTACTGCAAGTACTGCGCTTTCGCGACCCACAAGGCACACGTCCATGCGCCCGAGGAGGTCGAAAGGCGCCTCGACGAGGCGCTGAAACGCAACACCAAGGAGCTCCTCGTCCTCACCGGCGAGCGCCCCGAGGTGCATCCGGTCGTGGCGGGGCGCCTGGCCGAGTGGGGCCACGAGGACTTCACTTCCTACGTCGTCTGGGCCTGCGAGCGGGCCTTGGAGCGCGGAATGCTGCCGCACACCAACCTCGGTGTCCTCGACAAGGACGATCTGGCTCGGCTCAGAGAGGTCACGGCATCGCAAGGACTGATGCTCGAGTCGACCTCCGAGCGCTTGATGGAGACCGTCCACGCCGGCTCCCCGACCAAGCACCCGGCCGCGCGCCTGGCGACCATCGAGGCTGCCGGCGAACTGAAGATCCCCTTCACGAGCGGCATCCTCGTTGGCATCGGCGAGACGCGAGGACGAGCGCGTCGAATCGCTGGAAGCGCTGGCGCAGCTGCATGAGAAGCACGGCCATTTGCAAGAGGTGATCCTCCAGAACTTCGTTCCCCATCCGCGCTACTACGGCGCCGAGGTAGCGGACATCGCCGACGAGGCCGCCCTCGAGCGCTGGAAGGGCGACGGGGATGACCCCGAACGAGCCTCCCCATCTGTTGCGAGAGAGGGGTCATCCCCGTCGCCCCCCACCGATGGCGGACAGCCCATGCCAGCGTGGGCGAACCCCGTCTCCATTGACGAGATCAAGCGGTTGATCGCGGAGTGCAAGCGGCTCATGCCTGATGTCGGGGTGCAGATCCCGCCCAACCTGTCCGATTGGTGGCCGGAGTTGGTTGAGGCGGGGGCGACCGATCTTGGGGGGCTGTCCGCGAACGGAGATCACATCTCACCGGAGGAGCCTTTCCCCAGTCCGCATCAGGTGCGGAAGGAGCTGGCGCCGCGGGGGTTCGCGCTGACCGAGCGGCTCTGCGTATACCCGCAGTACATGGACCCCGAGTGGATGGAGCAGGGCGTCCTTGACGTCATCAAGCTGAAGTACTGGAGCTTCATCCCGCGGCGGGGATCCGGGCGCAGGTCCGAAGAGTCGCTGGAGGCCGGGCTAAGCGAGCGGGCGATCGCCAAGGGGCGCGAGGGACGGGAGCTCTCCGAGGACGAGCTGACGGCGCTGTTCTCCGAGACGCGGCCGCAGGTGGTGGAGGAGATGCGGGTGGCTGCCGACGAGCTGCGGGAGGAGCTGCATGGGGATCGGACGACCTTCGTCGTCAACCGCAACATCAACTTCACCAACGTCTGCATCGTCGGTTGCGCGTTCTGTGGGTTCGGGCAGGGGAAGCGCTCGCCGGACGCCTACGAAGTCTCCGAGGGGGACTTCGCGGCGCGGATCGGCGAGGCGGTCGAGTTCGGCGCGACCGAGATCTGCATGCAGGGCGGGATCCATCCCGACCTGACCCTGGAGGAGTACGGCAAGTGGTTGCGGCTGGCCAGGGACACGGCGCCGCAGCTGCACCTGCACGCCTACTCGCCGATGGAGGTCCACTACATGTGCGAGCGCTCGGGCAAGCCGCCCGCCGACGTCTTCGAGTACCTGCTCGAGTGCGGACTCGGCTCGACCCCCGGTACCGCGGCCGAGGTGCTCGACGACGGCGTGCGCCAGCGGATCTCGCCGAACAAGCTGCCGGCCGAGCGCTGGGTCGAGATCATCGAAGCCTCACACCGGGCGGGGCTGCGCTCGACCTCGACGGTGATGTTCGGACACATCGAGGAGCCGCGTGAGCTGGCCCGCCACATGCGGGTTGTGCGGGCGCTGCAGGAGCGGACCGGCGGCATCACCGAGTTCGTCCCGCTCAGCTTCATCCCCTTCAACACGATGCTCGGCCGCACCCACGGGATCGAGGAGATCTCGATGGCCGACAACCTCACGCCACACCGCCGCCTTCCGGCTGGCGCTGGGGCGGACGATCCCCAACTTGCAGGCGAGCTGGGTGAAGATGGGCCTGGAGGGAGCGACCGAGTCGCTGCGCTGGGGCGTCAACGACCTCGGCGGCACCCTGATGGAGGAGAACATCTCGCGCATGGCCGGCTCCCAGCACGGCGTGCGTCTGGAGCCCGAGCAGCTGATCGCCGCCGCCCGCGCCGCCGGCCGCGAACCGGCCCAGCGGACGACGCTTTACGAGGTTGTCGAGGGACCTACTGAGGGCTTGAGTCCCAGGCGTTTCGGGTAACTGGGTCGGGAGACCGAAACCAGCGAAAGGAATGCGATGGACGACGAGATCCGCAACAAGGACGACGCCAAGGGCCGAGTCAAGGAGGCTGCCGGCGACCTCACCGGCGACAAGGATCTGCAGCGGGAGGGAAAGGTCGACCAGGCAGGCGGCAAGGCCAAGGAGGGCGTCGAGAGACTGACCGAGAAGGTCAAGGACGCGCTCAAGCGCGACTAGCGGAAGCAGATCGTCCTGGCGGGGGCGCGCGCAGGGCGGCGGCACCGGGGCCGTCGCTCGGCACCTACGTGTCGCGCCAGCCCGCCGATGACGACGGCGGGCATTGCGCTGGCCTTGTCCCGCACGAGGTCGGCGGCCGCTGCTGCCTCGTCGGCGATCGCGATCAGCGTCGCCTCCAGCTCGCGCCCGCTGGAGTCGCGGCGGCCGCGCCAGTCGTCCAGCGGGGTGAGGCCGGCGCAACCGATCGCCACCTCGGCCTGACCGAGACGCCAGGCGCGCCCGAAGCTGTCGGAGACGATGACGCCAACCTTGGCGCCCGCCGCCGCAGCCAGCTCGGCGCGGATTTGCCGGGCAGAGGCGTCGGGGTCCTCCGGCAGCAGGCAGACCGTGTCCGGATCGGGCAGGTTGGAGCTGTCGATGCCGGCGTTGGCGCAGACGAAGCCGTGCCGGGTCTCGACGATCAGCACGCCGCGCTCGGCCCGCAGTACCTCGCTGCTCTCCTCGAGGATCAGCTCGACCAGCGCCGGCTCCTTACCAAGGACCGCCGCCAGCTTGCGCGCTTCCGCTCCCGGGATCGCCGAGGAGAGCCGGCGCACCCGGCCCTCGGCCTTGGAGACGATCTTCTGCGCGACGACGACGACGTCGCCGTCGGCGAGCTCGGCCCGGGCGGCGATCTCTGCGCCGACGCTCATCCCGGCGACGAACTCGGGCAGTCCGGAAACGGGGCGGATGCGCAGCTCAGCCGCTGCGCTCATATGCCGAGTGCCTTGGCGGTGCGGCGGGCGCGCCCGGGCCGCGCCTCCAGTGCGGTGGTGAGGGCGACGACGTCGGCCGGGGTGTCGAGGTCGAGCGCCAGCGAGGCCAGTTCCTCGACCTCGAAGGGGATGCCGGCGGCGCGGGCGGCGGCGACGTGCCGCTCGCAACTGCCCTCGCCGAAGGCGGGGACGATCGCCTCGGGTGGGCTCAGCACCAGGGCGTTGGTGCCGCTGCCGTGGCGGTCGGGAACGATGCCGACGTAGCGCTCGGGGACGCCGGTCAGCAGGCGGTCGAGCTCGCGCGGGTCCAGCAGCGGGCAGTCGCCGGGTAGGAGGACGACGCAGGTCGCGCCCTCCGCTTCGGCGCGGGCGATGCCGGCGAGGGCGGCCTCGGAGTGGCCGGCGTCCTCGGGATCGGGCACGACCTCGGCCCCGGCCGTGGCGGCCAGCTCCTGGGCGACCGGATCGCCGCTGACGACGATCGTGCGCTCGATCGTCCGCGCCGCGCCGATCGCCTCCAGCACGTCGGCCACCATCGCCTCCGCCAGCGTCCGCCGCTGCTCACCGTCCAGCCCCGCCGCCAGCCGCTGCTTGGCGGCGTCGAGGCGCTTGACTGGCAGGACGGCGGTCGCCTTCAACTCGGGGCGAGGGTAGCGCTGTGGCTACTCATGCGGCTAGGCCCTCGGCGTAGTCGAGGACGATGCGGGCGAGCCGGGCGCGGCCGCTGGCGCCCTCCATCAGGGTGGCGGCGGCGAGCGTCGCCACCCCGACCGGCGGCGGGTCGGGATCGCCCTCGTCGACGACCATGCCGTCGATCAGCCCGGCGTACAGCGAGGCGACCCCGGCGGCGGTGGTCGGGCCGGCCGATCGCTTCCATGAAGCGCTCGGTCGGGCCCTTGACTACCTCACCCGCGACGTAGGGGCTGACCGCGACGACAGGAGCGGGGCAGGCGGCGATCGCGTCGCGGATGCCCGGTACGGCGAGGATCGGGCCGATGCTGATCACCGGGTTGGAGGGGCCGATCACGATCGCCTCGGCGGCGCGCAGCGCGTCCAGCACCTCGCGGCTCGGCTCGGCCTGCTCGATCCCCTCCAGCTCGACGCCCAGCACCTCGGGCTCGCCGCGGTCGACGATCAGGTACTCCTGCAGGTCTCGGCGGCCGGCGGCGGTGATGACCTTGGTGCGGACCGGGGCGTCGGACATCGGCAGCACCCTTGCCTCGACCCCGAGGCCGCGGGCGATCTGGGCCTGGGCGTCGGTCGGCCGGCCGCCCTCCTCGACGAACTGGCGCCGGTAGAGGCAGGCGGCGAGGTCGCGGTCGGAGAGGCCGAACCAGCTCGGGGCGCCGAGCCGCTGCAGGCGCTCGAAGACGGTGAAGCTGTCGTCGCGGATCCCCCAGCCGCGCTCCTCGTCGATTTCGCCGCTGAGCCAGTAGGTGACGAGGTCGGGATCGGGGGAGACGTGCACGCCAAGCGCCTCGACGTCGTCGCCGGTGTTGGCGATCACGGTCAGCTCCGAGCCGACCTCCTCCTGCAAGCCGGCGCCGAGCTTGGCGCCGCCGCTGCCGCCGGCGAGGAGGGCGACTCGCATCCCCCGCCTATTCCCAGTGGTCGCCGTCGGGCAAACCGGTGAGGCGGATGCCGGCGTGGACTTTGTAGCGGCTGTTGACCGAGATCAGCATCGGCGTCAGCTGCTCGACTATTCGCGCCATCTCCAGGGCACCGGCATTGACCGCCCGCAGGCCTCCGATCAGCTCGATCAGCCGCGCCACCCGCGCCTTGTCGGCCTTCCTGTCGCCGCAGACCAGCACGTCCTCGCCCAGCTCGGCCTCGGTGTCGGCGAGGGTCGGGGCGCCGACGGTGTGCAGGGCGGCGACGACGGTGACGCCGTCGGGCACCATCTCCTGCGCCTGCTGGGCGGCGGAGCCCTGCCAGACGCCGAGCGAGCGGGTCGCTTTGCCGCTGACCGCGGCGGCGAGGGGGACGGTGCAGTCGCAGAGGATCTGCCCCGGCCGCAGCGCCTCGCGCAGGTTGCTGAGGTTCTCCGACTGGGCGCGGAAGGGGACGGTGAGGAAGACGACATCGCCCCGCTGCGCCGCCTCGCCGTTCTCGAGCCCGCTGACGTCGGCGCCGGGGACCGCGGTGCGGATCTTGGCCGCGGCCTCCTCGGCTCGCTCCGCCGAGCGCGAGCCCAAGACCACCGGCACGCCGGCTTGCGCCCAGCGGGTCGCCAGGCCGGCGCCGAGGGCGCCGGTGCCGCCGATGATCGGGATCGGTTCGCGGTCGGCCACGGCGGCGCAGTCTATGCTGCCGGTCGCATGAGGCTGGAGGGACGCAAAGCGCTGGTCACCGGCGGCGCCAGCGGCATCGGCGCCGCGATCGCCGCCCGCCTCGCCGCCGAGGGCGCCGAGGTCTGGGTCGGCGACATCGACACCGAGGGCGCCGAGAAGGTGGCCGGCGAGGTCAACGGCCACGCGATCGCCCTCGACGTCACCGACATCGACGCCGCCCGCGCCGCGGTTGCCGCCACCGGAACGCTCGACATCCTCGTCAACAACGCCGGCACCGACGAGTTCGGCTTCTTCACCTACACGACGCCGGAGCAGTGGCAGAAGGTGCTGGCGATCAACCTCGGCGGCGTGATGAACTGCACCCACGCGGCGCTGCCCGGGATGCAGGCGGCGAAGTACGGCCGCATCGTCAGCATCTCCTCCGAGGCCGGCCGCGTCGGCTCCAAGGGCTCGGCCGCCTACTCGGCCGCCAAGGCCGGCATCGTCGGCTTCACCAAGGCGATCGCCCGCGAGAACGCCCGCTACGAGGTCACCGCCAACGCGATCGCACCCGGTCCGATCGAGACGCCGCTGCTGATGGGCGCCAAAGAGTTCGGCGAGATCGGCGAGAAAGTGATCGAGACGATGAAAGCCTCGACCCAGATGGGCCGCCTCGGCCAGCCCGACGAGGTCGCCGCCGCCGCCGCCTTCCTCGCCTCCGACGACGCCACCTACGTCACCGGCGAGACCCTGGGCGTAAGCGGCGGCCTCGGCATGGTCTAACCCCCGCGAGGGCTCGAACGCTCTCGGGGGCACGGGGGAGAGATCGCGCCGCGCGATCACTTTTGGCGGCTATGGCCGCCAAAAACGAACGCGCGGCGAGGGACGGGGAGGTTTGGCGACTGGTTGCGTCCCAGCACGGGGTGGTCGCGCGGAAACAGCTCACTGCGCTCGGCTTCAGCACGCATGGGATCCGCCACCGGATCGACATTGGCCGGCTGCATCCGATTGGGACGGGCGTTTATGCGGTCGGGCGCCCGGAGGTAACGCGCCAGGGGCAGTGGATGGCGGCTGTGTTGTCCTGCGGACCGGACGCGATGCTGAGCCATGGCAGCGCGGCGGCGCTGTGGGGGATCGGGAAGGAGTGGCGGCAGATCGAGGTCACCGTGCGCATCGCATCGCCGCGACGGCGGCCGGGATTACGTGTACGCCGCAGACCGACGCTGGCCAACCGGCATATCACCGAGCGGGAGGGGATTCCGGTGACCGGACTCGTGCAGACGCTGGTCGACCTCGCGGCTGTCCACAAGCAGGCTGCGGTCGAGCGGGCCGTCAACGAGGCGGACCGGCTCGAATTGATCGATCCGCCCGCCCTGCGCGGAGCGCTCGAAGTTCACCGCTGGGAGCCCGGCGTGAGGCCGCTGCGCGCGATGCTCGACCGCCGTACCTTCCGTCTCAACCGCTCGGAGCTCGAGCGGCGCTTCCTGCCGCTCTGCCGCGAGGTCGGCCTGCCGTACCCGCTCACCAAACTGTGGGTGAACGGGTACGAGGTCGACTTCTACTGGCCCGACCTGGGGTTCGTGATCGAGACCGACGGCCTGCGCTATCACCGCACGCCGGCTGAGCAGGCGCGCGACCGCGAACGCGACCAGGCGCACACGGCCGCGGGGATGACCAACCTGCGCTTCACGCACGAGCAGGTGCGGTACGAGCCCGAGCACGTGCTGGCGACGCTGCGGCCAGTGGCACAGCGGCTCCTCGCGCCTGCATAAGCTTGCTTCATGGCCGCATTGCCTAACAGTGTCCGCATTCGCGAGGTCGGGCCCCGCGACGGCTTCCAGAACGAGCCGGAGACGATCGACACGGCGGAGAAGGTGCGGCTGATCGACTTGCTCTCGGCGACGGGCGTGAAGCGGATCGAGGTGACCTCGTTCGTGCGCCCCGACGTGATCCCCCAGCTCGCCGACGCCGCCCAGGTGTTGCTGGCGGCGCAGCGACGCGACGGCGTCTCCTTCTCGGTCCTGATCCCGAACGAGCGCGGGCTCGAGCGCGCGCTGGAGATGCGCGACCGCTTCGACGAGATCAGCGTCTTCCTCTCCGCCTCGGAGACCCACAACCAGCGCAACGTCAACCGCTCCGTCGAGGAGTCGCTGCGCGGGCTGGAGGCGACGCTGGCGCGGGCTGGGGAGGAGGGACTGCGGCGCGAGGGCGTGATCGCCACCTCCTTCGGCTGTCCCTACGAGGGTCATGTGGCACCCGAGCGGGTCTTCGAGATCGCCGAGCGGCTGGCCGCCGCGGGCTGCGAGGAGGTCGGCTTCGGCGATACGACCGGCATGGCCAACCCGCGTCAGGTCCACGAGTTCTTCGCCGCCGCCCGCGAGCGACTCAGCGGCGTCGAGCTGACCGCCCACTTCCACAACACCCGCGGCCAGGGGCTCGCCAACCTCCTCGCGGCCCTGGAAGAGGGCATCGACTCCTTCGAGTCGAGCTTCGGCGAGCTCGGTGGCTGCCCGGTTCCACCCGGCTCGACCGGCAACGTCGGCAGCGAGGACGTGGTCTCGATGCTGCACGAGATGGGGGTCGAGACCGGGATCGACCTGCCGAAGCTGATCGCCGCCTCCCGCGCCGCACAGGAGGTGCTGGGCCGGCCGCTGGGCGCCCACGTGCTGCGCGCCGGCCCCGTTGACTGGCAGGCCAGCCACTCCGAATAGGCTGCCGCCGTGACCGATTTCGCCAGTGCCCTGGAGGCGGCCCTCGCCGGCGGCCCGCGGCGCCACCACGAGAAGACCGCCGAGCAGGGCAAGCTGCCGGTCCGCGCGCGGGTCGAGCGGCTGGTCGACGCCGGCTCCTTCGCCGAGGAGGGAGCGCTGGCTAACTGGGAGCAGGAGGGCCTCGGCGCCGATGGCGTCGTCACCGGCCTGGCGACGATCGACGGCCGCCGCGTCGCCCTGATGGCCAACGACCCGACCGTCAAGGCCGGCTCCTGGGGCCCGAAGACGGTCGAGAAGATCCTTCGCATTCAGGAGCGGGCCCTGAGCCTGCTGGTGCCGCTGGTCTATCTGGTCGACTCGGCCGGGGCGCGGATCACCGACCAGGTGCAGATGTTCCCGGGGCGCCGCGGCGCCGGCCGCATCTTCCACAACGAGGTGCGGCTCTCCGGCCAGGTGCCTCAGGTCTGCCTGCTGTTCGGCCCCAGCGCCGCCGGCGGCGCCTACATTCCCGCCTTCTGCGACGTCGTCGTCATGCGCGAGGGCAACGCCTCGATGTACCTGGGCTCGCCGCGGATGGCGGAGATGGTGATCGGCGAGCAGGTGACGCTGGAGGAGATGGGCGGGGCGAAGATGCACACCGGCGTCTCCGGCTGCGGTCACTTCCTGGTCAAGAGCGACGAGGAGGCGATCGACCTGGCGCGCCGTTATCTCTCCTTCATGCCGGAGAGCTGGCGTGCCGAGCCGCCCGCCGCCGTGCCCGCCGCCCCCGCCTCCGACGCCGCGATCGCCGACATCGTCCCCGCCGACGAGAACCAGCCCTTCGACATGCGCGAGGTGCTCGACGTCCTGCTGGACGCCGACTCCTTCCTCGAGGTGCACAAGCGCTGGGCGAAAGAGCTGATCGTCGGCTACGGGCGGCTCGACGGCCGCGTCGTCGGCGTCGTCGCCAGCCAGCCGAAGCAGAAAGGCGGCGTCCTCTTCGTCGATTCCGCCGACAAGGCGGCGCGCTTCATCCAGACCTGCAACGCCTTCAGCGTGCCGCTGCTCTTCCTCGCCGACGTGCCCGGCTTCATGATCGGCACTGCGGTCGAGCGCCAGGGGATCATCCGCCACGGCGCCAAGATGATCAGCGCCGTCTCCGAAGCGACCGTGCCGAAGCTATCTGTGATCGTCCGCAAGGCCTACGGGGCAGGGCTCTACGCGATGGCGGGCCCGGCCTTCGAGCCCGACTGCTGCATCGCCTTGCCCAGCGCCTCGATCGCCGTCATGGGCC
Organism: uncultured Solirubrobacterales bacterium; assembly: GCA_963715395.1. Classification (GTDB taxonomy): domain Bacteria; phylum Actinomycetota; class Thermoleophilia; order Solirubrobacterales; family 70-9; genus VAYN01. The sequence goes on from OY970238.1 coordinate 385,567, forward strand.
CGCAGGCCGCCGTCAACGCCGTCTTCTACAACCAGATCCAGGCGATCGAGGACGAGGCCGAGCGCGAGCGCTTCGTCGCCGCCAAGCGCGAGGAGTACGCCGAGGACATCGACATCCTCCACCTCGCCTCGGAGCTGGTCGTCGACGCCGTCGTCGAGCCCGCCGACCTGCGCGAGGAGCTGATCCGCCGCTTCGCCCACGCGGCCAGCAGGCGCCGCGAGTTCGCCGAGCGCCGTAATCCGGTTACGCCCGCTTGAGCTGCGCTTGAGGCGGCCTCGCTACCGTTCAACGGTGGCAAAGAGGATCCAAGCCCCCGTTTTCGCCTGCCTGGCGTGCGTCGGCGCCCTGATCGCGCTGGTTCTTGCCGCCTACGCCCTGCGTCCGGTCGAGCTGCTCGACGCGAGGACGCTCATCCACCTCTCGGTGCCGCTCGGATCGAGGTCCTACGAAGCGGTCGAGGGGATCGCCCAGTTGGCGGATCCGCTGCCGCTGCTGGCGATGCTGGTCGCGATCTGCGGCTTCGCGCTCGCCCTCGGCCGCCGTCGCGAGGCGCTCGCCGCTGTCGTGGTCGTGGCCGGCGCCAACCTCACCACCCAGGTGCTGAAGGTGGTGCTGGCGCACCCGCGCTACCAGCCTTACGCCGAGTTCCACCAGCCGTGGCCGACCGCTTTCCCCAGCGGTCACATGACCGCCGCCGCCTCGGTCGCGGTGGCGCTGATGCTGGTCGCGCCGCGCGGAGTCTGGCCGCTGGCCGCGGCGACCGGCGTCGTCTTCGCCGGTCTCGTCGGCATCTCCGTCGTCGCCCTCGAGTGGCACTACCCGAGCGACGTCCTCGGTGGCATCCTCGTCGCCGCCGGTTGGGGCTTTGCCGCGCTTGCCGCCTGCCGCGCCCTCGAGGATCGCGGTCGCGGGCTAGACCCGGTCAGATCTGGCCCGGGCCGCAGCCCGGCACCTTCTTACCGCGGCTGAGCAGCAGGCGCTTGCGCGGAGCTACGACGATCGTGCCATCGCCGTGAAGTAGTCGAGCGCCGCCGGGTTGGCGAGCGAGTCGCGGCTGGCCGCCTGCTCGGCCGGCGTCCCCATCAGGATCCGCTTCACCGGCACCTCCAGCACCTTGCCGCTCAAAGTTCGGGGCACCGCGTCGATCGCGAAGACTTCGTCGGGGACGTGGCGGGGCGAGCAGCGTTCGCGGACCCGCCGCGCGATCTCCTTCTTCAGCCCGTCGTCGAGCTCGACCCCCTCGCGCAGGACGACGAACAGAGGCATCCAGCCGTCGGTGCCGGGGCGCGGCACGTCGACCACGAGTGCGTCGACAACCGCGTCGACGTCGAGCACCGCCCGGTAGATCTCGCTCGTGCCCATGCGAATGCCGCCGCGGTTGATCGTCGAGTCGGAGCGACCGTAGATGATCGCGGTGCCGCGCGGGGTGATCTCGATCCAGTCGCCGTGACGCCAGATCCCGGGGAACATCTCGAAGTAGGCCTCGGCGTAGCGGCTGCCGTCCTGATCGCCCCAGAAGCTGACCGGCATCGAGGGCATCGGCTCGGTCACGACCAGCTCGCCGACCTCGCCGACCAGCGGCCGGCCCTCCTCGTCCCAGGCCTCGACCGCGGCGCCGAGTGCGCGCGCCTGCAGCTCGCCGCGGTAGACCGGCAGCAGCGCGCAGCCGCCGACGAAGGCGGTGCAGAGGTCGGTGCCGCCGCTGGTCGAGAACAGCCAGGTGTCGGCACCGAGCTGCTCGTAGACCCAGTCGAAGCCCTCGGGCGAGAGCGGCGAACCGGTCGAGCCGACGGCGCCGAGGCGGCTGAGGTCGCGACCGGCGCCGGGCTCGACCCCGGCCTTCATGCAGGCGGCGATGTAGGCGGCGCTGGTGCCGAACATCGTCACCCCGGCGCGCTCGCTCAAATCCCAGAGGGCGCCCATGTCGGGGTGGCCGGGGTTGCCGTCGTAGAGGACGATCGCGGCGCGGGTCAGCAGGCCGGAGACGAGGAAGTTCCACATCATCCAGCCGGTCGTCGTGAACCAGAAGAGGCGGTCGCCAGGGTGGGCATCGACGTGGAGGTGGAGCTTCTTCAGGTGCTCGAGCAGGATCCCGCCCTGGCCCTGGACGATCGCCTTCGGCAGCCCGGTGGTGCCGGAGGAGTAGAGGACCCAGAGCGGGTGGTCGAAGGGGACGCGCTCGAAAGTCAGCTCGGCGCCCTCGCCGCTGGCCAGCAACTCCTCCCAGGTGGTCGCGTCGCGCAAGGGGGAGAGGTCTGGCTCGGAGTCGAGGTAGGGGAGGACGACGGTGCACTCCAGGCTCGGCATCTGCTCCTGCAGGCGGCCGACCGTGTCGAGGCGGTCGAAGTCCTTGCCGCCGTAGCGGTAGCCGTCGACCACGAAGAGAACCTTGGGCTCGATCTGGGCGAAGCGGTCGACGACGCTGGCCGGGCCGAAGTCCGGCGAGCAGCTGGACCAAACCGCGCCGATGCTGGCGCTGGCGAGGAAGGCGACGATCGCCTCGGGGATGTTCGGCAGGTAGGCGACGACGCGGTCGCCGCGCTGCACGCCGAGCCCGCGCAGCGCCGCGGCCAGGGCCGCCACCTGCGCCCGCAGCTCGCCCCAGCTCAGCTCGTCGAGCTCGCGCAGCTCGGAGGCGTGGAGGATCGCCGTCTCGCCGTCGTCCACGCCGGCGAAGACGTGCTCGGCGTAGTTCAGCCGAGTGTCCGGGAACCAGCGGGCGCCCGGCATCTCGCGCGAGGCGAGGACGGTGCCGCGGTCGCCGTCGGCCTGAACCCCGAAGAAGTCCCAGATCGCCGCCCAAAAACCGTCGAGGTCGTCGACCGACCAGCGCCAGAGTTCGTCGTAGTCCTCGAACGAGAGCTCGCGCTCAGCCTCGAGCCAGCGCATGAACTCGGCCAGGCGCGAGCGCTCGACCAGCTCCGCCGAGGGCTCCCAGAGCAGCTCTGGGGCGGTGGCGCTCACGCCGCAGCAGCGGCGCTGGCCGCCTGCTCTCGCGCCAGCTCGTGCGGGTCGTGGGCGCTGAACAGCGAGACCTCGTCGCCGTGGCTCGCGGCCAGCGCGCGCAGGCGCTCGGCGTTGGCGACCCGCGCCTTGTGGTCGCTGGCGAGGACGCGCTGGAAGACGCGCAGGCCCGGGGGGCAGCTCGGCGGCGTTGCCACCTCGCCGTGGTTGAAGTAGGCGTCGCCGCAGTGCAGCAGCCAGCGGCCTCCAGCATTGACGGCGACGCCACTGTGGCCGCGCGAGTGGCCGATCAGCGGGATCAGCGCCACCTCGACGTCGAGGCCCGGCAGGACCCGGATGCTCTCGAAGCCGAACCAGCTATCGCCGCCGGCTTCCGAGTCGTGCTCGACCCAGCGCGGGCCGTGCTTCCAGTGAGCACCGCCGACGTAGCGGCTGCGTTCGCGCAGGCTCGGGTGCAGCGCCTCTCTCAGCTCCGGCGCGAGAACGTGGACATCCGCCTCGGGGAAGTCGGGGAGGCCGCCGGCGTGGTCGACGTCGAGGTGGGTGGCGACGACGTGGCGCACGTCGGCGGCGGCGAAGCCGAGCGCCTCGACCTGGGCTATCGCCGTCTCCTCGAGCCGGGGTCGCGGCTGCAGCGCCAGCCGGAAGGGCTGGCCGAGCTGGGCGGGATTGCGAGCGTCCTCGCGGCCAAAGCCGGTATCGACCAGGACCAGTCCGCCGGAGCTCTCGATCAGCAGGCAATGGCAGATCACGCTGGCCCGCGACAGCAAGCCGCCCTCGCCGCCGATCAGGCGCCCGCCGTGCGGGCACAGCGAGCCGCAGCTGAGATGGTGGATCCGCATACCCGCGCCCAGTCTAGTTCGCCCTAGCCCGCTCGGCCGGTCTATCGTTGCGGCGGCGCCGGAGTGGCGGAATTGGCATACGCGATCGACTCAAAATCGATTGCCCTTACGGGCTTGTGGGTTCGAGTCCCACCTCCGGCATCCACGCGTCTGCCCCAGGGTGCGCTATGCGGACACAAATGCAGACGCGTGCAAAAGGCGGGGCGTCTAAGCGGGCTGCGGGGCGGCGCCGGCGCCGTAGTCCTCGCCGGAGCCGATCGGGCGCTCCTCCTCGACGTGCCACTCCTGGCTGAAGCCGTAGAAGGCGGCGGCGATGAGGACGATCTGCAGCAGGCCGAGGACGATGACCAGCGTGCCGATCAGCGAGGAGGAGATCGCCGCTTCGTCGAAGCCGGCCTTGTCGCGGGCGAACCAGCTGTCGGCGCCGACCGCGCAGAAGATCGCCAGGATCATCGAAAGCGCCGCGGCGACGGGCAGGATGCCGCGGTTCCAGCGGGCGACGAGGAAGGCGAAGAAGGCATAGAGGATTGCGTAGATCGCGCAGACGATCCCCATGCCGCCGCCGCCCTTGAGCAGCGACCAGCCGCCGATCGTGACCAGGGCTGCAACCACCGCCGTCGCCAGCAGCAAAAGCACGATCACGAACTTGGTCGTGACCGACCCGGCTTTCTCCCGATTCGGCCGCCACAGTTCGTAGCCCGGCCTCACCTCTCCTACAGCCATGCCTCCGATCATAGAATCTGTGAGCGACGATGCGGCATTGGTCGCGCGTTAAGGCTCCACGAGGAGTCGCCACGCGGGCGTGGCGGAATTTGGCAGACGCGCCAGGTTTAGGTCCTGGTGGGCTTCGGCCCGTGGGGGTTCAAGTCCCTCCGCCCGCATCGCGACCGAGCGGCCGGCCCTCGTCTACGATCCAAATCCCCTCTGGGGCAGTGGCCCAACTGGCTAAGGCACCGGTCTCCAAAACCGGCGATTCCAGGTTCGAGTCCTGGCTGCCCCGTCCCCGAGTTATGCAGGTGCAAATGCTCAACGCTGGCTGGATGACCGCCTCCGCGGCGCTTTGGCGACAGGGCGATGAACCCGAAAAGCGGGTTCGATGTCCCGTTCCCGCCTACCTGATCGAGACCGCGGAGGAGCGGATCCTCGTCGATACCGGCCTCCATCCCGGCGCCTGCGAGGACGCTGCGGCGTTCTACGACAGCCCGCAGACGATGGGCCTCTTCGAACTTGAGCAGGAGCAGCCGCTGCACGAGCAGGTCGATCTCGGCACGGTGACGATGGTCGTGTTCACGCACCTGCACTGGGACCACGCGGGCGGCCTCTCGTTCGTGCCGGCGTCGGTGCCGGTCGTCGTCCAGCGGCGCGAGTGGGAGGCGGGGCACGACCGAGCCGCGATCGAGCGCAACTTCTTCTTTCCCCGCGACTACGTCGTCGAGGAGCGCCGGCTGCGGCTCGTCGACGGCGACCACGACCTGCTTGGCGACGGCTCGGTGACGCTGCTGTCGACGCCGGGACACACGCCGGGCCACCAGTCGGTGCGCGTCGGCGATCTGGTCATCGGCGCCGACGTCACCCATTTCGCCAGCGGCCTCGACGATCACCGCTTTCCCGCCTTCGGCGACGATCTCGAGCAGCAGGCCCGTTCAGCAGACCGCCTGCGCGGCCTGCGCGACGCGGGCTGCACGGTGATGCCAGGCCACGATCCTGAGGCGCTGCGCCCTGGACCACTGTCGATCTGACCGTTTGTCGCCTCGCCCCAGGGGTATGAAGGGTCCATACCCACTTTTAGCTATGACGCTCATGGCGAACAAAGACGACTGCCTTCTGCTCAGATTTCCGGCGCAGCCGCAGAGCGTTGCCCTCATTCGCCAGGCGGTGGGCAATCAGGCCGCGGAGCTGGGGATGCGCGAGGAAGGGATCGACGCCCTCAAGACCGTCGTCTCCGAGGCTTGCGCGAACGTCGTCCTCCATGCCTACCCCGACGACGCCGCACACCGGCCCCTGGAAGTCGAGCTGATGCGCAAGGGGGAAGCCTTGGATGTGATCGTGCGCGACCGCGGTAGGGGGCTTCAGCCCGATCTGGGCGCGAAGCCGCCCAGTCTGGGGCTTGGCCTGCTCCTGATCGGAGCGATGGCCAGGAGCTTCCAGCTGCGCAGCGCCCGCGACCGCGGCACCGAACTGCTGGTCGAGTTCCCGCTGCCGGCGAGCTGAGCAGACCGGGCGTCGCTTTGCCCTACTTCTTCTTGTTGCGGCGTTCGAGCACTTCGCCAAACGCCTTCTCGACTTCCTCGGTGAGGATCAGGCGGAAGGTGGCGATGAGGGCGTCGACGGCGAGCGGCCGCAGGCGTTCGATCGCCTGGGTGATCTCTGGCCAGCCCTCATCCGGGCGGCCGGCTTCGTCGAACGGCTTCCACAGTTCCTCGAGAAAGAGGTTGACGAAGGTGCGAGCGGCTGCGTGCGAGTTGCGGTTGAGCTTCTCGATCGCGGCCAGTGCCGCGGGCAGGGCGATCCCCATCTTCAGCACGTCCTCCGCCGCCTGCAGCAGCGCCGGGCTCGGCGCTTCGTAGCGATCCTCCCCGAGCGCGATTAGCAGTCCCAGCTTCTGGGCCTTCTCCAGCAGGCGATCGTCGTCGACCTCGAAGCGCTCGATCAGCTCCTCGCGGCTCAGCACTTCGGGCGCCTCGTCGGCGAAGGGCGCGGTCACCGCCTGGCGCAGGCCGACGAAGCGGTCGGCGTCGGCACCATGCTGGCCGATCAGCCGCGAGATCGCGCTGAGCTTGAAACCCTCCGCCTGCATCTCCTGAATCAGCCGCAGGCGGGCGACGTGCTCGGCCCCGTAGTAGCCGGTGCGGGCACGGACCTCGGGCGGGGGGAGGAGGCCGCGGGACTGGTGGTTGCGAATGTTCCGCACCGACATCCCGGTCTCGTAGGCGAGCTGCTCGACCGTCAGCTCCGCCTCGGAATCGGGCCTCTCTCGGGGCTCCCCGGCCTGCGCCATGGGCGCGATCCTACCTAAAGCATGTAACCTCATTTGAGGTAACTCTGTATGGGGTAATGAAATTGCAAGCTGCCACGGACCGGAAGGACCCCGCATGACGCTCACCTCTCTGATCGCCGCCGCCCAGGGTGCACCGCCGCCGGCGGGCGGCGCCGAGCTCGCCCAGATCGCGATCGCGACGGTGGCGGCGACCGCGATCACGCTGGCGTTGCTGTACATCGGCTTCGGCCATCGCTCAGGGCGGGTGAAGATCCTCGCTCGCTCGGCGGCCTGGGCGGAACGGCGCGCCGCGATGCCGGGCTGGGCCGCGCTGCCGGCAGGGATCGCCACGGTTTCGCTGCTGACGGCGCTGTTCGGCATGTACTGGGACATCTCCCTGCACATCGACAACGGGCGCGACGCCGGACCCCTCGCCAACCCGGCCCACTACTTCATCCTCACCGGCCTCTTCGGCATCTTCACCGCCGGCTTCATCGCGATGGTGCTGCCGCGCGAGCGGCCCAGCACCGTCGCCGTTCGCATCGGCCGCGACTGGTGGGCGCCGCTCGGCGGCGTCCTCATCTGCGCCTGTGGCGCCTTCTCGCTGATCGGTTTCCCGCTCGACGACGTCTGGCACCGTCTCTTCGGCCAGGACGTGACCCTCTGGGGGCCGACGCACCTGATGCTGATCGGCGGTGCCGCCATGACCCTGGTCGGGATCGCCGTGCTGACGGTGGAGGGGCTGCGGGCCAACGCGGCCCTGCCGGAGCGTCGCCAGGAGGCGCGGCTGACCAGATCGGCTCGCGCGGTCGCGCTGACCGGCGGCCTGATGCTCGGGCTCTCGACCTTCCAGGCCGAGTTCGACTTCGGCGTGCCGCAGTTCCAGCTCGTCTTCCAGCCGCTCCTGACGATGCTGGCGGCGGGGACGGGCCTCGTCCTCGCCCGCATCTACGGCGGCCGTGGCTCCGCGCTCGGCGCCGTCCTCTTCTTCATCGTCCTGCGCGGGGGGCTGGCGCTGGCGATCGGCCCCGTGCTCGGACAGACGATGCCGCACTTCCCGCTCTACGTCGCCGAGGCCCTGGTGGTCGAGGCGATCGCGCTGCGGGTCTCGACCACCCAGCCGCTGCGCTTCGGACTCTGGTCGGGGCTCGGCATCGGCACCGTCGGGCTGGCCGCCGAGTGGGCCTGGTCGCACCTCTGGATGCCGCTGCCCTGGCCCGCGGCGCTCTTCCCCGAGGGCGCGATCGTCGGTTTCCTGGCGGCGCTGGCCGGGGCGCTGCTGGGCGCCTGGATCGGCGCCCATCTCGCCGTCGAGCCCGGCCGGCCCCGACCCCTGCTGCGCGCCGCCGCCCTCGCCAGCGCGGCCGCCCTCGCCGCCATGGTCGCCTTCGCCCTCTACACCCCGAGCGAGGACGGGGTCAGTGCCCGCGTCGCTCTGCGCGAGATCCCGAACGGCCCTGGCCGCTGGGTGCAGGCCGTGATCGACGTCCAGCCCGGCGACGCGGCTGCAAACGCGGAGTGGTTCGACGTCACCGCCTGGCAGGGCGGCGGTCTGGTCGTCGATCGCCTCGAGCGGGTCGGCCCGGGGCGGTACCGCACCACCGAGCCGATTCCCGTGCATGGCAACTGGAAGACGCTGGTCCGCCTGCACGAGGGCAACTCCCTCACCGCACTGCCGGTCTACCTGCCGCGCGACGCCGCGATCCCGGTCGGTGAAGTCCGGGCCTCGCCCGCCTTCACGCGCGAGTTCCGCGACGAGCACAAACTGCTCCAGCGTGAGCAGACGAGCGGCAGCCCGGTCGTCGTCGCCCTTGCCTACTCGACCGTGATCGGGATCGCGCTGGGACTGCTGGCGCTGCTTGCCTGGGCGCTGCACCGGCTCGCCTTCGGGGTCGGGCGGCGCGAGCGCCAGCGGTCCGGCGCGCGCTTGCGGCCGCGGGAGGGAGTGGGGGCCGGCACGTGATCCTGCCGCTCGCCCATCATGCCGTCGTCGCGGCACTGCCGGTCTTCGCGCCGGCCGTGCTGATCTGCCTCGTCCTGGCGGTCCACCACCTGCGCGAACGGCGGCACTGGGACGAGGAGGAGGGCGGCGACTGACCCTCTCTTCGTCCCAAATTCGGCCGAATTTCCTGAATAGACAAAGAAATTCTGTGTTTTCTGGAAAGAATGCGCCATGCGGGAGTCAGCCCAGGGCGACGGGATCGAGATTCAGCTTGTTGCTGGCACCTACGTGGTCCTGATCGGCATCAGCGTCGATCCCAAACGGGCCAAGGGCCTGCTCGGCTTCACGATCGAGCGCACCGATCACACCGAGGGCGAGCGTTACCACCTCTACAACAACGTCCTCTTCGAGCGCAACGACAGCGGCCGCAAGGCGGACTACTCGAGCGAGGCGAACCCGATCCAGGCGTTCGTCTGGGGCGACTACACGGCAAAACCGGATCACACCTACAGCTATGAGGTGACCGCTCGCTACGGGACGCCGGCACGCCTGAAAGACGGCCCGAGCGTCGCCGCAACCGTCACCGCCGAGAATCCCGACGACGGCAAGCACGGCGTCTACTTCAACCGCGGCGTCGCCGCATCCTCTGCCTACGAACGACGCTTCGGTGATCAGAACCCGGCGACGGTGCCCAACGAAGAGGCGTACCGGTGGCTCTCCAGGGGCCTTGAGGAAGCGCTCGTCGGCTTCATCGGGCGCGCGGTAGACGGGCGCTACTCGCTGCGCGCCTGCGTCTACGAATTCAAGTTCGAGCCGGTGCTCGATGCCCTCAGGGTCGCCCACGAGGCGGGCGCCGACGTGCGGATCGTCTACCACAAGGTCGGGAACGGAAGCGCTGCCGTCGCCAACGCGGAGGCGATCGCGGCGGCGCGGATCAAAGGGCTGAGCATCCCGCGCGCGAAAGTCAACATCTCCCACAACAAGTTCGTCGTCCTGCTCAAAGACGACGAGCCGATCGAGGTCTGGACCGGCTCGACCAACATCACCGAGGGTGGGTTCTACGGACACGCGAACGTCGGCCACTCACTCCGCGATACCGGCGTCGCGGAGCGCTACCTCGACTACTGGAATCAGTTGTCGAAAAACCCCGGGCGCGAGGAGATCCGCGCCTTCGACGATCCCACGCCCAAATTTCCCAGCGGCCGTCCGCGGGCGCGACTCACCTCGATCTTCAGCCCCCGCTCGGATCTGCGCTCCCTGGAGTGGTACGTGCGCCTCGCCGACAGCGCTGAGCAGGCGGTGCTGCTGACCGCGGCCTTTGGCCTGCAGCCCGAGATCGCCCCAGCCTTCGAGGGAGATCGCGACTACCTGCGCTATCTCCTGCTCGATACCGACAACGGCGAGATCAAAGCGCTGCGGCGTGACCCGGACAACGTCGTCACCGCCGGCGCCTTCGAGGGCCAGGGCGCGTACAGGGCGTGGGTTGCGAAGGCGCTGGAGCGCCTCCACAAACACGTCGACTACGTGCACACGAAGCTGATGCTGATCGATCCCCTCACCGACGACCCGATTGTGATCACCGGCTCGGGGAACTGGAGCAACGAGTCCTGCCAGGAAAACGACGAGAACATGCTGGTGATCCGCGGCGACAAGCGGGTTGCCGACATTTACCTGACCGAGTTCATGCGGCTTTTCAACCACTACCGTCTGCGCGGCAAGGCGCGGACCCCGGATGGCAAACCGGCCCCCGGCCCGGAGGCGCCGCGCTCGTCCAACCGCGCCAAGCTCCACCTCGAAGAGGACGACTCCTGGGCGCAGCCCTTCTACGCGAAAGGCGATGACGGCGCCGACACGCCAGAGGCGAAAGAGCGCAAGTTCTTCAGCGGCGCGGCTGCGTAGCCGACCCGACTCGCGGAGCTCTCAGCGGCGGCTTGGTTGGAGACCGACCAGCACGTAGTAGCCGACCAGGTAGAGCCGTTTGCCGTCGGAGACGATCGGGGTGTAGCCGGCCTGCTTCAGCTCGAAGGTCTTCTTGCGGGTGATGGCGTCGATGCCGATCGTGCGGTCGGCCGCGAAGCTCGAGGTGTAGACGGTGTGGCCGATCACGGTCGCCGTCCCCGGGACCGGTCCGCCGACGTCGTAGCTCCAGCGCTGCTTGCCGCTGCTCGCGTCGAGCGCGTAGAAGCGGCCGTTTTCGGCCCCGATGTAGACGGTGGGAGGGGTGCCGGGAACCTGGGCGACGGCGGGAGAGCCGTAGACCGGCCCGCCGGCGTCGAAGGACCAGTCGACCTTGCCGGTCTTTTCGTCGAAGGCGAAGACGGTGCCGTCGTCGCGCGCCCCGTAGACGCGGCCGAAGCCGATCGCCGGCGAGGAGAAGAATCCGCCCCGGCCGAACGGGGGCGCCTTGCTGGTGTTGGTCCGCCAGGTCACCTTGCCCGTCGCCGCGTCGAGCTCGTACATCGAGCTCTCGTAGTCGGCGACGTAGAGGTGGCCGTCGTGGAAGCTGGGGCTGGCTTTGATCGCAGCCGGGAGGTCGGTGCGCCAGCGGATACCGCCGTCGCTGGCGCGCAGGGCAACCACGTCGGTCGTGTCGGTGCCGAGGAAGAGGGTCCCTTCGGCGGCCATCGGGGACGATTCGAGGTGGCCGGGCAGCTTGCGCCTCCAGACGGTGCGCCCCGTGGCGGCATCGCCGGCGACCACTTCGCCACCGAGGAAGGCGCCGTAGACGCGCCCTTCGTAGTAGACCGGGGCGGTGACGAAGTTCGGTTTGCCTTTGTTGCTCGCCCTGTTCGTCACTTCCCAGAGGATCTTGCGGTCGCGCAGCCTGACCGCTTTCGCGTTCCCGTACTTGTTGACGACGTAGGCGACGCCTTCGTGGATCGCCGGGGGGAACTCGATCAGCGCGTGCGTGTTGAGCGACCAGGCCTGCTGCAGCGGCGGGTCCAGCAGCCGCTTTTCCGTCGGCAGGTAGTGAGTGCGCTCCGGCACCCGCCCGAAGAAGGGCCAGTCGACGTAGCCCGCGTTGCTCTTGGTGGCGACTTCGCCTTCGCCTTCGCCTTCGGCCTCCTCGCCGGGGCCTCCGCAGCTGCCCAGGGCGAGCGCTGCCAGCAGGCAGGCAAGAGCGACCCTGTTCCGTCCAAAGCGCATCGAGAGGATCTATCGGCACCGAGTCCAAAACCCGAAGCGCCCCGGACGACGATTGGATAAAAGAGAGCGGCGGACGAGAATCGAACTCGCGTCATCAGCTTGGAAGGCTGAGGCTCTACCGTTGAGCTACCGCCGCGCAAGACGGGAGGGTAGCCACCCTCCCGCAGATTCGTCAGAATGCATAGCCCCACGGGGAGTGGCGCAGTCTGGTAGCGCACTCGGCTGGGGGCCGAGCGGTCGCAGGTTCAAATCCTGTCTCCCCGATTTTGGTTCAGAAAGTTTGATCAAAATGCCAGGCGACGCACGTGAAATAGAGCTGATCTTCGAGCCCCAGGAAGAGGGCGGCTACCACGTGTATGCGCCAGAGCTTCCCGGCCTGCACACCCAGGGCGAGGACATGGACGACGCGCTGGCGAACGCCAACGAGGCCGTCGCCCTCTATGTCGAGGGGCTACGCGAAGACGGCGAGTCGCTCGACATGGGCATCGTCCGCCGCAGGATCACGCTGCCGGCGTGAGCCCGCGCCAGCCGGTCGTTTCGGGCGCCCAGCTCGTCAAAGCGCTCGAAAAGGATGGCTGGACCGTGGTCCGTCAGCGCGGGAGCCACGTTCGAATGAAGAAGGCCGGTCGCCGGATGGCTCTCGTGGTCCCGCTTCACAAGGAACTGCGGAAGGGGACGCTCGCTGGCATCCTGCGGGATGCTGATCTCGATGCCGACGCTTTACGCCTCCTGTTGAGCTGATCTACCTGATAGCCGCCTCCAGCCTGTTCGCAACTACGCTTCGACGTGAACGACGAGCTCGTACTGGTCGACTGCGACGCGCTGTCCCATGCCGTCGCCGGGAGGGCTCATCGAGTTCAGGGTCTCATCGCCCTGACGGTAGTCCTCTTCGCTCTCGAAAAGGGTGATCGCGAGGGCCTTGCCGGCGGCGGTGTCGTGGAGGAGCAGGAACTCCTTGGCCGGCACCCCAGGCGGTGGACCACCCTCGGACTCGGCTCGGGCTCTGATCTCCGCGGCGCTGTCTTGCAGGGATTTGGCGTCGGCGCCCTCCCACTGCGCTACTCGTGCGTACATCTCGTTCTCCTCTCGTCGTTCCCGGTCCACCGAACTTACAACTGGACTGGGGTCTCGACAAGGCGCTTCGCCACTCGCCAGTGCGATCGAAAAGCTAGTCGCCCGATCCGCGCAGCTCGTCGAGCGAGACGACCTCGAGGTCGAACGCTTCGTCGGCGGAGCGCCGGCGCCGGTACGGGGACACGGTCACGCGGTGGACTTCACCGCAGACGCAGGGGACTTCGATCGGCCGCGTGTCGGTGGCGGGGTCGGTGTCGACCTTGAGCCGCCGCAGCTTGCCGGCTGGTTTGCAGCCGAACGAGATCACCCAGCCGTAGTCGCCGCGCTCGGTGCGTTTTTTCGGGCGGTAGGGCTGGGGCATCTACCCATCCTCCCTGGTCAGGAGGCGGATTGGCGCTCTGCCTCTGCGGCGTACCCGTTCAGGTCGCTTGACGACGCCGCAAGGAGGGGGCCGACCTCCCCCAGCCACTAGGGGAGATCGGCCACTGCTCGTCAGGCCGGCTTGGTGATCTGGAGCGCCGGGTAGATCGGTGCGCTGGTGGTGATCTTCACGTGGTTCACCCCCTCTCCCGTAGAACGATGTTCTTCCGGTATGACCCGGTCTACCAATTGAACTAGTTCCACCGGTCGGACCAGTTCATTCGTAAGCGACCTCGATTGGTCAGGAACTGCATTACGATGGTCCGTCCACGGAACCGATTGAGGAGCAGAAATGACCGAGGCGGTAAAGAAGGGCTCAGAGTCGACGCTGGGGGCACTCGTCTCCCATCCGACTCGAGTCAAGAGCTACGTGATCCTGGCCGAACGGGTCGCGAGTCCGAACGAAATCGCCTTGGAGCTCGGCCTCGGGGTCGGTCACGTCAGCTACCACGTGAAGAAGCTGGCCGAGCTCGGCGTCGTCGACCTGATCGACGTGCGCCCGGTTCGCGGCGCCAACGAGCACTTCTACAAAGCGGCAAAGCGGCCGATCGTCTACGACGCGGACTTCGCCGAGATGACTCCCGAGGAACGGGACGAGCTGACCCGCTACACGCTGCAGCTGCACCTCACCGACGCGGCGCGCGCGCTCGACGCGGGCACCTTCGATGGACGGACGAACCGTTGTCTCATCCGCATGCAGATGCAGGTCGACGAGGCGGGCTTCGCCGAACTGAACGAACTGCACGAGGAGATGTACGAGCGGAAACTGGAGATCGAGGCGCGGAGTGCCGAGCGGATGGCGGCCGGGGAGAAGACGAGCATCCCCACCGTCGACACGGCGATGTTCTTCGAGCTGCCGGCGAAGCGCTCCCGATAGGCGGCTTGGTCACTGCCTGGGCCGCTCGGCGGCCGGCCGGTGCATGCGGATGAACCTGATTCTCCCCGCCTGGCGGCTGTAGCCGGCGGAGGTCCAGAGGGCGATCGCGGCGCGCTCGTCGTCGGCGACGATTGCCGTCAGGCGGACCGCTCCGAGGCGCGTCAGGCGCTGCTCGCCGGCACGGACCAGGTCGGTCGCGAGGCTACGCCGGCGCCACTCGGGATGCACCGCGAGCCGGTAGAAGCTGCCGCGCCAGCCGTCCCAGCCGGCGATCAGCGACCCGACGACGACCGAGTCGCCGCTGGCGGCGAGCAGGAGTGACTCCGGGTCGCGGGCCAGCAGCGCCTCGAGCCCGGCCTCGCTGTCGGTTGCGGTGGGCAGGCTCGCCGCCGCCTGCCACAGCTTCAGGATTGCGGGAATATCGGCTTGAGTGCCGAGCCGGATCGTCCAGTCGGTCAAGCCGGCGAGCCTACTCGCGTCAAACGGTGGCGACGCTGGCCGACAGCTCCGGGGGGCGGGCCAGGGTCTGCAGGACGACGCAGTAGCGCTCGGTCAGCTTGAGAAGGGTGTCCAGCTCCTCCCGGCTGGCGTCGGTCTCGAGCTCGAAGGAGAGACGAATGGCGCGGAAGCCGACCGGCGCCTCGCGATCGACGGCGAGGGTGCCGCGGAAGTCGAGGTCGCCCTCGGCGTGGATCGCACCCGACTCGACCGCGATGCCGAGCGAGGTCGCGACAGCGCGCAGGGTGACGCCGGCGCAGGCGGCAAGGGCCTCGAGCAGCATGTCGCCCGAGCACAGCAGCGAGCCGTCGCCGCCGGAGGCGGGGTGCAGGCCAGCCTCGGCCAGGGCGCGGCCGGCGCCGACCGAGCAGGAGACCCCTTCGCCCAGCGTGCCATCCGCCTTCAGGGTGACGAGAGCGGCCTCGGGCTCCTCCTCGTAGCGCTCCTTCAGCGGTGCCTGCACCGCTCTCAGCTGATCCCGGTTCATCGTCGGGCCAATACTGGCAGGCGGCTGCGGTGCAGCTCGATCGCCGCAGGATTGGACTAGGATCCGCGCTCCCGCTCGGCGGGGCTCCATGAAGAGACTTGCAGCCGCCCTGATCCTCGTCCCCGTGCTTCTCCTGCTCGTCGGTTGCGGCGAAAAGGATGAGTCGACGACGACCGCAAGCGCCTGCACGCCGAAGCAGTTGCCGACCGCGGTTCAGGGCGAGCTGACGGTGGCGACCGACAAGCCCGCCTACCCGCCCTATTTCGTCGACGATCTGCCGGCGAACGGGAAGGGCTTCGAGAGTGCCGTTGCCTTCGCGATCGCCGACCAGCTCGGCTATCCGAAAGACAAGGTGAGGTGGACGGTGGAGCCGTTCAACTCCTCCTACGCGCCCGGTCCGAAGGACTTCGACTTCGACGTGAACGAGATCTCGATCACGCCGCAGCGCGAAAAGGCCGTCGACTTCTCCTCGCCCTACTACACGGCGAACCAGGCGGTGGTGGCGCTGAAGGACTCCGATGCAGCCGGCGCCACCTCGCTGGCCGGCCTGCAGGACGCCGACATCGGCGTCCAGATCGGCACCACCAGCCTGGAAGCGGTCGAAGACAAGATCGACCCCAGCAGCAAGCCGGAAGTCTTCAACAGTTCCAACGACGTCGTCACGGCCTTGAAAAACGAACAGATCGACGCCGTCGTTGTCGACCTGCCGACCGCCCTCTACATCACCGCCGCCCAGGTCCCGAGCGCAGCCGTGGTCGGCCAGTTCGCCGCCCCCGGCGGCGACCAGTGGGGGGCGCTGCTGGCCAAAGACTCGCCGCTGACGGAGTGCGTCTCCAAGGCCGTGGACGAGCTGAAGAGCTCGGGCCAGCTCGAGCAGATCACCCAGCGCTGGATGAGCCAGGCCGCCGGCGCGCCTGAACTCGACTAGAACCCCTCGGCAGCGTCCCCGCCCGGGGTCAGAATCGGCGGCGCTTGTCCGCAACCGTCGTCATCAGCGATCGCCGGCTCGAACGCGAGGTGGCGAAGCGCCGCCAGCACCGCCGTGGCCAGGCGATCGCGGCGATCTCAAGCGCGCTCGTCATCGGCGGGCTCGCCGCCTGGGTGCTGACCAGCCCCGGCTGGCCGTCCGTGCGCGAAACCTTTTTCTCTTGGAGCATCTTCAAGAGCTCCTTTCCGGAAGTGCTGGACGGCTTCTGGCTCGACGTCAGGATCTTCGTCCTGGTCGAGATCGCCGTGCTGATCGTCGGGCTGCTGATCGCGGTGCTGCGGACGAGCCGGGCGCCGGCGCTGTTTCCGCTGCGCCTGCTGGCGATCGTCTTCGTCGACCTCTTCCGCGGCATCCCCACGATCCTGCTCGTCTACCTGGTCGGCTTCGGGGTGCCGGCGCTGCGGCTGACCGGCCTGCCGAGCGATCCCGTCGTCCTCGGCGGCATCGCCCTCGGCCTCTCCTACAGCGCCTACGTGGCCGAGGTCTACCGCTCCGGCATCCGCTCGGTCCACAAAGGCCAGCATGACGCGGCGCTCGCGGTCGGCCTGACCGAGACGCAGGCGATGCGGCACGTGATCCTGCCGCAGGCCGTGCGGCGGGTGGCGCAGCCGCTGCTGAACGATTTCGTCTCGCTGCAGAAGGATGTGGCGCTGATCTCGATCCTCGGTCCGCAGGAGGCCTTCCGCATCGCCCAGATCGTCCAGGGGGAGACCTTCAACTACACGCCGCTGATCGCGGCGGCGCTGCTCTACCTGGCGGTCACGGTGCCGCTGGCGCGGGTCGTCGATCGCATGGGCGGGGGCGGCGAGGTGAGATGAAGGCGCCGGTGCTGGAGCTGCGCGGCGTTACCAAGGCCTTCGGCTCGCGCCAGGTGCTGCGCGGAATCGACCTCAGCGTGGACGAGCACGAGGCGATCGCGCTGATCGGCGCTTCCGGTTCGGGCAAGTCGACGCTGCTGCGCTGCATCGACCTGCTGGAGGAGGTCGACGACGGCGACGTCTTCCTCGACGGCGAGGCGATCACCGACCCCGCCGTCGCCCCGGTCGCGGTGCGGCGCCGGCTCGGCCTCGTCTTCCAGGCCTACAACCTCTTCCCGCACCTGACCGCGCTGCAGAACGTGATGCTGGGGGAGATGCGGGCGCACGGAATCGCCCGCGCCGAAGCGGAGGAGCGGGGGCGGGTGCTGCTGGCGCGTTTCGGCCTCGCCGGTCGCGAGGACGATCGCCCCGACGAGCTCTCCGGCGGCCAGCAGCAGCGGGTGGCGATCGCCCGCGCCTTCTCCGGCCGCCCGCGGGCGCTGCTGCTGGATGAGGTGACCAGCGCCCTCGACCCGGAGCTGGTCGGCGACGTGCTGGCCGCCGTTCGTGATCTCAAGGCGGAGGGGATGACGATGGTGATTGCCACCCACGAGATGAGCTTCGCCCGCGAGGTCGCCGACGAGGTCGCCTTCCTGCACGAGGGCCGGATCGTCGAGCAGGGTCCACCCGAGCGCGTCCTCGGCTCCCCTCAGCGCCCCGAGACGCGCCGCTTCCTCGCCCGCCTGCTCGAGGCCGGCCGGGCCTGAGCACCCCGGACTCTCTCGGATTTTCAGCCAAGACCAAGCTTTTAATCAAGAAGTTTGTTGGTGTGCGAGATTGCTGTTATGCTCGCGCCCGGATCGACCAGTCAAAGATTTTGACCGGCCGGCGACATAGCCAGCACCAGTGCCTTAATCGGTTAAAGGGTCGGCGTTGTAAGCCGAAGATCCGGGTTCGAGCCCCGGCTGGTGCATTCGTAAAACGGGAATACGAATGGGCTATGGATGAACATTTTCGACTACATCGAGGACGGAGCGGTACAGGGGGAGGAAGCCCGCTGGTCGGCCCGCTCGCCCTTCCGGCCGGCGCAGTTCGACTTGATGCTCGTGCCGCGGACGCCGGACTGGCGCGAGGACGAGAGCTCGCGGGCGGCGCTGGAGCGGATCGAGGCGGAGCCGTGGGTAGAGGCGATCGCCGCCGACGATGACGAGGTTCTGCTGCGTCTGAGCGACGACTGGATCGAGCAGACCGGGCAGCGGCTGGAGAACGGCGAAGGCCCCGCCGACGCCGACGCCGACCTCGCCGCGGACAAACGCTACGCCGTCTACTTCTGGGGCGCCAACACGACCAAGGCGCTGCACATCGGCCACCTGCGTAACCTCGCGGTTGGCCACGCGATCGGCGCCGCGCTGGAGCAGGCCGGCGCCCGGGTCGAGCGCCGCAGCCTGATCTGCGACGTCGGCCGCAGCATGGGCGAGGCGATGGCCGGCGTCGTCCAGAGCGGCCGCGACCAGCAGGTCTGGCCCGAGGGCGAAGAGAAGAGCGACCACTTCGTCGGCGCCTGCTATGCCGACTACGTCACCGCCGGCCGCGCCGCCGGGGTGGTCGGCGGCCGTGACGCCGACGACGGCGCCGAGGACTCGGTCGCGCGCGAGTCCTCGATGTACAACGACAAGGCCGACGAGCTGATGCTGCGGGTGCTGAGTGGCGACCAGGAAGCGCTCGAACTGTGGTCGAAGACGCGGGCCTGGGTGATCTCCGGTCAGCGCAAGACCCTGGCCCGTCTCGGCATCGCCTTCGACAAGGTGATCTTCGAGTCCGACTTCCTGCCCGAGGTGCTGGAGCTGACCAATCTGGGCCTCAGCGAAGGCAAGCTGACCAAGCGCTACGGCGACGACATGGTCATGTACGAGACCGAACGCGAGGAGCTGGAGGAGATGCCGCTGGTCCGCTCCGACGGCCTGCCGACCCAGCACATGCGGGCGCTCGCCTACTGGTCGGCGGCGCCGGAGCTCGACGACTTCATCTCGCTGCAGGTCTGCGGCAACGAGTGGGTCTCCCACGTCACCTGCCGCCGCAAGCTGATCGACGAGCTCGGGGTCGTCAACGGCAACGGCAGCGGCAGCGCCAAGGGCGGCGGTCCGCCGACCTACGACGTCTTCCACGGCATGGTCGCCCGCGACCGCGCCTCGATCACCTCGAGCAAGGAAGGGGCGCTGCTGGTCGACGACCTGGCCGAGTGGCTCGAGGGTGAGATCGAGGCCGACCCGGAGCGGGCCGAGGTGCGGCGCAACCACCCAGAAGGGGACCGGCTGCCGGCGCGGATCGCACTCGCCTTCTTTCTCCTGCAGCCGACCTCCAAGCGGGTCGACTTCGAGCCGGAGAAGCTGCTGCGCGAGGAGAAGGGAAGCCTTGGCTGGGACCTGGCGCGGGCGCAGGCGCACCGCGGCACGGGGGCCCCGCTCGGCGCCGAACGGGCGGCCGAGGACGCCGACTACCGCTTCGCCGTCGTCCAGTCCGAGCTGCACCGCCGCCACCTGCGCAGCTCGGTCGAGAACCTCGACGTGATCCCGCTGGCCCGCTACGTCTCCCACTTCGCCCGCTGGTACCGGGCGGGTGAGCGCTCGCCCGAGGTCGAGCGGGTGGCGCGGACGGTGCTCGACCGTGGCGTCCGCAGCCTCGGGCTGGAGGGAGCGTGATGAGGACCCTCCTGGTCGACAACCACGATTCATACACCTACAACGTCTTCCACCTGCTGGCGGCGGCCTCGGGTCACGAGCCGGTCGTCGTCAACAACGACGCCGTCTCCTGGCGCGTGCTCTCGCGCTCGGACTTCGACGCGATCGTGCTCTCGCCCGGACCGGGCCGGCCGGAACGCTGGCACGACTTCGGCGTCTGCCGCGACATCCTCCGCTACAGCGAGATCCCCGTGCTCGGCATCTGCCTCGGCCACCAGGGGATCGGCAACCTGCTGGAGGGCAGCGTCAGCTCGGCGCCGATGGCGATGCACGGCCGGCTCAGCCACGTTCGCCATTCCGACAGCGGCATCTTCGAGGGCATCCCCCAGGACTTCTCCGTCGTCCGCTACCACTCGCTGGCGATCACCGGCCCGCCCGGACCCGAGGGTCACGTGACCGCCTGGGCCGAGGACGGCGTGGTGATGGGCGTGGAGCACACAAGCCGCCCGATCTGGGGCGTGCAGTTCCATCCCGAGTCGATCGCCACCGAGCACGGCCGCGCCATCGCCGAAAACTTCTACTCCCTCGCCGCACGCCTGCGCGGCAAGCCGGCCCCCCAAAACAGCGGCCGACGGGCCGATAAGTCGCCTCAGGCTCAACATTCAGGCCCACCGATCGAGGGGAGCGGGGAGAGTCCGATGCGGTTGCGGTTGCGGGCGCTCGAGGGGGAGGCGCCGACGGAGGCGCTGTTCGAACGGCTCTTCGGCGAGGCCGAGAACGCTTTTTGGCTCGACAGCGCCGACGCCCCGACCAAACTGGCGCAGTGCTCCTACCTCGGCACCAGCGCCGGTCGTGAGCGCTGCCTGCTCGAATACGACGTCGAGGCCGGCGAGGTCTCGGTCCAGCGCGCCCGCCGTGACACGGTCGAGCACAAGTCGATCTTCGACCTGCTCGACCGCGAAATCGCCAAGCACGCGGTGGAGCCGCCGGCAGAGCTGGCGCGGGGGCTGATCGGCGGCTTCGTCGGCTACCTCGGCTACGAGCTCAAGGCCGACTGCGGGTCGGCCAACGTGCACCGCTCCGACATGCCGGACGCGCTGCTGATGCTGGCCAACCGCGTTGTCGCCGTCGACCACGTGCGCCGCCGCACCTACGTCTGCGCCGTCGGCCGCGAGGACGACGCCGAGGCCGACGCCTGGCTGGAGATGGCGGCGGCGACGGTTGCCGGGGCGCTGGCCGAGCCGCCGCAGCCGCTGCCGACCCCCCAGCCGCAGGACCCGCCCGAACGGATCGTCTTCCGGTCCGGCCGCGGCCGCGAGCGCTACCTCGCCGACATCGCCTCCAGCCAGGCCGAACTGGCGGCGGGGGAGTCCTACGAGGTCTGCCTCACCGACCAGTTCTCGACCGAGGCCAGCCCCGACCCCTTCGTCCTCTACCGTCATCTCAGGCGCAGCAACCCCGCTCCCTTCGCCGCCTACCTGAAGTTCGGCGAGCGCGCGATCGTCAGCTCCTCGCCGGAGCGCTTCCTCTCCGTCGACCGCGACCGCCGGGTCGAGGCGCGCCCGATCAAGGGCACGATCTCCCGCCACGAGGACCCGGTCGTCGACGCCGGCCGCCGCGACGAGCTCAAGGGCGACGAAAAGACGATGGCCGAGCACCTGATGATCGTCGACCTGCTGCGCAACGACGTCGGCCGGGTCTGCGACATCGACAGCGTCAGCGTGCCGGAGCTGATGGTGATCGAGCCCTACATGACCGTGCACCAGATGGTCTCGACGATCCAGGGCTACCTCGAACCGGGGCGGACCCCGGTCGAGTGCGTCCACGCCTGTTTCCCCGGCGGCTCGATGACCGGGGCACCGAAGCTGCGCACGCTGGAGATCATCGACGGCCTCGAGGGCGAGGCGCGCGGCGTCTACTCCGGTGCGATCGGCTATTTCGGCCTCGACGGCAGCACCGACCTCAGCATCGTCATCCGCACGATCGTGATGCGGCCCGGACGGACGACGATCGGCGCCGGCGGCGCGATCGTCATGCAGTCCGACCCCGACGACGAGTTCGACGAGATCCTGCTCAAGGCCCGGGCACCGATGGCGGCGCTGGCCCGGGTCACCACCGGCCGCGACGATCCCGATGCCTGGAGCGTCGAGCTGGCGAGTGCGTTTGACCTTGTTCGCCCAGAGGGCGAAAAAAGTCAAACGCGGTCCCGGGCGCGGGCGGCTGGGGCGGCATGAGCGACGTGGCCGCGACCACGCCGGCGACGATTCGCCCAGCGACCGACGCCGACGCCGCCGCGGTGGCTGCAGCGGTCGAGGAGCTCTTGGTCGAGCTCGGCGGCCGCAAGCCCCGCCGCGAGGAGCTCGAGGCCGAGGTGCGCGCGGCGATCGCCGACCCCGGGATCGGCGCGATCCTCGTCGCCGAGGTGGAGGGCGAGATCGTTGGCGTGCTCAGCGCCAGCTGGCAGCGGGCGCTGCACGTGCCGGGGCGCTACGCGACGATTCAGGACCTCTGGGTGGACTCCGGCTCACGCAGCCGCGGTGTCGGCGCCGAGCTGGTCGATGAGCTTGCGGCCCTGTGCAAGGCACAGGGGGTGGCGCGGATCGAGGTTGGGCTGCCGCGGGAGAGCTTTCCGGCGATCCGCGCCACCGAGGCCTTCTACGCTGGCAACGGCTTCGAGCAGCTGGGACCGCGGATGCGGCGGCTGATCGAATGAGCGCGGAGCTGCTGATGGTCGAGCAGCGGCGCGGCAACGACGACGCCGCGCACTGGATCCGCGAAGGGGGGCAGACGATCCCCGGGCAGGACAGCAACCGCCGGCTCGACGAGCTGCGCACCGGCCTGGTCCGCCACGAGCGCGTGCGGGCAACCGTCGCCGACGCCGGCGACGCGGCGCTGGAGCGGGCGCTGGGGGCGATGCACGAACCGGGGTACCTCGAGGCCCTGCGCCGGGTCGGCGCCGAGCGCCCGGTGCTGATGCCGGACTTCGCGCCGCCCGGCCTCGACCCTGACATCCCGGTCGACGCCGCCCTCGTCGCCGCCGCGCACGAGGGGGTGCGGACGGCGATCACCGCGGCGCAGCGGCTTGCCGACGGCGCCCACTTCACCTACGCCGTCTGCCGTCCGCCCGGTCACCACGCCGGCCCCGATTTCCTCGGCGGCTACTGCTACCTCAACAACGCCGCCGCCGCCGCGCACACGCTGGACCAGGCGGGACTGGCGCCGGTCGGCGTCCTCGACCTCGACCTCCACTATCCGAACGGGACCGCGGCGCTGGTCGAGCGCCTCGCCGTCGCGCTGCACTCGCTGCACGCCTCGCCGGTGACCAACGTCGCTCCCGACACGGTCCTGCCGCAAAGCGAGCGGGAGCGAGTCGTCGCCTTCAGCGAGGCTCCCGACGCCGCCGCCTATCTGGCCGAGGTCGCCGTCTCGATCGAGGAGCTGGCCGCGACCGCGGCGGCGCTGGTGGTCTCGCTCGGCTATGACACCGTCGCCGGCGACCCGCACGGATCGTGGAGCTTCTCGCCGGCGATCTTCACCGACGTCGGACGCCTGCTGGCCGAGTCCGGCCGGCCTGTCTGCGTGATTCAGGAGGGCGGTTACTCGCTGCCGCTGCTGGCCGAGTGCAGCCACGCCTTCGCCATCGGTCTGCTCGGAGGGGAGGAGCGATGAGCGGCCTGGAGCCGTTCCGCCGGCGCCTCGACGCGATCGACGACCAGATCGCCCGCCTGCTCGGCGAGCGCTTCGAGATCTGCCGCGAAGTCGCCCTCTACAAGAGCGCTCACGGGATCCCGATGATGCAGCCCGGCCGGGTCGAGGAGGTGCGCGCTCGCTACCTCGCCCGCGGCGCCGAGGTCGACCTGCCGGCCGATTTCACTGGCGAGCTCTTCGACCTGCTGATCGCCGCCACCTGCAAGGAGGAGGACGAGCTGATGGCGGCGCGCGCGAGCGCGGATTCGGACGGGGGAGAGGCGACGTGAGCGCGCACGGCAAGACGCCGACCTTCCGCAGCGCCGCCGCGCGCTTGCCGCGGGGCGGCGGCCTGCCACCCGGGCCGCTCATGCCGCGGGCGCTGCAGGCGGTCGGCTGGACCCAGCGGCCGCTGCCCTTCCTCGAGCGCTGCCAGGAGCGCTACGGCGACACCTTCACCCTGCGCATCCTGCACTGGGGCGACTGGGTCCTGCTCTGCGATCCCGACGACGTCAAAAAGGTCTTCACCGCCGGTTCGGCGGTCGGGGTCGACGTCGCCAACCCGCTGCTGGGGCCGGTGCTGGGGCCGCGCTCGGTGATGCTGCTGGAAGAGCCCGAGCACATGACCCGGCGCAAGCTGATGCTGCCCGCCTTCCACGGCAAGAGCATCGAAGGCGACGGCGAGATGATGGCCGAGGTGGCGCGGCGCGAAGTCGGCCGCTGGCCGGTCGGTGAGCCCTTCGAGCTCTGGCCGCGCATGCAGGCGATCACCCAGGAGGTGGTGATGCGGGCGGTCTTCGGCGCCCAGGACGACGAGCGCCTGGGCCGGCTGCGCGAGCTGATGCAGGCCCTTACCGTGTGGATGAACGACCCCCGCAACCTGACCCTGCTCGCCACCTTCGGGCCGCGCTGGATCGTCAACAGCCGTCAGTTCCGCCAGGCGATGGCGCCGGTCGAGGACGCGGTGCTGGAGGAGGTGCGCCGCCGCCGCGCCAGCAACGACATCCGCGAGGACATCGTCTCGATGCTGGTCCAGGCCCGCTACGAGGACGGCTCGCCGATGAGCGAGCAGGACCTGCGCGACGAACTGCTGACCCTGCTGACCGACGGTCCGACCTCGACCTCGCTGGCCTGGACTTTCGAGCGGCTGCTGCGCAACCCGGAGAAAATGGAGCTGGCGCGCGAGGACGTGCGCGACGGCGACGGCAGCTACCTCGACGCGGTGATCAAGGAGACCCTGCGGCTCTGTCCGCCGGTTCCGGTGGTCGTGCGCCAGCTGCTGGAGCCGATGCGGCTGGGCGGCTACGACCTGCCCGCGGGTGCCACGGTGGCGCCCTGCATCCACCTGATCCATCGCAGCGAACGCTTCTACCCGCAGGCCAAGAGCTTCATCCCCGAGCGCTTCGTCGGCCGCCAGCCCGGCACCTACACGTGGATCCCCTTCGGCGGCGGCACCCGCCGCTGCCTTGCCGCCAGCTACGCCGAACTGGAGATGAAACGAGTCCTGCGCACCGTCTTCTCCGAGGTCGATCTGCGGCCGGTCGAGACCCGCTCGGAGCGGATGCGGAAAAGCGCCATCTCCTTCAGCCCCGACCGCCGCGGCCTGGTGATCGCCGAGCCGTGGTAGCCCGCACCGACCTGCTCATAGTCGGCGCCGGGGCGAAGGCGGCCGGGATCGCGACCAAGGTCCACGTGCTCAACCGGCTCGGGCTCGGCCCGATCAGCCTCAAGGTCGTCGAGGGCACCGAGCGCGCCGCCTCCTGGCTGGGGCTGAACGGGATGACCTCGGGCGAGGAGCCGCTGGCGGTGACGCCGATCAAGGACATCGGGTTCCCGTACCAGAGCTTCCACGAGTTCGGCGAGGCGGGCGAGGCAATCGACGCCGCCACCCAGGCCTTCTCCTGGCAGCAGTACATGATCGGTCGCCGCCGCTACGCGCGCTGGATCGACGCCGGCTCGCCCTCGGTGCGCCACCGCGACTACGGCGAGTACCTGACCTGGGTTCTGGGACGGGCGAGCGAGGGTGTCGAGCACGTCGCCGGCCGGGTCGAGCTGATCGCCCTCGACCCCGAAGGCGAGGGCTGGCAGGTCGAGGTCGCGGAGGCGGAGGGGTCGAGCCGGCACGGCTGCGACGCCCTGGTCCTGACCGGTCCCGGCGTCCACCGCGCTTTCCCGCACGAGGCGGCGATCGCTGGCCGGGTCTTTCACTGCGACAGCCGCCGCGACGAGTTCGCCCAGCTTCCAGCCGACCGCGAGTGCGACGTCGCCGTCGTCGGTGGCGGCGAGAGCGCGCTCAGCTGCGTGATGTTCCTGCGCGGCTTCCGGCCGCGCTCGCGCTTCACGATCTACACGCCGATGCTGCCGCTCAGCCGCGGCGAGAGCTTTCTCGAGAACCGTGTCTTCTCCAACCCCGACGAGGTCGAATGGTCCGACCTCGACCTGGAAACCCGGCGCGACTTCGTCAAGCACTCAGACCGCGGCGTCTTCGACCCGCCGAGCCTGGCGGCGATCGGCTACGACGACCGCTGCCGCTTCGTCAAGGGCCGGGTCCTCGACGCCGGCGCCCGCGAGGCGGGGGAGGGGGTGCGGATCGACTACGAATCGGCGGCGGCGGACACGGTCAGCGCCGAGCACGAGTACGTCGTCAACTGCACCGGCTTCGACCTCTTGCGCCAGCTGCGCGAGCTCTTTCCGGACGAGGTCCGGGCCGAGGTCGAAGGGCGGGCCGGGCCGCTCTGGGAGCGCCAGGCGGGGAGCGAAGTGCGAATCGGCCGCGCCCTGGAGCTGGAGGGGATGGAGCCACGCCTGCACATCCCCGGGCTGGCCGGTCTCAGTCAAGGCCCGGGATTCGCCAACCTCGGCGCTCTGGGCCTGGTCTCCAACCGCGTGCTCCAGCCCCTCGTCGCGGAAAAGGCCTCTTTGCAGGGACTTGGCAGCGCCCAGAGTTTGCAATATAAATCTTTATCGCTTGAGTAATTCTGTGGAATTCCACTACCGGGGGGAGTTGCCGTGAGTCTGCAAAAAGTTCGGAAGGCCGCTGGAGCGGGGGCGTGCCTGATCGCCGTCTTGCTGGTCGCGGTGCTGTCGGGGTGCGGATCCTCGTCCTCTGGCGACGATGGGCCAAAGCTCGACGGTTCGGGCTATCCGGGCGTCGACGCCGTCAACTCCCGCGAGGCCAAAGGGACGATCGACAGCTCCAACGTCGCCGAACTGGAAGAAGCCTGGAGCCTGCCGCTGACTGCGCAGAGCACCTACGGCGCCCATTCCTCCGCGCCGGTGATCGTCAACGGGGTGATCTACTCGCAGGACCTCGAGTCAAACGTGCAGGCGATCGACCTCGAGTCGGGCGAGGTGCTGTGGATGAAGAAATACGAAGAACCCGAGCGAGGGACCTAACGGCGTCGTCGTCGCCGAGGGCATGGTCTTCGGGGCGACTCCGAAAGCGGCCTTCGCGCTCGACCAGAAAACCGGCAAGGAGGTCTGGTCGACGCCGCTGGTGACCCATCCCACGGGCGAAGGCATCGACATGGCGCCGGGCTACAACGACGGCCTCGTCTACGTCTCGACCGTGCCGCTGACCGCGACCGCCGCCTATCCAGGCGGCGGTGTCGGCACGCTGTGGGCGCTCGACGCCAAGACCGGCAAGAAGAAATGGCACTTCGACACCGTTCCCAAAGGCCTCTGGGGCGACAAGAAAGTCAACTCCGGCGGCGGGCTCTGGCAGCCGCCGTCCTTCGACGACAAAGGCTTCATCTACTTCGGCACCGGCAACCCGGCCCCGTACCCGGGGACGCCGCAGGAGCCGTGGGGATCGAGCCGGCCCGGCCCCAACCTCTACACCAACTCGATGGTCAAGCTCGACGCGACGACCGGCAAGATGCGAGTGGTTCTACCAGCAGACGCCGCACGACGTCTACGACTGGGACTTCCAGGATCCGCCGCTGCTGATCGACGCCGGCGGCAAGGAACTGGCGGTCGGCGCCGGCAAGTCGGGCGAGCGTCGTCGCCCTCGACGCCAATAGCGGCAAGCCGGTCTGGAAACGCCCGGTCGGCACCCACAACGGCCACGACAACGACAACCTCTACGCGCTGCAAGGCGAATACTCGAAGATCAAGACCGGGCGAACTCTTCCCCGGCGTGCTCGGCGGCGTGATCGCGCCGATGGCAACCGACGGCAAGACGATCTTCGTCCCGGTCGTCAACCTCTCGGCCTCGGTCACGGCCAGCGGTCAGCTGGGCGAAGGCGGCGCTCCGAGCGGCGAACTCGTCGCGATCGACGCCGCCAGCGGCCAGATCGTCTGGAACCAGGAATTCAGTTCGGCCGCTGTTCGGGGCGCCGACGGTGATCAACGACGTCGTCTTCGCGACCAGCTTCGAAGGCGACGTCCACGCCTTCGACACAGACCAACGGCGGCGAACTCTGGGTCGGAACCCTGCCGGCCGGCATCAACACCAGCGTCTCGATCGACGGCGACACCGTCATCGCCCCCGCCGGTCTGGCAAGCGCCGAAGGCCAGGTACCCGAAATCGTCGCCTTCCGGCTGGGCGGCTGAGGAGGCACAGTCAGGGCCGGGCGCTGTCGCTGGGCACGCGGTACCCTGCGGGGTACCGTGGCGCGCCAAGCGCAGCGCCGGCATCCTCCTCTACCGCCTCGGAGGCGGGGCAGCCG
This sequence comes from uncultured Solirubrobacterales bacterium, assembly GCA_963715395.1. GTDB lineage: Bacteria > Actinomycetota > Thermoleophilia > Solirubrobacterales > 70-9 > VAYN01. The sequence continues at coordinate 413,615 of OY970238.1, forward strand.
CAGCTGCTGCTGGTCCATCCCGGCGGGCCCGTACTGGGCAAAGACGCGACCTCGGCGCCTGGACGATCCCGAAGGGCGAATACGAGGAGGGCGAGTCGCCGCGCGACTGCGCCCTGCGCGAGCTCGGCGAGGAGCTCGGTGCGGCCCCCGAGACTCGACCTCGAGGCGCCTGATCGAGCTCGGCTCGGTGCGCCAGAAATCGGGCAAGGTGGTCGAGGCCTGGGCCGCCGAGGGCGAGTTCGACCCCGTCCAGCTGCGCAGCAACACCTTCGCGATCGAGTGGCCGCCGCGCAGCGGCCGCCAGCGGGAGTTCCCCGAGGTCGACCGGGCCGAGTGGTTCGAGCCCGAGCGCGCCCGGGAGAAGATCCTGCCCGCCCAGGCGGAGCTGATCGACCGCCTGCTGAGCACCTGGGCTAGCCGTGCGCCGAGATCCCGGACGTATACTCGCCGCGGGCATGGAAAACGGCTCTACTCCGCCGTCTGCGAACACTGACGCAGCGAGTCAGAACGGCCACCTGCCGCTCTCGGCGCGGCTGCTCGGAGTCGGCGTCCAGGGCGCGCGCGCGGTCGGCAAAGCGACCGGGTTCGATCGTGCGGTCGAAGTCGCGGCCGAGGAGGCGATCGTCGCCGCGGTCGAAAGCGAGGCGGTCGAGCGGGCGATGGCGCGGGTGCTGCAGCGGCCCGGTGGTCGAAGAGGCGGTCGAGGGCGCGCTGGAGAGCGACGCGGTCAAGCGGGCGCTGCTGGAGGCGATGGACAGCGAGCTGGTCGACGAGGTCTGGCGCCGCCTGCTGGCCATCCGACCAGGCGCAGCAGCTGGTCGAGCGGATCGCCGAGGCGCCCGAGGTGCGGGCGGCGATCAGCGCCCAGGGCGTGGGCCTGCTCGAGGACATCGGTCGCACGATCGGCAAGCTGACCCGTCGTCTCGACGACAGCTTCGAGCGGATCGTCCGGCGCGTCTTCTTCCGCCGCCGTCGCGCGGTCGCCAGCGACCGGGCCGGCGCCGTCAGCCGCGCCCTGGCGATGGCGATCGACGGCGTCTTCGTCAACCTCAGCTTCACCGCGCTCGTCGCGGTCGCGACCCTGATCGACAACGCCTTCGGCGGCGACGGCAAGGGCGTCTCCAGCTTCGCGATCGCGGTCGGCTCCACCGCCTGGCTTTCGCTCGGGCGCTCTCTACCTCGCCGGCTTCTGGTCGCTGGCCGGGCAGACGCCGGGGATGCGCTTCGTCGGCATCAGGCTGAACGAAGCAGCGGCTGTCGCTGCGGCGCTCGATCAAGCGCCTGCTCGGCCTCGGCCTCTCGGTTGTGACCTTCGGCATCGGCTTCCTCGGCATCGTCTTCGGCGAGCGCCGCCGCGCCTGGGAAGACCGCTTCTCCGGCACCGACGTCATCTACGACGAGAACCGGCCCGGAGCCAGCGCCCTGGTCGCAGCCGCCTAGATCGGTGCCCGCGAGCGATTCGGCAGCCAGCGCTGCACCAGCAGGGTGAGGCTGCCGGAGACGATCAGCAGCGAGACGTTGATCGCCAGCACGACCAGGGCGCCGAGCGCCTCGCCGGCGCCGCCGCTGCCGATCGCGACGCCGAGGTAGGCGGAGGCCGGCATCGTCGTCACCGAGATCGCGACGCCGACCGCGGCGCTGGCGCGGGTCTCGAAGGAGAGCATCGCCGCGATCGCCGGCGGCGAGCGCGATCAGCACCGTCGAGTAGTCGGTCTGGGCCAGGGTGTTGAGGCTGCTGTCCGTCGACCTCGAAGCCGTCCGGCAGCAGCCCCGACGCCGCTCAGCGCGGCGCTCAGCACGCCGGACGGTCGACGACGACCAGCGCCAGGCCGAGCGTCAGCGTCTCGAACGAGCGGCGGACGAGCCGCCCGCGGCGGCCGACGAGGCCGACGCAGGTGGCGCAGATCGGCAGCAGGTCGGGGCTGACCGCCATCGCGCCGACGATCAGGATCGAGCTGCTGTTGATCACGCCGAGGGCGGCGATCACGGCGGCGACCGTGATCAGCGCCAGGTAGCGGGCGAGCGGCCGCGAGTTGGCCCGGGCCTGGCCCATCACCTCGACCCAGGCGAAGCCCTCGATGTCGCCGCGCCGCCGAGGTGGCGGCGCAGCGGCGCCACCACGTCGACCTTGGTCGAGCACGTAGTCGTCGGCGTCGATCCCGAGCTCGGCGATCGCCTCGACCAGTTCGTCGGCCGCGGCCGGCTCGACGTCGGCGACGAACACGATCGCCTTCGTCGCCGACGCCTCGTCGGGCTGCTGCACGACCCGCCGCACCCCATCGAGCTCGCGCAGCAGGTCGCCGAAGTGGTCGGCGCGCTCGGCGTCGACCGATGAGCGCAGCCTCAGCACCGGGTCACGGGGTGCCTTCGGGCCCCTCGGCGAGCTTGTAGACGATGATGATCGAGAGCGCGAACACGGCCAGCGACCAGAACGGGTAGGCGCCGATCGAGAGCAGCGAGCCGATCGCGTTGAGCGAAGCGACGAAGATGCCGAACCAGCGGCCGAATTCGCCGCCTGACCAGAGCGAAAAGGCAGCGACGATCTCCAGCACGCCGAGGATCAGGATGAATCCAGCCCCAGGTGTGGAGGCCGCTGATGATGTAGGTGGCGTTCTCGGTGAAGAACTTCGAGTCGCCGATCGCGGCGATGCCCCAGATGATGTTCAGCAGACCGGCGACGAGGAGCAGGATGCCGGCGAAGACCCACCAGCCGCTGAGCGTCGATTCCGCGTTCATGAGTAACCCTTCCATGCGTTGACCAGGATCGGACACGGTGAAACGGCGTCGTGGCGACACCGAATAGGAATTCTCGACCGAGTGCCGGAAACCTGCGTCAGGAGACGAGCTTGAGCGACCTTGAAGGCTTTGACCCCGCGCGGGGTCTCGACCTCGACGCTGGCGCCGACCTCGGCGTCCATCAGGCGCGGCCGATCGGCGACTCGGCCGAGAGGCGGCCCTCGGCGAGATCGGCCTCGGTCGAGCCGACCAGGGTCCAGACGTTGGTCTTGCCGTTGCCCTCGTCGAGGACCTCCGCGGTCAGCCCGAAGGCGAAGGAGTCGGCGTCGCTGGCGTCGACCTCGACGACGACGGCGTTGTGCAGTCGCTCCTGCAGCCGCTTGATCCGCGTCTCCATATGCGCCTGGTCCTCTTTGGCGACGTGATACTCGGCGTTCTCCTTGAGGTCGCCCTCCTCGCGCGCGACCTTGATCCGCGCCGCCATCTCCTGGCGGGCCGGGCCTTCGAGCTGCGCCAGCTCGGCTTTCAGTTCCTCGATTCCCGCCGCGGTGATCGGCTCTCCACCCGACTCCAGCCTGTTCATCTGGCTCAGACTGGCAGATCGGCCGCGCCCGCGTCAGTCGCCGGCCGCGGTTTCGCCGCCGCCGGTAAGGGCTGGGGCGAAGCGACTTCACCTTGGTGCCGGCGGCCTCGCCGAGGGCGGAGAGGTCGAAGAGGTCCTCGAAGGAGCGCAGCAGCGAGTACGGGTCATAAGGCGACGGCATCGGTGGCGCCGGGGGTGACGAAGCGCGAGAGCACCAGCGCGCCCACTTTGAGCGGATCGGTTGCGGGAGCCGCGGCTGGGTCGACGGGTGCAGCCGTGTTGACCTGGCCGAAGCTGACGACCAGCAGGCCGTCTTTCTTGTAGGCGGGTGAGGCAAGGATCTTCGGCACCCAGGTGGAGAGGAAGGCGTCGGCCGCAGTGGCGCCGTCGGGCGCCCCGGCTGGGCACTGGCCGCCGATGCCGACGTTGCAGAGGTTGGGGGAGATGTAGCTGAAGTTGGCCGTCGTCTCGATCTTCTTCAGGTCGCCCTCGAGCTCGCTCAGCGGCACGTCGTTTTCGCTGCAGTCGCCGAGGTCGAGCAGCGAGTGGAAGTAGACGAAGGGGTTGAGCTTGGCCGCGTAGCCGCCCGTGGCGGGCGTGTCCGCCGCATTCGGTTCGGGCTGCACGCAGCTGTCGGGCTGGCCGCTCTCGTCGGCCATCCCCTCCATGTAGGCGTGCCATTTGAGCTGCGCGCCGACCAGCTGGTCGGAGAAGGTGACGGTTTCGACCGGATAGATGCAGCCGCTGGCGCTGACGATCCCCCTGGAATTTGCTTTCGACGCCGGCCGGGAACTCGGAGTAGACCGGGCAGTCATCCTCCGTCTGCGGGTTCGGTGGCTGGCCGCTGATGGTGGCGATCGAGTTCGGCAGTGCCGCCTCGTCGAGCAGCTCGTACTCGCTGAGCAGGAGGCCCTGTGGGCGCAACGTGCTCGCCAGGTAGGGCATCTGGGACCCGCTGCCGAAAGCGGCCTCGTAGCCGGAGCTGGCGACGGAGATGACGAAGACGTGCTGGACGGGGCCGGGTTTGGGAGCGGGCGCTTCGGGTTTGGCCGGCGCTGGTTCCGGTTCTTCGCTGGGCGCTTCTTCCACAGCTGGGCTCGGTTCTGGCGCGGCCAGCGGCGCGCTGACCGGCGCCAGCGCCGGCGCCGGGCTGGCGCCGGAGCCCGAGTTGGCCGGCGGTTCGGGGGTCAGTGCCGGCGCGCTGGCCAGCGGCGTCTTCTCGGCCGCGAGGCTGCGCCCGAGCATGGCGGCCAGCGCCCCGTTGTCGCTGCCGCTGGTGGCCGCGGCGGCGATGATCGCCGTGGTCGCGACCAGGGAAGAGGCGACGAGCAGGCTGAAGCGCTTGCCGGTGAGGCTGTTGGCGGCGGCGATCGCCGCCGCCAGCTGCTTGTGCGCGGCCGCCTTCACCGGCCCGTCCCCGCTGGAACCAGGGCATGTCCGCACTGGGCGCAGAAGCGCACGCCATGCCCGAAGGGGGCGCCGCAGCCGGGGCAGAGCCCGGCGGCGTCCTCGCGCTGCAGCTCGAGTTCACGCTCGACTGCGAGCAGCTCGGCGTCGACCCGTTGCAGCTCTGCCGCTTTACGGGTGAGGACGTCCATCCGCACGTGGTCGCGAATCGCCATCTCATAGAAGGCGCCGCCGAGGTCAGCCTGCATCACCGTGAACTTCTCCAGCAAGCGGTCGCGCTGGGCGAGCAGCTCAGGGCTCTCCTCCGGCTTCTCCGGCTCTTGGGCGGCGGCCGGTGGCTTGACGGCCGCTTTGCCCGGCGCCAAGGCGGGCTTGGCGGGCCGGCGCAGGACCTCGCCCGGTCGTTTCGCCAGGTTCCCCAGGCGGCTCACGGTTCCACCCCGCTGCTCGGCGCCGGCGCGGCGCCGGGATCGCCGCCGATCACGGTCACGTCGGGCAGGTTCTGCTGGGCCTTGATGTAGTTCTCTCCGGTCTGTTCGGGGTTTTCTTCGACGATCTGGGTGTCTTCTGCGGTCTTCGCCTCGCTCGCTTTGAAGCCGGTCACCTGGTGCACCGGACCGTTGGCGGTCGTCGCGATCACTTTGCCGCCGTCTTTGGCGGCGGCCTTGCCGGCTTTGGCCGCGTTCTTGCCTTTGGAGCCGGCGTTTGCCGTCGCCCCTGCGGTCGTACCGGCGGCGGTGCTGGCGCTCGCCGCTTCCTGCTGGCGCAGCGCCTGCAGCAGGGCCTCGTTGTCGTTGCCGTCGGAGCCGCTGCGACCGACGACGACGCCGAGGGCGACCGCGATCGGCAGCAGGGCGAAGAACCCGACCGCGGCGGCGCGGCTGCCACCACCCGCCTTCGCCGGCGGCCGAGTCAGCGGCCTCCGCGCCTTCTTGCTCATCGCCGCGAAGTAGCGGGAGGACGGGTTGGCACCGTTGCCGCGGCGGGCGCCGCAGCTGACGCAGTAGCGCTGCTGCGCGTCGAGCGCCGCCCCGCACTCCTCGCAGGGCTCATAGGTCCCCCGCACGACCGAGATCGTCGCCTTCTCCTCGCTCATTGCTTCTTCTCGCTTCCGTCCTTGGTCGACTTGTCGTGCTGCTTGCGCTGCTGGCGCTTCTCTCGCTGTTCGAGGATGCGTTTCGATTCCGCCTGGTGCTTCTCTGCCTTTTCCTGCGTGGTCGAGCAGCCGGCGGCGCCGCCGAGCAGGAGCAGGCCGGAGACGGCGAGCGCCGCGAGCCGGGTGGGGTGAGCGCTAGCCGAAGGCACCGCTCACGTACTCCTGGGTCCGTTTCTCTCGGGGCGAGCCGAACAGCGCCGTGGCGCTGCTGTACTCGACCAGGTCGCCGAGGTACATGAAGGCGACGTGGTCGGCTATCCGGTAGGCCTGCTGCAGGTTGTGGGTGACGATGACGATGGCGACGTCGTCGCGCAGCTTCACGATCAGGTCCTCGATCACCTGCGTCGACTGCGGGTCGAGCGCCGAGCAGGGCTCGTCGAGCAGCAATACCTCGGGCTCGGCGGCGAGGGCGCGGGCGATGCAGAGCCGCTGCTGCTGGCCGCCGGAGAGCTTCAGCGCCGGGTGGTCGAGGTTGTCTTTGACCTCCTCGAAGAGGCCGGCGCGGGAAAGGGCGCTGTGCACTTTCGGCTCCAGCGCCTTCTTGCGCGCCCGCCGCGAGCCCTGCTCGCGCAGGACGTAGGCGATGTTGTCGAAGACGCTCATCGGGAACGGGTTCGGCTGCTGGAAGACCATCGTCACCCGCCGCCGCAGCAGGGTCGGCTCGATCAGCTTGATGTCGATGTCGTCGAGCAGGATGCGGCCGCTCAGCTTCGCCGTGGTGGTCAGCTCGGTGAGCCGGTTGAGCGAGCGCAGCAGCGTCGTCTTGCCGCAACCGGAGGGCCCGATCAGCGACAGCACCTCGCCCTGGCGCACCGGCAGCGAGACGCCTTTGACCGCGAGCCGGTTCGAGTAGGCGACGGAAACGTCGTCGATCTCCATGCGGCGGATCGAGAACTGCGGCGCCCCGATCGAGCGGCGGGCGCCGGTGAAGCCGCCGGAGGTCTGGGAGGTGGCACCGCCAGCTGGCTGCGCGGGGGCCGAGACCTCCTTGGCGGGGGACGGGTCCTCGATCTCGAGCCGCCGGATCGGCGGCGGTGCGGTCAGTGGCTCCACGTTCCAACCTTTCGTGCGCGGCGGTGGACGACGTCGACGGCCCCGTTCAGGGCCAGCACCATCAGCAGCAGGACGAAAGCCGCCGCATAGGCTTTCTCCGGCTGGTCGAGGTTCCCCGTGGGCGAGGCCTCGTAGACGAAGTTGGTCAGGGTCGTGCCGGCGCCGCGCAGGTAGTTGAGCGGGAAGGCGGCGTCTTCGACCGGGGCGAAGTTCTGGGTCGCACCGAGCAGGACGATGATGATCGCGGTGTCGCCGATGATCCGGCCGAGGCCGAGCATCGCTCCGGTCGCGACCTGGGGGCGAGCGCTGGGGAGGAGGATCCGCCGCACCGTCGCCGCCTTGGTCTTGCCGACCGCGTAGGAGGCCTCGCGCACGTGGCGGGGGATCGAGTTGAGACCCTCGCGGGTGCTGGCCACCACCAGCGGCAGTGCCACCAGCGAGAGCATCGCCGAGGCCGCGAAGAAGGAGCGGCCGAAGACGACTCCTTCGGAGCTGCGGCTGAGGAAGCCGAGCGCGGTGGAGGAGAAGATCACCGTCCCGAACAGGGCGAGCACGATCGAGGGGATGCCGGCGATCGCCTCGATCGTCGACTCGGTGATCCGCGCCAGAGCGGCGGGGCGGCCGTACTCGACCAGCCAGATCGCGGTCGCGACGCCGACCGGCAGGGCGATCGAGATCGCCATCACGGCGACGATCAGGGTGCCGAAGAGGGCGTCGGAGAAGCCGCCGCTTTCGGCCTGGCTGAAACCGGCCGAGGCCGGCGTGTACAGCATCTCCGGCCGCAGGTACTTGACCCCCTGGATCAGCAGGTAGACGACGATCGCGACCGCAATCGCGCAGAACAGCAGCCCCAGCGCCCAGCAGACCGCCAGGCCGATGCGGTCGCTGAGGCGCCAGGTGGCGCTGCCCTCGACCGCGTCGGTGGCGGTCGTGCCGGCGACCGGCGGTGGCGGTTGCGGTTGCGGTTTCTGCCGCGGCTCTGGCTGCGGCGGCGTGGTGACGGGGGGCTCCATCACGCCGTCCCGTATTTGCGCATCGAGCGCCGGGCCATGTAGCCGGTCAGCGAGAAGAGCGCCGCCGAGAAGAGCAGCACGGTGGCGATCGCGAACAGGGTCGCGTTGGCCGGCGGCGAGCTCAGCTGGTCGATGTTCTTGACGATCGTCGGGGCCAGCGGCCGCGAGGGCTCGAAGATGAAGATCAGGCCGTCGGCGGGATTGGGCGCGAAGCCGACCGAGCCGGAGATCATCGCCAGCATCACCGCCTCGCCGATCGCCCGCGCGGTCGCCAGCACGGTGCCGGCGACGATCGCCGGCCGGGCAGTGCGAACGCCGATCTTCCAGGTCGTGCGCCAGCGGTTGACGCCGAGCGCCAGCGAGCCCTCGAGCCAGCCCGGTTTTACCGAGCGCAGGCCGTCGGTGAAGATCGAGACCATCAGCGGCGCGATCATCACCGTCAGCACGGTGATCGCGGCCAGCAGGCTGTAGCCGGTGAGGGAGATGACGCCGGCGACCGAGTCCTTCTGCTCCTCGCTGACCAGGTGGTTGCCGATGAAGGGGACAAGGACGACGACGCCGATCAGGCCGTAGATGACCGAGGGCACGCTGGCCAGGAAGCGGACCACCGGCTGCAGGATGTTGCTCATCCATTCGGGCGCGAACTCGACGATGAAGACGGCGACGAAGAGGGCCGAGAAGAGGGCGATGAGGACGGAGCCGCCGGTGATCAGGATCGTGCTCCAGATCAGCGGCCAGCCGTGGAAGGTGTAGATGTATTCGGTCCCCGCCTGGCCGGAGAGGAAGATCGCGTTGAGCTGATCGTCGACGTTGCCGCCGGGGCCGAACCAGGCGAGGCCGTTGTGGGCGAACGAGGGCCAGCCGCGCACCAGCACGGTGACGATCATCGCCAGCAACAGCCCGACGACGGCGCAGACCAGCACGCCGAGCATCCGCTCGACGCGCTGGTCTGACCACTTCGGGCCGTACTCGGGGGGGAGCTCCTCGTTCAACTACTTCTTCTTGTTGAACGCGGGCACGCCACCGGCTTTGCTGATCACTTCACCGGCCAGCGGGCTGAGCCGCATCCAGTCGATGAATTTGAGCAGTGCCGGTGGGCTCTGGCTGCCGTCGCCAGGGAGGACGATGAACAGGTAGCGCGAGAGCGGGTACTTGAGCGGCTCGACGCTGATCTTGCTCGGGGCGCAGGGAACGCCGTTGACTTTCAGCGGCTTGATGCCTCGCTGCCAGGCGAGGCCGGCGTAGCCGATCGCGTTCGGGTCCTGTTTGACCGCGTTCTGGACGAGGCCGTCGGCGGTCAGGGCGTTGACGTTGGAGGCCGGCGGCTCGTTGTTGAGCACGGCCTGGAGGAAGAAGTTGTAGGTCCCTCCGTTGGTGTCGCGGCCGACCGGGGCGATCGTGGTGTCGAGCCCGGAGCCGGGCAGCTGGCTCCAGTTGGTCAGCAGCCCGCGATAGATGTCGTGGGCCTGCTGGATGCTGATGTTGCTGAGCTTGTTCTGTTTGTTGACGTCGAGGCAGAGCCCGTCCATGAACATCTTGATGTAGGTCGTCCCCGCGTCGGAGGGGAGGGGGGTGCGGGCGTTGCCAGCGAACTGGCTGGTTCCGTTCTGGACGTCTTTGACGCCGGCGTTGCCGCCGTTGGCGGTGTAGACGAACTTGACCTTTTTGTTGACCTGTTTCGAGTACGTGGCAAAGAGGGCCTGCAGCACTGGCTGCGCGGCCACGGAGCCCGAACCGATCAGGGTGACGGCGCTCGCCGACGCCGGCACGGCGAGCCCGGCGAGGGCAATGACCGCGATGGCGAGGCTCTTGATTCTCATCAGTTTTGTTCCTCCTGCTGGCTTAATTCGAGTTTGTTGACCAACTTGATGGCCTTAAGCTAGCAGTTTCTGTAGCTTATTGACCTACTTAGTAAAGAAAGGCCGTGCGGCGGAGACGAAAGTGGCCTCCGGCAGGCCACAGAACAGGAGGTTCAATTGCTGAAGAGAAGGATCTCGTCCCCTCGCGCGGCCAGCGTGGTCGCGCTGGCTGCAGTGATCGCCATCGCGGTGGCGGTGACGCCCTCGCTGGCCAAGCAGGCCCAGTCGTTCCTGACGGCGAAAAAGGCAGCGGCGACCTACGTCACCAACAAAAAGGCGGCGACGCTCTATCTGAAGAAAAAAGCGGCGTCGAATCTATTCGTAAGCAAGGCCACGGCTCCGCAGCCGCCGGTCGTCGGTATCGCCGCCGGTACGGCGGCGTTCAACATGTCGGCAACCGGCGCCGGATACATCCCGAGCGCATTCACCTCGTTCGCAACCAAAACGGAAGCGAGCTCCACGGTGATCACCTTCTCGGGCAACGTCAGCTGCACGGCGACGAAACCGACGGCCGCTCTGGCCTGTCCGATCCAGATCCTCGTCGATGGTCAGTCGCAGGGCAAAGTCAACGTCGCCCCGGCAGTCGCGGCCTCGCCGACCCCGGCCCTGCTCTCTGCCACGGTTACGACGACCACCGTGCTCGGCAAAGGCGGCCACACGGTCGCTGTCCAGTACGCCGGTGCCAAAGACGTGGCCTTCTCGCTGAAAGGCTGGAACCTGGCGGTGCAGGCATACCCCCAGCCCCAGGAGCCGCTCGAGTTCGAGACCTCGGAGGGCGGCACCAAATAAGGACCCTGTTGTAAGAGCGCCGGAGGTGGGTACGGGGGCGGGGTGGCACGCCTCGTCCTCGGCCCGCTTCTGCGCTACGTCTCCGAAACGGAGGCGACGATCTGGGTTGAGGCCGACGCCCCCTGCGAGGTCGAGATCCTGGGCCGGAGCGAGCTCACTTTCAGCGTCGAGGGTCACCATTACGCGCTGGTTCGGATCGAGGGTCTCGAGCCCGGGGGCGACTACGAGTACGAGGTCCACCTCGACGGCGAGCGGCGCTGGCCCGAGGCCGGCAGCGAGCTGCCGCCGAGCCGGATCCAGACCTTCGCACCCGGGCGCTCGCTCGACGTCGCCTTCGGTTCCTGCCGGGTGGCGGTGCCGCACGAGGAGCCTTACACGCTCTCCAAGAACGAGGACGAAGACGGGTTCGAGCTCGACGCCCTACGCGTGCTGGCGCGGCAGATGGTCCGCGACGACCGCAAGCAGTGGCCGGAGCTGCTGTTCCTGCTCGGCGACCAGGTCTACGTCGACGAGGGCTCGCCACAAGCGCGGGAGAAGATTCGGGCGCGGCGCAGCACCGACCCGGCGCCCGGTGAGGAGGTGCTCGACTACGAGGAGTACACGTTCCTCTACCACGAGGCCTGGCGCGACCCGCTGATTCGCTGGCTCTTCTCGACGGTCTCGGTCTCGATGACCTGGGACGACCACGACATGAGCGACGACTGGAACATCTCCCGCTCCTGGCACGAGGAGATGGAAGCCAAGGAGTGGTGGCACGAACGCGCGGTCGCCGGAATCATGAGCTACTGGGTCCACCAGCACCTCGGCAACCTCTCGCCGCGAGAGCTCGACGACAACCCGCTCTACGCAAAGGTGCGAGGCAACCCCGATGCGACCGCGCCGCTGCGCGAGTGGGCAGAGGAAATCGACAGCACCGCCGCCGGTGTGCGCTGGAGCTTCTGCCGCGACATCGACGGGGTACGGGCGATCTTCATCGACTCGCGAGCCGCCCGGGTGCTGACCCGCGAGCGCCGCTCGATGTTCGACGACGAAGTCTGGGACTGGATCGTCGAACACACCGAGGGCGACTACGACCATCTGCTGATCGCGACCACGGTCCCCTTCCTGCTCTCGCCGGGATTTCACTACCTGGAGGCCTGGAACGAGCGTCTCTGCGACGGCGCCTGGGGCGGGCCGGTCTCCAAAGCCAGCGAGAAGCTGCGGCGCGCCGTCGACTTCGACCACTGGGCGTCCTTCCAGTTCTCCTTCGGGCGGATGCGCGAGCTGCTGGAAGAGGTCGGCTCCGGCGGCCGCGGCAAGCCGCCCGCTTCGATCGTCGTGCTCTCCGGCGACGTCCATCACGCCTACCTCAGCGAGATCGCCTTCCGCGCCGGTGCCGGCGTCGAGAGCGCCGTCTACCAGGCGGTCTGCTCCCTTACCGCAACCCGCTCGACCAGAAAGAGCGGCGGGTCGTGCGAGCCGGCTTCAGGCGCCCCTTCCAGGCGTTCGCGCGCGGCCTGGCCCGCCTCGCCGGAGCCCCAGACCCCGGCATCCGCTGGCGCACGCTCGAGGGTCCCTACTTCGACAACCAAGTGGCGACCCTGCGGCTCGACGGCCGCCGAGCGCTCATGCGCCTGGACAAGACCGTCGCCGGCGAGGAGGACGCCAGGCAGCTCGACCAGACCTTCGAGCGCCACCTCGCCTAGAAAGCCCCGGCATCACGCCGCTCGATGCATTGTGGTGGCTATAACCGCCAAAAAGCATCGAGCGGCGCGTGGCCTTTGGTCAGCGGCTGGGGCGGGGGAGGGCGTCGCCGAGGATCAGGCGGGCCCGGTAGAAGAGCGCCTCGTCGGCGGCCGACTGGACGGACTCGCGGTTGGCGGCGCGGCTGGTGCGGTTCTGGCCGATACCGGCGGGCGCCTCGTCGCGGACCAGTCCGGTGATGCGGCCGCGCGAGGTAAAGGTCGTGTTCTGCACTTGCTTGCTCATCTCTCGGCTCCTTTCCATACTTTGTTGAGTCTCTAACTCAAGAATAACAGCAAACAAGAATTGGTGCGAGAAAAGGACTAGAAGGGGGCCGGCGAGGTGGGGCGGGGCGCTACCCGGCAAAAAGCGCGCCCCGCCCCGTCGCCTCTTCAAACGGCTGCAGATACCTCTGCGTCGCCCTCGTCGTGCGGTCCGCGGGGAGTCGAGGCCCCAGGATCAGACGGGGACGAACCGTTGAAGCTCTTGGCCTGGATTGGGCGCAGGTAGGCGATTTGCCCCTCGCGCAGCTCCAGCCGCTGCAACTCGTTGCGGGTCAGCTGCGCCCAGACCTCGGTCCCGTCGGCGAGCACGAACTCGACCCGGATCTCGAAGCCGAGGGCGACGATGCGCTGGACCAGGCCCTCCTCGGTGCGCTCGTCGGAATCGAGCACGACCTCCATGTCGTGCGGCCGCACGAAGCTCTCGCCGAGCCGGTTGACCTCGCCGACGAAGCTCATCACGAACTCGTTCGCCGGGTGCTCGTAGAGGTCATCGGCGGTCCCGGACTGCTCGACCCGGCCCTGGTTCATCACCACCAGCTGCTCGGCGACGTCCATCGCCTCCTCCTGGTCGTGGGTGACGAAGATCGTCGTCACGTGCATCTCCTCGTGCAGCCGCCGCAGCCAGGTGCGCAGGTCCTTGCGGACCTTGGCGTCGAGGGCCCCGAAGGGCTCGTCGAGCAGCAGCACCTGCGGTTCGACCGCGAGCGCCCGGGCCAGGGCCATGCGCTGGCGCTGCCCACCGGAGAGCTGGTCCGGGTAGCGCTCGGCCAGCCCATCGAGCTGGACCAGCCGCAGCAGCTCGTGCACGCGGTCGCTGGTCTTGGCCTTGTCCCACTTGCGGATCTTGAGCCCGAAGGCGACGTTGCCGAAGACGGTCATGTGCTTGAAGGCGGCGTAGTGCTGGAAGACGAAGCCGACCTCGCGCTTCTGCGCCGGCGTCGCCGTCGCGTCCTGGCCGTTGATCACGACCTGGCCGGCATCAAGATCCTCGAGCCCGGCGATCGCCCGCAGCAGCGTCGACTTGCCGCTGCCGCTGGGGCCGAGCAGCGCCGTCAGCGAGCCGTCGGGCACGTTTATCGAAACGTCGTCAAGAGCCTGAAAGTCACCGAAGCGCTTGCGCGCTCCCTCGACTGTGATTCCCATCAGGAACCCTCCTTTGATTTGGACAATTGCTCGCCGGTCTCGGGAACGACCACCAGGGTGCTGGGCGAGCTGGCTTTGGTCTTGCGGCCGCCGACGCTCATCAGCAGCAACGTGGTCAGGGCAAGCAGGGCGAGGACGATCGCGCCGGCGTAGGCGGCTTCCTCGTTGAACTGCTCGAAAGCCTTGGCGACGAACAGCGGCAGGGTCTCGGTCTCGCCCGAGATCGAGCCGGAGACGATCGTCACCGCACCGAACTCGCCCAGGACCCGGGCGGTGGTGAGGACGATGCCGTAGGCGACGCCCCAGCGGATCGCCGGCAGGGTGATCCGCCAGAACGTCTGCCAGCCGTTGGCGCCCAGGGTCGAGGCCGCCTGCTCCTGCTCGGTGCCGATCTCCTGCAGCACCGGCACCACCTCGCGAACGACGAAGGGCAGCGAGACGAAGACGCTGGCGAGGACCATTCCCGGGGTGGAGAAGAGGACCTGGATGCCCCATTCGCTCAGGGTCGGACCGAACCAGCCGTCGTCGCCGTAGAGCAGGAACAGTGCGAGACCGACGACGATCGGCGAGATTGCGAAGGGAAGGTTGATGATCCCGTCGAGGATCGCGTTGCCCTTCCACTTGTGACGGACGAGCAGCAGTGCGCAGCCAACCCCGAAGATCGTGTTGAGGGGGACGGCAACGGCGACCATCAGCAGCGTCAGCCAGATCGCGTGCACCGCGTCGGGCGAGGTCATCGCTTCGATCGGCGGCCCAAGGCCGTGCTCGAAGGTCTTGTAGAAGATCATCCCGACCGGGGCCAGCAGCAGCAGGCCGAGGTAGCCGAGGGCGAGGGAGCGCAGGCCCCACTTGGCGGGCTTGGTCTGATTCATCGGTCGACCACCCCTCCGCCGCGATCGAAGACTCGCTTGAAGACGCGACCGAAGACCCCTTGCTTCTCACCATGGGCCCCAGAGCGGGCGAAGAGGCTGACGCCGACCAGCAGCGCCAGCGAGATCGCCAGCAGCACCACCGATACCGCGGAGGCGCCGGCCACGTTGCCGGACTCGATCTGGCTGCGGATGAAGACCGAGGAGACCTCGGTGTCGAAGGGGATGTTGCCGGAGATCAGGATCAGCGAGCCGTACTCGCCCAGCGCCCGCGCGAAGGCGAGCAGGATGCCGGCGAGGATGCCGGGGATGAGGTTGGGGAAGATGATCCGCCGGAAGACGGTGAAGCCGCCGGCACCGAGCGAGGTCGCCGCCTCCTCCATCTCGCGGTCCATCTCCATCAGCAGCGGCTGCACCGCGCGGACGACGAACGGCAGGGTGATGAAGCAGAGGGCGAAGACGATCGCGACCCTGGTGAAGGCGACGTTGAGCCCGATCGGGCTCTCGGGTCCATAGAGGGTCAGGAGCGTCAGGCCGGCGACGATCGTCGGCAGCGCGAAGGGCAGGTCGATCAGCGCATTGACGGCGCCCTTGCCGCGGAAGTCGTCACGGACCAGGACCCAGGCGATGATCGTGCCGAAGATCGCGTTGATCGCGACCACGATCAGCGAGCAGACCACGGTCAGTTTGAGCGCGGCCAGCGACTGGGCGCCGGTGACCGCGTCCCAGAAGCTGCCGAGGCCGAAGGAGAGCGACTCGTCGACCACCGCGGCGAGCGGCAGCATCACCATCAGGGACAGATAGAGGACGACCATGCCTCGGCCGAGGCCAACCCCGAACCCGGGCAGGCGGATGCCTGCCCGGGGTGCTGCGGATACTGGAGGAACGCTTGCCGGGTGCGCGTCCATCAGCCGCTCGTCGAGACTCCGAGTTCCTTCTCGATCTTGGCGACCGAGCCGGTTTCGTCGTCGAAGAACTCCTCGTTGACTTCGTCCCAGCCACGGAACTGTTCGATCGTGAACAGGTCCTTCGGGGCGGGGAACTGCTTCGGGTCGACCAGTTTCTTGTTGGCCGGCCGGTAGCCGTTCTCGGCCCACAGTTCCTGGCCGGCATCCGACCAGATGTAGTCGAGGAACTTCTGAGCCGACTCCGGTGCCTCTTTGGTGACCGCGATCGGGGTCTCGATCAGGATCGTGCTGGGCGGGATCACGTAGTCGAGGTCCTCGCCCTCTTCCTGGGCTTTGATCGCCTCGTTCTCGTAGGCGAGCAGGACATCTCCCTCACCCTGGGTGAAGGCGGTCAGCGCGTCGCGGGCGCTGCCCGGCTGCACCACCGTCTTTTCGAGCACGGTCTTGATCGCGTCCAGCGCCTGCTGTTCGGATTTGCCCCCGCGCCGCTCCGCGCCGTAGATCGCCATCAGGTTCCAGCGGGCTCCGCCGGAGCTGAAGGGGTTGGGGGTGATGATGTCGACGTCCTTGGTGATCAAGTCGTCGAAGGATTTGAGGCCCTCGGGGTTGCCCTTGCGGACCGCCAGCACGACGAGCGAGTTCTGGGCGATGCCTTTGAACTCGCCTTTGTCCCAGTCGGGCGCGACATCGCCGGATTCGACCAGCCGGCTCATATCGCCGCCCTGGGCGAAGTGAACGATGGAGGCGGGCTGACCGGCCTCGACCGCGCGGCTCTGGTCGCCGGAGGCGCCGAACGAGTTGCTGAAGCTGACTCCGGCGCCGTCGGGAGTGGCCTCGAAGCCGGGCTCGAGCGCTTCCTCGTAGACGGCCTCGGGGGTGGAGTAGCCGACCACGTCGAGACTGCCGCCGCCTCCGGAGCTGGAGGTGGAGCTGTCGTCACTGCTGCCGCAACCGACGGCAAAGACGGCGATGAGCAGGGCGAGAAGCGTGGCCGGGAGGCCAACGTTCACGCTGCGCCGCCGGGAATTGCGAGCGTTCCGCATTTAGGTTCCTTCCTTTTTCGACTGACTTACTGCGAAATAGCAGTGCGGCACCGTAGCACAAAGTCGATAGACAAAGTAGGGAATCCTGATCCGGATTCAGAGAAACTCCGCGCCGTGCTCTGGGCGGGGTGGCAGGGGGCGGTTAGCGAAGCGGCCTTGGCGCTGGCCTGGTCCTCGCGCCAGGTAGGCCCCGGTACGGGACCCGCGATCGCGGGTCCCGTGAAGAGGGCGTTAGCTAGCCGATGCCATATGTACCGGCGTTCGGTGCGTCAACCAGGAGCGATCCGAAGGCTTTGTATTTGAGGATTCCGCCTTCTGTCAGGTCGCCGAGGAATTCGATTTCCGAGATTGCCGACGGGCTGAGCAGCGTGAATGTCATGCTCGCGATCGTTTTATCGATCGAAGCCGTTGCGCAGCCGACGTTGAAGGTCCGCTTGACCCGCCAGTTTTTGATTGTCAGATCGGCGGCGTCGACCGTCACCGTCCAGGGCAGGCCTTCGGCTTTGGTGCTCGCCACCGTGCAGGTGCTGACTTTCCCGAAGGTCGTGCAGCTTTTGTTTTCGAATTTGGTGATTTTGCCGGTGCTGCCGCCTTCGGTCGTCATCGTCAGCTTGATTTCGCAGGAGACGCCCTTTTCTTCCCATTCGGCGACTTCGCCGCCGGTCAGCCCGATTTCGATCAGTTTGGCGACGTTCGTGCCTTTGTCTTTCCAGACTGCCGCCGATGCGGCGCTGGTGGACATCAGTCCGAGCGCCGCGACCGCGACGGTCAGGCCCGCAAGCAGCAGGCGCTTATCGATCTTCATCTCTCCCTATTGCCTTTCTTTTGACTGGTGCCCGCCAGCGCGCAACGCGCCGCCGCGGGCGAGTTTGATCAAGATATGACCCTACAATCAATAAATCTTCAGTCAATTGGTCCGGACTCCCATACGGGATACTCGGCGCCTCGCAATCGAGAAGGCAAGGGGGAATCGTGGCTGTCGACGCTGTGCGCACGCCGGACGAGCTGCTGGAAGGACTGCCGGACTACCCGTTCGAGTCGAAGTACCGCGAGGCCGACGGCCTCCGCCTCGCCCATCTCGACGAGGGGGAGGGCAAGCCGGTCGTCTTCTTTCATGGCGAGCCGACCTGGTCCTACCTCTGGCGCAAGGTGATCCCCCCGGTGCGCGACGCCGGCTACCGCTGCATCGCTCCCGACTACCCCGGCTTCGGCCGCTCCGACAAGCCCACCGACGTCGGCTGGTACAGCTACGACCGCCACGTCGAGCTGATGACGGGGCTGATCGAGGAACTCGACCTGCGCGACGCCACCGCCGTCGTCCACGACTGGGGCGGCCCGATCGGCCTGCGGCTCGCGGTCGAGCACCCCGACCGCTTCTCCCGGATCGTGATCATGGAGACCGGCCCCTTCACCGGCCACCAGCGGATGAGCGACGCCTGGTTCGCCTTTCGCGACTTCGTCCGCGACAACGAGGACGTGCCGGTCGGGATGCTGATCCGCGGCGGCTGCAAAAACGACCCGGGTGACGACGTCGTCGCTGCCTACGACGCTCCTTATATAGAGCCGGCGGCGAAGGCCGGTGCCCGCGCCTTCCCGCTGATCCTGCCGACGGCCCCCGATGCGCCTGGCGCCGCCGCGGGCAAACGGGTCGCCGACGCCCTGCGCGAGGACCAGCGCCCGGCGCTGGTCCTCTGGGCCGATTCCGACCCGGTCCTGCCGTTCTCGGTCGGCGAGCGCGTCTCCAGTCAGCTGGGTTTCCCGCCGCCGCGGCCGATCGTCGGCGCCGGGCACTTCCTGCAGGAGGACGCCGGGCCGGAGATCGGCGCGATCGTCGCCGACTGGCTGAGCGGCTGACGCCTGCCGGGCTCTAGGAGGGACTAGCGACCGCGGGTGCGGCCGACCAGCGCCGTCATGTAGTCGTGCGGGCGGCTCAGCAGCAGTCGCTTGTGGATTGGGGGACCGCTGTCCTCGAGCCAGGTGACGGTCCCCGGCCAGTAGGCGTCGGGTGGCACGGCCGGGCTGTGGAAGGCGGAGGCGAAGACCCAGCTGCCGGTGTTGTGCAGCCTGCCGCCGCCCGCCAGCGGCCAGGCTTCCTCGCCGTCGTAGGGGCCGCCGCGGTGGCTGTGGCCGGTGATCACGTAGCTGTCGTCGACCCCCAGGCGGGCTGCCATCTCGGCCGAAGCCGCGACCCCCGCGGCGAAGATCGCCGCGGCGCCGATGTCGGCCTCGAAGTCGGAGTGCAGGAGCCGGTTGAGCGCCCAGATCCCGGCCGGGAAGGCGGTGCGGAGGGCGTTGGCGCGCAGGCGCCGCGCCAGGCCGTCGCGCTCGCGGCCGCCGCCGAGGATCCGCCAGGCGGCCAGTCCCGGCGGGCGCCGTGGGTCCGGCATGCTGGCGCGCGCCTGGGCGACGCCGAAGCTGAAGCCGTAGATCGGCCGCAGCACCCGCTCGTAGTCGGCCGGCGTGGCCGCTGCCGGGAGTGGGCCGCGCACGCGCATCAGGGCCGCCGTCGCCAGGCACTCGGGCCGCGGCAGGCGCAGGTGGGGGTCCATGTAGTGGCCGTGGGTGGCGTAGACGTCGTCGCGCAGCCAGACGCCGGGGTAGGCGATCCGCAGCCGGGCGGCGCCGAGCCAGCCGGCAATCGTCGCCCCGGCGCCGCCGGGCTCGGGGTCGCCGTGCTGCTCCAGTCCCAGGTCGGTAGCCCCTTCCAGGGAGAGGCGGTCGAGCAGCGGCTCGGCCAGGCGGTGGTCGTGATTGCCGGGGACGATCGTCACCTCGCGCCCGGCCAGGGCCTCTCCCAGCTGCTCGAAGAAGGGACGGGCCGAGTCGAGGGCGGCGCCGAGCGCGAGGTCGCGCAGCTCGACCACGTCGCCGAGCAGGACCACCCGGTCGGCGTCGCCGATCTCCGCCAGGAGCATGCCCCGCACCGCCTCGTCGCGGAGGACGTCCTCGCCACTGGCGACGCCGAGGTGCAGGTCGGAGACGATCGCCGTCCGCATCCCCCTGTTCTACCGCCTGGCCAGCCGGCCAAGTCCGTGGCTAAGCTTCCCGGATGCATTCCTTCGGTGACGAACGGATGGTCCCGGCCAACGGGATCGAGCTCTGCTGTCAGGAGATCGGGGATCCAGACGGCGAGCCGCTGCTGCTGGTGATGGGCCTGGCGACGCAGATGCTCGCCTGGGACGAGGGCTTCTGCGAACTGCTGGCCGAGAGCGGCTTCCGCGTCGTCCGCTTCGACAACCGCGACATCGGCCGCTCGACCAAGATCTCCTCGGCGGGCGTGCCGCGGCGGATCGACATGATCGCCGGCCGCCGCGGCAGCGCCGCTTACCTGCTGCGCGACATGGCTGCCGACACGATCGGCCTGATGGACCACCTCGGCATCGACGCCGCTCACGTCGTCGGCGCCTCGATGGGCGGGATGATCGCCCAGACGCTGGCGATCGAGCACTCCGAGCGGGTGCGCTCGCTGGTCTCGATCATGTCCAACACCGGCAGCCGCTGGACCGGCATGCCGAGTCGCAAAGCGATGGCGGTGCTGCTCGGGCGACCGCCGCGGGACCGCGAGGCGGCGATCGAGCGGGCGGTGCGGACCTTTAGCGTGATCGGCTCCCCCGGCTATCCCTTCGACGAGGAGCGCCTGCGGCGGATCGCCGGCCGCTCCTACGACCGCGGTCACAGCGCCGCCGGCATCGCCCGCCAGCTGCACGCGATCACCGCCTCCGGCGATCGCACCGAGGCTCTGCGCACGGTGCAGGCGCCGACCACCGTGATCCACGGCAACCGCGACGTGCTCGTGCGCCCGGCAGGCGGTCGTGCCACCGCGCGTGCGATTCCCAACGCCCGCCTGAAGATGATCGACGGCATGGGCCACGACCTGCCGCGCCAGCTCTGGCCGGTCTTCGCCGAGGCGATCGCCGACAACGCCGCCCGTGCCCGCCCCGAGGTCAAGCAGGCCGCTTGACGCCGCGGTAGCCTTACCGCACCGGGGTTCGATTACTAAGGGAGAGTGTGGGGATGAAGAGGCTGGCGGCTGTGCGTCTGTTCCCGATTGCGGTTCTCGCCTGCGCGGCACTCGTCGCGCCGAGCGTGGGCTCTGCGGCGACCGTGGTCAACGGCGACTTCGAGTCGGGGACCTTGCAGGGCTGGGAGGTCCACCGTGCGACCGAAGCCGGCAACTGGTTCGCCTACACGGGAACCAGCGAGCCGATCGCCAACAAACGCGGTGGCCAGCCGATCCAGCCGCCGCCGCAGGGCGACTACGCGGCGATCGCCGACGAGATCAATCCCGAGACCCTGGTCCTTTCCCAGGACGTCGCCCTCGCTGGCGGGATCGAACACCGCCTCAGCCTGCTCGCCTACTACGACTCCTTCCAGCCGCTGGCGGTGCCCAGCCCCGACACCCTTTCGGTCGACGGCGAAGTGCTCGGAGGCCAGGCCAACCAGCAGTTCCGCATCGACGTCATGCGGGCCGGCACGTCGGTCGAATCGGTCGACTCCGCCGATGTCCTAGGCACCGTCTTCCGCACCCAGCCCGGAGGTTCGCAGTCGCTCCAGCCGACCCGGCTGACGATGGACCTGACCCAGTTCGCCGGCCAGACCGTGCGCCTGCGAGTCGCCGTCGCTGCCCACGAGGAGGTTCTCGCCGCCGGCGTCGACGCGATCTCGATCGCGAGCGCGCCGCCGGGGCAGCTGAAACCGGGATCGCCAAAAGGAGGCGGGTCGAAAGACGGCAATCCGACCCGGCTCGGCTTCGGCAAGCTCAAGCTGAACATGAAAAACGGCAGCGCCACCTTGCCGGTGCGGGTGCCCGGTCCCGGCAAGCTGACTGCCAAGGCCAAGAAACGGATCAAGCCAGCGAGCGCCCGGGCTGCGGGGGCGACCATCCTGAAGCTGCACCTGAAGCCGACCGCTGCCGCGCTCGAGATCCTGCGCGACAAGCGCAAGCTCCCGTTCAAGCTGGGGGTGAGCTTCGCGCCCAGCAAAGGGGCCCTGGAAGCGACGACGATCCCGGTCACGCTCAAGCTCGCCACCCCGAAGCTTCTCCGGCGCTGACCAGCGCCGGATGCGGCTGAGAGGAGTCGAACCTCCACGGGCTCTCGCCCACACGGACCTGAACCGTGCGCGTCTACCAGTTCCGCCACAGCCGCGGGAGGAGGCAATTTAGCGGTTGCGGCTCCAGCGCCCATCGCTGCCCCGCAAAGCGAGCCCACCACACGGCTCGCTAAAATGCCCGTCCCTCGCCGCTATCGTCTAGGGGACTAGGACGCCGGATTCTCAGTCCGGAAACCGGGGTTCGAATCCCCGTAGCGGTATGGCCTTTTGTGGAGAGAGAAGTTGTCGCGCTCTCCATCTGTATCCGTCAGACCCAGCCGAAGTCAGCAGGGGCGGACGCTACGATCTGGTCATGACCAAGGCTGAATTGCTAGAGCAGGTCAAGTCGATGAGCGAAGAGGAGGCGGCGCAGGTGAAGCTCGTCTTCGCGCCCGATTGGCCCTCGAAAGCGACCTCGATCGAGGAGATTCGTAAGCGCACTGGCACCGCTCCGATGAGCCGCGAGGACTTCGACCGCCACTTCGGATCGCTGCCCACCGACGGCGAGGGATAGGCGGCGGTGAGCGCGGGCGCGGGTCCGCGCTTCGAAGTTCGCGTCGTCGACGAGGTGCTTAGCGAGGATCTCGCTCGCTGTACGCAGGCGGCGCGAGCGGCGATCGAGTCGGTGGTGGAGGAAGTGCGCAGTGCCGGCGTGCCACTCGAGTGGCTTCGCCGCTGCGAAGAGGAAGGCCATGATGGGACGCGCCTCGGGGGATGCGTGAAGTTCTACATCCCTCGTCCCGCCGGCCAGTGGGGCGCGGTCCTTGCTGCCGATCAAGAGGCA
This sequence comes from uncultured Solirubrobacterales bacterium, assembly GCA_963715395.1. GTDB lineage: Bacteria > Actinomycetota > Thermoleophilia > Solirubrobacterales > 70-9 > VAYN01. Next base: position 436,055 of record OY970238.1, read on the forward strand.
GCGAAGCCCGCTCTGCTGTTGGTCGCTGTTGGTGAGCGCCACCCGGCACGCCCGTGGCGGCAGAGTGTGTATGAGATTGCACATCGCCGGCTCAACGGAAGCTGAGGCGGTTGCCCATAAGCGCCACGGCGATGCAATTAAGAAGCAGGGATCCCTGGAAAACGAAGTCGGCATGACGCCGCCGTTGCGAGGGTGATCGGGCCCTTGGCAGAACGGCTTCTGTTCAGAGAAAGCGACTTCGACTCTTCGCGTCCACGGTGGAACGCGTCACCAATTGATCCTGCGTGCAGACGGGCAGCCCCTCGGCGTTCACCTGGATGGTCTTGTCGAAGTCGACGATCACGCTTTTGAGCGCTGGGGGGGTGCCGTCCTTGGTTCCGATCTGAGCGTTGACGATTCCCGAGATCGGCACCTGCTCGTGTCTGGGCAGCTTGGATGGCAAGATCCCACCGTTGTCTCTGAGGAAGAGATTCCCGACCCGGACTTCCTCCGTCTTGGCGGCAGCGCTCGCGGCGACGATCAGCGCGAATCCGCCCAGGACAGCCATGGCGCGAATCAACCGTCTAGAAGCAACGCGGTTTCCAGCTCGGTCGCGAAGTCCTTGAGGGGGCGGCCGAAGAGGTTCTCGACGGCGCGAATGCGATTGGTGACGGTGCGACGATCGACGCCCAGTACGGCGGCGGTCGAGGAGATGTTCCGCTCGGCCGCGAAATAGGCGCGCAGCGTCTCTCGCGTCACCTTGCCGCCGTCCCGCGCTCCTTCGAGCGGCTCTAGGTAGAGCTGGCGCAGCGAGGTGGTGAGGAGATCGTCGCGGAGGATCGATGCCAGCAGGGCGATGTCGGCGTAGCGGAGGACGGCCTGCTCTTTGCGCTCGGCGATCGGCAGTGCCGCCTTGGCCTGGCGATGGCTGAGCCGCCAGCCCGAGAGACCTTCCCCGGGCTCACCGACGGTCACGAAGACCCGGTCCACGGAGATCTCGGCAAGTGCTCGCAGTGCCTGCTCGGCTGTCAGGGGGCGTCTGCCGCCGAGCCAGCAGGCCCAGACGGGCTCCTCCTCGCGGCAGACGGCGAGCAGGCGACGGTCGAGCCTCCCCGCCAGCACGCGCATCAGCTCTTGTGCCCCCTCTCCCTTGACCATCAGGGCGAGGTGGTGGGCGTCGAGGTCGTATTCGAGCTCGGAGCGATCGACCAGCTTGCCGGCAAGCAGATCCTTGACGCACTCACGCCGACGCTCGGCGGCATTGGTGGGCCGGTTCTTTGCCTCGCGGCGGTGCTCTTCGCTCACCTCCTCGAGCAGGCGATCTGAGAGCGCTGCCTGCCTGCCCAGCAGGCGGCGCAGGGTGGAACCCGGGACTTCGGCGCGCTCCGCCTCTTCGATCAGGAAGTCCCCGAAGAGGGCATTGCCGGCGGCGTAGCGGCGCAGGACGGTGTCGAGGGCAACGCCGTCGCGCGCATCAAGCCGGGCCTGTGCGAGCAGAACCGGCGGCACGGCCGGGGCGTGACGCTCGCCGGCCTCGAGCACGGCAAGCCGGTGATCGATCGCGGCGGCGAGGGCTGCGTTGAGACCTTCGAGGTAGGCAGGGTCGGCGACCTCGAGGGGATCGGAGATCGCAAAGACGCGAGTCGCGATAGCCGCCTGCAGCTCGGGAAGTCGCTCGCGGAGGCGAGATGCAAGCGCGGAGCAGGCCTCGTCGTGGGCTCGTGGGTGCAAGCCACGCTTGCTCACACGCTCACCCTAACGACAACGAGCAGCACCATGTTGGCCTGTTATACTGAACCATATGGTTCAGTATCAATCCGTAGACAGAACGCTCGCCGCGCTCGCCGACCCCACCCGCCGAGACATCCTCGAGCGGCTGGGGCGGGAGCGTGAGGTGACCGTCAGCGAGCTCGCCGAGCCGGCCGGGATGTCCCTGACCGGGATGAAGAAGCACCTCGGCGTGCTCGAGGGGGCCGGCCTCATCAGCACCGAGAAGGTGGGGAGGAGCCGCGTTTGCCGGCTCGGGCCGCAGCGGCTCGAGGACGTGCAGGCCTGGATCGACTCCTACCGGTCGATGGTCGAGGAGCGGTTCGATCGGCTCGAAGAGCTGCTCGAGCGAACGAAAGGAGACGCATCATGAGCGAGCAGGACGCAGTTGGAAAATCGACGGTGACGCTGCCGGGGGAGCGCGAGATCGTGGTCGAGCGGGTATTCGACGCCCCGCGCGGGCGGGTCTTCGCCGCTTACACCGATCCGCAGCTGATCCCGCAGTGGTGGGGTCCGCGCAGCACGACGACGATCGTCGACGAGATGGACGCGACGACGGGCGGCCGCTGGCGCTTCGTGATGCGCAACGAGGACGGCAGCGAGAGCGGCTTCCGGGGCGTCTTCCGCGAGGTGAGCGCGCCGGAGCGGATCGTCCAGACCTTCGAATGGGAGGGGATGCCCGGTCACGTCTCGGTCGACACCGCCACCTTCGAGGATCTCGGCGACCGCACCAGGGTCGTCAGTGTCTCGGTGTTCCACACGCCGGAGGAGCGCGACGGGATGCTCGAGTCCGGCATGGAGAGCGGCATGAACGAGACCTACGCCCGGCTCGACGAGCTGCTGGCGGCGCCGGGCGCGTAGCGCACCGCTGGAGATTCGGACATCACAGGTGGCCGCCTGGGGTGTCCGAATCTCATACTCAATGAGCCTCTAGGTACTCAGTAATGCCCTTGACGGTCTGGCCATGCGCGTGGAGGGTGGTGCGACCGTGACCGACAAGCAGAAGATCTCCCTGTTCGTACGCCTGCTCACCCTCGCCGCAGCCGAGCTCACCTTCGTCGGCTTGGTGATCCTCTTCCTCGTCCGCACCTGGGAGGCGAAAGCGGGGATTCCGCCGACCCTTTCGTCGGTTGAGACGAGCGCGCTCGGCGGTCTCGCGGTGCTGCTCGGCGGTGGCTATGGAGTGGTGCTTGGAGCGCAGGGCAGTGTCGGTCCCCAGGATCTGGCCGGAGGCGCGGTCAAAAAAGCGATCGGCGAACGCACGCTGCTCTTCGCGGGCGTGATCTTCTACATGTTCGCCGGCTTCGCGATCTGCGTCACCTACGGCCTCAACGAGGCCGAGACGCCGGCCGTGCTGAGGACGATCGCGATTGCCTTCGCCGGCTACGTGGTGGCCTACATCTCCACCGCGTACCAGCAGATCGCCAGCGACTGATCTCGCGACCGGGCGCTCAGCCCGCTGTCACCGCCCAGCGATGGTTTAGGGCGATCTTCGGTCCGGGTACCGGGGGCCTGGTTACGCAGGAATCCCGAACGAATGGAACTCTCTCCCCAAGCGACCGAGGAGCACCTCTTCGGCGCCTCCGCACCGCTCTCGATCGGCGTCGAGGAGGAGCTGCTCCTAGTCGACGAGCGGCTCTGCCTGCGCGCCGACGGCGAGCGCGTCATACGGGAGGCCGATCCGGCACTGCGCGACAGCCTCTCGACCGAGATCTTCGCCACTCAGATCGAGCTGAAGACCGGGATCTGCGCTGACGCCGGAGAGGTGGTCGCCGATCTCTCTCGCCTGCGCAAAGCCGTGCGCGAGGCGGGCAGTCTCGTCCTCGGCGCCGGTTTGCATCCCGACGACAACGAGGAAGAGCCAAGGCTGGTCGAGAGGCCGCGCTACGAGGTGGTGCAGAAGGACTTCGCCAGCCTGCTGAAGACGCCGCCGTGTGGGCTGCACGTCCACGTCGGGATGCCGGACCCCGAGACCGCGGTGAAGGTCGCCAACGCCCTCCGCTACCACCTGCCGCTGCTGCAGGCGCTCACCGCCAACTCCCCTTTCCGGCAGGGAGTCGACTCCGGCCTCGCCAGCGCCCGTACCGCGGTCGTGCGCGGCTATCCGCGTTTCGAAATGCCGCGTGCCTTCCGCGACTACGACGACTTCCGCCGCGTCGCCGACCAGCTGATCGCCGCCGCCGGCGTCGACGACTACACCTACCTCTGGTGGGACGTGCGTCCGCACCCCCGGCTTGGAACCGTCGAGGTGCGGGCGATGGACGTCCAGACCCAGGCCTGGACCAACGCGGCCGTCGCCGCACTGGTGCAAGCGCTGGCGGCGAAGGAGATAGACCGCGGCGGGGCGCCGGGGCTCTGCCGCGAGGCGCTGGAGGAGTCCTACTACCAGGCGAGCAGGTACGGCCTCGAGGCGCGGCTGATGGTCGACGACGAGGTGGCGGCGCCGGCAGCGGAGGTCGCCCAGCGCGTGCTCGCCGAAGCGCGGCCCTACGCGGCGCAGCTGGGTGGCGAAGACGCCCTCGACGAGATCGAGCGAATCGTCCGCGAGGGCAACGGCGCCGAGGACCAGCGCCGGGTCTACGCCGTCGGCGGCATCGACGGCCTGCTTACCTGGCTGGCCGAGCGCTCTGGCGCTGGTCGCGCGTAGGCGCTGGAAGCTGCAGGCGCTGGCGGGCGGCGGCAACGGCCGAGACCGAGGAACGGCAGGCTTTGGCGATGGCGCCGTCGCCGTGGTCGGGACGGCGGCTGACCTCGAACTCGATCAGGGCGGCGCGGCGGAGTTTGGCCCGCTGGGCGATCGGGCAGTCGGGCGGGGCCGCTGCGAGCGCCGCCTCGGCGGCGCGCTCGCGCCGGCAGTGCAGGCAGTAGGTCCCGTCGGCCGAGTTATCCCAGCTCTCCGGGACCGGCACTCGCTCGCCGCCGCTGCGGCTGATGGAGACGCCGCAGTTGTCGCAGGTCCATTTCTTCGCGGTTGCGCTTTCGGTTGCGGTGGTCATACGGCCGCCTTTGCTCGGTTGCGGCGACGTCGCTTGCGCCGCTTCTGAGCGGCCGAGGTCGCATCGCCATTGCGGTTGGTTTTGCTGCTGGAACGGGGCGTGGAAGCGGTCGAGGTCGTGCCCGAGCCGCTGGGGCGGCCGAGGTCGAACTCGCGGCTGAGGCCGAGGCCGCGGGCGATCGCGGCCATCTCGCCGATCTGGTCGGAGAGCACAAAGCTGATCCCGGCGCCGCGGTTGCCGGCGCGGCCGGTTCGGCCGATCCGGTGCACGTAGGCGTCCTGGTCGCCGGGGGCGTCGAAGTTGATCACGTGGGTGACGTCGGCGACGTCGATGCCGCGGGCGGCGACGTCGGTGGCGATCAGGGTGTCGACGTCACCGCGCTCGAAGCGGGCCAAAGCGCGTTCGCGCTGCCCCTGGCTCTTGTCGCCGTGCATCGCCACCGCCTCCAGCTCGCGGCTGCGCAGCCGCTTGACCAGCCGGTCGGCGCCGCGCTTGGTGCGGACGAAGACCAGGGTGCGTCCGCGCTCGACGTCGCGCAGCTGCAGGGCCAGGTGGTCGAGCTTGGCGCCCTGGGACTCGACGTGGACGAAGCTGTGCGCGATGTCGCGCTCGCGCTGCTCGGGCGGCTCATGGGTATGGCGGCGCGCCTCACTGGTGTAGGCGGCGGCAAGCTGGCCGGTGGCGCCCTCCAGGGTGGCGGAGAAGAAGAGGGTCTGGCGATCGCGCGGCGTCTGCTTGACGATCCGGTCGACGGCTGGCTTGAAGCCCATGTCGAGCATGCGATCGGCCTCGTCGAGGACGAGGATCTGGACGCGGTCGAGGCTGATGACGCCGCGTGCGATCAGGTCCTCCAGCCGGCCTGGGCAGGCGACGACGATGTCGGCCCGGCGGGCGGCGGCGGTTTGGGGGCCGAAGCCGACGCCGCCGTAGACCGCGGCGAGACGCAGGCCGCGGACCGCGGCGACGGAGGAGAGCTCGTCGACGATCTGGCTTGCCAGCTCGCGGGTGGGGGCCAAGACCAGTGCGGCGGGACCGTTGCCGGGGTCGATGCGCTCGACCAGCGGAATCCCGAAGGCGAGGGTCTTGCCGGAGCCGGTGGGGGACTGGACGAGCAGGTCGTGGCCGGCGAGGGCGTCCTCGACGACCAGCTGCTGAACGGGGAAGGGCTTGGTGATGTCGCGCGCGGCGAGCGCGTCGACGACAGACTCGGAGATGCCGAGATCGGCAAAGGACTTCAAAGTTTTTAGTGCTCCTTATGTGGACGTTCGGGGAGATCCAGCAGCCCCAAACGCCATCTAGCGCACAGAGGAAACGGAACCTCTCGGGTGGCGATAGGGCCAAACCCGACACGACCACCGTAGCAGGCCACGCCTTTTGGCCTGCTTTTGGGCACTTTTTCGGGGCGCCCGGGTGGGCAGTACCTAAGAGGCTGCGTCGCCCTTGTCCGCTTCGAGCTGCTGGCGCGCCCGTGGACGCAGGGCGTCGGTCAGCTCGCGCCAGCTGTAGCGCGCGTGCTCCTCCAGGCCTTCGGGGACGGGCGCCAGCGGCGTGAACAGATCCTCGCCCTCCTCGTCCCCGTGCAGCCACAGCGCCATCACGTAGAGGGCGGGTACCCGCAGCAGCCGCAGCTCGTAGTCGCGCTCGGCGACCTCGTCCCAGCGCTCGACCTCGCCGATCGCGGCGACGGTTCCCTCCGTAAAGGGGCCGCGGGTGGTGGCGACGCCGCCGGCCGCCTCGGAGTCGCCGATCTCGGCCGCGGCCACCGGCTGGTCTTCGCTGACCACCAAGCAGCGCTGTCCGACCAGCTCGGCCTCCTCGATGCTGGGCTCGCCGGCCAGTGCCTCCAGACCCATGGTGTAGACCGGATGCGGTGCGGCGAGCTGCAGGCCCTGCTCGGGCCCGGCACCGCCCAGGAAGCGTTCGCGAGAGGCCGGATGGGCGGCGAGGCCGGCCACCTCGCTGGCGATCGCTTCGGTCGCCTGCGGGGAGAGTTTGGCGGCGCGCAGGCTCACGCGGGGGGCTTGGTCCGGTAGTAGTGGGTCCAAGTGCCGTTCCCCTGGTAGGCGCTGCGGAAGCTGCTCGCCGGCAGCTCCGACGCTCCGTACCAGGGGTCGTCGAGCGCTACCCGGCTCCCGTCGCGCTGGCAGCCCTCGATCACGATGAAGTGACCGCCGCCTCCGCTCCAGCCGATGCGCACGGCGAGCGGGCGACCAGCCGCTATCTCCGCGACCGCCGGGCCGAGGCCGCTGCCGGGGGCTTCCTGTATCTCGACGAAGGTGTCGGTGCGGATCAGCGCTTTGTCCAGGTACCACCAGTGGTTGCAGGTGCTGGTGGCGCCGTCCTCGCAGCAGCTGGAGTTCATCTCGGCCGCGGCTACCCGGCACTGGGTCCAGGTGGTGGCGGCGTCGTAGAAGCTGACCACGCTCGTCGATACGGCGGCCCAGCACCATTCCGTCTGCTGCTGATGCTGCATCGTGAAGTCGATCCTGTCCCACTCGAGGCCGACGAAGTGCGGCGCGACGAGGCCGGTATGAATTTCGACGGTGGTGCCGTCCACAAGGGGAGTCATGCGGCGAACCTTTCGCACTGGTCGTGCAATGTCAAGGGAATTCTGTGTATTCAGAGCTTGTCAGGAAGGCAACGAGGCGACCCGGCTTCCAGCCTACACTTGACCGATGTCCCCGCGGGCGGACGCCGAGCAGACCTACACGCTCTACAGGCGGGGCATCGAGCTGCTCGAAGACGGTGATTTCGTCCACGCAACTGAGCCCCTGGCCGAGGCCGCACGGCGGGCGCCGGAGAAGTCCTCGGTGCGCGAGGCGCTGGGCCGCGCCTACTACCGTGCCGGTCGCTTCGCCCAGGCGGCGACCGAGTTCGAGGCGGTGGTCGAGGCGCATCACGTCGACGACTACGCCCACTTCTGCCTCGGCCGCGCGCTCAGCAAGACCGGTGAGACCGAGCGGGCCCGCCACCACCTGGCGCTGGCCTCGAACCTGCGCCCCGACCGGCGCGACTACCGCTTCTACCGCCGCTTGCTGGACCTCAGAGGCCCTTGACCAGCTTGCCGACAGTTTCGGCTGAGAAATAGGGGCCGAAAGTGCGCGACTTGTTCTCGAGGTGGAGGTAGGCGTTGACGCCGTTGATCTGAGTGCCGTCACCGATCAGCCAGCCGCCGCCGCTCGCGCCCGGCGCCCAGTGGCAGCGGATGCCGAGCGTCGGTGGGCCGGGGAAGGGGTTGGAGAGCAGGTCGTCGCCGATATAGGGGGAGGCGCATTTCTGCATGTACTTGGTCTCGCCCGGATAGCCGAAGGTCTGGAAGGTCTGGTGGCGGGTGAGGTCTGTGACGATCGTGGCGCCGCCGCCGACCGCGTCGGCGACGTTGACCCCTTCGGAGTTCGGCAAGGTGAGGAAAGCGCCCATGTCGAAGTCCGGGTTGCCCTGCTTGGTCCACTGTTTCGGCGCGTAGGTCTCCTTGCGGCGGGCGACGAAGGCGCCGAAGGGAGCGACGCCGCCGCTGTAGGCGGGAACGAACTGCAGGTAGTCCGACCAGATGCTCGCTCTGCCCTCTTCGCGGCCGCTGTTGAGGCAGTGGCCGGCGGTGAGGACGAGCTGGCGGCTGGGGCTGTTGATCGCCGTGCCCGAGCAGAAGCCGGCGAGTTTGCCGCGGCGGATGAAGATGCGGCCGTTGAAGGAGAAGGGGGGAACGTCGGGGGTGCTGACGGCGAGGAAACTGGCCCTGGCGCGCGGGTCGGATGCCCCGACCCGGAGCTGCGGCTTGCCGCTGGCGCCGACGACGAGGTCGAGGGGGCGGGCGTTGCGCATCCGCTCCGGCGTCCAGTAGCGGGCGACGCGGGCGGCCTCGGCGCGGACCTGCTTGGCGCTGAGGACACTCGTGGCGGGATGTGCCCGCGCCGACGCCGCGGCGCCCGCCGGGCAGGTGGCTATTGCCGCCATCAGAGCGGCAACGGTCGCGAGGCTCGCGACGCGTGAACGGGCACCGTGCGAGCTCCGCTGCATCTCCAGGGAGGATAGAGGGAGAGCGGTCCGCGCTGGCCGGATGGCCGTGTTCGGTGTGGCGCTCAGCTGACCAGCGGGATCACGCAGCGGTACTTCTGGGTTTCCGTGGAAAGTTCTGAGGCGATCTGGCCCGAGGCTGACACGGTTACTACGGCGTATAGCCCGGGCCCAGAAACCACTGGGATATCCCCCGTCCACTCATCTTCCGCCGCCAGCAAGATCCCCGGCTGCTGGGAGAACGCGACCAGCGAGAGCGCCTCCGGCAGCTCGCCGCCCTGGGTCGCGCAGGCGAGCGCGGCGGCCGGTGCGGTCACCGCTGCTTCGCTGTTGCTGGTCTGCCAGCAGGCGCCGGCGAAGAAGCGGGTGGACTGTTTGCAGCCGGCGCCGTGGCCGTTGACCTTGACCGCGTCGAGGGCGTTGACGGCGTTGAGCGCGGTCTCGGCATCGCGGGCGCTGTCGGCGGACTCGGCGTGGGCGGCGCTCGGCACCTGACCCAGCGTGGCGGGATCGATCTGGGCGCCGCCGACCGAACCGGGGGCGAGCCGATCGCCCGGGATCGAGCCGAGTTTGAGCCGGTCGCCGGTGATCGTTCCCGGCTTCAGGCGGTCACCGGCCAGCGAGGCTGGGGTCAGCCGGTTGCCCGGCAACGACTTCACCCTGATCGTCTTGCCGTCGATCTTCTTCGCTGCGTAGACGGTGCCGCCCAAGGCGGCGATCAGCGCGATGCATGCGATCAGCAGTGCCGGCGCTTGCCGGCGGAGTCCCCTGGCCATCGAATCTCTCCTTGTCGTTTACGAGAATTCAAACAAACGCTCAGGTTCTTTGTTGCGCTGGAGAGGCTATTCCGCCCGGCTGCGGCGCGGACGGAAGCGCCGACGCGGGGGCGACGGATAGACTCGGCCGCGTAAATACGGTCGGTGGTCAAGGGAAGTCCGGTGCAAGCCCGGCGCGGTCCCGCCACTGTGACCGGGTCAAGGGAAGCCGCTGGCGCCAGTGCGCCGGCCACTGGGGACGACACTGAATCCCCGGGAAGGTGCGGCCGACCCAGCCCCGGAAGCCAGGAGACCTGTCCCCGGCCAGCCATGACAACCCTCGAGGAAAGGGTGGCTTAAATGCCAAGACTCGTTCCAATCCGGCTGGTCGCTGCGTGCGCGCTGGCTCTCGTCCTGTCCGCCGCCGCCGTAGTTTCTGCAAACGGCGCCAGCAGCTCTGCCAAAGGCCCGCTCGTCGACCTCCGCGTCGTCGGCAAGGGCGGCAAGGTGCTGACCGAAGAAGACCTGCAGGCCGCCACCACGACGATCAAGACCAGCCCGAAGGCGAACTGCTTTGGCGCCGGCACCGCCGGCAGCGGCAAGTCCGTGACCGTCAAGGGGCCGACGGCTCTCGGTGCGCTCGCCCAGTCCTCGAAGGCGAACCCGGCTCTGCGGCCGCTGCTGGTCACCGACGCCTTCGACTTCGGCCTCGGCATCTGCGGGGTCGGCACGAGCGTCGTCTCCGGCAAAGCGTCCTGGTACCTCAAGGTCAACCACAAGGGCGCCACGGTCAGCGGCGACGCGATCAAGCTGAAGGCCGGCGACGAAGTGCTTTGGGACCTGGCGCCGTCCTACCCCTACCCGAACGAGCTGGCGCTGGAAGCGCCGGAACGCGCTGACAGCGGCGTCCCGTTCGAGGTCCGCGTCGTCTCCTACGACGAAAAAGGCAAGCGCAAGCCGGTCGCGGGGGCGAAGATCGCCGGTGCGCCGGGGGTCGTCACCGCAGCCGACGGCCGCGCCACGGTGACCCTGACCGCGAGCGTCCCGCTGTACGAAGAGCTCAGCGCCACCCACGGCAAGGACATCCCCTCGCCCGCGGCGCCGGTCTACGTCTGCGTCGCCGGCAGTTGCCCGCAGACGACTAAGTGAGCCGCAGCCGCGGCACGGCGGTCGCGACGGCGCTGCTCTGCGCAGCGCTCGCGGCCGCCGGCTGCGGCCTCGGCGCCGGCGCCGGCATCGGCGACGTCGAGCTGACGGTGACGCGCGAATTCGGCAGCGTGCCGGTGCTGCAGCGCAGCGTCGGTGCCGACGAGTCGGACACGGTGATGCGGGTGCTCGAAGGCAGCGCCGACATCTCCACCCGCTACGGCGGCGGCTACGTGCAGTCGATCGAGGGGGTGGAGGAAGCCCAGCGCGATGGCGACCCCTTCGACTGGTTCTTCTACGTCGACGGCATCGAGTCGCCGGTCGGCGCCGCCGACTACGCGCTCGAGGGCGGCGAGCGAATCTGGTGGGACTACCGCGACTGGGCGGCGACCAACCACGTGCCGGCGGTGGTCGGCTCCTGGCCTGCCCCGTTTGCCGGCGGCTACGAAGGCGACGAGCACCCGGTGGTGCTCGAGTGCGACGGAGCCGGCGGCGCCTGCGGGCAGGTGCGGCGGGCGCTGAGGGGTGCCGGCGTGGGCCTTGCGGGAGGTTCGCCAGGCGGGGCGATTCGCGTCCTGGTTGGACCCTGGGCGCGGCTGCGAGACGACCCGGCCGCCGCCGCGGTCGAGGCGGGTCCGGCGGAAAGCGGCGTCTTCGCCGAGTTCGAGCGGGACGGGGGCGGCTACCGCCTCGTCGGACTCGACGAGGACGGCGAGCGGGCCCGTGAGCTTGGTCCCGGCGCTGGTCTGGTGGCGGCGACGCGGCGCTACGAAGCGCCGCCGGTCTGGCTCGTGACTGGCGCCACGGCAGCTGCCGTGCGCGCCGCCGCAAGTTTGCTCGACGAGGCGAAGCTGCGCGACCATTACGCGGTGGCGACCGCGGAGGGGAAGGAGGCGCCGCTGCCGATCGCGGCGGGATGAGATGAGATCGCCGTTTGCCTACACGCCGCGGCCTGGGCCGCTGCAGGCCGCTTCGCCCGGCGCCGCCGTCGCCTACCTCGGGTCGCTCACCGCGGTCGCCTTCCTCTACTCGAGCCCCCTGATTCTCCTCGCCGCCGGTGTGGCGGCGGCGCTCGCCGGCCGCCTCGCCGGAGCCGGGGGTGCCGTTGCCGCCGCGGTGCGGCTCGGGCTCGCGATCGCGCTGCCGATCGTCGTCGTCAACGCCCTCGTCGTCGACCGCGGCGCCACCGTTCTGGCCCGGCTCGGCGACTGGCCGCTGCTGGGCCCGGTCGACGTCACCGCCGAGGCGCTCGCCGACGGCGCCGTCTTCGGCCTGCGCGCGGTCGTCGTGATGATCGCCTTCGCCGTCTACTCGGCCTGCGTCGACCCCGACCGGGTGCTGCGGGCGCTGCGCCCCCTCGCCGGCCGCTCGGCCCTGACCGCGAGCCTGGTCTCGCGCCTGGTCCCAGTCGCCGCCGCCGACGCCGCCCGCCTGCGCGACGCCGCTCGCCTGCGCGGCCCCGGCGCCGCCGCGGCCGGCCGCGCCCCGCTCGCCCGCCGCCTCCTCGCCGGCTCGCTCGACCGTGCCGTCGACGTTGCCGCCACCCTGGAGCTGCGCGGCTACGGCCTCGACCGCCATCGCGCCGGTGGTCCCCGCGGATCGCGCTTCGACCGCCGCTTCTATCTCGTCGCCGTGGCCATCCTCGCCGCCGCGATCGCCGGCCAGCTGCTCGGCGCCGGCGGCTTCGACGCCTACCCGACGGTGCAGCTCGGCATCGGCGCCAGCACCATCGCGGTTGCGACGATCGTTGCCCTCAGCGGTTTGGCGCCCTTGCGGCGCAAGCCGCGCCGCCGCCTTGCCAGCTCGTCGCCTTCTCCGTTCGTCTCTTCACCCCCACGAGGCCCCGCTGCCGCAGCGGCCCCGGAGGTCGGCCGTGTCTGAGCTGGCGATCCGCCGCGGCGCTCCGCCCGCCCTCGCGATCGCGGACCTCAGCTACGCCTACCCCCACGGCAGCCGTGAATCCCTCCGCGACGTCTCCCTCGCGATTGCCCCCGGCGAGTTCGTCCTCCTCGCCGGCCGTTCTGGCTCCGGCAAGTCGACCCTCCTCAAAGCCGCCTGCGGCCTCGTCCCGCACTTCCACGGCGGCGAGATCGAGGGCAGCGTCGCCGTCGCCGGCATCGACGCCCTCGACACCGGCCCCAGCGAGCTCGCCGTGGCCGTCGGCTATGTCGCCCAGGACCCCGAGACCCAGGTCGTCTCGACCACCGTCGCCGCCGAGATCGAGCTGCCGCTGGAGATGCGCGGCGATCCGGCCGGCTCACGCTCACGTGCCGTCGAGGAGGTCTCCCTGGCCCTCGCGATCCCGCACCTGCTCGGACGCACCGTCGACTCGCTCTCCGGCGGCGAGCTCCAGCGCGTGGCCCTTGCCGCTGCCCTGGTCACCCGCCCTCGCCTCGTCGTCCTCGACGAGCCCACCTCCCAGCTCGATCCCGTCGCCGGCGACGAGCTGATCTGGTTGCTGCGCCGGCTCAACGAGGAGTGGGGGGTCGCCGTGCTTCTCGCCGAACACCGTCTCGAGCGCTGCCTCGCCGCCGCCGACCGTGTCGTCGCTATGGACACGGGCAAAATCGCCTTCGATGGGTCCCCTGGCGACTTCCTCGCCTGGGCCCAGCGCGCGGACCCGGCCCTGGAGACCCCAGCCGCCCGTCTCTTCTCTCTGGCTGGCATCGACCCGCTGCCTGTGGGCGTTCGCGCGGCCCGGGCCCTCCTCGAATCAAGAGAGGGCGGGGGCGCCGGGGAGCCGACCCCCTCCTCTCTCAACTTGCTCGGGTGGGGCGGCGGAGGCCGTCCGAGTTTGGAGCGCCCGAGAAGTACAAGCCGTTCGGAGGGGGTCGGCTCCCCGGCTTCTCCCGTCCTCACTGCCAGGTCGTTGTGGGTGGAGCTGGCGAGGGATGACGAGCGGCATGACGTGCTGCGGGGGATAGATCTCGAGGTGGGACAGGGGGAACGGGTGGCGCTGATGGGGCGGAACGGAGCCGGCAAGAGCACGCTGCTGAGGGCCGCGGCTGACCTGGTCGAGGCAGTCCGTGGAAGGGTCGAGGCGTCGAATGGGATCGCCTTGTTGACGCAGAACCCGAGCGACTACTTGGTGCGGGAGAGGGTCGGGGACGAACTGCCTGGGGAGGAAGGACTGGCGGCTCTGCAGTTGGTGGGTCTGGAGCATGCGGTGGATGCGGATCCGCGTGATCTCTCCGGGGGAGAGCGGCAGCGGTTGGCGTTGGCGATTGCCTTGGCAGGACAGATGGAGGGGGAGGCGCTGCCCGGCGTGGTCGCTCTGGATGAGCCGACCCGGGGGATGGATCGGGCGCGCAAGGACGATTTGGTGGCGCTCGTCGGCGATCTCGCATCCCGCGGCGCCGGGGTGGTCGTCGCTACGCACGACGTCGAGTTCGCGGCGGCGTTTGCGCAGCGGGTGGTGCTGCTCGGGGACGGGGTGGTGATCGCCGACGGGCCCGCGAGCGAGATCCTCTCCGGCGGCTGGTACTTCGCCACGGAGGTGGCGCGGGTGCTTGATCTGCCGGGGGTCGTCACGCCTGAGCAGGGCGCGGCCGCGCTGCGTGAGGCAGGGGAGGGGGCGCGATGAGCTGGGAGCTGGCCAGCTTCCTGATCCTCGGAGCCGTGCTGACCGGCGGCTTCGTCTGGTACGAGCGCTCGCGGCCGCCGGCGCAGGTCGTCGCCCTGGTTGCGGCGCTGGCGGCGCTGGCGATCGCGGGGCGGATCGCCTTTGCCGCCTTCCCCAACGTCAAGCCGACGACCGACATCGTCATCTTCGCTGGCTTCGCGCTGGGGCCGGCGCCGGGGTTTGCGGTTGGGGCCCTGGCGGCGCTGGTCTCGAACCTCTGGTTCGGCCAGGGACCGTGGACGCCGTGGCAGATGGCCGGCTGGGGGTTGTGCGGTGTGCTCGGCGCCGCGCTGGCGCTCGGCGGTCGCAACGTCGGCCGGCTCGGTCTCGCCGCGATCTGCGGTTTCGCTGGCATCGCCTACGGCGCTCTGCTCAACTTCTCCTTGATGGCGACCTATGGAGGGGACCTGTCGCTGGAGCGCTTCGGTGTGCTGCAGGTGCGCGCGCTGCCGTTCGACCTTGCCCACGCGGCCGGCAACGTCGCCTTCGCGCTGCTCGCCGGGCCGGCGATGGTGCGGATGCTCATCCGCTTCCGCGAGCGCTTCGAGTGGGGGCGAAAGGACCGCCAGGCGCCGGCTCCACCGTCGGTGGGCGGTCTGCGCTCGGGCCTGCGTGCGGGTGAGATCGCGGTGCTTCTGCTCCTGGCCCTGGCCCTGGGAGCGCTCGCCCCGAGCCGCGCCGATGCCTCCGAGGTCAGTAGCGCTGCCGCCTGGCTGCGCGCGGCCCAGAACGACGACGGCGGCTTCGGCTCGGCGCCGGACGACGATTCCGGCGCCGAGATGACCGCCTGGGCGATGATGGGCCTGGAGGCGGCCGGCGAGAACCCCGTCGACGTCTTCCGCTCGGGCCGCACGCCGGTCGACTTCCTGCGCGGCCATAGCGGCGAACTGAAGAGTCCGGGTGACCTCGCCCGCACGATCGTCGCCCTCGCTGGTGCCGGTATCGACGCGCGCGATTTCGGCGGCGAGAACCTGGTCGCCCGGCTGCTCGGCAAGCGCCGCGACAACGGCTCCTACGAAGGCTGGCCCAACTCGACCGCCTTCGCCGTGATCGCCCTTAGGGCCGCCGGAAGCGAAGCCGTCGACCCCTCGCTCTCCTGGCTGCGCAAGGTCCAGAACGACGACGGCGGCTGGGGTGACGTGCCCGGCTCGCCGAGCACGGCCGACGGCACCGGCGCGGTCATGCAGGCGCTCTCGCCGGATTCCAAGGCGGCCCGCCAGGGACTCTCCTACCTGCGCCAGGCGCAGCGACCCGGCGGCGGCTTCCCGCTCGGCGGCAACGGCTCCGTCAACACGCAGTCGACCGCCTGGGCGATCCAGGGCATCCTCGCCGTCGGCGGCGACCCCGACTCGTTCCGCCGCGGCGGCACCAGCGCCCCCGAGTACCTCTCCCGCCAGCAGGCCAGCGACGGCCACTACCGCTACTCCAAGTCCAGTGACCAGACCCCGGTCTGGGTCACCGGCCAGGTCCTGGTAGCAGCAGCCGGAGAGTCCTATCCCGTCCCAGCACCCCCGCGCGAACCCGAGCCAGCTATCTCACAAGCCGAAACCGGTGGCGTTCCCCCCGGCGAACTCCCCCCATCGGTCAGTCCCTCGGAAGTCCCCGCAACCCCACCCGGAGTCTCTCCCGCCTCACCTACCGTGCCCGAGAGCGGGGGTGGCGGTGTCCCCCCGAACGTTTTGCGACCCCCGGGCGCAGCCGCGCCCGGGGCGCCAGCCGAAACGTCTCCTCCCGGGGGGCGAGTGAGGGGGGATGCCGCCACCCCCGCCCCGGAACCGCCCGCGTCGCAGCCGTCCGAAGAAGACTCCGACACCAGCCCTTGGGGCGCCGCCGCCCTGGGCCTGCTGGCGGGCGGCCTGCTCTTCGCCGCCACCCTCGGCAGCCGCCACCTCTGGATGCGCTGGCGCTACGGCCTCTAGCCAGCGGGCGGATGCACGGCGACCGGACCCGCGAAACTGTGTCGATGGACGTCGAGACGGCGATACGCACCCGCCGCACCCACAAGGCCTTCGCCTCGGAGCCGCTGGCGCGCGAGCAGTTGCTCGAGCTGCTGGAGCTGGCGCGCTGGGCGCCGAACCACCATTTGACGGCGCCCTGGCGCTTCCGCGTCGTCGGCCCCGACTCGCTGCGGCGCCTGAAGCTGGTCGCCGGGCCGGAGGGCGCCGCCAAGCTCGACCGCTGTCCCACCCTGATCGTGGTCTCCGCGGTACTCGGCGACGATCCCGTCCAGTCCGAGGAGGACCTGCACGCGACCGCGGCCGCCTCCTACATCGTCCTGCTCGCCGCCCACGCTCGCGGTCTTGCCGGCTACTGGCGCACTCCCGGCCTGCTGCGCGAGGCCGAGGGTCGCGCCGCCGTCAGCCTTCCCGACGGCGAGCGCTTCGTCGGCCTGCTTCACCTCGGCCATCCGCGCCAGGAGCGCCCAGCGCCGGAGCGTCCCCCGGTCGACGCGACCACGGTTTTCCTCGACTGATGGCCCGCCGATGCTGACCCGCGCCGCCGCAATCGAGGCCATCGCCGGCCAGCGCTTCGAGCTCGTCGTCATCGGCGGCGGCATCACCGGCGCCGGCGTCGCCCTCGACGCCGCGTCGCGCGGCTACTCGGTTGCCCTGCTGGAGCGCGGCGACTACGCCGTCGGCACCTCCAGCCGCTCCTCGAAGATGGTCCACGGCGGCTTGCGCTACCTGCAGAACTTCGACCTCGGCCTGGTCCGCGAGGCACTGCTGGAGCGGCAGCTGATGGTGCAGCTGGCGCCGCACCTGGTCTACCCGACTCCCTTCCTAGTCGCCGCCCTGGGTGAGGAGCGCCGCGACCGCAAACTCGGTCTCGGCCTCAACATGTACGACGTGATGGCGACGACGCGGGTCGGCCGCAGCCGTCGCGAGCTCCGCTCCTCCAAGGAAGAGGACGAGGACTTCTACTGGTCGCCCGATCGCCATCGCACGATCGACCGCGACGAAGTTCTGGAGATGGTGCCGGCGCTGGGCCCACGCGACCCCAAGGACGCCTACCTCTTCTACGACTGTCAGACCGACGACGTCCGCCTCGTCCTCACCGTGCTCGGCGAGGCCGAGCGCTTCGGCGCGGTGATGCTGAACGGCGCCAACGTCACCGAGGTCCTCACCGTCGACGGCAAAGCGACAGGCGTCGCCTTCGAGGAGGCCGAGTCGGGCGCGCGGATCGAGGTCGGCGCCGACCACGTCGTCAATGCCACCGGGGTCTTCGCCGACCGGATCCGGCCCGAGGAGATCGCCGGCGAGGAGGACGTGCCGCGGATCGCCCCCAGTCGCGGCACCCACCTGATCCTCGACCAGGCGGACCTGCCGATGGGCAGCGCCGCCTGCATCGTCCCGGCCGGCGCCGGCCGGATGATCTTCTCGCTGCCCTGGTACGGCCGCACTCTCGTCGGCACCACCGACAACGACTTCGACGGCGACACCGCTCACCCCGCGCCCGGAGCGGACGACCTCGAGTACCTGCTCGAGGCGGTCAACGAGTTCTTCGGCGTCGGGCTGACCCAGTCCGACCTGGTCGGCGCTTACGCTGGCGTGCGGCCGCTGATCTCCAGCGGCGACCCGCGCAAGTCGGTCGACATCTCGCGTAAGGCGGAGCTGTACGAGACCTCCTCGGGGATGCTGACGATCACCGGCGGCAAGCTGACGACCTGGCGGCGGATGGCGAAGCAGACGGTCGACCGGCTGGTCGAGCGCGAGGGTCGCGAGGCTCCCTGCCACACCGCCGAGATCCCGCTCGGCATGGAGGCGCGCAGCGGGGATCTGGAGGGGCCGGATGGGGTGGGGGAGGAGGTGGCGGCACAGCTGGCCTTCCGCTATGGGCACGCTGCCCGCGCCGTCCTCGACCTCGCCTGGAAGGAGCCGAAGCTGGCCCAGCCGATCGTCCCCGGTCGCCCCGACCTGCTGGCCGAGGTGGCGATCGCCGCCCGCCACGAGCAGGCCCGCTGTGTCGCCGACGTGCTGTTGCGCCGTACCCGGCTGGGAATCCTGGCGGCGCCGCAGCTGCGCGATGCCGCCGCGGTGCGACCGGTCGCCGAGGTCCTGGGCAGGGAGCTCGGCTGGTCGCGCCGCCAGATCAAGAAGGAGGCGGAGGCCTGGGTGCAGGCGGCGGCGCTGGAGGGCATCGACCCCGCCGGGGCCGGTTGAATAACCTGCCGCTGCGATGACCAAGGCTGAGCTGGAGAACAAGCACCTCGCCGAGCTGCACGCGCTGGCCGCCGAGGCCGGCGTCGAGCGCTACCGGATGCTGACCCGGGCGGAGCTGATCGCGAAGCTGTCGAACGGCGATGCGGGCGGTGGCGGCTCAGGTCAGGGCGAGCGGCGCCCGGCCGGCGCCGGGTCCGAGCAGCGTGAGCGGCCAGCACGCCGCCGCCGCAGTCGCGGTGGGCGGAAACCGGCGGCGAGAGAGGGAGGCGCCGAGGGCGCCCGCGCCCGCGAGTCGCGTCCCGAGCCCGATCCCGAGCCGGCCCCGGCGCCCAAGTCCCCATCCGCGCCAGCCGTCGCAACCCCCGAGCCTTCCTCGCGACCGCGTCGCCGTCGCCGTCGTCGCTTCGGCCGCCGCGGCAAGCAGAGCGTGACCCTGCAGGGACTGCTGCTGCCGCCCGAGTCGGGTCGTCAGGCGCTGGTCTATGCCGAGGGCCGCGAGGCCTGCACCACGCTGCTGCGCGGCATCGCCGCCGATCTCTCTGACGACAAGGGTCCCGATCCGGTGGCGCTGCTGATCGACCCAAGCCCTGAGGAGCTGGCCGACTGGCGCCGCGAGGCGCCGAAAGCGGAGATCGTCGCCGCCGGCCAGCCCCGCCACGCCAGCGACGCTCTCGCGCAGGCGATCGCCCGCGCCTCCGGCGGCGATGACGTGATCCTGCTGGTCGACTCGCTGACCCGCCTCGGTGAGGCTTACGGCGACGCCGACGCCGCCAAGGAGTTCTTCGACGCCGGCCGCACTGCCACGGGTAGCGGCACGCTCACCGTCGTAGCTGCGCTCGAGCGCTCGTAGCGCTCGGCTCGTAGCGCTCGCTATCGCCTATAGGCGATGCGGCGCCAGCTGGGCTCTTTGGATAGCTCGATCAGGTCGGAGGAGCGATCCGGCTGCACGTAGCCGAAGGTCTGGGTGCGCTCGTCGAAGATGACGTCGAGCTCACCCTCCTTGACCCGCTGGTCGAGCCAGGCGCCGCGGAAGACGAGGCGGCGGATCCAGTGGACGAGACTGCGGTTGGCAGGCCCGACCAGATCCTCCCAGTTGTCGTTGATGTGCTCGCCGAGGCGCGAGCTGGGCTCGGCGATCTCACCGCTGACGGCAAGGTCGAGGAGGTCGTCCAGCTCCTCCTGGCTGAGCCCCTGGTGGACGAAGCCGAGCTTGACCGCGGCCTGCTCGACCCGCTGTCCGAAGTCGCCCTCGTTGAAAGCGAAGCGGAGCTCGCCGTACTCGAGCACGTAATCGGAGCCAGACTCGTAGTTCCCTCTGCGGGTCGTTTTCTTATCCATGAGTTGAAGCCATCCTGAACCCGCAAGCCCAGCGGGAGCAGGTCCATGATCTTGCCGATCATCGTACGCGCGTGCCTGTTCGGGCCGGTGCCTGAACGGCGGTTTGCACCCGGGGGCGAATTGGGCCGGCCGGGGGCCTTGACGCCCAGATGCTCGCCGCCCGCCTGCGCCGCCTTCCCCGCGAACGGGTCTGCGGCTTCGACGTCGCCGTTGCCGTCGGCTCCAGTTCCCGACTGCTCGGCCTTGCCGGGCTGTCGCGCGAGCGGGTCGGCGAGGGCCTGCTGATCCCCGGCTGCGCCAGCGTCCACACCTTCGGCATGCGCTTCGATCTCGATCTCGCCTTCCTCGATCGCCAGGGCCGGCCGCTCGAGGTCCACCGCCGGCTGCCCGCTTGCCGCCTCGTCTGGTGCCGGGGTGCCAGGGCCGTGCTGGAGGTGCCGGCATCGTAGGGGGAGAGTTTTCGCGGCCAGTGACTTAGAGGGGCCATGCTTCCGCACCGCCAGGAGATCGCCAGCGTCGTCGTCTGCGAGGACGACGCGGTGACGCTGGACCTGCTCTGCGACCACCTGATCGCCGATCGCTTCGGCGTCCTGCCGGCTCCGAGCGCTTCCGACGCCCTCCGCCTCTGCCGCTACAACCACCCCGACCTGCTCCTTCTCGACCTCTCGCTCCCCGACGCTTCGGGGCTCGACGTCCTGCGTGAGATCCGCGAAGCCGACGGCGTCGACTCGCGCTTCGACCCGCAGCTGCCGGTGATCGTCCTCACCGGCCGCGGAGCCCAGGCCGACCGGATCCGCGGTCTCACCGCTGGCGCCGACGACTACCTGACGAAGCCGTTCAGCGTCGAGGAGCTGCGGGCCAGGATCGGCGCGGTGCTGCGGCGCCGAATCGGCCGGCGCGAAGGTCCGATCCGGGTGGGCGAGCTGGTGCTCGATCCGCTGCGGCGCAAAGTGCTCGTCGGCGAGCGCGAGGTGCGGCTGGCGAAGAAAGAGTTCGCGCTGCTGCGGGTCCTGGTCAGCGACCCGACCCGCGTCTTCTCCAAGGAAGAGCTGCTGAACGAGGTCTGGGGGTTCATCGGCAATGCGCAGACCCGGACGCTGGACTCCCATGCCAGCCGGCTGCGGCGGAAACTGGACCCCGTGCACAGCCGCTACGTCGTCAACTGCTGGGGGATCGGCTACCGCCTGATCGACGGCTAGGGGAGGGGCGAGCGCTAGGCCCGGCGCGCGTCCCGCGGCGCGCCCCGGGCCTTCTGCGGCTCGATCGTTACTTCGACTTCTTCTCTGCCGGTGGCGACTCGAAGTGCATGATCGCCAGCTTGGTGTTCATCGAATCGGACTTCTCGCTGTTGAGGCGGGTCGCCGCTTCGTCCTGAATCTCGAGCGCCCGGTCGAGCGTCTCGGCGAGCAGGTTGGTGACGTCGCTCCAGCCCTGCTCGTCGAGGACGAGTGGGGTGCGGCTGACGTGGGACTCGCTGCGGGCATCGATGCTGCCGGAGATCAGCGCCTCGGTCGCGTCCTTGCCGACCGTCTCGAGGATTGAGCCGGAGATGCCCTTGCGTGCCGAGGCCGGGATCTTCTCCCAGTCGCTGGCGCTGAAGAAGGCCCGCTCGGTGGCGCGGTAGAAGTGCTCGACGGCGCCACGGCGCGGCTCGGTTTTGACCAGCTCGACGCAGTCGTACTCGAGCAGCGTTTTGACGTGGTAACTGACGTTGCCGAGCGGCTCGCCGAGTTCTTGCGAGAGCTGGTTGGGGCTGGAGACGCCCTTGTGGAGGGAGGTGAGGATGCGCACGCGCAGCGGATGGGCGAGCGCCTTCGCAAGCTGCTGCGTGATGCCCTCGGGCGAGGTTTTCGTCTGGGCCACGGGAGATTCTCCGATCGTTGGGGGGCCGGGGTGTGGGTGGCGCGGGGGTGGCATTCCACCGCGGTTCGTGGATCAAGTATTTCAAAACGCTCCGTCGTTTCCGCGGTCGAAGGCCTTTTCCAATGCGAAAAGAGCCAAGCAATCGGGTGCGACGGCGCCCACGATGAAACTTATGAACCGCTTTTTACTCAAATGTGGTCTTATCCCGGGTGCACCCGCTGCCCCGAGGCGCCTGGCCGAGACCGCTTTGGGATGGCGGGTGCCTATTAGTTAAAGCGGCGTCAGTCCAGAGCGGCGCGTTCTTTGCCGTGCCGGGGGGAGAGGTCGGCGCCGCCGGGCCATTGAAGGAGCCATGCACGTCCCGGCTGAAGCAGCAGGCCTGCCATGGAGCTAGAGCTGGCCCAGCTCACAGCGGCCTGGCCTTTGGGTGCGTCTCTGGCCGCGGTGGCGGCACAGGGTCTTTACCTCGGTCGTCGCCGCGCCGCGGTCAACGAGGCCTTGCACGAGCTGCGCCGGCCACTGCAGGCACTCGCCTTGGCGGCGCCGGGCGCACGTCTTGAGGACGCGGTGCCACTGCAAGATGTGGTCGAGATCGCGGCCACCGCTCTCGAGCGGCTGGAGAGCGAGGTCAACGGGCGGCCGCTCGGCGTCGAGCGCGCCCCAGTTCAGGTGCGCCCACTCGTGGAAGCGGCGGCCGCTCGCTGGCGGGCGCGGGCCGGCCTGCACGGCGGCGCCCTGTCGGTGCGCTGGGCCGCGACGGAGGCAGCGGTGCTCGGCGATCGCTGCGCCCTGGCGCAAGCGCTCGACAACCTGATCGTCAACGCGATCGAGCACGGCGGAGCGGAGGTGATCCTCGAAGGGCATGCAAGCTGCGGCTCCCTGGAGATATCGGTGACCGATTCTGGTCAGGGCCCCCGCGCTCCACGACCGCCTCGGGGTCTGGCCGGGCGGATTGCCCGCCTCTCGGGCCGGCGCCGCCGTGGTCACGGACTGCGGGTCGTGGCCCGCACCGCGGCAGCCCACGGCGGCGTCTTCCGTCTCAGTCGCAGCGAGCGGGGGACCCGGGCGGCGCTCGAGCTGCCGCTGCCCGCCGCTGGAGTCGCGTGAGCCGACGCCGCCGCGCGCTCCTCTTCGCGCTCGCGGCGGCCGTCGCAGCCGCCGCCGCAGCGGCGATTGCCGACCGCTACGGGGAGCGGGTCGCCGAGGGCTACGGCGCCCTGCGTCCCGTGGTGGTCGCTCGCGAGGGCCTGGTCGCCGCGCGGCCGATCGACCCGGGCCGAGCCGCTGCGGCGCTGGGGGTGCGGCGGGTTCCAGTTCGCTTCGTCCCGAGCGGGGCGCTGGTCGACCCCGCCGAAGCGATCGGCCTGGCACCGAGCGCGACGATCCCCGCCGGCTCCTACCTGCTCGCCGCCCAGCTGCATCCGCCGCGCCACCAGGGGGGCGGGTTTTCGAGGCTGGCTCACGGTCGCCGCCCGGTCGAGATCGCGGTCAGCGGGGCCGAGGCCCTGCTGCTCGGCGGGGCGCAGCCGAGCGGCCGTCGGGTCGACGTCGTGGTGACGACGGAACCGAGTGGCTCGGGACCCGGTCGCACCTACGTCGCAGCGGCTGCGGTGCCCCTGCTCGAGCTCGGCCCGGGCAGCGCTGGGATCGAGTCGGAAGGGCTGGCCAGGGCGACCCTTGGCCTGACCCGGAGCCAGGCGCTGCGGCTGATCGCGGCCGAGAGCTTCGCCCGTCGGCTGACCTTGCTGGCGCGGGACTGAGCGTGGCGGCTCGTGAGCGCAATCTGGCCGAGCTGGCGAGCGCGCTGCGGGCACGGCTGGTCGAGCAGCGCCGGACCGAGGCGGCAGCGGGAAAGGACCCGGCGGAGGATCTGGAGCAGGCGGTGCGGCGGCTGGTCGACGAGCAGGCGGTCCTGCTGTCGCACCGCGATCGCGAGCAGCTGGCGACCCGGATCGTTCGCGACAGCGTCGGGCTCGGTCCGCTCGAGGTCCTGCTGGCCGATCCCGCGGTGGAGGAGGTGATGGTCAACGGTCCCGGGGTCGTCTACGTCGAGCGCGGGGGGCGGATCGAGGCGACCGACGTCGCCTTCGCCGGCGAGGAGGAGCTGCGCAACGCGATCGAGCGGATCCTGGCGCCGCTGGGCCGGCGCGTCGACGAGCTCAGCCCGATGGTCGATGCCCGCCTCGCCGACGGCTCGCGGGTCAACGTGGTGATCCCGCCGCTGGCGATCGAGGGACCGCTGGTCTCGATTCGCCGTTTCGGCGCCAGCCGGCCTGGGCCCGAGGAGCTGGTCGAGCTCGGCACCCTCACCAAGGGCCAGCGGCGGTCGCTGCGCGCCGCCGTCGCCGACCATCGCAGCGTCCTGATCAGCGGTGGGACCGGATCCGGCAAGACCACCCTGCTGAACGCCCTCTCGCGCTTCATCTCGCCCGGGGAACGGGTGGTGACGATCGAGGATGCGGCCGAGCTGCGCCTGCAGCAACCGCACGTGGTGCGGCTGGAGAGCAGGCCGGCGGGGATCGAGGGCCGCGGCGAGGTGACGATCCGCGACCTGCTCCGCAACGCCTTGCGGATGCGTCCGGACCGGATCGTGATCGGCGAGGTACGTGGCCCGGAGGCCCTCGACCTGCTGACGGCGCTCAATACCGGCCACGACGGCGCCCTCTCGACGATCCACGCCAACTCGCCGGCCGACGCGCTGAGCCGGCTGCAGACGCTGGCGCTGATGGCTGGCATCGGCCTGCCGCACGCGGCGATCGCCGAGCAGGTGCAGCGGGGGATCGAGCTGGTCGTCCACCTCGAGCGGCGCGCGGACGGCGGCCGTGTCGTCAGCGAGATCGCCGAGGTGGTGCGGGCGGCCGGTTCCACCGCGGTCCGTACGCTCGCCGCCGCCGAGCCCAAATGAACGCTCCGTCGTCGCTGCTGCCCTCCTTGGTTGCCGCGGCTGCGGGGGGCTTGGCGGCGCTCGCGGCACGGGAGGCGCTACTGGCCAGCCCGGCCGCTGCGCGCTGGCTGCGGGTGGCGGTGGAGCCCTTGCGGCGCGCTGGCCGCGAGGGCTACTTGCCCTCGACCGCGGAGCGCCGTCGACTGGCCCTGCTCGGGGCCGGAGCCGCGGTTCTCGCCGGCTGGTTTCTCGCTGGCGCGACGCTGGCGCTGCCGCTGGCGATCGCCGGCCCGGCCCTCGCCGGCTGGGCCATCTCCAGTCGCCGCCGTCGTTACCGGCTCGCGGTCGAGCGCTCGCTGCCGGAGATCGCGACGGCGATTGCCGACTCCCTCAGCGCCGGTCGTTCGCTGCGCGCGTCGCTGCTGGCTGCCGCCGCCGCGCTTGACGGCCCGTCGGCGATCGAGCTGGCGCGCCTCGGCGCCGAGCTCGACCTCGGCGCCGCCACCGCCGAGGCGGTTGCGGCCTGGCGGCAGCGAATGCACTCGTCCCGGGTCGATGCGTTTGCGGGCGCCCTGCTCAGCCAGCGGCTGGCCGGCGGCGATCTGGCCGGGCTGCTGCGGCGCTTCGCGGCGGGCGCGGCCGAACGGGACCGGGCGACCGAGGAGGCTCGTTCGGCCACGGCGCAGGCGCGCTTCACCGGCCTGCTGGTGGTGGCGATGCCGAGCGGCGGCGCCCTCTTCGCTGAGCTGATTCAGCCGGGGTTCGTCGCCGGTCTGCTCGGTTCGCCGCCCGCGGCCGCGATGCTGGCCCTCGCCGCGGCGCTGCAGGCCGCCGGCTTCGTAGCGATCCGGCGCCTCTCGCATGTGGCCGCATGAGCGGCGCGGCTCTACTAGCGGGACTTGCCGTCCTCCTTTGCTTCGCCGCGGCAGCCGAGCTGTTCGCCGGCTGGCCGGGCGGTGGCGTCAGCTCGCTGCCGTTCCGGCTCAGCCGGCGCTCGGCCCGGGCGGCACTGCGGCTTGGCCTGCCGGAGCGTCTGCGCCGCGCCGGTCTCCAGGCACGCTTGCCGCTCGGCGCGGTTCTGGCGGCGAAGCTCGCCAGTGCCGCGGGCGGCGGCCTGGTCGCGCTGGTGGCCGTGCCCGCCGCCCCCGGTCGCACCGCCGTACTGGTTGCGGCGGGCCTGCCGGCGGCCGGCTTCCTGCTCCCCGACGCGCTGCTCGAGCGCGAGGCGCGTCGCCGTCGGCGACGCCTCGTCGCGGCGTTGCCCGACGCGCTCGACCTGCTCGCGGTCAGCGCCGGCGCCGGCCGCGGTCCCGCCGCCGGCTTCGAGCAGCTGGCGCGGGTGGGGGAGGGACCGCTGGCCGAGGAGCTGCGGCTGACCGTCGCCGAGCTCTCCTCCGGCGTCCCCTTTGCGGCGGCGCTGCGCTCGCTCCGCCATCGCGTCCCCGGCAGCGAGCTCGCCACCCTGGTCGCCGCGATCGAGCGTTCGCGCCGGTTCGGCTCGCCCCTGGCCGAGCAATTGCGCGATCAGGCCAGCGCCCTGCGCCGCGACGGCCGCCGCGCCGTCGAGGAGCGCGCCGCGCGGGCGGCGCCGAAGATCCAGCTCGTCGTCGCCCTGGTCCTCGTCCCCTCGGTGCTGCTGATGATCGCCGCCGGTCTGATCGCCAACGCCGGCAGCTTGCTCGCTGGCTTCTGAGGCGTGTCGAGTTGTTCGGCCATAGGCCGATCAACTCGACACGGCCTACTCCAGCGACTCTTCGCGCAGGCGCCTGGCTACTGCCGCGGCTGCGGCTGATATCTCCTCCAGCTCCTCGGCCTTCTTCTTGTGGCCGCTGACGTAGCAGCAGAGGGTGCCGTCGACCAGCTCGAAGGCGAACTTCTTGGGGGCGCTGTCGGTGAGCCAGACGATGAAGGTGGGGGCGAAGAGCTGACGCAGCCAGTTGGCGTCCTGCCCCTTGCCGGCGAAGATCTCGTACTTGTCGTCGAGCACCTCGCTCTCCAGCTTGACCCGCTCCTTCTTGGTCCGGAAGGCGTCCTCGAATCCCTCCAGCGAACGCAGCCCGAACTTGCGCTGGCAGTAGAGCTCGGGCACGAAGGGGATGCACTCCGGCACCGGGACCAGGCCGACCGTGTAGCGGTAATAGCTGGTCTGGCGGTTGCCCTCGCTGTCGGTCGTCTCGTCCTCGTAGGTATAGAGAGCGAGGATGCCTTCGACCCCTTCGCCGAAGGGTCCTGAGAGGGTGCGCTCGGCATAGCGGTCATCGCCCTTGCGCAGCAGTGGCGTGGTCGGAGGCAGCGGCGCGCGGCCGCCGAGTTCGAGCCCGTGCTGCTGCGCGTAGACCTGGAAGAAGGCGTCCTCGGCGCGCGAGTCCGCGATCCCGAAGGCGATCAGCAGCGAGAGCAGGAAGACGGCGAGGGCGGCGCCGCCACCGACCGCGGCCCCGACGTAGATCGCGGCGGCGATCCCGGCGGCGACGGTGAAGCCGAGGATCAGCGTCCAGGTCAGCTTGCTGCTCAGCAGCTGCCTGAAGTGGTAGCCGCGCAGGTCGTTGGCGTCGTCGGGCGGGGCCGTGGCTTCGCTCACGGGCGGGAACCTAGCGTGCGGCAGCGGATGCAAATGGGCTTGCAGAGGGAGGTCGTGTTGCAAAGTGGGGGAGAGTGGGCTACTGTGGCGCTCGAGTTGAAGCCCAGGACCGGGGTGGTGAGGCTCCTCCCACCTCATCACTCCGGTCCCAACTCTTCCGCCCTCCGCTCAGAAAGGACACGCCGAGGTGG
Source organism: uncultured Solirubrobacterales bacterium (assembly GCA_963715395.1). Classification (GTDB taxonomy): domain Bacteria; phylum Actinomycetota; class Thermoleophilia; order Solirubrobacterales; family 70-9; genus VAYN01. The sequence continues at coordinate 463,351 of OY970238.1, forward strand.
CATTTCGGGGTCTCTACGAGCACAGCCTCGATTCCAAGGATCGACTCACGGTTCCCTCGCGGTTCCGCGCCTCGCTCTCCGACGGCATCGTTCTCTCCAAGGGCTTCGACCCCTGCGTCTGGGTGCACACGACGCCTGAGTTCGAGCAGCTCTCCGACCGCTTCCTCTCGCCGCACAGCCCCTTCGGGAGCGACGCGCGGCAGCTGCGCCGCCGCTTCCACGGCGGCTCCTTCGATGAGAAGCTCGACGCGGCCGGCCGTATCCGCGTGCCGAAGCCGCTGATCGAGCACGCCGGCCTCGACGGCAACTGCGTCGTGATCGGGGCGGGGGAGTACCTGGAGATCTGGAACGCCGACGCCTGGGCCAAGCAGGAGCAGGAGCTCGACGCCGCCGCCCCCGAGATCGCCGAGGGCCTCGCCGCCGCCGCGCGCCGCGTGATCATGAGACTTCATGCCGAACCGATCTCCATCTCCTGCGGCCGCGAGTTCCGGCCCGGCAGCATCGAGCCGATGACCCACCAGCCCGTCCTCGCCCCGGAGCTGACCTCGCTGCTCGCCCCCGAGCCGGGCCAGACGGCGGTCGACTGCACCTTCGGCGCCGGCGGTCACGCGCGCCAGATCGCCGCCCAGCTCGGCCCGAGCGGGACCCTGGTCGCGATCGACCGCGACCCCGCCGCCGCGGGTCGTTTCGCCGAGTTCGCGGCCGCGGCGCCCTGCCGCACGCGCTTCATCGGCGCCGACTTCGCGGAAGGGTTGCGGGCCCTGCACGGCGAAGGGGTGCGCCCAGAGATGGTTTATGTAGACCTCGGAATGTCCTCTATGCAGGTCGACGCCTGGGAGCGGGGCTTCTCCTATTCCTATGACGCGCCGCTCGACATGCGCATGGACACGCGCCAGAGCTTCAGCGCCGCCGACCTCGTCAACGAGTGGCCGGAGGCGCGGATCGCCCAGGTCCTGCGCCGCTTCGGCGAGGAGCGCTATGCCGGCGGCATCGCCCGCGAGATCGTGCGGCGGCGCCCGCTGAACACGACCGCGGAGCTGGTCGCGGCGATCAAGGCGGGGATGCCGGCGGCGGCGCGGTTCGGCGGCGGCCACCCGGCCAAGCGCAGCTTCCAGGCGATCCGCATTGCCGTCAACGGCGAGCTCGACTCGCTCGAAGGGGCGCTGCCGCTGGCCTGGGAGATGCTCGCCGTCGGCGGTCGTTCGCCGCGATCTCCTTCCACTCGCTCGAGGACCGGCCGGTGAAGCAGTTCCTGGCCGAGAAGGCGCGTGGCTGCATCTGCCCACCGGAGCTGCCGGTCTGCGTCTGCGGCCACGAGCCCGAGGCGGAGCTGCTGACCCGCCGCGCGGTCGCGCCGGGGCCAGAGGAGGTCGAGGCCAATCCGCGCTCGCGCTCGGCTCACCTGCGCGCTGCGATCAAGATCGCCGAGAGCGCGCCGCCCGGAGGGGCCGGCTGATGGCCGTCGCCGCTCCCGCCCGACGCACCGCTTCGGCCCCGGCGCCCTCGCGGACGACGCCGCCGCGCAAAAAGGCGGTGCCTTCGAGCCCGCGGAAAAAAGCTGCTCCCGCCCGTGAATCTCCCGCCCGTCACTCGCCGCGCAGCCGCGTCGCTGCGCCGGCACACAAGGCACCCGCGCGCGCGCCCCGCCGGGTCACGACCAGGACCAAGGGGGTCGGCGGACAGCTGATCCCGTTCGCCAGCCGCACCGCCGTCGCGGTCGGCCAGCTGCCCGACTCCGGGCTGATGGTGCGGATGACCCGCGGCCGTGCCTGGATCGCCGTGCTCGGGGTCCTCCTGGCCGGGATCGTCACCCTCAACGTGATTACGCTCAGCTTCGCCGCCTCCACTGGCGGCATCGACACCCAGATCACCGCCCTCGACCAGGAGAACTCGATTCTGCGCAGTCGCGATGCGCGGCTGACCAGCGTCGGCCCGGTGCGCCAGGCGGCTTCGTCGCTCGGACTGGCGATGCCGTCGAGCGCGGACATCCACTTCACCGACGCCGGCCCCGACGACGTCGCTACCGCGGCGCAGCGGCTCGCCGCCGCCAGCCCGGGGTAGGGGCGGGCCGCGGATGCGCTTGATCGAGCGCCGGATCGGCCTCCTCTTCGCCGGCTTCCTGCTCTGCTTCCTGCTCATCGTCGGGCGCGCCTTCTGGCTGCAGGGGGTGCGCGGTGGCGCCCTCGCCTCGGAGGCGATCTCCCAGCAGACCGAGACGGTGACGGTGCCGGGGCTGCGCGGCACCCTGCTCGACCGCCGCGGCAACGCACTCGCCGCCTCCGAGGACGCGGCGACGATCTTCGCCACGCCGTATCAGGTCAAAAACCCACCATGGGCGGCGGAGAAACTGGCCTCGATTCTCGAACTCGACAAGGGCGACGTGCTGCGCGATCTGACCGCCGATTCCGGCTTCTCCTACATCGCCCAAAAAGTCAGCCTCGAACAGGCCGGCCGGATCGAACGCCTGAAGCTGGAAGGAATCGGCGAGTTGCCCGACAGCCGCCGCACCTACCCGCAGGGGGAGATGGCGGGGCAGGTGATCGGCGCCGTCGGCTCCGAGAATCAGGGTCTGATCGGGCTCGAGGCCGGCGAGGAAGACATCCTCGCCGGCAGCGACGGCGAGCGCCATATCGTCCGCGACGCGCTTGGCGACCCGATCCGGCTGGAAACGGTGAGCGAAGCCAGCGATGGCGAAGATATCCAGCTGACTCTCGACCCGCTGATCCAGGCCCAGACCGAACGGGCGCTGGCCGGAGTCGGCGAAAGCTTCTCGCCGAAGGGGGCGACGGCGATCGTCATGGACCCGCGCAGCTCGCAGGTCCTGGCGATGGCGAACTGGCCACCGGTCGACCCCAGCGACCTCTCCAGTGTCAGCAACGACGACCTGATGAACCGGGCGACCGGGTTCAACTACGAGCCCGGCTCGACCTTCAAGGCCTTCACCGTCGCCGCTGCGCTGGAGGAAGAACTGGTGACGCCGTCCTCCTCGTTCACGCTGGCGCCCAGCATCCAGGTCGCCGACCGTGTGATCGAAGACTCGCATCCGCGCGGCACCGAAACCCTCAGCGTGGCGGAAATCCTCGCCCACTCCTCCAACGTGGGGGCGGTGACGATCGGGCAGGAGGTCGGGGCGGAGAAGTTCAGCCGCTGGATCAACCGCTTCGGCTTCGGGCGCCCGACCGGGGTCCAGTTCCCGGCCGAGGAAGAGGGCATCGTGCCCGAGCTCGACGAATACTCGGGCTCGAGCATGGGCAACCTGCCGATCGGCCAGGGCCTGGCGGTAACGCCGATGCAGATGATGGCCGGCTACGCGGCGATCGCCAACGGCGGCACCCTGCGGCCGCCACAGCTGATCAAGCGAGTCGGCGAGGAAGAGATCCACGAGCCGAAGGGTCGCCGGGTGATCGACGCCGGCGTCGCCGCGCAGGTGCGGGAAATGCTCGAGGGCGTGCTGGCGCCGGGCGGCACCGCTTCCGAGGTGAGCGTGCCCGGCTACACCCTGGCCGGCAAGACCGGAACCGCCGAGGTGGCCGAAAACGGGACCTACTCGGAGACCAAATACGTCGCTTCCTTCATCGGCTTCGCGCCGGCGCAGGACCCGAAGTTCCTCGCCGCGGTGATCGTCGACCAGCCGCAAGGGGACATCTACGGCGGCTCGGTGGCGGGCCCCGCCTTCGGCGAGATCGCTGCCTACGCGCTGCCGTATCTCGGCGTGGCGCCGGAATAGGCGTGGCGGCGCCACCCGACCTCCTTCCTAGAATCGGAGACGGATGAGGCTCGACGAGCTCGTTGCGGCGGCAGGTGGCGCCCGCTTTGTGGGCGACCCCGCGGTGGAGGTGACTGGGCTCGCCTACGACAGCCGCAAAGTCAAGCCCGGGACGTTGTTCTTCTGCGTTCGCGGCGAGAAGGTCGACGGGCACGAGTTCGCCGCCGAGGTCCTCGCCGCCGGGGCGGCGGCGCTGGTGGTCGAGCGCGAGCTGGAGGTGGGGGTGCCGCAGGTCGTCGTCGCCGACGCGCGGGCGGCGATGGCGCCGCTGGCGGCGCGGTTCCACGGAGACCCGACGGCACAACTGCGGGTCGTCGGGGTGACCGGGACCAATGGCAAGACGACGACCGCCTTCCTCGTTCGCGAGATCCTCGAGGCGGCCGGCGTCTCCAGCGGCCTACTGGGCACGGTGAAGCAAGTGGTGGGCGGCGTCGAGGAGTCGGTCGAACGGACGACGCCGGAGGCGATCGACCTGCAGGCCACCTTCCGCCGCATGCTCGAGAGCGGCGACCGCGCCTGCGCGATGGAGGTCTCCTCGCACGCGATGACCCTGCACCGCGCCGACGCGATCCACTTCGAGGTGGCGCTGTTCACCAACCTGACCCAGGACCACCTCGACTTCCACGCCGGCATGGAGGACTACTTCGGCGCCAAGCGGATGCTGTTCGAGGCGGGACCGGGAACGGCGATCGTCAACGTCGACGATCTCTACGGCCGCCGCCTCGCCGGGGAATTCGACTGCGTCACCTTCTCCGCCGATGGCGCCGAGGCCGATTACTCGGCTCGCGACGTCTCCTTCGATGCCGGCGGCGCTCGCTTCACGGTCAAAAGCTCGCCGACGGGCCGAAAACGTCCGGATATAGGACGTTTTCGGCCCGTCGGCGAGGAGGTGGAGGTGCGCACGGGGTTGCCGGGACACTTCAACGTGGCCAACGCGCTGGGGGCGTTTGCGGTGGCGCGGACGCTCGGGATCGAGGCCGCGGCGGCGGCGGCCGGGCTGGGCCGGGCGGCGCGGGTGCCGGGGCGCTTTGAGCCGATCGACGAGGGGCAGGGGTTCACGGTGCTGGTCGACTACGCGCATACGCCGGACTCGCTGGAGAACGTGCTGCGGGCGGCGCGGCGGCTGACCGCGGGTCGCCTGATCTCAGTCTTCGGAGCCGGCGGCGACCGCGACCGCGACAAGCGCCCGAAGATGGGCCGGGCCGGGGCGGAGCTCTCCGACCTCGCCGTCGTCACCTCCGACAACCCGCGCTCGGAGGAGCCGGGGGCGATCGTCGCCGAGGTGGTTGCGGGGACGAGCGGCGGGGGAGGGGTCGAGGTCGAGATCGACCGCCGTGCGGCGATCGCCCTCGCCCTGGGCCGGGCCGAGCCGGGCGACACCGTCGTCATCGCCGGCAAGGGCCACGAGCAGGGACAGGAGTTCGAGGGCGGGCGCAAGATCCCCTTCGACGACCGCGAGGTCGCTCGCGAGGAGCTGCGGAAGCTGGGCAGCCCGGCGTGAACCTCTCGCCCCGGGAGATCGCGGCGGTGCTGGGGGCGAGGGTTCTCGCCGAGGGCGACCCTGAGGCGCCGATCCGGGCGACGATCGACTCCGGCGCCACCGGTCCCGGCGATCTCTTCTTCGGCCTGCGCGGCGCCAACCGCGACGGCGGCGAGTTCGCGCCGGCCGCAGTCGAGGCCGGGGTGTGGGGCGTGGTCGCCCGCCACGAGGTGCTGTCGTCTTTTGTACCGCTATCCGACACAAAGGACGACAGCGGTAGCAGGGGGGTTTGGGTATTCGCCGTCGAGGATCCGCTGGCGGGGATGCAGGCGTTGGCGCGAAGCTGGCGGCGGCAGCTGGGCGCGCGCGTGGTCGGCGTCACCGGCTCGGTGGGCAAGACCTCGGTCAAGGACATCGCCCGGGCGCTGCTGCCCGGCCGCGTCCACGCCAACCGCGAGAACCTCAACACCGAGATCGGGCTGCCGCTGACCGTGCTGGAAGCGCCCGACGACAGCGAGACGCTGGTCTTGGAGATGGCGATGCGGGGGCGCGGGCAGATCGCCGAGCTGGGCGCGATCGCCGAACCCGAAGTGGCGGTGATCACCAACGTCGGCCCCGTCCACGTCGAGCTGCTCGGTTCGGTCGAGGCGATCGCCGCGGCCAAGGCGGAGATCCTGGCGGCGCTGCCGCAAGGGGGCACCGCGGTCGTCCCGGCCGAGGCGGGCGAGCTCGAGCCCCACCTCGGCGGCGCCGACCGGCTGCTGCGCTTTGGCCCCGGCGGCGATGTCGAGGCGGTGCAGGCGCGTGTGGTGGAGGGCGTGACCGAGGCGACGGTACGAACCCCCGCCGGGGACCAGAGCTTCCACTTCCCCTTCGCCGAGGCGCACAATCTCACCAACGCTCTCGCCGCGATCGGGGTCGGCATCGCCCTGGGAGCGCCGCTGGCGGCGATGGCCGACCGCGCTGCGAGCATAGGATTCTCCAGCTTCCGCGGCGAGCGCATCGAGCTCGGCGACGGGATCGTCCTCGTGAACGACTGCTACAACGCCAACCCGGTGTCGATGCGAGCGGCGCTCGACCACCTCGCGACGCTCGGCGCGCCGAGAACCGTCGCCGTGCTCGGGGAGATGGGCGAGCTTGGCCCTGACTCGGCCGATTTCCACCGTGGGGTCGGCGCGCACGCCCGCGGCGCCGGCGTCGATCTGCTGATCGGGGTCGGCCTGCCGGCTCGCGATTACGACCCGGACGAGCTGGTCGCCGACCCGGGCGAGGCGGCGGAGCTGCTGGCAGCGCGGCTGGAAGCGGGCGACGCCGTGCTGGTCAAGGGCTCGCGCTCGGCTGGCCTGGAGACCGTCGCCGCCGAGCTTCCGGAGCTGCTCTGATGGGCGAAGTCCTGATCGCCGGCATGGCGGCGATGCTGATCTGCATCTTCCTCGGGCCGAAATTCATCGAATACCTGCGGGTGCGCGAGTTCGGGCAGCACATCCGCGAGGACGGCCCCCAGGAGCACCACACCAAGGCCGGCACGCCGACGATGGGGGGGCTGATCGTCTTCGCCTCGATCTGCGTGCCCTACCTCGTCCTCTCCGACCGCGACGCCCAGAGCCTGACCGTCTTCGGCGTGGCGCTTGGCTGCGCCGCGATCGGCTTCGCCGACGACTTCATCAAGATCGTCAAACGCCGCTCGCTCGGCCTCTCCGCCCGCTGGAAGATCCTCTTCCAGGTTCTGCTTGCGCTTGTCCTCTGGTGGGTCGCCCGGCACGAGGTCGGGCTCGAGCCGATCCTCTACTTCCGCATCGGTGACGCCACCCTCGACCTCGGCCCGGTCCTCTACTTCGTGCTCGTCTTCCTCGTCCTCTCCGGCTTCTCCAACGGGGTCAACCTGACCGACGGCCTCGATGGCCTCGCCGCCGGCTGCTGCGCGATCGTCCTGCTCGCCTACACGGCGATCTCCTTCGTTGCCAACGAGCAGCAGGACCTAGCGCTGCTCTCGGCCTGCCTGGTCGGCGCCTGCGTCGGCTTCCTCTGGTTCAACGCCTTTCCGGCCTCGATCTTCATGGGGGATACCGGCTCGCTGGGCTTAGGCGGGGCGATCGGCGCCCTGGCGGTGATGACCCAGACCGAGGTCCTGCTCCTGATCATCGGCGGCATCTTCGTGATCGAGGCGCTCTCGGTGGCAGTCCAGGTCTTCTCCTTCAAGACCTTCCGCCGCCGCGTCTTCCTGATGGCGCCGCTGCACCACCACTTCGAGATGATGGCCTGGTCGGAGACGAAGATCATGCTGCGCTTCTGGATCATCGCCGCCGTCTGCTCCGGTATCGGCTTCACGCTGTACCAGCAGTCGATCGGGCGCTGAGCGCCCCGCTGGCAGGGCCCGCGCGAGCGCCCAGGGGATCCTTTTTGGTGCAGGAAACCGCTCCGGAAAATCTGCGGAAAGCAGGTGAGAGTCGTTACGTTTGAACCGCTTACGTGACAGAGGAAGCGAAACAGGCGCCGGCTGAGTCAGAGGTCGGGATCGAGCGAGCCGAGGAGGCCAAGCGCTGGCAGGAGGCCGCCTCGATGCGCTTCGACCGCATCGAACGCGGCTGGCTGCTCGGGGTCGAGGTCGTCCTCGCCGCCCTTCTGGTCTTCAGCGCGGTGGCCGACGGCGGCCTTCTGGCGCGGATGATCCTTGCTGCGGGGGCGATCCAGGGCCTGGTTCTGGCCGGCGGCCGACAGGTTCTGAGACGGCGGGGGCGAAGCAGGGTTATGTGAACGCCCCGCCGCCGAAGGAGGTCCGCCCGCCGCTGCCGCGGGGACCGTTTCTGGTCGTCGGCCTGGCCCGCTCCGGAGTCGCGGCCGCGCGCTTGCTGGCCGGCCGCGGGGAGCAGGTGGCCGGGGTCGATTCGGGCTTTCCCGACGGTGCGGCAGGACTTCGGGAGGCCGGCGTCGAAGTGTTCTTGGATTCGGATGGATTGGCGCTGCTCGACGGAGTGCGAACGGTCGTGAAGAGCCCGGGGGTCCCGCGGGAGGCGGCGGTGATCGCGGCGGCGCTGGAGCGCGGGATCGAGGTCGTCGGCGAGCTCGAGCTGGCCTGGCGGGCGCTGCCGAACCGCTTCCTCGCGGTCACCGGCACCAACGGCAAGACGACCACGGTCGAGCTGCTCGGCCACCTCTACCGCGGTGCTGGCGAGCCGGTCGCCGTCGCCGGCAACGTCGGCACGCCGCTCTCGGAGCTGGCCGGAACGGTCGAGGCCGACGCCACCGTCGTCTGCGAGTGCTCCAGCTTCCAGCTCGAAGACACCAGCCACTTCGCGCCCGAGTGCGCGGTCTTCCTCAACCTCGCGCCCGACCATCTCGACCGCCACCACGACCTCGAGTCCTACCTGGCGGCGAAGCTGCGGATCTTCGCCAGCCAGGGCAACGACGACCTCGCCGTCTACAACGCCGACGATCCGGAGCTGAGCGGGGTCGACCTCGGCGGCTGCGCCCGCCGCGTCGCCTTCTGCACCGGCGCTGGCCCCGATTGCGAGGTGGCGCTGGCCGAAGGGACGATCTTCTACGACGGCGAGCCGCTGCTGGCGGTTTCCGAGCTGGGCCTGTTCGGCGAGCACAACGTCGCCAATGCGATGGCCGCCGCCGCCGCCGCGCTCTCGATGGGTCTCGACCGCGAGGCCGTGCGCGAGGGCCTGCGCGGTTTCGCCGGCGTCCCGCACCGGCTCGAGCTGGTCGCCGAGATCGACGGCGTCCGCTTCGTCAACGATTCGAAGGCGACCAACGTCGCCTCGGCGACGGTCGGCATCCGCGCCTTCGAGGGCGGCGTCCACGCGATCCTCGGCGGCAGCGAGAAGGGCGAACCGTTCGCGCCGCTGCTGGACCCGATCCGCGAGCGCTGTGCCGCCTGCTACCTGACCGGAGCGACCGCCGACCGGCTCGCCGAGGAACTGGCGCCGGCGCTCGAGGCCGGGGTCGAGCTGCATCGCGGTTCCGGTCTCGAGGACGCGGTCCGTCGTGCCGCCGCGGCGGCCCGGCCCGGCGAGGTCGTCCTGCTCGCGCCCGCCTGCGCCAGCTTCGACGCCTTCGAGAACTTCGAGCGCCGCGGCGACCGTTTCCGCGAGATCGTCGAGGGGCTGCGGTGAGCGGCTTCCCGATCGCCCTCGGCCGGCTCGGCGGAGTGGCCAAGGGAAGGGCGTCCAAGGCGAAGCCGAAGGCGAGGAAGCGCGCCCGCCGCAAAGCCGTCTCCACCGAGTACAACATGCTGCTGACCGCGACCCTCTGCCTGCTGGCGCTGGGCGCGGTGATGGTCTTCTCGGCCAGCTCGACGACCCGGATCCTGCAGGACGGCGGTCTCTCCGACAGCGCCTTCTACCTGAAGCGGACGCTGATGTTCGGCGCCGTCGGCCTCGTGATCTTGCACCTGACCGCGCGCCACGGGCTGGCCCTGGTCCGCAACCTGACCCCGGCGCTGCTCGGAGCCAGTCTCTTCCTGCTCGTCGCCGTGCTCGGCGTCGGCACCAGCGTCAACGGCGCCAGCCGCTGGATCGGCTCCGGCTTCCTGCAGATCCAGCCCTCCGAGCTGGTCAAGGTGGCGCTGGTCCTCTACGCAGCCGACCTGCTCGCCCGCAGGCCGAAGCGGGCGCGCTCGATCGAGGGCTTCATGCCCTTGCTCTTGGTCACCGGCGCGGCCTGCCTGCTGATCATGCTGCAGCCCGACATGGGGACGACGATGGTGACCACCTTCGCCGTCGGCGCCACCCTGATCGCCGCTGGTGCCCGCCCCCGCGACCTCGGCCTGATCGCTCTCGGCATCGGCTTCCTCGCCCTGGTGATGACGATCGTCGAGCCCTACCGGATGGCTCGCCTGACCGGCTTCCTCAACCCCGGCGCCGACGCCGCCGGCGCCGGCTTCCAGGCGGCGCAGGCGAAGATCGCGCTCGGCTCCGGTGGCCTCTTCGGGGTCGGGATCGGCAACGGCGTGCAGAAGGCCTTCTACCTGCCCGAGGCGCACACGGACATGATCTCGGCGGTGATCGGCGAGGAGCTCGGCCTGGTCGGGATCGTCGGCGTCGTCGGACTCTTCGCGATGTTCGGCTACGCCGGCCTCAAAGTCGCCCAGAAGGCGAAGGACACTTACGGCCGGCTGTTGGTCGCCGGCCTGACCTCGCTGATCCTCGTGCAGGCGACGATCAACCTCTTCGCGGTGATGGGACTGGCGCCGCTGACCGGGGTGCCGCTGCCCTTCGTCTCCTACGGCAACAGCAGCCTGATGACGACGCTGTTCGCGGTTGGCTTGATCCTCAACGTCGCCCGCGGGGGCACCGCCAAGGCGGCGCGCAACTCGACGGGTTCCCGCGCTGGCAAACTGCGCGTCGTCGAAGGCGGGCGCTCGCCCGCCCGCGCGAAGAAGGGATCGAGCGGTGTCAGGAAAGCCAAAGGTCGTGGTGGCAGCGGGGGGAACCGCGGGACACGTCGTGCCCGCGATGGCGGTCGCCGCCGAGCTTCGGGCTAGCGGCGCCGCGGTCTCTTTCCTCGGGACGCGCGAGCGGATCGAGGCGGAGATGGTCCCGGCGGCCGGCTACGAGATCGATTTCGTCAAGGTGCGGGGAATCGACCGCAAGAACCCGCTGCGGGCGGCGCGGGCGGGCTTCGAGGCGCTCGGCGCCGTCGGCGCGGCGCGCCGGGCACTGCGCTCGCGCGAGGCCGATGTGGTCCTGGGCGGCGGTGGCTACGTCGCCGGTCCCGCCGGCTTGGCCGCGATCCTGAGCGGGACGCCACTGGTGCTGACCGAGGCCGATAGCCACCTCGGTCTCGCCAACCGCCTGCTGGCCGGCCGCGCCCGCCGCGTCTGCCTCGCCTTCCCGATCGACGGACGCGAGGGCGAGCGCTACCAGGTGACCGGCCGGCCGGTGCCGCAGGAGGTGCTGGCCGCCGACCGCGAGGCGGCGCGCCGTCGCTTCGAGATCCCGGCGCGGGAGCGCTGCCTGTTCGTCGTCGGCGGCAGCCAGGGCGCCCGCTCGCTCAACTTCGCCGCCGTCGCGGCTTTTGCCGAGCGCGACGGGCGGGAGTTCCGGGTCCTGCACCTGAGCGGGCGCCGCGACCACGACGAGCTCGCCGAGCGGCTTGCGGCGGCGCCCCATCGCGACGGTTACACGCTGGTCGGCTACGACGCGGACGGCCTGGGCGACTTCCTCGCCGCCGCCGACCTCGTGCTCGGGCGCTCCGGGGGATCGATCTTCGAGTTCACGGCCGCGGGCCGCCCGGCGATCCTCGTGCCCTATCCGTACGCGACCGCCGGTCATCAGAGCGCCAACGCCGCCTGGATGGAGCGGGCCGGCGCAGCGACGGTGGTGGCCGACTCCGAGCTCGGCGCCGGGGCGGGCGCGGAGCGGCTGCGGAACGAGGTGGAGGCGATCCTCGGCGACGCCACGCGGCTGGAGGCGATGTCCGCGGCCTCCCGCGCCCTCGCCAAACCCGACGCGGCGCGGCGGATCGCCGACCAGGTTCTCGAGGTCGCCGGTGCCTAGCGCCGGCGAGAAGCGCGAGTGGTCCTCGCGCCGCCTCCACTTCATCGGCATCGGCGGCGCCGGGATGAGCGGGCTGGCGCTGGTCTGCGCCCGGCTCGGCGCCAGCGTCAGCGGCAGCGACCGCGGCGACTCCTCTTATATGGAGCGGCTGCGTGAGGCGGGTCTCGACCCCATTGTCGGACACGACGCCGCCAACCTGCCCGACGGGGCGGAGGTGGTGGTCTCGACCGCGATCGGCGCCGACAACCCGGAGCTGGCACTGGCCCGCGAGCGCGGCCTCGAGCCGATCCACCGCGGTGCTCTGCTGGCGCAGCTCTGCGCGGAGAAGCGGCTGATCGCGATCGCCGGCACCCACGGCAAGACGACGACGACGGCGATGGCGGTCTGGGCGCTGCGGGCGATCGGCGCCGATCCCGCCTTCTTCGTCGGTGGCGAGGTCCCCGGTCTCGGCGCGGAGGGTGCCGCCGCCAATGCCGGCTGGGGCGAGGGCGAGTGGGTCTTGGCCGAGGCCGACGAGAGCGACGCCAGCTTCCTCGAGCTACGCCCCGAGATCGCGGTCGTCACCAACGTCGAGCTCGACCATCACGCCCGCTGGAGTTCACTGGCGGAGCTGCGCCTGGCGTTTGCCGCCTTCCTCGGATCGACCGGTGCGGCCGTCCTGCCGGCTGCTGGGCAGCTAGACGACCTCGCGCGCCCGGCCAGCGGCGCGGCTGGGCCGGCCCGCCTGCTCGGTTTCGACGCCGAGGTGCCCGGCCCGCCGGATCTGGGGCTCGCGGTTCCGGGCCGCCACAACCGCGAAAACGCCCGTGCCGCGCTGGCCGCGATCGAGCTCGCCGGGCTCGACGCCGGCGCCGCGGCTGCCGCGCTCGGCGACTTCCCCGGCGTGCGGCGACGCCTCGAGCTCAAGGGCGAGCGCGACGGCGTCCGTATATACGACGACTACGCGCACCACCCGACCGAGGTGCGAGCGGCACTCTCGGCCCTGCGCGAGCTCGAACCGACCCGCCTGATCGCCGTCTTCCAGCCACACCTCTACTCGCGCACGAAGATGCTGGCGCAGGAGTTCGGTGCGGCGCTGATCCTGGCCGATGAGGTGGCGGTGCTCGACGTCTATCCCGCCCGCGAGGAGCCGGTGGGAGAGCTGGCGGGCGTCAGCGGCCTCTGGGTGGCACGGGCGGCGGCGGAGCGAGCGGGGGGGAAGCCGGTCTGGTGGCTGCCCGAGGCCGCCACGGCGGGCCGGGCGCTGGCCGACCGTCTCGACCGCATCGAGACTGAGCGGCGACCCGGAACGGTGCTGGTCACGATCGGCGCCGGCGACGTCTTCCGGCTCGGCGAGTCGCTGCTCGAGGCATCGTCGTGATGGCAACGCCCGCGGGAGTCCTCGCCGAGCAGCCGCTCTCACGGCTGACGACGGTCCGCACCGGCGGTCCCGCCGACTGGCTGGGGCGACCGCGCGATCGCGAGCAGCTGGTCGAGATGTTGCGCTGGGCGGAGGCGGAGGGGCTGGCGATAGGACTGGTCGGCTCCGGCTCGAACCTGCTCGTAGCCGACGATGGATTCCGCGGACTCGCAATCAAGCTTGACGGTGACCTGGCGACGATCGAGCGCGAGGACGAGCGGATCCTCTGCGGCGGTGGCGCCCGCCTTCCCTCCGCCGCGGCGAAGGCCGCTGGCTGGGGCCTCTCTGGCCTCGAGTTCGGGATCAACATTCCTGGCACCGCTGGCGGTGCGGTGCGGATGAACGCCAACGCCTACGGCGGGCAGCTGGCGCGCGTGCTCGACTGGGTCGAGATCAGCACCGCCGCCGGCAGCGAGCGCCGCACGCCCGACCAGCTCGGGTTCGGCTACCGCCGTTCGAACCTGCGCGCCGGAGAAGTCGTCTCCCGCGCTTCCTTTCGGCTGGGTCCCGGCGAGCCGGCGGAGATCCGCGCCACCCTGGCGGCGATGCGCGAGCGCCGCCGCGAGGCGCAGCCGTCGGGGATCAAGACCTTCGGCTCGACTTTCAGGAATCCCGAGGACGAGCGGGCCGGCGGCCGCTCCGCCGGTCAGCTGCTCGAGGCAGCTGGCTGCCGCGGCCTCGCCCACGGCGGGGCCCGCTTTTCCGAGAAGCACGCCAACTTCGTCGAGAACGGGGGGGAGGCGACCACGACGGACGTGCTCGAGCTGATGGCTGAGGGCCGCCGCCGCGTGCACGAGAAGTTCGGCGTCGAGCTGGAGCCGGAGGTCCAGGTGCTGGGCGAGGTCCGCTGGCCCAGCGGCTGGGAGCTGTGAGGCGCGCGCTGCTGGCGGCCGCGCTGCTGCTGCTCGCGCTCGCCGCTATCTACTTCTTCCTGATCCGCGACACCGTCGTCGCCCCGGACGTCGTCGTCCCTGAAGCGGTGGCGACGATCGGCTCCGGCGAAGAGGCCATCGCGGTTTCGGCCGGCGGCGCCGTCGTCCCCTGGCTGCCGCTGGCGGGCGAACCGGAGCTGCCGCAGCTGCCGCTGTCGGAGGTGCCGAAAGGGGGGCGCGTGAAGGGCCCGGCACTGGAACAGGTGCGCGTCCTCGCGGCGGCACCGCCGGCCCTGCGGCCGTATCTGGCGAGCAGCTACTTCGGCGAAAGCGGCGTCGACGTGGAAACCACGGCCGGCATCGAACTCCGCTTCGGCGACTCTTCACAGGCTGCCCGCAAGTGGAAGGCGGCGGCCGCGGTGCTCGCTGACCCCGAGATCGAAGCGCTGGATTATGTCGACGTGCACGCGCCCGCCCACCCTGCCATAGGCGGCTCTGGACATGCGCTCCCGCCCTCTCCCTGAACCCTCGACCACAGGCTTAGACTTGCCAAAGTCTCAAGTCCAAGTTGAGAGTTTCCCTTTGCAGGATGCCTGTCGGTGGTTTGACAGACACGCCACAATGCCCTACGTTCAGCGCAAATTCCGACCGGGTAGGCGATAGCCGAACCCTAGAGCCTTGCTGAAGGCTCGGACGGAACAAGGCTCAACTCAACCAACAGCTGTCTCGCCAGCGCCTTCAAGGTCGCGGCTAGGAGAAATCGGGAGATGGAATCCACTTACCTCGCGGTCATCAAGGTCGTCGGAGCGGGCGGCGGCGGTACCAACGCGGTCAGCCGCATGGTCGACGCCGGCATCCGCGGCGTCGAGTTCGTCGCGGTCAACACCGACGCCCAGGCCCTGCAGGCCTGCGAAGCGGACATCAAGCTCTCGATCGGGCAGGAGCTGACCCGCGGCCTCGGCGCCGGCGGCAACCCCGAGGTCGGGGCTGGCGCGGCGGCGGAGAGCCGCGACGAGATCAAGGAGGCGCTGAAGGGCGCCGACATGGTCTTCGTCACGGCCGGCGAGGGCGGCGGCACCGGCACCGGCTCAGCGCCGGTCATCGCCGAGATCGCCAAGGAAGAGATCGGGGCGCTGACGGTCGGCGCCGTCACCAAGCCCTTCGAGTTCGAGGGCAAACGGCGCATGCAGCAGGCGCTCGAGGGCATCGAGAAACTGCGCAACAACGTCGACACCCTGATCATCGTCCCCAACGAGAAACTGCTGCAGGCGGTCGAGCGCCGCACCAGCGTGCTCGAGGCCTTCAAGCAGGCCGACGACATCCTGCGCCAGGGCGTCCAGGGCATCACCGACCTGATCACGATCCCCGGCCTGATCAACCTCGACTTCGCCGACGTGCGCACGATCATGCGCGACGCCGGCTCGGCCTTGATGGGGGTCGGCTCCGCCTCGGGCGAGGCGCGGGCGCTCGACGCCGCCAAGGCGGCGATCACCTCGCCGCTGATCGAGGAGTCGATCAAGGGCGCGACCGGAATGCTGCTGAACATCACCGGCCCCGAGGACCTCGGCCTGTTCGAGGTCAACGAGGCGGCGCAGCTGGTCCAGGCCGAGGCCGACGACAACGCCAACATCATCTTCGGCTCCGTCGTCGACCAGTCGATGAAAGACGAGGTCCGGGTCACCGTGATCGCCACGGGTTTCGAGGGCTTCGAGCTGCTGGCTCGCTCGCCGCAGCGGGTTCGCCGTCGCTACGAGTCGAAGCCGCGGGTGGCGGCTGACGACACTGACATCCGGAAACTGCGGGTGAGCGACGATGACATCGACGTGCCGGGGTTTCTCAAAGACTAGGTCTCGGTAGGGACCCTCGGGGGTCCCTTCTCCCGCCGCTTCGCGGGAGTTCGTGAGAAGGGACCCCCGAGGGTCCCAGCCAAGCTGCCTGCTGGACAGCGTGGTGAATAGCCTGGCCCCTGTGAGCGAGCTTCGGCGCACCCCTCTCTACGAGCAGCACGTCGACCTTGGCGCGAAGTTAGTTCCTTTTGCCGACTGGGAGATGCCGGTTCAGTACGAGGGGATTCGCGAGGAGCATTCGGCGGTGCGGAGGCATGTGGGGATGTTCGACGTCTCGCACATGGGCGAGGTCGAGGTCGAGGGTCCCGGTGCGCTTGCCTTCCTGCAGCTGGCGCTCTCCAACGACGTCGCCAGGATCGAGGTCGGCGGCGCCCAGTATTCGTGCCTCTGCAACGAGGAAGGCGGCGTCCTCGACGACCTCTTCGTCTACCGGCTCGGCGGCGATCGCTACCTGATCGTCACCAACGCCGCCAACCACGAGGCCGATCTCGCCTGGCTCGGCCGCTGGAGCCGCGGCTTCGAGACGATCGTCCGCGACGTCGCCGACCGCTACGCGATGCTCGCCGTGCAGGGGCCGCATGCCCGCGCCGTCCTTGGCCGCGCGCTGGGGATCGAGCTGCCGCCGCGGATGCACGTCGCGCCGGTCCGGGTCGGCAAGCGTCCGGCGCTCGCCTGCGGTACCGGCTACACCGGTGAGGACGGGGTCGAGCTGCTGATCGATCCCGAGGTGGCGCCGCCGATCTGGGTCGAGCTGCTCGACGCTGGCGTCGTCCCCTGCGGGCTCGGCGCCCGCGACACGCTGCGGCTCGAGGTCTGTTTCCCCTTGCATGGCCACGAGCTGACCCCCGACCGCAACCCGATCGAAGCGGGCCTCGGCTGGTGCTGTGCCGAGGCCACTGGCTTCCTCGGTTCGCAGGCGATTGCCCGCGCCCGCGCCGAGGGGACCGCCGAGCGGCTGGCGCCGTTCCTGATCGAGGGCGACGGCATCCCCCGCGACGGCAATCCAGTCCTCGCCACTGGCGAGACCGCTGGCGTCGTCACCAGCGGCACCTTCTCGCCCTCGCTCGGGCGCGGCGCCGGCATGGCCTACGTGCGCGCTGACCTGGCCGAGCCGGGCACCGAGCTGGAGATCGACGTGCGTGGCAAGCAGCGCGCCGCGCGGGTAGCGTCCAAACCCCTCTACCGAAGGAGCTGACCCTTGTCCGAGGCCAACTACCCCGACGATCTGCTCTACCACGACCAGCACGACTGGGCGCGGCTGGAGGGCGACGAGCACGCCGTCTTCGGCATCACCTGGTACGCCCAGGACTCGCTCGGCGAGGTCGTCTTCTACGACCCCCCGGAGGTCGGCGCGGCGATCGACAAAGACGCCTCCTACGCCGAGGTCGAGTCGGTCAAGGCGGTCTCCGACGTGATCGCGCCGCTCTCGGGCGAGGTGGTCGAGGTGAACGAGGCGCTCGGCGACGCGCCGGAGAAGATCAACGAGGATCCCTACGGCGCGGGCTGGCTGATCAAGGTCAGGCTGACGGCGCCGCAGGAGTCCGGCGCCCTGCTCGACGCCGCGGAATACCGCAAGCTGCTCGAAAGCTAGGCCGGCCCCGCCCGTCGGTTCCGTAGCCTTGCGGGTGTGACGCGATACACCTCAGCGACGCCCGCGGACCGGGCCGAGATGCTCGCCGCGATCGGGGTCGACTCGGTCGACGACCTGTTCGCCCAGATCCCCGAGCCGCTGCGGCTGGGGCGCCCGCTCGCGCTTCCGGACGGCCTCGGCGAGGCGGAGGTCTACGAGCGCCTGGCGGCGCTGGCGGAGCGCAACGCCGACGCCGAAGCGGAGGTCTGCTTCGTCGGGGCGGGGATGTACGACCACTACGTGCCGGCGATCGTCGACGCGATCACCTCGCGCTCGGAGTTCCTGACCCCGTACACGCCCTACCAGCCGGAGATCTCCCAGGGCGGCCTGCAGGTGATGTTCGAGTTCCAGACCGCGATGTCGGAGCTGACCGGCCTGCCGGTCTCCAGCGCCGGCCTCTACGAGGGGCCCTCCTCGGTCGCCTCGGCCGGCTATCTGGCGATCGGCGCCACCAAGCGCCGCCGCTTCGTCGTCTCCCGCGGCCTGCACCCGCACAGCCGCGAGACGCTGGCGACCTACGCCGTCGGCTACGGCGCCGACGTGGTCGAGGTCGGGCTCGAGGGCGGTCTGACCGACGCCGCGGCGCTGGCCGCCGCGGTCGACGGCGAGACCGCTGCCGTCTTCCTGCAGAGCCCGAACTTCCTCGGCGCGGTCGAGGACGTCGAGGCGCTCGGCGCAGCGGCGAAGGAGCACGGAGCGCTGCTGGTCGTCGCCTGTGACCCGATCACGCTCAGCGTCCTCAAGCCGCCCGGCGAGTGCGGCGCCGACATCGCCCTCGGCGAGGGCCAGCCGCTCGGCAACCGCTTGGACTACGGCGGCCCATCGTTTGGTTTCTTCTGCGCGACCGAGGAGCAGATCCGCCGCATGCCGGGCCGGATCGCTGGCGAAACCGAGGACGTTGACGGGCGTCGCGGTTTCGTGCTGGCGCTGCAGACGCGCGAGCAGCACATCCGCCGCGAGAAAGCGACCAGCAACATCTGCACCGCCCAGGCGCTGAACGCGCTGGGGGCGATGGTCCACCTCGCCTGGCTCGGCCGCCAGGGCTTTCGCGAGCTGGGTGAGCTGCTCGTGCAGCGCACCGCCTACGCTCGCGAGCGGCTGGCCGCGGTCGAGGGGATCGAGCTTCTGCATGAGGCGCCGGTCGCACGCGAGTTCGCCGTGCGCCTCGACGCGCCCGTCGCCTCCGTGCTCGACCGCTGCGCCGAGCGCGGCATCGCCGCCGGCTACCCGCTTGGCCGCGAGTACCCCGAGCACGAGGACGGCCTGCTGGTCGCGATCACCGAGCGCCGCACCCGCGAGCAGATCGACGCCCTCGCCGAGGCTCTGGGTGCCGCCGTCGCCGCCGAGCGTGGCGAGTTCCTCTCGGATAGCGAGAGCAAGTCGCCACAGCCAGAGGGAGTCGGATGAGCCTGACCGAGACCCCGATGCAGGCGGAACGCGCGCGCACCATCTACGAGAAATCGAAGCCCGGCCGCCGCGCCGCCGCGCCGCCGGATGCCGGCGTGCCGGAGACGCCGCTGCAGGAGCTGATCCCGCCGCGGCTGCTGCGCTCCGAGCCGCCGCGGCTGCCGGAGATCGCCGAGCCGGAGATCGTCCGCCATTACAACCGGCTCTCGCGGCGCAACTTCGACCTCGACAGCGGCTTCTATCCGCTCGGCTCCTGCACGATGAAGCACAATCCCCGCCTCAACGAGCGGGTCGCGGCGCTGCCCGGCCACGCCCGCCTGCATCCCGCTCAGGATCCGCGCCGCGCCCAGGGCGCGCTGGAGCTGATGTGGCTGCTGCAACGCTCGCTGGCGGAGATCTGCGGTCTGCCGCACGTCAGCCTGCAGCCCTCGGCCGGCTCCCACGGCGAGCTCGCCGGCCTGCTCCTGACCCGCGCCTTTCACGCCGACCGCGGTGAAGAGCGGAGCAAGGTGCTCGCCCCGGACACTTCGCACGGGACCAACCCGGCCTCGGTGACGATGGCCGGTTACGAGGTGGTCAAGGTCGCGACCAACGAGCGCGGCGGGGTCGAGATGGACGACCTGCGGGCCAGGATCGAGGAGAACGCCGACGAGGTCGCCTGCCTGATGCTGACCAACCCGAACACGCTGGGGCTCTTCGACGAGAACATCGAGGAGATCGCGGGGCTGATCCACGCCGCTGGCGGCACCCTCTACTACGACGGCGCCAACCTCAACGCGGTGATGGGCCACTCGCGCCCCGGTGACATGGGCTTCGACATCGTCCACGTCAACCTGCACAAGTCGTTCAGCCAGCCGCACGGCGGCGGCGGTCCCGGTGCCGGTCCAATCGCTGTCTCCGAGCGGATCGAGCCTTTCCTGCCGCGGCCGCAGGTGGTGCGACGCGAGAGTGACAACGGCGACGGGCCGACATACGACCTCGACCTCGAGCGGCCGCGGTCGATCGGGCGCCTGCGCGGCTTCCAGGGCAACTTCGGCGTCTTCGTCCGCTCCTGCGCCTACATCCTCAGCCTCGGGGCCGACGGCCTCGCCGAGGCTTCGGAGACCGCCGTCCTCAACGCCAACTACCTGAAGGCGCGGCTGGCTGAGGGGCGGGCCGGCGAGCGCCTGCCGGTCGCCTTCGACCGCCACTGCATGCACGAGTTCGTCCTCTCCGGCAAGCCGATGAAGCGGGAGCTGGGCTTGGCGACGCTCGACCTCGCCAAGCGCCTGCTCGACTTCGGCTTCCATCCGCCGACCGTCTACTTCCCGCTGCTGGTCGAGGAGGCGCTGATGATCGAGCCGACCGAGACCGAGACCAAGGAGAGCCTCGACGCCTTCGCCGATGCCGTCGAGCAGATCCTCGCCGAGGCCGAGTCGGACCCCGAGATCGCCAAGAGCGCGCCCTACACGACCCCGGTTCGTCGCCTCGACGAGGTCAAGGCCACGCGCCAGCCCGTAGTGCGCCAGCCGCTCGGCTGAGCCGCGCTAGAGGTCGGGGAGCTCCTGCTCCAGCACGAGCACCGGGGCGAAGAGGTCGCCGAGGTCTTCGATCCGCTCCAGCACCGCGCTCGCCTCGAAGACCAGTGGCTCGCCGTCGCCGGAGTCCGCCGCGGCCTCGACCTCGTCCCAGGTGACCGGGGTCGAGGCGGTCGGGCGTTCGCGCGCGCGCAGCGAATAGACGGCGATCGTCGTTTTGCTCTGGTGGTTTTGGGACCAGTCGACGAACACCTTGCCCTCGCGTTCGACCTTTTTCATCTTCGAGACGACTTGATCGGGCGTCTGCTTTTCCAGCAGCTGGGCGATCGCTTTGGCGAACGGTTTGGTCGTCTCGTAGGAGACCTTTTTCGAGTTGAGCGGGACGTAGACCTGCAGGCCCTTCGAGCCCGAGGTCTTGGGGAAGCACTCGACCCCGAAGTGGCCGAACATGTCGCGCAGGCGCAGCGCCACCCGGCAGCAGTCGACGACGTTGGCCGGCGGGCCGGGGTCGAGGTCGAAGACGAGCACGGTCGGCCGTTTCGGCGCCCGGCCGAGCGAGAGCGAGGGGTGCAGCTCGATCGCCGCCAGCTGCGCCATCCAGATCAGCGTCGGGCGGCCGTCGCAGACGCAGAAGTCGATTTTCCCCGAGCGCGGCCCGGCGACCACGGTCGTCGTCTTCACCCATTTGGGCCGGTGCTTGGGGCAGCGCTTCTCGAAGAAGGCGGACTCGAGGTCCTCGACGCCTTCGGGAAAGCGGCGCAGCGTCACCGCCCGTCCCTTCAGGTGCGGGACCATCGTCTCGGCCACCTTGGCGTAATAGTCGACGACCTGGCCCTTGGTGAAGCCGGCCTGCGGGTAGAGGACCTTGTCGAGGTTGGTGAGCTTCAGCTCACGTCCGTCGACCTCGACGAGCTGGCTCGAGGCCACGGCTTACTTTGAGGCTTTGGCTTTCGAGCGCGACGATTTCGCTTTTGCTTTCGATTTCGTCGCTTTGCTCTTTTTCGCAGCGGCTTTGCGCTTCGCGGCCGGCTTCTTGCCCTTTTCCTCGCCTTTGACCGCGGCGATGCTCTGCTCCAGCGCCGCCATCAGGTCGGGCGCTTTGGTCGCCTTCGGCTCCTCGGCCTCAGAGGCGACGATCTCCTTGCCTTCCGCCTTGCGTTCGATCAGCGACATCAGCTGCTCGCGGTACTCGTCGCGGTAGGCGGAGGGATCGAACTCGGTGCTGAGCGAGTCGATCAGCTGCTCGGCCATCTCCTGCTCTTTTTTGGCGACCTTCGGGGCCTTGTCCGGCAGCGCGTCGTCGAGCTCGCCGGGCGCGACGACCTCGTCGGCAAAGCGCATCGTGGTCAGGGTCAGCACGCCCCCGGTGGCGCGGATCGCCGCCAGGTGCTCCTTGTTGCGGAAGACGAAGCGGGCGATCGCCACCTTGCCGGAGGCTTCCATCGCCTTGGCCAGCAGCGAGTAGGCCTTCTCGGCGCCCTCGGCCGGGCCGAGGTAGTAGGGACTGTCGAAGTAGATCGGGTCGATCTCCTCGAGGTCGACGAAGTCCTGAACCTCGATCGCCCGCGTCTTCTCCGGCGCCAGCGCCGACATCTCGTCTTTGCTCAGCGGCACGTACTGGCCGGGCGTGATCTCGAAGGCCTTGACGATGTTCTCGTAGGGGACCTCCTCGTCGGTCCCCTCGGCGACGCGCCGGTGTTTGATCCGGGCGCTGTCGGAGTCGCGGATCTCGCGCAGGGCGATGTTGCGCCGCGCCACCGCGCTGTACAGCTTTACGGGCACGTTGAGGAGCCCGAAACTGATCGAGCCGCTCCAGATCGCTCTAGCCATGGACGGTCACCTACCCGGATTGTTCCAGCCAAACGCCGGCCTCGCAGACGGCTTGCGTCGGGCGAGAGCGGTCTTGCGCGGACCCGCGGCGAGGGCGCGAGCCGGCCGTGGCGCCTCCCTAGACTCGCGGCGTGTCTCGTCAACAGCGCCTGACGCTGGTTGCCACGATCCTCGGCTCGACGGTCGTCTTCCTCGACGCCACGGTCGTCAACGTCGCCCTGCCGGCGATCAGCGACGACCTCGACTCCGGCCTGGCGGGCCAGCAGTGGGTGGTCGAGGCCTACATGCTGACGATGGTCTCGCTGCTCTTGGTCGGCGGCTCGCTCGGCGACCAGTTCGGGCGGCGGCGGATGTACGTCGCCGGCCTGGTCGGCTTCGGCGCCACCTCGGCGCTCTGCGCGATCGCCCCCTCCGACGAGTTCCTGGTCGCTGCCCGGGCGCTGCAGGGGGTCGCCGGGGCGCTGCTGGTGCCGGGCTCGCTGGCGATCGTCGCCGCCACCTTCGAAGGCGAGGAGCGCGGTGAGGCGGTCGGAACCTGGACCGCCTGGACCGGGATCGCGACCGTGATCGGTCCGGCCGGCGGCGGCGCCCTGATCGACCTGCTCTCCTGGCGGGCGATCTTCTGGGTCAACCTGCCGCTGGTCGCCGCCACGGCCTTGCTCACTCTGCGCGCGGTCGAGGAGAGCCGCGACCCCGACGCCTACCGCGGCGTCGACTGGCCCGGCATCGCGCTCTCGGCGGTCGGCCTTGGCGGCCCCGTCTTCGCCCTGATCGAGCAGCCGGCCCACGGCTGGGGCGACCCGCTGGTCTGGCTGCCGCTAGTCGTCGGGATCGCCTGCTTCGCCCTCTTCCTGCTCTACGAGGCGCGCGCCCGCCACCCGATGCTCGACCTCGCGCTCTTCCGCATCCGCAACTTCGCGGTCGCCAACCTGACCACGCTGGCCGCCTACGCGGGCCTGATCGGCGGCCTCTTCTTCGTCGGCCTCTACCTGCAGCAGGTCGCCGGCTACTCGGCGCTGGAGGCGGGCCTGGCGACGACCCCGGTCTCGCTGCTGCTGTTCTTCCTCTCGCCTCGCTTCGGCCGGCTCGCCTCCGGCACCGGGCCGCGGCTGCCGATGACCGCGGGCCCGATCGTCGGCGGCCTCGGCCTGCTGCTGATGCTGCGGGTGGGCTCCGATGCCGGCTACTTCGCCGAGGTGCTGCCGGCGGTGGTCGTCTTCGGCCTCGGCCTGGCGGCGACGGTAGCGCCGCTGACCGCGACCGTGCTCGACTCGGTCTCCGAACGCCGCGTCGGCATTGCCTCCGGCGTCAACAACGGCGTCTCGCGGGTGGCGGGCCTGCTGGCGATCGCCGTGCTCGGTGCTGTCATCTCCGGCCATTTCGGAGCGAGGCTCGAGGCGAACCTCGGCGCGGCGCCGTTGAGCCCGCTGGCGGCGAAGGTGGTCGAGGACGCCAAGGCGCAGCCGCTCGCCGTGCCCGGGGTCAAGCGCCTGCCGCCCGGCGAAGCCCAGCGGCTCGAGGCCGCCTCGGTCGATGCCTCGACCTCCGCCTTCCACCTCGGGGTGGCGATCGCCGGCCTGCTGATGATCGCCGGCGGCGTCGCCTCCGGCTTCGGGATCGAGGACCCGAAGCCGAGAGCGCGTTTGACTTTATTCGCCCACAGGGCGAAAAAGGACAAACGCGGCGGCGATCGTGAAGCCGAGGAGGCGGCCGCCTCCGAGCCTGCGTAGGCTGCCGACGTGGCCAAGCCGATCGTCTTCTCGGGCATCCAGCCGACTGGGCGCAAGCACCTCGGCAACTACATCGGCGCGATCCGCCAGTACGTCGAGGGCCAGGACCGCGGCGATCCGGCGATCTTCTGCATCGTCGACCTGCACGCGATCTCGGTTGCCTACGACCCGGCCGAGCTGCGCGAGCGCGTCTACGACACCGCCGCGATCCTGCTCGCCGCCGGCCTCGACCCATCCCGCTGCATCTTCTTCCGCCAGTCCGACGTGCCCGAGCACGCGGAGCTGACCTGGTTGCTCTCCGCCGTCACCTCGCACGGCGACCTCAACCGCATGCACCAGTTCAAGGACAAGTCGGCGAGCCAGCGCGAGCTGGTCTCGGCGGCGCTCTTCTTCTACCCGGTGCTGATGGCCGCCGACGTGCTCGCCTACCGCGCCACCGAGGTCCCGGTCGGCGACGACCAACGCCAGCACGTCGAGCTGATGCGGGAGGTCGCCCGCCGCTTCAACGAGCGCTTCGGCGAGACCCTGGTCGTGCCGGAGCTGCGGATCCCCGAGGTCGGAGCCCGGATCATGGACCTGCAGGAGCCGGAGCGGAAGATGTCGACGACCGGCGGCACCGAGGCCGGCACCGTGCTTGTGCTCGACGAGCCGGAGACGATCCGCAAGAAGGTCGGCAGCGCCGTCACCGACTCCGGGCGCGAGGTGCGGCGGGGGCCCGAGAAGGCCGGGGTCGCCAACCTAATCGACATCCTCGCCGTCGCCCGCGGGGTCGGCCAGGACGCGGTCGAGCGCGAGTTCGAGGGCGCCGGTTACGGTGACTTCAAGAAGGCGGTGGCCGAGGCGGTGGTCGAGCTGCTGGGGCCGGTCCAGGCGCGTTACGCCGAGCTGCGTCCCGACGAGGCGGCGCTGGAGGCGGCGCTGGCTGCGGGTGCCGAGAAGGCGCGGACGATCGCCGCCGGCACGCTCGCCGACGTGCGCGAGCGCATGGGGTTCGGCCCCAGCCCCAAATAGGGAGAAAACGGTACCGCCCCGTCCCGCTGCGGGGCTAGTCTGCGCGGATGGCGATCGCCGAGCTGGACCTCGACCTCGACATCTTCGCCGGGCCCTTCGACCTGCTGATGGCGGTCGTCCTGCGCGAAGAGGTCAGCCTGCTCGACCTGCAGCTGGGCGAGGTCGTCGTCGCCTACGTCGAGCACCTCGAGCGCGAGGGCGAGCTGGAGCTGGAGGTGGCGACTGAGTTCCTCGTCCTGATCGCGGCGCTCTTGGAGCTGAAGTCGCGGCTGATGCTGCCCGGCCCCGAGGACGACCTCAGCGAGCTCAGCCCGGAGGAGGCGGTCGAGGAGCTGATCGCGCGGATGCTCGAGTACCGGCGCTACAGCGATGCCTCGAAGCTGCTCTCCGACCGCTTCGAGAGCCAGCGCGGTTACCTCTACCGTTCGGCGCCGCTGCCGAGGGAGCTGCGCCGCGTCGCGGTCGAGGCCGCCAGCGCCGTCTATGACCCGGAGCGGCTCGGCGCCGCCCTCGGCGACCTCCTGACCGAGCCGCCCGAAGTCGACGTCAGCCACATCCGCCCGACCGTCTCGCTGGAGCGCCGCCTGCGCGCCCTGCGCGACGTGCTGCGCCGCCGCGCCAGCTTCGACTTCGACGAGGAATTTGGCGGCGAGGACCGGCTGACCCAGGCGGTGACGATCTTCGGCCTGCTCGAGCTCTACCGCAAGGGTGAGATCACCTGGGAGCAGAAGAGCGTCTGCGGCCCGATCGAGGTCCGCAAGGTGGCCTCGTGAGCGGCGCGGCGGGGGTGCGGCGATGAGCGGCCTCTCGCGCACGGTCGAGGCGCTGCTCCTCCTCTCCGCCCAGCCGGTCAGCGCCGCCGACCTGGCGCTGGCGACCGAGGCAACCGAGGGCCAGGTGGCCGAGGCGATCGAGCTGCTGCGCGAGGACCTCGCCGAGGGCAAGCGCGGCATCGTCCTGCGCGAGGTCGCCGGCGGCTACGCGCTTGCCAGCGACCCGGCCAGCGAGGGCGCGGCGCGGCGGCTGCTGGCCAACCCGCGGACGCCGCCGCTGACCCAAGCCCAGGCGGAGACGCTGGCGATCGTCGCCTACCTGCAGCCGGTTACTCGGCCCGAGGTTGCCCGCATCCGCGGCGTCTCCTCGGAGTCGGCGGTGACCAGCCTGGCCGAGCGCGGCCTGATCGAAGAGTCGGGTCGCTCTCAGTTCGGCGCCGCGATCTTCAAGACCACGGAGCTGTTCGAGCGCCTCTTCGGCCTCTCCGGCCTCGACCAGCTGCCCGACCCCTCGCGCTTCGACCCCAGCCCCGAGGACGAGCGCGAGCTGCGCGAGCGGCTCCTCAAGGCCGGGGAACAGCGGGCCGAGTGAGGCTGGCGAAGTTCCTCGCTCACGCGCGGCGTCGCATCACGGCGGAAAGCTGAGGCGATCATCGCGAAGGGCTGCGTCACCGTCGGCGGCGAGGTCGTCACCGACCCCGCCCGCGACGTTGACGAGGGCGACGACGTGCGAGTCAACGACAGCCCGGTCGGGGAAGAGGCGCGCGAGGTCTGGGCAGTCAACAAGCCGGCCGGGGTGGTCTCGACCGCGCGTGAGCCGGGGAAGAGGCCGGCGGTGGTCGAGCTGGTCGATTCGCCTGCCCGGCTGTACCCGGTCGGTCGCCTCGACGCCGACTCGACCGGCCTGCTGCTGCTGACCAACGACGGCGAGCTCGCCAACCGGCTCACCCATCCCCGCTACGAAGTCGCCAAGGCCTACCGGGCGCGACTGCGCGTGCCTGCGGGCGAACACGACCTGGAGCGGCTGCGGCGCGGGGTCGAGCTGGAGGACGGCCCGACCGCCCCGGCCGAGGTGACCCTCAGCGGCGAGCGCGAGATCGAGATCGTCCTGCGCGAGGGCCGCAACCGCCAGGTCCGCCGCATGCTGGAGGCGGTCGGCAACGAGGTGGTGGCGCTGCGCCGCGTCCGCTTCGGCTCGCTCGCGCTCGGCGCTCTGGCCGAGGGCGCCAGCCGCCGGCTGACGGAGGCGGAGATCGAGGAGCTCCGCGGGGCGGCTGGACTCACCGAGACCGCTCGCTGAGGGCGGCGCGGATCGCCGCGGCGACCGCTTTGGGTTCGCGCTCGGCCTGCAGCCAGGTCACGCGCATCACCCGGTAGCCGGCGCCAATCAGTTCGCGGTCGCGGCGGCGATCGCGCTCGAAGGCGACGCCGCTGCCGTGGTGAGCGCGACTGTCGGCCTCGACGACGAACCGCTGATCCGGCCAAAGAAAGTCGACCTCAAGCCTGTCGTCCTCGGTCACCACCAGCGCATTGGCCCGGGGCGACGGCATCCCTTCGTGGGCGAGGAGCGGCAGCACCTTCGCCTCGAGCAGGCTGCGCAGCTTGCTCTCGCTGGCCACCTTCGCGGCGACTCGCCACTCCTCGACCAGGGCGCGGAGGTCGGGCGTCCCGGTTCGCTTGCCTGAGCCAATTGCCGCCTCGACCGCAGCGATGTCGAGGACACCTCTCGTCGCTGCCATCTCAAAGGCGCCCCGCAGCGACCGCCGCCCGACGAGGCCGGCGAGGTCGACCAGCGTCCGCGCTGGGCTCGTGCAGGGAATGCCGTCGACGGTGCCGGTCTCGGCCGGCGTGGGCCCTCGCACGGTGTGCACTCGGATCCCGTCGAGCTTGCGCCCACGCTGGCCACGCGCGATCACGTCGACGGTGATCGGCGCTCGCTCCAGCAGTCCGAGCAGGGCCGCCGCGCTGCGGTGCGAAACCACCGCGCTGTCTCCGCAGGCCAACCTGGCGGCCTGCATTTGCCCCCGCTCGCCGATGCGCGCATGCCCGACCGCGTAGGTGCCGCGGAAGACGGGATGCAGGCGTCCGGCTGCGACCGCGCGGTGGATCGCGCTCTTGTCGAAACCGCAGCGGTGCAGCTGCGCCGCGGAGACGACACCATGCTGCCGCACGGCCAGATTCGCCAGCGCCCTCCCCGCATTGCTGTTCTTTCTTCTCTCTATGCGAGAACAAGGAACAGCGATCCGCTCGTTCGCCCCCGCCGGCTCTGAAAAGATGCGGAATGTGGAAACCGGCGCTTACGAGCCCCCGCGGCAGCGCCTCTTCGCCGTGCGGGGGGCGACACAGGTCGAGGTCAACGAGGCCGAGGCGATCGTCGCCGCGACCGAGGAGCTGATGCGGGAGCTGATCGACCGCAACGGGCTCGAGCCGGAGACGATGGTCAGCTGCCTTTTCACGACCACCGAGGACCTCGACGCCGAGTTTCCCGCCGTCGCCGCCCGCAAGCTGGGCCTCGACTCGGTGCCGCTGCTCTGCTGCCGCGAGATCCCGGTGCCCGGCTCGATGCCGCGGGTGATCCGGGTGATGGCGCACTACTACGCCCCCGAGGGGCATCAGCCGGCCCACGTCTACCTCGGCGGGGCACAGAACCTGCGGACCGATCTCCAGTCCGCCCAGTAGGCGGCCCTCCGTCACAATCGGGCGATGACCGTCACCTTCGCGGAGAAGCTGGCCCGGATGCCGGGCTACCAGGCTGGAGTGCCGACCGGGCAGGCGCCCGAGGCGATCGCCGCTGGCGGCATCGCCCAGCTCGCCTCCAACGAGTCGCCGACCCCGCCGCACCCAAAGGTGGTCGAGGCGATCGCCCGTACGGCGGCGGCGATGAACCGCTACCCGGATCCCGACGCGACCCTGCTGCGCCGCCGTCTCGCCGAGCGTTACGAGACCGACCCCAGCCGCGTCGCCGTCGGCAACGGCTCCTGCGAGATCCTGCTCGCCGCTGCCGACGCGCTCTGCGAGCCCGGCGCCGAGATCCTCTTCGCCTGGCCCGCCTTCTCGATGTACCCGTACCTCTCGGCGCTGACCGGCGCTCGCGAGATCCGCGTGCCGCTGGGCGAGGGCGACGTCCACGACCTCGACGCGATGGCGGCCGAGGTCACCGCGGCAACCCAGCTGCTGCTCGTCTGCAACCCGAACAACCCGACCTCGACCCACATCCCGGCGGCCGAGATCGCTAGCTTCTGCGAGCGCGTCCCCGCCCACGTGACGATCGTGCTCGACGAGGCCTACGTCGAGTTCCAGACCGACGACGACCCCGATGCCAGCCTCGACCTGCTCGCCGACTTCCCCAACCTGGTCGTCCTGCGCACCTTCAGCAAGGCCTACGGCCTAGCCGGGCTGCGGGTCGGCTACGCGATCGGCTCCGCCGGCTTCCGCGCCGCGGTCGACGCGGTGCGCCAGCCCTTCAGCGTCAACGCCCTCGCGCAGGCGGCTGGGGCGGAGGCGATCCTGCATCAGGAGGACGTCCTGCGCCGGGTCGAGGAAACGGTCGCCGAGCGGCTGCGGGTCGAGGAGGGGCTGCACGAGCTCGGGCTGCGCACGGCCGAGACCCAGGCAAACTTCTCGTGGATCGATCTCGGCGACGCCGAGGAGGCTGCGGTCGTCGCCGCCCTGGGCGAGCGGCTGATCGCCGTGCGCCCGGGAACCCCCCTAGGCGACCCTGGGCACATCCGCGTCAGCTACGGCAAACCCGAGGAGAACGACCGCTTCCTCAGCGTCCTGTCGGAAATCCTCGACTAATCGCACGACCCGTGGTACAAAGACCCCCAAGGTGAAGCACGAGGCCATACAAGCGAGAGGCCAGCGCGCCCCCGGCGCCGCCCTTGCCCATGGCCGCTTCTCCTATTGGTGGCGATTTAGCTAGGCGTCCGGCCTGGCGGCGTTTTCCCGCTGCCACCAATTCCCATTTTCGGCCGGGCGCCGATCCAGTCATCCGCGCGAGCGAACGCTCGCGGCGTGGCAGCGAGCGACCAGAAAGTACGATTTCGACGGTTTGAAGAAAGGCGACGACAGAATGATCATCGGGATGGAGGGCGCCAAGCGAGACGGCGTGCGGGATCAGCGGATCGCGAAAGTGGTCGAGCTGTCGCCGCCGGAGAAACTGCTGGAGGAGCTGTCGCTCGGTAAGCAGCGAGCGGAAGCGGTGATCGGGGCACGCGAAGAGGTGGTCAACGTGCTCCACGGCAAGGATCCGCGGCTGCTGGTCGTCGTCGGCCCCTGCAGCGTCCACGACCCGAGGCGGCGCTCGAGTACGCACGCCGGCTGCGCCAGGGCGAAGCGACGAGCTGGAGCGACCGACCTGCTGGTCGTGATGCGCGTCTACTTCGAGAAGCCGCGCACGACGACCGGCTGGAAGGGCCTGATCAACGACCCGCACCTGGACGGCTCCGGCGACGTCAACACCGGCCTGCGGATCGCCCGCAAGCTGCTGCTCGAGGTGCTCGACCTGGGGCTGCCGGTCGGCTGCGAGTTCCTCGACCCGATCACGCCGCAGTACATCTCCGACACCGTCGCCTGGGGTGCGATCGGCGCTCGCACGACCGAGAGCCAGACGCACCGCCAGCTCGGCTCCGGCCTCTCGATGCCGATCGGCTTCAAGAACCGCACCGACGGCAACGTCCAGGTCGCGGTCGACGCCGTCCGCGCGGCGGCGGTCTCGCACGCCTTCGCCGGCATCGACGACGCCGGCACGCCGGCGATCCTGCACACGACCGGCAACCCCGACTGCCACGTCATCCTGCGCGGCGGCCACGGGATGCCCAACTACCACGTGCCCGACGTCGAGGACGCGCTGGTCACGCTCGGATCGCCGGCCTGCCGGAGCGGGTGGTGATCGACGCCTCCCACGACAACAGCGGCAAGGACCCGGACCAGCAGTTCTTCGCGGCCGGCGAGATCGCCGACCAGGTCGCCGACGGCAACGAGGCGATCGTCGGCGTGATGCTGGAGTCGTTCCTCGTCGCCGGGCCGCCAGGACCTGGTGCCGGGCGAGAAACTGACCTACGGCCAGTCGATCACCGACGCCTGCATCGACTGGGACGACACCGTCGCCGTGCTCGAGCGCTTCGCCTCTGCGATCGAGGCCCGCACGCAGTTGGCAGGCGGTGAGGGTCGCCGTCCTCGGGGTCGGCCTGATCGGAGGCTCGATCGGGCTCGCCGCGCGGCGGCGGCTGCAGGCGGAGGTGGTCGGCTCACGGGCGCACGCCGGCGACTCTCGAGCGCGCGGTCGAGCTCGGCGCGCTCGATCGCGCCGCCGATTCGGTCGCCGAGGCTTGCGAGGGCGCCGACGTCGTCTTCTGCGCCGGCCCGGTGGCGGCGCTGCCGGCCCAGGCCGCGTGCCGCCTTGGCGGCCTGCGGAGCCGAGACCGTCGTCACCGACGTCGGCTCGACCAAGGGCGAGCTGGTCGCCGCGCTCGGCGAGCGATCCAGCGCTTCATCGGCGGTCACCCGCTGGCCGGCGCCGAGACGGCCGGCGTCGAGAACGCCCGCGCCGATCTCTTCGAGGGCGCTCGCTGGTACCTGACGCCGACAGAGCACTCCAGCGGCGTGCTCTACGACCGGCTGCAGCGCGCGGTCGCCGATCTCGGCGCCCGCCCGCAGGCGATCGACGCCCGGCAGCCCACGACCGCCTGATGGCGACGATCAGCCATCTGCCGCACGTCGTCGCCAACGCGCTCGCCGCCGAGGCCGCCGCCGAGCTCACCGCCGACTCCGAGCGGATGCCCGAGGTCGGCCCCAGCTTCCGCGATACGACCCGGGTGGCTGGCTCCAACCCGGCGATCTGGGCGGACATCTTCGCCAGCAACCGCGAGGCCGTCGCCGACTCGGTCGAGGCCGTCGCCCGCCGCCTCGGCGAGGCGGCGGAGCTGATCCGCAGCGGCGATCGCGAGGCTGTCGCCACCTGGCACGCCGCCGCCGGCGAGGACCGCCGCCGCCTGCTCGAGTCCGATCTCGAGGCGGGCCCGCTGCGCGAGCTGCGGATCGTCGTCGCCAACCGGCCGGGGACGATCGCGTCGCTGGCGCTGGCGCTGGGCGAGGCCGGGGTCAACATCGAGGACATGGCCCTCTACCCGGCGCCCGACATGACCTCGGGCGCGGTGACGCTTTGGGTCGCCGGCGGGGAGCAGGCTGCCCGCGCGGCGGCGCTGGTGCGGGAGCTCGGTCACACGGTGACCATCGTCGGCCCCGGGGAGTAGGGCGTGGCCAGCGCCCGCTTCGATCCCTCCGGCCCCCTGCGCGGCAGCCTGCGCCCGCCCTCGGACAAGTCGATCTCCCACCGGGCGGCGCTGATCGCGGCGATGGGCGAGGGGGAGACGACGATCCGCGGTTACCTGGACGCTGCCGACACGCAATCGACGCTGATGACGATGGGTTTGCTCGGCGCCTCCCTCGGCAAGGTCGGCCCGGGGATCCGCGTCCGCGGCGTCGGCCTGCGCGGACCGCGGCCGGCGCGGATCGACGTCGGCAACGCCGGCACCCTGCTGCGGCTGCTGCCGGGCTGGCTGGCCGGGCAGGAGGGCGGTGAGTGGACGCTCGACGGCGACGACTCGATCCGCCGCCGCCCGGTCGACCGGATCGCCGTGCCGCTGCGCCAGATGGGCGCAGAGCTGAGCGCCCGCGAGGATCGCCTGCCGCCGCTCACGGTCCGCGGCGCGCCGCTGCACGGCATCGACTACGAGATGCCGATCGCCAGCGCCCAGGTCAAGTCCTGCCTGCTCTTTGCGGCGCTGCTGGCCGAGGGGGAGACCCGGGTGGTCGAGGGCCACCCGAGCCGCGATCACAGCGAGCGGATGCTCACCGCCGCCGGGGCAAGCGTCGAGCGCGATGGCGACGCCGTCACAGTGCGCCCGGCCGAACGACTCGAACCTGGCACGATCGCCGTCCCCGCCGACGTCTCCTCCGCCGCCTTCGTCGTCGTCGCCGCGCTGCTGGTCCCAGGTAGCGAGGTCGTCCTCGAGGACGTCGGCGTCAACCCGACGCGCACTGGCCTGCTGACGATCCTGGCGCGGATGGGCGCCGAGATCGAGATCGAGCCGCTGGGCGAGCGGGGCGGCGAGCCGACCGGCCGCCTGCGCGTGCGCTCGGCGCCGCTGCAGGGCACCGACGTCGGCGGCGCCGAGATCCCACTGGCGATCGACGAGCTGCCGCTGGTCGCGCTCGCCGCCTGCCTCGCCGAGGGCACGACGACGATCCGCGACGCGGACGAGCTGCGGCGCAAGGAGTCGGACCGGATCGAGACGGTGACGGCGGCGCTGACCGCGCTCGGGGGGGAGGTCGACGGGACTGCGGACGGCATGGTCGTCACGGGCACGGGGGGTCTGCGCGGCGGCGCGATCGACTCCCACGGCGACCATCGCATCGCGATGCTCGGCGCCGTCGCCGGCCTGGCCTCGCGCGAGGGGGTCGAGGTGCGGGGGATGGAGGCTGCCGCGGTCAGCTACCCCGGCTTCGAGGCCGACCTCGCCTCGCTGCTGGGCGCACGCACCTGACCGACGGCCAAGCCGCTCGCCCTCGACGAGCCCGCGCCTCTACGCTGCCGCGCGATGGTTATCGCGATCGACGGCCCTGCCGGGGCCGGCAAGTCCACCGTCGCCCGTGCCGTGGCGGAGGAGCTCGGCTTCACCTACCTCGACTCCGGGGCGATGTACCGCTGCGTGGCGCTGGCGGCGCTCGAGGAGGGCATCGCTCTCGATGACGGCGAGGCCCTTGGCGACCTCGCCGCCGGGCTGGAGATCGGCCTCGACGGCCGCCGCGCGCTGCTCGGCGAGCGCGATGTCAGCGCCGCGATCCGCGAGCCGGGGGTCACCGCAGCCGCTTCGCGCGTCTCCGTTCACCCGCGGGTGCGGGAGGCGATGGTCGCGCGCCAGCGCCAGCTGATCGCCGCCGGGCGCTACGTCGCCGAGGGGCGCGACATCGGCACCGTGGTCAGCCCCGAGGCGCCGCTGAAGATCTTCCTCACCGCCTCCGGCGAGGAGCGCGCGCGCCGCCGCGCGGCGCAGACCGGTGAGGACTTCGAGTCGGTGCTCGCCGCCCAGCGCCGCCGCGACGCTCGCGACACCGAGCGTGAGCACGGCGCCCTGCGCGCCGCCGCGGACGCGGTCGAGATCGACACGTCATCAATGAGTCTGGAAGAGGTCGCTGGCCAGATCGTGGGCCTTGCGAGACAGAGGGACCTGACATGAGTGTCAGCGACGCCTCGATTCGCGCCCGCCAGGCCTGCCCCCGCGAGTGGGGTCGGGCGTGAGCCGCGTGCCCACCGTCGCCGTCGTCGGTTTCCCCAACGTCGGCAAGAGCACGCTGATCAACCGCCTGGTCGGCGGCACCGAGGCCGTCACCGCGGCCGAGCCGGGGGTGACGCGGGACCGCAAGCGGCTCGCCACCGAGTGGAACGGCCTCGCCTTCGAGCTGATCGACACCGGCGGCATCGACCTCGACGACGAGGCCGAGCTGGCGCGCGACGTGCAGAGCCAAGCCCGGCTGGCTATCGCCGAGGCGGACGCGATCGTGCTGGTCGTCGACGGCCGCGCCGGCCTGCGTGCCGGTGACGCCGATCTGGCGAAGACCCTGCGCGGGGCCGAGGTCCCGGTCCAGGTTGCGGTCAACAAAGCCGACCGCCCCGAAGACTTCGCCGTCACCGCGGAGTTCCACAGCCTCGGGCTCGGTGAGCCGCTGCCCGTCTCCGCCACGCACGGGCTCGGCAGCGGCGACCTGCTCGACGCGATCGTCACCGCGCTTGGCGAGCGAGAGCCGCGCCCCGAAGAAGACGACGCGGTGCGCGTCGCCGTGATCGGCCGCCCCAACGTCGGCAAGTCCTCGCTCGTCAATGCCTTCCTCGGCTCCGACCGGGTGATCGTCTCCGACCTCGCCGGCACCACCCGCGACGCGATCGACACCGAGCTCGAGGTCGACGGCCGCCGCGTGATCCTGGTCGATACCGCCGGGCTGCGCCGTCGCGCCAAGGTCGCCGGCAGCGTCGACTACTACGCGCAGCTGCGGACCGAACGCGCGGTCGAGCGCGCCGACGCGGCGATCGTCGTCTGCGACGCCTCCGAGGGCGTCACCGCCGAAGACCTGCGGGTGGCGGAGCTGGCGATGAAGGCAGGCTGCGCGACGCTGCTGGTTCTCAACAAGTGGGACGTGACCACGACCGACATCGACGACGCCCGCGCCCGCGTCGCTCGCAAATCGCGGCTGCGGCCGGCGGTGATCACCTGCTCGGCGACGCGCGGGCGCAACGTCGGGGCGCTGTTGCCGCGAGCGCTGCAGCTGGCCGACCGCGCCGGCGAACGGATCCCGACCCCCGAGCTGAACCGCTTCGTCGCCGACGCCGTCGCCAAGAACCCGCCGCCGTCGCGGCGCGGCCGCCGCCTGCGGCTCTACTACGCGGCCCAGGTGGGCGAGCGGCCGCAGCGGTTTGCGATCCAGGTCAACGACCGCAAGCTGATCGCTCGCGACTGGGCCTACTACCTGGAGAACCGCATGCGCGAGGCCTACGAGCTCGACGGCGTCCCCCTGGTGATCGACTTCGTCCCACACAGCGGCCGGCGCGGGCGCCCGGCTTAGGTCAGCGATCCCCGCCCCGATTCCTCTAGGATTTCCGACCATGTCGACGATCAAGCCGCTGGCCGAGAACGAGCACCTGTTCACCTCCGAGTCGGTGACCGAGGGCCACCCGGACAAGGTCAGCGACCAGATCTCCGACGGGGTCCTCGACGCCGTCCTCAAGGACGATCCCGAGGGCCGCGTCGCCTGCGAGACCCTGGTCAACACCGGCATGGCGGTGGTCTCCGGCGAGATTTCCACCGACGTCCACCTCGACATCCCCGAGATCGTCCGCGAGACGATCCGCGACATCGGTTACGACCACGGGGACTACGGCTACAACTGCGACCACATCTCGGTCCTCGTCTCGCTCGACAAGCAGTCGCCCGACATCGCCCAGGGCGTCGACGTCGCCTACGAGACCCGGGTCGAGGAGGCCGACGACGAGCTGCTGCTGGCCGGCGCGGGCGACCAGGGGATGATGTTCGGCTACGCCAGCGACGAGACCGCGGCGCTGATGCCGATGCCGATCCACATCGCCCACCGCCTGGCCGAACGGCTTGCGGCTGTGCGCAAGGACGGCACGCTCGAATACCTCGGCCCCGACGGCAAGACCCAGGTCAGCGTGCGCTACCGCGAAGGGCGCCCGGTCGGGATCGACAAGCTGCTGATCTCCACCCAGCACGCCGAGGGCGTTGACTCGCAGGCGACGATCAGGCCCGACCTCTGGCAGCACGTGGTGATGCCTGTGCTCGAGGCCGAGGTCCCCGGCATGTTTGACGAGGGCGAGCTGCGCGACGGCTTCCTCGTCAACCCGACCGGCAAGTTCGTGATCGGCGGCCCGGTCGGCGACGCTGGCCTCACCGGCCGCAAGATCATCGTCGACACCTACGGCGGCATGGCCCGTCACGGTGGCGGCGCCTTCTCCGGCAAGGATCCGTCCAAGGTCGACCGCTCCGCTGCCTACGCGGCCCGCTACGTGGCCAAGAACGTCGTCGCCGCTGGCCTCGCCGAGCGCTGCGAGGTTCAGGTCGCCTACGCGATCGGCGTCGCCCACCCCGTTTCGCTGATGGTGGAAACGTTTGGCACCGGCGTGCTGCCCGACTCGCGCATCTCGCAGCTGGTCGAGGCGGAGTTCGACATGCGCCCCGGCGCCTTCCGCCGCTACCTCGACCTGCACCGCCCGATCTTCCAGAAGACCGCCACCTACGGCCACTTCGGCCGCGAGCTCCCGGAGTTCACCTGGGAGCGCACCGACCGCGCCGACGCCCTCCGCGAGGCCGCCGGCCTCGGCGCCGCCTCCCCCGCCTAACCCGCGCCTCAGTCACCCCCTCCCCGGGGGGAGATCTCGGGTCGTTTCCAGGCTTGTCCCCGTTATGGCGGGGGAAAAACTGGAAACGACCCGAAGCGCGTGTGCTTGGGAGATGGCGCGGCGGCAGCACGGGGTTGTTACGCGGAGTGGGTTGCTCCGGCTTGGCTTTAGCTCAAGCGCGATCGAACACCGGGTTCGCAGCGGACGCTTGCATCCCCTCGCGCGGGGCGTATACACGGTGGGGTGGCCGCAGACGAGCCGCAAACAAGTGTGGATAGCGGCGGTGCTTGTTTGCGGCGACGGCGCCTGTTTGAGCCACCGAAGTGCTGGTGCGCTCTGGGGCATCATCGACGAGGATCCAGCTCCGATTGACGTAAGCGTGAGCCGACACTGCGCACTCCGCCGGCCGGGCATTCGGATCCGAACGCGATGTCGGCTGTATCGAAACCGAATCACCGTTTTCGACCGGATCCCAGTCACCGTGCCTGTGCAGACCCTTCTAGACCTGGCGACCGAATTGAGCTCGAACCGACTCGAGCGCGCGGTCAACGAGGCGGACAAGCGCGACCTCGTTGACCCTGAGGCGCTGAGGGCGGCGCTTGAGCACCATGCGGGCGAGCCAGGGGTTCCAACTCTCCGGACCCTGCTCGACCGGCAAACCTTCCGTCTCTCCGAGACTGAACTGGAAGTCCTCTTCCGGCCACTCGCGGCGGAGGCCGGCCTGCCGACGCCCATCACGAAGGAGATGGTCAACGGCTACGAGGTCGACTTCTTCTGGCCCGATCTCGGCCTCGTGGTGGAGACGGATGGGCTCCGCTACCACCGCACGGCGGCCGCTCAGTCCCGCGACGCCGAACGCGACCAGACCCATACCGCCGCCGGTCTGACTCCGCTTCGCTTCTCCCACTACCAGGTCAAGTACGAACCCGACCGCGTCCGCCGCGTCCTCGCCCGTACCGCCGCCAACCTTCAGCTGCGCGGCGGTTCCTGACCCGGTGGCTGCGCCTCGCCCAATCCGTGCGAGCCGGCGGCGTGGGTTCCGGTCGCTTGGTCGACCGAGTGGACGACGTCGCCGGGGTCGGCGACTCCGTAGAAGACGAAGTTGTAGTCGTCGGTCGCGGCGGTGTCGAAGTCGACGTCGCCGATCTGCATCAGCCGCTGGTAGACGGACTGGCGATAGTTGACGTTCTGGACGCGCTCCAGGCGAGTCTCCTGAATCTCGCGCGAGACGATGCCGCGCTTGATGTTGAGACGGCGGTTGGTGATCGTGTAGGTCGTCGCCACTCGTTTGACGAAGCCGGCGAGGACGGTGACGGCAACGACGACGAGGATCACCAGGAAGGCGGTGCCGTTGCCGTCGATCAGCTTGGCGATCACGCCGAGGATCGCGGCGACGACGATCCCTTTGAGGTAGAAGCCGAGGATCGCGCGCCAGGAGGGGTGGCCCTGGAAGATCACCTGCTCTCCGGGGCTGAGGTTGAGGCTCACGGCCGGCAGCATACGGTTTCGCCGCGATACCCGCCAGAGGCGCGGGGCGGGCCGTCCCCCGGCGGCCATACCCTCGCCCGATGGCGATCCTCAAGGTCGAGCCGCTGACTACCGCCCGTGCCCTGCGGGGCCCGTTCGACTACCGCCGGCCGGAGTCGATGGAGGAGCTGGGGGTCGGCAGCGTCGTCCGCGTGCCCTTCGGGCCGCGCCGCCTGCTGGGCGTCGTCGTCGAGGTCGCCGAGGCCTCCGAGCTGCCGCCGGAGCGGCTGGCGGAGCCGCTGGAGGCGCTCGAGTCGGGGGCACCGGCGGAGCTGGTCCGGCTTGGGCTCTGGGTCGCCCGCGAGTACTGCTCGACGCCCTCGCGGGGGTTGCAGCTGGTGCTGCCGCCGGGGACCGGGGCGGGCGCAAGCGGGCGCAGCGTCCGCTCCAAAGTCGAGTTGCGGGCGGAGCTCCTGCCCGCCGCCGGAGCGGCGCTGAAGGGCGGCGAGCGACTTGGCGCCAAGCAGCGGGCCGTGCTGGAGGCACTCCGCGCCGGCGAGATGTCGAGCGGCGAGCTCGCGACCGCGGTCGGCTCCGACCGCCAGACCCTGCGCCGGCTCGAGCAGCGCGGCCTGGTCGCGACCCGCAGCGCCCGCCTGCGCCGCGCCCCCGCGCACGTCGCCCTCGGCGCCCCCGCCGAGCGGCCCGAGCTGCTGCCGGAGCAGCGGCAAGCGGTGGAGTCGATCGTCGCCGCCCTCGACGGTGAGACCGGCAGCGAGCGCCGCCTGCTCCTGCACGGCGTCACCGGCTCCGGCAAGACCGAGGTCTACCTGGCCGCGGTCGAGGCGGCGCTGGAGCGCGGCCAGGGGGCGATCGTGCTCGTCCCCGAGATCGGCCTGGCACCGCAGGCGGTGGCGCGCTTCCGCGCCCGCCTCGGCGACCGTTTCGCGGTCCTGCACTCGGCCCTCTCGGCCGGCGAGCGCTACGACGAGTGGCGGCGCCTGCGCAGCGGCGAGGCCAGCGTCTGCGTCGGTCCGCGTTCGGCCGTCTTCGCCCCCGTCCGCGACCTCGGCCTGATCGTGATCGACGAGGAGCACGATCCCTCCTACAAGCAGGAGGGCGACCCCTGCTACGACGCCCGCGCCGTCGCCCGGCGGCGGGCGGAGGAGCGGGGCGCGGTGCTCGTCGCCGGCACGGCGACGCCACGGCCGGAGAGCTGGCTGGAGCTGCCGCGGCTGCAGCTGCCGCGGCGGGTCGACGGGCTGCGGATGCCGCCGGTGCAGCTGGTGGACATGCGCGACATAAGCCCGCGCTCGGGGCCGATCCACCCCGACACCTGGGCGGCACTGGAGGCGGTGCGCGCCGCCGGCGAGAAGGCGATCGTGATGATCAACCGCCGCGGCTTCGCGCCCTGGCTGACCTGCCGCTCCTGCGGGCACCACTGGAGCTGTCCCAACTGCGACGTCTCGCTGATCGTCCACCGCCACAGCGGCCGCCTCGTCTGCCACCACTGCGCCCACGCCGAGCGCCAGCCACGGGCCTGCCCGCAGTGCGCCTCGACGACGCTGGCGCGGGCCGGCGCCGGCACCGAGCGGATCGAGGGGCTGCTGAGCGAGCGCTTGGCGCCGCTGCCGGTCTTCCGGCTCGACTCCGATTCTGCCGCCGAGCGTGGCGCCCACGCCCGCATCCTCGCCCGCTTCGCCGAGGCGCCGAGCGGCGTCCTCGTCGGCACCCAGATGGTCGCCAAGGGCCACGACTTCCCCGAGGTCACCCTGGCGACGATCCTCGACGCCGACGCGACCCTGCGCTTCCCCGACTTCCGCGCCGAGGAGCGGACCTTCGCGATGGTCGCCCAGCTGGCCGGGCGCAGCGGCCGTGGCAAGGCCGGGGGGGAGGTGATCGTCCAGACCCTGGCCCCGAACGCCTCCAGCATCGAGCACGCCGCCCGCCACGACTCCGCCGGCTTCCTTGCCGGCGAGCTGGAGCGGCGGCGGCTGCTGCGCTACCCGCCCTTCTCGCATCTCGTGCGGATCGGCCTCTCCAGCGAGCGGGAGGCGAAGCTGGAATCGACGGCCGCCGCCGTTGCCGGCGAGCTGCGCGAACGACTGCCGGCCGGCTCGGAGCTGCTCGGTCCGGCGCCGATGTTCCGCGTCCGCAACCGCCACCGCCGCCGCCTCCTGATCAAGGCCGCCGACCGCGACGGAACCGTCGTCGCCGTGGGGGAGACGGTCGAGCGCCGCGCCGCCGACCGCTCGCTGAAGGACGTCGCGATCGGCGTCGACGTCGATCCCCAGTAGAGCGCTGTCGTTCTCGCGGCGACCACGGGCGCTCGTCCCAATATTCTTAGACTCGAGCGATGGGCGACGGGATCGACACCGACAGCGGCGAGCGCGAGCGCCTCGAGGCCGAGCTGCTCGAGCGGCGCGAGGCCGCGCTTGCGCACGTGGTCAAGTTCGGCGACCCGGTGCTGAAGAGCGTTGCCTCACCGGTCGAGAACTTCGGGCCGGAGCTGCGGGCCGAGGTCGAGCGGATGATCGCGATCATGCGCGACGGGATGGGGGTCGGCCTGGCCGCCACCCAGCTCGGCATCCTGCGCCGCCTGCTCGTCTTCGCCGCCGGGCCCGACAGCGAACCGACGGCGCTGATCAACCCGGTGATCGAGTGGCTCTCCGAAGAGGGTTCGATCGCCGAGGAGGGCTGCCTCAGCCTGCCGCGGGTCTCGATGGACGTCGAGCGCCCGCTGCACGTCCGCGTCAGCGGCCGCGACGCCGAGGGCGAGTCGATCGAGATCGAGGCCTCGGGCCTGGAGGCGCGGGTGCTCCAGCACGAGATCGACCACCTCGACGGGGTCCTGATCATCGATCGCACCACCCGCGGCCAGCGCAAGGGCGCCCTGCGGGCGCTGCGCGAGGGCGGCAGCTACAGCCCGGCGCCCGAGGAGCACGAGCCGGGCGGCGACGGCGAGCTGCGCGAGCCACGCACCGACGCGTGAGCACGGTCTACCTCGGAACCTCCGACTTCGCAGCCACCGTCCTCCGGGCCCTGGCGGGATCGCCGCATCGCCCCTCGCTGGCGGTTACGCCGCCTGACCGTCCGCAGGGCCGCGGCCGCAAGCTGACCCCGCCGCCCACCGCTGAGGCGGCGAGGGAGCTGGGGATCCCGTTGCTGCAGGCCGAGGACGTCAACGCCGAGGCGGCGCGCGAGCGGATCGCCGCCGCCGAACCGCGAGCGGTGGTCGTCTGCGCCTTCGGTCAGCTGATCCGCGAGCCGCTGCTCTCCGAGCACCTGATGCTGAACCTGCACCCCTCGCTGCTGCCGCGCTGGCGCGGCGCAGCGCCGATCGAGCGCGCAATCATGGCCGGCGACGAGCGCACCGGCGTCTGCGTGATGAAGCTGACCGCCGGCCTCGACTCTGGCCCGGTCGCGCTTCGCTCCGAGGTGCCGATCGGCACCGAGACCGACTTCGAGGCGCTCTCCTCGACCCTCGCCGGCCTCGGCGGCGAGCTGCTGGTGGGGGCGCTCAGCCTCGAGGCTGAGGGCCGGCTGGAGTTCGCCAAGCAGGACGAGGCGGCGGTCACCTACGCGGAGAAGATCGACCCCGCGGAGCGGCGGCTCGATCCGGGCCGCCCGGCGACAGAGCTGGCGGCGACGGTCCGCGCCCTGACCCCACACGTCGGCACCTACCTCGAGACCGCCGAGGGCGAGCGGCTCGGCGTCCGCCGTGCCCGCGCCGTCGACGTCAGCGTCAGGACCGGCGCCGTCAAGTCGGAGTGGGGGGCGCTGCTGGTCGGCTGCTGCCGCGGCGCCCTGCGACTGGAGGTGGTGCAGCCACCGGGCGGCAAGCCGATGCCGGTGGACGCCTACCTGCGCGGCCACCCGCTGCTCAAGCTGCCGTGATATCTCCGGCGCGCTCGCTCGCCTTCGAGACGATCCGCGAGACCTTCGAGCGCGACGCCTTCACCGAGCGCGCCTTCCGCGCCGGGGCCGACCGGCTCGGGCTGGAGGGGCGGGAACGAGCCCAGGCGCAGCGGCTCGCTTACGGCGCAGTGCAGCGGCGCGGCACCGCCGACGCCGCAATCGAACGGCTGGCCGAGCGCTCGACCCGGCTGCTCGACCCGCCGGTCCTGGCCGCGCTCCGCCTCGGGCTCTACGAGCTGCTCTTCGCCGACGGCACCCCCGACCATGCCGCCGTCGACCAGGCGGTCGAGCTGGTCAAGCGCGCTGGGGCGGCCCACGCCTCCGGGCTCGTCAACGCGGTGCTGCGGCGGGCCGCCCGCGAGCGCACCCAGCTGACCGCGGCGCTGCTCGAGGACGACTCGACGCCCGAGGCGGCTGCCGTCGCCCACTCGGCGCCGCTCTGGCTGGCGCGGATGTGGTGGCAGGAGCTGGGCCCCGACGACGCCCGCTCCCTGCTCGCCGCCTGCAATGAGCCGGCCGAGGTGGTGATGCGGGTCAATCCGCTGCGTGGGGGTCGCGACGAGGTGCTGGCGCGCCTGGAGGCGGCTGGAGTGGAGGCGACCGCGGCGGCGGGGGAGTGGCCGCTCGCCGCGGCGGAGGGCATCGTCATCTCCGGCCGCACTGGCGATGCGGTGCCGGACCTGGTCGCGGCGGCCGCGCTGACGCCGCAGAGCCGCGGCTCTGCGGCCGTGGTCGAGGCGCTTGACCCACGCGAGGGCGAGCAGGTGCTCGACCTCTGCGCCGGCCCGGGGATCAAGACCGGCCAGATCGCCGCGCGGATGG
Organism: uncultured Solirubrobacterales bacterium; assembly: GCA_963715395.1. Taxonomy (GTDB): domain Bacteria; phylum Actinomycetota; class Thermoleophilia; order Solirubrobacterales; family 70-9; genus VAYN01. Next base: position 506,235 of record OY970238.1, read on the forward strand.
GCGATCGCGGCGAGCTGATCTCGATCGAGCTCGATCCGCAGCGGGCGGACGAAGTGGCGGCGCAGGCGCAGCGCCTGGACCTGCGCAGCGTCACCGTGATCGAGGCCGATGCAACTACCGGCGGCATCGCCGACGAATTCGACCGCGTCCTGCTCGACGCTCCCTGCTCCGACCTCGGCGCCCTCGCCTCGCGCCCCGACGCCCGCTGGCGCAAGTCGCCGAAGGCGATCGAGCGCCTGGTCGACATCCAGGCCCGCGCCCTGCTCGCCGCCGCGCAGCGGCTGCGGCCCGGCGGCACCCTCGTTTACGCGACCTGCACGATCTCGCGCCGCGAGAACGAGGACCGGATCGCGGCGCTGCTCGTCGCGGCCGGGGCGGGGGAGGTGCCCGCCCTGGAGCTGGAGGACCTCGGCGCCCGCGCACCAGGCCTTGCCTCGCCCCTCGAGCCACGCTGCCTGCAGCTGCGCCCGGACCGCGATCGCACCACCGGATTCTTCATCGCCCGCTTGAGAAGGCATGATTAGGCGATGAGCGACTCCGGCGATGCCAGCACCGGGGAAGGCACGACGCTCGGTCGTGCCCCCTGCCCGAACTGCGGCGAGCCCTGGCTGCGGCCGACGCAGCTGCCGGGCCGCCTGCGCTGCGTCAACTGCCTCAGCCGCTTCGAACTGGTCTCCCAGTGCCCGAACTGCGGCGAGCACCAGACGATCGCCCGCATGAGCCACACCGAGGACATGCAGTGCCAGTCCTGCGGCGCCTCGATGCTCAGGGCGGCGTGAGCGCCGTCGAGTCCATCGTCTAGGTTGGCGAACGATGAGCGAGCGCATGGCCGAGCTGGTCGCCTCCCCGCGGGTCGCCCCCTCGATCCTCTCCGCCGACTTCGCGCGGCTGGGTGCGCAGATCGAGGAGGTGATGGACGCGGGCGCGCGGGTGATCCACTTCGACGTGATGGACGGGCACTTCGTGCCGCCGATCACGATTGGGCCGCTGGTCCTCAGCGGCATCGCCGACCAGGTCCATGCCGCTGGGGGCGCGATCGACGTCCACCTGATGATCGAGGCGCCTGAGCGCCAGATCGAGGAGTTCGCCAAGGCCGGCGCCGACTCGATCACCTTCCACGCCGAGGCGACCCCCCACGCCAACCGTACCCTCCAGGGGATCCGCGAGCTGGGCTGCCTGGCCGGCGTCGCGATCAACCCCGGCACCCCGGCCGAGGCGGTCAGCGAGCTGCGCGGCTACGCCGACGTCGTCCTCTGCATGACCGTCAACCCCGGCTGGGGCGGCCAGGCTTTCATCGAATCCTCAGCCAAGCTCAGGCGCTTGCGGGCGCTGGTCGGCGATGCCCGGATCGAGGTCGACGGCGGCATCGACCCGGACACCGCCGGCGCGGTCGCCGCCGCCGGCGCCTCGCTCTTCGTCGCCGGCTCCGCGATCTTCGGCAGCGAGGACCCGCCCGCCGCCTACCGCGCGATCGTCGCCGCGGCCGGCGCCGTCTGAAGCAGGCCGGGAAGCACCGCGCCGGTCAGCGCCTCGACCCGCGGGCGATCAGCGCTCCGGTGACCTCCTGCCACCAGGCTCGTTCCGCCTGGTCGACGCCCGGGCGCCCCGCGCGCCGCTCGCACCAGTCGGCCAGCGCCCGCCGTCCCCCGATCGCGATCACGTCTTCGCCGGTTACCGCGTAGCGGCCGTCGGCCAGCGCCGCCATCGTGCCGACCCCGTCGCGGCGGCTGCGCAGCACCGCCAGGACCGGAATTCCGTCGACGTCCTGCCGGGCCAGCGGGTCGTCTCCCTCCCGGGCTGGCCGCACGAGGAACACCTGCGAGGCGGCGCGCCTGGGCAGCGGCGGCGGTGGTGGGCGGCCGACCGGTCCCTTGGTCCAGGTCTTGGTCAGCGCCTCGACCTCCTCGCGCAGCTCGCCGCGGACGAGGATGTGGAGCTCGTCCCCCACGCGCATTTCGGTCGAGCCGCGCGGCGGGATCGCGTGTCCGTCGCGGACGATCACGTTGACCAGCGCCTCGCGCGGCAGCTCCAGCTCCCGCACCCGGTGCCCAGCCGCGGCGGCGCCGGCTGGCAGCCGGTAGGCGATCACGTCGCCGCCCATGCGGCGGATCCGCCCCGACTCGAGCAGCCGCCGCGGCAGCGCCGGCTCGTCGGTGGTGAGGCCGAGGCGGCTGGCCAGTGGCTCGAAGCTGGCGCCCTGGACCAGGGTCGAGGTGACGACGACGAAGAAGACGATCGCGAACAGCTGCTCTCCGGCTCCAACCCCGGCGACGACGGGGAAGGTGGCGAGCCAGATCGGCGTCGCCCCACGCAGGCCGGCCCAGCCGAGCATCGCCTTCTCACGCACGTTCAGCGGCGCCAGCGCCGTGGCGGCAAAGGTGGCGATGGGACGGGCGACGAAGATCAGCGCCGCCGAGAGCGCCAGGCCCTTCAGCGCCACGTCGTTCAGTTCGCTGGGGAAGACGAGCAGGCCGAGCAGGATGAAGAGGGCGATCTGAGCGACCCAGCCGAGCCCCTCGTGGAAGGCGACGACGGTGCGGCGGGCGGGGATGCCGCCGCCGCCCAGCGCCAGCGCGGTCAGGTAGGTGGCGAGCAGGCCGGAGCCGTGGGCGACCTCGGCGAGGCCGTAGGAGAGGGCGGCGATCGCCATCGTCGCCACCGGGTAGATGCCGTCGGTCGGCAGCCGGGTCGTGTTCAGCGCCGCCACCGCCAGGCGCCCGACCAGCCATCCGATCGCGATCCCCACCGCCAGTTTCAGTGCCAGCAGCCCGACCATGTCGGTGAGGCCGAAGCCGGGCTCCTGAATCCATTCGATGAAGCCGATCACCAGCAGCAGCGCCACCGGGTCGTTCATCCCGGACTCGCCCTCGAGCGAGCGCGCCAGCCGCTTCTCCAGGGTGGAACGCCGCAGCACGGCGAAGATCGCGGCCGAGTCGGTGGCGGCGATCGCGGCGCCGACGATCAACGCTTCCAGCGTGTCGAGGCCGAAGATCAGCTTCGCGGCGAAGCCGGCGATCACCGCCGTGACCGTGGTGCCGAGCGTCGCCAGCGAGGCCGCGGTGCCGAGCACCGGCCGGATCTCCGACCAGCCGGCGGTGAGGCCGCCCTCGAAGAGGATCAGGACCAGCGCGATCGTCCCCAGCGTCCGCGCCAGCTCGGCATGTTGGAGAACTCGATGCCGCCGATTCCCTCCGAGCCGGCCAGCATCCCGAGACCGAGGAAGAGCAGCAGGCCGGGGACGCGGACGCGGTCGGCGAGCAGGGCGCCGAGCGATGCCCGCGGCCAGCAGGGCACCAGCGATCAGGATCAGCTCGGCGTCGTGCCCGCCCATCGAGGGACCCTAGATCGAATTCGGCCCGAAGGGGGTCAACCGCTAGACCGATTCAAACGTTCTCGTCGATCGCCGCCAGCCGCGCCTCCAGCTCCTCCGGCGAGCCCGCCTCGGGCACGTCCTCGGCCCGTTCGTGCGGGCGGCGGTAGACGAGGTAGAGCAGGGCGAAGAGGACGCCGGCGGTGAGCGCGAAGCCGATCTCGACGCGGCGGAACTCGTCGCTGACCAGCGGCACGAAGTTCCAGCCGATGAAGAAGGCGGCGCAGCCGAGCCAGCGGGCGGCGGCGCGGCGCACCTGGCCCTGCGCCAGGCAGGCCTGGTTGAGCGTGACCGAGCCGAGGTAGAGGCCCATCCCCAGCGTCACCAGCAGCAGCCCGGCGCGGTCGTAGGTGAACTTGTCGCTGAAGGCGATCTGCATCAGCTGTCGGCCCGGCGATCGCCATCGCGAGCGAAGGCAAGAGCGGTGAAGGCGACGATGCCGAGCAGGACCATGCGGACCGAGCGGTGGAACTCGCGCTCGCTGTCGGGGTCGGTCGAGGTGTGGAGGCTGGTCAGGTGGGGGAGGATGCTGGTCGAGACCGCCTGGAACAGCTGCAGCGGCGCCCGCGCGATCATCAGCACGTTGAAGATGAACCCCGCCGCGGCAGCGCCCTGAAGGCCGCGGGCGATCAGCGGCCCGGCGTTGAGGAAGGCCTGTTCGCTGAACATGATCACCAGCACCGCCGCCGCGAAGCCGCCGCCCCTTTTCATGGAGAAATCCTCACCCGCCTCCGAAGGAGTCAGATTGCGATCGGAGTCGGGTGAGGATTTCTCCTCCGGCAGTCCTCCGCTTCGCGTCCGGGCATGCCGGCGTGCCGACCTCCTTCTTCGCCCGCCAGAGCGAAGGCCAGCGGCACGACCAAGCAGCGAGAGGCCGGGCGCGGCGACGATGCCGATCGCCACCGCCGACTGGCCGCTCATCAGGCCGATCGCGACCAGCACGGCGAACGAGGTGCGGAAGATCGACTCGGAGAGGATCAGCGCCGTGAAGGGCCCGAAGCGGCGCTGGCCGGCGAGGAAGCCGCGGGCGAAGTAGCTGGCGGCGTAGAAGAGGACGGCGCCGAAGAAGACCCAGTAGAGGGTTTCGTTGCCTTCCAGCAGGCCGTCCTGGATCGGCCCGCGCAGGACCAGGGCGACGACCGCGAAGCTGAGCGGCCAGGCCGAGCTGGATCGTCGAGGCGACCCGCATCTCCTGGCCGATCGGCTCGCGCTTCTCCAGCCGTTCGGAGATGTGGCGCGAGAGCAGCTGTTCGACCGGCCGGTAGAGGGTCGAGATGGTGATGAAGACGGCCGACCAGAGCACCGTGATCTGCCCGTAGTCGGGCTTGGAGAGGACGTGCGAGGCGATCAGGAAGTAGGCGTAGGTGATCAGCCCGGTGAGGCCGACCCCGATCGCGAGGAAGCTCGCGGTCTTGCCGTACTCGGCCGAGGCCGAGCGCCCCTTGCCCGCCGCCATCAGTCCTTCGGTGCGCCGGGCTCGTAGTGCGAGGGCTCGACGCCGAGCGCCAGCTCGACCCGCCGTACCCGCTCGAAGACGCGCTGCGTCATCACCCGCTGGCCGGCCAGCAGGTCGCCGATCACGCCGAGCGCGAACAGCTGCACGGCGGCGATGAAGAGGACGGCGCCGAGGATCAGCGACTGCACGTGGCCGCTGTTGTCGCCGTTGAGGATCCAGTCGAGCAGGAACGGCAGCCAGGCCAGCAGGGCCAGCGCCAGGACGACGAAGCCGGCGGTGGCGAAGGCGCGCAGCGGCTCGTAGCGGGCGTAGATGCGCAGGATCGCCGGCCCGTTGCGGCGCACGTAGGCGCCGGTCGAGTCGAACAGGCGCGACTCGCGGGTCTGCGGGTTGGTCGCGATCGTCACCTCGTCGACCGCGACCAGCATCTTGCCGGCCTGGATCAGGCTCTCCAGGGTGTAGGTGAAGTTGTCGACGACCGAGAGCTGCAGCGCCGCCTCGCGGTTGTAGGCGCGGAAACCGGAGGTGGTGTCGGTGATCTCGGTGCCGGAAAGCCGCCGCACGACCCAGCTGCCGAGCCGCTGCAGCCCCTTCTTGGAGCCGGAGAAGTGGTCGATGCGGCCGACCTGGCGGTCGCCGACGACCATGTCGGCCTCGCCGGCGACGATCGGGGCCACCAGCTTGGCCACGTCGGCCCCCTCGGTACTGGTTGTCGGCGTCGGTGTTGACGACGACGTCGGCGCCGAGCTTGAGGCAGGCGTCGAGCCCTGCCTGGAACCCCGCCGCCAGGCCCTTGTTGTTGGTCAGGCGGACGATGTGGTCGACCCCGTTCTCGCGCGCGACCTCGACCGTGCGGTCGCTGGAACCGTCGTCGATCACCAGCAGCTCGACCGCGTCGAAGCCGTCGAGCTGGCGCGGCAGGTCGGCGATCGTCGCCGGCAGCGTCAGCTCCTCGTTGAGGCAGGGAATTTGGACGATCAGCTTCATCGGGGCGGCCAGGGTATCCCTAGCTACGTCGGCCGGGGGGTAGAATCCTGGTTGATTGACCAGTCAATCGGTCACATGAACGCCCAGCTCACAGCCACCGACGGGACGCATCTCAGGCGTGCACTGGAGCTGGCTGGGCGCGGGCGGGGCCGGGTCAGCCCGAATCCGCTCGTGGGCGCGGTCGTCGTTCGCGACGGCGAGACGATCGGCGAGGGGTGGCACGCCGAGCTGGGTGGGCTGCACGCGGAGCGGGCGGCGCTGGCCGACTGCCGCGAGCGGGGCGAGGATCCGGCGGGGGCGACGATGTACGTGAGCCTGGAGCCGTGCGCGCACCAGGGGCGGCAGCCGCCATGCGTGGAGGCGGTCCTCGAGGCGGGGATCGGCCGCGTCGTGATCGCCTCCGAGGACCCGAGCGAGAAGGCAGCGGGACGCGGGCCCGGGATCTTGCGCGACGGCGGCGTCGAGGTCGATTTCGCGGCCGGCGCCGAGGCGGCCGCGGCGCGCCTGCTCAACCAGCCGTTTCGCAAGCACGCGCGCACCGGGTTGCCGCTGGTCACCCTGAAGCTGGCGATGTCGCTCGACGGCCGCACCAGCACTGCGCCGGGCGACTCACCCTGGATCTCCGGCGAGCAGAGCCGCGCTCTCGTCCACCGCTGGCGCGCCGAATCCGACGCGATCGCGGCCGGCATCGGCACCGTCCTCGCCGACGACCCCCTGCTCACCGCCCGTGCTCTCGACGCCCGCCAGCCCCTCCGCGTGGTCTTCGACTCCCAGGCCCGCCTCCCGCTCGACTCGCAGCTGCTGGCGACCCTCGACCAGTCCCCGGTTCTCGTCGTCGCCTCTCCTGAGGCAGACTCCGCGCGCCTCAGCGCGCTGCGCGACGCCGGCGCCGAGATCCTTGCCGCCGGCGGTGCCACCCCAGCCGACCGCATCGCCTCCGCCCTCGCCGCCCTCGGCCGCCGCGAAATCACCAGCCTCTTCCTAGAGGGCGGGATGACCCTCGCCGCGGCCTTTGTTGCCGCCGACCAGCTCGACGAGTCCCGCACCTTCATCGCACCTGTGTTGCTTGGACGGGGCGAGGAGAGCGATGGGCGCGTGGGTCCTGCCGAGCGAGTGACGGCTCTCCACTCGGAGACCGAGCGCGTCGGCGAGGATGTCCTGATCACGGCCCGCTACAAGGAGTGGTGACGTGTTCACGGGACTGATTCAGGACGTTGGCAGGGTCGAGTCGGTCGAGGCCGGGGCGGACGGCGCCCGGGTGCGGATAGCGACGACGCTCGCGCCCGAAATAGCCCTCGGTGATTCGGTCGCCGTCGACGGCGTCTGTCTCACCGCGACGAGCCTGGACGCCGAGGGCTTTGAGACCGAGGCGATGAACCAGACGCTGGAGGTGACCGCGCTCGGCACGGTCGAAGCCGGCGGCCCCGTCAACCTCGAGCTGGCGATGCAAGCATCGGACCGGCTCGGCGGCCACATCGTCCAGGGCCACGTCGACGGCGTCGGCCAGGTCACCTCCGTGACCGAGGACGGCTTCGCCCGCCGCCTTCGGGTCGCCCTCGGACCCGAGCTGCTGCGCTACGCGGTCGACAAGGGCTCGATCACGCTCAGCGGGGTCAGCCTGACGATCTCCGGGCTGGGCGAGGGCTGGGTCGAGGTCTCGCTGATCCCCGAGACCCTGGAGCGGACCAGCCTGGGTGCGGCCGAGCCTGGACGCAGGCTGAACGTCGAGTGCGACATCGTGGCCAAGTACGTGGAGCGGTTGCTGGCACCATTCGCTGGAAAGGAGCGAGCGTGAGCCAAGAGACGAAGACCGAGATAGACGCCGCCGGGACGGGGGAGAGCCCGTTTTCGACGATCGAGGAAGCGATCGAGGAGATCCGCCGCGGCCGCATGGTCGTCGTCTGCGACGGCGAGGACCGCGAGAACGAGGGCGACCTCGTGATGGCGGCCCAGTTCGCCACCCCCGAGGCGGTCAACTTCATGGCCAAAGAGGCGCGCGGGCTGGTCTGCCTGGCGCTGACCGCCGAACGCTGCGAACGGCTCGGGCTGAAACTGATGGCGGCGAAGAACGAGGCGCCGCTGCAGACCGCCTTCACGGTCACGATCGAGGCGGCGGGCGGGGTCAGCACCGGCATCTCCGCCCACGACCGCGCCCACACGATCCAGGTCGCGATCGACCCCGAGTCGGGTCCGCGCGACATCGTCGTTCCCGGCCACATGTTTCCGCTGCGGGCCAAAGACGGCGGCGTGCTCGAGCGCACGGGCCACACCGAGGCCAGCGTCGACCTCGCCCGCCTCGCCGGGCTCACCCCGGCTGGCGTGATCTGCGAGGTGATGAACGACGACGGCACGATGGCCCGCGTCCCCGACCTGATCCTTTATTGCCGCAAGCACGGCCTCAAGATGATCACCGTCGCCGAGCTGATCGCCTACCGCCGCCGCACCGAGAAGCTGGTCGAGCGGGTGGTGGCGACGGCGCTGCCGACTTCGTTCGGCGACTTCACCGCGGTCGGATACCGCTCGCTGGTCGACGACAAACACCACGTGGCGATGGTCAAAGGCGAGGTCAACGGGGAGGAGGACGTGCTGGTCCGCGTCCACAGCGAGTGCCTGACCGGCGACGTCTTCCACAGCATGCGCTGCGACTGCGGCGAGCAGCTGGCCTCGGCGCTGGCGATGATCGAGGAGGAGGGCCGCGGCGTCCTCCTCTACCTCTCCCAGGAGGGGCGGGGGATCGGCCTGCTGAACAAGCTGCGGGCCTACAAGCTGCAGGAGGAGGGGGCCGACACGGTCGAGGCCAACCTCAAACTGGGCCTGCCGGCCGACCTGCGCGACTACGGCATCGGCGCTCAGATCCTCGTCGACCTCGGCCTCAGCAGCATCCGCATCCTCACCAACAACCCGAAAAAGATCGTCGGCCTCGAGGGCTATGGCCTCTCGGTCAGCGAGCAGGTGCCGATCGAGTCCGACCCCAACGTCCACAACGAGGCCTACCTGAAGGCCAAGCGCGACAAGATGGGCCACTCGCTGCACCACCAGGGCCTGGCGCTCGACGAGGAGATGATCCACGACGAGGAGGAACGCGACGCCAGGGAAGCCGATGGCTGAGGCAGGGGCGTTTCTGGAGCAGTTCAGCGAGGAGGAGCGGGCGACGCTGGCGCCGCTGCGCTTCGCGGTCTGCGTCGGCCGCTTCTACGAGGACCTGGCCCAGCGGCTGCTGAACGGCGCCAGCGAGGGCTTCGAGATCGCCGGCGTGCCGGCCGACTCGGTCACGCAGGTCTCCGTCCCCGGTGCCTACGAGCTTCCCTTCGCCGCCAAGACCTTCGCCGCGGCTGGCTACGACGGGGTCGCCTGCCTCGGGGTCGTCATCCGCGGGGAGACCGATCACTACGACTTCGTCTGCGCCGAGAGCGCGCGCGGCATTCAGGACGTCCAGCTGGAGACCGGCGTCCCCTGTGCCTTCGGCGTCATCACCTGCGACAACATGCAGCAGGCCCTCGCCCGGGCCGGCGGCGGCAAGCGCGACCAGGGCCGCAACGCCGCCCTCACCGTCGCCCGCATGGCCCTGCTGAAGCGCCAAATCGCCTGAGCGCCGCCGCTCGCGGCACCCTGTACCATCCAGCGTCCTTATGGCCAAGGTATGTCACAGCTGCGGCAAAGGACCGGCCTTCGGCCAGTCCCGCAGCCACTCGATGGTCGCGACCAAGCGCCGCTTCGATCCGAACCTGCAGAAGGTGCGGATTCAGGAGAACGGACGGCCGCTGCGGGCCTACGTGTGCACGCGTTGCCTCAAGGCCAACAAGGTCACTAAGGCGGCGTAGTTCCTTTTCCTCGTAGGGGGAGGGGTCCGGTCGCCCTCTGGGCGAATTGACTCGTCGCGCCCCTATGGGGCGCTCCTCGGATGCTGGTGCGCGGCCTACGGCCGCGCAGATGACAGATTGCATATCGCCGCTTCGCGACATTCGCCCAGTGGGCGACCGGACCCCTTCGCGGCTACGAACAACAGGCTCCCTCTCGAGATGAAGAAGCTACGAGCTATAAAGCCGCTCGGCGAGCTGAGCAGGGAGGAGCTAGTTGCCTTCGGCGGCTTCTAAATCCTCGAGGTCCGCCAGATCGCGGGTCCGCCCGGCGGCTAGCTTCATCGCCTTCAGGTCCTCCACCGAGCAGACCAGGACCGTGACGCCGAGAATCTCGGCCTCTTGGGCGTCCGCGCGCAGCTTCGCGTAGCTGGGCACTCCTTCCAGTCCCTGGACGACGTCGAGTCGACCGAGGTCGGTCTCGATCGCGACCTGGTCGCCGATCGCCAGCACCGAGGCGATCGAGACCGGACTCCCGAACAAGGCCTCCCCTTGCTGCACGCGACCATTTGCGGCTACTGCGACCTCGGCCACGCGTCTGAGGTTCTCGCTGTCGGGCGAGACGACCACATCGACGTCTTTGGTTCCGCGCACGACCCCCCACGCGTTCACCGCCAGTCCACCGACCACAACGAACTCGGCGCCGGCCACCGCGAGACGTCGCAGTAGCTCGTCGAAGGCCGGCTCGCTCAACTGGGGCGTGCGGCCCCCGTGAACCGCATCAGCTTGTGACTGAGAGCGATTCCCTCCGCCAGGTTCACGCTGATCGGTCGCTGCGCGTCTTCGCGCAATCGCTGCAACCGCACTGCCTCGGCAGCCTCGGCGGAGGAGGAGTTGTTCTCGCGCGGTTTCATCGCCGCCAAAGCCTAGCGCCAGTTCCGCAGAGTTCAGACCGCTGGACGTGGCCGCTTTAACTCTGTAGGGGAGGGGTCCGGTCGCCCTCTGGGCGAATTGACTCGCGCGGCCCTATGGGCCGCGGCTCGGAGTGACGGTGCGCGGCCTACGGCCGCGCAGGAGACAGATTGCATTTCGCCGCTTCGCGACATTCGCCCAGAGGGCGACCGGACCCCGTTCTCGGCTACGAACAACAGGCTCCCTCTCGAGGTGAAGAAGCTACGAGCTATAAGCCGCTCAGCGGGCCGAGCAGTTTGCCCTCGTCCTGATGCAGTTGTCCGTCCTGAAAGGGGATGCTGGTGCCCCTCTCCGGGAATGTCCGCGAAGCGCGCGATATGCAATCTGTCTTCTGCCCGCCATAGGCGGGCTCCATCCCAGGGAGCCGCGCCCTTTAGGGCGGGCGCGCGACGAATTTCCGGAGAGGGGCACCAGCATCCCTCTCCGCTACGTCGCTAGCCGCTTCGTCAGTCCGCCTGCGGCACGACCGGATGCTCGCCGGTCGGCGCCGGATCGCCCTCGGCGGGCTCCACGTGCAGCCGCGGCAGGATCCGGTCCAGCCAACCTGGCAGCCACCAGGCTTTCTCGCCGAAGAGCTGCATGATCGCCGGCACGAGAACCGAGCGGATGATCACGGCGTCGATGAAGACCGCGGCGGCGAGGCCGAGCCCGAAGAGTTTAATGATGCGGTCGTCGCCGATCATGAAGGAGGCGAAGACGGTGACCATGATCGCTGCGGCGGCGGTGATCACGCGGCCGGTCAGGGCGAGTCCGCGGGTCACGGCTTCGGTCGCGTCGTGGCTGTGTTCCCACTCCTCGTGGATGCGTGACATCAGGAAGACCTCGTAGTCCATCGAGAGCCCGAAGATGATCGAGAAGAGGAAGATCGGGAAGAAGGAGATGATTGGGCCGGTGCCGTCGACGCCGATCAGGCTCGCTCCCCAGCCCCACTGGAAGACGGCGACGATCAGGCCGAAGGCGGCGCCGATCGAGAGCAGGTTCATCACGATCGCCTTCAGCGGCACCAGGACCGAGCGGAAGACGGCCATCAGCAGCAGCGCCGAGAGCAGGACGACGACGCCGATGAAGAGCGGCAGCTTTTCGGCGATCGCGGTGCCGAAGTCCTCGAAGATCGCGGTGATGCCGCCGACGTGCAGCTGCGTGGAGGTCTTCGCCTCGATCGGCGGGATCACCTCGTCGCGAATGTGGTCGAGCAGCTCGGTCGTCTCCTCGCTCTGCGGCGAGGTCGTCGGGTAGACCTGGAACAGCGCCGTGTTCCTCTGTGGGTTGAAGACGATCGGCGTCACCTTGGCGATGCCGTCTTCGCCCTCCAAGGTCTGGTGCAGCTGCACCAGACCTTCGTCATCGCCCTTGCTGGGCAGCGCCGCGACCATCGTGAAGGGGCCGTTGAAGCCGGGCCCGAAGCCCTCGGCGAGCAGATCGTAGGCTTCCTTCGTGGTCGAGCCGGCGGGGTCGGTGCCGGCGTCGTTGGAGCCGAGGCGCAGCGACAGAGTGGGGACGCAGAGGAGCAGCAGCAGGGCGCCGGAGAGCACCGCCGAGAGCACCGGGCGGCGCTGGATCTCGCGGCTCCAGCGGAACCAGCGGGTGTCTTCGGCGTTCGAGGAGCCCCGGCCCAGGCCGGGGATGCGCAGTCGGTCGACGCGGCGGCCGACGATCGTCAGCAAAGCCGGCAACAGGGTCAGGGCCGCGATCATCGTGAAGAGGACAGCCAGCGCGGCAGCCACCGCAACGCCGTAGAGGAAGGAGAGGCCTAGCAGCATCATCCCCATCAGGGCGATGATCACCGTCACCCCCGCGAACAGCACCGCGCGGCCAGCGGTGTCGATCGCGGCGATCGCCGCCGGGCGTGGCTCCATGCCCTCGTCGAGGCCGTTGCGGAAGCGGGTGAGGATGAAGAGCGCGTAGTCGATACCGACGCCGAGGCCGATCATGAAGGCCAGCTGGGGTGCGAACTCGGCCGTGTCGAAGACATGGGTGCCGAGGGTGACGAGGCTGAGGCCGACACCGAGCGCGAAGAGGGCGGTGACGATCGGCAGACCCATCGCCACGACCGAGCCGAAGGTCAGCAGCAGGATCACGATCGCCGCCAGTAGGCCGACGAAGCCCGAGATGTCAGTTTCTTCTTCGCCGCGGACTTCCTCGATCGGCTGGCCGCCGACCTCGACCTGGAGGCCGTCGCCAGAGGCGTCGCGGCTGGTCGCGAGCAGCTTCTTGAGGTCGTCTTTTTCGAGTTCGTTGGTGGGGACGTCGAACTGGACCGTGGCGTAGGCGATCTGGCCGTCGTCGCTGACCGCGGCCGTGCCATCGCCGCCATAGGGGCTCGCCACTTCGCTGACGTGTGGCAGCTTGGCGACCTCGTCGAAGACGCCTTCCATCTTGTTCTTGACCGCCGCCGACTCGACCCCGCCCTCGGCCTTGTAGACGATCGTCGCCGTGTCGCCGGACTGGGCCGGGAACTTCGTTTCCAGCAGGTCGAAGGCTTCCTGGGAATCGGAAGCGGGCAGCTTGAAGTCTTCGCTGAAGTCGGAGCCGACCGAGCCGGCGATCATCCCGATCCCGATCAGGGCCACGATCCAGCCGATGATCACCGTCTTGCGGTGACCGGTGGTCCAGGTGGCGAAGCGTCGCATCGAGCGCGCCACGGTAGCAATGGCCGCGGGCGAACGTGTGTGCGGACGCTCCGCTGGCCGGCGTCGCGACCGGTCACTAGATTGCGGGTCCAGATGCCCGATCCCTCGATCGCCCGGTTCCGACGGGTAATCAGCTCCGCATACGCCTCGCTGGAGGCGCGCCGCCAGGAGGTCAACGACCTCAACGTCTTCCCGGTCGCCGACGGCGACACCGGCGACAACATGGCGATGACGATGCGCGCCGTGATGGAGGAGCTCGACCGCCTCGACGGCCAGGACGTCGACGAGGTCGGCCGCACCGAGCTGGTGCAGGCGCTGGCGCGGGCGGCGCTGATGGGCGCCCGCGGCAACTCCGGCGTCATCCTCAGCCAGATCGTCCGCGGTGCCGCCGAGGAGCTGGCGAGCCGGCCCGGCGAGCTGGTCGATCCGGTGCTGGTCGCCGCCGCTTTCGCCAGCGCCGCCGACGCCGCTTACGAGTCGGTGCGAGAGCCGGCCGAGGGCACGATGCTGACCGTCTTCCGCGAGATGGCCCACTCGCTGACCCGCCAGCTGGCTCGTCTGGAGGCCGACAAGCAGCGGCTCGGGCGCGACGTCAGCGACGCGCAGCAGGACGCGGTGCTGGCCGAGGTGCTGGAGCGGGCGATCGAGGACGGTGAGCGGGCGGTGGCGCGTACGCCGGAGCAGCTCGAGGTGCTGCGCGAATCCGGCGTCGTCGACGCCGGCGGTCACGGTCTGGTGCTGATCCTGGCCGGCGTCGTCGCCGGCCTGCGCGGCGACGACGCCGAGCTGCCCGAGGTGCCGCGCCAGGAGGCGCCGCGGATGAGCCTGCCCCACCACGAGGACAGCCGCTACCGCTACTGCACCAACTTCATCGTCGCCGGCAGCGGCCTCTCCAGCCGTGACTTCCTGCCGCGACTGGAGGGACTGGGGGACTCGGTCCTCGTCGTCGGCGACGAGGCGACGCTCAAGATTCACGTCCACACCGACGCCCCGGAGCAGGCGGTGGCGCTGTTCGAGGGGGCGGGCGAGGTGACCAACCTCGACGTCGCCGACATGCGCGAGCAGATGGCCGAACGCGACGCCCGGCTGGCCGCGGGCGGGGGTCGCACCGGGGTCGTCGCGGTCGCCGCCGGCGACGGTCTCACCCGCCTCTTCGCCGAGCTCGGCGCCCACGTCGTCCCCGGCGGCGAGACGCTCAACCCCTCGACCTACGAGCTGCTGGCCGGGATCCACGGCGTCCCCAGCGCCGAGGTGCTGGTCCTGCCCAGCTCCTCCAACGTGGTGATGGCGGCCGAGCGCGCCTGCGAGCTGTCGGAGAAGCCGGCGCGGGTGGTGCCGGCCCTCTCCCAGCAGGCGAGCCTGCTGGCCCTGGTCGAGCTCGATCCCGAGGCCGGCGCCACGGAGAACGCGGAGCGGCTGGGGGCGGCGCTCGACGGTGTTGCCACCGGTGGTGTCGCGCCGGCGGCCCGCGACGACGGCCAGGGCCGCTTCAAGCAGGGCGACGCGGTCGGCTTCGCCGATGGCGAGATCGTCGCCTGGGGCGGCACCGGCTCGACCCTGACGACGACGATCCAGCACCTCGCCGAGGGAGCCGAGATCGTCACCGTGATCGCGGGCGAGGGGGCGCCGATCCCGCTCTCGGAGATCGACACCCATGCCCCGGCCGGGGTCGAGGTCGAGACCCACGAGGGGGGTCAGCCGAGCTGGTGGTGGCTGCTCGCGGCGCAGTAGCGGTGGCCGTGCGCTCCTTCGCCGGCGCCCGCGAGCTCAGCCGCGCCGAGCTGCGCGACGCCCCCGTCCACTGGCCGCGCCCCAGCGCCCTCGACGTCTCCTTGCAAGCCCTGGAGGGCGTCGGCCCCAAGCTCGCCGAGGCGGCGGCGGAGGCTGGTATCCAGACGGTTGGCGACGTCCTCATGCGCTTTCCGCACCGCCACCGTGACCTGACGATCAGACCACTCGGCGAGCTCGAGCCGGGCGAGACGGGAACTGTCCTCGTCGAGGTGCTCGGATCTCAGCCGCGGCCTTTTCGCAAACGAGGCTTGAGCATCACCAGCGTCAAAGTCGGCGACGACAGCGGCCACGTCAGGGCAACCTGGTTCAACCAGCCATGGATTGCAAGCAAA
Source organism: uncultured Solirubrobacterales bacterium (assembly GCA_963715395.1). Taxonomy (GTDB): domain Bacteria; phylum Actinomycetota; class Thermoleophilia; order Solirubrobacterales; family 70-9; genus VAYN01. The sequence goes on from OY970238.1 coordinate 521,570, forward strand.
CTCGTTCCCGGCACCCGGCTCCTGCTGACCGGCAAGCTCTCCAAACGCGGCTTCGGGGTGAACGAGTACGAGATCCTCCCTGCCGGGGGTGGCGCGGGGGAGAGTCCGAGAACGGACACACCTGCCCGCCCGCAGGACTCTCCCCCGCGACAGGACCCGCGGCCCGGGGCCCTGGTCCCTGTTCACCCGGCGACCGAGACGCTGAAAGCCCAGAAGATCCGCGACTGGGCCGAGCGGGCATGCCGCTGGGCGGCGAACGCGATCGAGGGACTGCCCGCCGAGCTGAGGGCGCGGCGGGGTCTGGCGGGCATCGGCGACGCGGTGCGGGCGGCTCACTTTCCGCAGACTCCGGAGGAAGCCGAGGAGGCGCTGAGGCGGATCGCCTTCGAAGAGCTCTTCCTCTACCAGGCGATCCTGACCACGCGCAAGCGCTCGCACCGGACGGCGCGCCCGGCGCCGCGGCTGGGGACGGCGGGCGAGCGGGTCGGGCGCTGGATCGAGTCGCTCCCGTTCGAGCCGACCCATGACCAGCTCGCCGCCTTCGAGGAGATCGACGCCGACCTCGACTCGGGCGAGCCGATGCAGCGGCTGCTGATGGGCGAGGTCGGCTCAGGCAAGACGGTGGTCGCCCTCTATTCGATGCTGCGGGCGCTCGAAGCCGGCTACCAGGCGGCACTGATGGCGCCGACCGAGACGCTGGCCGAGCAGCACGCGATCACCCTCGGCAAGCTGCTGGCCGAAGAAGCGATCCCGTTCGCGCTGCTGACGGGAGCAACGCCCACCCCGGTCCGCAAGCGCGCCCTGAACCAGCTCGCCTCCGGCGAGCTGGGACTGATCCTGGGGACCCACGCGCTGATCGAGCCCGACGTCAAGTTCGCCCGCCTCGGCCTCTGCGTCGTCGACGAGCAGCACCGTTTTGGCGTCGAGCAGCGCCGCGCCCTCGACTCCAAGGGGGTGAAGGGGATGGCCCCGCACGTGCTGCACATGACGGCGACGCCGATCCCGCGCACGCTCTCGCTGACCGCTTACGGCGACCTCGATACCACCGCCCTGCACGAGCTGCCGGCCGGCCGGGTGCCGGTCGAGACCTGGCTGGTCGAGGAGGACCGCCGCGCCGCCGCTTATGAGTTCCTGCGCGAGCGCCTGCGCGAGGGGCGCCAGGCCTTCGTCGTCTGCCCGCTGGTCGGGGAGTCCGAGAAGATGCCCGGCAAGGCGGCCGAGGTCGAGGCCGAGCGCCTGCGGGCGGGCGAGCTGCGGGACTTCGAGCTCGGCGTCCTGCACGGGCAGATGCCCTCGGCCCAGAAGGCGGAGGCGATGCGCGCTTTCGCCGCGGGGGAGACCCAGGTGCTGGTGGCGACGACCGTGATCGAGGTCGGGATCGACGTTGCCAACGCGACCGTGATGGTGATCGAGGGGGCCGAGCGCTTCGGCGTCTCCCAGCTGCACCAGCTGCGCGGCCGCGTCGGTCGCGGCGAGCATGCCTCGCAATGCTTGCTGTTCGCCGAAGAAGCGGGGGGGATGGCACGGCGGCGGCTGCAGGCGGTGGCCGGCGAGCGCGACGGCTTCAAGCTGGCCGAGGTCGATCTCAGCCTGCGCGGCGAGGGCGAGATCCTCGGCACTCGCCAGCACGGCCTGCCGCGCTTCGCCGTCGCCGAGCTGCCCGAGGACACGCCAACGCTGATCGAAGCCCGCGATGAGGTGCTGACGCTGCTGCGCAGGCACGGATCGCTGGCGGATCCGGCGCTGGGGCCCTTGCTCGATGCCGCCCGCCGCCGCTTCGGCGCGGGCGCCGCCGACCCGATCCCGCTGTGAGCCACCCAGGCGCCCTTGTCCTTTTTCGCCCTGTGGGCGAACAAAGTCAAGCGCGCTTTAGGTTTGCGGTGTGCGAGTCATTGCCGGAGAGCTCAAAGGCCAACGGCTGGTCGCCCCGCGTGGCTGGAAGGTGCGCCCGACCTCCGACCGCGTCCGCGAGGCGGTTTTCTCGGTGCTGGGCGAGCGGGTCGAAGGCGCCGCCGTCCTCGACCTCTACTGCGGCACCGGGGCACTGGCGATCGAGGCGCTCTCGCGCGGCGCCGAGCGAGCCGTGCTCGTCGATCGCGACACCCGGCCAGCGCTCGGCAACGTCGAACGGCTCGGCTTGAGCGAGCGGACGCAGCTGGTCCGCGCCGACGTCGGGCGCTGGCTCGCTGCCTTTCCCGCGAACGAGGAAGGGTCCCGCTTCGACCTCGTCTTCGTCGACGCCCCCTATAAACTCGCCGACCGCGTGGCGCAGGACCTGAACACCCATCTGCCCCGGCTGCTGGCTTCCGGCGGCCGGGCGATCGTCGAGAGCGGCGCCCGCCGCCCGCTGTCGATCGATTCGCTGGGGCGCCTGCGGCAGCGCCGCTATGGCGCCGCCGACGTTTCCATCTACGCCACGGAGCGTGCCCGGTGAGCGAGCGCAACGGAACCGTCGTCTGCCCGGGCACCTACGACCCGGTCACCAACGGCCACGTCGACATCATCACCCGCACCGCCCAGGTCTTCGACCGCGTCGTGGTCGGCGTCGTCAACAACCCGCTGCGCAAGCAGACGACGCTCTTCACCGCCGAGGAGCGGCGCGTCTTCATCGAGGAGGCGACCGCGGACCTGCCCAACGTCGAGGTGAAGATCTTCGCCACGCTGCTGGTCGAGTTCGCCCGCGACAACGGCGCCAAGGCGATCGTCAAGGGCATGCGGGCGATCTCCGACTTCGAGTACGAGTTCGAGATGGCGCAGCTCAACCGCAAGCTGGACCCGGGGATCGAGAGCATCTACGTGATCGCCTCGCCGCACTACAGCTTTCTCTCCTCGACCGGGGTGAAGGAAATGGCGACCTTCGGCGGCGACGTCTCCGACCTCGTCCCGGCCGCGGTCGCGACCGCGCTCGCTGACCGCCTGGACGACAGGTAGGCTTCCCGCCATCGTCTCCCCCCGGTGGGCGACGGCTTGCAAAAAACGGCCTCGATATCGGCATCTTCACCAAAATCCCCGCATACACGTAGGCTTACGACCTGCAAATGGACGTTCTCGTTCTCATAGACAAGCTGGACGACGTCGTCCACAACGCCCGACCCGTCCCGCTGACGGATCAGGTGCGCGTGGACCGCGAGGAGATCTACGACCTCCTCGACCAGATGCGGGCGACGATCCCCGAGGAGATCAAGCAGGCCCGCTGGATCGTCAAGGAGCGCCAGGAGATGCTGGCCGAGGCCAAACGCGAGGCGGAGCGGATCGTCCGCGAGGCCCGCGAGCAGCAGGCCCGCCTGATCTCCGACGAGGAGGTCACCAAGCAGGCCGAGCGCGCCGCCGACGAGATCGTCGAGGACGCCCGCACCCGCGAGCGCGAAATCCGCCTCGGCGCCGAGGACTACGCCGACGAGATTCTCAACACCCTCGAAGTCAACCTGCAGAAGTTCCTCGCGGCCGTGCAGCGTGGCCGCGACCGGCTGGCCGGCCGTGAGGAAGAACCGGTCGCCGAGCTGGACGAGCAGGCTTAGTTGGTGGGGGCGGGGTCCGGTACCCCCTCCTCTCTCAACTTGTTCGGGTGAAGAGGCAGGGGCTGTCGCCTCTTGCGGTCTGCCCGAAAAGTACAAGCCGTTCGGAGGGGGTACCGGTCCCCGCCCGCAGGCCGCTGCGCTAGATGAACTGCCTTGCTCGTTACTCGAGTTTTAGATCTTTGAGGGCTGCCCAGCGGGGGTCGGGGGGCTGCTCGTGTTCGTGATCGGCGGGGTCGGTGTCGTTGAGTGACTCGCCGCAGACGGGGCAGAGGCCGGCGCAGTCGGGGCGGCAGAGGAAGCGGGTGGGGAGGGCGAGGATGGTGGCGTCGTGGGCCCAGCGGCCGATTTCGAGCTCGTCGTCGCTGACGTAGGGGCTGAGCAGCTCCTCGTCTTCGGTCTGGGCCTGGTCGACCTCGCGGGCCTCGACCTCGAGGTCGAGCGAGGCGGGCTCGAGGCAGCGCACGCAGGGCCCCACGAGGTGGACCGGAAATTGCAGGCGGAAGGCGTAGCCGCCGCTGGGACGGGAGACCTCGAGCCGCACGGTCGGCGCCACGGGGTCGGCGCGGTAGGTCTGACCGCCCAGCTCGAAGGGCTCCAGTTCGACCGGCAGCTCCACTCGCTTGCCCTCGCCGTGGGACAGCGAGAGGCGCGCCAGGTCGATGATCGTCGTGCGCGCTTGTGACATGACCGAACCTCCGCGGGAAGACGGGCTTACGATGACCCCTGCCGACGAGGTTACGAGATGGGTCAATTCGACTGGAAACCAGAGGTCTACCTGGAGCGGATCCGCGCCGAGATCCCCGGCTACGACGAGCTGCAGGCGCAGTCCGTGGCGGCGATCCCGTCTTCGCCCGAGCGCGTGCTCGAGCTCGGCATGGGCACCGGGGAGACGACGCGGCGGCTGATCGAGGCCTTCCCCGAGGCCTGGGTGATCGGCCTCGACTCCAGCCCCGACATGGTCTTCCGCGCCCGCCAGAGCTACGACGACGTGCAGCTGGCGCGGATCGAGGACCCGCTTCCGGACGGTCCCTGGGACCTGGTGATCTCGGTGCTCTCGGTCAACCAGCTCGACGACGAGAAGAAGCAGGCGCTCTTTCGCCGGGTCCGCGACCACGCTCGTGCCCTGGTGATCGGCGACGTCTTCGCCGGGGATCAGCTCCAGCACGCGGTCGAGTGGTCGGGCGGCGAGATCGCCTGGCAGCAGGGTGACCTCGCCGTGGTCCGCGCCACGTACTGAGCCCGTTCCCGCCCGGAACCGGGTACCATCCCGCGACCATGGCGGTCCCCAAGAAGAGAACTTCGAGCGCGCGCCGCGACAAGCGCCGCGCCAACCACAAGGCCGGCAAGGCGCGTCTCAACAGCTGTCCGCGCTGCCACAGCCCACGCCTGCCGCATCGGGTTTGCCCGACCTGTGGCACCTACGCGGGGCGTGAGGTCGTCTCGCACAAAGTCGCCGAGGCTCCGGCGACCGGCTCCGACTCCGAGTAGGCGTGGCCTCCCACGGCGGCGTCACCGTCGCCCTCGACGGCTACGGCGCCGAGCAGGGCTTCGACGTCCTGGCCAAGGGCGCCCGGCTGGCCGCCGAAGACGGCATCCGCGTGCGCGTCTTCGGGCCGCCCAGGGAACTCGACCTCGACGGCGCCGACGGGGTCGAGGTGGTTCCCACTACGGAGTGGATCGGCAACGACGAGGAGCCGGTGGCGGCGGTGCGGGCCAAATCCGGGGCCTCGGTCGTGCTCGCCGCCCGTGACGTCGCCGCCGACGCCGCCGACGCGCTGGTCAGCGCCGGCTCGACCGGGGCGACGATGGCGGCGGCGACCTTCGGCCTGCGCCGGCTCAAGGGCGTGCAGCGCCCGGCCCTGGCGGTGCAGCTGCCGGTGCCGGGCAAACCGGTGCTCTTCCTCGACGTCGGCGCCAACGTCGAAGCGCGCGCCCAGCACCTGGTCCAGTTCGCCTTCCTCGGCGCCGCCTTCAGCGCCGCCGTGCTCGCGGTGGACAACCCCAGCGTCGGCCTGCTGACGGTCGGCGCGGAGGCCGGCAAGGGACGCGAGGAGGTGGTCGAGGCGCACCGCATCCTCTACGCAGCGCCGGGCATCGACTTCGTCGGCAACGTCGAGGGCCGCGACCTGCCGGCGGCCGTCGCCGACGTCGTCGTCAGCGACGGCTTCACCGGCAACGTCGCCCTGAAGCTGATGGAGGGGACGGCGAAGACGGTTTCGGCCGCGGTCGGCGGCGCCGCTCGCTCCAACCCGATCTCGCTGCTCGGCGGCCTGCTGCTGCGGCCGGCCCTGGGCGGCCTGCGCAAGGAGCTGCACCCGGACACGACCGGCGGCGCGATCCTGCTCGGCCTGCGCGGCATCGCCGTCGTCGGCCACGGCAGCTCCGGCGCCGACGGCATCGCCAATGCCATCCGCCTGGCTGCCCGCTGCGCAGAAGTCGACGCGGTCGGCCGCACGGCGGCGCTGCTGCGCGAGGGTGGCGCCGGCCGCGGGGCGCTCGCGGCCGACGGGGACGCGTGATAGGAAGCAGGGGATGAAGCGCGACGAAGTCCTCGCCCTCGTGCGCCAGCACCTCGCCGAGGAGCTCGAGGTCGAGATCGAGAAGATCGACGAGGGGACCCGCTTCAAGCAGGACCTCGACGCCGACTCGCTCGATCTCTACGAGCTGGTGATGGAGCTCGAGGACCGCTACGGGATCTCCGTCTCCGAGCAGCAGGCGTCACGGATCGAGACGGTCGGCGACGCGGTCGGTTTCGTAGTCGAGCACGCCCCCGCCTGAACGTGGCGGCGCAGCCGCAGCACGCGGTCGCTGCCCTGGCGGCCTTGATCGAGGATCTGCCGGCGGACCTGCGTGAGCAGGCACTGACCCACTCCTCGTGGACCGAGCGTCGCGCCGACTCCTTCGAGCGCCTCGCCTTTCTCGGCGACAGCGTGCTCGGGCTCGCCGTCGCCACCGAGCTTTTCGCCCGCTTCGACACAGTCGTCGCCGGCGGCCTGACGAAGATCCACAACCAGACGGTCAGCGGCGTCTCCTGCGCCGACGTCGGCCGTCAGCTCGGCGTGCCGAAGATGCTGCTGGCGACAGAGCCCGAGGGAGTGACCGGGGCGATCCCGGCCGAGACCCTGCTGGAAGGCGAGCGGCCGGTGCCGGAGGCGACCGAGGCACTGATCGGCGCCTGCTACCTCGCCTTCGGCTTCGAGCGCGTCGCCGCCGCCGTCGCCGAGGCTTTCGAACCGCGGATCGAGCACGCCGCCGAGACCAGGATCGATTTCAAGTCCGCCCTGCAAGAGCTGCTCGCCCGGCGCGGGGCACGCGTAAGCTACGCGGTGATCGCCGCCACCGGGCCGCCCCACCGGCGCACCTTCGAGGTGGAGGCGATCGTCGACTCCGAGCGGGTCGGCGAAGGTGTCGGCCGCAGCAAGAAGGCGGCCGAGCAGGGCGCCGCCGAGCAGGCGCTGAAGCAGCTCGGTGGCTAGGCGATGACGAGCGTCCTGTCCGACTCGATCGCGAATCTGAGCGTCGAGGGGCCGAGGAGAACATGTATCTGAGATCGATCACGATGAAGGGGTTCAAGTCCTTCCCGGAGCGGGTGAGCCTGGAGTTCTCGCCCGGCGTCAGCGTCATCGTCGGGCCCAACGGCTCCGGCAAGAGCAACATCACCGACGCCGTCCTCTGGGCTCTGGGCGAGCAGAGCCCGGGCGCGATCCGCGGCGCTTCGATGCAGGACGTGATCTCGGCCGGCGGCAAGGGCGTCGGCCAGCGCCGCGCCGCCGAGGTCGAGGTCGTGATCGACAACGCCGACGGGCGCGCCGCCAGCGAGTTCTCCGAGATCGCCGTGCAGCGGCGGCTCGACCGCTCCGGCGACGGCGTCTACCGTCTCAACGGCGCCCGCTGCCGCCTCGCCGACGTCACCGACGTCCTCTCCGACACCAACCTCGGCCGCGAGATGCACTCGGTGATCTCCCAGGGCCGGGTGGAGACGATCGTCCACTCCAAACCGCGCGAGCGGCGACTGCTGATCGAGGAGGCCGCCGGCCTCGGCAAGCACCGCAAACGCCGCCGCCGGGCCGAGCTGAAGCTGCGCGCCGCCCGCGACAACCTCGACCGCGCCCTCGACGTCGAGCGCGAGGCGCGGGCGCGGCTGCGCCCGCTGAAGCGCCAGGCCCAGGCGGCCGAGCTGGGGGCGCGAATCGAGCGCGAGGAACTCGGCCTGCGCGGGCAGATCGTCTCCGAGGAGCTGCGCTTCGGCGCCGACCGGGCCGCCGCGGCGGAGAAAGCGGCGGCCAAGGCCCGCGAGACGCGGACCGGGATCGAGCAGCGGCTGGCCGCGGTCGGCAAGCGCCGCCGCGAGGCCGAGGAGCGCTTCGCCGCCCGCGACCGCGAGCGCACGCAGGCCTGGGGGCTCTTGACGAAGCTGCGCGGCGAGCAGGAGCGGATCGCGGTCCGTGCCAACAGCCTTTCCAGTCGCGCCACCGAGGTCGAGGCGAAGCTGGAGTCGCTGCGGGCCGAGCTGGGGCCGCTGACGCTCGACGTCGGCGGCAGCGGCGCCCCCGCCGAGCGGGCGCGCAAGCTGGAGGAGGAGCTGGGCGAGATCGACGCTGGCCTCGGCACCGCCGTCGCCGGCCTCGAGGTCGCCCGCTCCGAGCAGGCGGCCGAGGCGGCGCGCGAGGCGGCGCTGGGCGACGTCCACGCCGGCTCCGAGCGCGCCGCTCGCCACGCCCGCCGGGCCGAGGGCCTGGTCGGCGAGCGCCACCGCGAGGCGCTGCGCCAGCGGCTCGCCGCCGGTGAGGAGCTGCTCGACGATGCCCGCGCCGCGCTGGCCGCGGTCGAGGGCGTCGGCGCCGCGATCCGCGCCCGGGTCGAGCGCACCGAGGGCAAGGTGGTTGGTGGCGAGGGAGACGGCGACGAGATCGCCGAGGAGCTGCGCGCCTGCTCCCAGCAGGAGTTCGAGCTGCAGGCGGAGATGTCGGCGGTTGCCGACGAGCTGACCAAGGCCGAGGTCGAGGCCGCCCACCTCGGCGACCGCCGCGCCGAGGCCGAGCGCGAGCTGGGCTCGATCGCCGAGCGCCTTGGCGAGGAGGTGCCGGCGGCCGGGCAGGCGATGAGCGAGGAGGAGCGGACTGAGATCGACCGCCGGCTGGGGCGGCTGGAGCGCCGCCGCGCTCAGATCGGCCCGGTCAACCCGCTGGCCGAGCGCGAGTACGACGAGGCAAGGGAGCACGTCGAGAGCCTGCAGGCGCAGCGCGAGGACACGGAGCGGGCGATGCGCGAGCTGGAGTCGCTGATCCGCGAGATCGACGCCGAGATCGAGCGCGCCTTCGAGCAGACCTTCGACGCCACCGCACAGAACTTCGAGGAGATGGTCGCCCACCTCTTCCCGGGCGGCCGCGGCGTCCTGCGCCGGGTCAGCTTGCGGCCGGTCCGCGACGAGGAGCGTCCGGCCGGCGAGCAGGAGGCGCCGAGCGACGAGCCCGAGCCCGATGAGGAGGAAGAGGAGCGCGAGGAGCTCGGGGTCGAGATCGAGGTCACCCCGGCCGGCAAGTCGACCCGCAAGCTCTCGCTGCTCTCGGGCGGTGAGAAGTCGCTGGTCGCGCTGGCCTTTGTCTTCGCCGTCTTCCTCGCCCGCCCCTGCCCCTTCTACATCCTCGACGAGGTCGAGGCCGCGCTCGACGACGCCAACATCGACCGCTTCCTGCAGCTGATCCGGCGCTTCTCAGATCGCGCCCAGTTCGTCATCGTCACCCACCAGAAACGGACGATGGACGCCGCCGACGTCCTCTACGGAGTCAGCATGGGCGGCGACGGCGTCACCAAGGTCGTCTCCCGGCGGCTGCCGCGCGAAGTCGCGGCGGAAGGTGGGAGGGACGTCGAGGATGAGGAGGGCGGCAGCACGCTCTCCGCCGTTGCCTGACCACGCCTCACCCTCGCGTTAGTCAAGTCTCAACACTTCTGGACTCAGCGAACCGACGTGTAGCCACTACTCTCCCTGGAGGGATAGGGAGGAGTTATGGCGCAACGCCACATGGACAGGCTGACGTCGTTCGATACGTCGTTTCTGGCCAACGAGAAAGCGAACGGGCACATGGCGATCGGCGCCCTGCTGATGTGCGAGGGCAGCGCCCCGAACGAGGAGGACTTCCTCGCCCACATTCGCAGCCGCGTGCACCAGTTGCCGCGCCTGCGCCAGCGCCTGCTCTATCCGCCGCTGGGTCTTGGCACGCCGTTCTGGGTCGACTATCCCGACTTCGACATCCACCGGCACCTGCGGCGGGTGACGCTGCCGGCGCCCGGCACCGAGGCGCAGTTCCAGGCCCTGGTCGGCGAGCTGCTGGCGCCGCCGCTGGACCGCAGCAAACCACTCTGGGAGCTGATCCTGGTTGAGGGTTTCGAGGACGAGCGCTTCGCGATCGTCTACAAGACCCACCATGCGATGGCCGACGGGATCTCCGCGGTCGACATCGGCATGCTGCTCTTCGACGTCGAGCCCAAGCGCGAGCCGGCCCGCGACGAGGCGCCCTGGACGCCCGCCAGCACGCCGACGCGGATGGCGCTGGCCGGGCGCGCCTGCTCCGGCATCGCCGCCACCCTGCGCCGCTTCGTCCGCTGGTTGCAGCGTGCGGCCGACGAACCGGGACGGGCGCGCAGGCGCGCCGCCGACGGCCTCGCCGGTGTCTGGGAGGTGACCTGGAACCTGGCCCGGCCAGCGCCGAAGGTTTCCTTCAACACCGCGATCGGGACCCGTCGCAGCATGTGCTGGACGACCTTTCAGCTGCCCGACTTCAAGCACGTCAAGAACGCGCTTGGCGGCACCGTCAACGACGTCACGCTGACGGTTGTCGCCGGCGCCCTGCGGCACTGGCTGCTGGAGCGCGGAGAGCGTGTCGACGGCATGGAACTGAAGGCGCTGGTGCCGGTCTCGATCCGGACCGAAAACGAGCACGGCGAGCTCGGCAACAAACTGACCGCGATGCGGGGGCCGCTGCCGGTCGGCGTCGCCGACCCGGTCGAGCGCCTGCACACGGTGACCGTCGCCATGGACAAGCTGAAGGCCTCCAAACAGCCGCTCGGGGCGGAAGCGATCTGGGGTCTCAACGACTGGTTCCGCGACTTCGCGCCGCCGCTCCTGCTCGGCCCGACCGCGGCGATCAACTTCTCGACCCGGCTCTTCAACCTGCTGGTGACCAACTTCCCCGGGCCTCAGATGCCCTTCTACGTGCTCGGGCGTGAGCTGACGGCGATCTACCCGGTCGGCTTCCTCGCCCGGCAGCACGCTCTGGCGATCGCGATCCTCAGCTACAACGGCCAGGTCGGCTTCGGCATCCTCGCCGACCCCGACTCGCTGCCCGACGCCGAGCGGCTCGTCGAGCACCTCGCCACCGCCGCCGAGGAACTCTCGCGCGCTGCGCAGATAGCCTCTCCGCGCAATGGCGACGAGCTGGCAGGAGATGATCGACCTCGGTTCGCGCGAGAGCGCGAACGCCTCGGCGGCAGCTGAGGCCGAGCCCGAGCGGCGCGGCGTCTTCAAGCGCCTGCGCGAGAGCCTCTCCAAAAGCCGCCAGGCGCTGACCGAGGAGATCTCGGCCAGCCTCTTCGACCGCATCGACGAGGAGACCTGGGAGCGGCTGGAGGAGGCGCTGATCCTGGCCGACGCCGGGGCGCCGACCACCGCCGCTGTGGTCGAGCGGCTCGAGCACGAGGTCGAGGCCGGCAACGTGCCCGCCGACGGCGTCGCCGTACGCGACCGCCTGATCGAGATCCTCGCCGAGGTCGCCGCGAGCGGCCGCGCCCCGATCGACCTCAGCGGCGAGCCGGCGGTGCTGATGATGGTCGGCGTCAACGGCACCGGCAAGACGACGACGATCGGCAAGATCGCCTGGCACCTGAGCAAGGAGATGGGGCTCTCGGTCGTGCTCGCGGCCGGCGACACCTATCGCGCCGCCGCTTCCGAGCAGCTGGCCGAGTGGGCGCAGCGGGCCGGCGCCGACCTGGTCCGCGGCGAGGAAGGCTCCGACCCCGGCTCGGTCGCCTTCGACGCGATCTCCGCCGCCAAGGCCCGCGGCGCCGACGTCGTCATCGTCGACACCGCCGGCCGCCTGCACACCCAGGGCAATCTGATGGAGGAGCTGACCAAGGTGCGGCGGGTGATCTCCAAGCAGCTCCCCGGGGCGCCGCACGAGACGCTGATCTCGATCGACGCCACCACCGGCCAGAACGGACTGCGCCAGGCCAAGGTCTTCTCCGAAGCGGTGGAGGTGGACGGCGTCGTCCTGACCAAGCTCGACGGCACCGCCAAGGGCGGCATCGCCCTGGCAATCGCCAGCGACCTTGGCATCCCCGTGAAGCTGATCGGCGTCGGCGAGACCCTCGACGACCTGCGCCCCTTCGACCCCGCCGACTACGCCGCGGCGCTGCTCGCCGAGTAGCGCGGTTGTCGCTTGTATCCCAGAGGGCGACAACCGACAACCGCGTAAGCTGAGCGACTGTGTTCGACCAGCTTTCAGAGCGGTTGCAAAGCACGCTGTCGGACGTTCGCTCGCGCGGCAAGCTGAGCGAGTCCGACGTCGATGCGGCGATGCGCGAGATCCGCCTTGCCCTGCTCGAGGCCGACGTCAACTTCAAGGTCGTCAAAACCTTCACCAAGACGCTGAAGGAGCGCTGTCTCGGGGCCGAGGTGCTGGAGAGCCTCGACCCTGGCCAGCACGTGGTCAAAATCGTCAACGAGGAGCTGGCGGGGCTGATGGGCGGCACCGGCACTGAGCTGGCGATGGCCTCCAGCGGGCCGACCGTGATCCTAATGGCCGGCCTGCAGGGGTCGGGCAAGACCACCGCCTGCGCCAAGCTCGCCCAGTACTTCGCCAAGGAAGGCAAGGACGTCGGCCTCGCCGCCTGTGACGTCTACCGGCCCGCCGCGGTCGAGCAGCTGGTGACGATGGGCAAGCGCGCCGGCGCCCACGTCTACGAGCAGGGCGCCGACCGCGACCCGGTCGAGATCGCTGACTGGGCGCTGCAGCAGGCGCGCACCGAGCGCCGCGACGTGCTGATCGTCGATACCGCCGGCCGCCTCCACATCGACCAGGACCTGATGGCGGAGCTGGCCAAGATCCGCAAAAAGGTGAAGCCGCACGACGTGCTCCTGGTCGTCGACGCGATGACCGGCCAGGACGCGGTCGGGGTCGCCGAATCGTTCGCCGAGGCGGCCGAGTTCGACGGGGTCGTCATGACCAAGCTCGACGGCGACGCCCGCGGCGGCGCCGCGCTCTCTGTCAAAGCGGTGACCGGCAAGCCGATCCTCTTCGCCTCGACCGGGGAGAAGATCGCCGACTTCGACAAGTTCCACCCTGACCGCATGGCCCAGCGCATCCTCGGCATGGGCGACGTCCTCAGCCTGATCGAGAAAGCCGAGCAGCAGGTCGACGAGAAGCAGGCGGTCGACCTGCAGAAGAAACTCGAAAAGGACCAGTTCACGCTCGAGGATTTCCTCCAGCAGATGCGCCAGGTGCGGAAAATGGGCCCGCTCAGCAGCATCCTCGGAATGCTGCCGGGGATGGGGGCGATGAAACAGCTGAAGAACGCCGACGTCGACGAGAGCGAGCTGGACCGGGTCGAGGCGATCATCCTCTCGATGACCCCGGCCGAGCGCGCCGACCCCGGGCTGATCAACGGCTCCCGCCGCAAGCGCATCGCCAACGGCTCCGGGACGCGGGTCCAGAACGTCAACCAGCTGGTCAAGCAGTTCGACCAGATGCGCAAGCTGATGCGCTCGATGGCCGGCGGCAAGATGCCCGACCAGCAACAGCTGGCGCAGATGGCCGCGGGTGGCGCCCCCAAGCCCAAGATTCGCAGGCGGTAGCCGCCCCCGGACGCGGAAGCGCGGTCGCGAGATCGCTGGTCATATTTAGCGCGGCCGCGCTGGAGCAGAGGAGGCGGCGCTTGATTTTCTGTAGTCTGGCGCGTCCATGGCAGTGAGAATCAGACTTAGACGCGTGGGTTCCAAGAAGAACCCGATCTGGCGGATCGTCGTCGCCGACAAACGCTCGCCGCGTGACGGTCGCACGATCGAGACGATCGGCCAGTACAACCCGCAGACCAACCCGTCGCTGATCGAGTTCGACGAGGAGCGCGCGCGCCACTGGCTCGAGCACGGCGCCCAGCCCTCGGAGACGGTTGCGGGGTTGCTGCGGACCAAGGGCATCGCCGCTTCCGGCAGCTAGGCCGCCGAGCGCCGAAAATGACCGAGCTGATCGAGTTCCTCGTCAAGGCGCTGGTCGAGGATCCCGGCGCCGTCGTCGTCGAGGAGCTGGAAGAGGACGGCGACCTGGTCTACGAGGTGACCGTCGCCGAGGGGGATCTCGGCCGCGTGATCGGCAAAGGCGGCCGCGTCGCCAACGCGATCAGGACGATCGCCAAGGCCGCGGCGGTGCGGATCGATCGCCGTGTCATAGTCGACATCCTCGATTGAAGCTCGACGTCTTCACTCTCTTTCCCGAGGCGTTCGACTGGTTCCAGGGCCAGCGCTCGGTTCAGAACGCGCTGCGGGAGGGCAACGAGTTTCGCCTCTTCGACTACCGCGACACGACCCCGCTGACGGCGGGGCAGGTCGACGACGCTCCCTACGGCGGTGGTGCCGGGATGGTGCTGCGCGTCGACGTCGTCGATGCGGCGCTGCAAGCGGCGTACGGGGAGGGGGAGAGGCCGCGCGTCGTGCTGCTCTCGCCGACCGGGCCGCTGCTCGACGACAGGATCGCCGACGAGCTGACCGCGGAGCCGCACGTGGCGCTGCTCTGCGGCCGCTACGAGGGCTTCGACGACCGCGTGCACTCGCACCTGGCCGACGACGAGCTCTCGATCGGCCGTTACGTGCTGGCCGGCGGCGAGCTGCCGGCGATGGTCGTCGCCGACGTGCTGATGCGCAAGCTGCCGGGGGCGCTCGGCCACGCCGAGAGCGCCGTCGAGGAGTCGTTCAGTCAGGTGCTGGAGGGGATGCCCGAGTACCCGCACTACACCCGGCCGCCGAACTACCGGGGCTGGGAGGTACCGGAGATCCTGCTCTCCGGCGACCACGAGAAAGTGCGCCAGTGGCGGCTCGAGCAGAGCCGCGCTCGTGCCGAGCAGTTCGATTCGGACGCCGAGTAGCTACCATTCCGCCACCGCGCGGTTCCCGCACCCGGGCCCGGCGGTTTTTCTTCGTCAGATGAGCTCCGTAATCGACAGCATCGAGCGTGACCAGCTGAGGCAGGGCCTGCCCTCCTTCAGCCCCGGCGACCGCGTGCGCGTCCACTTCCAGGTGATCGAGGGCAGCCGCAAACGCATCCAGGTCTTCGAGGGCGTGGTGCTGCGACGTCAGGGCTCCGGCGTGCGCGAGACCTTCACCGTGCGCAAACAGTCCTTCGGCGTCGGGGTCGAGCGGACGTTCCCGCTGCATTCGCCCAAGATCGAGAAACTCGAGGTGGCGGCTCGCGGCGACGTGCGCCGGGCCAAGCTCTACTACCTGCGCGGCCGCATAGGCAAGGCCGCCCGCGTCGCCGAGCGGCGCTGGGGGATCGACGACGACGTCGTCGCTGCGCCCGGAGCGGCGGCGCCGGTTGCGACCGACGCCGAGGGCGTGACCCTGGACGAGGTCGTGCCGGCAGCCGAGGCCGACGAGGCTCCCAAGGCAGAGGCAGGGGAGCCAGAGGCCAGCGAGCCGGAGGCGGACGAGCCCGAAGCGGAGGCCGGTGAGCCGGAGGCGGAGGCAGAGACTGAGGCAGCGGCGGAGGCGGACGCTGAGGCGCCCGCGGCCGGGGAGACCGAGGAGAGCCCAGCGTCAGAGGATGCCGAGGACGAGGAGCCGGCAAAGGCCGGCGACTCCGACGAGGATCCAGCCTGAACGCCCTCCTCCCGAAGCCGAAGGGCAAAGGCGGCGGGCTTATCGAGTTGGTCGTCATCGTCGCGCTGGCCTTGGGGCTGGCGCTGGCGATACAGGCATGGCTGATCAAGCCGTACCAGATCCCCTCCGAATCGATGGAGCCCACGCTCGACGTCGGCCAGCGGGTCCTGGTCAACCGCTTCATCTACCACCTGAACGATCCGGCGCTCGGTGACATCGTCGTCTTCCACCCGCCCGCCGGTGCTGACAACGGAACCGAATGCGGTATTCAGCCCAAACCAGGCGAACCGTGCCCGCAGCCGACCAAAGCTGAGTCGAGCCAGAACTTCATCAAGCGGATCGTCGCCGGGCCCGGGGATGAGCTCTCGGTCAAGAACGGCCACCCGGTGGTCAACGGCGCCGAGAAGACGGATGAGTCCTACATCATCCCCTGCGGTGCCGCCGCGGCCTGCAATATGCCGAAGACGATCACGATTCCACCCGACCACTACTTCATGATGGGGGACAATCGTGGAGCGAGCGACGACAGCCGCTTCTGGGGCCCTGTCCCCCGAGACTGGATCATCGGCGAGGCCTTTGCCACCTACTGGCCACCCGATCGCATCGGCACCCTCTAGGTCCCGAACCGGCCGCCGCAGGCTGGCCCGCAGCCGCCGCCTGTTCACTTTCGACCGCGGCCTTCAGAGCCGCTTCGTCGCCGGGACCGACGAGGCCGGACGTGGCTGTCTCGCCGGTCCGCTGGTCGCCGCCGCGGTCCTGATCGACTACGAGACCCTCTCGCACGCCGACCGGCGCTCGCTCAGCGGCCTGCACGACTCCAAGCAGATGACCGAGGAGCGGCGGCTGGAGATGTACCCGTGCGTGCTGGGCGCGGCGGCCCGGGTCAGCGTGGTGGTCCGCTCGGCCGCCGGGATCGACCGCCGCGGCCTGCACGTGACCAACATCGAAGCGCTCTCCGTCGCCCTCGAGCGCCTCGAGCCGCCGGCGGACGCGGCCTGTCTCTCCGACGGCTTCCCGCTGCCGCGCTGCGCGGTCCCGCACCGGGCTGTGGTCGAAGGCGACGGCACCAGTGCCGCGATCGCCGCCGCCTCGGTGATCGCCAAGGTCACCCGCGACCGCTACATGCGCCGGGCCGCCGCTCAGCACCCTGGCTGGGGCTTCGACGAACACGTCGGCTACTCGACTCCCGAGCATCGCGAAGCGATCGAGCGGATTGGGATCTCGCCGTTGCACCGTCGCTCCTTCCAATCGGTTGCGTATAGGCAGCTGAGCCTGTGACGCATCTGACCGGCGCATCTCGGCGTCCTCGCTCGGTCATGTGCGGAGCACACTCCCTCGCTCGTCCTTGACCTGCTTGGTCAGCTGCGCCACCCCTTGATTCAAAATGCTCCTCGCAGATGCTCGATGTCGACGGCGCGGCCGGCGCGGTCGAGGGTGACGCCGACGGCGTCGAAGCGGATCTCCTCGTAGCGGACGCCGCCACGGCGTTCCGCCATCCAGGCGGTGGCCAGCCGGCGAACCTGGCGCTGCTTGCGGGCATCGACGGCGAGGATCGGGCGCTCGGGGCCGAGGGCGGCGCTGGTGCGAGCGGCCTTGACCTCGACGAAGACGAGGGCGCGGCCGTCGCGGGCGACGATGTCGAGCTCGCCGTAGCGGGTGCGGGCGTTGCGCTCGACGATCTCCCAGCCGGCGGCAGCGAGGCGACGGGCGACCAGCTCCTCGGCGATGGCGCCGGTTTTTCGGCGGGCGACGGTCACGACGGCTCAAGTCCCGGGACCGCGGGGTTTCTCCCCACCTCTGGCACAAAGCTCTGTCGCTTTGCGCGCAACGGGTCGGACCCGTCCGCTTAGCGTCGCCTCCGTGCTCGCGACGGCCAGGACCTTCACCCTCGATGGGATCTCCGCCCGCCCGGTCCGGGTCGAGGTCGACGTCCACCGCGGCCTGCCCGGGTTCGCGATCGTCGGCCTACCCGACCCCGCCGTGCGCGAGGCGCGCGAGCGGGTGCGGGCGGCGCTGGTCAACTGCGGCTTCGAGTTCCCGCTGCGGCGGATCGTCGTCAATCTGGCGCCGGCCAGCCTGCGCAAGGCGGGGCCGGGGATGGACTTGGCGATCGCGGCGGCGCTGCTGAGTGCCTCCGGCCAGCTCGAGTGGGAGTCGCTGCCGCGAGTGGCGCTGGCCGGCGAGCTGGCGCTCGATGGCTCGATCCGGCCGGTCAACGGGGCGCTGGCGATCGCCGAGGCGGCGCGGGAGGGAGGGGCCGAGGCCATCGTCGTCCCGGCCGAGAACGGCGCCGAGGCGGCGCTGGCGGATGGGATCGACGTGATTCCACTGGATGGGCTCGGCCGGCTGTCGGCTCTGGCGGCGGGAGAGTGGGAGCCCTCGCGCCCGCTGCCGCTGCCACTGCGCAGTGAGCCTGCCGCCGCCGACCTCGCCGACCTGCGCGGTCAGCCCCACCTGCGGCACGCCCTCGAGGTGGCAGCCGCCGGCGGGCACAGCCTGCTGATGATCGGTCCGCCCGGCGCCGGCAAGTCGCTCGCGGCCAGCCGCCTGCCCTCGATCCTGCCGCCGCTGGCGGCTGCTGAGGCGCTCGAGGTGGCGCGTATCGCCAGCGCCTGCGGGCGGCTCGGCGCGGTGCTCTCGGCGGGGCGCCCGTTTCGCGCGCCGCACCACACGATCAGCCCGGCGGGTCTGATCGGCGGCGGCGCGCCGCCGCGGCCGGGTGAGGTCACGCTGGCCCATCGCGGCGTCCTCTTCCTCGACGAGCTCTGCGAGTTCCGCCGCGACGCGCTGGAGGCGCTGCGGGCGCCGCTGGAGGCGGGTGAGGTCTCGATCGCCCGCGCCTCGGGACAGCGCCGCATGCCCTGCCGCTTCATGCTCCTGGCCGCCGCCAACCCCTGTCCCTGCGGGCGTGGGGAAACCGACCCCGATTGCGCCTGCGCCGCGGATGCGGTCCAGCGTTATCAGGGGCGACTCAGCGGCGCCCTGGCCGATCGCATCGACATCCTCGCCGCCGTGCGCCAGCCGAGCGCCGGGGAGATCGGCGGCGCTGCGGGGGAGCCGTCGGCGGAGGTGCGGGCGAGGGTCGTGGCCGCCCGCGAACGCCAGGAGCTGCGCCTGGGACCCGGACGCTGCAACGCGGAGATGACCGCCGCCGAGGCACGAGCGTGCGCGCTGAGCGGCCCGGCGGCGGCGCTGCTGGCCGAGCTGTATTCGCGCCAGAGGCTCAGCGGCCGCGCCCACGACCGGGCGCTGCGCCTGGCGCAGACGATCGCCGATCTGTCCGGGGCGGCGACGATCGAGGAGGAGCAGATGGCGCAGGCGCTGCAGCTGCGAAGGCGCGACCGTGGCTGAGCCGCGCGCCTGCCTGGGGTGCCTGCGCCGCTCTTGGCTGCTGGAGCTGCTGGGGCCCTACGTCGAGAAGGTCGCCACCGGCTCTCCCGGCTCGCGCTCGCCGGAACTGCTGCGTCTCGGCAACGAGGACCTGGTCGAGGCGGTGGCGCCGAAGGTTGCCGGCCAGCTGCTCGGCCGGATCGCGGCGCTGACCGAGCGCGGCCTCGCCGAGGAGCTGCGGGTCGCCGGCTGCTGGGCCTGCTGCCGCCACGGCGATCTCTATCCCGCCGGCCTGCGGGACGCCGCCGACGCTCCCTGGGCGCTGATCGGCCGTGGCGACCCCGGTCTGCTCGACGGTCTCGAGCCCTGCGCGGCGGTGACGATCGTCGGCGCCCGCCGCGCCACCGCCTACGGCCGCGAGATTGCGCGCGAGCTGGGCCGCGAGCTGGCCGCGGCCGGCATGGTCGTCGTCAGCGGCCTCGCTTTCGGCGTCGACGC
Organism: uncultured Solirubrobacterales bacterium; assembly: GCA_963715395.1. Classification (GTDB taxonomy): domain Bacteria; phylum Actinomycetota; class Thermoleophilia; order Solirubrobacterales; family 70-9; genus VAYN01. Next base: position 540,782 of record OY970238.1, read on the forward strand.
CTGCGCCCATCGCGGCGCGGTCGACGCCGGCCGCACCGTCGCCGTTCTCGGCTGCGGTCCCGACACCGCCTACCCGGCGGCCCACCGCTCGCTCTGGCGGCGGATCTCAGAAGAGGACCTGGTTCTCTCCGAGCTGCCGCCCGGCGCCCCGCCATGGCGCTGGACTTTTCCGGCCCGCAACCGGATCATGGCGGCGCTGGCCGGGATGACCGTCGTCGTCGAGGCGGCGGCGCGCTCCGGCTCGCTGATCACCGCCGACCTGGCGATCGACCTCGGCCGCGACCTCGGCGCCGTCCCTGGCCCGGTCACCTCGCGGGCCTCGGCCGGTCCCAACAACCTGCTCGCAGGCGGCGCCTGCGTCGTCCGCGACGCCCAGGACGTGCTCGACGCGATGCTCGGCGCCGGGGTGAGGGCGGTGGCGCAGCCGCAGCCAGCGCTCGAGGGTGGCCTGATGACCGTGCTGGCGGCGGTCGAGGATGGCGGTGAGACCTGCGATGCGGTCGCCGCCGCGCTCGGGATCGCCGGCCCGCAAGCAGCGGCGGCGCTCGCCCGGCTCGAGTTGCTCGGCTACGTCACCTGCTCCGCGCTCGGTGTTTACTCCCGGACGCTGCTCGGGTCGCCTGGCCGCGACGCCATTTAGGCTGATGGAGTGGGAAACCAGCGCATTCCAGCCGTCTTGTCGATCGCCGGCTCCGACTCCGGTGGCGGCGCCGGGATCCAGGCCGATCTCAAGGCCTTCGCGCGCTGCGGCGTGCACGGGATGACGGCGATCACGGCGATCACGGCGCAGAACACGGTCGCGGTCGAGGCGGTCGCAGCGGTGGCACCCGAGATGATCGTCGCGCAGGTGCGAGCGGTTGCCAGCGACATCGGCGTCGACGCGGTCAAGATCGGGATGCTGGGGGCGGCGGCGACCGTCGACGCGGTGGTCGAGGCGCTGGCGCTGGTCGGTGCAGCGCCGGTCGTGATCGACCCGGTGATGATCGCCGAGAGCGGCGCCGAGCTGCTCGACGAGCCAGCGCGCGCGGCGCTGGTCGAGCGCCTGCTGCCGCTGACGACGGTGGCGACGCCCAACATCCCCGAGGCGCGGGCGCTGACTGGCGCTGGTGCGGAGGCGACGCAGGAGGAGCTGGCGCATGGGGTCGTCGCGCTGGGTCCGCGGATCGCTGTGGTCACCGGCGGCCACAGCGAGGAGCTGGTCGACGTCTTCTTCGACGGCGAGCGGCTGGTCGAGATTCCCGGCGAGCGCCACCCCGAGGGCGCCGCCCACGGCTCCGGCTGCACCCATTCCTCAGCGCTGGCGGCGTTCCTGGCTCACGGCGAGGAGCCGCTGGAGGCCGCGCGCAGGGCGCGGGCGCTCGCCTCGGAAGCGGTCGGCGCCGGCCTGCGCGGAATCGGCTCGGGCCCGGGTCCGGTCAACGCCCTCGGCCTCTCCTGATTCCCCATATTGAGTAGTTATGGCGCCGTGGCTACGCCAAGTGCTCAAGTTGCGGCGAAGCACGCCCAGTAGATTTCCCGGCATGGGTTCCAACGGCGTCAAGACCGCACTCCCGCGCCCCCGCTCAGCCACCGTCTTCGACGGCCCTGATCGCGCCCACTCCCGCGCCTACATGAAGGGCATCGGCTTCGACGACGACGCCCTCAGCCGCCCGACGATCGGCATCGCCAACACCTGGACCGAGGCGATGCCCTGCAACTTCCACCTGCGGGCGCTGGCCGAGCACGTCAAAGACGGCGTCCGTGCCGCCGGCGGCACGCCGATGGAGTTCAACACCGTCGCCGTCTCCGACGGGGTGACGATGGGCACCCAGGGGATGAAGGCCTCGCTGATCAGCCGCGAGGTGATCGCCGACTCGATCGAGCTGATGGCTCGCGGCTACCAGTTCGACGCGATCGTCGCCCTCTGCGCCTGCGACAAGACGATCCCCGGCTGCGCAATGGCGCTGGCCCGGCTCGACGTGCCCTCGGTCCTGCTCTACGGTGGCTCGATCGCCCCCGGCCACTGGCACGGCCGCGACGTCACCATCCTCGACATCTTCGAGGCGATCGGTGCCCACAACGCCGGCGACATGAGTGACGAGGAACTGCACGAGCTCGAGGGCGTCGCCAGCCCCGGTGCCGGCGCCTGCGGCGGCCAGTTCACGGCCAACACGATGGCCTGCGCCTTCGAGGCGCTGGGGATCAGCGCCGGCGGCTCGGCGATGGTGCCGGCCGAAGACGACGACAAGGACACCGTCGCCGAGAAAATCGGCGAGCTGGTGATCAGGGTCCTGGCCGAGGACATCACCCCCAGCAAGGTAATCACCCGCGACTCGCTGGAGAACGCGATCGCCTGCGTCTGCGCCTCCGGCGGCTCGACCAACGGCGTCCTGCACCTGATCGCGCTCGCGCACGAGCTCGGCATCGAGCTGACGATGGACGACTTCGAGCGGATCTCGCGGGCGACGCCGCTGTTCGCCGACCTCAAGCCCGGCGGTCGCTTCGTCGCCACCGACCTCTACGCGGCGGGCGGCGTGCCGGTGATCCTCAGGCGTTTGGACGAGGCCGGCATCCTCCACGGCGACGCGATCACCGTCACCGGCAAGACGATCGCCGAGGTCGCCGCGGAAGCGACGGAGGCGCCCGGCCAGGAAGTCGTGCGACCGCTCGAGGACCCGCTGAAGCCCGAAGGCGGGCTGGCGATTATGCGCGGCAACCTCGCCCCCGAAGGCGCCGTGGTCAAGGTCGCCGGCACCGAGCGTCGCCAGCAGACCGGCCCGGCCCGCGTCTTCGAGTGCGAAGAGGACTGCTTCCGCGCCGTCAAGGACCAGCAGATCGACCCGGGCGACATCGTCGTGATCCGCAACGAGGGCCCGATCGGCGGGCCGGGGATGCGGGAGATGCTGCAGGTGACGGCGGCGATCGTCGGCGAGGGCCTGGGGGAGAGCGTGGCGATGGTCACCGATGGCCGCTTCTCCGGCGCCACCCGCGGCCTGATGATCGGTCACGTCGCCCCCGAGGCGGCTGTGGGCGGGCCGATCGCGGCGATCCGCGAGGGCGATGAGATCACCGTCGACATCGACGCCCGTCGCCTCGACGTGGCGCTCGCCGACGAGGAGATCGCCGAGCGGGTCGCAGCCTACGAGTCGCCGCCTTCGCCCTTTGGCCGTGGCGTCATGGCTAAGTACGCGGCGACGGTCTCATCCGCCTCGCGCGGCGCGATCACGAGTTAGCTCTCGAGAAACTCGTCGAGGAGGGCGTTGAAACGCAGCGGCCGCTCCAGCTGCGGCACGTGGCCCGTGCGCTCGAAGATCTCCAGGCGCGAGTGGGGGATGCGGCGGTGGTAGCTGAGCGCAGCCGCCATCGGGATCACCCGGTCCGACTGGCCCCAGAGGACCATCGTCGGCATCTCGATCTCTGTCAGCCGCTCGCGGATGTCATGGCGGATCACCGCCCGCAGGGCGTCGCCGAAGCCATCTGCCTGCCTCAGCCCGCTCTCGATCTGCTCCAGCAGCAGGTCTTCGCGCAGTCGCTCCGGGTAGCGGATGAAGGGCCGGAAGACGAGCTGGCGGGCGCGCGGCCGGGAGACGATGAAGCGGCTGCGCCGGGCGTAGTGGGGCCCGAAGACCTTCCAGGCCCAGGCAGTTGCCACGGCCCGCTCTTCCGGGTTCCAGGTGTTGATGATGCCAGCGGCCGAGACGAGGACCAGGCGCTCGAAACGGCCCGGCGTCGTCGTGATCGCCTCGACCGCGATGAAGCCGCCCATCGAGTTGCCGACCAGCGTCGCGCCCTCGATCCCGAGCTTCTCGCAGAAGTCGTGCAGGAGCCTCCCGTAGGCCGGCATGTCGATCGGCCAGGACGGCATCGGGCTGGCGCCGAAACCGGGCAGGTCAAGCGCGATCGCGCGGTGGCTGCGGCCGAAGTGGGGCAGGTTTTCGAGCCAGTTCTGCCAGCAGCCGGAGATGCCGTGGACGAAGAGGACCGGATCGCCTTCGCCGATCTCGACGTAGTTGACGCTGGCGCCCGGCAGCTCGACCCGGTGCAGGTGCTGGCGCCACTCGATCTGCGGCCACTCGGGATCCGGGTTGCCGTAGTCCGCACCGCTGGCGATGCGGGGGTCGAGTGCGGTCGCCTCAAGCATCGGCTGCAAGTCTGACGCGTACGGGCGCGTCGGGGGCGAGCAAGCGGCCCGGCCGCGGGTGCTGCGCCGCCACCCGGCTCGAGCGCCCGCGCGGGCCGACGATCGCCCCCAGCCGGCAGTGGGCCGCGCGCAACTTCAGCCGCACCGAGCTCAGCTTGCGTCCGCTCAGCATCGGCACCGAACAGGGAGGGGGACCGGGCTGCGCCCCCTTCTCGCTGCTTTGCTCGCCGCCGGGTCCTGATCCGGCTCCGGACCCGGGGCTCGGTGCGGGCGTGGGGCCAGGCCCCGGTTCGGGTTCCGGTTCGGGGACGGAGGCGCCCGGCACCAGCCGCAGGATCGTCACCGCTGGCCCGACGTCGACCGTGACCGGTTGGTCGGGCTGCGTCAGCGACCAGACCGGTGCGGCCGAGACGTTCGGCAGGTAGGCGGTTGCGCTTTCGATGCCGGGTTCGACCGCGACTTCGAGCGGCAGGGCTGGCGCTGCCTGCGGTTCGCCCGTCGCGGGGTCCCAGACGCTGCTGGTCCGCCAAAGTGCCAGGTAGAACGAGCCGTCGCGCTTCTGCAGCAGCACCTTGTGCAGGCCGGGGCTTTCGGGGCCGGCGAACTCGACCCCGCCTTCGCCGAGCGTGTAGTCGAGCGCGGCGGGGACGAACTGCTCGCCGGGGTCCGCGAGGATCGCGATCGTGTTGCGCAGGGCGTCGAAGGCCGGCTTCGGCGCCAGGTCGTTGCGCAGCAGCCCGAAGTTCGACTCGCGTTCGTCGAGGTCCGGGTCCGGCCACTCGTCGAGCAGCTCGTAGGAGAAGGTGCGGACGATCCCCCAGCGGTAGTACTCGAGGAAGAGCCGCGGCACGTAGGTCGCCATCGCCGCCTCGGAGACCGGCGGGTGTTCGCCCGTCCAGTTCAGCGCCGTGTGGTAGCCGGTCTCGGTCGCCCAGATCGGCTTCGACGCCGAGTTCAGTTCGGCCCTGGTGATCGCCGCGCCGAGTTTGTCGGGCGGGTTGCCGAAGGGGTAGGAGTGGATGTTGCCGTAGTCGAGCCAGGCCGAGACGTCGCCCAGCTGCGCCTGGTCGTTGTGCACGATCGAGGGGCCGACCACCGGCAGGCCGGCCAGCGCCGGCTCGGCCTTCGCCTTCTCGTAGAGCGCCTGCTGGTAGGCGACCAGACGCGGCTGCCATTCGGGATCGCCGGAGGTGCTGTACTCGTTGGGCCCCTCGAGGGCCTCGACGCCGTCGAGGTCGTCGGCCGCGATCTCCAGCAGCGCTTCCAGGCCGTCGATCCCGTCCGCGGGCGATCCGATCACCAGCGTCGACCCGAACCCGGCGGCGGCGAGCTGGTTGAGGCGCTGGTATTGCCCCTGCCGATCGGGGAAGTCGCGAAGCTCGTCGCGGAGGTGACGGATGCCCAGTTCCTGCAGCCGCTGCAAGACCGTCGCGAACTCCGGCACGTAGGGCGTGTCGTTGTAGGCAGGGTGGATGTTGACGCCGACCGAGTCGACGAAGGCGTCGGCCGGCCGGGCTTTGACCTCCGCCGCGCTCGCCTGGGCCGGGATCGCGAGTCCGAGGGCGACCGCGACCAGGGCGAGCAACCGGATCGGACTGCTCTCAGGCATACCCCATGCGTTCCAGCACCGGGATCTCACGGATCTGCGGCGGCTGCAGGTGGTCCCAGAGGATGCCCCGGGGCCGCTCGTACTGGCGCTCGACGTCGATCACCGCCCGCGGCGTCGCGATCAGGTCGACCGGCAGGTCGTGGTCGGTGACCATCAGGTGCTGGCGCAGGATCTGCATCGGGTGCACGGTGGTGGCGACGGTCGTGTGGTCGTCGATCTTGCCGGCGTCGGCGAGGATCCCGTACTCGAGGTCGTGGTAGCCACCGCCTTTACCTACCCGGGCGCCGCTCAAATTCACCGCGACCGAGCCGCAGAGGACGAAGTCGATGTCGGGCAGGTCGTCGAGGGCGACGACGCGTCCGTGCTTCAGCGCCCCCTTGATCGTCGCTGCCTCTTTTACGGCCCCCTTGGCGAGCTTCTTCGGGTCGAGCACGCGGAACGGATGGGGGTCGCGCAGCCGCGGCACCGCCATGATCACTGTCTTGCCCTCTTCCAGGGCGATGCGGCGGGCGTGGGTCTGCGGCGAGTCGGGGTTGGCCTTGATCACGCGGGCTCGCTTCCAGAGCCGGTGTGCGGCGAGCTTCTCGGCGGCCAGCTTGGCGCCGGCAAAGTTGGGGATGCGGCCTTCGGCGCCGGGGAAGCGGGAGACGCCCTCCCGTTCCATCGCCTTCCAGACCTCCTCGCGAACCGCGTCCTTGCTGCGCACGGGCGAAAGATATCCGGCTCGCTGCCGATAAGACCGATGCAGATGCGAAATTGCAGGGAATACGTCTGTCCAGGCCGAATGATCCGAGGGCCTAAGCTTTTCGCAGTGGTTGGGTAAGTCGAGTCCAAAGTCGAGAGAGTGAGTCGAGAGATCTGATGGGGCGTAAGACTTCGATAGCGGTGATCGTCATCGCCCTCGTCGTCGTGCTCGGCGCCGCCGGCGCCTATGCGTACGACAGCTCACAGAAGGACAAGATCGCCGACGGCGTCACGATCGCCGGGGTCGACGTCGGCGGGCTCGACGAAGACGAAGCCGCGGCCCTGGTGCAGCGGCGGCTGCTGGCGCCGCTGCAGCACTCGCTGCAGGTCAGCTTCGCCGAGCAGAGCTGGAAGCTCCCGGGCGAGAAGCTGAAGGTCCGCGCCGACATCGACAGGGCGGTCGAGGAAGCGCTCGACGACAGCCAGGATGGCGGCTTCCCGGGGCGCCTGGTCCGTTACGTCACCGGAAGCGACGTCAGCGAGAGCGTCTCGCCGCAGGTGACCTACTCGCAGCCGGCGATCAATCGCTTCGTCCGCCACGTGGCCGAGGAGATCAACCGTGAACCGCGCAACGCCGACGTCGAAGCGAGCGGTGCCTCGCTCGAAGTCGTCGCCGGCGAGAACGGCCGCAAGCTGCGCGACAACAAGCTGACGGAGGAGCTGAACGCAGCGGTGCTGAACGCAAACGCCCCGCACACGATCGTCGCCGACGTCCATGCGACCAAGCCGGAAGTGACCAAGAGCGAGGTCGCGGCCGAGTACCCGTCCTACCTCACGCTCGACCGCTCGACCTACACCTTGCGCCTCTGGGAAAACCTGAAGCTGGCCAAGACCTACACCGTCGCGGTCGGGATGGAAGGGCTGGAAACGCCGGAAGGCCTCTACGCGATTCAGGAAAAGGAAGAAAACCCGACCTGGCACGTGCCGGACTCCGACTGGGCCGGCTCGCTGGCCGGGACCACGGTGCCGCCGGGGCCGTCGAATCCGATCAAGGCGCGCTGGATGGGGATCTACGAAGGCGCCGGCATCCACGGCACCGAAGAGACCTACTCGCTGGGCAGCGCCGCCTCGCATGGCTGCGTGCGGATGGCGATCCCGGACGTCGAAGAACTCTTCGATCGGGTCGACGTGGGCACGCCGATCTATATCGGCTGACGCCGTCCTCGCAGGACGCGCGCGGCCGAAGGCGAATCCGGTTCCGTGAACTGGGAAACGGCGCTCGCCGACTATGACCGCGACCTGCGGGCGCGGAGTGCGGCGGAGCGGACGCGGCGGGCCTACGGGGTAGACCTCGCCGGCTTCGTTGAATGGGTGCAGCCGCAAGGGCTGGAACCGGGCGGCGTTCGTCACCGCGACGTGCGCCGCTACGCCGCTGGGCTCTCCTCGGCCGGCGCGGCGCCGGCGACGGTGGCCCGCAAGCTGGCGGCGATCCGCGGCCTCTACGGCTTCCTCGTCCGCACCGAGCGCGCGGGGCAGAACCCGGCCGAGCTGGTCTCCAGCCCGAAGCGCCCGGAGAAGCTGCCGCAGGTGCTCACGACCGAGCAGATGCGCGGGCTGCTGGAGCGGATCCCCGCCCGGGCGCCGCTGGAGCTGCGTGACCGGGCGATGCTGGAGCTGGCCTATTCCTGCGGTCTGCGCTGCGAGGAGATCGTCAACCTCGACCTCGGCTCGATGGACTTCGAGTCCGAGCAGCTGCGCGTGCTCGGCAAGGGCTCCAAGGAGCGGATCCTGCCGGTCGGCGAGCCGGCGCAGCGGGCGCTGGAGCGCTATCTCGAGCGCGGCCGCCACGCGCTTGCCGGCGATCCGCGCGAGCGGGCCCTGTTCCTCTCCAAGAGCGGCAGGCGCCTCTCCAACTCCGACGTCACCCGCCGCCTCGGCCTCTGGACGCGTGAGGCGGCGATGGCGGCGGGAATATCCCCGCATTCACTTCGTCATTCATTCGCCACCCATTTGCTCGAGGGTGGCGCCGATCTGCGTACCATTCAGGAGTTGCTTGGCCACGCGTCGATCTCGACCACCCAGGTCTATACCCGAGTCGACGCGGCACGCCTGCGAGACACCTATGCCGCCAGCCACCCTCGTGCATAACGCCGAACCCACCGACCGACCATAGAATCGGGCAGATGGGCATGGAAACTGGCGTAAAAGAGGTCGAGCTTCGCGATTTGTGGCGTCGCTACAAGGACGAAGCCGACGGCACCGCGCGTGAGCGCCTCGTCGTCGCCTATTCGCCGATGGTCAAGTTCGTCGCCGGCCGCCTCGGTGCCGGCCTGCCCTCGCACGTCGAAGACGCCGACCTGATCTCCTACGGCCTGGTTGGTCTGATCGGGGCGATCGAGCGCTTCGAGCCGGAGCGGGGGATCAAGTTCGAGACCTTCGCGATGACCCGCATCCGCGGCGCGATCATCGACGAACTGCGCTCGCTCGACTGGGTGCCGCGCTCGGTGCGCTCGCGAGCGCGCGAGATCGAAGCGGCCCAGGCCAAACTCGAGCACGAGCTGCAGCGGGCCCCGAGCGAGGCCGAGCTGGCGGCGAAGCTGAACATGTCCGAGGAGGAACTGCAGAGCGCGCTGCTGGAAATCGCCAACTCCTCCGTCTACGCGCTCGACGAGCTCTGGACCGTCTCCGACTCCTCCGGCGACCAGGTCTCGCTGCTGGACACGATCGCCGACGACGCCGCGCCCGATCCGCAGGAAGCGCTCGACAGCAGCGAGGTCAAAGACCGCCTGACCGAGGCGATCGGCTCGCTGCCCGAGCGCGAGCAGCTGGTTGTCGCGCTCTACTACTACGAGAACCTGACCCTGCGCGAGATCGGCGAGGTCCTCGGCGTCACCGAGTCGCGCGTCTCGCAGCTGCACACCAAGGCCGTGATGCGGCTGAAGTCACACCTCCAGCAGGACTAGTGCCGATGCGCTGGCGCCTCCGTCACGCGCGCACGGTCGAGCCGGCCTCGCTGGTTCCCTTCGAGCGGGCGGCGATGCGCTTCAACGCCAGCGATGCCGGCCGCACCGTCGCTGGCCTGGTGCGGACGCTCGGCACCCCGTCGGTCTCAGTCGGGGCCGCAGCGGGGAAGACCGACGAGGTCCGCGTCACCGTTGCCTGGGAGCTGACCTGGTACCAGTGGGGCGTCGACGTCGGTGAGGACCCGCGGCCGGTCTTCGCGATCGCCAGCGGCAGCGAGATCGACCAGCTCGATTCCGCCTCGCGCCAGTGGAACGCCTCTGCTGTCGAGGGTGGGCGCATCGTCCTCGTCGCCCCGAGCAGGCGGCGCCGTCCCAGCGGCGCCCGGGCCCGTCACTGAGGTGTCGAAGCTCACGGTCAACGTCGACGGCGGCGCCCGCGGCAACCCCGGCCCGGCCGCGATCGGCGCCGTCGTCCGCGACACCGCTGGCGAGGTGCTTGAGGAGCGCGGCGAGCGGATCGGGCGGGCGACCAACAACGTCGCCGAGTACCGGGCGCTGCTGCTGGGGATCGAGCTGGCCGCCGCGCGCGGCGCCAGCGAGCTGGAGCTGGTTGGCGACTCGGAGCTGATCGTGCGCCAGGTCGAAGGCCGCTACAAGGTCAAGGACGCGACAATGCGGGAACTGCACGCCAAGGTGAAGGCGGCACTGGCCCCGTTTCAGAGCTGGTCGATTCGCCACGTTCGCCGCGAGCAGAACGCCGACGCCGACCGCCTCGTCAACGCGGCGCTCGACGGCGAGTAGGCTCGAAGCGATGGCCGCGCGAGACGCAGAACCGATCGATCCCGGCGTCGACATCGGACACGTCCACCTGCGGGTGGCCGACGTCGACCGCGCCCTCGACTTCTACGGCGGCGTGCTGGGATTCGAGCTGATGCAGCGCTACGGCGAGGACGCGGCGTTCGTCGCGGCCGGCGACTATCACCACCACCTGGGCCTCAACTCCTGGGGGTCCAAAGGCGGCTCGCCGCCGCCCCCGGGGACCACCGGGCTCTACCACACGGCGTCCGCTACCCGACGCGGCGCGCCCTCGCCGATGCCCTGCGGCGCCTGACCGAGGCCGGTGTCCGCCTCACCGGTGCCTCCGACCACGGTGTCAGCGAGGCGCTCTACCTAAACGATCCCGACGGCAACGGGGTCGAGCTCTACTGGGACCGGCCCCGTGAGGGCTGGCCCCAGCCTCAGGCCGGCCAGAAGGTGGAGATGTTCGTGCGGCCACTCGATCTCCCCAGCCTGCTGGCCGAGCTGGACTCCTAGGTCATCGACGGGACCGGGGTCAGGAGCCGAGGACGGCTTCGACCAGGTTCGGGCTGAACGGCTCCGTGCCCGGCACCAGTTGCAGGCCCGCGAGCGCCGAGTTCTCCTGCGCGTAGGCGAGCTCCCTGGCGAGGTCGCCGACGCCGTTGGTCGCCGGAAGCGGCGCCAGCTGCAGGGTGCTGAGCACGCCGATCGCCGCGCCCGAGTCGTCGAGGAAACCGCTGCCGGAGTCGCCCGGGATGCCCGGGGTCAGGGTCGCGACGACGTGGCTCCAGCTGCCGCCTTCGTTCTGGATCACGACGCCCTGCTTCGGGCTCAGTTTCGTCACGCCGCCGCGCAGCGAGGAGTTGCCGTAGGAGTAGACGGTCGCGCCGAGATCACCGGCCGAGCCGACTCCGGTAGGGCCGCCGAAGCCCGGCACCGAGGGGTTGACATTGCCGACGTCGGCAGGATCGAGGCGGACTAGCGCCAGGTCGTTGTAGGCGCAGGCGTCGGGGTCGGTCTCGCCCTTCGCCTGCATCGCCAGCCACGAGTTGTAGACCATCGTCCCCGGTCTGCTCGCCCCTTTGACTTCAACCGCGGTGCCGAGCGGCAGCGAGCCGCTGCTGCAGCCGTCGGTTTCGGTCTGGCCGCCGGTCCCGGAGCAGTGCGCCGCCTGTCCGAGGTAGACCTCGCTGCCTTCCTCAAAGACGAAGTTCGAGGTGCACTGGCCACCCTCGGTGTAGGTCTGCACGCCGGGATGGACGGTCGCCGTTGCGGCCGGCGCCCAGGCGGATGCGGCGCTCGGCACAAGCAGCGCGGCGGTGATGGCCAGCAGGGCCGTGCCGACAAGCTTGCGTCGATTCATTTGAGCCTCCTCTGCGTCGTTTGGCCACGGCACTAGACCGGGGACTAGCGCTTGACCGGGAACAGGAGGGGCCTACCCAATAATGATGATCTTAAGCACGACCCGGACGATAGGAGCGGCGCGGTGGCGAGCCTCTGACCTGCCAGCGCTAGAGCGGTGAATGAGACAAAGATTGATAAGTAGTCGAGATCACCTAGCGATTTCACCGCTCTACTCTCGATAGGAGGCAAGTTGAAACGTGCCCAGAAGGCGCTTTCGTTCTCGAACGTGGTCGCCGTCCTCGCGCTCTTCCTCGCGCTCGGAGGCAGCGTCTACGCAGCGTCGAGCGACAAGATCAACGGCAGCAAGATCAAGCCGAAGTCGATTCCCGGCAACCGCATCAAGGCGCGCACCCTGACCGGCGCGCAGGTCAAGGCCCGCACCCTGACCGGGGCGAAAATCAAACCTCGCTCGCTGACCGGAAAACAGATCGTCGGCAGCAGCCTGACCGGGGTCAGCGCCAGCAGCCTCGGCGCGGTCACCTACGACGTCACCACGATCACGCTTTCCCGGCGAGGTTCGAGCGGCACCTCCACGACCGCCAGCTGCCCGTCTGGGCAGAAAGTCATCGGTGGCGGTGCTGTGCTCAGCAACGACGCCCTCGCCTCCGTCAACGACAGTGGGCCCCAGGTCTCCCGCACCGGCTGGGAGGCGACCGCCCGCGCGGGGGCCGACGGGGTGTCGATGACCGTCACCGCCATCTGCACGCCCGTGGCCTCGACGGTGGGGCTGGATCGTCAGGCGCGGGACGACTCTCCGCCGCCGCCCGTCCTCTACCGGGCGCCTTAGCCGCGCTGCGCCTGCAAGTCGGCGGCTGGTGAGACGGCCGGATCCGGGGGCGAGGCCGCCGGGTCCGGCGTCTCGGCGCCGCTCTGCACCGGGTGACCGCCCTGGCGCCAGACGCCGACGCCCTGGCCGACGTGGACCACGTCGGCGAAGCCCTCGCGCCGCAGGATCGAAGCAGCCAGGCCACTGCGCTTGCCGCCGCGGCAGATCGCCGCGATCGGGCGGTCGCGCGGCAGCTCCTCGAGGCGGCCACCGAGGTCTCCGTAGGGGATGTGCAGCGAGCCGGGGATGTGCTCGCTCGCGTACTCGGAGGCGTTGCGGACGTCGAGGATCAGCGGCGGCTGCGGTCCACCAACCCGCGCTGCCAGCTCGTCGGGGTCGATCAGCTCGATGCGCTCGACCGTTCGCTCCTCCATCCGCCAGGCGGTCATCCCGCCCTCGAGGAACCCGCGCACCCGCATGCCGACCGCGGCCAGCAGCTCGGCGGCGTCGCGCTCGTCGCCGTCGGAGGCACCGACGACGATGATCTCGGCCCCCTCGGGGGCGACCCGCGAGACCTTGGTCGCGAAGCCAGTGTCGTAGGAGGAGGTGCTGAGGGCGCCGGCGATGTGGGCCTCGTCGAACTGGTCGTTGGTGCGACCGTCGATCACGCAGGCGCCGGCGGCGACCGCGGCCTCGACCTCGTGCGGGGTCAGCGGCGCCGGGGTGCCGAAGTCGTCGACCAGGGGGCCGCGGTTGAGGGCGACGATCTGCTCGATGTTCGGCGGCCGGTCGCCGAGCGAGCCGACCGCGTCCTCGACGAACTCGGCCTGGTCGGCGATCTGCAGCGCCCGGTTGTGGCGGCGCTCGAAACCGATCGTCGAGGAGGTCTTGAGGTCGATCGCCGAGCCGCCGCAGAGCGAGCCGCCGAGGTGGCCGGGCCAGATCTCGACCTCGTCGTCGAGCACCAGCAGGCGCTTGTGCAGGGAGCGGAACATGTCTGCCGCGCCCTCCCGGGGCTCGACCGCGAGGTCGGGGCGGGCGACGTCGCCGATGAACAGCGAATCGCCGCCGAGCACCGCCCAGGGAGCGCTGTCGCGGCTAGCGTCGCAGAGCAGAAAGGCGGTGTGCTCGGGCCGGTGCCCCGGGGTATGGATCGCCTCGATCGTCAGGTCGCCCAGTTCCAGCCGCCAGCCGTCGGCGAAGGACTCGTGCGGATACTCGGCCTCGGCCAGCTCGTGGATGTGGATCCTTGCCCCGGTCGTCCGCGCCAGCCGCCCGTGGCCGGAGACGTGGTCGGCGTGGTTGTGGGTCTCCAGCACGTGCCCGATCCGCACCCCGTGCAGCCGCGCCAGGCGCCGGTAGGGCTCGACGTCCCACTGCGGGTCGACGACGACGGCGACGCCACTTTCGCGGTCGGCGACCAGGTAGGAGGCGCAGCCGAGGTCCTCGTGGATGATCTGTCGGAAGAGCATGGGCGGAAAAACTCGTCCATGAGGCTAGCGCGGAAACCAGGAGCCGATGCCCGCAGCTAGAATCAACGCCTCGTGCGGCTGTAGCTCAGCTGGCTAGAGCGTCTGCTTGCCATGCAGAAGGTCGAGGGTTCGAATCCCTTCAGCCGCTTCGACGAAAGCCCCGCTCCGGCGGGGTTTTCGTTTGCCCTGGACGGGTCGAGCGGCGGCAGAACCTCATTCCAAAGCGGCCCGTCTGCCTTTATCTGCCTTTTCAGCCAGCTTTGCGACTACGGTTGCGCCATCCGTGTGCGACGTTCTCAACTACATCGGCCAGCATTTTCTGGTGCCAATTCTGGTGACCGTCCTGGCCGGCGTCCTTATCGCCTCGGCGCGCCGCTACTCCCGCCTTGGCAAAGAGGTGACGGACAACGATGTCCGGGCGAGTGAGCTAAATGAGGATCTGTCGCGTTGGGTGCGAGATCGAAATCGGCAGCTTGAGAATGAACTACGTGGCTTGAGGAATAGCGCTGGCAACCAGCTCTATGCCGGATCGCTCCGAAATAAAGCCGTAGCGGCTATGCGCCAAGCCCTTCACGAGTTCCGGGATGAGGCGACGAGTAAGGCGCGGGAGTTCTCAGCTCTCGCCCGCTCGGAGGGCCGCTGGCATCGACGGCACCGCAAGCAGCGCGGTCTCGGATCACCGTCTCTCGGCCTGCGTGGGCAAGAACGCTTGTATCTGAATCGCTGGCGCCAGCGTCCCTATCTTGTAGACCCAGGCGGGCCGGAACCCGACCTCGCCGTCGAGGACGATCCGACTGCCGACGAGCGGAGCATCGCCTCGCTTGAGACCGAATTTGGGTTGACCTGGGCAGAGGCGACTGCTCGTCCGTCGATATAGCTCTACGCGGCGGGAACGCTGCGAGGCGTTGGCTCGATGTTCCCCACCAGGCCGTCGAGCGCGGCGCCGTGATCGTCCTTGGACGCGATCACCTGCGCATAGATACCCAGCGTCACCTTAGGATCGTTGTGGCCGACTTGGGCCATCACGTAGGGCACTGAGGGCGGCTGTGGCAGGGAGAACAGCAATGAGATGAAGGTCCGGCGCAGCGAGTGCGGCGTCACGTTCCGTATCGGATCGCTCCCGGTCTTCTCAAGCTCCTCATTGGCTAGCTTGACGGCGCTTGCCAGGAATCGCTCCCGCACGTTCGATGCGTTGTCTCGCCGCCCTTTTGCAGTTGGGAATACGAGGTCGTCAGGATCAGCGTGCTTCGTCCGCGTCCGATACTCGGAGAGAAGCTCTTGCAGCGTCGGCGTGAGGTCTACTTCGCGCACACCGGCATCGGTCTTGGCTTTTGCGACGCGCAGCTTGCGGGCGCCGAGGCTGACGTCGCGCCAGCGAAGGTCCAGCGCCTCCCCGATTCGCAGGCCGGCGAGAGTCAAGACGGCCAGAAGCGGTCGCCTACGCCTCGTGTCGCCAAAGCGGGCTTTGGAGTCGAGCTTGCCGGCCGCCGTGAGGAGAGCCGCCACTTGCTCAGGCTGGAGGTAGCTGCGAGGGGGCGATGACTCCTTCAAAAGGCGCTTGCGGCCCTGCGCAGGGTTGCGAGGCAGGTGTTCGTACTCGACCGCTAGCTCAAGGATTACCGCAAGCAGACGAATCGTCTTGTTGATCGAGCCATTGGACAGAGGGCGGGGGAGACGCTTGCGCTTGTCCTTCGGCAACTTCGCGTTGATTTCGCGGACCTCGCGAAGCTCTTGCGACTCGCGGACCTTGCCGCGCCGGTAGCGGTCCACCTCCTCGACCGTGATGGCTGCGAGGCGGTGCTTGGCGAAGTAGGGCAGCAAGTGATTTGAGAGGCGCCAGCGATAGTCAACCTTCGTCCTGTCGCTCCACCCCGCTTCCGCATCGGCGAACCACTCCGATGCAAACTCGTGGAAGGTCGGCATCTCGGCCGGGGCATCGGCGACTTTCCGCTCACGAGGTCTCCATACGCCGCGCTCTACGTCAGCGAGGACGTGCCGCAGTGCGGCCTCAGCTTTAGCGCGATTCCAACCCTCTTCGGCAGTGCCGAGCGTTTCCGATTGGCGCCTACCGAGGGCGTAGAAGCGGATCGTCCAACTGTGGTGGTCCTTCTTCGGCACCACGACCTGACCGGTTGGTCGGCGAGGCATCTAGATCACCTCCAGTCGCTGCGCCGCAATAAAGAGGCAAGACTGAGGACGCGCCAAGACCAATCTCGGCATGGCGCCCATAGGATCGGGTGAAGGCATGAGGAGCTGACTCTCCTTTTGTCTAGGGCCGTCTCGGTGTTGTCGCACCGGGGCGGCCCGATTACTTACTGCCTTCAGAATAGCTGGCGGGGTGGACGCTCTAAGCATCTGATCCACTCCCGTTAATTGGCAAAAGGGCGACCGTTCGCCGGCCGCGAATTCTCCGTCGCTGTGTCGTTTTCTCGTTGCTCTGTAGCCCCTCTGCCTCGGCCCCGAGGCGCGCCCGAAGCTCCGCAAACTGTGGATCGAATCGCAGGCGCGCTCTTGGTCCGCTGCCCAATCTGATGACTCCAAGCTCAGACGCATGCGAGTACACCCACGAGCGATCAGTCCCAAGGCGCCGCGCCATCTCGGCCGCATCGACTAGCCCACCCGAGGGTCGCCGCGCCCCGCGCTCCTCCAATAGCTCCGCTACGCGGAAGGCCAGCGCCTCTATATCGTCTCGGTCGAGCGTCACGCTGGCACCTTTCCGACCACGACGACCTTGCTCGCGGCGCCGGCTGCCGCCACCGCGCGCTCGACGGCACGCAGCGTCTGACCCGGACGGCAGAGGTAATGAACTTCTTTGACCCACTTGGCCACCTTCCAGGCTCGGATAATTCCCTCAAGCCTGCGCGGAGACTTTGGGGTTAGCTCCACCTCGATGGAGATCAGACCGAACTCGGCCAGGACCGCTAGGTCGGGACGATGCAGCCGAGGGGCGCCGCTCCGCAAGGTTCCGACCTCGGCGCTGGCGATTGGCCTGCCCTCGACTCGCTCGGCAAAGACAAGCTCGCGCTCGGTAAGGACGCGCTCGGCTCCGAAGTGCTCACAGAGGACGTGGGCGGTGGAGACACAACGCAGCCAGTGAGTCACCGAGCCGGCAGAGACTTCAGCGAGCGGAAGCCCCAGGCCGGCATAGTCCAATCCCTCCCGAGTCGCCCGCAGCAACGTCGGCTCTGAGCGAAGAAGCTCAAGGCGCTCCAAGAGACCAGCTTCAACAGAAACCGCCACCCGCTCATAGGCCACGCTCCTACCGACACCCATCACCTTCATCACGTCGGCAATCGTCACCACGCCATGCCGGCCCACGTAACAGACCAGCTCGTGATCTCGATCTCGCCCAGCACCCACCCCCGCTCGCTGCATCAACGCTTCTGTCAGGGCTTTTTCCATCCGCCCTTTAGACGAGACCCACCCAAATTTCGCCCCCCGGCCTCGTCTTTCGCTCCCTGTCCTCCTTGCTATCTACTCACTGGCTCCACTTCTCCACCGCCCCGATTACCACCCGTTCGCCCCCATGTCTCTTTCCAATTTCTCATGTGCTCCTGGGATGCCGACCACAGAGGTTCATCCCTGAATCCTGATGAATGGTGAAGCTCTGTGGTCGGCATCCCAGGAGCACTCTTTTTCCGCATTGGAAAGCGATGTGGGGGCGAACGGCCATTCCGGGCCTGCGTCCGGGCTTCCGTCCGGCCTAAAGCAAGAGGTTCTTGCGCTCGCCGCTGCCATTCGTCAACTTCTGGGGCCTTCACTTCGCTGCACTCTGTCCTGCCGACCTACCTGCCAAACAGCGCTGCCCGCAGCGGCAGTCAAGGGCGCGCAGCGCCCGACCCCTTTAGGGGTTGACGGCCGTCGCGGGCCGCGCTTCACTGGCCGGGAGGTCGGAAGGGGCGACTCAAGCTCACCGGCACTTGCGGACGCGAGGCAGCCACCAAGTGGCTCTAAGCATGGGAGTTGAACCCTGCGCCTCGCCCCGAGGGGCGCGCATATAGCGGCCCTGTGTTTGGGACTCGTTGCTCACCAATACCCAGGCGAGCGAGACCGCGATTGTATCTCCGCCCACCACAAGCATCAAGTACTGCGGCCGGCGTACTGCAGTGACGGTCCTCTGAGTCGGAATGGCGACGGGCCGTCGCGGTTACAGACGTAGGCAGTCGACGACCCGAAAAGCTACGACGACGCGGGCGCTTCCCCGGTGTTAGTGAACCCCTGGGTGATCACCGACAGACCGGAATCGTCTGCTCGGAGCCGCAATAGGTCGCCAATCGTGAGATAAGTCTGGATTACGGCCTGATTCAGCTCAAACTCGCTTACGTCGGCGTGGACGCCCCTGCTGCTGGCTTCGCCAAGCCCCCTGAATCTGCGCGCGAGGTCATCGATCTGAGTTTCGAGGACATCACCGGACGTGCTGGCGGGCAGCTTGTCCTTCACGAACTCGACCAGACGGTTCATCCATTTGTCATCGGTTAGCTGATGCTCGGCTCCATCACCGTCGACAGTCGGTTTGTCCGTCGCGGGGTAAAGGAGGTCGGCTACCGACTTGAGGGCACGTCTGCAGGACAGCAACGCTTGGCTCCTTCCCTCAGCGCCACCTTCCTCCGCTCGCCGGTAGGCCGAGGCCATCTGTTCCAGAGCCTTCGGCGCGGTCGCTGCAAGTTGCTCATCAACGAACCGTCGGTTGCGCTCGAAAATGTCGGCGTTGATCTGACCGAACATAACCTGCTTCTCGGTCTCGCCCAGAAAGGCTCGCACCCGTTGCTCGATGCGGTTCAGGACCTTCGTTGACGCCTGCTTCGACTTTGCCGCAAAGACGGCGACTTGCTGCTTTTCATTGAACGCCTTCTGTACGCCCATGGCGCCCAAGCCCGGCGGTACTTCAGGAAGCTGGATCATTTCGTTGACGGTGGCCATGTTCGCCTCGATGTCTCGTACCGATCCGGCGAGCGTCGTGGACTTCTCACTCTTAGCGTCGAGTCCATCTGGAACCTTCGTAGTTCTCTCGGCCATGTACTTTTGTGCGGCCTCGGCCCTCAGTAGCTGGAGTTCCTCTGCGCCGTAGTGACCCGCGAACTCCTCGAACACCTCCTCCCATGCCTCTTTGGTGTCGAGAGGGCGCTGCTCCATCTCAAGCCATTGGAGATTGTCGAAGTCGTTCCTCAACCGGGCTATTCGCGCCGCCTGAGCGACTATCTCGGACAGCGGAACGTCGCCCTTCGCCAGTCTCTCAAAGGCTCCGTTGAGTAGAGCCAGGACTCGGTCTGACACTGCCTGTGCGTCGTGCATTCTTGGAGAATAGAAGTCGCGTCGCTTGCCAGGGTTTGAGCGAATTTGATCCCGCGCTATCCCGTGGAGCGCTTCGCTGGGCCATTGGCGCTGCACTTGGGGGAACGCAGGCCAGCGCAGCCGAATTGTCGGCATGCGGCTGACGCGGTGCGTCCCACCGATCCTCGCGCAAAGTAGCGCCCCGCCCCGGCCGTCCACCCCTACGGGGTCGTACGCTTGCGCCCTTGACTGCCGGGGCGGGGGCGAGTTGCGCATTGGTGGGAAGGTCTGGTCGACCTAGCGGGGTGGACTGTCCGGACAGGGACACAGGTTTCCGCTGGTCGCGCTGATGGAATGGCCCGGATGTCACGCATCACCGGCGACGAATACAACCTGCTTTGCCAGATTGTGGACGGCCACGCCGAGGCCAAGGAGGAGTTCTACTTCTCAACCGGCATGGGGATCGGAACGACGATGCGGCACGCGAGCATCCACGGCCGGCAGAACGTGGATCATGGCGATATTGAGGAACTGTGGCGGCTCGGGCTCGTCGACGTAACGCCGGGGAGCACCGCGATGTCGGGAAGGGTTCGCCCAACGGGTGACGGCATCCATCACGTCGAAGAGGCTCGCCGTCTGGAGGCCATCACCCGCGCCGACGACGCAATTTCCTCGGGGTCCGGCGCGTCGAGGATTGCCTGGGACGCCACCTTGCCGGTCTTGCAAGCCGTGGTCGACCTGTATGCCCAGGCGGACGCGGGCGAGGACGTTTCGCAAATGCAGGTCAACCAGCGGCTTGAGCGCACGGACGGAGACTCCGACACCAGCCGCGCTTTTGAGGTGCTGGAGCGTGGCGGATACGTGCAAGGCACGGCCAGCATCGAGCAGCTTCCTGGTGCGCTGACCGTAGTTCCGACCGAGAGGGCGCTTCAGCTTTTAGCGGGCTGGCCCGCCGATGGGGAGGTCGCTCTTGCGCGACTTATTGCCGCACTCCAAACCCAGATCGATGCGACTTCCGATGAGGAGGAGAAAGGCAAGCTCAAGCGCGTCCTCGATGCGGTGCAGGGCGTCGGAGAGAACATCGCGGCGGAGGTTCTGACGAAAATGATGATGGGCGGGTAACGGCACCGTCCGCTGATGAGAAGGAGGCTCGGCTAGTCGAGATCACCTTGGGGAGCCACAGTCCCGTCCTCGTTGATCCGCCACGCGTATAGGTGCTCATCCACAACGAGCCGTTCTCCCTGCGGCTCGCCATGGTCGTCTAGCTGTTCAACCACAAGGCAAGGATTCCCCTTTGCTTTATGCGTCGTCGTGATCCCGTCCATCCGCACTTTCTCGACCCAGCCAATTTCAGACAGCCGCGCCTCCGTTCCATCCACCGCGACAATCAGGCGTCCACCATCGAGCTTCACGGACCTCTGGAAGGTCCCCTCCCCATCGGAGAGGGGCGTCCCGTTGGAGTCGATCAACTCACCCAGCGTCTCGGCCGGTGTTCCGTCGAGATGCCGCAGCTGGAGATCGGGGGCAAGCTGAAAGGACATCTCGCTCTTGTCCGATGCGTCAGCCTCGATCGCCAAGTCCCAGGATTCATAGGTCGTGTCGGGGATGGCGATAGTGACGGCGATCTCCCTCACAAAGGGTCCATCGTCGGGCTTGTACTCGCGCAGGATCACCATCGCCACGTCCTCATCCACCGCGACGTCGACCGCGCCAGAGGTGAACCCCTTGGTCGTCACGGCCATCGCAGTGTCGAACCCGGCCTGATCGCGGACGCCGACCAGCGCGTCAAGCGTCCCCTTGCCGACCTCCTTGCTCCAGTCCTTGCACTCGACCAGCAAGCGCTGAACCGAACCGTCCGGATGAGTCGCGGTCACGTCCAAGCGCTGCTCAGCCCTGCGGCCCTCGGGTCGGAGGGAGGTTTCGTGCTCTACGCCCTGCCAACCGAAGCTTGCCAGCACAAGAGCAGCCAGCCGCTCATAGGCCGTCCCCGCCTTGGCGGGGCGGAATCCAAAGATCGACTTATGCAGATCATCGGCAGCGCTCATAGGTCCATTTTCCAGATCCCGCCGACTCCCAAACGAATAGCGCCCCCGCTCCGGCCGTCAACCCCTGCGGGGTCGGATGCTGCGCATCCTTCGACTGCCGGAACGAGGGCGCTGGGATGCGGGTAGGTCGGCGCGACGGTTATGCCGTAGCCAGCGCCGCCCGCCCCTCGCGGATGCAGCGGTTGACCTTCGTGTAGGTCCAGCCGCGAAGCCGGCCGATCTCCCGGTAAGAGAAGCCAGCCCCGAGGAGACCCAGGCCCGTGCGCTGGTCGGGCCGCAGTCGCGCGAGACGACGACGCCCCTCGTCGCGCTCCGTGACCCTCTCCTCGAGGCTGGCTCCGGGCGATTGGATCGACTCCATGACGAAGCCGAAATCGTCGCTGCCGCGCTCGGCCTCCTGGCCGGCGCGCAGGTCAAGCCGCTCCCTGCGCCGCCGTCTCCAACACTCGCGCTTGATGGTGGTGGTGAGCCACGCCAGCGCGGGCGCACCGCTCCCAGGGTCATAGGCTCGGATGAAGCTTATGAACGCCTCCTGTAGGGCCTCTTCGGCGTCGGCCTTGCTCGCGGCATGGCGACGGGCAATGGTGAGCAAATAGCTCCGCTGCGCCGCATACACGGTGCCGGCAATCTCGCGCGCTAGCTGCCTTCTTCTCTCTGAGTACATGGGTCCTCCGTCTCTCGCTGGGTTTGCGAGAAGCGCAGACGCGCCCGGTAGGGCGCCCCGGAACCCGAGCTAGTGCCGCCTTGCGAAGCGAGGGGCGAAGCAGCCCGGCGCAGCCGGGCTTGAAGGGGCGCCCGCGGGCGCGACAATTCTCCCCAAACCCAGCGAGAGACAGAGGGCCAGAGGGACAAGAAAAAGAAGGCAGCTAGCGCGCGAGATTGCCGGCACCGCTACCGCACCCGATGAGCCTAAGGCTCACCAATACCACACAAACCTAAAGAAATTCGCGCAATCGGAAAGTGCCCGATTTCGCACCGATTTCCAGATCTTCTGCTAGCGGGCCTTTCGCCTCGCTCGTTTCCACACCCGCCCGGCACGGCGCTATTGACGCCGTTGGCCAGACGGCCGGGCGGGTGTGGAAGCGAGCCAAGGACGGGATTAGCCGAGCGCGCCCCATGCGCACCGGGTGGGCGGGTGGGTGCGCATGGGGGCGCTCGGCGCCTACGTCATGGAGCGCTGGCGAGAGTTGAGCGGACCCGGAAGCGGCCAACCCGCTGCCCTCCCGGCGTCCAGGCGACGCCTTTCAGAAGGTCGCCGGGCGGGACTGACAGCGACCCCGCGAGCTTGACCACGGTGTCGATGCGCGGCAGCCGCACGCCCCGCTCAAGCTGGCTGATCTCCGTTCGGTGAAGCGAAGCCCGGAAGCCCAACTCTTCCTGAGAGAGTTGGGCACGCTTGCGGGCAACGAGGAGGTTCAGCCCAAACTCCTGCGCGACTTTCAAGCCGGCGTCCATCAGCCCGCTTCGGCTTCGACGCCGCCGAGCAGGGCCAACAGCCCGAACAGGGCATCGTGCTCGGCGATGATCTGCTGGTAGTTGGTGTCCTCCTCGGCGGCGAGCACCATCACTTCGACGGCTTCGCGCGCTGCCTCGTCGGGCACGGTGATCCGTCTCTCATCGAGCGCAGCCAAAAGCCGCTTGTAGGCGTCTGCTTCTCGTTGGGCCTTCTCAGGGTCAGGGACGCGCTCCGGCGTTTTCAGGTCTCCACTCACCCCCTCCAGACAAGAGGTGAGGGTGCTTCGGAGAATCTTTACTTGCGGGTCCGGTAGATCGAGGGGGACGGCTTCGCCGCCGCCCGTATCGTGCTGGGTAGCCATGAGGAGGTTAGATCTCCTTGTGGTCAGGCGGCTCGTCGCGTTCACGCGCGATGGGTCGCCGCTTTTTGAGGCCGGTAGCTCGCTACCTTTCCCGTTGCGTCCGGCCGAGTTCCACCTTTGCCGGATGCCACGGGGCCGGCGTTACTGCGCGCGGCCCCACTTATGTTTGAGGGCGAAACGCTAGCAGGTTTACCCAAATCTATTGTGACTCCGCGAACTCCTCAAAATCCCAGGTCGCAGAAGGCGCTTGGCGAAGCCATCCGCGAGCTGCGCAACAAGCAGGGCGACAGCCAAGCGAAGCTGGCAAAGGTGGCCGGCATCACCCCGAACATGCTCTCCTTGATCGAGCGCGGCGAAGGAAATCCGTCCTGGGCGACGGTGGAAGGAATTGCGAAGGCGCTCGGCGTGTCCGTGGCTGAGCTGGCGAAAGCGGCGAAGGCGTGACGCCGTAGGGCGATGCCCTCGGCCCTGGATACCCTGGCCGCCTATGGAGTCCTCGCGTTTTGTCCCTGGCCCCAAAAAGTCGGGTGCCGAAAGAGTCGCGGAGCTGGTCGTCAAGATCGCCTCTGGCGTGGCGGGCGCTGGCGCAACCGCGCTGGCCGGCGATCCCCTCGCAGGCGTTGGCACCAGCGTCGCCGCCGACCAAGCTGGAACCGGGCTGCTTGGCACCATCCTAGATCGGGGAGACAACCTGGCTTTGCTGACGATGGAGCACGCGGCTAACCGCTTTGAAGAACGCGAGAAAGCCGGAGACACGCCACGGCCCGACCCCTTCGAAGGAACCCCGGCTGTTGAGGCGGTGGCGGCGACGATCAAGGCCGCCGCGAATAGCGTCGAGGCCCGCAAGGCCCGCTTGATCGGCAGCCTGCTGGCATCGTCCCAATACGAGGAGGATTTTCCGGTTGGCGATCTGCTGCGCTTCCTGCGGCTTCTGGAAGACCTCTCTTGGCGCCAGGTTCTAGCCCTCGCCTATTTCTGCGACAAAGATCGCCAAGCCGACCGGACCCTAATTGCAGCAGGCGGCTCCAAGGTCCATCAGATCAGGCCGGTCCTTGAGACCGAAATCGCCGACCTAGCCGAAGTCCACAACGTCATCGGCGCTCCTGACAACGAGGGGGCCATCCACAAGCCCACCGCAGTTTTTGGCGGCTCTCCGATCACGGCGGCCACTCTCGATCAGGTCCAGCCTTCGGGATTTGGACAGACCCTCCATCGTCTCGCTGAGATAGACCGCGAGATCGAGGCGGCAGACCTAGACGATTTCGTTCACAGCGAAATCCTCTAACGCGAATCGGCAAGACCGAAGGGGGACCCCCAACCCTGCCAGCCCGTCTTGGAGTCGATGAACGATCCAGACTGGCCAGCAGTTCCGAGGGTCGAATACGTCGTGGCGCCCCGCTACGAAGACTTCTTGCGGGTATTGCGAAGCCACCATCCCCCCTTCGCAAAGGCATCGGCCCTCCAGCCCGACGACAAAGCGGAGTGGCAGTCGGCGGTCTATCTGCTCACCGGGTGCCCGACCGTGTGGGACCGACTAGGGCCGACAATCTCGGAGCTATGTTCAATCGAGCCGGTGGTTTATGAGGCCGCCTTCCCGGAGCGCTCGTGGACGGACGCCGAGTGCATGGTCATGCAGTGGGCCGCGCACTTCTGGGACCAAGGCAGCCATCCCGCGAGCTTTCCAGTCATCTTTGAGTCGGCTCTGTTTCGCCGTTGGATCGTCGCCCTGCATTTACGGCGGCGCCTGGTTATGTACTAGGCGAGGTCGCTCTTTTGGAGCGCCGCGACTGATGCTGGCGGCCGCAGGCTGACCATCCTCAAAGGGTGGGCGGGTGGGCGTGCCCGGACGCCGAGTCGTCTAAATGCGGCGACGAATTCGACGCAATGTCCAAGCCGTCCTGTACTTGGACGCATTGTCCAACAGGTCCCGACGCGACAATGAGGTCAACTGGCGCCGCTATCCTCAAGTCATGGCTCATGCGACCAAACCTGCTCGACCGGAAGTGAAGCGGCGTCGCGAAGCCGCCGAACGGATGCGCGGACTGTTTGCCCATCTTGCCCCAGATCGGAACCTCTCTGACGAGTTGATCGCCGACCGGCGCGCGGAAGCACGAGCCGAAGACCGAGAGGCCGACGAAGAAGCTCGGCGTCTCCGTGGCGCGCACTGAAGCGCCGGCATCGGTCCTCGATGCCTCTGCGGTACTCGCGGTCCTAAACGACGAGGACGGCGTCCTAGTCGTCGCCGACGCGATTGCGGACGGAGCGGCGATCAGCGTCGTCAACTGGGCTGAGGTGCTGTCGAAGGTCGCCGAGCGCGGCGCCGATCCAGAGACGGCGGCGGCCGAACTGCGCAGAGCCGAAGGCTCAAGGCGGGCGCTGACCATCGAGCCGCTGACGGCGGCAGACTGCATCGCTATCGCGCGGTTACGGCCCATCACTAGACGGCGCGGCCTGTCGCTCGCCGACCGGGCCTGCTTGGTACTCGCTGATCGTCTTGAGGTCCCGGCCTTGACGACGGACCAAGCTTGGTCCGATCTTCCCGGGGTTGCAGTTGCGGTCAAGCTGATCCGCTAGGCGCTGGCCGGAGTGAGGCGGGGCCGTGAAAAGGCAGACGGGCCGTCTCGTCTGCCTAAATCGCCTTGATTCGTGCCTGAAAGAATCGAAACCGATACCCTGTCGAAACGGTTGTTTTTGGCTCTGTGAAGCTCCATATGGAGACCGTGCGGGCACGTTTGCCATGCAGAAGGTCGAGGGGTTCGAACCCCTTCAGCCGCTTTCTTGAGTTGCTGGTCGACTACCCCTATCTGGAACGCGAGGATGTCCTCGCCGCGCTCGAGTACGCAGCCGCCGCGCGCGAACCCGCCAAGAAAGGGCTTCGATTCCGTTTGCCTAAGGGCCGCGCCATGGTCCGCCAAGCCCTGAGGTTGAGTCTGGCGGACACCGGACGCGCTTAACGTCTCTCTTTTCCTTTTTTGGCCGGCTTGACCTTCTTGAAGGTGACTTTGACGCTCTGGGTAGCGGTGTCGCCGCCGGTCGGCGTGTAGCTGACCTTCGCGGTGGCCTTGACCTTGCCCGTTTTCCTCTGCGCCGCCTTGCCGGCCTTGGTCAGCTGGAGCGTCAGCTTGACAATTTCGGCACCTTTAGCGGGCTTGCTCACCGGACCGAACACCGACAGGACCGGGCGGACTTTCTTGCTGGACTTGGCTTTTTTGCCGGGACTGGCTTTCGCCGTGGTGGGAGCGGCGTCGATCGCGCCAACCACGCCGGCACCCGGGACCTGGACTTCCAGGGTCACTTTCGCCCCCGATTTCGAGCCTTTCAGTTTTTTGAGGATTTGGAACGCGTTGCTGGGTTTCGCCACCGGACGCGGTGAGGTCGGTCGAGCGCCACAATTCATCCGTACGTGCAGGTCCAGCACCGGAGGCGGAATGTCGACCTGCGAGCTGACCGTGTCCAGGCAGCCGGGGGCCGTCACGGCGACGCGATAGGTGCCGGTCTGCACGTCCCACTGGTAGATCCCGTTGGCCGCGGTCGTCTGCGGGTTGACGTGCGGAATGATTCCGGGGTCGCCGGAGAGCACGTTGAGGAAACTGCCGTTGACCAGGCGCTGCAGGGTGACGGTCGCGCCTTTGATTGCGGCGCTCGCCCGTGCCTGCTCCGGCGACTGCCCGCCGGCGATCGCCTGGTCGTAGCGGGCGCCGTCGTAGACGACCCCCTGCGGGTCGATCAGGGCGAGGCCGCCGACCGGGATGCGGAACGTCTGGGTGACAGCGCCCTCGGTCAGGCTGAACTCCACCCACATCTCACCGTTGACCACGCAGTTGACGACGAAGGAGAAGCTGTTGCCGCTGCTCGACGGAGCGGTATCGGCGTAGGCGGGGCTGGGAAGCGAGCTGCCGGTGTCCGTCGGGTTGTGTCGCGACGGATCGGTGACGGCGAGTTTGACGTTGCTGATCGTGCCTGCGCCGGGCTGCAGGTTGACGGTCACGGGCAGGTTCAGCTCACGCCCAGAGCGCTGGTCGAACTCGCAGTCCGCCAAAGCCCGCCGCTGCGGTCGCGGAGCGCCCGAAGATGAAGTTTGGCGCCTCCGGGTTGTCGGGGTTCTGCTGCACCTGGACCTCGACCTGGCCGCTGGGGCCGGTCAGGTTTCCGGGGACCTGTGGCGCACCGTCGACGTGGTTGTCGGCGAGCCAGCGCATCGTCGCAGTGGCAGCAGGCTCCTCGGAGTCGCGGACGCCGTTGCCGTTGCCGTCGACGTAGGCGTTCAGCGTGTCGAGGCCGGCCGCGTTGCCGTTCCAGCCGACGACTGCCTGGCCCGTGGCGCTGGTCACGGCCTGACCGGTGCCGGGGTTCGCGCCAACGATCTCGTAGATGATTTTCTGGCCGGGCAGGGGGTTGAAGAGCGCGTCGACGAGGGTCAGCGTCACGTCGTGGTGGCCGGGCAACTCATCGGCAGCCGATGCCGGGAAGGCGCTCAGCGGCGTCGGCCGTTTCGTGAACCAGACCACCTCGTAGCGCTGCGTCTGGCCTGGGCTAAGGCCCGCAACCGCGCGGTTGTCGAAGCTGGCGCCGACGCCGTTGTCGACGGCGTTCGGTTCAATCGTGTTGGGGAAGGCGTCATTGGAGGTGAGACGGGAGGTGACGGTCGAGTAGAACCCCTCCTGGTAGCTCGCCCATCTGGGGATCGCGACCGGCGTGCTCTCGCCCGGCAGGGCGGAGGAGGTGACCTCCTGAAGCCCGCCGGTCGTGCGGCTGAAGTTGTTGGCGCCCCCGAGGAAGCGATTGGGGCCGTCGATGAAGACGCCGGTCCCGACGTCGCTGGAGTCGATGTAGAGGTCAGCCGAGGTGCCCCAGATGAAGGGGATCGTCCGGTTGAGCGCATCGACGTTGGTGATGTCCCAGACGACCCTGAACTTCTGGTCGAAGGGGACGTAGAGGACGGTCTGCCGGATGCGGAAGATGTCGGCGCCGCCGACCTGAGCGTCCATCACGGTCACGTTCTGGAAGGGCGAGGCAGGGGTGCCGTTGCCGGTGACGGGACCGTTGGACACGGGCTCGAAGCTGTTGGTGAGCGTCGTGTCGGCGGCGGGCGCGCCCTTGAAGCGCAGATGGTTGTACTGGCTGGCGGGACCGTGATCCTCGCCGAAGAACATGCCCTGCGTCGCCGAGAACGCCTCCGCGGCCTTCGCCTGCAGCTGA
Source organism: uncultured Solirubrobacterales bacterium (assembly GCA_963715395.1). Taxonomy (GTDB): domain Bacteria; phylum Actinomycetota; class Thermoleophilia; order Solirubrobacterales; family 70-9; genus VAYN01. The sequence goes on from OY970238.1 coordinate 568,930, forward strand.
CCGTTGTCGCCGACGTAGATCGTCAGGTTGTGGCCGCCGGGACCGAGGCCGTTCCCTGGGATCACCTGGGTGACGCCCAGCGCGGTTCCCGGGGCAATTGCCAGTGCGACCACGAAGAGTGCAGTAAGGACGTGAACCCGCCCGACAATCCGGTTTGAGAACTCCATCTGCCAAACCTCCCCAGTTGATGACGTCGCGGGCGATCATAGTCGTACACAGGGAGTCCGCGGGTCATGGCCGGCTCGATCAGCGCGTATTTCCTTCAAATTCCGTACTCGGCTCAGAGCTCGGGCAGCTTCTGCCTGAAGGCGACACCGATCTGCAATCGCCGGGAAGCGCTCCGATGGGCGGCTGCGGGCGACATCCAAGCGCTAACCAGCGTGGAGAAGCTGGAAGGCGACGCTTACACAAACAGGGGGGTGTCCTGCTAAGAGTGGACTAACTCGTAGTCACAGATTCGCTGGCCGAAATGTATACGCCTGGAGGAGTCGCATGCACAGAGCATCGCTTGGGGCTATCGATGACATCGTCGCCGAGGGGAAAGCTGTCGTCTCCGGCGCAGATGAGGAGATCGTAACCCTGGTCAAGAGGGCGATTGAGGATTGTCGATCGGCCTCTTTCTATCTCACCCGCGGGCAGGCGCACGCAATCCGCGACTGGTACTGGACGCCTGAGCGCATCGAGCAGACGGGACTCCGGCCTATTTCGACCGAGGAAGCCGCGAGAATCAGGACCGAGCTTGGAGTCACGGGCATCACGAATTTTCGCTACGCGCCAATGCAGTGTGAATGCGGTCACATCTATGGTGCCTTCGATTTCCTTCAGCAGGGAGTACGCACGCACGGATTGGAGGCGGTCAACGCGGTGTTCTCCCTGAAAAACTCCACTTTTCTACAGGTAAATCCCACGTTCGTGCCTGTCTGCCCCAACTGCGATCACAAGTTGATGCGGAGCAAGCTCGGCGACGGCGAGTACGACTGCGAAGAGTACGGAGGCTGCTGCTATCCCTTTTGAGGCACGAGGCGGACAACAAAACTCGCTGGCCGGGTAGGAGACCTGGATGACCCGGATCGCCCTCGTCGTGACCTACTTGATCGGCATGGTCGTCGCCATCATCTCGATGGACGCCAACGGCGGCGGGTGGTGGGGCACGATCTGGGTAGTCGTGTCGGTGCTGCTCGGCGCGGGGACCGGGGAGTTCCGTTTCGCGCCTCTGTCGTTTCTGGCAATCCCGATCGCGATCCCGTTCGGCCTCCCCGCCGAAACGTACAGCGATCCGGTTTTTCCCGTCTGGGTTGCGGCGGCGTATTTCGCACCGTTCTCCTCCGCCTTGATCTTGCTCGCGGCCCTCATTAGGCGGATCGCTGAATCTCGCCTGCGGCGTCGGCGTACCGCCCGCGACTCCGGAGTCGCGTAGCTCCCGGGGTATTTTGTGGTTTCGCGAAAGCCAGCTTCCGGCGGGCTTTCTAGGATCGTGCAGTGGGAATTCTGAGCACCGCCGAGCTACGTAACTTCTATGCGGAATACGTCGCCGCCTGGAATCGTCGGGACATGGAGCGTTACTACTCCCTCTACAGCGAAAACCTGGTCTTTGAGGACGGCATTGAGGTCTTGCACGGCGTGGACGTCCTTCGAGAGCGCTACGAGTCCGAACTGGCAGCCTTTCCCGATCTCACGATCGAGTGCAAACGACTGTTGGTCGACGAAGGGACACAAACCCTCGCGGCTGAGAACCTCGAGCGAGGAACGCATAGTGGCGATTTGGTGGTGGGTGGCGAGGAGCTTTCGCCGACGGGAAGGGGGCTAGATCTGCGGGGAAGCCTGTTCATAGCCCTCGACGAGGACGGGCGTATAGCCCAGATGAGCGAGTACATCGATCCCGGGCAGTTCCTTGCCCAGCTACGTCCAGAGATCCCGTCCGAATAGTGAAATGCGCCCCGCCCCGCCCCGGCACTGCCGGGGCGGGGGCTTTGCTTACTTGGACGACTTCGCGCGTGGCGGTTTCGGCACCGCCAGTTTGACGTTCACGCTGCTGTCGGGAACCAGGATCGTGCCCGGCTTAGGGTTCTGCTTGACGACCTTGGCCGCCTTGACCTTCTGGCCGGTAACGCTGCCCGGCTTGCAGCCGGCGTTGCGGATCGCCCGCTTGGCCTGCTTCAGCTTCTTTCCCTTCACCTTAGGCACGATGCAAGCCGTGTAGGTGAAGTTGTCCCCGCGCACGGTCGGGCTGGTCCCGGCCAGGGTGGTGGCGGTGACGTCGACCGTACCCGGGGTCGCCGTCGCCGGGGCGACCGCGGTGATCTGGGTTTCGGATTCGACCGTGAAGCTGGCCGCCGTTGCGGTGCCGAACTTGACGGCGCTGGCGCCGGCCAGATTGGTGCCGGTGATCACCACCGCGGTGCCGCCGGCGATCGAGCCGAAGCTCGGGGCGATCGACGTGATCGCGGGCGCGGGCTGGATTTCGGCGCTGAGCTCGATCTCCTGCCCGGCTTCGCTCTGCGTTGGCGCCACCGTCGAGCCTTCGAAGGGCGGCGGGGCAATGAAGCCGAAGCTGGCCCCAGCCACCGGCGCGATGCCGATCTCGTCGGTTGGGTTGCTCGGGTCGATGCCGATCAGGTCACCGCTGTGGATCGGGATGCTGGTGCTGAACGTTTCGACGCCGGTTCCGGTCGGGGTCGCCGGCAGGCTGGTCCCGGTCGCCGTGTAGGCGCCGGAGCCGTTCGGGTGCAGAACCCGCAGGAAGAAGGGGCCGCCTTTCGCGCCCTGGATTCGCCAGCGCACGACCGCTCCGTTGACCGGCGAGGCGAGGTTCGCGCCTTTCTCCGGCAGCGCGGTGTTGAACATCGTCTTCACCTGCGAGAACGGGGTGGACGCGAAGGAGACCGGCAGGACGCTGCCCACCGTGACCGTCGCGGCCTGGGCGGCGCTCGCCATGAGCAGCACGCAGATGCTCACTGCCCCGATCGCCAGCCTGATTCTCCTTCCTCGCTGTCTCCTGTTTCCGTTTTCGCGCAGCACGAATCGTTTGCGTAGCGGTGCCATTTATTGCCTCCCCGGCTATTAGTTGTCCGCGCCCCTGCCTTTTGCGCGGTTTGGACTTGAGCGTTAAACACACCCTTCGGCGAAGGTTGCGGAGTCGTGCCCAGGGGGATCGACTGGCCGGGCGGCCAGGGACTGACAGAATGCCCGGCGATGCCAGCCAAGCGGCAATACGACCTGGCGCTGTTCGGCGCGACCGGTTTTACGGGCGGGCTGACCGCCGAATACCTCGCCGCCATGGCGCCGGCGGGCCTGCGCTGGGCGCTGGTCGGGCGCAACCGCGGCAAGCTCGAGGCAGTGGCGGCGCGGGTCGCCGCCGGGGCCGGCGACGCCCCGGCCCCCGACCTGCTCGAGGCCGACGCGGCCGACGCCACGGTCCTGGCCGAGGCGGCGGAGTCGGCGCGGGTCGTGGCCACCACGGTCGGTCCTTACGCCCTCTACGGCGAGCCGCTGGTCGCCGCCTGCGCGGCCGCTGGCACCGACTACGTCGACCTCACCGGTGAGCCCGAGTTCGTCGACCGGATGTGGATCGAGCACCACGCCGAGGCCGAGCGCAACGGCGCTCGCCTGGTCCACTGCTGCGGCTTCGACTCGATCCCGCACGACCTCGGCGCCTACTTCACGGTCAAGCAGCTGCCGGAGGGCGTGCCGCTGAAGCTCGACGGCTACGTTCGCTCAGGCGCCAGCTTCTCCGGCGGGACCTACCACTCGGCGATCAACGGCTTCGCGCGGGCGCGGCAGACGCTGGGGGCCGCCAGGGAGCGCCGCCGCAGCGAGCCGCGGCCGAGCGATCGCAAGATCCACTCCGCCCCGGCGCGGGTGCGCCACGACTCCGAGCAGGGCGGCTGGGTCGTGCCGCTGCCGACGATCGACGGGGGCATCGTCCGTCGCTCAGCCGCAGCCCTCGATCGTTACGGACCCGACTTCACCTACGGACACAACATGGTCGCGAAGCGGCTGGCGACGATCGCCGCCCTGGGAGCGGGGGTCGGAACCGTCGCCGTGCTGGCGCCGCTGCCGCCGACCCGCAAGCTGCTGCTGAAGGTCAAATCGCCGGGCGAGGGCCCAGACGAGGAGGAGCGCGCCAAGAGCTGGTTCAAGGTCAGGTTCGTTGGCGAGGGCGGTGGCAAGCGCGTCGTCACCGAGGTCTCAGGCGGCGACCCCGGCTACGGCGAGACCTCGAAGATGCTGGCCGAGTCGGCGCTCTGCCTCGCCTTCGACGAGCTGCCCGAGACCGCCGGGCAAGTGACGACGGCGACCGCGATGGGGGACGCCCTGACGGAGCGCCTGCGGCGGGCCGGGATCTCCTTCGAGCTGCTGAGCTCGACCGCGAGCTGACGGCCGCCTAGATCTCGGCGTCGGCGCCGTAGATCGTCCGCATCCAGACGTCAACGAGCACGTCGAGCAGGCGCTCCTCCGCCAGCGAGGGCTGCTCGCCGGCGAAGGTCGCGTAGTGGGCCCGCTCGTTCATCTGGATCAGGGCGATCGCGAGGTCGCGGGCGGGCGGTCCCTCCGGGGCGGCGCCGCGGGCGCGCTCGGCCTCGATCACGGCGCTGGCATCGGCGATCCAGCCCTCCATCACCTGCGACCAGAGCTCGCGCGCCTCGGCGTTGGTGGTGCGCAGTTCGGCGGCGGCGAGGATCACCGCCCGGCGCGAGCCGAAGACCTCGAAGGAGCCCTGCAGGGCCAGGCGCAGGCCGGTCCGCGGTTCCTCGGCCAGCCTCGCCAGCGCCAGCTCGCGACTGGCGGCGGCCTCCTCGACCATGCGCTCGACCAGGGTCAGCAGCACCGCGTCCTTGGAGGGGAAGTAGAAGTAGAAGGTGGGGCGCGAGATGCCGGCGCCGCGAGCCAGGTCCTCGACGGAGATCTCCGCCAGCGACCGTTCCTCCAGCAGTCGCTCGGCCGTGGCGAGGATCGCGCGCTCGCGCTCGTCGCCGCTGGCGCGGGGGGTGCGACGGCCTCGTGCCGCCGCCTCTGGAGCCGAAAGTGGAGCCGCCATGGCCTTTCACCATACAGAGTGTCGATGATCCCGACTGCAAGTTGACTTTCTCGACAGAGCGTTGATAGCCTGGGTGCCATGGATAAGCGAGTGATAACCGCCGACCACGTCGACGTGGTGATCGTCGGCGCCGGCCTCTCCGGCATCGGCGCCGCCCACCACCTGCAGGAGCGCTGCCCCGGCAAGAACTACGCGATCCTCGAGGCGCGCGAGGCGATTGGCGGCACCTGGGACCTCTTCCGCTATCCGGGCATCCGCTCCGACTCCGACATGCACACGCTCGGCTACCGCTTCCGGCCCTGGACCGACGAGCGCTCGATCGCCGAGGGCGAGAAGATCCTTGGCTACGTCCGCGACACCGCCCGCGAGGGCGGCATCGATCGCAGGATCCGCTTCCAGCACCGTGTCGTCGCCGCCGAGTGGTCGAGCGAGGACGCCCGCTGGACGGTAGAAGCCGAGCGCACCGACACGGGTGAGACGGTGACGCTGACCTGCGGCTTCCTCTTCGCCAACACCGGCTACTACCGCTACGACCAGGGCTACACGCCCGAGTTCCCGGCCATCGACAGCTTCGCCGGCGAGGTCGTCCACCCGCAGCACTGGCCCGAGGATCTCGACTACGCCGGCAAGCGGGTGGTCGTGATCGGCAGCGGCGCCACGGCGATGACGCTGGTCCCCGAGCTGGCCAAGGATGCGGCCAAGGTGACGATGCTGCAGCGCTCACCCACCTACGTGATCTCGATGCCGGGCGAGGACGGGATCGCCAACAGGTTGCGGGCGTTCCTGCCCGACCGCGCCGTCTATCCGATCGTGCGCTGGAAGAACGTGCTCCTCCAGGGCCTCTTCTACCGGCTCAGCCGCAAGCGGCCCGGGCTGATCAAAAAGGTCCTGCGCCGGGGCGTGGAACGAGCGCTGCCGCCGGGCTACGACGTCGACACCCACTTCAAGCCGCGCTACAACCCCTGGGACCAGCGGGTCTGCCTTGTTCCCGACGCCGATCTCTTCCGTGCGATCGGCAGTGGCGGCGCCGAGATCGTCACCGACAGCATCGCGACCTTCACCGAGTCCGGGATCGAGCTCGAGTCGGGGACGAAGCTCGACGCCGACATCGTCATCACCGCGACCGGCCTGAATCTGCTTTTCCTGGGCGGCATGACGGTGAAGGTCGACGGCGAGGAGCCGGACATCTCGCGGGCCTTCACCTACAAGGGCATGATGCTGAGCGACCTCCCCAACTTCGCCTACACCCTCGGCTACACCAACGCCTCGTGGACGCTGAAGGCGGACCTGACGGCCGAATACATCTGTCGCCTGCTCAACCACATGGACGCCAACGGCTACCGGATCTGCACCCCCCGGATCAGCGATCCCTCGGTGACCGAGGAGCCGCTGCTCGACTTCAACTCCGGCTACGTCCTGCGCTCGCTGGCCGAACTGCCCAAACAGGGTTCGAAGGAGCCGTGGAAACTGCGCCAGAACTACCCGCTCGACCTGCGCACGCTGCGCCGCGGCTCGGTCGATGACGGGACGATGCGCTTCTCCAACCCGGCGTCGCGGCCTCAGCCGGCGACCCAGGCCCTGGCCTCGTCCTCCTGAGCGAGGCCAAAGACCTTCACCTCGCCCGGGGCCATCCAGGCGAAGGTGCGCATCGCTTTGGCAACCCACTCGACGTCGGTGACAAGGGCGAACCGCTTCCAGGCCGAGTGGTCGCGCACCCAGGCTCCGAGGCCGGTCTTGAGATCCTCGATCCAGGCGCCGGGCTCGAGGCCGTCGAAGTCGGTGAGGACGAACATGAGGCGCAGCTCGCCGGACTCGACCCCCTCGCGCAGCGCCGGCTCCAGCACCTGGCGATAGTCGTCCACGCCGAGCTTGCCCGTCGCCCGCAACCCGATCGTCCCGGGCGGCATGCTCTCGATCCGCTCGACCACAGGGTCAGTGTACGCCGGGCTCAGGGCTCGACGATCGCCTCCTGCGCTGCCGCCATGCCGATGCGGTCATCTCGCGGTACTTCTTGATCGTCCAGGTCGCCGTTACCCTTCAACGGCTTCTCGGCGCCTTGGCGGAGTGGCTACGCAGCGGCCTGCAAAGCCGTTTACACCGGTTCGATTCCGGTAGGCGCCTTTACGCTGTAACAAGCGGAATATCGCTTGCTAGAGCGCTTTTCCCGGCCTTTTCAGGCCGCTTCCTCGTCCGTGCTGAATCCGGTTGCTGCCGATCATCTGGGTGTAAAACTGGCCCACGGCTTCGTTCACTGGCTCGGATTCCAGGTGGCGTAGAACCTGGGTGCAACAATGTGTCGGCGATGAAGCCCCAAGCCCCCACCGCCCCGAAAACCGAGCGAGACAAGCTCCGCTTCGGCCTGCCCGGAAGCAGCACGGAGCGCAAGGGCCGGATCAAGGCCGCGATCCAGGCTAATCGCGAGACGTTGCGCCGCCTCGCCAAGTAGCCCTTGACGATCTACCTAGAGCTAGGCGATTACTGCGAGATCGCCGCTGAGCTACTCGGGACGACCCCCGAGCAGATCACCCGCTTGCCGAGGATCGCGCTTGCGGATTCGGCGCTCGCCACGCCCCAGTCGGGCTTTGGCGATCAGGACGCATATCCCACGCTGATCGAGAAAGCAGCGGTGCTGGTCGAGCATCTGGCTCGGAATCACCCGCTGCCGGACGGCAACAAGCGAGCCGCGTTTCTCTCCGTGTGGCTGTTCCTCGAAGCCAACGGCCGACCGTTCGTTGGAGAAGATGCCGATACGGACGTTCCGATGGTCGAGAAGATCGCGGCCGGTGAAGCGACCCCCAACGAAATCATCAGGTGGCTGGAGAGTCGTACCTGACGAATAGTTTCGGTCATGGCTGAGGCCAAGGGCAAAGCACGGCGAGCGGTCGAGGCCGCGCAAGCGAAGTTCGAGCGCGATTAAGCAAAGCCGTTTTACACCGGTTCGATTCCGGTAGGCGCCTCTCGGTTCGTTTCCTCTGCGATCCCGTGCCGGTCGAGTAGATAACGGATGACGCCGTCCTCGTCACTGGGGCCCACGACCTCGTCGGCCAGCTCGAGAATCCGCGGGTGGGCGTTGGCTGGGGCGATGCGGAGCTTGGCAACCGCGAACAGGCCGAAGTCGTTGAGGTGGTCCCCGCAGGCGATCACCTCGGCGCCGGTCATGCCGCAAGCATCCAGCAGCGTCGGCACCGCGGCGCCCTTCTCGGCCTTCGAGTGCTGAACCTGGATCTCGGTCCAGCCGGGGCAGTAGTAGTTGGCGGCGCTGTAGACGATCCCGGCGTTGCCGACGAGCTCGGTCAGATGCGCGGTAAGCGCCACCGCCTCGGCGCCGGCCATGAATCCGGTGATCGCGGCAGTCTGCTCACGCTGGGTGACGGCATGGAGGTCGTCGCACGGTGCCAGCGTCGAGTCGCCGTAGGCGCGCTTCTCATCGATGTACCAACGGGTGCCGGCATTCGCTCGGGGGCCGAAGTAGACGCGGTCGCGGGCGCCGTCCCAGGCCGACAGCACCGGGTCGGAGTCGGTGGCGAGGAATGCCTGCACCACGGCTCCGGCGAGGGCGGCGGGAAGGACATTGCTGGCCAGGTGGCTTCCGCTTGTCAGCTCGGAGACGAAGGCCCCGTTCAGCTCGATGACGGGCAGGCTCAGGTCCACTCCGGCGAGCAGGGCGCGCATCGAGACCGTTCTCCGTGAGCTGGCGACCGTCAGCCGAACGCCGGCGTCCACGAGCTGGTTCAGCCCCCACCGGGCGAACTCGCTCAGCCTCGCGTCGGGGCCGAGCAGCGTTCCATCCAGGTCGCAGACGTAGACCTCCGCTGGCACGGTTCGGCACTACAGCACGAACGAACGCTTCTAGAGCACCTCGTCGAAGGGGCGGATTTCGTCCCAGATCGTGATGCAGCCGGACAGGCGTTCTGGGGATTCGGGGTCGGGTCGGCCGATCAGCGTTCCGGTCCAGCAGCCGGAGCCACTCACCTTCACGCGATAGGGCAGCGTGGAGCTCGACTGGGTGTCGTAGGCCCGGCAGTGCCAGCGGCCGCCGTCTCCGCGCCGGCAGGGACCGTCCGAGAGCCCAAGGTCGGCGCCGCCGACGGAGTGCTGGAGGGCCTGTCCGCCGACTCCGGTGATCGGTGTGGGCCGGGACGTGAAAAGTCCCACCGCGAGCACGAGGATGGCGGCAGCGCCCAGCCACAGCGGGCTCACGCGCCCCGGGATCACGGCGATGAACCAGGTGATGCCGAAGGTGAGCCAGCCCGTTGCGAACAGCAGCAGCCTGCCCTTGAGGATCGTGACGATCGCCGCCGGCAGCAGTCCCAGCAGCCAGACCCAGAAGATGCCGTTGAGGACGACTTCGAGCCGGGAGGTTGGTGCCGCTCACGCCGGGCGCGTCCAGTTCGGCCGCAGGTACGCCTCTTCGAAGCCCGCCCGGAGGATGTTGCGGTAGCTGGCGGATGGCCGGTCGGGGACACGCTCGCCGGTCTCGACGAAGAGGGTGTGGCAGCCGGCCTCGGCGGCGTCGATGATGCGGCGGTGCAGGAGGGCGAGCTGGCAGCCGCGGCCGCGGGCGGGCTCGAGGGTGGCGGCGACCCCGAACTCGGCGACGCCGTCCTCGATCAGCATCGCCGCGCAGGCCTGGGCCTCGCCCGTCGACGCGGGCGACGTAGCAGCGCCAGCCGTCGCGGCCGGGCAGGTCGGCGAAGAAGGCGGCACGCCCAGGCGGGCAGGCCGAAGCCGGTGGCGGCGATCATCCCGAACGGCTCCTGCGTCGGGCTCGGTCGAGCTCGACGACCTCGATGTCGGGAGCGGCGAAGCGCGGCGGGTGTGGCGTCGCGGACGAACTTCATCCAGGCGTAGCCGCGCTCGAAGCCGTTGGCGGCGAGCCACGCTTCGGCCGCCTCGGCTCTGCGGCAGGTCCGGCGTGACTGGGACGTAGGGGGTGACGCCTTGCGCTCGCGCCCACTCGGCCGCGGCGGCCAGGTGGCCCGTCCTCGACCGCACCCGGCTCGGTCGCCCCGAGCACCAGGTTCAGCATCCCGACGCTCGCCAGGTCGCCGGTGACGCTGCGCCTGGACCGGCCCGAAGTCGCGCAGCTCGACCCCGTGCTCGGCGGCGATCCCGGCCGGCACCGACTGCCAGACGTCGCGCCAGAAGCGCCGCTCGCCCCGGTCGAGGACGTGCGGGTCGTACGCCGACGCCGCCCTCGGTCTCGCCGCTAGTCATCGCTCGCCAGCATAAGCGCGCTCCGGTCTCTGCTCAGCGCCGCCATCTGTCAGCCTGGACGGCGTGAGCGTCACCACCGCAAGCACCCCCACGGCGAAGACGGTGGGTCAGATCCCCGAGAACCAGGTGATCGTCCTCTTCGGGGCGACCGGCGACCTGGCGAAGCGGAAGCTGCTGCCGGGGATGTTCCACCTCGCGCAGGTCGGGCTGATGCCGAAGCGCTTCCGCATCGTCGGCGTCGCCCGGCACGAGATCGACCTCGAGGAGTTCCGCGAGATCGCTCGCCAGGCGATCGAGGCATCCGGTCGCGAGGACATGTCGCCGGCCACCTGGGACCCCTTCGCCGAGTCGCTGCGCTTCGCCGGCGTCGGTGACGGCTTCGAGGCGCTGACCGAGGCGGTGTCGGTGGCGCGGGAGGAGCTCGGCGGCGAGCCCGGGACTCCTCCACTACCTCTCGCTGCCGCCGAGCGCGACGGCCGGCACCGTCGAAGCGCTGGGCGAGGCGGGGCTCGGCGAGGGCGCCCGGGTGATCACCGAGAAGCCGTTCGGCACCGACCTCGCCTCGGCCCGCGAGCTGAACGCGCTGCTGCACTCGGTCTTCGAGGAGCGCTGCATCTACCGGATCGACCACTACCTCGGCCGCGAGGCGGTGCAGAACCTGCTGGCGCTGCGCTTCGCCAACGGGATGTTCGAGCCGGTCTGGAACCGCAACCACATCGACCACGTCCAGATCGACGTGCCGGAGACGCTCTCGATCGAAATGCGCGGCAGCTTCTACGAGGAGACGGGCGCTTTCCGCGACATGATCGTCACCCATCTCTTCCAGGTGCTCGGCTTCGTCGCGATGGAGCCGCCGACCTCGCTGGAGCCGAAGGCGCTCGGCGTCGAGCGCGAGAAGGTCTTCGACTCGATGCCGCCGCTGCGGCCGGAGAACGTGGTCCGCGGCCAGTACGCCGGCTACCGCGAGGAGGACGGGGTCGGCTCCGACTCCGACACCGAGACCTTCGTCGCGGTCAAGGCCTTCGTCGACAACTGGCGCTGGGAGGGGGTGCCGTTCTACCTGCGCTCCGGCAAGCGCCTGGCCGAGAGCCGGCATCTGCTGACGATCGCCTTCACGCAGCCGCCGCGGCGCATGTTCCCGCTCGACTGCGACCAGATCGTCGAGTCCTTCGGCCACGACCACCTCACCTTCGAGCTCGGCGACCCCGGCAGCATCTCGGCCTCCTTCCTCGCCAAGGTGCCGGGCCCGACGATCGAGCTCGGCGAGGCGCACATGCGCTTCAGCTACGCCGACACCTTCGGCGGCACCGAGCAGGCACTCGACGCCTACGAGCGCCTGATCCACGACGTGATGGTCGGCGACCGCACCTTCTTCACCAGCTCCGAGGCGATCGAGCGGCTCTGGGAGATCTCCGAGCCGGTGCTGGAGCAGCCGCCGCCCGCGCTCCCCTACGAGCCCGGCTCGTGGGGGCCGCCGGAGGCCGACGCACTGATCGCGCCCGCGCCGCTGGCACCTGCCCAGCGACCACGTCTGAGCGTCTCCGGGAACGGAAAAGGGCCCCGTGAGGGGCCCCTTGTTTCCGAAGGACGTGCCACCAGAGAGTTTGAAGTCGCTGGCTCGTCGGTCCTCGAGCTTTGAAGTCTTAGCTGCCGCTGCTCGTGCGACGTACTGATAAACACGGGAAGGACTGAAAAGTTGCACTATCTGCATCGGCGGCCCCGGGCGACCTTTAGCCGCCCGGCAGTCGCCGCCCGGCCTTCGGTTTGCCGCTGCTAGATTCAGGTCTCCCGGGCGTTTAGCTCAGTTGGGAGAGCGCCAGCTCGACAAGCTGGAGGTCACTGGTTCGAGCCCAGTAACGCCCATCTCGGCCGGCGACGGGCCGCTCAGGCGGTCGCCGGCAGCTTCACCTCGGTCAGCCGGATGCTGTTGCCCGAGGGGTCGCGGAAGCCGGAGTCGATGCCGTAGGGGCGCTCCTCCGGCGGTTCGGTGAACTCGACACCGCGGGCCTTCAGCTCCTCGTAGGCGCCTCGGCAGTCGTCGGTGGTGAGGAAGACCGTGCCAGCAAACCCTTTCGCCATCAGGCCCTCGACCTGCACCGCGGTCTCGTCGTCCATAACCGGCGGGCCGGGGATCGCCATCAGCACGATCGACACGTCCTCCTGCCCTGGGGGACTGACGGTGAGCCAGCGAAAGTCGCCCATCTCGGGCAGGGTGACGTCGGCGCGCACCTCCATGCCGAGTTTCTCGGTGTAGAAGGCGAGCGCCTCGTCCTGGTCGTGGACCCACAGCTGTGCATTTGCGATCTTCATCGGTTCCTCCTCGGTTGCGATCAGCTTGGCGCCGATGCTAGGTCGCCGCCCGCGGGCTGTCTTCTCGAAACGTGCGGTGTTGCGGGCGGCCGTAGACGCGCACGCACGCAGGCCGGGAACGATCGCCTGGCTGGAAGCGGGCGGGAAGGCGGCGCGGTAGGCGGTCGGCGTCTTCCCGTAGGTGCGTTTGAAGCTGGTCGTGAAGGAGCCGAGTCCCTGCAGGCCGACGGCGAGGCAGATCTCGGCGACGGAGCGGTCGGTGTTGCGCAGCAGCGCCGCCGCCCGCTCCAGCCGTCGCGTCAGCAGGTAGGCGTGCGGCGCGACGCCGAAGGCGCGCCGGAACTCGCGGCTGAAGTGAGCCCGCGAGAGCCCGGCGGCCTGGGCCAGGTCCTCGACGCCCAGCGGCTCGAAGTAGCGGGCGTCGGCCAGGTCCTTCGCGCGCAGCAGGTGGCGGGCGGGAGGGACGAACGCCATCGCCGCAGTCTAGGCTCGCGAGCCTCGTGATCGGGACCTATGCAGCGGTGCTGGCGGTGTGCGCGGCGTCGCTGGCGATCGGCCAGGCGGCGATCGCGCTCTGCGGAGTGCGGCGCTGGTCGTGGCTCTCGCCGGCGGTCGGGCTGGCGCTGCTCTGCGCGATCTGCTGGGGAACGGTGCGGTTGCCGGGGGACGGGGTCGATCTCGGCGGTCGTCGTCGGCCTGCTGGCGATCGCCGCGGTCGCCTACCTCTGGCGGCGGCTGCGAGGGCGGGGTGGAGGCGCTGCGCGCCGGCTGGCCGGTGGCACTGATCGCGCTGCCGCGGCCTCGCTGCCCTTCGTGGTCGAAGGCCACTTCGGGATCCTCGGCACCAGCTTCAACCCCGACATGTCGCAGCACCTGCTGGCCGCGGACCGCCTCGCTGACGGACAGGGCGGCCAGCTCCTGCATCAGGGCTACCCGCTCGGCCCGCACGCGATCGTCGTCGCGCTGCACAAGGGCCTCGGGATCGGCCTGGTCCAGGGCTTCAGCGGACTGACCGTCGCCGTGGCGGTGCTGGCGCCGCTGACCGCGCTCGCCGCCTTCGCCGAGCTGCGTCCGCTCCCACGTACCGCGGGCGCCCTCGTCGTCGGCCTCGCCTACTGGTCGCCTCCTACTTCGCCCAGGGCGCCTTCAAGGAGACGATGCAGGCGCTGCTTCGTGCTCGCCTTCGCCCTGGCGCTGCGGGAGGTCGGGCCGCGGCTGGCGGGATCTGCCCCTGCGCTTCGTCCCGGCGGCCCTGATCGCCGTCGGCTCCGTCTACGTCTACAGCTTCCCGGGCCTGATCTGGCTGGGTGGCGCAGCGGTCCTCTGGCTGATCGCCTCTGCCGCGGGTGGCACGGGTTGGGGGTCCTCGCCCGCAGCCCGTGAGGACGAGGACCCCCAACCCGGGACAGGACCCGCGGGCCAGGCGCTCGGCCTCGCGCTTCTCGCCTTCCTCGTCCTCGTCGCTCCCGAGATCGGGCGGATGGTCGACTTCCACAACTTCGAGACCTTCGACCCCAACGGCCCCGGCCTCGGCAACCTCTTCGGCCAGCTCTCGCCCTTCGAGGCGCTGGGTATCTGGCCCTCGGGCGACTTCCGCCTGGCGCCGGGCGACGGCGCCGTGCCGGCGGTCGGCTACTACCTCGGCGCGGCTTTCGGTCTCGTCCTCCTGCTCTACGGAATCGTTCAGTGCTGGCGCCGCCGCGAGACCGCGCTCCTCGCCGGCCTCGCCGCCGCGGCGCTCGCCTATGCGGCCGCTCGCGTCGGCGGCACGCCTTACACCGCTGCCAAGGCGATCGAGATCGGCGCGCCGCTGGTGCGCCTCGTCATCCTGCTGCCGCTGTTGTCCGAAGCGGAGTGGCGACTTATTCGGCCTAAGCCCGAGAAAGTCGACACAGGGGGGCTTGCCGGGGCTTGCCGGGGCGCTCTTTCTTGTTGCCGCTGGCGTCTGTTCGCTGCTGGCGCTCGCCAACGCGCCCGTCGGGCCGACCTCCTACTCGTCCGACGCTGACCGGGCTGCGGCCGCTGATCGCTGCCGACTCGACCCTCGTCGTCGCCTCCCACGAGCTGCTGGCCGACCAGCACGGCGGACCGTTCATCTCCTGGGAACTGCGCGGCGGGCGGGTCTGCATCGAATCCGCGAGCGAAGCGGGGGAGGCGCCGCCGCCCGGCGTCCGCTTCGTCGTCACCGAGGGCGAACCCGGATCGCCTCCCTTCCCGGGCTTGCGGATGCGCCAGGTCGCGTCCCCCTACGTCCTCTGGGAGGTCACCGGTCCCGTCGCTCGCCACAGCCCCTGCCCGCTGATCGCCGAACGGCAGGCGCGCCAAGGGCCCGCGCGCTAACTACCATGGCCCCGATGGAGGCCGCAACGGAGAAAGTCGTCGTCACCCTGCCCGACGGGAAACCGCTGGAGCTGCCGGCCGGCGCGACCGGGGCGGACGCCGCCGCGGCGATCGGACCCGGCCTGGCGAAGGCGGCGCTGGCGATCAAGGTCGACGGCGAGCTGCGCGACCTCTCGGCGCCGCTGCCGAACGGCGGCGCCGAGGTGGCGATCCTCACCGACCGCGACCCCGAGGCGCTGGAGCTGATCCGCCACGACGCCGCCCACGTGATGGCCGAGGCGGTGATGGACCTCTACCCGGGGACCAAGGTGACGATCGGTCCGCCGATCGAGTCCGGCTTCTACTACGACTTCGAGTTCCCGGCCGATACAAAGATCACCGAAGACGACCTGCCGAAGATCGAGGCGGCGATGCAGGAGCACATCGGCGCCGACGAGGAGTTCGGCCGCCGCGACGTGCCGGTCGCCGAGGCGATCGAGATCTTCAAGAGCCAGGATCAGGGCTACAAGGTCGAGCTGATCGAAGACCTCGTCCGCGACGAAGGGGTCGAGACCGTCTCGCTCTACCGCAACGGTCCCTTCGAGGACCTCTGCCGAGGGCCGCACGGCCCCTCGACCGGGCGGATCAAGGCGATCAAGCTGAACTCGGTCGCCGGCGCCTACTGGCGCGGTGACGAGAACCGCGAGAGCCTGACCCGGATCTACGGCACCGCCTTCTTCTCCAGCAAGGACCTCGAGCAGCACCTGGAGCGGATCGAGGAGGCGAAGGCACGCGACCACCGCCGGCTCGGCC
The DNA here is from genome assembly GCA_963715395.1 of uncultured Solirubrobacterales bacterium. GTDB lineage: Bacteria > Actinomycetota > Thermoleophilia > Solirubrobacterales > 70-9 > VAYN01. Next base: position 584,627 of record OY970238.1, read on the forward strand.
CCCAGCTCGGTCTCTTCATGCTGCGCGACGAGGCGCCGGGGATGCCGTTCTGGCTGCCCAACGGGACGACGCTGCTGCACCTGATCGAGGGCGAGGTGCAGGAGCAGCTGCGCAAGCGCGGCTACCAGGAGATCGCGACGCCGCAGGTGCTCGACGAGCAGCTCTGGCACCGCTCTGGGCACTGGGACAACTACCGCGACGAGATGTACTTCATGGACGACGGCGAGCGCCGCTTTGCGCTGCGGCCGATGAACTGCCCCGGCGCCTGCCTCGTCTACGGTTCCGACCGCCATTCCTACCGCGAGCTGCCGCTGCGCCTGGCCGAGTTCGGCCGCGTCTCCCGCAACGAGCGCGAGGGCGTTCTGCACGGCCTGCTGCGCGTGCGCGCCTTCACCCAGGACGACGCCCACGTCTACTGCACCGAAGACCAGATCACCGGCGAGGTCGCCAGCATCTGCGAGGCGATCGACGAGCTCTACGCCCGCTTCGGCTTCGAGGACGTCCGCGTCGAGCTCTCGACCCGGCCGCAGAAGTCGATGGGCAGCGACGAGCAGTGGGCGAAGGCCGAGGCGGCGCTGGCCGAGGCGCTCGAGCAGCAGGGCCGCGAGTACGAGCTGCACCCCGGCGACGGCGCCTTCTACGGGCCGAAGATCGACTTTCACGTCACCGACGCGCTCGGCCGCTCCTGGCAGTGCGGCACCTGTCAGCTCGACTTCCAGATGCCGGAGCGCTTTGACCTCTATTACACGGGAGCCGACGACGCGCCCTACCGGCCGGTGATGATCCACCGCGCCCTGCTCGGCTCGATGGAGCGCTTCGCCGGGATCCTGATCGAGCACTACGCCGGCCGCTTCCCAGTCTGGCTGGCGCCAGTGCAGGCGATCGTGCTGCCGATCTCCGATCGCCACAACGAGTACGCGGAGAGGGCGTTCGAGCAGCTGCGGGAACTCGGTGTGCGGGTTGCCCTCGACGATCGCTCGGAGTCGATCGGCAGGAAGGTTCGCGACGCCTCGATCGGCCGCTACCCCTACATGCTGGTCGTCGGCGATCGTGAGCAGGAGGCCGGTGGTGTTGCGGTGCGCTCGCACGAAGACGGCGAGCTGGGGGAGATGTCGCTGGCGGCCTTCGCGGAGCGCGTCGCGGCCGAGACCGGAACAAACTAGGGTCAACCCCCTATACTCCGGCCGACTTGACTGCAGGCACCTCAAATCACCGCCGCCACTGAGCGTCCCGTGCCCGCGTCCCGACCTCTCGTCCTCTTGAAGCTCCACCGCTCCTCTCGATAGTGCCGGTACCTCGTAGGTTCGACCGGCGTCCGCCGGAGCGCGACACGACGCGGATCAACGAGCGGATCCGCGTGCCGCAGGTGCGCCTGATCGGCGCCGACGGCGAGCAGCTCGGCATCGTCGAGATCAACGAGGCGCTGAAACGGGCCCAGGACGCCGACCTCGATCTAGTCGAGGTCGCTCCCGGCTCGAAGCCGCCGGTCACCCGCCTGCTCGACTACTCGAAGTACAAGTACGAGCAGGAGCAGAAGCAGAAGCAGGCGCGCAAGCACCAGCAGCAGGTCAACATCCGCGAAATCAAGCTGCGGCCGAAGATCGCCACGCACGACTACGAGACCAAGAAGGGCCACGTCGAGCGCTTCCTCAAGCACCACGACAAGGTCAAGGTGACGATCATGTTCCGCGGCCGCGAGCAGGCCCACCCCGAGCGCGGCCGGGCACTGCTGCAGAAACTCTTCGAGGACCTCGGCGGCATCGCTGTGATCGAGTCGGCGCCCCTGCAGGAAGGCCGCAACATGAGCATGCTGCTGGCCCCGAGCAAAGAGGTCGACAAGGTCGTCGATCCCGCCGCTGACGCCGAGGCCCCGGCCGCCGCCGAGGGTGAGGCCGCCGCGGAGCCCGCCCCTGAGGCGGAGTCGACCGCGGAGCCCGCCCCCGAGGCGGATACGGGCACCGCCCCCGAGGCCGACGCGCCCGCCGGCGCTTAGGCGCGCGCCGCCACGACGTCGGCGATTCGCTCCGCCGCGTGCCCGTCCCAGAGGGGTGGCGGCTCAGCCGGCGCCGCGCCACGGCTGGCCAGCGCCGCCGGGATACCGCTGATCGCCGCCGGGTCGAGGCCGAGCAGGGTGTTGGTGCCGGCGCTCACGGTTACCGGCCGCTCGGTGTTGTCGCGCAGGGTGAAGCAGGGGATGCCGAGGTAGGTCGTCTCCTCCTGAATCCCGCCGGAATCGGTGAGGACGGCGCCAGCGTCGGCCAGTAGCGAGAGGAAGTCGAGGTAGCCAAGTGGCTCGCTGAGCAGCAGGCCCGGGTGCTCGGAATCGATGCTCTCCATCATCTTGCGGGTGCGCGGGTGGACTGGAAAGACCACAGGCATCTCGCGCGCAAGCGCCGCCAGTTGCGCCACCGTCTCCGGCAGCAGCGGCCCGTCGACCAGCGCCGGCCGGTGCAGGGTGACGAGCGCGTAGGCGCCGGGCTCGACGCCGAGGCGAGAAGCGGTGCCGAGCCGCGCGGAAGCGGTCTTCGAGCGCGACCAGGGTGTCGATCATCGTGTTGCCGACCATGTGCATGCGCTCGTTGGCGATGCCTTCGGCGCGCAGGTTCCCGATCGCCTCCTCGCTGTGCAGGAAGAGCAGCTCGGAGAAGCGGTCGGCGACGATCCGGTTGCACTCCTCGGGCATCGTCAGGTCGAAGCTGCGCAGGCCGGACTCGACGTGGGCGGTGGGGATGCCGAGCTTGACCGCGGTCAGCACCGCCGCCAGGGTCGAGTTGACGTCGCCGGGGACGACCACCAGGTCTGGCTTCTCCTCGAGCAGCACCGGCTCCAGCCGCTCCATCGTCCGCGCCGTCATCTGCGCGTGACTGCCGGAGCCGACCTCGAGCATGTGGTCGGGCGCGGGCACGCCGAGCTCGGCGAGGAAGACCTCCGACATCAGGCGGTCGTAGTGCTGGCCGGTGTGGACGATCGCGTGCCGGCCCTCTGGCAAACGCTCCCGCAAAGCGCCTATGACCGGCGCCGTCTTGACGAAGTTGGGCCGCGTCCCGACCACGTAGAGGATCCGCATCGCGGCGCCAGCCTACCCGCGGTGGGGGCGCGAACCCGCTGAGGCGCCGCCGTCTGCTTCAATAGCGAGCCCGATGCCGAAGATGAAAACGCATTCCGGCGCCAAGAAGCGCTTCCGCAAGACCGCCACCGGCAAGCTCCGGGGCCGTCGCGCCTACTCCAGCCACATTCTGGAGAAAAAGTCGCCGAAGCGGAAGCGGCAGATGGCGAGACCGGTGGAGATCTCTCCGCACGATGCGCCGACGGTGCGGAAGCTGCTCGGGGGCAAGTAGATGGCCCGGGTCAAGCGCTCCGTGCACGCGCGCAAGAAGCGCCGCAAGGTCCTGAAGGAAGCGAAGGGCTACTTCGGCCGCAAGCATTCCTCTTACCGCTTCGCCAAAGAGCAGGTGCAGCGGTCGGGCATGTACGCCTACCGCGACCGGCGCAACAAAAAGCGCACCTTCCGGCGCCTCTGGATCACCCGCATCAACGCCGCCGCACGGCTCGAGGGCATGAGCTACTCGGAGCTGATCCACGGCCTCAGCAAGGCTGAAGTCGAGGTGAACCGCAAGATGCTGGCTGAGATCGCGGTTTCCGACCGCGAGGCTTTCCGCCGATTTGTGGAGTTGGCCCGGGAGGGTGCGGCCGCCTAGCGGCACGCCGACACCTCACCTTCCCGGGCGGGCCGTGAAAACGGCCCGCTTTGTCGTTCAGGAGAAGAAACGAGCACGCAGAAAGTCACACCACGAGCCAAGCCGATGATCGTCAGCCAACAGAACGAGAAGCTGAAGCTGCTGCGCAAGCTGCGTGAGCGCAAGCACCGCGAGCGCGAGGGGCTGTTCGCCAGCGAGGGCGAGGATCTGATCGAGGCCGGCCTGGCCGCGGGGGCGGAGCCGCGCTTCCTCCTGACCGCCGCCGGCTCGGACCTCGCGGCGCGCTGGGGGGGCGAGGAGGTCGAACCCGAGCTGCTGGCCGCGAGCTCCTCGCTCGGCTCCGGCACGCGGGCGATCGCGGTCTGGCCGTTGCGCTGGGCCGAGCGGGTCGGGGCACCGTGCCTCTACCTGCACGGCGTCGGCGACCCCGGCAACGTCGGTGCGGTCATCCGCAGCGCCCACGCGCTGCTGGGCGCCACCGTCGCCCTTGGTCCCGACTGCGCCGACCCCTATTCGCCAAAGGCGGTGCGGGCCAGTATGGGGTCGGTCTTCGTGCGGCCGCCGGCCCGGGCCGAGCTGGCGCAGACCCCGGCGCCGCGGGTCGCGCTGGTCGCCCACGGGGGAGCCGGACTGGAGGCTCTGGCAGGCGCCGCGACGCTCTGCCTCGGGGCGGAGCGCGAGGGGCTGCCAGCTGCGGTGCTGGCCGGCTGCGAGGTCGAGGCGACGATCCCGCTGCACCCAGGCGCGGAGTCGCTCAACGTCGCCGCGGCAGCGGCGATCGCGGCGCAGCGGATATCGTCGGCCGCCATGCCGGAGCGGGCCGATGCTTGAGCGGATCGAGGAGATCAGGGGAGAGGCCGCCGCCGCGATCGGGGCCGCCGGCTCCAGCGCCGCCCTGGAGGAGCTGCGGGTCCGCTACCTCGGCCGCAAAGCCGAGCTGACGACGATCCTGCGCGGCATCGCCGAGCTTCCCCCGGAGCAACGGGGCAAAGTTGGCGGCGCCGCCAACAAGGCGCGCAAGGAGCTGGAGGCGCTGCTGGAGTCGAGCGCTGAGCAGCTCGACGCCAGCGAGCTGGACGAGCGGCTCGCCGCCGACCGGGTCGACGTCACCCTGCCGGGGGCGCCGCCGCGGCCGCTAGGACACCCCCATCTGATCGCTCGCACCACGCGGCTGATCGAGGACGTGATGGTCGGCCTCGGCTACCGGGTGATGGAGGGGCCGGAGATCGAGCACGACTACTACAACTTCACCGCCCTCAACCACCCGCCCGGGCACCCGGCGCGGATGCTTCAGGACACCTTCTACGTGCAGTCGCACCCCGACGTGCTGCTGCGCACCCACACCTCGCCGGTCCAGGTGCGCTCGATGGAGGCGCAGCCGCCGCCGATCTTCATCATCGTCCCGGGCAAGGTCTACCGGCGCGACTCAGACGCCACCCACAGCCCGATGTTCCACCAGATCGAGGGGCTGGCGATCGCCGAGGGCATCACCCTCGCCGACCTTCAGGGAACGCTGCTGACGCTCTGCCGGGCGATCTTCGGTTCCGAGCGCGAGGTGCGGCTGCGCCCGCATTTCTTCCCCTTCACCGAGCCCAGCGTCGAGGTCGACGTCTCCTGCTTCCAGTGTGGCGGCAGCGGCACGCTGGAGGGCGGCGAGCGCTGCAACCTCTGCAAGGGCCAGGGCTGGATCGAGATCCTCGGCGCCGGCATGGTCGACCCCAACGTCCTCGGCTTCGTCGAGCGGCACGGCTACGACCCCGAGCGGGTCCAGGGATTCGCCTTCGGCCTCGGAGTCGAGCGGGCGGCGCTGCTGCGCCACGCGGTCCCGGACCTGCGGCGCTTCTTCGACAACGACGTGCGGATGCTGGAGCAGTTCGGGTGATGGGCGAGAGATGAAGATCCCGTACTCATGGCTGCGCGAGTACTGCGACCCCGGGGCCGGCGTCGAGGAGATCGCCGAGCGGCTGGTGATGACCGGGACCGAGGTCGAGCGGATCGGCGCCGTCGGCCCGCCCGCCGCCGACGGCTTCGTCGTCGGCAAGGTCATCAGCGCTGAGCAGCACCCCAACGCCGACCGGCTGCGGGTCTGCGCCGTCGACACCGGCGAGGGCGAGCGCACGATCGTCTGCGGCGCCGCCAACGTCGCCGCCGGCCAGACCGTGGCGGTGGCGCTGCCGGGGGCACGGATGCCGGGCGGCGAGAAGCTGCGCAAGGCGAAGCTGCGCGGGGTCGGCTCGGAAGGGATGATCCTCTCGGTCTCCGAGCTCGAGCTCGGGGGCGACGCCGACGGGATCATCGAGCTCGAGGACGGCCCGACGCCGGGAACGCCGCTGGCCGAGGTCCTGCCGATCGCCGAGCCGGTGCTGGAGCTGGAGGTGACGCCGAACCGGGTCGACTGCTTCGGGATCTGGGGGGTCGCCCGTGAGGTCCACGCGGTCACCGCCGCGCCGCTGGCCCCCGAGCCGTGGGCCGAAGACGCGCCGGCCGAGGGCGAGGGCGAGGTCGCCGACTTCGCCTCGGTCACGGTCGAGGTGCCGGAGCTCTGCCCGCGCTTCACCGCTCGCGTCTTCACCGACGTGACGGTCGGCCCCTCGCCGCTCTGGCTGCAGGCGCGCCTGACGGCCGCTGGCCAGCGGCCGATCAACAACGTCGTCGACGTCACCAACTACGTGATGCTGCTGAGCGCGCAGCCGCTGCACGCCTTCGACCTCGACAAGGTCCCGGACGGCGAGCTGACCGTGCGCACGGCCGCGGAGGGCGAGAGGATGACCACCCTCGACGGGGTCGAGCGCAGCGCTCGACGACGAGACGGTGCTGGTCTGCGACCGCAACGGGCCGACCGGGATCGCCGGGATCATGGGCGGTCAGGTTTCGGAGGTCTCGGAGGGAACGACGCGGGTCCTGCTCGAGGTCGCCAACTGGAACGGCACCAACATCCTCCGCACCTCGCGCCTGCTCGGCCTGCGCTCGGAGGCCTCCTCGCGCTTCGAGAAGCAGCTGCACCCGGAGCTCTGCATGCGGGCGCAGCGGATCGCCTCGCGGCTGCTGGTCGAGCTCTGCGGCGCCAAGCTGGTGCCGGGGACGATCGACGTCGCCGCCGAGCGTGCCCGCCGGCGCCGCGGATCCGGCTGCGGGCGGCGCGGGTCGAGGGCCTGCTGGGGATGACGATCCCGCAGGCCGACCAGGTCGCCTACCTGGAGCGGCTCGGCTTCGGGGTCGAGGTCGACGGCGAGGACCTGCTGGTCGAGGTCCCGCCCGAGCGCCACTACGACGTCACCCGCGAGGTCGACCTGATCGAGGAGGTCGGCCGGATCCACGGCTTCGACGAGCACCTGCCGACGACGCTGCCGGCGGTCGCCGAGAAGATCGGCGGACTCAGTCGCGAGCAGCAGCTGCGGCGCCGGGCCGAGGACGTCCTGCGCGACCTCGGCTTCGACCAGATCGTCGGCTGGAGCTTCACCGACCCCGGCGAGCCGGGCCGGCTGCGGATCCCCGCGGGCGACCCGCGCGCCGAGGCGGTCCTGCTCGCCAACCCGCTCTCCGAGGACCAGTCGGCGATGCGGACGACCCTGCTCGGCTCGCTGCTCGACGCCGCCTCCCGCAACCTCGCCCGCGACGCCGACGCCGTCGCCCTCTTCGAGTCCGGCGCGGTCTACCTCAACCTCCAGCCGGTGGGCCGAAATGTCGACCCCGACCGCGACGAATCGGCCCGTCGACCCCCTGGCGGGGGCGTTTATGGGGGAGCGGGCGGCGCCGTTCGGCGAGCCGCACCGGCTTGGCGGCACTGGCCGTCGGACCGCTGGTGCGAGCGCTCCTGGCGCGACGGCGGTGAGCCCGCCGACTTCTTCGCGCTGAAGGCGGTGCTGGAAGCGCTCGCCGGCCAGCTCGGGGTCGCGCTCGCCTTCGAGGCGGCGCCGGAGCCGTTCCTGCACCCGGGCCGGGCAGCGGCGGTCTCGATCGCCGGCGTCCCGGTCGGCTGGATCGGCGAGGTCCACCCGCTGGTCTGCCGCGAGTGGGACCTGGAGGCGGCGGTCGGCTTCGAAATCGCCAGCGCGGCCCTGATCGCCGCTGCCACCGTCGGCGAGGAGATCTACGAGGACGTGACCACCTTCCCGGCCGTGCACCAGGACCTCGCCGTCGTCGTCCCGGTCGAGGTCACGGCGATCGCCGTCCGCGACGCGGTACTCGCGGGCGGCGGCGAGCTGCTGCGCTCGGCCCGCGGTCTTCGACCTCTACGACGGGCGAGCAGCTCGGCGAGGGCCACAAGAGCCTGGCCCTGCGGCTCGAGTTCCGCGCCGCCGACCGCACCCTCACCGACGAGGAGGTCGCCGGTCTGCGCGAGGCGATCAAGGCCGAGCTGGAGCAGATCGGAGGCAGCCTGCGTGAGTGAGCTCGGCGCCCAACCGCTGAACGGAGAGCCCGCGGCGCGGGTGCTGGTCGCCGGCGCCTCCGGCTTCGCCGGCGCCCTGGCGGCGCAGATCGTCTGGCGCCATCCGCGCCTGCAGCTGGTCGCGGTCACCTCGCGCAGCGACGCCGGCAAACGGCTCGACGCGCTCTACCCGCGCTACCGGGTGCCGCTGGAGCTGACCGAGCTCGACCTCGAGCGGGTCGAGGGCATCGACGCCGCGATCGTCGCCTACCCGCACGGCGCCGCGGCGCCGACCGTCGCCGCCCTGCGCGCGCAGGGCATCCTCGTCGTCGACCTCTCGGCCGACTTCCGCCTGCGCGAGATGGACACCTACGAGCGCTGGTACGGCGAGCACGGCGCCCCCGATCTGTTCGGCCAGCGGCGTCTACGGGCTGACCGAGCTCTACCGCGACGAGCTGCGCGAGGCGAAGCTGGTGGCGACGCCGGGCTGCTACCCGACCGCCAGCGTGCTCGGGCTGGCGCCGCTGGCCGAGAAGGGACTGCTCGCCGACGTCGTTGTCAACGCGATGCAGGGGGTCTCCGGCGCCGGTCGCGGCGGCGGCGACGCGATGCACTACGCGGCGATGGACGAGAACGCCTTCGCCTACAAGACCGAGGGCCACCGCCACCGGCCCGAGATCGAACAGGAGCTGGCGGCGCTGGGCAGCCCGGCGCCGGTCGTCTTCGTGCCGCACCTGCTGCCGCTCGACCAGGGTGAGCTGGCCACTGTTACGCGCAGACGACCGAGCCGGTCTCCCGAAGGACGAGGTGCAGGCGCTCTACCGCGAGCGCTACGCCGGCGAGCCCTTCGTCCGCGTCGTCGAGCGGCCGCCGGGCCTGCGCGACCTGCGCGACACCAACGAGTGCCACATCTACGTCACCGTCGAGGAGCGCGGCCGCGTGCTCGCCTTCTCGGCGATCGACAACATCTGGAAGGGCGCCTCCGGCCAGGGAGTCCAGAACCTCAATCTGATGCTGGGCCTGGACGAGACGGAAGGGCTCGTATGAGCGAGTCCTTCTTCAGGTCGCGCTGGGTCGAGGCGCCGGACGGGGTGGAGGAGCTCGATCCCGCCCAGCTCGCGCCCGGTTTCCGCGCCGGCGGCGCCCACTGCGGGCTCAAGGACGGCGGCAAGACCGACGTCGGCCTGATCGTCTGCGACGAGGAGGCGGTCCTCTCGTCCCTGCTGCTGACCCGCAACGCCTCCGCCGCGGCGCCGATCCGGGTCTGCCGCGAGGTGACCGATCGCGACCGGATCCGCGCCGCCGTCGTCAACAGCGGCAACGCCAACGCCGAGACCGGCGCCCAGGGCTACGCCGACGCGCTGGGGATGTGCGAGCGGGCGGCGACAGCGCTCGGCCTGGACACGGCGAGCGTCGCCGTCGCCGAGACCGGCACGATCGGCGTGCCGCTGCCGATCGAGGCGGTGCTGCCGGGGATCGACGAGGCGGCGGCGAACCTCTCGGCCGCGGGCGGCGGCGTCTTCGCGGATGCGATCACGACCACCGACCGCTGGTCCAAGCACTGCACGCTGAGCCTCGGCGGCGTCACGCTCTCCGCTCAGGCCAAGGGTGCCGGGATGATGGAGCCGAACATGGCGACGATGCTCTGCTTCGTCCAGACCGACGCTGTCGTCGAGGACTCCGACGCGCTGCTGCGTGCCGCCACCGACGCCTCCTTCAACCGGATCACCGTCGACGGCCAGATGAGCACCAACGACTGCGTGCTGCTGCAGGCGACCGGGGCCAGCGGCAAGCCGCTCCCGGCGGGACTGCTGGAGTCGGTGCTGCTGCAGCTGGCGATCGAGATCGTCCGCGACGGCGAGGGGGCCGTGCGGGTCGGCCGGATCGAGGTCAGCGAGGCCGCCTCGACGGCGGAGGCCGAGCGCGTCGCCCGGGCGATCGCCAACTCGCCGCTGGTGAAGACGGCGCTGTTCGGGCGCGACCCCAACTGGGGCCGGATCGCCCAGGCTGCCGGCGCCGCTCTGGTCGGCGAGGACCTGGAGGAGATCGGCGCCGACTCGATCGACGCCGCCGAGCTGGGAGCTGAGACCAATGAGGCCGAGATCGGCCTGCGGCTCGGCCGCGGCGAGCACAGCGCCCACGTCTGGTTCTCCGACCTCGGCTATGAGTACGTGCGGATCAACGCGGAGTACACGACGTGAACGAAAGGAGCAGGGCATGACCGAGCAGGCACCGCAATCGCGCGCCGCCGGAGCCAGCGTCGAGACGCTGCTCGAGGCGCTGCCCTACATCCGCGAGTTCCACGGCCGCACGGTGGTGATCAAGTACGGCGGCGCGGCGATGCTCGACGAAGACCTGCGCGAAGCCTTCGCCACCGACGTCGTCCTGCTCAAGTACGTCGGCATCGACCCCGTGATCGTCCACGGCGGCGGTCCCGAGATCACCCGCTACATGGAGCGGCTCGGCCTCGAGGTCAAGTTCCACGAGGGCCTGCGCGTCTCCGACGCCGACACGGTCGAGGTGGCGAGGATGGTCCTGGTCGGCAAGCTCAACTCCGAAATCGTGCAGCGGCTCAACCGCCATGGCCAGCCCGCGGTCGGCCTGGCCGGCGAGGACGGCGCCCTGTTCGAGGTCGCGCCCGCCGCCAACGCCGACCAGGTCGGCTTCGTCGGCTCGGTCGAGCGCGTCCACGTCGACGTCCTCAGGCACATCGCCGCCGACTACATCCCGGTCATCGCTTCGTCTGCCTCCGACCGCGACGGCCAGTCCTACAACGTCAACGCCGACGAGGCCGCCGGCAAGGTCGCCGCCGCGCTCGGCGCCCACAAGGCGATCTTCCTCACCGACGTCGAGGGCTGGCTGAACGACGCCGGCGACGAGAGTTCGCTGATCTCCCGCGCGACCGTGCGCGAGGTCGAGGAGCGGCTGCCGCAAGTCGATGGCGGCATGCGGCCGAAGCTTCAGGCCTGCGTCGACGCGATCAGCGGCGGTGCCCAGTCGGCCCACATCATCGACGGCCGCAAGCCGCACAGCCTGCTGCTGGAGCTGTTCACTGACGCCGGCATCGGCACGATGGTGACGCCGTGAGCGCGACGGAGGGGAGCACCGCGATCGGCCTCGAGGAGGTGCGGGCGCTCGAGCAGCGCTACCTGATGCGCACCTACAAACGGGGTGCGGTCGACTTCGTGCGCGGCGAGGGGGCGCTGCTGTGGGACGCCGAGGGCAACGAGTACCTCGACTTCCTCACCGGCATCTCGGTCTGCTCGCTCGGCCACTGCCACCCGGCCGTGGTCGCCGCGGTGCAGGAGCAGGCGGAGCGGCTGATGCACGTCTCCAACCTCTTCTACACCGAGCCGATGGCGCGGCTGGCCGAGCGCCTCTCCGAGTCGAGCCTCGGCGGCCGCGTCTTCTTCGCCAACTCCGGCACCGAGGCCAACGAGTGCGCGATCAAGGTCGCCCGCAAGTACGCCCACGGGCGTGGCATCGCCGAGCCCGAGATCGTCAGCTTCGAGAGCGACTTCCACGGCCGCAGCTACGGGTCGCTTTCGGCGACGCCGGCTCTGGCCCGCAACGAGGCGCTGGGCCCGATGCTGCCGGGCTTTCGCTCCGTGCCGCGCAACGACGCGGCGGCGCTGCAGGGGGCGGTCGGTGCGCGCACGGCCGCGGTCCTGATCGAGCCGATCCAGGGCGAGTCCGGCATCAACCCGATCACCGACGAGGCCCTGCTCGCCGCCCGCCAGGCCTGCGACGAGGCCGGCGCGCTGCTGATCTTCGACGAGATCCAGACCGGGGTGGGGAGGACCGGCTCGCTCTGGGCCTACGAGCAGACCCCGGTCCGCCCCGACGTCCTCACCAGCGCCAAGGCGCTCGGCAACGGCTACCCGATCGGCGCCTGCGTCACCGCGCCGGTCGCGGCCGACGTGCTCGAGCCCGGCGACCACGGCTCGACCTTCGCTGGCGGTCCGGTCGCGACCGCGGCTGCGCTGGCGGTGCTCGACGTCGTCGACGACCCGGCGCTGCTGCGGCGCGTGCGCGAGTTGGGGTCCGAGCTGCGCGCGGCCCTGCTGGCCCTCGACGGAGTCGAGGAGGTGCGCGGCCGTGGCCTGATGCTCGGCGTCGGCCTCGCCGCGGGAATCGACGCGGCCGCGGTCGGAGCCGACCTGCTGCAGCGCGGTTTGGTCGTCAACGTGCCGGCGCCGGCGACGCTGCGACTGCTGCCGCCGCTGCTGGTCGACTCGACCCAAATCGAGCGGGCGGTTGCGCTAATCGGCGCATCGCTCGTAGGCTTGGACCGCTCGTGAGGCGCAAGGACCGCTCAGCCAAGGACAGCCCGGCCAAGGAACGGCCGGCCAAGGACCGCCCAGCGGCACCCTCCTCGCCGCTCGCAGCCAGCACGGCGGAGCGGCTGGCCGCGATCGTCGAGGCGGCGGAGCGGGCGGCGGTCACCGTCATCGACGACGCCGAAAAGCAGGCGCGCGAACATCTCGAACAGGCCGAAGCCGAAGCCGATCGCCTGGTCGCCGAGCGACTCGCCTCACTGGCTGAGCTGACCGACACCCTGGTCGCCCAGGGCGAGGAGATTCACGCCCAGTCCGAGCGATTGCTCCTCTCGCTGGAGGAGGCCAAGCGGCGCCTAGCTGCTGCCGATGGTTCCGGGCCCCAGCGCGCCACCCATCTCACCGCCGTCGCTGCGGTCGAGGATCCCGCTCTCACCGAGTCGATCGAGCTGGAAGCAGAGGTCGCCGAGGTAACGAACCCGGCCGGTGCCCGCCTGCTGGCGACGCAGATGGCGGTCTCCGGCAACAGCCGCGCCGAAATCGACGCCCGCCTGCGCAACGGCTTCGACATCGAGGACACCGCCTCGATCCTCGACGCGATCCTCGGCCCGGAGGACTAGCCGGGTGCACGAGGACCCGACCCGACTGATGGGTCAGCCCGACGATCGCGGACCGAACGGGGAGCGGCCGCATGGCAACATGCGCCTTCTCGTCGCCTGCCTCGTCGCCGTCATAGTCGGCCTGGTGGTCGCGGTAATCGTGATCGCCGGCAGCGACGGCGGCGACAGCTCGACCGCTTCCAGCTCCGAATCGATCACGACGACGACCTCGGAATCGACGGCGACGACCGACACGACGACCACCACCGAGCCGACGACGACCGAATCGACCGAAACGACCACGACGACGGAACCGACGACGACCACGACGGAACCGACGACCACGCCCGAAGAAGTGGAAGAAGGCGGCAGCGGCGGCATCGAAGCTCCCTAGGAGCCAGCGTCCCCCGCGACGCCGCTCGTGCGAGACTGCGCCCTCTTGAGCGCCCAGCAACCCCATTTCCAGCCGACCGCCAGCTACGAGGCGGACCCGGCGAGCGTCGATCGCGTCCTGCTCCTCTACTCGGGCGGGCTCGACACGAGCGTGATGCTGAAGTGGATTCAGGACGCCTACGAAGCCGAGGTCGTCTGCCTCACCGTCAACCTCGGCCAGCCCGGCGAGGACTACGGCGTGATCGAGGAGAAGGCGCGCCGGCTCGGTGCCGTCGAGTGCCACACGGTCGACGCCCGCGAGCGCTTCGCGGCGGAGTTCCTGGCGCCGGCGATCAAGGCCAACGCCGTCTACGGCAACGGCTACCCGCTCTTCACCGCGCTCGGGCGGCCGCTGATCGCCCAGCTCGCGGTTGAGTACGCCCGCAAGACGGGCTGCGACACGATCGCCCACGGCTGCACCGGCAAGGGCAACGACCAGGTGCGGATCGAGGCCACGGTCGCGACCCTGGCGCCGGAGCTGAAGACGATCGCCCCGGTCCGCTCCTGGGAGATGGGCCGCGAGGAGGAGATCGCCTACGCTCGCGAGCACGGGATCCCGGTCAAGGGCGGGACCGAGGTCGCGCCCTACTCGATCGACGACAACCTTTGGGGCCGCTCCTCGGAGGGACGCTGGATCGAGGAGCTCGACCACGCGCCCGAGGACGACGTTTTTCAGCTCGTCACTCGGCCCGAGCAGGCACCGGACGAGGCGGAGACGGTCACGGTCGGCTTCGAGGCCGGCGTGCCGGTGACGCTGAACGGCGAGCGCCTCGGACTGGTCGCGCTGCTGGAACGGGCGGCGGAGATCGGCTGCCGCCACGGCGTCGGCATCGTCGACCACATCGAGGACCGCATCGTCGGGCTCAAGGTGCGCGACATCTACGAGGTGCCGGCGGCGGCGATCGTCCTCACCGCCCACGAGGAGCTGGAGCGGCTGGTCGGGACGATCCACCAGAACCAGTTCAAGCCGGCGCTCGACCAGAAGTGGGGCTATCTCGTCTACGCCGGGCTTTGGTGGGAGCCGCTGCGCAGCGACCTCGACGCCTACATGGACGCCGTCAACGCCCAGGTGAGCGGCGAGATCGGCCTGCGCCTCTACAAAGGCAGCGTCCGCGTCGTCACCCGCTCCTCGCCCAACGCCGTCTACGACGCCGACCTCGCGACCTTCTCGGAGTCCGGCGGGCTGTTCGACCAGAACGCCTCGCCCGGCTTCATCGAGCTCTGGTCGCTGCAGTCGCGGATGGCGTACCGGCTCCGCACGCGCGAGAATGGGGAGGGCTGATGTACGACAAGGTGGGCAAAGCCGCGATCCGCTTCGCGTTCCGCTACGCGCGGCGCCGCTACAAGCGTGAGATCCGCGTCGGCATCGGGGTCGGCGCCGCGGTGCTGGCGATCGGCGCCTACCTGGCCAGCCGCAACGTTCCCGAGGGCTAGCGGCCCCGCAACGATCGTTGCGGCCGCGCGGCGACCCCCGGGAGTTCGCCAGGGCCGCCATTAGCCTCGATCGTCCGTGGTGCCGGTTCGCGCCAGAAAGGACCTTGCAGCCGCCTGCGCCGCGGCGACGCTGCTGTGCGCGCTGATCGCCGTCGTCTTGGCGGGCGCGCCACGGGCCGGGGCGGCCGACGCCGGCCAGCTGGAAACGAAGCTGGCCAGCGCCCGTGACGAGGCGGGCTCCATTGCCGCCGGTCTGCGCGCCAGCCGGGAAGAGCTGGCCACGGCAGAAGGCGAAGCCGCTGAGGCCGCGGCGAAGGAGGAACGCCTTTCGGGCCTGCTGGCCGAAGGCCGGGAGCGCGCCGCCGAGCTCAGCCGCAAGCTGGAGCGGACCCGCGCCGAGCTGGCGGCGGCGAAAGCCCGCCTGCGCCGCTCGCGCCAGGCCCTCGCCTCCCGCCTGGTGGCGATCTACGAGAGCGGCACGCCGAGCACCGTCAGCCTGATCTTCGGCTCTGCCGACTACCAGGAGCTGATCACCCGCGCCAATTACTTGCGGGCGATCGAGGAAGCCGACAGCGCCCTCGCCGACCGCGTCGAGCAGGTGCGCGACGAAGTCCGCCGCCAGGCGCGGCGGGTCGCCGGGCTCGAGGCCAGGGCCCTCGCCTACAACGAACGGCTCGCTGCCGCCCGCGCCCAGATCGCCTCGGTGCGCGAAGCCGCCCAGGCCGCCGCCGCCCACCAGCAGGCGATTGCCGCCGAACGCGAAGCGTCCCTGACCGAGCTCAAAACCGACATCGCCGAATGGGTCAAGGAGATTCAGGAAGTCCGCGCGGCCGAAGCCCGGGCGGCGAGCGAAGCCGAAGCCGAAGAAGAAGTCGGCCGCTGGCTCGGCGGCCCCTATTCGATCCCCACCTACATTGTCATGTGCGAGTCCGGCGGCGACTACGGCGCCATCAACCCTTCCTCGGGTGCCGGCGGCGCCTACCAGATCCTCCCCTCCACCTGGGATCTCTACGGCGGGAGTGGCGAGCCGCAGAATGCGCCGAAGGCCGAACAGGACCGGATCGCGGGGGAAATCTGGGCGGACAGCGGTGGTTCTGCGTGGGTCTGTGCTTAGCCGGGAGTCCGGGTAGGGGTTCCGCTTAACTTTTTCGGTGGATCGGCAGGGGCCGTCCGAGGGGGTGGCGCCGAAAAAGTACAAGACGCTCCACCCCTACCCGGACTCCCGGCAACGGTCCGAACCAGCAGGGACGCCTCAAGGTCAAACCATCTCTCAGCGAGCGAGGGCGTGCAGTCCTCCGGAGCGTTTCGTCTCGAAGCTGGGGTCACCTCTGGCGATCTCGGAGGCTCCCGGCGCTGGGAGTCAACCGCTGTCCCCCGGGTCGGTGCCGGACCGAGCCGGAGGGGTCGGGTGGGGGTGGAGCGTCTTGTACTTTTTTGCGTCGGCGGTTCTAGGACTGCGCCGGGCGATCCACAAAAAAGTTAAGCGAAACCCCCACCCGACCCCTCCGGCCCAAGACCACCAAAGAACCCCGGAACTAGCGCGAAAGCTCCCAAAACCCCCCCGGTGCTATCCGCCTCACTTGGCATAGTCGTCGCCACCTCGTGAGCACCGCTTCAGCCGTACATCTGCACGCCCACAGCGAGTATTCGCTGCTCGATGGCGCCTGCAAGATCGACGCGATGGCGGCGCGGGCGGCGGAACTGGGGCAGCCGGCGCTGGGGCTGACCGACCACGGGGTGATGAACGGGGCGGTTGACCTCTACAAGGCCTGCAGCAAGCACGGGATCAAGCCGATCGTCGGGCTCGAGGCCTACTTCGTCGAGGACCGTCACGCGATCAAGGAGCAGACGCGGTACGAGCGCAACCACATCACGCTGCTGGCCGCAAGCGACCAGGGCTACGCCAACCTCGTCCAGCTCACCTCGGCCGGCTTCCTCGAGGGCTTCTCGCGCGGCAAGGCCAACGTCGACATGGAGCTGCTGGCGCGCCACTCCGAGGGCGTGATCGTCCTCACCGGCTGCCTGCAGTCGCGCTTCTGCCGCCGCCTGGTCGAAGAGCGCGCCGACGACGCGCGGACCCACCTCGACGACCTGATCCAGGCCTTCGGCCCCGACCAGGTCTACTTCGAGGTGCAGAAGAACGGCATCGCCGAGCAGGACAAGGCCAACGAGGGGATCGTCCGCTTCGCCCGTGAGCTCAAGCGGCCGCTGGTCGGCACCGCCGACGTCCACTATCTGCGGCGCGAGGACTTTGACAACCACGCGGCGCTGCTCTGCGTGCAGACCAAGTCGACGCTGGAGCTGCCGAAGATGAGCTTCGACACCAACGAGTTCTACATCAAGAGCTCCGAGGAAATGATCGACTCCTTCGCCGAGTGGCCGGAGGCGGTCCCGACCTCGCTGGAGATCGCCGAGCGCTGCTCGCTGAATATCGAGCTCGGCAGCCTGCTGCTGCCGCGCTACCCGACCGAAGACGGCTCCGAGCCGGAGGAGATGCTGCGGCGGATCGCCGGCGAGGGCCTGCGGGCGCGCTACGGCGACCCGGTCCCGGCCGAAGCGGCCGAGCGGATGGAGTTCGAGCTCGGGGTGATCGAGGAGATGGGCTTCTCCTCTTACTTCCTGATCGTCTGGGACTTCGTCCGCTACGCCAAGGAGAACGGCGTCGCCGTCGGCCCCGGGCGCGGCTCCGCCGCAGGCTCGATCGTCTCCTACGCGCTCAAGATCACCGACCTCGACCCGCTCGCCGAGGGCCTGATCTTCGAGCGCTTCCTCAACCCCGGACGCAAATCGATGCCGGACATCGACATCGACTTCTCGGTCCGCGGCCGCGAGCGGATGATCCGCTACGTCGGCGAGAAGTACGGGCGCGAATCGGTCGCCCAGATCATCACCTTCGGCAAGATGGCCCCGCGCGCCGCCACTCGCGACGCCGCCCGCGTGCTCGGCTTCGACTACGCCACTGGCGATCGCTTGGCCAAGCAGATCCCCGAGCCGATCATGGGCCGCAGCCCCTCTTTCGAGGAATGCCTGAAGGCCGGCCAGGAACTGAAACAGACCTACGACGCAGAGCCCGAGGCGAAACGGATCATCGACGTCGCCCAGGGTCTCGAGGGAATCATCCGCAACAACTCGATCCACGCCGCCGCGGTGGTGATCGCCGACCGCCCGCTGCAGGAGGTGGTGCCGCTGCAGCTGGCCGAGGACCGCAGCGCCCCGGCCGCCACCGCCAACGGGTCCGGCAAGGCGGAGCGCCAGTACAAGATCGTGACCCAGTACTCGATGGGCCCGATCGAGGACATCGGCCTGCTGAAGATGGACTTCCTCGGCCTCCGCAACCTCGACGTGATCGAGGACGCGATCGACATCATTCGCCGCTCGCGCGGCGAGGAGATCGAGATGGAGAAGATCCCGATCGACGACGCCAAGACCTACGCGATGCTGGCCAAGGGCGACTCGACCGGGGTCTTCCAGTTCGAGTCTGAGGGCATGCGCGACGCGCTGCGCAAGGTCGGACCGACCGAGTTCGCCGACCTGGTCGCGCTCGGCGCCCTCTA
Source organism: uncultured Solirubrobacterales bacterium (assembly GCA_963715395.1). GTDB lineage: Bacteria > Actinomycetota > Thermoleophilia > Solirubrobacterales > 70-9 > VAYN01. The sequence goes on from OY970238.1 coordinate 602,990, forward strand.
CCGGCCGGGTGCGATGGCCTACATCCCCGCTTACGCGAAGGGCAAGAAAGACCCCTCGACGGTTCGCTATCCCGATCCGCGCCTGCGGGCGATCACCGAAGAGACCCACGGCTGCGTCATCTACCAGGAGCAGCTGATGGAGATCTCGCGCTCGATGGCCGGCTTCACGGGCGCCGAGGCGGACGATCTGCGCAAGGCGATCGGCAAGAAGAAGCGCGAGCTGATGGCGACGATGAAAGACAAATTCATGCAGGGGCTGGCGGAATCAAGCACCGCGCCCAACGTCGCCAAGGATCTCTGGAAGCTGAACGAAGCCGCCGCCGACTACTCGTTCAACAAGTCCCACGCCGCTTGCTACGGGCTGATCTCCTACCGCACCGCCTACCTCAAGGCCAACTACCCGGCCGAGTACATGGCGGCGGTGATCTCCTCGGTGATGAACACCAAAGACAAGGTGCCCTTCTTCGTCAATCGCTGCGAGGAGATGGGGATCGAGGTGCTGCCGCCCGACGTCAACTCCTCCGACCACAGCTTCGTCGTCAACGAGAACGCGATCCGCTTCGGCCTCGACGCGGTCAAGAACGTCGGCCATTCGGCGGTGGAGGCGATCCTGCGCGCCCGTGAGGACGCCGAGGTCGCCTCGATCTGGGACTTCTGCGAGCGCGTCGACTCGCGCGCGGTGAACAAACGGGCGATCGAATGCCTGATCAAGTGCGGCGCCCTCGACTCGACCGGGGCGACGCGCAAAGGGATGCTGGAAGCACTGCCGGCGGCTCAGTCGGCCGGCCAGAAGGCGCAGGAGGACGCGCAGATGGGGCAGGGCTCGATCTTCGACTTCGGCGAGGACGATGGCGCTTCGGCTGCCGTCTCCCAGGCCCACCACCGGCCGCCGATCTCGGCCGTCGAGTTCGACCGCGCAGAGCTGCTGGCGCTGGAGAAGGAGACGCTCGGCACCTACCTCTCCTCGCACCCGCTGGCCGAGGTGCGCGGGGCGCTGCGCGAACGGGTCGACTGCAGCCTCGCCCAGCTCGGCGGCAAGCCGGACGGCTCCTGGGTCACGGTCGGCGGCATCGTCGTCGAGTGCAAGAAGATCCGCACCAAGAGCGGCAGCCAGATGATGTTCGCCACCCTCGACGACGTCGAAGGGCAGGTCGAGATGCTGGTCTTCAAGGCCGACGAGTCCGAGAACGCGCAGGTGATCGCGCCCGACGCGATCGTCCTCGTCCGCGGCCGCCTCGATCACAAGGACCGCGGCGAGACCAAGCTGGTCGTGCAGGAGGCGCAGCGCTTCGAGCCCAGCGCCGACGAGATCGCCCGCGGCAGCAGAAACCAGCCGGCGGTCGCCTCCGGCCCCTTCAAGGTCGAGGTCGACCCAAGCCGGCTCAGCGACGGGCTGGTCGACGAACTCAAGTCGGTGCTGGAACACCACAAGGGCGAGGCCGACGTTCACCTGGTGATGCAGACCAGCGCCGGCCCGCGCAGCCTGCGCCTGGGCGACGGCTACCGGGTGCGTCCCTCCAGCAGCCTGCTGGCCGAGATAGACCATTTGCTGGGCCAAGCCGCTCTGGCGGCCTGAAACGCCGAAACCGCTTCGTTTCGCGGTCTCGGCTCCCTAGACTTCTCGCATGACTGCCACGCGCACCCAGGTCGGCGAGTGCCGCCAGTGCCGCTCCTTCTGCGACAAGATGGTCGAGCCGCGCGGCTGCATCGAGCTCGGCTGCCGCTACCTCTACAGCTACGTCGATCGCCTCAACGGTCAGCAGTACGTCGGCTGCATGCAGGAAGTCTTCGGCGCCGAGGTAGAGCTGACCGCGGTGCTGGAGCCTGGGGGGTTCGGCGGGGTCAAGATGACCGGCGAACCGCTGCCGCACTGCCAGTTCTCCGTCGAGCGTGCCTACGAGGGCACGGGGGAGTCCTACGGCTGCGTCAACCGGCGCTTCTTCGATTGCACCGAAGAGGGTGCCGAGGGCCTGCGCGCCTTCGACCTGCGGGACATCTGATCGGACACTTTTCGGTGTAATCGGCGACACCGATTCATGTAGACTTCTCGGTCATGTCCGAGGCGGCTGGAATTGCAGAACTGGACGCGAACGCGGCGCTGGCGGAGATCGCTGGCAGCGGCGACGCCGAGCAGGGCGGCCCCAAGTTCACGCTTGAGCTCAACCAGGACCAGAAGGACATCAAAGAGTGGGTGCACGGCTTCGCCGAGGGCGTCGTCAGGCCCGCCGCCGAGGAGTGGGACGAGCGCGAGGAAACGCCGTGGCCGGTCATTCAGGAGGCCGCCAGTATCGGCCTCTACAGCTTCGAAGCGCTGGGCCAGTTCTGGGCCGACGAGACCGGCCTGACCCTGCCGATCGCCAACGAGGAGCTGTTCTGGGGCGACGCCGGCATCGGCATGGCGATCATGGGCACCTCGCTTGCGGTCGCCGCGATCTTCGGGCAGGGAACCCCGGAGCAGATGGGGGAGTGGATCCCCCAGTGCTTCGGCACGCCGGACGACGTCAAGCTGGGCGCCTTCTGCGCCTCCGAGCCGGATGCCGGCTCCGACGTTTCGGCCATTCGCACCACCGCCAAGTACGACGAGGCAAGCGACGAGTGGGTTATCAACGGCCAGAAGGCCTGGGCCACCAACGGCGGCATCGCCAACATCCACGTCATCATCGCCAGCGTGGATCGCGAGCTCGGTTCCCGCGGCCACGCCGCGTTCATCATCCCGCCTGACACCAAGGGCTGCGAGCAGGGCGCCAAGGTCAAGAAGCACGGCCTGCGCGCCTCGCACACCGCCGACGTCCACCTCGACGACTGCCGCGTCCCCGGCGCCTGCCTGCTGGGCGGCAAAGAGAAGCTCGACGAACGTCTGGCGCGTGTCCGCGAGGGCAAAAAAGCGAAATCGCAGGCGGCGATGCAGACCTTCGAGGCGAGCCGCCCGACCGTTGGCGCCCAGGCGCTCGGCATCGCCCGCGCCGCCTACGAGTACTCGCTCGAGTACGCCAAAGAGCGCCGCCAGTTCGGTAAGGCGATCATCGAGAACCAGTCGATCGCCTTCGACCTGGCGAACATGAAGCTCGAGATCGACGCCGCCCGCCTGCTGGTCTGGCGCGCCGCCTGGATGGGCCGCAACGGCTACAAGTTCGAAAACGCCGAGGGCTCGATGTCGAAGCTGAAGGCTGGCGAGGTCGCCGTCTGGGCGACCGAGCGGGCGATCCAGATCCTCGGCGGCAACGGCTACACCCGCGAGTACCCGGTCGAGCGGATGCACCGCGATTCGAAGATCTACACGATCTTCGAGGGCACCTCAGAGATCCAGCGCCTGGTCATCTCCCGCGCTATTTCGGGCGTCCACGTCAAATAACGAATTTACGGCGGGAGAGCGAGGGCTGGCGCACGCCGGCCCTCGTCGCCTGGACTGAACCGGGCCAGGTGCGCCCGCAGGCGCGGTCGTCCTTTGTACCTCTATACGACACAAAAGACGACCGCGGTCAGGAAGCGCGATGTTTTAGGCCCTCGCGGCGGAGGCGCTTCGCGGCCGTCACTTCTTTGCGGTCCGAGCCTTTCTTCTCGGGACCGGGGGTCTCCAAAGTTGCCGGAAGCCCCTCGAACCTCGGCTCGGAGAGAAAGGCGGCCAAGCCGCGTTTGCCCATCTCGCCTTTGCCGATGTTGGCGTGACGGTCGAGATGAGAGCCGAGAGGGACGGCGGCGTCGTTGACGTGGACGGCGCCGAGGCGGTCCAGGCCGACCTTGGCGTCGGCTTCGTCGAGGGTCTCGGCCAGGTGGGCTTCGTCGGTGATGTCGTATCCCTGCACGAACATGTGGCAGGAGTCGAGGCAGAGGCCGAGCCGCTCACCGCCGCCGGCCAGCTCGATCAGCTCCGCGGTCTCGTCGAAGTCGCGGCCGAGCAGGCCTTTATGGCCGGCGGTCTGCTCCAGCAGCAGCGGGCAGCTGTCGGTTTCCTTCAAAGCGGCGGCGATCACTTTCGCCGCCCTTTTCATCGAGGGCGCGTGCGGCTCGCCTTTCTGTGCGCCCGGGTGGAGGACGACGCCCGCGGCGCCGATGCCGTCGCCGATCCGCAGGGCGTGGGACAGCGAGTTCAGCGACTTCACACGCAGCTCCTTGTCGCGGGTCGCGCAGTTGATCAGGTAGACGGCGTGGATGATCACCGCTTCCACGCCGGAGCCGTCCATCGCCTCGCGAAAGGCGGCGAAGTCCCCCTCGCCGTATTTCGTCGGCCGCCACATGCGCGGGCTCTGGTGGAAGATCTGGATAGATTCGCAACCGCGCTCCTCGCCGCGCTCGACCGCTTTGGCGAGCCCACCGGACGTCGAGACGTGCGCTCCCACGAACATGACCAGCGATAACCCCCGTTTGAGATTTGCCCCCTCGCCGACCGGTGCGCTGCACATCGGCGGAGCGAGGACGGCACTTTACAACTGGCTCGCGGCCCGGCACGAGGGTGGCGCCCTGGTCCTGCGGATCGAGGACACCGACCGCGAGCGCTCGACCGCGGCGAACGTCGAGCAGATCCTCGACGCGCTGCAGTGGCTGGAGCTGGACTGGGACGAGGGGCCGTTGTCGCAAGCGGAGCGGGCCGATCGTCACGAGGCCGCCCTGGCACGGCTGCTGGAGTCCGGCGCCGCCTACCGCGACCCGGCGACGGCCAGGGACGTCGAGGCCTGGAAGGCCGAGCACGGGGCCGGCCGCGGCTATCGCGGGACGCCGAGCGAGGAGCCGGGGGCGGCGATCCGGCTGCGCGTGCCGGACGCGGGGGAGACGATCGTCGAGGACCTGATCCGCGGCCCAGTTGCTTTCCCCAACGCCAGCTACGACGACTTCGTGATCGCCCGCGGCGATGGCTCGGTCCTCTACAACTTCGCGGTCGCCGTCGACGACGCCGAGATGGGGATCACCGAGGTGGTCCGCGGCGACGATCACCTCTCCAACACGCCGAAGCAGCTGCTCGTCCTCGCCGCCCTCGGCCACGAGCCGCCGCGCTACGCGCACCTGCCGCTGCTGCACGGTCCCGACGGCAAGAAGCTCTCCAAGCGCCACGGCGCCGCTTCGGTGCAGGAGCTGCGCGAGGCCGGCTACCTGCCGGCCGCGGTGCGCAACTACATGGCGCTGCTGGGCTGGGGCACCGACGACGACACGACGCTGATGCCGACCGAGGAGCTGGTGCAGCGCTTCCGCGTCGAGGACGTCGGCAGGGCCGCCGCGATCTTCGACGAGAAGAAGCTGCGCTGGCTGAACGGGCGCTTCATGCGCGAGCTGCCGCTCGACGAGTACACGGCGGCGGTCGCCCGTCACCGCGGGCGCGAGCCCGACCCGGAGCTGCGCGCCGCCTGTGCGATCGCGCAGGAGAAAGCGCAGACGCTGGAGGAGGTCTGGCCGCTGATCCGCTTCCTCTTCGAGGCGCCGGTCGAGGATCCGAAGGCCTGGGCGAAGGTGATGAAGGAGGGCTCGGGGGAGCTGCTGGAAGCGGCGACCGAGGCGCTGCGCGACGTCGAGCCGTTCGAGCCACCCCAGATCGAGGCCGCCCTGGCGCCCCTGCTGGAGCGCTTCGACGTCAAGCCGGGCCGGCTCTACCAGCCGATTCGGGTCGCGATCACCGGCACCTCGGTCTCGCCCGGGATCTTCGAGTCGCTCGCCGTGCTCGGTCGCGAGCGCACCGTCGAGCGTCTCGAAGTGGCCGTGAAACGGCTTTCCGCCGCCAAAATGGACGGATGATCTAGGCCACGGGCCGGTTGCAGAAGTACTTTCGGCTAAACCAAACGTCTTCGATTGCCGATGGGTGGCCAATGGCAGCCACTACCGCCGCCCAGCAGCCCAGCAATGGCAAGGTCGCCGCGCACGAGGTTTCCGCCGCCGCCAGCGGTTCGCGCTCGAGCAGCGCCGCCCCCGGCAGCCGCCTCGCCGAAGCCTTCGAGGCCGTCGAGCGCTTCCCGGTCCTGATCGAGTCCCGCGAGCGGGTGATCGCCGCGGCCACGGCCGAGACGGCGCGCATCGGCGAGCTGGTCGAAGCGGTCGAGTGCGACGTCGCCCTGGCGATCTCGGTGCTGCGCTTCGCCAATCGCAGCGGCGTCGTCTCCGGCGGCGTCGGCGGCATTCCCGAGGCGGTGGAGGTGCTGAAGCCCTCCGGCGTGCTGGCGATCGCCGGCACCGCACCCAGCTTCGATTTCTTCGAGTCAAACGGCGGCTGGGAGCTGAAGCCCGAGCGCTTCCGCGTCCACGCCCTGGCGACGCAGCGCGCCGCCGACCGCATCGGCCGGGTGACCGGCTGGGTCGAACGCGACGAGCTGGCGGTTGCGGCGCTCCTGCACGACGTCGGTCGCCTCGTCATCTCGCGCCTGCACCCGGGCTACAAGGTCTACTTCGACGCCGGCTCGCGCACCCCCGAGCAGCGCCTGCGCGACGAACGCGAGCAGCTCGGCATCGACCACACGCTGGTCGGCGGCGTCCTCGCCCGGCGCTGGAACCTGCCGCAGCGGATCGCCGTCGCGATCGAGCGCCATCACGCCGAAGACGCCGACGGCCTGGCGGCGATGGTCGCCACCGCCGACATGGTCGCCCACTACTCCCAGGGCGAGGCCGTATCGCCGGAACGGCTGCGCGCGATCGCCGATCGCTGCGGGCTCGGCCCCGACGCGCTGCGCGACCTCCTCTACGAGCTGCCGCTGCCGCGCCAGGAGTCCAGTGGCCGGATCAGCGAGCCCTGCCCGCTTTCGGCCCGCGAGCTCGACGTCCTTCGCCACCTCTCCGAGGGGATGGTCTACAAGCAGATCGCCAGCGAAATGCAGCTCTCGGTCTCGACTATCCGCACCCACCTGCACAACGTCTACGGCAAGATCGGCGCCGTCGATCGTGCCCAGGCTGTGCTCACCGCGCGCGACTGCGGCTGGATCTAAGCGGCTGCCGCTGCTAGTCGATCAGGCACTCGCGCAGGGCGATCGATACCGCGTGCGTGCGGTTGCGGGCGCCAAGGCGAGCCAAAGCGGTCTTGATGTGGCTCTTCACCGTCTCTTCACCGACACCGAGTTCGCGGGCGGCGACGGTGGTCGACTCGCCGTTGGCGAGCAGCTGCAGGATCTGGCGCTGGCGCCGGGTCAGCTTGCCGCGACTGCCTTTCGGTGGTACCCCCGGGTCGACGAAGCTCTCCTGGGCGGAGGCGGCGTCGACCGCGCGGCGCAGCTCCTCGGGTCCAGCGGTGCGGGAGACGTAGGCGCTGGCACCCGCCTGCAGCGCGGCGCCGGCGATGTGGCGCTCCGGGCGCTCGCCATGGGCGACGATTCCGAGCACGGGCGAGGAGCGGTGCAGGGCGCGGATCGCCTCCTGGCCGCTGATCGAGGTTTCGGTGCCGTCGCGGCGCCAGCGCATGTCGACGATCGCGACGTCGAAGTTGCCGATGTCGCGGACCAGGTCGAGTCCCTCCTCGCGGGTGGCGGACTCGTGCACCTCGAAGTCGTTCTCGAGCACCCCCCGCACACCGAGCCGGACGAGTGGTTGGCCGTCGATCACAAGGCAGTGTGGGCGTTCGCTCAGGACTGCTTCCGATCAATCGTTTACAGAGTTCGGGCTCGTTTTGCCGGCAACGACCCCTTGCTTCTCGATCCTAGCCCAGCCCGGATCGTTGCGGTAGAAAGAGGGGGTGATCTCGATCACCTCCAAGTCGCGTTATGCGGTCGTCGCCCTCGCCGAGCTGGCCCGCTCCGGCGATCGCCCGGTGCCGATCAAAGAGCTGGCCGAGCGCCGCGACATCCCCGAGCAGTTCCTCGAGCAGCTCTTCTCGACCCTGCGCCGGGCCGGCCTCCTGGTCAGCCACCGCGGCATGCGCGGCGGCTACACGCTCTCGCGCCCGGCCGAAGAGATCACCGTGCTCGAGGTCGTGCAGACGCTCGACGGCAAAGTCGGCCAGGAGGCCGACGAGGCCGGCGGCATCTGGGCCGAGGGCGTCACCGCCCTGCGCAAGGTCTTCGGCCAGACCACGATCGCCGAAGTCGCCCGCCGCGAGGCCGAGGAGGCCGGGTCGGGCATGTATTTCATCTAGATCCGGCCGCATCGGGCATTGGATTCCGCTTGTCCAAGCGGAGCGCAGCCCGACTGCTTTGAGCTAGTCGCCTCGCTTGCCGTAGTAGGTCACGAAGCTCTGGTGAAATCCGTGGCGCTCATAGAAACGATGCGAATCGACGTTGGTCAAGGCAGTCGTGATCGCCAGCTCGTCAATGCCGCGCTCGCCTAGCTTCGACCAAACGGCTTCCAAGAGCTGGCTCCCCACTTGCTGCCCGCGATGCGCGGGGAGTACCGACAGTGTCTCCAGCTCGGCTAAGCGGCCTGTTTGCCAACCGGCATAGCCTGGACCCACCGTTACAAAGGCATACCCCACGGCCTCGTTGTCGCCTTCGGCTACAGCGAAGAACGTTTCCGGGTCCTCCAGCCAACGCTCGTATCTCGCGCGTCGACGGTCCCAGGATTCGCCCAGCTTGCGAGGGGAGACGCGGCCTCCAAGCGCAGGCAACACCTGGGAGTGATGCGCCTGCAATGCACGCCACAGGGGCGCTAAGAGATCGAGTTCTTCCGCGCGATTGGCGGGGCGCACCTGCATCAAGCCAGATGCTGCCAGACTGAGCCCGGTCGGGCGGCTGGGACTTTCGGCCATTGCCCTGCGTGTGTGGTGACTCCGCTCGTCCCTTCCGGCGAATAGGCCGCTATAGGGCTGGACTGAAAATCGCTCCCCGGGTTCGAGCACTCGGACCTCGATGCCTAGCTCGGCAGCGGCTGCGCGGAGGGTGCCCGGAGGGTCGTCAGATTGAACGTAGCTGGAGGCTTCGTGAAGACGCCCATAGTGGATCGGCACGACCGTGCGCGCGCCGAGTAGCTTCGCTGCTACCGCCGCCTGCCTAGGGTCCATGCCGGCAGGTAGAGGGCTAGATGGCTGGCGCGAAGGAAGATCGACCACAGCGCCACCGACGGGTAGGAAGGCCACGTCGAACGGGCCTTGGCGAAGTGCTGACAGCCACCACCATCCGTGAAAGAGCGTGTCGCCGGCATGAAGGATGCGACACCCGTCGGCCGCGATGCACCACGAGACCTGTGGGTCCCCAAACCCATCTGCGGCGGGGAGGGCCGTAAAGCCGAACGGGCCGATCTCAACGGTCTCCCATGGCTTCACAACGCGGGTGGTGAGCTCGCTCTCCTCCAGCGCAGACTCGGGTTTGTCAATCAAGGCAACCTCGGCCTCGCTACCGAAGCTCTTCTCCGGCCTCAAGACAACAGCCGTAGGGGCGAGTGCGCGGCCAAGGGCATCGACGTCCGCGTGATCACTGTGCAGGTGGGTAAGCAGTCCCGCAACTGCGCTCGCAGGTACGGGGGAGGGCGGTATCTCCCCGGCTGGAGGATTGCCGCCGTGGAGCCGTGAGAAATCCTCGACCAAGTCGACCACCGCGGTCTGTCCAGCGGCTTTGACTTCAAGCCCCGCCCAAGCCAAGCGTCGAACCTCCATCGCTCGGTGAATACCAGATTCGCTCTAAAGTCCGGCGGATGAGCGAGCGCGCTACTCGAGTCATCTGATGGGGGTTGGGGCGGAGGCCTCAGCGGTCGTCGGCGGTACGCCGATGGTCCTCTTCGACCGGCTCGGGGCTGACGTCGGCGGGCTGATCTGCGCCAAGCTCGAGTACTTCAACCCCGGTGGCTCGGTCAAGGACCGGATCGGCGTGGCGATGATCGATGCCGCGGAAGAGGACGGGCTGCTCAAGCCCGGTCGCTCGGTCGTGGTCGAGCCGACCAGCGGCAACACCGGGATTGCGCTGGCGATGGTCTGCGCTGCGCGCGGCTACGAGCTGATCCTGACCATGCCGGAGGGGATGAGCCGCGAGCGGGCGAAGCTGCTGCGCGCCTACGGGGCGGAAGTGCGCGAGACGCCGTCGCTGGGCGGGATGAACGAGGCGGTCGCCCTGGCCGAAGAGATCCGCGAGCAGCGCAAGGCGTTCATGCCGATGCAGTTCTCCAACCCCGCCAACGCCGAGGCCCACCGGCGCACGACGGCGGAGGAGATCTGGCGCGACACCGACGGCGAGGTCGGCGCCTTCGTCGCCGGCGTTGGCACCGGCGGCACGATCACCGGCGTCGGACGGATGCTGAAGGAGCGGGCGCCGGAGGCCTTGGTGGTCGCGGTCGAGCCGGCCAGCTCGCCGGTGCTCTCCGGCGGTGCTCCCGGTCCGCACAAGATCCAGGGGATCGGCGCCGGCTTCGTACCGGAGGTGCTCGACCGCTCGGTGATCGACGAGATCGTCCCGGTCGGCGACGAGGAGGCGCTGGAGACGGCGCGTCTGCTCGCCCGCAAGGAGGGGGTCCTGGCTGGGATCTCCGCCGGCGCCAACATCGCCGCGGCGCTGCAGATCGCGGCGCGGCCGGAGCTAAGCGGCAAGCGGGTGGTGACGGTCGTCTGCGATTCGGGCGAGCGCTACATGTCCCTACCCTTCTTCTCACCATGAGCGGGTGGAAGAGGGTCGTCTCCGAGGTCCGTGCCGACGTCGCCGCGGCCCGCGACCGCGACCCCGCCGCGCAGGGCGTATCGACCTTCGAGATCCTCGGCAGCTGGGCCGGCGTGCAGGCGCTGCTGGCCCATCGCGTCGCCCATGCCCTGGAGGATGCCGGCGTGCCGGTGCTGCCGCGGGCGATCGCCTACATGGCGCGGGCGGTCACCGGGGTCGAGATCCATCCCGCGGCGGTGATCGGGAAGGAGTTCTTCATCGATCACGGCGCCGGCGTGGTGATCGGCGAGACCGCCGTGATCGGCAACTGCGTGACCCTCTACCAGGGCGTGACCCTGGGCGGCACCGGTTTCCAGCGCGGTAAGCGGCACCCGACACTCAGGGACAACGTCACCGTCGGCTCCGGCGCCAAGCTGCTGGGGCCGATCGACGTCGGCTCCGGCGCCAAGGTCGGCGCCAACACGGTCGTGGTCGAGGACGTGCCACCGGGTGCGACCGTGGTCGGCAACCCGGGTCACCCGGTCAGGGTCGAAGGCAAGCGGGTCGAAGGTCCCGACGCCGACTGGATCCACCTGCCGGACCCGATCGCCGAGGCGATCAAGGCGCTCTCGGAGCGGATCGCCGAGCTCGACCGCCGCATCTCCGAGCTCGACGGCGGCGACGGCGCCGAGGCGGAGCCGGGCGTCCCGGACCTGCGTCCCCGCACCGGCCGCTCCTCGGCCGGCGGCTGAAGCGTGCCGTGTCGACTTAATCGGCCGATAGCCGAGCAACTCGACACACCAGCGCCAGCCGCCCGCCTCTCTATGCTCGGTTCGATGCTGCAGAGCGAGTTCGAGATGCCCCCCGAAGGCGAGGTCGCGGCGGAGGGCGCCCCGACCGAGGCCGGCGCCGATCGCGTCGAGCGCCTGCTGGGCGGTCTGAATCCCCCCCAGCGCGAGGCGGTCGAGCACGGCGAGGGGCCGCTGCTGGTGCTGGCCGGGGCGGGCTCGGGCAAGACCCGGGTGCTGACCCACCGCATCGCTTATCTGCTGGCCACGGGCGCCGCCCGCCCGGGGGAGATCCTCGCGATCACCTTCACCAACAAAGCGGCGGCGGAGATGCGCGAGCGCGTTGGCCAGCTGGTCGGGCGCTCGGTGCGGGCGATGTGGGTGACGACCTTCCACTCCTCCTGCGCGCGGATGCTGCGCGCCGATGCCGAGCGGCTCGGCTACTCGCGCGGCTTCACGATCTACGACCAGTCGGACTCGCTGCGGATGCTGAAACGCTGCCTCTCCGAGCTCGGCGTCGACCCCAAACGGTTCCCGCCGCGGGCGATCCACGCGAAGATCTCCGGCGCCAAGAACCAGCTGATCGACGCCGGGATGTACGCGGAAACGGTCGGCAGCGTCTTCGAGGAAGTCGTCGCCGAGGCCTTCCCGCTCTACGAAAAGCGGATGCTCGAGGCCAACGCGATGGATTTCGACGACCTGCTGGTGCGCACGGTCAACGCGCTGGAGCTGTTCGAGGAGGTGCGCGAGCGCTGGCGCCGCAGCTTCCGCCAGGTTCTCGTCGACGAGTACCAGGACACCAACCACGCCCAGTACCGGCTGCTGCAGTTGCTCGCTGCCGAGCACGGCAACCTGATGGTCGTCGGCGACGATGACCAGTCGGTCTACGGCTTTCGCCACGCCGACATCCGCAACATCCTCGACTTCGAGCACGATTTCCCCCAGGCGGACGCCATCAAGCTGGAGCAGAACTACCGCTCGACCCAGACCATCCTCTCCGCCGCCAACGCGGTCGTCGAGCGCAACCGCGAGCGGCGGCCGAAGAGCCTCTGGACCGAAAAAGAGGGCGGCGAGCCGGTGCAGCTGTCGGAGCTGACCGACGAGCACGAGGAGGCGCGCTGGGTCGCGGCCGAGATCGAGCGGCTGGGGGAGGAGCACGGCGTCAAGCGCGCCGACGTCGCGGTCTTCTACCGGACCAACGCGATGAGTCGCGTGCTCGAGGACACCCTGGTCCGCTACGACGTCCCTTACCAGGTGATCGGCGGCACCAAGTTCTACGACCGGGCTGAGATCAAGGACGCGATCGCCTACCTCAGCCTGCTCGTCAACCCGGCCGACCAGGTCTCCTTCTCGCGCATCGTCAACTCGCCGCGGCGAGGAATCGGCAACACCAGTCAGGGGCGACTCGCCTCCTATGCCAACACCGCCGGGCTGACGATCTGGGAGGTGATGGAACGCTCCGAGGACGTGCCGGGGCTGAGCGCCGCCGCGATCAAGTCCATCTCCCGCTTCTACGAGACGATGGAGGGGCTGCGGGTGCGGGCCGAGAGCTCGTCGGTCGCCGGCCTGCTGGAGGCGGTCCTGAACGAGAGCGGCTACCTGGAAGCGCTGGCGGCGGAGCGCACGGTCGAGGCCGAGGGCAGGGGCGAGAACCTCGAAGAGCTGGTCGGCGTCGCCGCCGAGTTCGACCTCGAGCGCGAGCGCGAGGGGGATAGCGAGGCGCCGCCGCTGGAGGAGTTCCTGCAGCAGCTCTCCCTCTACAGCGACCAGGACTCGCTCGGGGACGGCGAGGAGAACGACCAGGTGACGCTGATGACCCTGCACAATGCCAAGGGGCTCGAGTACGACACGGTCTTCGTGGTCGGCTGCGAGGACGGCGCCTTCCCGCACATGCGGGCGCTGGAAGAGGGTGGCGAAGAAGAGGAGCGGCGGCTCTGTTACGTCGCCATCACCCGCGCCCGCGAGCGTCTCTACATGACCTGGGCGCGCGAGCGGCGCCTGTTCGGGCGAGCCGAGCACAACCTGCCCTCGCGCTTCATCGACGAGCTGCCGCCGGAGCTGACCGAGCGCCACCAGAAATCGGTGGCCGGCGGTGGCACCAGCTGGAACACGCCGGCCCCGGGCGTCGAGCCGGCGCAGCCGCTCGATCCCGGCCCGGCGCTGGAAATGCGGACCGGCGACGACGTTGTCCACGCCAGCTTCGGCGACGGCGTGGTGACGGCGGTGGAGCCGGGTGGGGTGGTGGTCGTGCGCTTCTCCGGCGACGGGTCGGAGCGCAAGCTGATGGCCGACTACGCGCCGATCCGAAAGCGCTGAGCGTGGCGGCACGGATCATCGACGGCAAAGCCGTTGCCGCCGCGGTGCGCGAGCGAGTGCGGGACGAAGTCACCGCCTACGCGGCTGCGGCGGGGCGGACGCCGGCGCTGGCGACGGTGATCGTCGGCGACGATCCGGCCTCGGAGATCTACGTCGCCAGCAAGCACCGTGCCTGCGAGGAGGCGGGGATGCGATCGGTCCACCATGGGCTGGGCGGCGATACCAGCGAGGCCGAACTGCTGGAGCTGGTCACTGAGCTCGGTGCCGACGCGGAGGTCGACGGCATCCTCGTGCAGCTGCCCGTGCCCGAGCAGATCGATCCCGATGCAGTAGTCGCCGCGATCGACCCGGCCAAGGACGTCGACGGCCTGACCCCGCTCAACGCCGGCCTGCTCGCTCATGGCACCCCCGCGCTGGTCCCCTGCACGCCGGCCGGGGTGATGGAGCTGCTGCGCCACGAGGGGGTCGAGCTGGAGGGGACGGAGGCGGTCGTCGTCGGCCGCTCGAAGCTGGTCGGCGTGCCGGTGGCGCGCCTGCTGCTCGCCGCTAACGCCACCGTCACCGTCTGCCATTCCCGTACCCGCGACCTGGCGGCGATCTGCCACCGCGCCGAGGTCCTCGTCGCCGCCGTCGGGGTGCCGGAGCTGCTCGGCGCCGAGGCGGTCAAGCGGGGCGCGGTGGTGATCGACGTCGGCATGAACCGCACCGAGGATGGCCTGCGCGGCGACGTCGACTTCGAGGCGGCCGCTGCGGTTGCGGCGGCGATCACCCCGGTCCCGGGCGGCGTCGGCCCGATGACGATCGCGATGCTGCTGGTCAACACCTTGCAGGCAGCGCGTGCCCGCGGTCTCTCCAGACCGGCCTAGAAGGGTCGGCCATTGCTCCGCCGAATAGGGCCTGCAGCGAGTTAGGGTCGGGATCGCCGGCAAGCAAGCTTCGACGGAGGGATCTGAGATGGACGTAGACAAGCTCAGCACCGGAGAGAAGATCGCCGGGGTATCGGCGGTCCTGCTCTTCATCTTCATGTTCTTCACCTGGTTTGGGGTCGAAGTCTCCGGCTCCGGCGGCTTCTCGGGCACGGTGCCCGGTGCCGGCGGCAATGCCTGGGAGGCCCTCGACTTCATCCCGATCGTCCTCGTGGTGACGATCGTCGTTGCTCTGATCAACGTCTTCCTTCGCCTCAGCGACTCCGACTACGAGCCACCGGTCTCGATGAACGTCGCCGTCGCCATCCTCGGCGGCCTCTCGACCCTGCTGGTGCTGTTCCGGATCATCAGCCCGCCGGGCTTCGGCAGCTTCGGCGGCGTCTCCGTCGACGCCACCCTTGAATTCGGCATCTTCCTCGGCCTGCTCGCCGCCGCCGGCATCGCCTTCGGCGGCTACCGCGGCATGCAGGAAGAGGGCGTCAGCTTCGGCGGCGCGGCCGATCGTCTCTCAGACCGCGGTCCGGGCGGCGGCCCACCGCCCCCGCCGAGCGGCGGCACGCCTCCACCTCCACCGCCTTCGAGCGGCAGCACCCCGCCGCCACCACCCCCGCCTCCTCCAGCGCAGTAGTGATTCCAGCCGGCCCGAGGGCTAGCCGGACTTCTCGGCCAGCCCTCGGGCCACCTTCTTGCTGAAGGCGATGATCGTCATCATCGGGTTGACGCCGACCGAGGTCGGGAAGAGCGAGCCGTCGGCGACGTAGAGGTCGCGGGTTCCGTTGACCGAGCCGTCGATCGCGCAGGCGCCCTCGCCCGGGTCGGCGGCGATGCGGGCCGTGCCCATCGGGTGGAAGGCCTCCAGGCGCAGCTCCGAGGGCTTCAGCGCGGTCGCCTCGAACTGCGGCAGGTCACCGGGCTTGAGGACCCCGACGCGGGCGATGTTGGGGTAGACCTCGGTCGCCCCGGCGGCGAAGTGGACCTCGGCGGCGCGGGCGATGCCGAAGGCGATGCGGTCGGCGTCGTCCCTGGTCAGCTTGTAGCTGGCGCGCAGCGAGCCATCGGCGCCGAGGCCGACCCGCCCTGCCGAGCGGTCGCAGAGGTGGACGCCGATCGAGCCGACGTGGCCGAAGTCGAGCATCGCTTCCTGGTGGCTGCGGCCGGCGCCGAGCAGCCAGGCGCCGCCGAAGGCGAGCGGGGTGAAGGTCGCCTCGAGCAGGATCCCGGTCGTGCTCCCACTCGTCGACGTAGTAGCTCTGCATGACGCCGTCCCAGCCGCGCACCTCCTCCTCGTAGCGGGCGCCGACCCAGCAGGCGGGGTGGATGTGGAGGTTGCGGCCGACCTGGCTGCCGCCGAGGCCGGAGCGCTGCAGCAGCTCCGGCGTGCCGAAGGCGCCGCCGGCGACGATCACGGCACGCCGGGCGCGGACCGTGAAGCGGCGGCGACGGCCGTTGCCGGCGACCCGGGTCGAGCCAGGCGACCCCGACCGCGCGCCCGTCCTCGACCAGGACCCGGTCGACCTCGACCCCGGCGCGGATCCGCGCCCCGGCGGCGACCGCGCGCGGCAGGTAGCTGACGTGCATGCCGCGCTTGGCGTCGATCTCGCAGCCGAAGGGACAGGAGCTGCACTGGGTGCAGTTGCCGGCGTTGCGGTGGATCGGGGCGCCGCTGGCGCCGATCGCCGCCGCGCCCTCCATCGCCAGCTGGCCGTTGCGCCCCATCGTCTCGGGGTCGAGCTGGGTGACGTGCAGGGTCTCCTCGGCCTCGGCGTAGTCGGCCGTCCATGTCCTCGGCCCAGGCGATGCCGAAGCGCTGCCGCCAGTCGGCGAGAACCGGCTCGGGGGCACGGAAGCAGGTGCCGGAGTTGATCACCGTGGTGCCGCCGAGGACTTTCGCCGACCGGGACCGGGATCGGCGGCCGACCTTCGGCGATCGTCAGGCCACCGTCGCGGTAGAGCTCGGCGATCGCGTCGAGGTGGTCGCTGGGATAGCTGTCGCGGTTGTAGTGCTCGCCGGCCTCGAGCACGATCACGTCGAGCCCGGCCGCGGCCAGCTCCGCCGCGGCGACGGCGCCGCCGGCACCGGAGCCGACGATGACCACGTCGCATTCCTCGCCCTCGCCGCGGGGCTCGGTGTCGCCGAGGCTCCCCGCCGGCTCCGGCAGCGAGCCGTCGGCCAGTGCGCAGCTCGATCTCGAAGCCGATCCGCTCCCGCACCTGCGGCGTCACCGCGTAGCCGAGCGTCGAGAACAGCTTCGCCATCAGCAGCAGGTCGTGGTGGAGCGGGAGGCGCGAGCGCTCCAGCTTCAGCAGGAAGTCCTCGCGCGCCTCGGGGTCGAGGCGGCTGAAGCGCCAGGGGAAGGGCAGCCACTCGAAGGCCCGCAGGCCGAGTCGCAGGCGCGTCAGCACGCGGGGAGAGACCGAGCGCAGGAAGTTGGCGACCGGCCCGGAGACGTCGACGTCGCGCTCGGCGGCCGGCAGGCCGTCGATGCCCGGCGCCATCGCCGCGCAGATCGCGCTCAGGGTGCGCTGCTCAGCGGCCGAGAGCCCTGGCGCGCGCTGTCAACCGGGGTCGGCAGGACGGCCGATGCGGCCGGCCAGGACCCAGAGCCAGAGCGCGAGCAGCGCCAGGAAGCCGTCGACGAGGAAGTTGAGCAGGTAGATGAAGACGTCTTCCTGGATCAGGAAGAAGGCGAGCGAGCCGAGCGAGGAGGCGGTCTTGCCGACGGCGAGGACGAGCAGCAGGGCGCGGTAGCGGACGACGTCGGTCTGCGGCGACCAGGCAGATGCCGGTGATCACGACCATGTAGGCGAAGGCGAGCGCCAGCCACAGGTACTCCTGGGTGTGCGGCGCGCGGGTCTCGTTGCCGAACCATTCGCCGACGTCGGAGATGACGTCGAGGACGCCGCTGGGCACGGCGATGAAGAGGATGCCGACGACGGCGAAGGTGACGGCGAGCAGGCGCAGGTTGAGGACGACGAATCTCTCGGCCGCGGGTCCCTGCATCGGGCGGCACTCTAACTGGCTGACTGGCCAGGTGCTGAAGACCCGCCGCGCCCGCCTAGAATCCCCGCCGTGATCGACCGCGAGCAGGTACTGCACGTGGCGCGGCTGGCCCGTCTGCGGCTCTCCGAGGAGGAGGTCGAGACGATGACCGGCGAGCTGTCGGGGATCCTCGAGCACGTCGACCGGATCGGCAAGCTCGACCTCGAGGGGGTCGAGCCGACCTCGCACGTGGTCGCTCTGGAGAACGTGCTGCGGCCGGACGAGCCGCGGCCGAGCCTGCCGCGGGAGGTGGCGCTGGCGCCGGCGCCGGAACCGCTCGACGGCGCCTTCCGCGTCCCCTCGCCGCAGGCCGACGCCTGATGGCGGAGCTGCTGGAGCTGACCGTCGCCGAGGCGGCGGCGAAGATCGCCGCCGGCGAGCTCTCGTGCGAGGAGTACTTCGAGGCCTGGCGCGGGGCCGCGGCCGGCGACGAGCTCGAACGCCTACCTCTGGCAGATCGAGGACGGCAACGGCTACGAGGTCGCAGGACGGTCCGCTGAAGGGCATCCCGGTCGCGGTCAAGGACATCTTCTGCACCGAGGGCTCGCCGACCACGGCCGGCTCGCGCATCCTCGAGGGCTACCGACCGCCCTACACGGCGACCGCCGTGCGCCGCCTCGACGCGGCCGGCGCCCGCGTGCTCGGCAAGACCAACATGGACGAGTTCGCGATGGGCTCCTCGAACGAGAACTCCGCCTACGGGCCGGTGCTCAATCCCTGGGACCGCGGTCGCGGGTCCCGGGCGGCTCCTCCGGCGGCTCGGCGGCCGCCGTCGCCGGCGGCCTCGCTCCCTGCGCGATCGGCACCGACACCGGCGGCTCGATCCGCCAGCCGGCCTCGCTCTGCGGCATCGTCGGCCTCAAGCCGACCTATGGCGCGATCTCGCGCTACGGGATGATCGCCTTCGCCTCCTCGCTCGACCAGTGCGGGCCGCTGACCCGCGACGTCACCGACGCGGCGCTGCTGCTGGCGGCGCTGCAGGGGCGCGACCCCTGCGACTCGACCTCGGTCGGGATCGAGGGCGGCATCGTCGCGCCCAGCCGCGAGGACCTGAGGGGGCTGCGCTTCGGGGTGCCGGGCGAGCTCGCCCGCGACAGCTTCGAGCCGGCGTGCGCGAGGTCTTCGAGGCGACGCTGGCGCGGATCGAGGCGCTCGGCGGCGAGATCGCCGAGGTCTCGCTGCCGAGCGCCGAGCACGGCATCTCCGCCTACTACGTGATCGCCCCGGCCGAGGCCTCCTCGAACCTGGCCCGCTACGACGGCGTCCGCTACGGGATGCGCTCCGAGCAGGCCGGCGACCTGCTGGAGATGTACGAGACGACCCGCGCCGAGGGCTTCGGCCCCGAGGTCAAGCGGCGGATCATGCTCGGCACCTACGCGCTCTCCTCCGGCTACTACGACGCCTACTACGGCCAGGCGCAGAAGGTGCGGACGCGGATCGCCGAGGACTTCGACACCGCCTTCGCCGGCGTCGACTTCGTCGTCACCCCGACCTCGCCCTCGGTCGCCTTCGGGCTCGGCGAGAAGACCGACGACCCGCTGTCGATGTACCTGAACGACTTCTTCACGGTGCCGATGAGCCTGGCCGGCATCCCGGCGATCTCGATCCCCGCCGGCCTGGCCGAGCCCGAAGGCGGCGGCCCGCAGCTGCCGGTCGGCTTCCAGATCGCGGCCCCGGCCTTCGCCGAGCAGAAGCTGCTGGAGGCGGCCTACGCGCTGGAGCAGGGGATCGGCTTCGACTCCAGGCCGGAGGGCGCAACGATGGCTGAACTGGAGGCGGTGATCGGGCTCGAGATCCACGTCCAGCTGGCGACCAGGACGAAGATGTTCTGCGGCTGCGAGCTCTCCTTCGGCGACGAGCCCAACGTCCACACCTGCCCGGTCTGCCTCGCCCATCCCGGGGTGCTGCCGGTGCCGAACGAGCAGGCGATCCTCTACGCCCTGCAGATCGCCGCGGCGCTGGAGTGCGAGGTGGCGCCGCGCTCGATCTTCCACCGCAAGAACTACTTCTATCCCGACAGTCCCAAGGCCTACCAGATCAGCCAGTTCGACATTCCGCTTGCCAGCAACGGCAGGCTCGGGCGACGTCCGCATCCACCGCGCCCACCTCGAGGAGGACGCGGCGAAGATGATCCACGTCGGCGAGTCGGGCCGGATCCACGGCTCCGGCGCCTCGCTGGTCGACTTCAACCGCGGCGGCACGCCGCTGGTCGAGATCGTCACCGAGCCCGACCTGCGCGGCGCCGCCGAAGCGCGCCGAGTGGGCGCGGCTGCTGCGCGAGACGGTGCGCCAGCTCGGCGTCTCCGACGTCAACATGGAGGAGGGGAGCCTGCGGGTCGACGCCAACGTCTCCGTGCGCCCGGCCGGCTCCGAGGAGCTCGGCACCAAGACCGAGCTGAAGAACATGAACAGCTTCCGCTTCCTCCAGCGCGGGGTCGAAGCCGAGCTGGAGCGCCAGCGCGAGCTGATCGCGGCGGGGGGGACGGTGACCCAGGAGACGCTCCACTTCGACCCGGTCAGCGGCAGCCTCACCTCGCTGCGCTCGAAGGAGGAGTCGCACGACTACCGCTACTTCCCCGAGCCCGACCTGGTGCCGCTGGCGCCGACCGAGGAGATGCTGCGCGAGGCCCGCGAGGCGCTGCCGGAGCTGCCGGCGGCGCGGATCGCAGCGCTACGTGGCGGAGCTGGGCCTGGCCGAGGACGTCGCGGCGACGCTGGCCACCGACCCCGAGACCGCCGAGTTCTTCGAGCGCGCCGACGCCGCCGCCGGCGGGGTCGAGTCGCGCGTCGTCGCCAACTGGGTCACCGGCGAGCTGGCGGCGGCGCTGCGCCAGGCCGACGGCGAGCGTCTCCGCCGCCGAGTCCAAGGTCGAGCCCGGAGGCGCTGGCCGCGCTGGTCGGCGCTGGTGGAGGAGAAGAAGATCTCCCACGGCAGCGGCAAGACCGTGCTGGCGGCGCTGGTCGCCGAGGGCGGCGACCCGGCCGCGATCGTCGAGCGCGAGGGCCTCGCCCAGATGTCCGCGGACGACGGCGAGCTGGAGTCGATCGTCGACGCCGCGATCGCCGCCAACGCCGAGGCGGTCGAGCAGATCAAGGCCGGCAACGAGAAGGCGATCGGCGCCATCGTCGGCTACGTCATGCGCGAGACCAAGGGCCGCGCCGACGGCGGCGAGGTCAACCGCCTGATCCGCGAGCGGATCTAGCGCCTACGCGCATTCCAGGTGCGCTCGGTCTGCCGCATCAGCGCCGGGTAGACGATCCAGTGCCGGAACGGCTTGATCAGCTCCATGTATCCCTTGCCGAATAGGCCGCGCGGCTTGACGTAGACGGCCATCTGCCCCTGGTAGCGGCCGTCCCCCTGGTCGGCCCAGGCCAGGTGCATCGCGCCGTGCACGGTCTTGTTCGACACCTCCGCCGCGAACTCGACGTCGGTGCGGTAGAGGGATTCGAAAGGCAGCGATCCGAAGTCCAGATCCGTCGCCGTGCCCCGCAGGTCGTCCGGCAGCCGTTCGGCCAGCGAGGTTTCGTTCGTGCCCGGGATCGGAAACTTGCCGGCGCTGCTTCCGTCGGCTGACGTCGAGATTCGCCCGAGGTCGAGCCAGCGGCCGAGGCGATCGCGCAGACGCCACAGGGCCCGCGCCGCCGGGGATTCCGCATTGGCGGGATCGCTCTTCGCCATCAGCTCGAGCAGCACCGGGAACTCATCGGCGCCGCCCTGGACGGGGAGGGCCCAGACGTCCTCCAGGGTGAAGTCCGGCACGATCGCGCGGATCCGCCAGGGTCCAGATTCGTGCGCTGAGTTTGGGAGCCTCATGCCGAAGTAAGTGTGACTTAGCACTTTGTGACACGTTGTTACAAAGTGCTAACTTGGACTCATGGCCTGGAACGTCGTCATCGCCGGTGGTGGATTTGGCGGCGCGACGGCGGCGCGGGAGCTGGAGCGGGTGATGCCGAAGCAGTCGGCGCGGCTGGTGCTCGTCAACGAGATCAACTTCATGCTCTACACGCCGTTCCTGCCGGAGGCGGCGGCCGGGACGCTGGAGCCGCGGCACGTGGTGACGCCGCTGCGCGAGATCCTCAAGCGCACCTACCTGCGGCTCGGCTCGATCGTCGGCCACGATCCCGAGGCGCAAGACGGTGCGAGCTGCGGGCCAAGTACGGCGAGATCGAGACGCTGCCCTACGACCAGCTGCTGCTGGCGCTCGGCTCGGTCTCGCGGGTGCTGCCGGTGCCCGGGCCTCGCCGAGCACGCGATCGGCTTCAAGGGCCTCGCCGACGCGATCTGGCTGCGCAACCACGTGGTCGAGACGCTGGAGGAAGCCAACGCGACCGAGGACCCGGCCCGCCGCGAGAAGCTGCTCACCTACGTCTTCGTCGGCGGCGGCTACGCCGGGCTCGAGGCGCTGGCCGAGCTGCAGGACTTCGCCGCCGACGCGATGGAGAGCTACCCGCGCGCCCGCCTGCACGGGATGCGCTGGGTGCTGGTCGAGGCGGCCGACCGGGTGCTGCCGGAGATCGACATCGAGCTGGCCGACTACGCGCTGCGCGAGCTGCGCGGCCGCGGCATCGACATCCGCCTGGAGACGACGCTGGAGCGAGGTCGGCCGCCGACAGCGCCCGGCTCTCGAGCGGCGAGACGCTGCCGACCAGGACCGTCGTCTGGACCGCCGGCGTCGCCCCGCAGCCGATCCTGCGCGACCTCAACCTGCCGCTCGACGAGCGCGGCCGGGTCCCGGTCGACGACTACCTGCGGGTGCAGGGGCTGGACTCGGTCTGGGCGATCGGCGACTGCGCCGCGGCGCCCGACCCGCGCGGCGGCACTCTGCCCGCCGACCGCCCAGCACGCCGTCCGCCAGGGCCCGGTCGCGGCCCGCAACATCGCCGCCGAGCTCGGGGATCGGCTCAGCGGAGCGCGTTCGAGTACCGCAGCGAAGCCTCGTTCGTCAACCTCGGCCGCTACAAGGCGGTGGGCCGGATCGGCGACCGCACCTTCCGCGGCTTCCCGGCCTGGTGGCTGGCCCGGACCTACCACATGAGCCAGATCCCGGGCGCCGCCCGCAAGGCCCGCGCGGTGCTCGACTGGACCGCCAGCCTGCCCTTCCGCCGCGACATCTCCGAGGTCGGCTCGATCGGCCACCCGAAGCGGCTGCGGCTAGTCCCCTGCGACCACCAGTGAGGTCGCGCTCATGCCCTCATTCCTCGTGGGTCGGCAGGCTGCACCAGAGCCGGTAGGTGCCGGCGGCGAGGTCGAAGCGGGCGGTCCGGTGCTCGCACCGGGCCGGTTTCGGCGACCTCCAGCGGCGGATTCGCCGCCGCCTTCCCGCTGGAGGTTGAGGTTGTGCGGGTCCTCGCCCTGGTTGTTGAGCTCGACGATCACCTCGCCGGCGGCGACGCTGGGGCGCGAGAGCGTGAAGCTGTACTCGACGCGCTTTGACGCTGAGCCGGGGTATGCCGGGGTCCGGTTCGGGTTCGGCCGGCGGCGCCGGGGCAGGGCTCGGCGCGGGCGCGGCAGCGGGCGGCGCGCCGAGCGCCGGCGCCGGCGGTGCGGGCTCGCAGCTCCACCAGTGGCGCACGCGGACGCTCCGCCGCACCTGGCCCTGGCGCTTGACCTGCTTGACGACCCGCTTCGAGTGCCGCTGCCAGGAGCAGTCGGCGGCCGCCGCGCGCTCGCCGGGCCGACGGGCCGAGCTCGAGCGCCGGCGCCAGCGCGATCGCAGCGCGCCAGAACCAGCGCGGCGGCGACGCCGCCGCGCCCGGCTCACGCCTTCACCAGCGTCGGCCGGGCGAAGCCGGAGGCGCCGGGGATGATCGGCGCCGGCGTCGTGGCCGAGCCACTGCTCCAGCAGCGAGCAGTACATGCCGCGGAAGTCGCTGGTCGCGCGCAGGTTGTCGTTGGCGTCGAGTTTGGCCAGGCCGGGGAACTCGCCGACCATCTCGCCCTTCGCTTTGGAGCCGATCACGAAGGCGCAGCCGGCGGCGCCGTGGTCGGTGCCGGCGGAGCCGTTCTCCTCCGGCCGGCGGCCGAACTCGCTCCACATCTCGACCATCACCCGGTCGTGCGAGGCCGCGCGCCTCGAGGTCGCGCTGGAAGGCGAGCAGCCCCTCGCAGGTCTCGCGCAGGTTGCGGTCGAGGTCGGCCGCCTGGTCGGCGTGGGTGTCGTAGCCGCCGGCGGCGCGGATCGTCACCACCCGCATCGGCAGCCCGGCGGCGATGAAGGCGGCGAGGCCGGCGAGCTTGTGCGAGAAGCAGGTGTCGGGATAGGCGACCGGGCTGGTGAAGTCGCCGATGCCGCCGAGGTCCTGGCGCAGCTTGTCGGTCTGGGCGGTGGCGCGGCGCACCTGCGCCAGCGCCGGCGAGTCGGAGGGCAGCGCGCCGAAGCGGGCGAAGCTGCGGTACATCTCGTCCTCGATCGGGTCGCTGACCGGCGACCAGAGGTCGTAGCCGTCGACGCTGTCGATCGCCGCCACCGGGCGGCTCGGCGGTGGCGATCATCGGCGACAGCGAGCCGTCCATCGAGAGGCCCTGCAGCGGGTTCTCGTCGTCGCCGACCGAGTCGATGTAGCGGCCGAGCCAGCCGGTGCGGAAGCCGACCTCGAGCTCGCCGATCTCGTAGAAGTGGCGCGAGGTGAAGTGCGACTGGTCGGGATGGTCGTAGCCGATCGCCGGGAAGGCGCTGACCTTGCCCTCGGCGTGCAGGGTCGCGAGGCCGGCGGCGGCCGGGTGCCAGCGCAGGCTCGGGTCCTCGCCGAACGCGGTGCCGGCTCCGGGTGGCAGCGCCAGGCTCGGCCGCAGCTGCGCGTAGCGCGAGTCGCCGACCGGCGCCAGCACGCTGAGCGAGTCGATGCCGCCGTCGAAGAAGACCGAGACCAGGACTTTGTCGGTCGGCGCCGCCTGGGCGATGCCCGCCTCGAAGGCCGAGAGCGGGATCTTCGAGGCGCCGTAGACGGCCAGCGCCAGGCCGGCGCTGCGCGAGAGGAAGGTGCGCCGCGAGAGCCCGGTGCCGGCGGGCTCGGGCATCCCCGGCTCGATCGCCGGCAGGCCCCGGCCGGCCTCGGCGGCGGCCGAGCGCAGCAGCTGGGAGCGGGTGTAGTCGCTGCAGCAGTTGTGCACCGTCAGCGCCTCCTCATTGCAGGATCGTGTCCGGGCTGATGCCGATCAGCTGCAGCAGGGCGTTCTGGCGCATCGCCCGGTAGGGGCCTGCTGCCAGTTGGCGAGCGACCTGTTTCTCCGCCCGCTGGGCGAAGTCGAGCAGCTCGGCCCGGTGCTCGGGCCGCAGCGCCGGCGAGCCCCAGGCGGCGAGCGCCCGGCCAGCGCTTCCTCGGCGGTCTCGGTGGTGCTGTAGGTGCCGTTCCAGGCGTCGACGCGAGATCTCCGTCGAGGGCGTAGTCGACGATGTTCCAGCGGGCCCGCATGCGCGAGGTGTCGAGCCAGCGCGTGTCGTCCCAGCCGGAGACGTTCGGGCGGCCGGAAGAGGACCTGCCCGGCGGGTTCGCAGAGCCAGACCCAGGCGTCGGTGTCGATCGCCGCGGCCGAGCGCCCGCAGCATCCCGGCGAGCTGGACGACCGGCGGCTTGACCATCGGCGGGCCCTGGTAGAGCTCGGGGCTCATCAGGATCGCCTCCAGCACCGGCCGGATCGCCCAGCCGGAGCCGCGGTAGGTGTCGATCAGCGCCGTCGCGGGTCGCCGCCGGGGGCGGCTCGGGGACGAAGTAGCTCCAGAGCTTGTCGACGAAGAAGGAGGGGTGGAGGGGGTGCTCGACGCAGAGCCGGCAGGCGTCTTCCCAGCCCCAGTTGCCGCTGCGCCCGAAGACCGTCTTCGTGCCGGCGTCGTGGCGTTTGGGGTCGAAGCGGAAGTTGTGGGCGCCGAGCTCGCTCGACCAGTCGTTGCGCCAGCCGGTCAGCGCCCGCGCCTGTTCGCGGATGTCGTCCTCGCGTGTAGGCGCCGCGGTCGGCGCCGAGGCTGAACAGCTCCATCATCTCGCGGGCGTAGTTCTCGTTCGGCGCGCGTCTTGCGGTTTTCGTTCCCGTTCAGCCACTGCAGCATCGCCGGGTCGATCGTCACCGCCTTGAAGAGGTCGAGGAAGGAGCCGAAGCAGGCGGAGCGGAAGAGGTTGGACTGGTCGATCATCTGCTGCTGTTTGGAGACGCCGTCGATCGAGGTCGCGAACCAGTCGTGGAAGACCAGCGCCATCCGCTCGACCAGCGGCTGGTCGCTGCGGACCATGCGGTCGAGCCACCAGAGGTGGTCGTGGCCCCAGGCGTCGGCGGGGGCGATCGGGTTGCCGTCGTCGTCGACCGGCGCCGGCCCGCTCAGGGTGGCGGCGCCGCTGGGGCGGGTCAGCGACTGGACGGCGCCGACCAGGCCCAGCGAGACCAGCTGCTCGGCCTGGCCCGGGAGCGGGCCGAAGCCGGCCCGGTTCAGCAGCCGCACCGCCTGCTCGGCCCCGAACGGGCCCTGGTAGGCGCCGGCCGGCCGCGGAGTCGCTGGTCGGCGGCGAGGCCGGCGCTGCCGCTGGCGCACCCGGCGCGGCGGCTTCTTCCCCGGTCCGCGGAAGTGCTTCGCGCTTCGGCTTGTGGCGGTGGCGGACGACGTAGCCCTGGACCTGCCAGTCGCCCTGCCCGTCGGGGACCCAGCGGTAGTGCTTGTCCTTCCAGAGCGTGCGGCGCCGACGGCGCCTGTGGCGCTTCGGTTTGCCCGCCCTCGCTGTCGTCTGTGGAATCGCCATGCGCGAAGCGCCCTGTGCGGGCCTCTCCGGGGTTGTCGGTAGCCTGCCGAACCGGCTTGAGGACTGCAGGAGCGCCTGGACGTAAGGCCTATGCCGAAGACCCGCAAGAATGGGTACGTGGAGTACCTCGTCATCGCCTTCTTCTTCGGCCTCGCCACCGGCATCATCGCCAGGGGCAAGGGCAGCTCCTTCTGGATCTGGTTCGTGATCGGCGCCGTCCTGCCCCGGCTCGGCCTGGTCGCCGCGATCCTCTACCGGGTCGAGAAGAACGAACCCGAACGCGCAGTGCCCGACCTGCCACAAGGCAGCTCAAGCTCTACGTCCAGGTCTGCCCGCGCTGCGGGACGGACCTCTACCTGCCGGACCCGGCGGCGGTCCGGCACCCGGGCGTGCGACTAGCGCAGCCAGGTCCTGACGATCGCGTTGGCGAAGCCGACGCCGTAGCGGAAGACGGCCGGCTTCTTGGAGTGGCCGTGCAGGCGCTGTTCGACCGTGATCGGGATCTCCTTGGCCGGGACGCCGCGCTTGATCGCCTCGATCATGAACTCGGAGGTGTGGAACTGCTCCTGGCGCAGGACGAGCTGGGGGAGGACGGTGGTGCGGACGGCGCGGTAGCCGTTGGAGCAGTCGGTGACGTGGGTGCGGGTGATGAAGCGAGACGATGCGGTTGAAGAAGACGATGCCGAGCTCGCGGGCGAAGTGGTTGCGGTCGGCGTGGCCGAGCACGCGCGAGCCGTGGGCGACGTCGACCTCGCCGTCGAGCACCGGCTTGACCAGGCGCTCCATCTCCGAGGGCAGGTGCTGGCCGTCGGCGTCGAGGGTGACGACGACCTCGGCGCCGGATTCGACCATCAGCCGGTAGCCGGTGCGCAGCGCTGCGCCGCCGCCGCGGTTGGTGACGTGGCGGGCGACCGCGGCGCCGTGGGAGGCGGCGACGTCGCCGGTGCCGTCGCGGGAGCCGTCGTCGACGACCAGGACCTCGGTGCCGACGCCGCAGACCGCGGCCGGCATCTGCTCGAGCACGTGGCCGATGTTCTCGGCCTCGTTGTAGGCGGGGACGAGGATCGCGACCTTGCTGCGGAAGCGCTCCGGCAGGCCGGCCTGGCGGAACTCCTCCCAGGCCAGCCCCTCGAGCGCGGCCGAGAGCTGGCGCGAGTTGCGCGCCGCCTGCGAGAGCGCCCGCAGGATCAGCAGGAAGAGGATGAAGATGGCGAACACGGCGAGGCCGAGGATGCGGCCGCCGTTGCCTTTCTCGAAGGAGAAGGCGGAGAGCAGCCCGTCGACGATTTCGGTGCCGGAGACGAGCGCCAGGCCGAGTCCGGCGGCGAGCAGGATCAGCACGTCGGCGTTGCGCAGCGAGCGCCGGCGCAGGACCGCGTAGGCGATCAGGCCGATCGCGAAGATCAGCCCGCCGGCGCGCAGCGCCGTCAGCTCGGAGGGGAAGATGCCTGCTCTGGGGACCATTCGCGACCGGAGGATATGGCCGCGAGCAGCCGCGACACCGTCAGAGCGGCGAGTGGAAAGACGAGCGTCATCAGCACCTCGTTGCGGCGCGGGGCGGCCAGCGAGGCGGCGCCGACGGCGGTGACGAGGACGATCGGCGTCGCCAGCGCGACCAGCTCCCACCAGCGGCGGCGCAGCCCCAGCAGCACGGAGCCGGCCAGGCCGAGGGCGACGATGCAGGATCTGCACCGCCCGCCCGAGGCTGCTGCTCATCGCTTCGCCGACGCCGCTGCTCCACATCCGGCCGACCTTGCGCGCGGTCATCGCCAGGTAGCCGGCCGGGTCTTCGCCGAAGTACTTGGAGAGGTTCTCTTTGCCGATCTTGCCGAGCGCCGAGTCGCGCGGCAGCTCCGGATAGCGGGCGGCGACGCGGTCGAACAGCGGCGCCGGGTCGACGTCGTCGAGGGCCGCGCGAGTGCGGGTCCAGGCGGCGGCCTTCGTAGCGCTCGACCAGAATCGCCTTGACCCGCTGGTATTCGCCGTCGGCGGGGAGGAAGGTGCCGACGTAGAGCGCCTTGCCGCTGCCGGTCGAGATCGGCACCACGCGGTCGAGCACGTCGACGTTGCGGATCGTCCAGGGCACGATCGGCAGCAGCAGGGCGGCGAGCAGCAGGCCGCCGCCGCCGAGGCCGGGGCGCCAGCCGCGCGCCATCCCGACCCGGATCGCGGCGAGGACGACGAAGGCGGCGCCGACGAACAGGTACTCGGGCCGGAACATCGCCGTCAGCCCGAACAGCAGGCCGGGGACGAGCCAGACCCACAGGCGCTCGCGTTCGCTCGCCCAAAGGAAGGCCAGCACGGCGGCGGGGAGGGTGAGGATCGCGGGCGGCTCGCTCATCAGCTCGCCGGTCGAGTGGATGAAGGGTGGGTAGACCGCGACCGCGAAGGCGGCGAGCAGGCCGGCGACGGAGCCGATGCCAGCGCCTGGGTGTCGCTCCGCGTCGATGCCGCGTGAGCCTCGCGATCCTCTCACCGCCTCCCCGAGCCGTCGGCCCAGAGCGAAGACGACGAGGATCGCGGCGACCCCGAGCAGCGCCTCGACGATCCGTGCCGTGCCTTCGCGCGCGCCGCCGGTCGCGTAGAAGCTGGCGGCGTAGAGCAGCGGCGCCCCCGGCGACCAGTCGCTGGAGTCGCGGAATTCGGGCCCCCCGTAGCTCCCTTCCTCGTACAGCGCCTTGGAGAGCGCGAAGTAGGCGTGGGAGTCGTCGGCCGGGCTGGCGACCGGGTTGGCGACGACGTAGGCACGGGCGCCGAGGCCGACGATCGCGATCAGCCCCAGCGCGATCAGCGTTTTCTTCCCGTAGCGCTCGGGCAGGGCACGGATCCGGTTGGCGACGGCGGTCAACGCCGGCCCAGGCTATCCCGGGCGCAGGGGAGCGAGCCAGCGTGGCGAAACCTGCTGGGCAGAGTGCAACCGACATGAGGAGAACCTCTATGCGCCGAACCACCCTGCTTGCAACCTCCCTCGCCGTCTGCGCGAGCCTCGTCCTCGCCGCGGCAGCGCCGGCGCCAAGACGCCGGCACAGACCTGCACGGCGAGCTCACCCAACGTGATCGGCGACAAGATCACCGGCACGCTCACCTCCAGCAACGTTGATCCCTCGCAGGCGCGCTTCGCCACCTGCGCCCAGGCGAAGCAGGTGATGGTGAAGACGACCGAGCTGCGGGTCGAGGAGCCGCGCGCGACCAAGGCCTTCTACTGCGTGCCGACGGTGAAGTCGACCGCCCCGGACGTCGTCGCCTACAAGTGCACCTTCAAAGGCGCCGACACGGCGACCTACATCAAGCTGATCTTCCAGGTCACCTACGACCTGGACTGAACCGGTCCCAAAGCCAGGTTGCGGCGACTCCAGCGAGCGCCGCGACCAGCGGCAGCAGCACCAGCACCCGCCGCGGTGAGGCGACCAGCAGCGCGCTGAGCGCGGTGATGCCGAGGAAGATCGTGGCGAGCACCAGCGCCTCCCAGCGGCGCGACCAGGCGAGCAGGCAGAGCCCTGCGAGCCCCAGAGCGACCAGCGCCCAGTGCAGCGCCGCCCAGGCCGGCTCGCGCATCACCTCGCGCGGGTCCGTGCGACCAGATCCGCCCGACCTTGGCCGCGACGAACCCGGCGAACTCGAGCGGCTTCTCTCTGACGTCGTCCCAGAGCTGTTCGCGCCCCATGCGCGAGAGCGCCTGGTCGGTTTCGAGGCCCGGGTAGCGCTGGGCGGCGAGGCGGGCGAGGATCTGCTCGAGGCGCAGGCGCTGGGCGTCGGCGGGGTCGAACAGGCCCGGGTGCCGGGCCACGACCTCAGCACCGACCCGTTCGGGATCGCCGTCAGAGGGCAGGTAGGTGCCGGCGAACAGCACCTGACCGCCGCCGGTTGAGATCGGCACGGTGCGGTCGAGGACGACGGCGTTGCGGATCGTCCAGGGCGCGACGACGACGGCGAGGCCGGCGAGCAGGATCGCGGCCTGGCCGAGCCCGCGCCGCCACTCGCCGCCCCAGGCGGCGCGCCCGACCACGACCAGGCCCAGCAGCACGGCGACGCCGAGGTACTCGGGCCGCACCATCGCGGTCGCCCCGAGCAGCGCCCCCGGCAGCAGCCAGCGTGCCCGCGCCTCACCGTCAGCCGCCCAGAACAGCGCCAGCACTGCACCGGACAGCAGCGCCGCCGCCAGAGGCTCGCCCATCAGCATCCCCTGGTACTCGAGCAGCGCCGGGTAGACCGCCACCGCGGCAGCCGCCAGCAACCCCCCGATCGCGCCGCTCGATGCATTTAGGCGGTCAGAACCGCCAAAAAGCATCGCGCGGCGAAGGCGGCGTGACAGCAGGTAGGCGAAAAGCACCGAAAGCGTGCCGAGAAGCGCAAGCGTCAGGCGGGCGAAGCGTTCGTGCACGCCGCCAGTCAGCTCGTAGAGGCCGGCGACGAAAAGCGGCAGGCCGGGGGAGTAGTTGCTGGACGGCTGCGTCGCGCCGGGACCGGCCGTGAACCCTTCGCCGCGCTCGAGGTTGGCGGCGATCGCCGCGTAGGCGGCTGCGTCGTAGACCGGTGCCCGGCCGTCCCATGCCTCGCCTACCCGCAGTCCGAACCCGAGCAGCAGGATCGCGACGAGAGCGGTGAGGCCGATCCGGCCTCCGTTGCGCGCCGCCAGTCCACTTTCCATCGGGGGGATTCAACTAAGCTGCCCCGCCTATGCGAATCCTCATCCTCGGGGGCGATGGCTACCTCGGCTGGCCGACGGCCCTCAGGTTCGCCGCCCAAGGCCACGATGTATCTCTCGTCGACGACTTCTCCCGGCGCCGCTGGCACCGGGAAGCCGGCACCGGCTCACTGACGCCGATCGCCGATCTCGAGCAGCGCATCGCGGCCTGGAAGGAGCTGAGCGGAACCGAGATCTCCAGCTACGTCGGCTCGGTTCAGGACGGCGACTTGCTCGAACGGGTCGTCGCCGAGACCCGGCCCGAAGCCGTAGTCCACTACGGCCAGCAGGCCTCGGCGCCTTACTCGATGGCCTCGCGCGAGCAGGCGGTCGAGACCCAGTACGCGAACGTAATCGGCAACCTCAACCTGCTCTTCGCGATCCGCGACCACGTGCCCGACTGCCACCTGGTCAAGCTGGGGACGATGGGCGAGTACGGCCAGCCCGAGATCGACATCGAGGAGGGCTACATCGAGATCGAGCACAAGGGCCGCCGCGACACGCTGCCCTTCCCGAAGCTGCCGGCCTCGCTGTACCACTGCTCGAAGGTCCACGACTCGACCAACATCCACTTCGCCTGCCGCACCTGGGGCCTGCGCGCGACCGACCTCAACCAGGGCGTCGTCTACGGCATCGAGACCGAGGAGACGGCCCGCGACGAGCGCCTGATCACTCGCTTCGACTACGACGAGATCTTCGGCACCGTGCTCAACCGCTTCTGCCTGCAGGCGGTGATCGGACACCCGCTAACGGTCTATGGCGCCGGCACCCAGACCCGCGGCTTCCTCAATATCCGCGACACCCTGGCCTGCGTCGACCTCGCGGTTAACAATCCGGCCGATGCCGGCGAGTTCCGCGTCTTCAACCAGTTCACCGAGCAGTTCTCGGTGCTGGAGCTGGCCGGGCTGGTCAAGCAGGCCGGTGAGCACCTCGGCTACGCGGTCGAGATCCAGCACTACGAGAACCCTCGGGTCGAGAAGGAGCAGCACTACTACAACGCGGTCCACACCAAGCTGCTCGACCTCGGCCTCGAGCCGACCCTGCTCGGCGAGGAGCTGGTCGAGTCGATGATCCACATCATCGAGCGCTACAAGGGCAACGCGGTCGAGGACCACATCGACCCGCGCACCCGCTGGAACCCGGCGAAATCGCCGGCTGGGCGGGCGTAGCCGCAGCCTCCGCGCACGCTCAGGCGGCGCCTGCGCGCTGGTAGCATCGCCAGTCCGATGCGAGCTGCCGACACGTTGATGGAAAGCCTCAAGGCGGAGGGCGTCAAGGACGTCTTCGGGATCCCCGGCGGGGCCAACCTGCCGACCTACGACGCCCTCGTCGACGCCGACTTCCGCCACGTCCAGGTTCGCCATGAGCAGGGCGGCGGTCACGCCGCCGAGGGCTACGCCAAGGCCTCGGGCCGGGTCGGGGTCGCTTTCGCCACCTCGGGCCCCGGCGCGACCAACCTGGTCACCGCGATCGCGGACGCGATGCTGGACTCGGTCCCGACCGTCTTCATCACTGGCCAGGTCCGCACCGACCTGATCGGCACCGACGGCTTTCAGGAGGCAGACATCCTCGGCGCCACGCTGCCCTTCGTGAAGCACTCCTTCCAGGTCACCGACGCGCGCCAGATCCCCGAGTACGTGCACGAGGCCTTCCACGTCGCCTCGACCGGGCGCCCGGGGCCGGTTCTGCTCGACATCCCGCAGGACCTCTCGCGCGCCGACATCGACTACTCGCCGCGCACCGAGCCGGTCGAGCTGCCCGGCTACAAGCCTTCGATCGAGGGCAACATCAAACAGATCCGCATCGCCGCCAAAGCGCTGGCCAACGCCCGCCGGCCGATCATCTACAGCGGCGGCGGCGTGATCAACGGCAACGCTTCTGAGGAGCTGCGCGAGCTGGCCGGTTCCGATCGCTTCCCGGTCACCTCGACCCTGATGGGCCTCGGCGCCTTTCCCGCCTCGAACGAGAACTTCCTCGGGATGCTCGGCATGCACGGCACCGTCACCGCCAACTACGCGATGGACAAAGCCGACCTGATCGTCGCCATCGGCTCCCGCTTCGACGACCGCATCACCGGCAAGATCGACGAGTTCGCGCCGCACGCCAAGGTCATCCACATCGACATCGACCCGGCCGAGATCTCCAAGAACGTCGGCGCCCACATCCCGATCGTCGGCGACGTCAAGCTGGTGCTGCCGAAGCTGACCCGCGAGTACCGGGCGCTGCAGACCGACTCCTCCCGCCTCGACGCCTGGTGGAACCAGCTGCGCGCCTGGCAGACCGAGCATCCGCTCTTCTACGAGCCCGGCGCGGACGGCGAGATCAAGCCGCAGTTCATGGTCGAGGCGATGCACCGGGCGACTCAGGGCGACGCGATCATCACCTCCGACGTCGGCCAGCACCAGATGTGGGCCGCCCAGTACTACGGCTTCGACAAGCCGCGCCGCTGGATCAACTCCGGCGGCCTCGGCACGATGGGCTTCGGCCTGCCCTCGGCGGTCGGCGCCAAGGTCGCCTGCCCCGACGAGCACGTGGTCTGCCTGGCCGGCGACGGCAGCCTGATCATGAACGTGCAGGAGTTCGCAACCTGCGTAAGCGAAGAGATCCCGGTCAAGGTCTTCCTCATGAACAACGGCTACATGGGCATGGTCCGCCAGTGGCAGGAGCTGTTCTGGGACCGCCGCTACAGCTCGGTCGAGATGGGCGCCAGCCCCGACTGGGTGAAGCTGGCCGAGGCATTCGGCGCCACCGGCCTGCGCTGCGAGAACTCGGCCGACCTCGAGGAGACGATGGTCAAGGCGCTGGAGACCGAGGGGCCGGTGCTGCTCGACGTACGCGTCGCCCAGGAGGAGAACTGCTACCCGATGATCCCGCCGGGCCAGGCCGCCCGTGACATGGTCGAGGCGCCGGGGCTGGTGCGCGAATGAAAGCGGTGAGCTGATGGAGGCCGGGACGCCGGACATGGTCAGGCTCGAGGACCTGCACGTCCCCGGGCAGCTCAGCGGCCGCAAACACATCCTCTCGATCCTGGTCGAGAACAAGCCCGGCGTGCTGGCGCGCGTCGCCGGTCTCTTCTCGCGCCGCGGCTTCAACATCGACACGCTCGCGGTCGGCCCGACCGACGACCCCAGCATCTCGCGGATCACCCTCACCCTCGACGGCGCCGTGCACCCGATCGACCAGGTGACCAAGCAGCTGCACAAGCTCGTCAACGTGCTGAAGATCCGCGACATGGAACCGGAGGAGACGGTGGCGCGCGAGATGGCGCTGTTCAAGGTCTCCTCGGCGGTCGAGAACCGGGCTGAGATCATCCAGTTCGCGGAGATCTTTCGGGCCAAAATCGTCGACGTCGCCCGTCGCACGATGACGATCGAGGTGACCGGTTCGGCCGACAAGATCGAGGCCTTCGAGCGCATGGTCCGTCCCCACGGCCTGGTCGAAATGGTCCGCACGGGCGAGATCGCAATCGGCCGTGGCGGCGACTGAGGCCCTCGCCGGCGCTTTCGAGCGGGCCGTCCGGCGCCAGCGCCGGACGCTGGTGAGCATCACGGTCGAGAGCGACGTCGCCGATCCCTGCGCGGCAGTCTTCGCATCGCGACTGGCCTCTGACCGCTGGTTCTGCTGGGAGCAGCCGGACCGCGACTTCGCCCTGGCGGGTCTCGGCGTCGCCCACGAGGCCGCTTCGCGCGGTACCGGCCGCTTCGCCGACGTCGCCGAGGAGTGCCTGCGAACAGGCCACGATGCCGTGCTGGAGGAGCCGCGCGGGCTGCCGGCCGGGGCGGGGCCGGTCTGGCTGGGCGGGTTCGCCTTCGCCGGTGACGGCGGCGGCTCCTCGACCTGGTCTTCGCTTACGCCCGGCTCGCTCGTCCTGCCGGAGCTCTCGCTCTGCCGCAGCGGCGATCGCACCTACCTCACCCTCAACGCCGTCCTGCAGCCGGGCGAGGACGCTGCGGCGAAGGAGGCGGCACTGGCGGCGCGGCTCGCCAGTCTGCGCACCGAGGCGCCGCTGCCGCTGCTGGACCCGCACCCGACCTCGCACGCGACGATCCGCAGCGTCCGCTCGCCCGGTGACTTCGAAGCCGCCGTCGCCGCCGCCACGACCCGGATCGAGGCGGGGGAGATGAGCAAGGTCGTGCTCGCCCGCGAGGTCGTTGTCAGCGTCGGCGCCGCCCACGATCCAGCGGCTCTGTTCGGCGCCATGCGCGAGCAGTTCCCGGCCTGCTTCTGCTTTTGCTGCGGCACCCCGGAGGCGGCCTTCATCGGCGCCAGCCCGGAGCTCTTGCTGCGCCGCTCCGGTGCCAGCGTCTCGACCGTGGCCCTGGCCGGCTCGACCCGGCGCAGCTCCGACCCCGCGGTCGACGACCACCTCGGCGAGCAGCTGCTGCGCAGCGACAAGAACCGCCGCGAGCAGCGCATCGTCGCCGAGCGCATCGTCCGCGCCCTGCGCCCGCACGCGGTCTGGGTCGAGACCGCGCCCGAGCCGGAGATCGTCAAGGTGGCGAACATCCAGCACCTGGCGACGCCTGTGATCGCCCAGCTGGCCGACCCCCGCTCGGCGATCGAGCTGGCCGGCATGCTGCATCCGACCCCGGCCGTCGGCGGCGAGCCCTGGTCGCAGGCCGCCTCCGCAATCGCCGAGCTCGAGCGCATGGACCGCGGCTGGTACGCCGGCCCGGTTGGCTGGATGGACGCCACCGAGGACGGCGAGTTCTGCGTCGCCCTGCGCAGCGCCCTCCTGCGCGACCGCGAGGCCCACCTCTTCGCCGGCGTCGGCATCGTCGCCGGCTCCGACCCCGCCGCCGAGCTGGCCGAGACCGAGGTCAAGCTGCAGGCGCTGCTGCCGCTTTTGGCTGAGTAGGTGGAGGAGGGACTGGGGACCCCTCGTCGGAGCAACAGCGGGGAGGCTCCGACGAGGGGTCCCCAGTCCCTCGATCTAGTCCGCTGGGATGGCGGCGAGCGCCTTGTGGACGCTTGCAGTTATTTGGCGGTGGGCCTCGACGTTGGCGCGGCGGTCGGTCTTGACCTCGATGAGACTGGTGCCGGCGGCGAGGGCGGCGGGAAGGTCGGCGAGTGCCCCCAGGCGGCGGTGGGGCAGGTCGAAGAGGGTGGCGGCCTTGGCCGTGTCGACCCCGCGAGGGGTACCGAGTAGTGCCTCAAACTCGTCGTTGTCCATCGCGCCCTCCTGCGGCAGGAAGTGGAAGATGCCACCGCCCCCGTTGTCGATGACGACGATGCGGACCGGGGTGGAGACATCGCGCAGGGCGGCGAGGCCGCCGACGTCGTGGAGCAGGCCGAGGTCGCCGGTGACGATCGTGGTCGGACGACCGCTGGCGTGGGCGGCCCCGATCCCCGAAGAGAGAAGGCCGTCGATGCCGTTGGCGCCGCGGTTGCTGAGGAAGAGGACATCGGCCTCGGCGCTCGGCACGAAGGCCTCTTGGTCGCGGATCGGCATGCTCGAGGCGGTGTAGACGAGGTCGCCGTCACGGTGGGCCGCGCCAAGCGCCCGGTGCAGCGCCGGCTCGGAGACCGGACCGTCCCAGCTCAGTCCCTCGCCGAGGGCCGTCTGGGCCGCAAGCTCGGCCGCGATCCAGGCCTCGGGAGCGCCGCGGGGCTCTTTCTCCAGTCGCGCCGCCCAGCCGGCGGCCAGCTCGGTCGGGTCCGCGCGCAGGATCGCCGCTGCCCGGTTGCTTGGCTCGTTCCAGCCGCCGTAGGGGTTGACGACGATTTCGCTGGCGCCGCTCGCCGCCAGCCAGGCGCGCAGGGGCTTGCTGGTCGGCATTTCGCCAAAGCGCAGGACGAAGTCGGGGACGACCGAGCGGGCGAAGTGCTCGTCGCGCAGCAATAGGTCGTAGGCGGCGATGACATGGGAGCGGTCGTGGGGCCCGCAGCGCAGCTGCGAGGTCGGCTCGGCGAGGACCGGGAAGCCGGAGACGCGGGCGAGGTGGGCGAGCGGCTCGCGCAGCTCCGGGTCGAGCTGGCGGCCGGCGACGATCACGCCGGCGATCGCGTCGCCGATGTGGCCGGCCATCTCCTCCAGCAGGAAGGCCGAGGGCTCGAGGTCGATCCGCGTCACCGCCGTCAGCGGCCGCCCGTCCCGGCCCGCGAGCGCGAGCGGATCGGTCGCGGTCACCGCCCCCTCGACCGGGACCGGGGCCAGCGGCTCGCGCCAGGGCAGGTTGAGGTGAACCGGACCGGGGCGGACCTCCCCTCGCGCCGCGGCCAGCGCCCGGCAAGCGACCGAGCGGTAGTGCAGCAGCCCCTCGTCGTCGGCCGCGTGGGTGCCGACTTCGCAGAACCAGCGCACCGAGGAGCCGAAGGGCTTGATCTGGTCGATCGTCTGCCCGGCGCCGATCCCGCGCAGCTCCGGCGGCCGGTCGGCGCTCAGCATCAGCAGTGGCAGCGCCGATTCGTCCGCCTCGCAGACGGCCGGGTGGTAGTTGACGACCGCCGTCCCAGAAGTGCAGAGCAGCGCCACTGGCGCATCGCCGGCCTGAGCGGCGCCGAGAGCGAAGAAGCCCGCCGAGCGCTCGTCGACGATCACCATCACCTCGATCTCCGGCTGGCGCCAGAGCGCCACGGCGAGCGGGGTGGAACGGGAGCCGGGGGAGACCACCGCCCGCCGCAGGCCGCCGCGGGCGAGCTCCTCGACGAAGGCAGAAGCGAGGGCGGTGTTGGCGTTGGTCGGATCCACGGCGGTGTGTCGAGTTTCTCGGCCTATGGCCGAGTAAGTCGACACGCCAGGCTAAAGCCGATGCAGGTCGAGCGCCCGCTCGTCGATCTCGACCCCCAGGCCCGGGCCGGGCGGGAGGTGGAGCATCCCGTCGCGCAGCTCGCACTCGGTTGCGGCCACGGTCTCGGCGAAGAGGCGCTGGGTGGCGAGGCCGTGCGCCAGTTCGACCGCGCCCGCCGGCGCGCTCTCGGCAAGCGTCTGCGCCACCTGCGCCGCCGCCGCGATCCCGACCGGGCCGTCGAGCGCGCTGGAGATATAGGAGGGCAGCACCTCGGCGATCGCGATCGCTTCCTCGGGACCGCCGACCTTCGAGAGCTTGATCCCAACCAGGTCGCAGGCGCCGAGCGCCAGCGCTCGTTCGGCGTCGGCCCGGTTCTCGACGCTCTCGTCGGCGGCGAGCGGGATCGAGGTGGCAGCGGACACCTCGGCCGCCTCCTCCAGCGTCGCCACCGGCTGCTCCGCCAGCTCGACGTCGAGATCCTCGAGCGCGCCGAGGACCCGCTTCGCCGCCTCCACGTCCCAGGCGGTGTTGGCGTCGATCCGGATTCTCGGCTCTGGCCCGACGGCCTCGCGCACGGCCCGCACCTGTCCGACGTCGTCGCCGACTCCGAGCTTCAGCTTGAAGGTCGAGAAGCCCTCCGCCGCCCAGGCCAGTGCATCCTCCGCCACCGCGGCGGGCTCGCCGGCGACCAGCGTCGCGTTGCAGGGCACCGGTGCGGAAGCGCGCGGCTCCGTGTTCGTCTCGAAGGCTGCCCGTCGTCCGCGCAGGTCCATCAGCGCGGTCAGCGCCGCGCAGCGCGCCGGCGCCGAGAGGTTGACGACGCCGCTCGTCAGGCTCGCCTCGTCCAGCTCCGAGAGCTCGCCGAGCAGTTCCAGCTCGCCGACTACGCGTGAGAGCGGCGTGCCGCCGCGCAGCGCCAGTGGCACCGCTTCACCGAGGCCCGTCAGCCCGTCCTCGGAGCGCAGGCGCAGCAGCACCATCTCGCGCCGTTCGAGGCTGCCGCGGGCGGTGACGTAGGGCGCGCGGAAGGGCAGCGCGTAGGGGATGACCTCGACAGCGGCGATTCGCACACCGACAGCTTCCCACCTGGGGCGCACCCCGTCCGGTGTCAGCTGGAGATCAGCAGTCCGGCCGAGACCAGCAGGCTGTAGACGGCGAGCACGGCGCCCGTGGCGGCGAGGGCCCCGTTCAGGGCGGGCCCATCGGTGCGGTTGGTCATCGCCCGCATCGGCGCGAAGGTCATCGGCAGCGCCAGCAGGCCGATCAGCGGCAGCGCACTCGCTTCGCCCGCCCACAGCGCGATCGGGAGCACGACGAAGGCCCCGAGCATCAGCAGCCGGTAGAGCACCACCGAGTTGTGCCGCCCGATCCGCACCGCCAGCGTCATCTTGCCGGCGCGCCGATCCGTCTCCAGGTCGCGGGCGTTGTTGACGACGAGGATCGCGGTGGCGAGGAAGCCGACCGAGATCGAGAGGCCCAGCGGCAGCGTGTCGAGGTGCTCGATCTGCACGTAGTAGGAGCCGTTGACGGCGACCAGGCCGAAGAAGAGGAAGACGAAGACCTCGCCAAGGCCGGCGTAGCCGTAGGGACGCGGGCCGCCCGTGTAGAGGACGCCGGCGGCGATCGAGAACACGCCGACGACGAGGATCGCCAGGCCGGCCACGGTCGTCAGGTAGATCCCGCAGGCGACCGCGACGGCGAAGGCGATCCAGGTCGCCGTCAGCACCCGCTGCGGCGTCACCAGCCCGGCCGAGGTGACCCGCACCGGCCCCAGGCGGTCGGCGGAGTCGGCGCCGCGCTTGGCGTCGGAGTAGTCGTTGGCGAGGTTGGTGCCGATCTGGATGAAGATCGAGCCGACCAGCGCCGCCACGAAGGCGCCCCAGCGCGGCAGGTGGCCGACCCACTGCACTGCGGCGGCGGTGCCGACCAGAACCGGGGCGATCGCCGCTGGCAGCGTCCGCGGCCGCGCCGCCATCAGCCAGATCCTCATTTTCCGCCGCCTCCTCCGCTGCGCGTCGAAGTCACGGTCTACGCGGGAACTGGGAGAAGTCGGGCGGGCGTTTCTGCT
This sequence comes from uncultured Solirubrobacterales bacterium, assembly GCA_963715395.1. GTDB lineage: Bacteria > Actinomycetota > Thermoleophilia > Solirubrobacterales > 70-9 > VAYN01. Next base: position 642,730 of record OY970238.1, read on the forward strand.
TGAAGGCCTCGCGCCCCTCGGCGGCCTCCTCGCTGCCATAGAAGAGCAGGTTGGCGTCGTGGGCCAGCTGCTGGATCCCGGCGTAGCCGTCCTCGTGGGCGTTGAAGCTGGCCTTGGCCAGGCGCAGGGCAAAGGGGGAGAGCGCCAGCATGTCGCGACACCAGGCGACCGTCTCCCGCTCGAGCTCGGCGAGCGGCACGACCGCGTTGACCAGCCCCATCTCCAGCGCCTCCTCGGCGTCGTACTGGCGGCAGAGCAGCCAGAACTCCTTCGCCTTCTTGGTCCCGACCAGATCGCGCAGCAGCGAGGCGCCGAAGCCGCCGTCCCAGGAGCCGACCCGCGGGCCGGTCTGGCCGAAGACGGCGTTGTCGGCGGCGATCGTCAGGTCGCAGCAGACGTGGAGGATGTGGCCGCCGCCGATCGCGTAGCCGGCGACCATCGCCAGCACCGGCTTCGGCAGCCGCCGCATCTGCACCTGCAGGTCGGTGACGTGGAAGCGGCCGAGCGAGGCGCCCTCGGCGACGTAGCCGCTGTCGCCGCGGACGCTCTGATCGCCGCCGGAGCAGAAGGCCCGCTGCCCCTCACCGGTGAGGATGATCGCGCCGACCTCGGTGTCCTCGCGCGCCAGCTCCAGCGCCGCGCCGATCTCGACCAGCGTCTGCGGCCGGAAGGCGTTGAGGACGCGGGGCCGGTCGATCGTGATCTTGGCGATCCCCTCCGCCGTCTCGTAGCGGATGTCCTGGTACTCGCTGCCGCTCCGCCACTCGATCGGCGCGTAGAGATCCTGCTCGGGCGGGGCGTCCTTATGGCGTTTGGGCATGATGGGCACGATATCCGGCTGATGAAGCTCGACGACTGGCTCGCCCAGAGATCCCAAAGCTGCCCCGAGCGCACAGCGCTGGTCGCCGACGGCGCCGAGATGACCTACGCCGAGCTCGAGGCGGAGGCGACCTGGGTCGCGCGCCGGCTCGCCGCCCACGGCGTCCGCCGCGGCTCGACCACGGCGCTGACCATGCATCCCCGCCGCGAGCAGGTCGTGCTGGCCCACGCGCTGATGAAGGTCGGCGCCAGGCTGCTGCCGCTGAGCCCGCGGCTGACCGCCGCCGAGCGGGCGGCGATCGCAGCCGTCGAGGAGCCGATCGTCGACCTCGACGACGCCGGCGAGCTGACCCAGACCGAGGCCGACCTGCCGCTGCTCGGCGAGCACGACATGGACGAGGTCTGCGCCCGCGTCCTCACCAGCGGCAGCACCGGCACCCCGCACCCGGTCGGCCTCACCTACGGCAACTTCCTCTGGAGCGCGGTCGGGTCCGCCTTCAACCTCGGCGTCGAGCCGGAGGACCGCTGGCTCTGCTGCCTGCCTTTGAGCCACATCTCCGGCCTTGGGATCATCATGCGCTCGGTCATCTACGGCACCACGGCGGTCGTCCACGACGGCTTTAACGTCGACCGCGCCGCCGCCGCCCTCGAAGCCGACGACATCACCGTGGTCTCCGTCGTGGCGACGATGCTGACGCGGCTGCTCGAGGCCGGCGCCGATCTCTCCGGTCCCCGGGCAATCCTGGTCGGCGGCGGGCCGGTGCCCGAGGAGCCGCTGGAAGAAGCGATCGCCAAGGGTGCGACCGTGGTCCAGACTTACGGCCTGACCGAGACCTGCTCGCAGGTGACGACGCTGGCCCCGGCCGACGCCCAGCGCAAGCTCGGCTCCGCCGGCCGGCCACTGCTGACCACGCACTTGCGCATCGAGGAGGGCGAGATCCTCGTCCAGGGCCCGACCGTCGCCCCCGGCCGCGCCGACGCCGACGGCTGGCTGCACACCGGCGACCTCGGCCACATCGACGAGGAGGGTTTCCTCTACGTCAAGGACCGCATCGACGACCTGATCGTCAGCGGCGGCGAGAACGTGGTCCCGGCCGAGGTCGAGGAAGTGCTGCTGCGCCACCCTGAGGTTGCCGACGCCGCCGTCGTCGGCCGCGAGGACCCCGAGTGGCAGCAGGCCGTCACCGCCGTGGTCGTGCTCGAGAGCGGCTCCGCCGTCACCCCCGACGAGCTGCGGCACCACTGCGCCGAATCGCTCGCCGGCTACAAGGTGCCGAAGCGGGTCGAGCTGGCGGCGGCGCTGCCGCGCACGCCCTCGGGCAAGCTGATGCGCAGGGCGCTCCGCTAGGGCGGTTGGATAGCCTCCCAGCCATGCGCACCGACGACATCTTCTACGACAAAGACGCCGACCTCGGCAAGCTCGACGGCAAGACCGTCGCGATCCTCGGCTACGGCTCTCAGGGGCACGCTCACGCCCTCAACCTCAAGGACTCCGGGGTCGACGTGGTCGTCGGCCTGCGGCCCGATTCCCCCAGCCGCGCCAAGGCCGAAGCGGCCGGGCTCGAGGTGCTCGACGTCGCCGAAGCCGCCAGCCGCGGCGACCTGGTGATGATCCTGCTGCCGGACGAGAAACAGGCCGAGGCTTGGAGTTCCGAGATCGCCGACGGCATCGCCCCCGGCAACCTGCTGCTCTTCGCCCACGGCTTCGCGATCCACTTCGGCGAGATCGAGCCTCCGCCCGGGGTCGACGTCGGCATGGTCGCGCCCAAGGGTCCCGGCCACCTGGTCCGCCGCCAGTACGGGGAAGGCAGCGGTGTGCCCTGTTTGATGGCGGTCCACCAGGACGCCAGTGGCAACGCTCACGACCTCGTTCTCGCCTACGCCTCCGGGATCGGCGGTGGCCGCGCGGCGGTGATCGAGACCAGCTTCAAAGACGAGTGCGAGACCGACCTCTTCGGCGAGCAGGCCGTCCTCTGCGGCGGCGCCTCGGAGCTGGTCCGGGCCGGGTTCGAGACCCTGGTCGAGGCCGGCTACGACCCACGCCTCGCCTACTTCGAGTGCCTGCACGAGCTCAAGCTGATCGCCGACCTGATGTACGAAAAGGGCATTCAGGGCATGCGCTACTCAATCTCCAACACCGCCGAGTACGGCGACATGACCCGCGGCAAACGCGTCATCGGCGAGGAGTCCCGCGCCGCCATGAAGCAGATCCTCAGCGAGATCCAGTCCGGCGACTTCGCCCGCGAGTTCATCGCCGAGAACAAAGCGGGCAACGAGAACTTCGACCGCATGCGCAAAGAGGGCGAGGGACACCAGGTCGAGGAGGTCGGCAAGGACCTGCGGGACATGATGCCCTGGATCGACCAGGGGTTTAAAGACACGAAGTAGGTGGGGTGGTGGGGGCCGGGAGCGGATACCCCCTCTCCCGAAGACCGTCGCGCAGCTGGGCGCACCCGGCGCTTCGTAGCGTCGCCGCTTGAGCCTTCGGGAGAGGGGTATCCAACCCCCAGCCATCGTCCCTGCACAGTTAGCTAGTTCAGGACGGGATCGCCGGGCAGCTAGCGGACGCGTGTCGAACTGCTACCCGGCGGCTGTGATGCTCGGAGAAGTGAGCCTGAAAGGGAGTCCTGTGCCCCTCTCACGAAGGCTCAAGCGGCAGCGTTGGCACCCTGCATGACGCTCAGCTGCGCGACGGTCTTCGGGAGAGGGGCACAGGACTCCCCCTCCCGCCCAAGTCACCGGTGAGTCTCGCCCTCCGCGAGTTTCCCGTCCCTGCCCACGTACCCGTCCTTCCCCCCGACGACCACGTACACCGCCTCCTCGGAGTCGCTCAGGTTCTTGACCTTGCGCGGGGTCGGAGCATCCACCCAGGCCAGGCCGCCTGGCCCCAGCCTCTGGGTCGAGCCGTCGCCGAAGGTGAACTCGACTTCGCCGCTGTGCACGAAGTAGAGCTCCTCCTGCTCGTCGTGGTAGTGGCTGCCGGTCTCATAGGTCGGCGGCAGCACGATGGCGTTGACGCCAAATGCGGTGACGCCGAGCTCCTTGCGGATCTTGCGAAAGCCCGGACCCTCGCCGAGGTCGGCGAGGTTGGAGACCGAGTAGCCGTCGCCTTTGGTGATCGCGTCGCTCATGGCAGGACCTAAACGGCCGGGGCGGCCGGGGGCTGGGGCGGGGCGGTAGGCGCCGATGGGGCAGCTGGCGCCGGCTTCGCCCGCTCAAGCCCGATCGGCGGGTAGTCGTCGGTAAGGATCGCCAGGTAGCCGAGGACGCGGGCATGGAAGCTGTTGACGAAGGTCAGCATGTCGTTGATGCTCTGCGGCAGGTAGCCGCGGAAGACGATCGTCAGCCAGGCGATCAAGCCCGCCAGCAGCTGGATGTAGCTGGTGCCGTAGGAAAGGATCAGCGCCACCGGGAGGACCAGGATGAGGCGGAAGAACGCCTTCAGCCGGCTCTGACGCTCGGCCGGCGGGGCGAAGTTGACGCGGATCGGGTAGCTGGGGTCGTCGCTGAGGCCGAACGGCGGCCAGGCGTCACTCTGCAGGTAGATCCAGGCGGAGGTGCGGATCGAGTAGCGGACGACGCCAGAGTTGAACTCATACAGCCACTGCGGATAGCGGCCGAGGATGACGACGGCGACCCAGGCGAAGAAGTGGGTGAAGATGAACAGCAGGCCCCAGAAGGTGGCGACGATCAGCCACGGGATTGCCAGCAGCAGCCGAAAGAACGTCGTCCAGCGGTTCGGTTCTGGGTTGAAGTCGACTTCGTAGCTGATCGGATACATCGCTCTCCTCCTGGTGGACGGACCTGGAATCCCGCGCGGCCAGCCTAACCTCGGCCCCGGCGCCAGTCCACCCGCGGGGGTCAATAACCTGTCGAGCCCGATGGCGCCCTCGACTACCGACACCACCCAGAAGATCCCAGCCGAGCTGAAGCCGGCCGACGGCCGCTTCGGCTGTGGCCCCTCGAAGGTGCGCCCCGAGGCCCTGGCCTCGCTGGCCGAGCAGGCGCGACTGATGGGCACCTCGCACCGCCAGGCGCCGGTCCGCGACCTGGTCGGGCGCGTGCGCTCGGGCCTGGCCGGGCTCTTCTCGCTGCCCGACGGTTACGAGGTCGCGCTCGGCAACGGCGGCACTACCGCCTTCTGGGACGCCGCAGCCGCCTGGCTCGTGCGTGACCGCGCCCTGCACTTGACCTACGGCGAGTTCTCGGGCAAGTTCGCCAAGGCGACCGCCGCGGCGCCGTTCCTGGCCGACTCGATCGTGGTCGCGGCCGATCCCGGCGACGCGCCCGCGCCAGCCGCCGACCCGGCCGCCGACGTGCTCGCCTGGGCCCACAACGAGACCTCAACCGGAGTGATGGTCCCGGTCGAACGTCCGGCCGGCGCCGATGACGCTCTGGTCCTGATCGACGCCACCTCGGGCGCCGGGGGTCTCCCGGTCGACGTCACCCAGGCCGACGCCTACTACTTCGCCCCGCAGAAGTCCTTCGGCGCCGACGGCGGCCTCTGGCTGGCGCTGCTGAGCCCCGCCGCGATCGCCCGCATCGAGGAGCTCGACGGCGCCGAGGGTCGCTGGCAGCCGGAATTCCTCTCGCTGCAGACGGCGCTGGAGAACTCCCGCAAGGAGCAGACCTACAACACGCCGGCGCTGGCGACCCTGTTGCTGCTGGCCGACCAGGTCGAGTGGATGCTGGCCGGCGGCGGCCTCGACTGGTGCGTCGAGCGCACCTCAGATTCTTCCCGGCGCCTCTACGGCTGGGCTGAGGCGAGCGAGGTCGCGACGCCGTTCGTCGCCGATCCCACCAAGCGCTCCCTGGTCGTCGGCACGATCGACTTCGACGACTCAGTCGACGCTGCCGCGCTCGCCGCCGCCCTGCGCGCCAACGGCATCGTCGACGTCGAGCCCTACCGCAAGCTCGGCCGCAACCAGCTGCGGGTGGGGATGTTCCCGGCGGTTGAGCCCGGCGACGTCGAGGCTCTGACCGCCTGCATCGACTGGGTGCTGGAGAACGTCAACGGGGTGGCGCGGTGAGAGTCCTGGTCAAGGAGAAGATCGCCGAGACTGGCGTCGACCTGCTGCGCGACAACTTCGAGGTCGAGCTGGGGCTGGAGATGTCCGATCAGGAGCTGCGCGAGAAGATCGGCGAGTTCGACGCGATCCTGATCCGCTCGGCGACCAAGATGACGCCGGAGCTGATCGAGCTGGCAACCAACCTGAAGGTGATCGGCCGCGCCGGCACCGGCGTCGACAACGTCGACATTCCGGCCGCCACCAGGCGCGGGATCATCGTCGCCAACGCGCCCGAGTCCAACTCGGTCGCCGCCGCCGAGCACACCCTGGCGCTGGCACTCGCACTCTTCCGCAACGTCCCGCAGGCGCACGAATCGCTGGTCGCCGGGCGCTGGGACCGGGCCAAGTTCAAGGGCGCCGAGCTCTACGGCAAGACGCTCGGCGTGATCGGCTTCGGCCGCATCGGGCAGCTCGTCGCCAAACGGGCGCAGAGCTTCGAGATGGACGTCGTCGCGTTCGACAAGTTCGTCTCCGCCGAGCGCTTCCGCGAGCTCGGGGTCGAGGGTCTCGACAGCATCGAGGAGGTGCTCGGCCGCGCCGACCTCCTCACCCTGCACGTGCCGAAGACGCCGGAGACGATCGGCCTGATCAACGCTGAGACGATCGCCCAGATGGTGGACGGGGCCCGCCTCGTCAACTGCGCCCGCGGCGAGCTGGTCGACCTCGACGCGCTGATGGCCGGCCTCGAGTCCGGCAAGCTGGGCGGCGCCGCGCTCGACGTCTTCCCCTCGGAGCCGTTCACCGAGCACCCGATCTTCGCCCGCGGGGACGTCGTCGTCACGCCGCACCTCGGCGCCTCGACGGCCGAGGCACAGGACCGCGCCGGCGTTGTCACCGCCGAGCAGGTCACCGCCGCGCTCAGCGGCGGCGTCGTCACCAACGCGGTCAACATCGCCGCCGTGCGCCCGGAGGCGATGGAGGCGCTGGCGCCCTTCGTCCCGCTCTGCGAAAAGCTCGGCCGCCTCGCCCAGGGGCTTGGCGACGGCTCCGTCGACCGCGTCACCGCCGAGTTCCGCGGCCGTATCGCCTCCCACGACACCCGGCTGCTCGGGATCGCCGTCCTCGCCGGCGTCCTCGCCGGCAACACCGAGGAGCCGGTCAACCTGGTCAACGCGCCGCAGATGGCCGAGGAGCGGGGGATCGAGCTGACCGAGACCAAGGACGCCAGCGCCGAGGACTTCACCGAGCTGGTCACCGTCCGCATCGGCTCCGGCGAGCACGAGGTCGAGGTCGCCGGCACCAGCGTCGGGCCCCGTAACGAGCCCTACCTGGTCTCGGTTTGGGGCGAGGGCTTCTACCTGCCCTTCGCCGAGCACATCGCCGTCTTCCGCTACGCCGATCAGCCGGGGATGATCGGCCGGGTCGGGACGATGTTCGGCGAGGAGGGGGTCAACATCGTCTCCGCTGCGGTCGGGGCCGAGCAGGACGGCGAGCGCGCCGTCATGGCCCTCACCACCGACGCCCCGGTGCGGGGCGAGACGATCGAGAAGATCCTCGGTCTCGGCGGCTTCGCCGTAGGCCGTTCGGTCGATCTCTAGCCCCGACCACTAAGGTCCCCCTATGCGGGCGGTGGTGCTGACGGGGACCGGAGGTCCCGAGGTTCTCCAGGTTCAGGAGCGGCCGGACCCACCCGTGGGGCCCGGCGAGATCCGCGTCGCCGTGCGTGCCGCCGGCATCAACTTCGCCGACACGCTGGCCCGCATCGGCCTCTACCCGGACGCCCCGAAGACGCCCTGCGTGCTCGGCTACGAGGTCGCCGGCGAGGTCGAGTCGGTCGGCGAGGGAGTCAGCGACTTCAAGCTCGGCGACCGCGTTATGGCCGGCACCCGCTTCGGCGGCCAGGCCGAGCTGGTGACGATTCCCGCCGAGCAGGCGCTGCCACTGCCCGAGGGGCTCAGCTTCGAGCAGGGCGCCGCCTTCCCCGTCAACTACGGGACCGCCTACGCGGCGCTGACGCTGATGGGCGGGATGCGCAAGGGCGACCGCGTGCTGATCCACGCCGCCGGCGGTGGCGTCGGCATCTCGGCTACTCAGCTTGCCCGCAACGCCGGCGCCGAGGTCTTCGGCACCGCCTCGCCCGGCAAGCACGAGGCGATCCGCGCCCAGGGCGTCGACCACGCGATCGACTACCGCAGCCAAGACTTCGAGGCCGAGGTGATGCGGATCACCAGCGGCGAGGGCGTCGACCTGATCATGGACGCGCTCGGCCCGACCTCCTTCCGCAAGGACTACCGGTTGTTGCGCTCGGGCGGGCGGCTGGTCATGTACGGGCTTTCGGAGAACTCCAACGGCGGCGTCCGCAGCCTGCCGGCGACGCTGAAGAGCGTGGCGAAGATGCCGCTGGCGACGATGCCCTGGTGGAAGAGCCTCTTCCTGATGAACGAGAACAAGGGCGTCTTCGGACTCAACATGCTGAGCTGGTGGGACCGCGAGGGCAACCTCGACCGCGTCACCGAGCCGCTGATGGCCGATCTCGAGGCGGGCCGGCTGCAGCCGGTGGTCGCCGAGGCGTTCGCCTTCGATCGTGCCGGCGAGGCGCACGAATTCATCGCCCAGCGCCGCAACGTCGGCAAGGTCGTGTTGTTCCCTTAAGTAGCGCCAGGGCAACGCGACGCTGGACGATTCCGCGATGAAGAGGGCAATTCTGACTGCGATGACGGTACTGGTGGCGTGGGCCGCGACGACCGCGCACGCCACCGAGGGGTCCCTAACCGTACTGCTGGCGGGAGGGACCGAAGACAACCGGATATCCATCTCGCTCAGCGAAGACGGGCGCAGCTACGTGATCGACTCGATCGTGCCGCTCGAAGTCGGCGGCGAAGTCTGCTGGCACCCGGAAGGCAAGGAAACCGAGCTGATGTGCGAAGCGACCGCCATCGGCGGCTTCGAAGTCAATGCAGGCGGTGGAGACGACCTGGTTTCGGTCGACCCGAAGGTACGGGTCCCCGCAACCCTGCGCGGCGGCCCCGGCTTCGACCGCCTCTCCGGCGGCGGTGGCGGCGACAAGCTAATCGGCGGCGGTGGCAACGACATCCTCTACGGTCGCGGTGACGCCGACTCTTTGTTCGGTGGCTCCGACAACGACCTCCTGTTCGGCGGCAGCGGCGACGATCTTCTCAGCGGCGGCAGCGGCGACGACCGCCTGCACGGCCAGGGCGGCGACGACCGGGAAATCGACGACTAGGTCGTCTGCTCCACGGTCCGGCGGCGCGAGAAGAGGTTGCCGCCAACGAACAGCAGCGCGATCAGGAAGCCGACCAGGGAGAGCGCCGCGTCGAGCCGGAAGCCGGCCTCGATGCCGTCGACGAAGGGTGGGATCGCCGACGAGAAGACGGTGGTGGTCAACCCCAGCCCGATCGAGCCGCCGGCGATCTGGAACATGTAGATGATGCCGCCGGCAAGGCTGGTCTGCGAGTCGTCGACCGAGGTCACCCCGGCGGTCGTTGCCGTCGGGTAGAAGCTGCCGACTCCAAGCCCCAGCACGACCATTCCCGGGATCAGCGAGCCGTAGCCAGAGCCGCCGTCGACCTGGGAGAAGAGAAAGGGCGCGACGGTGATGCAGGCGGCACCGAAGACCGCCAGCGGCTTCGCCCCGAGGCGGTTGTAGAGCGGCCCGGCGATGAAGGAGACAAGCGCGAAAACGCCGAGGAAGGGGAGGATCCCGACCCCCGCCTCCAGTGGCGAGTAGCCGAACTGCTTCTCCATGAACTGCGGCAGGTAGAGCAGCGAGGCGAAGAAGGTCGCCGACATGAAGAGGATCGCCACGCAGGAGGCGGTGAAGCTGCGGTTGCGCATGATCTCCCGCGGAACCAGGGCGTGCGTGCCGGCACGGCGCTCGATCGGGACGAAGGCGAGGATCAGGATTGCCGCCAGCGCCAGCAGGGCGACCACACGCGGGTCTCCCCAGCCCCAGTCGGCGACCTGGTCGAGGGCGATCAGCAGCGAGACGAGGCCGACCGAGAGCGCCGCGATACCCGGGTAGTCGATCCGCTGGTCCTTCGCTTCGGGCTCCTTGACGTGAACGAGGAAGTAGGTGACGAAGACGGCGAAGATCGCGATCGGCACGTTGAGGAAGAAGATCCAGCGCCAGCTCAGCGTCTCGGTGAGGACGCCGCCGATCAGCGGTCCGAGGGCGTTGCCCAGGCCGGCGGCGCCGAGGATGATGCCGCCGGCCAGCCCCGCCTTGTCTGCGGGCAGGATCGCGAAGGTCATGCCGAGGATCGCCGGCCACATCAGTGCCCCGCCGATCCCCATCAGGGTGCGGCAGGCGATCAGCCAGGCCTCAGACTGGGCGGCGCCGCCGAGAGCCGACATCGAGGCGAAGATCGCGGTCCCGAGGAAGAAGGCATTGCGGCGGCCAAACATGTCGGCGAGCCGGCCGCCGGTAACGATCATCACCCCGAAGGTCAGCGCGTAGGCGTTGACGACCCACTGGATCGTGTTGATGTCCGTGTCGAAGTCCTTCTCCATCGTCGGCAGGGCGACGTTGATCGCGGAGAAGTCGTTGGCGATCACCAGGACGGCGATCCCCATCGCAAAGAGGGCGAGCCAGTTGATGCGCTGGGCGGAGGCCTCGATGCGCGGCAGCCTACGAAAAGCCCCCGATGCCGCACCGGTCTGCGCTACCCTGGGTCGAGCGAATGACCCGCCGCGCCCACAGCCTCGCGCTTCTCCTTCTCCTCCCCCCTCGGGGGGAATAGCGCTGGGCGGCGCGATAGCCGCGAGAGACAAAGGCCATTCGAACTTAGGAGAGAAGGAGAGATCCAATGGGATCCGCAGCTGACGCCAACCGCGTCCACATATTCGACACCACCCTGAGAGACGGCGAGCAGTCGCCCGGCATCTCGCTCAACACCGCCGAGAAGGTGGAGATCGCCCAGCAGCTGGCGCGGCTGGGCGTCGACGTGATCGAGGCCGGTTTCCCGATCACCTCGCCCGGTGACTTCGAGGCCGTGCAGGAGATCGCGCGCCGGGTCGAGGGCCCGACGATCTGCGGTCTGGCCCGGACCCACAAGGCCGATATCGACGCCGCCTGGGGAGCGGTGCGCGACGCCGCGACGCCGCGCATCCACACCTTCATCTCGACCTCCGACATCCATATCGAGCACCAGCTGCAGACCGACCGCGAGGACGTCAAGGGCCAGGCCCGCGCCGCCGTCGCCCTGGCCAAGTCCTACTGCGAGGACGTCGAGTTCTCGCCGATGGACGCAACCCGCGCCGACATCGAGTTCACCGCCGAAGTCTGCGCGATCGCGGTCGAGGAGGGCGCGACCGTGGTCAACATCCCCGACACCGTCGGCTACACGACGCCGGAGGAGTACGCGGACTACTTCCGGCGCCTGTACGGGCTGGTGCCGGCGCTGCACGAGGTCGAGATGTCGGTCCATTGCCACGACGACCTGGGGATGGCGGTCGCCAACTCCTATGCCGGCGTCCTGGCCGGGGCGCGGCAGGTCGAGTGCGCCGTCAACGGCATCGGCGAGCGCGCCGGCAACTGCTCGCTGGAGGAGATCGCGATGCTGGTCAAGGTCCGCGAGGACGTTCACGGCCTGGTCACCGGCATCAACTCCCAGGAGATCGCCCGCACCAGCCGCATGGTCTCGCGCCTGACCGGCTACGCGATCCAGCCCAACAAGGCGATAGTCGGCCGCAACGCCTTCGCCCACGAGTCCGGGATCCACCAGGACGGCGTGCTGAAGGAGCGCAGCACCTACGAGATCATGGACGCGACCGAAGTCGGCCTGGAGTCGAACTCGATCGTGCTGGGCAAGCACTCCGGCCGCCACGCCCTGAAGGACGCCCTCGAGCAGCTGGGCTTCCAGGTCGAGGGCAACGCCCTGAACGCCGCCTTCAAGGCCTTCAAGGAGGTCGCCGACCGCAAGAAGCAGGTGACCGCGCTGGACCTGGAGGCGATCGTCTCCGACGAGATGCGCGAACGCTCCGACGCCCACGAGCTGGCCTGGTTCGAGGTCGAGGCGGGCTCCCGTCGTGACCCCGTCGCCCGTGTTGCGGTCACCTTGCCCTCCGGCGAGGAGGCGGTCGGAGAGTCCGGTGGCGACGGCCCGGTCGACGCGATCTTCCGCGCGATCCAGTCGGCAACCACGACGGAGTGCGAGCTGGCCCAGTACAACGTCGAGGCGGTGACCGGGGGAGAGGACGCCCTCGGCGAGGTGACGGTGATGCTGCGTGTCGACGGTTGCCTGGCGACCGGCCAAGGCGTCGCCACCGACATCCTCGAGGCCTCCGCCCGCGCATACGTCCGCGCCCTCTCCAACGCCCTGGAAGGCGCCGCAACCCGCGAGGCCGAGGCCGCCACCGCCGAAGCCGCCATAGAACGCACCCCAGGCCCCTAAAGGCGGGGGAGAGTTTTCACGCGTCTGCACTTGTGTCCGGTATGCGGACACAGGAGCAGACGCGTGCGGGAACAGGGGTCACGCGAAGCGACGCGACCGTGGCTGAGCGAGCGCATGCGCAGTACGGCGTCGTTTCACGCGCCCAGCTGATCGAGCTTGGGTTCGAGCCTGGAGCTATCGGTCGTCGCCTCAGAGCCGGCCGGCTGCACCAACTTCACCCGGGGGTCTACGCGGTCGGGCATCGAGTCGTGTCCCGGGAGGGACGATGGATGGCGGCAGTTCTCGCCTGCGGCCCAGATGCGGTCTTGAGCCATCGCTCGGCCGCCACGCTCTGGGGGATCCGGAGTCACTCGGCCCGAGCTATCGAGGTGACGAGCGCCTCGAAGAGCCGCTCGCGCGGGAGCATCCAGCGCCATTTCGCTGCCCTACCTGCAGACGAGGTGACGGAGAGGGAGGGGGTACCGGTGACGACTGTTCCTCGGACGCTCTTCGACCTGGCCGCCGTCCTTCGTATCGACGCGGTCGAGCAGGGCCTGCGCCAGTCCGAACGCCTTCGTCTCCACGATGCGCTCTCGCTCGAAGGCCTACTGGAGCGCTATCCGCGCCGCCACGGGAGCAAGGCGATCCGGGAGTGTCTGCGGCGGCGGCGCGAGCTCCCGGTCGGCGTGACCCGAGAAAACTGGAGGCGCGCTTCCGTGCCTTCCTCGACCGCTTTGGCCTGCCGCGCCCGCGCCTCAACGCCTGGCTCACTGTCGGCTCGCACCGCTACCAGGTCGATTGCCTCTGGCCGCAGGCGAGGGTGATCGTCGAGCTCGACGGCTTCGCCACGCATGGCACCCGCAGCGCCTTCGAGAGCGACCGGGATCGCGATCGGCGCCTCGCCGCGGCGGGATACCGAAGCACGAGGGTGACCTGGCGACAGCTTGAGGACATCCCGGAGGAGATCGCGATTGACTTCCGGACGCTTCTCGCCGCTGATTACAAGCGTCCGTGATAACGTACGGCGCCATGGGCACCGTGACCGCAAAGTCAAACGTCGGCACCAACGGCACCCCTTCGTCGACCGCCGTCGGCCCGCGCGTCAAGGCCCTGCGTGACGCGATGGACCTCTCGCTGCGCGATCTCGCCGAGCGCTCCGGTGTCAGCGCGCCGATGCTCTCGCAGGTCGAGCGCGGGGAGACGAGCCCGACCCTGGCGGTGGCGGAGAAGATCGCCGCCGGGCTGGAGCTGACCCTCTCGCAACTGCTGCGCCTCGACGAGGGCCAGCACGTCGCCGTCAGCCGTGCCGGCGCGCGGCGCCGCTTCGAGCGCGGCGGCCACCGCTTCGAGGAGCTGACGCCGCCGCTGCCGGGCCAGCGCGCTGACGTCTCCGTGCACACGCTGGAACCAGGCGCCTCGACCGGCGGCCGCGAGGACCCGCCGATGCACGAGCCAGGCAGTCGCGAGACCGCGGTGGTGCTCAACGGCAACCTGGCGCTCTTCGTCGAAGGCGCCCGTCACGACCTTTCCAGCGGCGACAGCGTCACCTTCGACGCCGACCTGCCGCACCATTTCGAGAACGATGGCGAGGAGCCAACCCGCTTCCTCGCCGTGATAGCCGCCGGGCTGAGGAGGAGCTGAACCGCTATGCCGCAGAACATGTTCGAGAAGATCTGGGCCGCCCACGAGGTCTCCGAGGGCCTGATCTACATCGACCTGCACCTCGTCCACGAGGTCACCTCTCCCCAGGCTTTCGACGGCCTGCGCCTCGCCGATCGCCCGCTGCGCCGGCCCGATAAGACCCTGGCCACCGCCGACCACAACGTCCCCACCGACGGCACGATGGCGGCGCGCCTGATCGCCGACCAGCTCTCCCGCGTCCAGGTCGAAACCCTGGAGCGCAACTGCGAGGAGTTCGGCATCCCGCTCTACTCGCTGGGCTCCGACCGCCAGGGGATCGTCCACGTAATCGGGCCCGAGCTGGGGGTCACCCAGCCGGGGATGACGATCGTCTGCGGCGACAGCCACACCTCGACCCACGGCGCCTTCGGGGCGCTGGCCTTCGGCATCGGCACCTCCGAGGTCGAGCACGTGCTGGCGACCCAGTGCCTGGTCCAGAAGAAGCCGAAGACGATGCGGATCTCCTACTCCGGCGAGCTTGGCACCGGGGTCACGCCTAAGGACCTGATCCTGGCGACGATCGGCCGCCTCGGCACCGGCGGCATGGTCGGTCACGCGGTCGAGTACGCCGGCCCGGCGATCGAGCGGCTGGAGATGCCAGGCCGGATGACGATCTGCAACATGACGATCGAGGGCGGCGGCCGGGCCGGCATGATCGCCCCCGACGAGCACACCTTCGAGTGGGTCCGCGGCCGCGCCGCGGCGCCAGCCGACTTCGACGCCGCCGTCGAGCGCTGGCGCCAGCTGCCAAGCGATGCCGGCGCGAGCTTCGATGCCGAGGTCGAGGTCGACGCGGGTGCGATCTCGCCGATGGTCACCTGGGGCACCAACCCGGGCATGGTCTGCGAGGTCACCGACACGGTCCCCGACCCGGCGGCGATGGACTCGCCGGGCGACCGTGAATCGGCCGAACGCGCCCTTGCCTACATGGGTCTGACGGCTGGCACGCCGATGACCGAGGTGGCTCCGGAACGGGTCTTCATCGGCTCCTGCACCAACTCGCGGATCGAGGACCTGCGCGAGGCCGCCGAAGTCGTCGACGGCCGCAAGGTCGCCGGCTCGGTGCGGGCGATGGTCGTGCCCGGCTCCCAGCAGGTCAAAGCGACCGCCGAAGCCGAGGGGCTGCACGACGTCTTCCGCGGCGCCGGCTTCGAATGGCGCGAGGCGGGTTGCTCGATGTGCCTGGGGATGAACCCCGACATCCTCATGGAGGGCGAGCGCTGCGCCTCGACCTCGAACCGCAACTTCGAGGGACGGCAGGGCAAGGGTGGGCGCACCCACCTGGTCAGCCCGAAGATGGCGGCTGCGGCCGCCATCGAGGGACATTTCGTCGACATCAGGAACTGGAGCTGAAGATGAGGCCGATTGACGTCATCGCGGGCAAAGTGTCGGTTCTGGACCGCCACGACGTGGACACCGACCAGATCATCCCCAAGCAATTCCTCAAGCGGGTCGAGCGCACCGGCTTCGGCGAGTTCCTCTTCTACGACTGGATTCGCGACGGCGAGATCGAGCTGGAGCCGAACCCGATCCTGGTCACCGGACGCAACTTCGGCAGCGGCTCCTCGCGCGAGCACGCCCCCTGGGCGCTGGAGGACTTCGGCTTCCAGGCGATCGTCGCCCCGTCCTTCGCCGACATCTTCTATTCCAACTGCACCAAGATCGGCTTGCTGCCGGCGATCCTCGACGAGGAGCATTGCCGCCTGGTCGCGGAGGCGGGTGAGGCGCGGATCGACGTCGACGACGAGACCGTCACCTGTGCCGCCGGCGTCTTCAAATTCGCGGTCGAGCCCGACGTCAAGCACCGTCTCCTGAACGGGCTCGACGACATCGCGATCACGCTCGAGAACGGGGCGGCGATCGACCGCTTCGAGAGCGGTGGCGGCGCCGACAGAGGCCCGGTAACGACGGCGCTATGAGCGACTCCGGCCCAACCGGGGCAATGAACGACAGCTCCCGCGAGTGGGATGCCGAGACTTACGACAAGGTCTCCGACCCGCAGTTCAGCTGGGGCATGGAGGTGCTTGAACGGCTGCAGCTGCGCGGCGAGGAGACCGTGGTCGACGCCGGCTGCGGTTCCGGCCGCGTCAGCGCCGAACTGCTCGCCCGCCTGCCCGACGGCCACCTGATCGCCGTCGATGGCTCCGAGGCGATGATCGCCAAAGCGCGCGAACGCCTGGGCGAGGGGGTCGACTACCTGGTTGCCGATCTGGCCGAGCTCGAGCTGGCCGAGCAGGTCGACCTGATCTTCTCGACGGCGACGTTCCACTGGCTGCTCGACCACGATCGCCTCTTCGCTCGCCTGCGGGCGGCGCTGCGGCCGGGTGGCCGGCTCGTCGCCCAGTGCGGCGGCGAAGGCAACGTCGCCCGGCACGCGCAGGCGATCGTCGCCGCCGCGTCCCAGTCCGAGTTCGGACAGCACTTCGGGGAGGCGAACGCGCTCTGGAACTTCGCCGGACCGGAAGAGACCGAGACGCGCCTGCGCGCCGCTGGCTTCGCCGACGTCCGCTGCTGGCTCGAGCCGAAGCCGGTGCAGCCGCCGGACCCGCTGGCCTTCACCTCCACGGTGACCCTGGGACCCCTGCTGGCGCAGCTGCCGGAGGAGAAGCGACGGCCGTTCGCGGAAGCGGTCCTGGCTGAGTCCGGGCAGCCGCTGGTGCTCGACTACGTGCGCCTCAATATCGAGGCCGTCGCCGCCTGACTCCGGTCACGACCAACGCGTAGAGTCCCGCCGCGTGAGCACCGCCCCGCGCATAGTCGTCCTCCCCGGCGACGGGATCGGCCCCGAGATCGTTGCCGCCACGCAGCGCCTGCTGGAGAACCTCGGCGAGTTCGAGTTCGACGAGCACCTGATGGGTGGCTGCTCGATAGACGCCCACGGCACCGCCCTCACCGACGAGGTGCTGGAGGTCTGCCGCAACGCCGACGCGGTTCTGCTCGGCGCCGTCGGCGGTCCTAAATGGGACACCACCGACCCCGATGCCCCGCGCCCAGAGCAGGGGCTGCTGGGCCTGCGCAAGGGGATGGGCCTCTACGCCAACCTGCGCCCGGTGCGGCCAAGTCCGGCCCTGGTGGGCGCCAGCCCGCTGCGCGAAGAGCGAATCTCCGGCACCGACCTGCTCGTCGTCCGCGAGCTGACCGGCGGCATCTACTTCGGCGACTCCGGCCGCGACGGCGACCGCGCTCACGACACCTGTGAATACACGGCCGGGGAAATCGAGCGGATCGCCCGCACCGCCTTCGAAGCCGCGCGGCAGCGCGCCGAGAGCTCGGGTCACAAGCCGCGGGTGACCTCGGTCGACAAGGCCAACGTGCTGGAGACCTCGCGGCTCTGGCGCCAGGTCGTCACGGAAATCGCCTCCGACTACGCCGACGTCGAGCTCGAACACCTGCTGGTCGACAACGCGGCGATGCAGCTGGTCTCGCGGCCGGCCGACTTCGACGTGATCGTCACCGAGAACCTCTTCGGCGACATCCTCAGCGACGAGTCGGCGATGCTGACCGGCTCGCTGGGGATGCTGCCCTCGGCCAGTCTCGGTGCCGACGGCGACCCGGGGCTGTTCGAGCCGGTCCACGGCTCCGCCCCCGACATCGCCGGCAAAGGGATCGCCAACCCGCTCGCGACTTTCCTCTCGGCGGCGATGATGCTGCGCCACGGCCTCGGCCGGGCCGAGGACGCCGCCCGCATCGAGGTCGCGGTCGACGCGGTGCTGGAGCGCGGACTGCGCACTCCAGACCTCGGCGCGGGGACGCTGGCCGAGCCTCCGATGCCAGACGTCCCCGCCGAAGTCGAGGTCGGGACCGCTGAGATGACCGACGCGGTCCTCGAAGCGCTCCCCGCTTAGGGAGCGGTCACCGCCCACTGGCCGTAGGCCGAGAAGGCTTTTTCTTTGTCTTCCGCAGTGGCTTCGAGACCGAAGCCGAAGCGGTTGATGCTCGTCGCCGGTACCGCCAGCGTTTTCAGGTTGGTCGGACTGGTGACGTAGATGCAGAGGTTGCCCGCCGCAGCTGCCGGTGCCTGGCCACTGCCAAGACCGGGGCAGGCCGCGGTGGTCGAGGTCGCCGGGTTGACGACGTTGACCGCCGGTGCATTCGTCAGCGGGAACTGGAACGTCTCGCCGCCGATGGCCACCGTCAGTTCTTTGCCCGCGCCGCCGACCGCGAAGGCGCCTTGGAGCGTCTGTCCGCTTTTCAGCGGGTTGATCAGCGCGCCGAATTCTTTGCTCAGCTTGCCGGGCGTGACCGAGCCGTTGGCGAGGATCGGCGTCGTCACCGACTCATTGGCCAATTTCGGCGTGGTCACCGCGGCGTTGGTGAGCTTGTTGGTCGTGATGACGCCGTTTTTGATCGAGTTTGCGATCACCGCGCCGGCACCGATCTTGGCGCTGGTGATGGCGCCGTTGCCGATGTTGCCGGGCAGGACCGCGTTGGCACCGAGCTTGCCGGCGACGACGGACTTGGGCGCCAGCTTGCCGCTGGTCACCGCGGCCTTGCGCAGTTTGGCCGGCGTCACGGCGCCGCGCTTGAGCTGGTTGGGGCCGACGCTGTTCCTTGGCAGACCGGCGGCGACCGCAGCGCCGCCAAGCGCGATGAACAGCGCCAGCGACGCGATCACGTTCGAGTACGTGAGCTTCGGGCGGAAGCGTGAATTCATGGATGACCCTCCTCTTGGACTTGCTTACCGGCCGTCATTCGCGGCCATGGGGGTGAAGCCCTGCGTTTGATCGGGCATACTTCCCCAACATGGACACGGTCGATTTGATTTGGCAGAACGGCGAGTTCGTGCGCTGGGAGGACGCCCAGACCCACGTGCTCAGCCACGGCCTGCACTACGGCACCGGCGTCTTCGAGGGGATCCGCTGTTACGAGACCGAGCGCGGTCCGGCGATCTTTCGCCACCGTGACCACCTCGACCGGCTCGCCAAGTCGGCTGAGCTCTATTACCTGGAAATCCCGTACTCGCAGGAGCAGATCCGCGAGGCGACGCACGAGCTGCTGCGCCGCAACGGCCTCAGCTCCGGCTACATCCGCCCGCTCGCCTTTCGCGGCTACGGCAGCCTCGGCCTCTACGCCACGGACGCCCCCGTCGACCTGATCGTCGCCGCTTTTCCCTGGGGCGTCTACCTCGGCGAGGAGGCGGCGCGCAAGGGGATTCGCGCCAAGGTCTCGAGCTGGCGCCGGATCAGCCCCGCCAGCCTGATCCCGCACGCCAAGGCCTCGGGCCAGTACCTCAACTCGATCCTCGCCAAGACCGAGTCGCAAAAGGCCGGCTACGAGGAGGCGATCCTGCTCGACGAGCGCGGCTTCGTCTGCGAGGGCTCCGGCGAGAACATCTTCCTCGTCCGCGACGGCGAGATCGTGACGCCGCCGCACGTGGCCGGGATCCTCGACGGGATCAACCGCAAGTCGGTGATCCAGATCGCCCGCGACCTCGGCTACAGCGTCGTCGAACGCGACGTCGCTCGCGCGGAGCTCTACATCGCCGAGGAGATATTCCTGACCGGGACCGCGGCAGAGCTGGTGCCTGTGCGGGAGATCGACGACCACCCGATCGGCGAGCCGGGCGAGATCACCCGCCACATCCAGGCGAAATTTCAGGACGCGCTCTACGGCCGCGCCGAGGAGTACCTCGAGTGGCTCGACTTCGTCGAGGCTCCGGCCGGGGTCGACTCGCCGAGTAAGGTGAGCTCGTGAGGTTTCACCGCAGCATCGAGTCGATCGCCGGGCGAATTACCGCTGCCGCCTAGCGGCTGGCGCGGCTTCACAGACCCGCGCGCACGGGCTATGGCCCACCGGTCTTCGACTCGAAAGGTGGCAGTGAGATGGAACAGGTGAAGCTCTACGACACGACCTTGCGCGACGGCATGCAGGGCGAGGGGATGTCGCTCTCCGCATCGGAGAAGGCGCGGGTCGTCCTCGCGCTCGACAAGCTCGGCGTGCAGATGATCGAGGCCGGCTTTCCCAGCTCCAACCCGAAGGAAGTCGAGCTGTTCGAGCGACTGGCAGAGCTGGAGCTGGAGCAGGCGACGATCTGCGCCTTCGGCATGACCCGCCGCCGCGACACCGCGCCCGAGGACGACCCGGCGCTGGCGACTCTGGTCGGCAGCTTCGCCCCGGTCGTGACCCTGGTCGGCAAGACCTGGGGGCTGCATTTAGAGAAAGTCACGAAGGTCAGTCGCGAGGAGAACCTGGCGATGATCGCCGACTCGGTCCGCTTCTGCCGCGAGGCCGGCAAGCGGGTCGTCTACGACGCCGAGCACTTCTTCGACGCCTACCGCGACGACGAGGGCTACGCCCTGGCCTGTCTCGAGGCGGCGCTCGAGGCCGGGGCCGAGAACCTCTCGCTCTGCGACACCAACGGCTCCAGCCTGCCGCACCAGATCGCCGCGGCGACCGGGGCCGTTGCGGCGCAGCTCGGCGAGCGGGTCGAGCTCGGCATCCACGTCCACGACGACGCCGGCTGCGGCGTCGCCAACTCGCTTGCCGCCGTGGATGAGGGCGCCCGCCTGGTCCAGGGCACGGTCAACGGCTACGGCGAGCGCTGCGGCAACGCCAACCTGACCACGATCCTGCCCGACCTGCAGCTGAAGATGGGCTTCGGGGTGGTCGGCGAGGCTCAGCTGACGACGCTGGCCGAGACCGCTCACTTCGTCGACGAGCTCTGCAACGTGACGCCGAACCCCGACGCACCCTATGTCGGCCGCAACGCTTTCGCCCACAAGGGCGGCATGCACGTCGCCGGCATCGAGGCCGACAGCCGCACCTTCGAGCACATCGACCCGGCCGCGGTCGGCAACCAGCGCAACGTCCTGCCCTCCGAGCTCTCCGGCAAGGCGACGATCCGCGACCAGGCGGCGCAGGCGGGCCTGGAGATCGACGACGCGGCGGCGGCGCGCGCGGTCGAACGGCTGAAGGAGCAGGAGCACCGCGGCTACCACTACGAGGCGGCGCCAGCTTCCTTCGAGCTGCTGCTGCGGCGCGAGGCCGGCAGCTACAAGCCGCTGTTCCGGCTCGAGAGCTTCCGTGTCGTCACCGAGAAGCGGGCTGGCGCCGAGGTCGAGACCGAGGCGACGATCAAGGTCGAGGTCGACGGCGAGCGCTACCTGCGCGTGGCCGAGGGCAACGGGCCGGTCAACGCCCTCGACCGCGCCCTGCGCGGCGCGATCGCCGACCGCTACCCGGACCTGGCCGAGATCGAGCTGACCAACTACAAGGTCCGCATCCTCGACGAAGCCCACGGCACCGGCGCCGTCACCCGTGTCCTGCTCGACTCCGCCGACGGCGAGCGCGAGTGGGGCACGATCGGCGTCTCGGAGAACATCATCGAGGCCTCCTGGGAGGCGCTGGTCGACTCGCTGGAGTACGCGTTCCAGTGAGCGAAGAGCAGCAGATCCCGCTGGCCCAGCCAGACCTCGGACCGCGCGAGGAGGAGCTGGTGCTCGACGTCCTGCGCTCGGGCCGGCTCTCGCTGGGCCCGAGCGGCGAGCGCTTCGAGCGCGAGCTGGCGGCCTGGCTCGGGGTCGAGGACGCGGTCGCGGTCTCCAGCGGCACGACGGCGCTGCACCTCGGGGTCCGTGCCCTCGGCTGGGGACCGGGGGACGAGGTTCTGACCAGCCCCTTCAGCTTCGTCGCCTCCGCCAACTGCCTGCTCTACGAGGGGGCGCGGCCGCTCTTCTGCGACGTCGACCCGGTGACGCTGAACCTCGACCCCGCGGCCGCGGCGGCCGCGGTCGGCGAGCGCACGCGGGGGATCCTGCCGATCCACATCTTCGGCTACCCGGCGGCGATGCCGGAGCTGGAGGCTCTCGCCGCCTCACACGGCCTCGGCATCCTCGAGGACGCCTGCGAGGCGCTCGGCGCCGTCGATTCCGAGGGCCGGGCGGTTGGCGCCCGTGGCAACCTCGCCACCTTTGCCTTCTACGCCAACAAGCAGATGACGACGGGGGAGGGGGGCATGATCGTCCCCGCCGACGCCGCCACCGCGGCGCGCCTGCGCAGCGAGCGCAACCAGGGCCGCGCCGCCGACATGGGCTGGCTCGAGCACGAGGGCCTTGGCTTCAACTACCGCCTCTCCGACCTCGCCGCCGCGCTCGGCGTCGCCCAGGTCGAGAAGCTCGACTCGCTGCTGGAGCGTCGCGCCACGGTGGCGGCGATGTACGCGGAGCGGCTGGCGGGCGTCGAGGGCGTGCAGACGCCGGTCCCCGGCCGCGAGCGCGAGCGGCGCAGCTGGTTCGTCTACCCGGTGCGGCTCGGCGACGGGATCGACCGCGACGCCGTGATCGCCCGCCTGGCCGCGCGCGGCGTCGCCAGCAAGGCCTACCTGCCCTGCATCCACCTCTTCCCGCACCTGCGCGAGCTGGGCTACCGCGAGGGTCAGTTCCCGGTCGCCGAAGCCGCCGCGGCCCACTCTCTGGCGCTCCCCTTCTTCCCGGCCCTGACCGAGGCGCAGGTGGATCGCGTCTGTCAGGAGCTGGCGGCGGCCCTCGGTCAGGCGCCCGTAACGGGATAATCGCGCGCCCGTGTCTCGCTTCCGCAAAGAGCCCGATCCGCGCTTCTGGCGCCTCAACCGCTCGCTGCCCTTCGACTGGCAGCTGGCCGCCTACGACCTCGACCAGTCGCGCGCGCACGCTCGCGGCCTACAGCGCATCGGCGTCCTCGACGCGGAGGAGCTGGCGCGGATGCAGGCCGGGCTCGACCGCGTCGAGGCCCGCATGGCCGAGCACGGCTTCGAGTTCGAGCCCTCCGACGAGGACGTTCACATGGCGATCGAGCGGCTGCTAGGCGAGGAGATCGGGCCGCTGGCCGGCAAGCTCCACACCGGCCGCTCGCGCAACGACCAGGTGGCGACCGATGTCGCTCTGGTCGTGCAGGCGCATTCGCTGCGGGCGATCGAGCTCTGTGGCGAGGCGATGGAGCGCCTGCTGGTCCAGGCCGAGGCGCACAAGGACTGGGCGATGCCCGGCTACACCCATCTACAGCGCGCCCAGCCGGTCTACCTCGGCCACCACCTGCTCGCCTACTTCTGGATGCTCGCCCGCGACGTCCTGCGCTTCCAGTTCGCGCTCGACAGCGCCAGCGTGATGCCGCTCGGCTCCGGCGCTCTGGCCGGCGTCAACTGGGAGATCGACCGCGAGGAGGTCGCCGCCGACCTCGGTTTCGCCCACGTCAGCCACAACTCGATCGACGGCGCCTCCAACCGCGACTTCGTCCTCGACTACCTCGCCGCCGCCTCGGCCTGCTCGATGCACCTCTCGCGGCTGGGCTCGGAAATCGTCATCTGGTCGAGCAGCGAGTTCGGCTTCTGCGAGCTCGACGAGTCATTCTCGTCGGGCTCCTCGATCATGCCGCAGAAGGTGAACCCCGACTCGGCTGAGCTGCTGCGGGCCAAGAGCCCGCGGGTCGGCGCCAGCTACCAGACCCTGCTCGGCGTCATGCACGCGCTGCCGCTGACCTACGGCAAGGACATGCAGGAGGACAAGGAGCCGCTCTTCGACGCGGCTGACACGATCGAGGCCTGCCTCGGCGCGACCGCCGGGATGCTGGAGGGAATCAGCTTCGACCGCGCCCGCATGGAGGATGCCTCGGGTGACGAGATGCTGGCGGCGACCGAGGTCGCCGACCTGCTGGTCCGTCGCGGCGTTCCCTTCCGGGAGGCGCACGGGATCGTCGGTGGGCTCGTCCGCGACGCGGTCGAGAGCGGGCGCTCGCTCTCGGAGCTGACGGCGGAGGATCTGCGGCAGCGCTCCGAGCATCTCGACGAGGCCTACTACGAGGTGCTGAAGCGCAGCAGCTGGCTGGAGTCGAAGCGGATCGCCGGCGGCACCGGCTCGGTGCCGCTGCAGGCGCAGCTGGGCGAGGCCCGCGAGACCCTGGCCGCGGTGCGGGCGCGGGTGCTCGAAGAGCGCTCTTGAGCACCAACCCCGCCGACGGGCCGAAAACGTCCAAATCGCGGACGCTTCCGGCCCACCGGTTGCAGACCGACTTCTTCGATCGCTCGGTCCACCAGGTCGCCCGCGAGCTGATCGGCTGCCGCCTCTTCGTCGACGGCGTCGGCGGCACGGTCGTCGAGACCGAGAGCTACGAGCGCGACGACCCCGCCTGCCACGCCTACGTCGGTCTCACCGACCGCACCGAGGTCCTCTTCGGCCCGCCCGGGCTGGCCTACGTCTACCTCTCCTACGGGATCCACAGCCTGCTCAATTTCGTCTGCGAACCCGAGGGTGAGGCGGCAGCGGTGCTGATCCGGGCGCTGGAGCCGACCGCCGGTCTGGAGACGATGCGCGAGCGCCGGGGCGAGCGTCCCGACGGTGAGCTCTGCTCGGGCCCGGGCAAGCTGACCGAGGCGCTCGGCGTCGGTCTCGAGCGCAACGGCGCCGATCTCGGCCGCGATCCCTTCCTGCTGCTGACCCCGGAGGGGGAGCCGCCGGCGGTCGTGACCGGACCCCGGATCGGCATCACCAAAGCGGTCGAGCGCCCCTGGCGCTTCTGCGCCGCCGGCAGCCGCTTTGTCTCTCGGCCGAGGCCTGGTATCCTGCCGCCTCGTTGATTTGCGATTCGACGACGCCCGTCCTAGTGCACTTTGGTGCGCCGGGGCGGGCGTTTTAGCGAGGGCATCACCCGGCGGTGACTCCGCCGCCGCCCGATTCCGGTGCGGCTTCGGGGGTCGCTTCAGGGGTGGCTTCGATTTCCGGCGCCGCTTCCGCTTCGGGCGCCGATTCGAGTTCTTCCGGCGCCGCTTCCGCTTCGCTCGACGGTTCGGCGGGCACGTAGGTTTCGGTTTCGCCCGAGGAGTCGCTTTCGCTCGCTTCGCGGCCTTCCTCCTTCGCCTTCTTCTCGGCCGCGCGATCGGCCTGGATCTCCTCCCAGGCGGACATCACGCTGGCCCAAATCAGCGCCGGGAAGGTGCCGCCCATCACCGGGCCGCCGTTGTAGAGGGTGGTCATCGGCGTCGTCGAGTCCGGGTAGCCGACCCAGACGCAGGCGGTCGCTTCGTCGCTGATCCCGCCGCAGAACCAGGCGTCGCCGTTGTTCTCCGTGGTGCCGGTCTTGCCCCACTGGCCTTCGGCGCCGATCTGGGCGTTGGTCCCGGTGCCGCTGGAGACGACCGTTTCGAGGATCCGCTTGGCTTCTTCGGCGACGCCCTCGTCGATCACCTGCTCGTGCATGGAGTCGTTGTCGCCGCCCTTGATCGTCTTGTCGTCCTGATCGGTGACCTGCGTATAGGAGACGGGGCTGTCGCCGGGTCGCGGCGCCAGGGTGCCGCTGACCCGGTCGCCGTCGTTGCCGAGGGTGCTGTAGGCGTAGGTCCAGCCGAGCGGGGTGACGCCTTCGGCGAGGCCGCCGAGCACCATCGCGGGGTTGGTCGAGATCGGGTCGGCGTAGCCCATCTTGTGGATCGTCGCTGCGATCGAGCTGGTGCGGTCGTGGGCGGTCTTGCCCTTCAGGCCTTCCAGCGCCAGCTGCGCGTAGACCGAGTTGTCGGAGTTGGTCGTGGCGCAGATGATCGAACAGGAGCCCGCATAGAGGTCCCCGTCGTTGGTGACCGTGAAGACTTCCTTCCCCTTTTTGCCGAAATGAAATTCCTGCGGCGCCGATTCGTAGACCGTTTCCGGCGAGATCCCCTGCTCGAGGGCGGTCAGCAGCGTGAAGGGCTTGATCGAGGAGCCGGGCTGGCGGTGACCTTGGGTCGCCAGGTTGAAGGGGGCGGTGTCGAAGTCGGGACCGCCGACCATCGCCTTGATGCCGGCGTTGCGGTTGTCGATCACGACCACCGAGGCGGTCGCCGGCGAATAGCCGAGGTAGGAGTTGACCGCTTCCTGGGCCGCTTCCTGAAGCCCGAGGTCGAGGGTAGACCTGACTTTGAGACCGGCGAAGAAGGCTTTCGAGGCGCCGTAGCGTTCGACCAGCTGCTGGCGCAGGTAGGCGGTGAAGTAGGGCGCCTTGGAGTCGATCGACGGCGGCTCGATGTCGTCGGGAGAGGGCAGCGCCTGCTTGCTGCCTTCCGCGAACTGCTCTTGCGAGATGTAGCCCTGTTCGTACATCTTTTCCAGAACCAGGTTGCGGCGTCCCAGGCTGTTTTCGGGATAGATCTTGGGGTCGTAGGCCGAGGGCGAGGCGATGCTCGCCGCCAGCGTCGCCGCCTCCCAGGGCTCGAGAACCGAGGCGCAGGGCTCGGTCGGGGTGCCGCAGCCAGGATGGGCGTCGCCGAAGAAGGTGCGGGCCGCGGCCTCGATCCCGTAGGCGCCCTCGCCGAAGTAGATCGTGTTCAGATACTGGGTGAGGATCTTGTCCTTGCTCCAGTGACGCTCGAGCCGGTAAGCCAGCGCCGCCTCCTTGAACTTGACGAAGAGGGTCCGGGTGCTCTGGGCTTCGAGCGCGTTCTTGACGAACTGCTCGGTGATCGTCGAGGCTCCCTGGGCGGCGCTCTGGCTGAGGATGTCTTTGACCAGGGCGCGGCCGATGCCCTGGAAGTCGACGCCGCTGTGCTCGTAGAAGCGAGCGTCCTCGATCGACACCACCGCGTTCTTGACGTTGGGGGAGATCTGGCCCGAGTTGAGCAGGATTTTGTTCTGGTCGCTGGTCAGGGTGCCGAGCGCGACGCCGTTGGAGTCGTAGATCTCACTGTTCTTCGAGGCCTTGTACTGGGCGAAGTTGTAGATCGCCGGCAGGTCCTGGGAGACCGCGGCCATCATCCCGAAGACCATCGAGACGACCGCGAGGATCCCCAGCCCGAGCAGCACGAAGAGCACCCGCAGCTTCTTCAGCCGCGGTTTTCGCCGCTCCGGCGGGGTCGGAGGCGCTGGCGTCGTCGGGGGAGCCGGGGGCGCGGGCGGAACTTCGCCGCCACCGCTGCGCCGGCGCTGTAGTCGGAGGACTGACATCGAAAAGAGAAGAGCCCGGCGAGCGGCGAGGCTCGTCGAGCGGAGGCGGCAGTCTAGCATTGCGAAATGGCCGACCTGACGCGCAACGCGGTCGACGTGCTGCCGGAGGGGCGGCTCGCCGAGCAGCTCAGCAGCGGCAAGACGCTGCGCGTGAAGCTGGGAATAGACCCGACCACGGCCGACATCCACCTCGGACACACGGTCGTGCTGGAGAAGCTGCGCGAATTTCAGGACGCGGGACACACGGTCGTGCTCATCGTCGGCGACTTCACCGCCCGCGTCGGCGACCCCAGCGGCCGCTCGAGCACGCGGCCGCTGCCCGCGCCGGAGGAGATCGAGGCCAATGCCGCCACCTACCAGGAGCAGGCCTTCAAGGTTCTCGACCGCGAGCGGACCGAGGTCCGCCGCAACAGCGAGTGGCTGCGGATGGAACCGGAGGCGCTGCTGGGCCTGCTGGCGCAGACCACGGTCGCCCGCCTGATCGAGCGCGACGACTTCCAGAAGCGGCTGGCGGCGGGGCAGCCGATCGCGGCGCTGGAGTTGCTCTACCCGCTGCTGCAGGGCTACGACTCGGTCGCCGTGGAGGCGGACGTCGAGCTGGGGGGGACCGACCAGAAGTTCAACCTGCTCTTCGGCCGCGATGTCCAGGGCGCCTACGGGCAGGCGCCGCAATCGATCCTGACGATGCCGATCCTGGTCGGCACCGACGGCGTCCAGAAGATGAGCAAGTCGCTGGGCAACTACGTCGGCGTCACCGACGCTCCCGAGGAGATGTTCGGGCGGCTGATGAGCATTCCCGACGAGGCGATGGCCGAGTACTACCGGCTTCTGCTCGGCGCCGAGCAGCCCGACGGCCCGCCCAATGAGGTCAAGCGGGAGCTGGCGCGGCGTCTGGTCGACCGCTTCCATGCCGAGGGGGCAGGCGCGGCGGCGGAGGAGCACTTCAACCGTGTCTTCGTCGACAAGGGCGTTCCGGACGACGTCCCTGAGCTGAGGCTGGACGACTTCGCCGCCAGGCGTGAGGCGATGATCCATTTGCCGCACCTGATGGTCGCTGCTTTCGCGATCAGCTCCAGCGAGGCGCGCCGGCTGATCCAGCAGGGCGCCGTGAAGCTGGACGGCGAGCCCTGGCCAGGCGACCTCCTCGACGAGGAAGCTGCCAAGCTGGAGGGGCAGGTTTTGCAAGCTGGCAAGCGGCGTTTCGTCAGGCTTGCTGCCGGCGCCCGGTAGCGCCCGGCCAGGCACTAGGCAAACGTCGGGGAGAGCGCTATACTCCCCGGTCCTTCTGGGGCTCCCTTGCGGAGTCCCATGCGTGAAGAGCGTCGAGTCCCGGCGCAGAGGCGCAGCGGTCTTTGAAAACTGAGCAGCGTGCACTCCGTGGACCCATCAACAGGTCTGCGGAATGTTTGAGCCCGAACCATCTGGCCACGTCAGCGGCTGGATGGTCTTGATTTACCTCGTCATACCGGTCGCCGCATTTGTGTACTCGGCGGCCATGAAGGCATGACAGGCTCTCTGTAAGAAGTACCTTTCACGGAGAGTTTGATCCTGGCTCAGGACGAACGCTGGCGGCGTGCTTAACACATGCAAGTGGTGCGACGAACCAGGGCTTGCCCTGGGGCTAAGCCGCGAACGGGTGAGTAACACGTGAGTAATCTGCCCCGATGACCGGGACAACCCGAGGAAACTCGGGCTAATACCGGATGTGGTGCACAGGCGTAAGCCCGTGTACTAAAGGAAGCTTCGGCCTCCGCATTGGGAGGAGCTCGCGGCCCATTAGCTTGTTGGTGGGGTAACGGCCTACCAAGGCAACGATGGGTAGCTGGTCTGAGAGGACGATCAGCCACACTGGGACTGAGACACGGCCCAGACTCCTACGGGAGGCAGCAGTGGGGAATCTTGCGCAATGCGCGAAAGCGTGACGCAGCAACGCCGCGTGGGGGAAGACGGCCTTCGGGTTGTAAACCCCTTTCAGGAGGGACGAAGGTTCACCGGTGAATAGCCGTGTGGATTGACGGTACCTCCACAAGAAGCTCCGGCTAACTACGTGCCAGCAGCCGCGGTAATACGTAGGGAGCAAGCGTTGTCCGGAATCATTGGGCGTAAAGCGCGCGTAGGTGGCTTCGTAAGTCCGTTGTGAAAGTCAAAGGCTCAACCTTTGAAAGCCGATGGATACTGTGAAGCTAGAGTACGGAAGAGGCGAGTGGAATTCCTGGTGTAGCGGTGGAATGCGCAGATATCAGGAGGAACACCAATAGCGAAGGCAGCTCGCTGGGACGTTACTGACACTGAGGCGCGAAAGCGTGGGGAGCGAACAGGATTAGATACCCTGGTAGTCCACGCCGTAAACGATGGGTACTAGGTGTGGGAGGTGTCGACTCCTCCCGTGCCGTCGCTAACGCACTAAGTGCCCCGCCTGGGGAGTACGGCCGCAAGGCTAAAACTCAAAGGAATTGACGGGGGCCCGCACAAGCAGCGGAGCATGTGGTTTAATTCGACGCAACGCGAAGAACCTTACCTGGGCTTGACATGTTGGTGACCGCCGTGGAAACACGGTTTTCCTTCGGGACACCATCACAGGTGGTGCATGGCTGTCGTCAGCTCGTGTCGTGAGATGTTGGGTTAAGTCCCGCAACGAGCGCAACCCCCGTTCCATGTTGCCAGCATTCAGTTGGGGACTCATGGGAGACTGCCGGTGACAAACCGGAGGAAGGTGGGGATGACGTCAAGTCATCATGCCCCTTATGTCCAGGGCTACACACGTGCTACATTGGCGCATACAAAGGGCAGCAATACCGTGAGGTGGAGCAAATCCCATAAAGTGCGTCTCGGTTCGGATTGGAGGCTGAAACTCGCCTCCATGAAGGTGGAGTTGCTAGTAATCGCGGATCAGCAATGCCGCGGTGAATACGTTCCCGGGCCTTGTACACACCGCCCGTCACACCACGAAAGCGAGCAACACCCGAAGCCGGTGGCCTAACCGCAAGGAGGGAGCCGTCGAAGGTGGGACCCGTGATTGGGGTGAAGTCGTAACAAGGTAGCCGTAGCGGAAGCTGCGGCTGGATCACCTCCTTTCTAGGGAGATTTCTCTAGAACGTCGACCGGGCTCCCCACTCGCACTTCGTGTCGGTGGGAACGCTGCTCAGTTTTGAGAGACCACCACGGAAGAACTCCGTGGGTGCGCCTCGGTGGACCTTGAAAACTGCACAAGGCCAATATATGGGTATTTAATTAACGACCCGCACACTTCGGTGTAGTGGGTCGCTCACCGTCAAGATAGTAAGAGTTTACGGTGGATGCCTTGGCACCAGGAGTCGATGAAGGACGTGGACGGCTGCGATAAGCCGCGGTGAGGCGCTGAACAGCCTTTGACCCGCGGATTTCCGAATGGGAAAACCCGGCGCCGGTAATGCGGCGTCATCCAGCGGTGAATACATAGTCGCTGGAAGGGAACCGGGCGAACTGAAACATCTAAGTAGCCCGAGGAAAAGAAATCAACCGAGACTCCCTTAGTAGTGGCGAGCGAAAGGGGATCAGCCCAAACCTGACAGATGCAAGCGGGCACGCGTTGTCTGTCGGGGGTTGTAGGACGTCATGCCCGAGCCGTGCCTGGCTCGGCGGCAGTTACAAAATCAGGTGTTAGCCGAAGCGAGTGGAACCTCGCACCACAGAGGGCAATCGTCCCGTAGGTGAAAACGCACTGATCTGTCGATTGACGTTCCTGAGTAAGACCACACCCGTGAAACGTGGTCTGAATCTGGGGGGACCACCCTCCAAGGCTAAGTAC
The DNA here is from genome assembly GCA_963715395.1 of uncultured Solirubrobacterales bacterium. Classification (GTDB taxonomy): domain Bacteria; phylum Actinomycetota; class Thermoleophilia; order Solirubrobacterales; family 70-9; genus VAYN01. The sequence goes on from OY970238.1 coordinate 673,298, forward strand.
TACCTGGTGACCGATAGTGAACTAGTACCGTGAGGGAAAGGTGAAAAGCACCCCTGAAGGGGAGTGAAATAGTACCTGAAACCGTAGACTTACAAGTGGTCGGAGCACCTTCGGGTGTGACGGCGTGCTTTTTGCATCACGAGCCGGCGAGTTACTCGTCAGTGGCAAGGTTAAGCGATGAGCGGAGCCGTAGCGAAAGCGAGTCTGAATAGGGCGACACAGTCACTGGCGGTAGACCCGAAACTGAGCGAGCTATCCATGGGCAGGCTGAAGCGGGGGTAAGACCTCGTGGAGGGCCGAACCGACCTAGGTTGAAAACTGGGCGGATGACCTGTGGATCGGAGTGAAAGGCTAATCAAGCTCAGAGATATCTGGTTCTCTCCGAAATATATTTAGGTATAGCCTCGAGTGATTGCGTTGCGGCCGTAGAGCACTGTTTGGATTAGGGGCCCTACCAGGTTACCGACTTCAGGCAAACTCCGAAGACCGTTACGGTTAACTCGGGAGTCAGTGTGCGGGGGATAAACTTCGTACGCGAGAGGGAAACAACCCAGACCATCAGCTAAGGACCCTAAGTGCTAGCTAAGTGGCAAACGATGTCCGAATGCAGAGACAACCAAGAGGTTGGCTTAGAAGCAGCCACCCTTGAAAGAGTGCGTAACAGCTCACTGGTCAAGTGTTCGGGCGCGGATAATTCAACGGGGCTCAAGCTAGCCTCCGAAGCTATGGGTGTGCAGGCCTGCGGGTTCTGTACGCGGTAGGAGAGCGTTCCAACTGCGTGAAGCGGCGTCGTAAGGCTCCGTGGAGCGGTTGGAAGTGAGAATGCCGGCATGAGTAACGAAAGTGGGGTGAGAATCCCCACCACCGATTGTCCAAGGTTTCCTGAGTAAAGTTCGTCTGCTCAGGGTTAGTCGGGACCTAAGGCGAGGCCGAAAGGCGTAGCCGATGGCCAACAGGTTGATATTCCTGTACCACGTCGATTCCGTTATGACCGATGGGGGGACGGGGAAGGGTAAGGGAACCCAGGCGATGGTCGTCCTGGGGCAAGCACGTAGCTAGTCGCTGTAGGAAAATCCGCAGCGGCGTTTTGACGCGAGGTGCGATGCCAGCTGGCTTGACCGCCGGCAAGTCCCCGATCCCATGCCTCCAAGAAAAGCCTCTAGGCAGGATTCGCGTGCCCGTACCGATAACCGACACAGGTGGACAAGTAGAACATACTGAGGTGAGCGAGCTAACTCTCGTTAAGGAACTCGGCAAAATCGTCCCGTAACTTCGGGAGAAGGGACGCCCCGGTAGGGTGAACTCCATACGGAGGGAGCTCGAGGGGGCCGCAGTGAATTGGTCCAACCGACTGTTTACCAAAAACACAGGCCTCTGCTAAGTCGTAAGACGACGTATAGGGGCTGACGCCTGCCCGGTGCCGGAAGGTTACGCGGACTTGTTAGCGCTTCGGCGCGAAGCAGTGAAGCTAAGCCCCGGTAAACGGCGGCCGTAACTATAACGGTCCTAAGGTAGCGAAATTCCTTGTCGGGTAAGTTCCGACCTGCACGAATGGCGTAACGAGTTGGACGCTGTCTCAACGAGAGGCTCGGTGAAATTAAAGTCTCGGTGAAGATGCCGAGTACCCGCAGCTAGACGGAAAGACCCCGTGAACCTTTACTGCAACTTGATATTGGAGTCTGGGGTATCTCGCTCAGGATAGGTGGGAGACAGTGAACCAGTGGCTTTGGCCGCTGGGGAGTCACCCTTGAGATACCACCCTTGGTAGTCTGGGCTTCTAACACCGCGCCGTGATCCGGGCGGTGAACAGTGTCAGGTGGGCAGTTTGACTGGGGCGGTCGCCTCCTAAAGAGTAACGGAGGCGCCCAAAGGTTCCCTCAGCACGGTTGGAAATCGTGCGTAGAGTGTAAAGGCAACAAGGGAGCTTGACTGCGAGACCGACGGGTCGAGCAGGAACGAAAGTTGGGCTTAGTGATCCGGCGGTAGCAAGTGGAAGCGCCGTCGCTCAACGGATAAAAGGTACTCCGGGGATAACAGGCTTATCGGTTCCAAGAGTCCACATCGACGAACCGGTTTGGCACCTCGATGTCGGCTCGTCGCATCCTGGGGCTGGAGTAGGTCCCAAGGGTTGGGCTGTTCGCCCATTAAAGCGGTACGCGAGCTGGGTTCAGAACGTCGTGAGACAGTTCGGTCCCTATCTGCTGTGGGCGTTGGAGAGTTGAGAGGAGTCATCCCTAGTACGAGAGGACCGGGATGAACGTGCCGCTGGTGTATCTGTTGTCCTGCCAAGGGCATCGCAGGTTAGCTACGCACGGAACGGATAACCGCTGAAAGCATCTAAGCGGGAAGCCGTCCTCGAGATGAGCTCTCCCATCCCCTTGAGGGAGTAAGACCCCTGGTAGACCACCAGGTTGATAGGCCGGCGGTGTAAGCGCAGCAATGTGCTCAGCCGACCGGTACTAATGGGTCGAGGGCTTGACGGATATTTATTACTTACCTATTGAGGCCTTGTGCGGTTTTCAAGCTCCACCGGGGCGGTTGTCTCGCAAAATTCCGGTGGCGCATAGCGAGTGGGAGACACCTCTTCCCATTCCGAACAGAGCAGTTAAGCCACTCTGCGCCGATGGTACTTGGGGGGCAACCCCCTGGGAGAGTAGGTCGCCGCCGGTTCTTCGTAGGACGGTCCGGGCCGGCGCTTAGTCGCGGCTCGGCTGCGTCCGGATAGCGGCGCGCTACGCCACCGTCGAGCGGCTTGCGTAGCGCTGCTACGCGGCGCCGCTCGCCGGCGCCGGATCGCTTGCTCTCCGAACGCCTCCGGACTCGCGCCAGACGCGGCCGTACCGCGGGCGTCAAATGAGGGCTCGCAGAACGAAGGGGCTTGCGAAGGCCTGCTTCTTGGAGCAGGTTGCACTCGGTCGCGGCGGGCCTCTGCCCTCGGGGCGCCGCGGGCGGTGGCGAGGGCGTAGGTGGCGTCTGCGCAGCCCTGGCGAGTTCTCCCAACGGGCTCGAGCCCGTACTCGCCGAGGGTTGCGAAGTCGATCATCAGGTCGACGGCGTCGGTCAGCCGGCTCGTTAGCGTTTGCTTAGAATCGAACATGGGTTCGTAAGGTACGGCGGCCCTCGGACGGCAAGGCTGAAACTGCAATGAGGGATTGCAATTCGTGCCTGGGAGACGCGGGCGTTTTGGCATGCCGCAGCGCTACTGATCGCCAGTAGCGCTGCGGACCCCAGAAGCGCGATCTGGAGACGGCTTGCGGAGCTTCGCTGTGGCGGCTGCCACGCTCCGCTGCGTCTCGTCGGCCGATCTTACGCCGTCTAGGGGGATTTTGCAAATCCGAGGATCAGGGCGGCGGTCTCGGCCGGTTTCTCGACGTTGGGCGAGTGGCCGGCGCCGGCGATCAGATGGGTCTCGGCGCCGGGGACGCCGTCGGCGTACTGGTCGAGCGCCGCTGCGGGTCGTCGACGATCTGCTCCTCGGCGCCCATGAGCACCAGCAGCGGCTTGCCGGTCGCGCGCATGCGCCGGTCAAGCGACTCTCGTCGAGGAAGTCGTCGGAGCCGGCTGGCGATTCGTCGTAGGCGGTGTAGGTCATCCGCTTGACGTCGTCGACGAAGGCGTCGGGGACGTCGAAGCCGGGCGCGAAGGCGACCCCGAGGCCGTCGCGGACGGAGAAGTCGGGCTTGATCGTCCACAGCGCCTCGCCCAGCACGGGCTGGAAGGCGAGGCCGGCGATGAAGCCGAGGTCGCCGTAGGAGTGGTCCGGCGGCATGTCGATGATCACCACGCGGTCGACCAGCTGCGGGTCGCTGCTCGGCGAGGGCGACGCGACGGCGCCGCCCAGCGAGTGGCCGACGACCTCGGCGTCGCGCACGCCCAGCTCGTCGCAGCGCCTCCGCCACCAGCTCCGCCTGGTGCGGCGGCGTGTAGCCGCGAGCCGGGCTTTTCGGAGCCGCCGTGGCCGAGCAGGTCGACGGCGATGACCCGGTGGTCGGCGTTCGAGCGCGGCCGCATCCCGTCCCACCAGTCGATCGCGCAGCTGAAGCAGTGGATCAGCACGATCGGCTCGCCGTCGCGCGGGCCGCCTTCGACGACCTGGACTTCGCCGCCGGGAGGTCGAGGATGCGGCCGCCGGGCACGGTCACCTCGGCCGGCTCGGTCTTGCCGTCGACGATCAGGGCGTTGACGCGCGAGCAGCACGACCAGCGCCGACCGCGACCCCAATCCCGATCTTCCAGCCTCTCCCCATGCCGGTCGTTACCCTAGCCCGGCCGATGGAGAAATTCGTCATCCAAGGCGGCGCGCCGCTCTCCGGCGAGCTGACCGTCGCCGGCAACAAGAACGCGGCCCTGCCGATCCTCGCCGCCTGCCTGCTGACCGAGGAGGAGCTGCTGCTGCACCGGGTGCCGCGGATCCGCGACACCGAGGCCCAGATCGCGCTGCTGGAGCAGCTCGGGGTCGAGGTCGCCTGGGTCGCCGACAACAGCGTCCGCCTCTGCGCCCGCGGGCGTCACCGAGACAACCGTCGACGAGGAGCTCTCGAGCCGGATCCGCGCCTCGTTCCTGCTCGCCGGGCCGCTGCTGGCCCGCTTCGGCGAGGCCCGGATGCCGCCGCCGGGCGGCGACTTCATCGGCCGCCGCCGCCTCGACGCCCACCTCGACGCCTTCAAGGACCTCGGCGCCCGCGTCGACGGCGACCGCTGGATCGAGCTGAGCGCGCCGGGCGGCCTCTGCGCCTGCGAGATCTTCATGGACGAGCCCTCGGTGATGGGGACCGAGAACGCGCTGATGGCGGCGGCGCTGACGCCCGGGCAGACGAAGATCTCCAACGCCGCCTCCGAGCCGCACGTCCAGGACCTGGCTCGGCTGCTGACCAAGATGGGCGCCCGCGTCGACGGGATCGGCTCCAACGTGATGATCGTCAACGGCGCCGAGCAGCTCGGCGGCGCCGAGCACACGATCTCGCCCGACCACATCGAGGTCGGCAGCTTCATGGCGCTGGCCGCGGCGACCGGCGGCGAGCTGCGGATCCGCGACGTCGAGCCCGCCGACCTGACGCATGGTCCGGCGCCAGTTCCGCCGCCTCGGCCTGCGCTCGGAGATCGACGGCGACGACGTGATCGTCCCCGCCGGGCAGCAGCTCGAGATCGAATCCGACCTCGGCGACGCGATCCCGAAGATCGAGGACGGGCCCTGGCCGGCCTTCCCGGCCGACCTCACCTCGATCGCGCTGGCCCTCGCGACCCAGGCCGACGGGCGAGATCCTGATCTTCGAGAAGATGTTCGAGAACCGCCTCTTCTTCGTCGACAAGCTGGTCGCGATGGGCGCTCGGATCACGCTGTGCGATCCCCACCGGGCGATCGTCAGCGGTCCGAGCCGGCTTCACGGCGAGCGCGTCGAGAGCCCCGACATCCGCGCCGGGATGGCGATGCTCATCGCCGCCCTGGCGGCCGACGGCACCTCGGAGATCGGCAACATCCGCCAGATCGACCGCGGCTACGAGCAGATCGACGAGCGCCTGCGCGGCGCTCGGCGCCCAGATCGAGCGGGTCTCTGCAGAGGTCCCTGCCTAGCAGGGCTTTCGCTGCCGTCTCTCGTAAGGTCAGCCGGATGATCCACCCGATTCCGCCCGGAACCCGCGACGTGCTCCCCGACGAGATGCGCGAGCTGCGGCGCCTGCAGCCGCGCCCTGATCGACGTCTTCGAAGAGCGCGGCTACGGCGAGGTCGCGACGCCGGCGATCGAGTACGACGAGGTGCTGGCGCGCGGCGACGGCCGCGCCGCCGGCCAGCGCCTACCGCTTCTTCGACGAGAGCGGCGACCTGCTGGCGCTGCGCTCCGACATGACGGTGCCGATCGCCCGCCTCGTCGCCAGCCGCTTCGCCGACGCCGAGCCGCCGCTGCGCCTCTGCTACCTGGCCAGCGCCTACCGGGCGGTGCGCCCGCAGCGCGGCCAGATGCGCGAGTTCGTCCAGGCCGGGGTCGAGCTGATCGGCGCGCCGGCGCCGCAGGGGACCGCCGAGGTGGTCGAGGTGCTGGAGGCGGCGCTCGACGCCGCCGGCCTCGACCGCGCCGTGATCGGCCTCGGCGACGCCGACCTCTACCGCCAGCTGCTGACCGAGTTCGGGGTCGAGGGCGAGGCGCGCGACTCGATCATCGCCCGCCTGGCGACACACGACCTGGTCGGGCTCGAGGCCGAGCTCTCCGAGGTCGAGGGGATCGGCGACGAGCAGGCCGCCACCTGCGTCGCCCTCTCGCAGCTGCGCGGCGGCAGCGAGGTGCTGGACGCAGGCGCGCGGGCTCGGCGGCGCCGCGGTCGAGCGGGCGACGGCGCGGCTGCAGGAGACCTACGAGGAGCTGGAGCGGCGCGGCGTCGCCGAGCGGGTCCAGATCGACCTCGGCCTGCTGCGCGACCTCGGCTACTACAGCGGCGCGATCCTCGAGGTCTACGACCCGGCGCTCGGCCACGTGCTCGGCGGCGGCGGCCGCTACGACGGCCTGATGAAGCGCTTCGGCATCGACCTGCCCGGCGGCCGGCTTCGCCCTCTACCTGGAGCGCGTCCACGTCGCCCAGATGGAGGAGGAGTCGCGGCGCGGGGGGGAGGGGCGATGAGCTTCGAGGTCGCCGGGCTGCGGCCGCGCCAAGGCCGACGGGCCGCTGAAGCTGGCGGTGCCGCGCGGCGCGCTCTTCGGCGAGACCCTCGACATCCTCGACGCGGCCGGGATCGACACCGCCGAGGCTGCGCGGCGACTCGCGCTCGCTGATCTTCGAGACCGAGGGGATGACGCTGGTGACGATGCGCCCCTCCGACGTCCCCACCTACGTCGAGGCCGGCGCCGCCGACGTCGGCATCACCGGCAAGGACGTGCTGCTCGAGCAGTCCGACCGCGTGGTCTACGAGCTGCTCGACCTCGGCTTCGGCCGCTGCCGCATGGTCCTCGCCGGGCCGCGTGGGCGACGAGCGCCTGGGCGAGTCCCAGCGGCGCCTGGGGATGATGCGGATCGCGACCAAGTACCCGCGGATCGCCGAGCGCTACTTCGAGGCGACCGGCCGCCAGATCGAACTGATCGAGGTCAAGGGCTCGGTCGAGCTGGCGCCGCTGATCGGCCTCGGCGACGGCATCGTCGACCTCGTCGCCACCGGCCGCACGCTGGAGGAGAACGACCTCGAGGTGCGCGAGGAGATCCTCGAGTGCACCGCCCGCTTCGTCGCCAACCGGGTCGCCCACAAGCTGCGCGCCGCCGAGGTCGACGAGCTGACGGCGAAGCTGAGAGAGGCGAGCGGCGCGATGAGGGCGCGCCGCTTCGAGTGGGAGGGAGCGGCGGACGACCGCCGCCGCGCTGCGCGGCTGGGCCGCCGAGTCGGCGAGCCGACGGTCGACGTCGACGCCGATCGAGCGCGAGGTCGGCGAGGGCGGCGACGCGGCGCGTGCTGGAGCTGACCGAGCGCTTCGACGCGACCGAGCTGGCGCCCGAGCGCTGCGGGTCGACCCGGGCGAGGCCGAGGCGGCGCTCGGCCGCGCTCGAGCCGGAGCTGCGCGAGGCGATGGAGACTCGCCGCCGCCAACATCCGCGCCGTCGCCGAGGCCCAGCTCGGCGAGCAGCCGCCCGGTCGAGCTGCCCCAGGGCCAGACCGTGACGCGTGCGCGAGGTGCCGGTCGGCCGCCGCGGGCATCTACGCTCCCGGCGGCCGCGCCGCCTACCCCTCGAGCGTCCTGATGTGCGCGATTCCGGCCCAGGTGGCCGGGGTCGAGCGGATCGCGCTCGCCTCGCCGCCCGGGCGCGACGGCCGTCCCTCGGAGCCGGTCCTGGCCGCGGCTGCTCTCTGCGAGATCGAGGAGATCTACGCGATCGGCGGCGCCCAGGCGATCTTCGCTCTCGCCTACGGGACCGAGACGATCGCGCCGGTCGACGTCATCGCCGGCCCCGGCAACGCCTGGGTGCGGGAGGCGAAGCGAGCGGTCTCCGGCGAGGTCGGGATCGACTCCCTGGCCGGGCCCTCGGAGCTGATGCTGATCGCCGGCCACGACACCGACCCGGAGTGGGCGGCGCTCGACCTCTGCGCCCAGGCCGAGCACGGCGCCGACAGCCCCCTGGTCGCGGTCGCGGTCGAGGAGCACGTGCTCGACGCGATCGACGGCCGCGATCGAGGCGGCCGCCGGCGTCGCGGCCCAGCGTCGCCGACGCGCCGCTGGCGCTGGTCCAGGTCCCCGACGTCGAGCGCCGCGATCGACCTCGCCAACGCCTATGCGCCCGAGCACCTCGAGCTGCTCGAGGAGGACGCCGCGCTGCTGGCCGACCGGGTGACGACCGCGGGCTGCGTCTTCGTCGGCCGCTACGGCGCCACCGCCTTCGGCGACTACGTCGCCGGCTCCAACCACGTGCTGCCGACCGGCGGCGCCGGTCGCTTCTCCGGGCCGCTCGGGCCCGGGCGCCTTCCGCCGCCGGATCTCCACCGTCGAGATCGCCGGCGACGCCGCCGCGAAGCTGGCGCCGCACGTCGACGCCCTCGCCCGGGCCGAGGGCTTCCCCGTCCACGGCGAGTCAGCGATGATTAGGCGATGAGCAGACGCGTCGAACCGCAACGAGCGAGCGCGACACCGCCGAGACCCAGATCGAGCTCTCGCTCGACCTCGACGGGGGAGAGGCGAGCGCCGCGACCGGCGTCGGCTTCCTCGACCACATGCTCGACCTGCTCGCCCGCCACGGCCGTCTCGGCCTGCGGGTCGAGGCCAACGGCGATCTCGAGACCGGCGCCCACCACACGGTGGAGGACGTCGGCATCGTGCTCGGGCAGGCGCTCGACGAGGCGCTCGGCGACCGCGCCGGGATCCGCCGCTACGGCTCCGCCGCTGGTGCCGATGGACGAGTCGCTGGCCGAGTGCGCGATCGACATCTCCGGGCGGCCGCTCTGCGTCTTCGACGCCGAGCTGCCGACGACCTCGATCGCCGGCTTCGACACCGAGCTGGCCGAGGAGTTCTTCCGCGCCGTCGCCAACAGCGCCAAGCTGACCCTGCACGTCTCGGTCCGCTACGGCACCAACGCCCACCACATGATCGAGGCCTGCTTCAAGGCCTTCGCCCGCGCCCTGCGCGTGGCGGTCTCGATCGACCCCGAGGAGAGCGGCGTGCCCTCGACCAAGGGGACGCTGAGCGAGTGACCACGCGGATCGCGATCCTCAATTACGGGATGGGCAACCTGCGCTCGGTCGAGAAGGCGCTGGAGCACGTCGGCGTCACCGCGACGATCACCAGCGACCACGGCGAGGCCCGCGCCGCCGACGGGCTGATCCTGCCCGGCGTCGGCGCCTTCCCGCGGGCGATGGAGCGGATCCGCGAGCTCGGCCTCGACGAGCTGATCGCCGAGCGGCGCGAGGCCGGGGTGCCGATCCTCGGCATCTGCCTCGGCCTGCAGCTGCTGTTCGACTCGACCACCGAGCTCGGTGGCGCCGACCGGGCTCGGGCTGCTCGAGGGCCCGGTCGCCGAGCTCGAGGCCGACGGCCTCAAGGTCCCGCACATCGGCTGGTCGCCGGTGCGCTGGGAGCGCGAGTCGCGCCTCACCGAGGGCATCGAGTCCGAGACCCCGTTCTACTTCGTCCACTCCTTCGCGCCGCGACCGACGCCGATGAGCTGCTCGGCAGCGCCGCCTACGGCGCCCGCTTCGCCTGCGCGGCCGAGCGCGACAACGTCTTCGGCGTCCAGTTCCACCCCGAGAAGTCGAGCGCCGCCGGGCTGCGGCTGCTCTCCAACTTCGCCGGGGTCTGCGCCGCAGTGCCGGCGTGATCCTCTACCCGGCCATCGACATCCGCGGCGGCCAGGCGGTGCGGCTGCTGCAGGGCGACTACGCGCGCGAGACCACCTACGACGCCGACCCGGTCGATGCGGCGCTGCGCTGGGCCGGCGAAGGGGCGGAGTTCCTGCACGTGGTCGACCTCGACGGGGCCAAGGCGGGGGAGCCGCAAAACCTTGAGGCGGTGCGGCGGATCGCCGCCGCGGTCGAGTGCCCGATCCAGGTCGGCGGCGGATTGCGTGAGATGAGCTCGGTCGACGCGGTGCTGGACGCCGGCGCCGAGCGAGTCGTGATCGGGACCGCGGCGTTGCGCGACCCCGACTTCCTCGCCGCGGCGCTGGAGACGCACGGCGAGCATGTGGTGGTGTCGGTCGATGCGCGCGACGGCAAGGTCTCCCTCTCCGGTTGGACCGAGACCAGCGACGTCGACGTCGCCGACGCGGTCGCGGAGCTGACCGACCGCGGCGTCGCAGCGCTTCCTCTGCACCGCGATCGAGGTCGACGGCACGATGGAGGGACCGGCCACCGACGAGCTGAACCGCATCGCCGCGGCGAACCCAGGCCCAGGTAATCGCCTCCGGCGGCGTCGGAACCCTCGCCCATCTAAAAGCCCTGGCGGACGACGCGGCTCCCAACATCGAAGGCGCCATCGTCGGCCGCGCCCTTTACGAGCGCAAATTCACCGTCGCCGAGGCGATCGCCGCCTTAAGCTGAGCGCATGGTGTTAAAGCGCGTCATCCCCTGCCTCGACGTCGACGCCGGCCGCGTCGTCAAGGGCACGAACTTCGTCGGCCTGCGCGACGCCGGCGACCCGGTCGAGCTGGCCGAGCGCTACGACGCCGAGGGCGCCGACGAGCTCGTCTTCCTCGACATCACCGCCTCGCACGAGAAGCGCGAGACGATCGTCGAGCTGGCCCGGCGCACCGCGGACAACGTCTTCATCCCGTTCACGATCGGCGGTGGCATCCGCTCGGTCGAGGACGCTCAGGCGGTGCTCGACGCCGGCGCCGACAAGGTCTCGGTCAACTCCGCGGCACTGGCACGGCCGGAGCTGCTGAGCGAGCTGGCCGACCAGTTCGGCGCCCAGTGCGTGGTGATCGCGATCGACGCCAAGCGCGAGGCGGACGGCTGGGGCGTGTACGTCAACGGCGGTCGCAAGAGGGTCGACGGACGCGACGCGGTCGGTTGGGCGGAAGAGGCGGTCGAGCGCGGGGCGGGGGAGATCCTGCTGACCAGCATGGACCGCGACGGCACCAACGACGGCTACGACATCGAGCTGACCCGGGCGGTTGCCGAGGCGGTGCCGGTGCCGGTGATCGCCTCTGGCGGCGCCGGCGAGCTGGCGCACCTGAGCGAGGCGATCGCCGACGGTGGCGCCGATGCAGTCCTCTGCGCCTCGATCTTCCATTACGGGCAGCACCGCGTCCGGGAGGCAAAGGAGCGGCTCGCCGCCGATGGCATCCCGGTCCGGCTCTAGTCCGCCGATGGACAACCTCGCCGCAGAGCTGCACTCCACCTACCCGGAGCTCGAAGCCGTGCGCGAAGCCGCGGGGGAGCCGGTCTATCTGGTTGGCGGGGCGGTGCGCGACCTGCTGCTCGGTCGTGGCCGGGCCGACATCGACGTCGTCGTCGAGGGCGACGCCGCCGCGTTGGCCGAGCGGCTCGGGGTCGAGGGCACCGAGCACGAGCGCTTCGGGACGGCCAAGGTCGTCCTCGACGGCCACGAGCTCGACATCGCCAGCGCCCGCTCGGAGACCTACCCCCAGCCGGGAGCGCTGCCCGAGGTCTCGGTGCCGGCGAAGATCGAGCAGGACCTGGGCCGCCGCGATTTCACGATCAACGCGATCGCGATCCCGCTGGACGGCGAGCCGCGGCTGATCGACCCTCACGGCGGGCAGGACGATCTCGCCGCGGGAAAGCTGCGCGTGCTCCACCCGGCGTCGTTCGTCGACGACCCGACGCGGGCGATCCGAGCGGCGCGCTACGCGGCCCGCTTCGGCTTCGAACTGGAGCCGGGGACGGAGAAGCTGCTGGCGGCGACGGATCTCGAGACGGTTTCCGCCGACCGCCGCCGAGCGGAGTTGCTGCGCCTCGCCGCCGAACCGACGGCCCCGCGGGCACTGGAGCTGCTCTTCCGGTGGGGGTTGCTGGAGCCGCGCGAGGGGGGCATCGAGCTGGTACTGAAGGTCGACGAGCTACTGGCTACGCAGCCCTGGCGGGAGCTGGTTCCGCGCGCCGCGGCGTTGCTGGCCGCTGCCCTCGATCCGCCGGGCGGGGAGTTGGAGCTGATCAGCACCCAGCCGACCCGGCCCTCGGACGCGGTTGATCTCGCCGGCGGCCGCGACGCGGTGGAGCTGGCACTGGCCCGGGCGCTGGGCGCGGAATGGCTGGACGACTACGTCGGTGGCTGGTACCTGGTCGAGCTCGAGATCGACGGCGCCGACCTGATCGCCGCCGGCGTCCCCGAGGGCCCGGCCCTGGGGCGCGGCCTGGCGGCGGCGCTGCGCGCCAAGGTCGACGGCGAGGTCGATAGCCGCGAGCAGGAGCTAGCGGTGGCGCTCGAGGCGGCTCGCGCTTGACGCTGGCGATGGAGTGGCGCGAGCAGGACGGAGTGCGATGGCTGGAGGCCGATCTCGGTGGGGCCCGGGCCGCTTTCGGGACCCGGCTCGGCGGTGTCAGCCAGGCGCCGTTCGACAGTCTCAACCTCGGGGTGCTGACCGACGACGAGCCTGGCAACGTGCGAGAGAACCGGCGCCGGCTCGCCATAGCTCTGGCTCGCGACATACGCCGGATTGCCTTCGCCCGCCAGGTGCACGGTGCGGAGTTGGTGACCCACCGGGGTCCTCCGAGCTGTGCTTTTTGGTCCCCTGGGAACCAAAACTCGCAGGTCGAGGTCGCTCCGCCCGAAGCGGACGGGCATGTGGTCTCGGAAACGGGCCTTACGGCACTCGTCTTCACCGCCGACTGCCTGCCGGTGGCGCTCTCGGGCCCCGGCGGCGTGGCGATGCTGCACTGCGGCTGGCGCGGCCTCGCGGCCGGGATCGTCGCCTCCGGCGCTGCCGCGATTGGCGCGACCGACGCCGCGATCGGCCCCGGCATCGGCCCCTGCTGCTACGAGGTCGGCCCCGAGGTCCTCGACGCCTTCTCAGCCCTCGGCGAGGGGATCGCCGCCCAGCGGCACCTGGATCTGGCGGAGGTGGCGCGGCGGCTGCTGGTCGAGGCCGGCGTCGAGCGGATTCAGAGCGCCGGGCTCTGCACTCGGTGCGAGCCCGAGCTGTTCTTCTCCCACCGTCGCGACGAAGGCCGCACCGGCCGCCAGGGAAGCCTGGTTTGGATCGAGCGGGGAGAGGCCTGAGTGCCGGGACTGATCCACGGCATCGAAGCCGAGAAGGTGCGAGCGAACCTGGAGCGCGTGCGGGAGGCCGCCGGCGACTCCGTCGAAATCCTGGTCGCGACCAAGTACGTGCCACTCGAGGAGATGGGGACGCTGGCCGAGGCCGGCGTGCGGCTGGTCGGCGAGAACCGCCAGCAGGATCTCGTCGCCAAGCACGAGCGCTGGGGGGATGCCTTCGAATGGGACTTCATCGGCAACCTGCAGAGCCGCAAGGTGAAACAGGTGCTGCCGGTCTGCCGCCTCGTCCACTCGGTCGCCACCGACTCGGTCCTGCGCGAGCTTGGCAAGCACGGCGGGCCGGACACGGAGGTGCTGGTCGAGGTCAACGTCGCCGGCGAGGAGGGCAAGGGCGGCGTCGACCCGGAGGATCTTCCGGACTTCATCGAGCGCTGCCCGGTCACGCGTCGGCGGACTGATGACGATGCCGCCTTTCAGCCAGGATCCCGAGGCCTCGCGGCCCCATTTCGCCCGCCTGGCCGAGCTCGCGGCCGCCAACGGTTTGCCGCGTCTCTCGATGGGAACCTCACAGGATTGGCCGGTCGCGGTCGAGGAGGGGGCGACGATCATCCGCCTCGGCACCGCACTATTTGTGTGAATCGGCGCTAACCTCCCAAAAAATCTGTAAAGGAGTCGGCCCCCGTAGGCCGAAACACCGATACCGATGGCCCTTCGCGACACCTGGCATAGAGCACTTGTCTACTTCGGCCTCGCCGAGGATCACGACTACGGTCCCGAGTACGAGGATGACTTCGAGCCGGAGACCGGCTCCGAGGAAGTCTTCGAGGCGCGCCGCGAGCGCGACCAGAGCTCGGTCCGGCGCCTGCCGACCTCCCGCCGCGCGCGCCGCGACGAGATCGACGACATCTTCGCCGACGACGAGCCGATCGCCGCCAGCCGCACGCGCACGCTGCGCCCGGTCGACAACGGCGGCAGCGACATCCAGGTCCACCTGGTCATCCCACGCAACTTCAACGACGCCCAGCAGGTCGCCGACCAGTTCAAACGCTCGGTGCCGGTGATCCTCAACCTGCAGACCGCCGACCACGAGCTCTCGAAGCGGATGATCGACTTCTGCTCCGGCCTCACCTACGCGCTCGACGGCGGCATGCAGCGGATCGCCGAGAAGATGTTCCTGCTGACGCCCCGCAACGTCGAGGTCTCCGCCGAGGAAAAGGCGAGGCTGATCGACAAGGGCTTCTTCAACCAGTCCTAGGCGGCGGCCGGCCAATAGGCTGGCGAGCATGATCGTCGGCTTCGTCGGCTCGGGCAGCATGGCTGCCGCAATGGCACGGGGCTGGTCCGGGCAGCCTCGAGCGGATGCTGTTCTCCGACAGCGGCTCGGGCCGGGCGCAGGCGCTGGCCGAGGAGCTGGGCGGGGAGGCGGTCTCGAACGCCGAGATCGCCGAGCGGGCGGACCTGGTCGTGCTGGCGGTGAAGCCGGCGATGCTGGCCGCGGTCGCGCTGCGAGCTCGCGCAGGCGAAGGTCATCGTCTCGCTGCTCGGCGCGACGCCGCTGGAGACCGTCGCCGCGGCGTTCCCGGCTGCGGAGACGCACCGGGTGATGCCCAACGTCGCGGTCGAGGTCGGCCGGGGCGTCCTCTGCGTCGCCGGCGCCACCGTCGCCGGCGGTGCGCGAGAAGCTCGCGCTGCTCGGGCACGTGGTCGAGCTGCCCGACGAGGACTTCGACGCGGCGACCGCGGTGATGGGCTGTGCGCCCGCCTACCTGGCCCTCGCCGTGGAAGCGATCGCCGACGCCGGTGCCGAGGACGGGCTCGACCCGGAGCTGGCACGGGAGCTGGTGGTGGAGACGACCGCGGGCACCGCCGAGCTGCTGCGCGTCCGCCATCCCGCTGACGTGCGCAAGGCGGTCGCCTCGCCCGGCGGCAGTACCGAGGCCGGGCTCGAGGCGCTCGATCGCGAGGGCGCCCGGGGGGCGTTCGAGGCCGCCGTGCGGGCCTCGCTGGAGAGGATGCGGCGATGATCGCGCTGGCGCTCAGCCGCGGCGACATCGCGACCTACGTCAACGCGATCTTCATCGTCTACATCGTCCTGATCTTCGCCAACATCCTGATCTCCTACGTGCCGCGGATGCCCTACAACCCCTACCTCCGCGCCGTCCTCGACTTCATCACCGAGACGACCAATCCCTACCTCAACTTCTTCCGCCGCTTCCTGCCGCCGGTCGGCGGCGGCGGGTTCGCGCTCGACCTCAGCCCGATCATCGGGATCATCGTGCTCTTCGTCGGCGCAGACGATCGTCGTCGGCCTGATCGCAGGGTGAGCGCCGCCGCTCGCGCCTGGGCTCTGGCCGGCGCCCTCTGTCGTCGCCGTGGTCGCGGCCGACCAGGCCGCGAAGGCGGTGATCGAGGCGAGCCTGGTGACTGGGCGAGGACGTCGACGTGCTCGGCCCGCTGAACCTGACCCTGACCCACAACCGCGGTGTCGCCTTCGGTCTCGCCGGCGGCGCCGGGGTCGCCGCTGATCCTGGTCACCGCTGGTCGCTCTGGGCGTGGTCGCGTTCCTCTTCTCGCGCGAACCCGACGCGGCCGTGGATGTGGGTCGCGGCCGGGCTGCTCGCCGGCGGCGCGATCGGCAACCTGATCGACCGCATCCGCGCCGACGCCGTCACCGACTACATCGACGTCGCCTCCTGGCCGCCCTTCAACCTGGCCGACGTCGCGATCACCTTCGGCGTCCTGCTGCTCGTCCTCCTCTACCTGCGCGACAGCGCGAGCGGAGGCAGCGGAGTGGCTGAGCCGGAGCTGCGGATCGTCCACCTCGACGAGGCCCTGGCCGTCGTCGACAAGCCCGCCGGCCTGGTCGTCCACCCGGCGCCGTCGCACACGCGGCCCGACGCTGGTCGACGAGCTGGCGGACATCCTCGGCGGCGGCGGCGACCCGGAGCGCCCCGGCATCGTCCACCGCCTCGACAAGGACACCAGCGGCCTGCTCGTCGTCGCCCGCGACGACGAGGCCCACGCGGCTCTGCAGGCTCAGGTCCAGCGCCGTGAGGTCGAGCGCATCTACCTCGCGCTCGCCGGCGGCAGGCTCGGCTCACGCACCGGCACGATCGACGCCCCGATCGGCCGCGCCTCCCGCCAGCGTCACCGGATGGCGGTCTCCGGCGCCGCCTCGCGCCAGGCGCGGACCCATTTCGAGGTGCTGGAGCTACTCAGCCGCGAGAGCTATCTGCGAGGCGCGCCTGGAGACCGGCCGCACGCACCAGATCCGCGCCCACTTCGCCGCGATCGGCCACCCGCTGACCGGCGACGTCACCTACGGCGGCGCCGAGCGCTACGGCCTCGAGCGCCAGTTCCTGCACGCGCACCGGCTCGCCTTCGAGCATCCGCGCAGCGGCGAGCGCCTCTCGTTTCGAGTCGCCGCTGCCCGCGGACCTGGCCGCCGCGCTCGACGCGGCCCGCGCCGCCTAGCCCGGCGCTCTACAATCAGCCGCTCTAAACCAACCCCCGTTCGACAGCGAACCGGATCCTGCCTGGCGCATCGGCGCCAGGTCCGGCTAGCGGGGCGGGAGAGCTTCACCCAAACACAAGGAGATATCAATGCCAGAGGCAGGCCTCACCGAGCTGCTCGAGGCCGGAGTGCACTTCGGCCACCAGACGCGACGCTGGAACCCGAACATGCGCCGCTTCATCTTCGGCGAGCTGGACGGGATCCACATCATCGACCTCGCTCCAGACCGAGGCGCTGCTGGAGAACGCCCGCCGCTTCGCCGGCGAGCTCGCCAGCGGCGGCGGCACCGTGCTCTTCGTCGGCACCAAGAAGCAGGCGCGCGACACGATCCAGGAGTGGGCCGAACGCTGCCAGATGCCCTACGTCAACAAACGCTGGCTGGGCGGTCTGCTGACCAACTTCAACACGATGTCGGGCCGGATCGCCCGGCTGCACGAGCTCAACGGCTGGAAAGAGGAGGGCAAACTCGACCTGCTGCCGACCAAGGAGCGGATGGAGCATGGAGGCCGAACTCGCCAAGCTCGAGTTCAACCTCGGCGGCGTCCGCGACATGGACCGCCTGCCCGACGCCGTCTTCGTCACCGACCTGAAAACCGAGGAGATCGCGGTCCACGAGGCGGCGCGCCTGCGGATCCCGATCATCGGCCTGGTCGACACCAACTGCGACCCGACCCCGGTCGACTTCGTGATCCCCGGCAACGACGACGCGATCCGCTCCTGCCAGCTGATCATCGGCACGATCGGCGGCGCCGTCGAGGAGGGCTCCGAGCGCCTGGCGGGTGCAGGAGGAGAAGCGCATCGCCGAGGAAATGGAGCGGCGCAAAAAGGACGAGGAAGAGCGGAAGAAACGCGAGGAGGAAGAGAAAGCTCGCGTCGAAGCCGAGGAGGCCAAAAAAGCGGCCGAGGAGGCGGAGAAAGCGGCGAAAGCCGACGGCCGAGGCACAGAAGAAAGCAGCGCAGACTCCGCGCAGCCCGCAGCGCCCCGGCAGCCGCGGGTCCTGTCGCGGGTGAGGACGCCTCGTCCTCGCAGGCTGCGGGCGAGGCGCCCGCACCGCACGCCACCCGCGGCAGAGGCCGCGCCGGCTGAGCCAGAGGCAGCCGCCGCAGGCAGCGGCTGACGCCGGCCGAGAGAGCAACAGGCTCCGGCCGCCGAGGAGAAAGCGCCGAGCCTCCGGCTGCCGAGGCGAGCGGCTGAGCCCGCTGAGGAGAAGAAAGGAGGAGTCGAAATGACCGCAGATCACCGCTGCCGACGTGAAGGCGCTGCGGGACCGGACCGGGGCCGCGATGATGGACTGCAAAGCCGCTCTGACCGAGGCCGACGGCGACGTCGAGCGGGCGATCGAGCTGCTGCGCGTCAAGGGCCAGGCCTCCGCCGCCAAGCGCGAAGGCCGCGGCACCGACGAGGGCGTCGTCGCCTCCTACATCCACGCCAACAACAAGGTCGGCGCGATGGTCGAGGTCCAGTGCGAGACCGACTTCGTCGCCCGCAACGAGGACTTCCAGGTCTTCGCCTACCAGGTCGCCCTGCACGTCGCGGCGACCGCGCCGCGCTACGTCTCCACCGAGGAGATCCCGGCCGAGGAGCGCGAGGCCGAAAAGCGGGTCTTCGAGGAGAAGGCGCGCGAAGAAGGCAAGCCCGACAACGTCGTCGAGAAAATCGTCGAGGGCCAGCTCTCGAAGTGGGCGAGCGAGGTCGCGCTGCTCGACCAGGCGCACGTCAACGCCGAGAAGCACGACTCGAAGACGATCGAGGAGCTGCGCCAGGAGCTGGCGGCGAAGACCGGCGAGAACGTCCGCATCGCCCGCTTCTCCTACTTCCGGGTCGGCGAGGAGTAGAGCTCAGCCCGCACGTGACCGACTTCTGCCCGAGCCGCGCTTCGGGCGCATCCTCCTGAAGCTCTCCGGCGAGGCCCTGATGGGCAGCCTGGACTTCGGCACCGACGGCGCCGAGGTCGACCGCATCGCCACGCAGATCGCCGCGGTGCGCGAGCGCGGCGTCGAGGTCGCGATCGTGGTCGGCGCCGGCAACATCTACCGCGGCCTCGACGGGGCCGCGAGCGGGATGGACCGGGCCACCGGCGACTACATGGGGATGCTGGCGACGGTGCTGAACGCGCTGACGCTGCAGGACGCGCTGGAGCGGCTGGGCCAGCACACCCGGGTGATGTCGGCGATCGACGTCAAGGAGGTCGCCGAGCCCTACATCCGCCGGCGCGCCATGCGCCACCTCGAGAAGGGGCGGGTCGTGATCTTCGCCGCCGGCACCGGCAACCCGTTCTTCACCACCGACACCGCGGCGGCGCTGCGGGCGCTGGAGATCCACGCCGAGGCGATCCTGATGGCCAAGAACGGGGTCGAGGGCGTCTACGACGCCGACCCGGCGACCAACCCCGACGCCGAGTTCATCCCCGCGATCACCCACCGCGAAGCGATCGAGCGCGGCCTGAAGGTGATGGACTCGACCGCGCTCTCGCTCTGCATGGACAACGACCTGCCGATCTACGTCTTCAACATGGCCGACGAGACCGAACATAGATAGGATCGTCAGCGGCGAGAAGGTGGGCACGCTGGTCTCCAGTGCCCCCGCCGACTGAGCGAGGACGGGAACCAGTGGAGCTGATCGACGAACTGCTCGGAGGACGCCAAGGAGCGCATGACCAAGTCGGTCGAGTCGAGCCGTGGCGAGCTCGCGACCGTGCGCACCGGCCGCGCCTCGCCCGCACCTGCTCGACCGCATCGTCGTCGACTACTACGGCACCCAGACGCCGCTGAAGCAGCTCGCCAACGTCGCCACCACGCGACGCCCGCCTGCTCACCGTCACCCCCTTCGACAAGGGCGCTCTGGGCGGGATCGAGAAGGCGATCCAGGAGTCCGACGTCGGCCTCACCCCGAGCAACGACGGCAACGTGATCCGCCTGGCGATCCCGGAGCTGACCGAGGAGCGGCGGCGCGAGATGGTCAAGGTCGTCCACGGCGTCGCCGAGGAGGGCCGGGTCGCGATCCGCAACGTCCGCCGCGACGTCATGCAGCGACCTGCGCGAGCTGAAGAAGGAAGGCGAAGCCGGCGAGGACGACGAGCGCCGCGCCGAGACGGCGCTGCAGAAGCAGACCGACGAGGCGATCGCCGAGATCGACTCGCTGCTCAAGGGCAAGGAAGAGGAAATCCTCGAGGTCTGAGGCGGTCGACGGCAGCGTGAGCCGCGCCCAGATACGTAGCGATCATCACCGACGGCAACGGCCGCTGGGCGCAGCAGCGCGGGCTGCCGGTGATCGAGGGGCACCGCGCCGGCGCCGACGTGGTCAAGGCGCGGCTGCGCGACGCGGTCGAGCTCGGGATCGAGGAGCTGACCGTCTTCTCCTTCTCGACCGAGAACTGGACGCGCCCGACCGAGGAGGTCGAGGGCCTGATGGCGATGTTCGGCGAGCGGATCGCCGAACGAGACGCCGGAGCTCGACGCCGAGGGCGTGCGGATGCGCTTCGTCGGCCGCCGCGAGGGGGTCGCCGCAGCAGCTGGTCGAGCGGATGGAGTGGGCCGAAGAGAAGACCGCGGCCAACGACCGCATCGTCTTCTTCGTCGCCTTCAACTACGGCGGCAGGGCGGAGATCGTCGATGCGGCGCGAAGCTTCGAGGGGGGCTCCGAGGAGGAGTTCCGCAGCCACCTCTACGCGCCCGAGATGCACGACCCCGACCTCCTGATCCGAACCAGCGGCGAGCAGCGGCATCTCCAACTACCTGCTCTGGCAGTGCGCCTACTCGGAGCTGGTCTTCCGCGACGAGCTCTGGCCGGACTTCGACCGGGCCGCGTTCGAGGGCTCGCTGCGCGAGTACGAGACGCGCCAGCGGCGCTTCGGGGCCCGCTCGATGACCGTCGACCTCTTCGACGACGAGATGTTCGAGGACGAGCCGGCGCCAGCCGTCCGCGGCCGCCGCGACTCGCCGACGGCGCCGAGCGCGGGCTGCGCGGCGAGACCGCGAAGCGGATCGTCGTCGCGCTGCCCTGGATCGCCTTCGCGATCGCGATCATCGTCGCCGGCGGGCTCGTCTTCGCCGCGGCGATGATCGCGATCGGCGTCCTCTGCCTGCGCGAGTACCTGACGATGACCGCGGACTCGCGGCCGCTGGCGATCCCCGCCTACGTCGCCGTCGCGGCGCTGATCGTCGCCGCCCACTTCGGCACCTCCTTCAACGTGCTGTTGATCTTCGCCGCGTCCTTCCCGCTGCTCTTCGTCTTCGGCGCCGACGCCCGCCACCGCGACGGGGTGACGGTCTCGATGGGCGTGACGCTGCTCGGGATCGTCTGGATCGGGATCCCGCTGGTCCACGCGGTGCTGCTGCGCGACCTGCCCGACCACGGCGCCGGCGCTCCTGGTCGACGTCCTGGTCGGCACCTTCGTCGCCGACACCGCCGCCTACGCGACCGGGCGCATGTTCGGCAGCCACAAAATCGCTCCCAGCCTCAGTCCCAACAAGACGATCGAGGGGCTGATCGGCGGCTTCGTGATCGGCACCATGGGCTTCTGGTTCGCCGGCCTCTACCAGGACTGGCTCTCCGGGAGTCGACGCGCTGATCATCGGCGCCGCCGTCGCCGCCATCGCCCCGATCGGCGACCTCTTCGAGTCGATGCTGAAGCGCGACCTCGGCACCAAGGACACCGGCACCCTGTTCGGCCCCCACGGCGGCATCCTCGACCGCCTCGACGCCGTCTTCTTCACCGTCGTCGTCGGCTACTACCTCTCGGTCGCGCTTGTCTACTGAGGTGCGTCTGCATTTACCCGTCCATAGGACGGGTCAGAGCAGACGCGTGCCCTCCCTATCCTCTGTGGACGGATGAAGAAGGTCTTGATACTCGGCTCGACGGGGTCGATCGGGACGCAGGCGCTGGAGGTGATCGGCGCCTCGGACGAGCTGCAGGCCGTCGGCCTGGCGGCCGGGGCGGCTGGGAGCTGACGGTCGCGCAGGCGCGCGAGCACGGGGTGCCGGCGATCGCGCTCGCCGACGCGGACGCGGCCGAGCGGGCCCGGGGCGCCTGGAGCGGGCGCGTCCTCGCCGGCGAGGAGGGCGTGCGCGAGCTGATCGCCGACGTCCGGCGCCGACCTCGTCCTCAACGGCATCGTCGGCGCCGCCGGCCTCGCCTCGACCGTGGTCGCGCTGACCGCGGGGATCGACGTCGCCCTCGCCAACAAGGAGAGCCTCGTCGTCGGCGGCGAGCTGGTGATGGCGCTGGCCGAGGCGACCGGCGCGCGCCTGCTGCCGGTCGACTCCGAGCACTCGGCGCTCCACCAGCTGATCGGCGCCGAGGCGCCGGGCACGGTCGAGAAGCTCGTCCTGACCGCCTCCGGCGGGCCCTTCCGCGGCCGCGAGGACCTCGGCGGCGTCAGCGTCGAGGACGCGCTCGCCCACCCGACCTGGAAGATGGGCGGGCGGATCACGATCGACTCGGCGACGCTGATGAACAAGGGCTTCGAGGCGATCGAGGCGCACCACCTCTTCGGCGTCCCCTACGAGCGGATCGACGTCGTCGTCCACCCGCAGTCGCTGGTCCACTCGCTGATCCAGCTCAACGACGGCTCCTCGCTGGCCCACCTCGGCTATCCCGACATGCGGGTGCCGATCTCCTACGCCCTGCACTTCCCGGAGCGGGCCGACGTCGACGTGCCGCAGCTCGACCTCGCCGCCGTCGGCTCGCTGACCTTCGAGGCGCCCGACCTCGAGACCTTCGCCTGCCTGCGCCTGGCGCTCGAGGCGGGCGAGGCGGGCGGGACCGCGCCGTGCGTGCTCAACGCCGCCGACGAGGTCGCCGTCGCCGCCTTCCTCGACGGCCGGATCCCCTTCACCGGCATCGCCGCCGTGATCGAGCGGGTGCTGGAGGAGATGCCGGCCCGGCCGGTGACCCACTTCGATGACCTCTTCGCCACCGACGCCGAGGCCCGCGCAGCGCAGCGAAGACCAGGTTCGCGGGTTGACTCCAGCATGAACTGGCTCTACATCTTCCTCGGCTTCTCGCTGCTGATCATCCTCCACGAGGGCGGGCACTTCGTCGCCGCCAAGGCGACCGGGATGCGGGTCGAGCGCTTCTTCCTCTTCTTCGGGCCGACGCTGTGGTCGTTCAAACGCGGCGAGACCGAGTACGGGATCAAAGCGATCCCGCTCGGCGGCTACGTGAAAATCACCGGCATGAACCCGGAGGAGGAGATGCCTCCGGAGGACGAGGACCGCGCCTACTACCGGCAGAAGGTCTGGAAGCGGATCGTCGTCGTCGCCGCCGGCCCGGCGGTGAACATCGCCCTCGCCTTCGCGATCCTCTTCTTCGTCTACTTCATCAACGCCCAGCAGGTCGACCAGAAGGTGGGCGAGATCAGGACCGGGACGCCGGCGGCGAAGGTGCTGCAGCCGGGCGACAGGATCGTCGCGGTCGACGGCAAGTCCTTCCCCGGCCTCGACCGGGAAGAGCGGCTCGAACGGTTCGGCGAGCAGGTCGCGCTCGCACGAATGCGCCGGCAAGCAGGTCGACGGCTGCGCTGGCGGCGACCCCGGTGGGCTGAAGATCAGCCGCGACGGCCAGGTGCGGACGATCTCGGTCCGCCCCGAGTACGACAAGGCGAACGAGCGGGCGCTGATCGGCTTCTCCTACGGCAGCCAGCTCGGCCGACATCAGCGCCGGCACCGCCGCCACGCGCGCCGTCGACTCGATCTGGCTGGTCACCCGCAAAACCGCCTCGATCTTCTCCCGCATCTTCGAAGAGGAACAGCGCAAGCAGATCTCCGGCATCGTCGGCGTCAGCGACGTCGCCAACCAGACCCTCGACCGCAGCGGCGGTGGAGTCCTTCCTGCTGCTCGCCCTGGTCAGCCTCTCGCTCGGCCTGATCAACCTGCTGCCGATCCTGCCGCTCGACGGCGGCCACATCTTCTGGGCCCTGGTCGAGAAACTGCGCGGCAGGCCGGTCTCGCTGCGGGTGATGGAGCGGGCGACGGTGATCGGCTTCGCGCTGGTCCTGGTGCTGATGGTGATCGGCCTCACCAACGACATCGGCCGCCTCGGCACCGACGCCTACAACGTCCGCTAGCCGGCCCGCCGAGCCGCCCGGATACGCTGTAGACATGGCTTCCAAACGCCAAATCTTCGTCGGCGGCGTGCCGATCGGCGGCGGCGCGCCGGTCGCCGTGCAGACGATGACCAAGACCGAGACCGCCAACCTGGCGGCGACGATGGAGCAGATCCGCAAGGTCGCCGACGCCGGCGCCGACATCGTCCGCTGCGCGGTGCCGCGCGAGCAGGACGCCGAGGCGCTGAAGACGATCGTCAAGGAGTCGCCGATCCCGATCATCGCCGACATCCACTTCAACCACACGCTGGCGCTGAAAGCGATCGACGCCGGCGCCCACTGCATCCGCCTCAACCCGGGCAACATCGGCGGCCGCGAGAAAGTCGCCGAGGTCGCGGTGAAGGCGACCGAGGCCGGCGTGCCGATGCGGATCGGCGTCAACTCCGGCTCGCTGCCCAAGCATCTGCACGAGCTCGAGCGCGAAGCGCCGGTCGAGGCGCTGGTCGCCGCCGCGGTCGAGTTCACCGAACTGATGGAGAGCCTCGACTTCGAGAACTTCAAGGTCTCGATCAAGTCGACCAACGTGCCGAACACGATCGCCGCCAACCGCCTGCTGGCGGAGAAGATCCCCTACCCGCTGCACCTCGGGATCACCGAGGCGGGGACCAAATGGGCCGGCTCGCTGAAATCGGCGGTCGGCCTCGGCACGCTGCTCGCCGACGGGGTCGGCGACACGATCCGGATCAGCCTCTCGACCTTCCACGCCGAGGAGGAGGTCAAAGTCGCCTGGGAGATCCTCAAGGCGCTGCAGCTGCGCGAGCGCGGCCCGGTCCTGATCGCCTGCCCGACCTGCGGCCGCCTCCAGTTCGACATGGACTCGGTCGTGGCCGAAATCGAGCAGCGGCTGGAAGGCTACGAGGAGCCGGTCGAGGTGGCGGTGCTCGGCTGCGCGGTGAACGGGATCGGCGAGGCCAGCCACGCCGACTTCGGCATCGCCGGCGCCAAGAACGAGGGCCTGATCTTCGCCCACGGCAAACCGCTGCGGAAGGTCCCGCAGGAGACGCTGGTCGACACCCTGTTCGAAGAGATCGACAAGTCGCTCGACCGCGGCAAGGTCGAGGTCGACGAGGCCGAGGCGCGAGGAGGGCGCCGCCTGGCTGGCCAAGATCGAGGAGGAAAACGCCGGCGAACTGACCCCGGAGAAGATCGCCGCAGATGGAGAAGGAAGCGGTCGAACGGGGCGAGTCGGACAAGGTGCTGCTCGATGAGGAGGCGTCGCCGACGGCCGGACGGCGATTCACGCGGGCCTAGCCGTTCCGGCCGGCGGGTCCTGTCGTCGCGGCATCCCCCACGGTGCTCGGCGCTACGTGCCTCCGCGCCGCGGGGGACCCCCGCCACGACGCCACCCGCCGGAGGGGCGGGATAGGTTTCCTGCGTGACTCGTCTCTCGCAGGCATTCCTTCCCACGCTCAAGGACCCTCCAGCCGACGCGGAGGCGCTCTCGCACAAGCTGATGGTGCGGGCGGGGTTGATCCGGCAGCTCGGGGCGGGGCTTTGGACCTATCTGCCGGCTGGTTGGCGGGTCGAGCGGAAGGTCGAGGCGATCATCCGGGAGGAGATGGAGGGGATCGGGTGTCAGGAGATGCTGATGCCGGTGCTGCAGCCGGCCGAGAACTGGCAGAAGACCGGGCGCTACGCGATCGACGAGCTGTTCAAGCTCGAGGACCGCAAGGGGTCGCCGCTGGTGCTGGCGATGACCCACGAGGAGGCGGTCACCTACCACGTGGCCCGGGAGGTGCGCTCCTACCGCGACCTGCCGCTGATGCTCTTCCACATCCAGACGAAGGAGCGCGACGAGCCGCGGCCGCGGGCCGGCGTGCTGCGCACGCGCGAGTTCACGATGAAGGACGCCTACTCCTTCGACCGCGACGAGGAGGGCCTGGCGCGCTCCTACGAGCTGCAGGCGGGCGCCTACGAGCGCATCCTCGACCGCTGCGGCCTGCGCTGGTACCAGGTCGAGTCCGACGTCGGGATGATGGGCGGCTCCGGTGCCGACGAGTACATGGCCCCTGCCCGGCGGGGGAGAACGAGGTCGCGCTGGCCCCGGGCTACGCCGCCAACGTCGAGGTCGCCTCGGCCGAGGCGCAGCCGGTCGAGCTGCCGGCGCCGCTGCCCGCCCCGGAGCGGGTCTCCACGCCCGGCCTGACCAAGGTCGAGGAGGTCGCCGGCCGAGCTGGGGCTGCCGCACGGCGCCTTCATCAAGGCGCTTGCCGGTCGTCGTCGAGGGCCGCGGCATGGTCATGGTCCTGCTGCGCGGCGACCACCGCCTCAACGAGATCAAGCTGCGCAACGCGCTCGGCGCCGACTTCCGCCAGGCCAGCGCCGAGGAGATCGAGGCCGAGCTCGGACCGGCCGGCTACATCGGCCCGGTCGGCGCCAAGGTGCCGGTGATCAAGGACGCGGCGATCGCCGGCGACTCCTTCGTCTGCGGTGCCAACGAGGCCGACGCCCACCTGCGCGGCGTCGAGCCCGGGCCGCGACTTCGAGTTCGAGGAGCTGGACGTGCGCACGGTCGAGGCCGGCGACACGGCGCCGGCGGCGGCACGATCGAGATCGAGCCGGCGATCGAGGTCGGCAACATCTTCAAGCTCGGCACCCGCTACTCGGAGCCGCTCGGCGCCACCTACCTCGACGAGAACGGGGTCGAGCAGCCGATCGTGATGGGCAGCTACGGGATCGGCCCGGCGCGGATCGTCGCCGCCTCGATCGAGCAGCGCGCCGACGAGCGCGGCATCGTCTGGCCGCCGGCGCTCGCCCCCTGGGAGGTCCACCTCGTCTCCCTGGCCAAGGCCGGCGAGCCCGAGCGCGAGGCCGCCGACCGGCTCTACGAGGAGCTGCGCGCCGCCGGCGCCGAGGTCCTCTACGACGACCGCGACGCCGGACCGGGGGAGAAGCTGACCGACGCCGAGCTGCTCGGCTGCCCGCTGCGGATCGTCGCCGGCCGCCGCGGCCTCGCCAACGGCGTCGTCGAGGCCAGCGAGCGCGCCTCCGGCGCCGAGCACGAGCTGCCCGTGGAGGAGGCCGCCGCGCGGGCGCTCGCCCTTCTCCAGGGCATCGATGCCTAGCCGCGCCCCCTTCGGCCGCGGCCGCGTGCGCCGCCTCTTCGGGCTCGACCGCAGCGGCCCGAAACCGAGCTCGACCCGCAAGCGGGGAGCCGCTCAACCCCTGGACGATCCCCAACCTGGTCGGCTACATCCGCCTGGCGGCGCTGCCGCTCTTCCTCTACCTCGCCTACAGGACCGAGGACGGCACCTCGTTCGCTGGCCGCGATGGTCTTCTGGGCGATCGCCGCCGGCGACTACCTCGACGGCTTCCTCGCCCGCGTCACCGGCCAGTACAGCCGCATGGGGGCGCTGCTCGACCCGCTGGTCGACCGCCTGACGATCCTCGCCGGCGCCGTCGTCTGCTGGAGCTTCGAGCTGCTGCCGCGCTGGCTGCTGGCGCTGCTGGCGCTGCGCGAGCTGGCGATGCTCTTCCTCGCCCAGTACGGGCTGCGCCACGGGGTCGACATCGAAGTCAACTGGCCGGGGCGGATCTCGGTCTTCCCGATCATGGGCGGGATCTGGCTCGCCCTGTTCGCCCCGGGCTGGGTGGCGACGGCGCTGGTGATCTGGGGCACTGGTGATGGCGATCCTCGCCACGGTGCTCTACGCCCGCACCGGGGTGCGCGCGGTTCGCGCTGCGCGGCTGCAATCTGAGAGCCAGACTCAGTAAACCTTCAACCTGCGGTTGAACCTTCGAGGCCGCTCGACCTATAATCGTCGCTCGCGCAAACGGGGGCGCCTGCGCCTCCCTCGAACCAAGGAGCGAGATGGAGGACACCTTTCCCGATCTGGGATCCCTCAGCGACAAGGAGCTGAAGGACCTGATCGACAAGCTCACGGAGGAGGAGAACGAGATCTCCTACAAGCGGCGCGTCCTGCACGGGAAGATCGACATCCTCCGCGCCGAGCTCGTCAACCGCCTGCGCGACAAACACGAGCGCGGCGATTCGATGATCTCCGGCGACGACGTCAGCAAGCTGACCGAGATCCTCGCCGGCAAGGCACAGTCGGTCCCGGAGGACGATCCCGCCGCCTAGGAGCGGGGATCCGAGATGGCCGTCCACTGTCCCGAGTGCGGGTTCGCCAACCCCGAGGGCGCCAACTACTGCCAGAAGTGCGGCGCCTACCTGGGTGGGCCGGCGGAGTCCGGCGAGGACCCGACGACGATGACCTACACGGTCGACGACACCGGCGACATGCAGCCGGTCGACATCGACGAGGTGGTCGAGTCGGCGGGCGCGGCGCTGGTGATCCGCGCCGGCGGCGGCCGCGCCGGAGAGAGCTTCAGCATCGACGAGGACCGGGTCAGCATCGGCCGCAGCCCCGATGCCGGCGTCTTCCTCGACGACGTCACCGTCTCCCGCAACCACGCGCTGCTGGTGCGCCGGCGCGACGGCCTCTACATCGACGACCTCGGCTCCCTCAATGGGACCTACGTCAACCGGCGCCGGATCGAGTCGCACCGGCTCGCCGACGGCGACGAGATCCAGGTCGGCAAGTACAAGCTCAGCTACCTGGAGCGTTGACGGTGCCCATCTCCGAACAACCCGCCCGCCCGCCGGAATCGGCCAGCCGCCCCCGCAAGGCGCTGACGATCGGCGCCGTCTGCAAGATCCTGCAGAGCGAGTTCGACGACGTCTCGATCTCGAAGATCCGCTACCTCGAGGACCAGAAGCTGCTCAGCCCGCGCCGCACCTCGGGCGGCTACCGCCTCTACAGCCAGTCCGACGTCGAGCGCCTGCGCACGATCCTGCGCCTGCAGCGCGATGAGTTCCTGCCGCTGCGGGTGATCCGCCAGGAGCTGGCCGCCGGCGGCGACATCACGCTCGGCGACGGCGACAAGCGGACGGCTGGGGGCGCCGTGCGGCGGGCGATCCTGGTCGACACCTCGCGCGCCTACCTGACCCTCGAGGAGGTGGTCGAGGAGACCGGCGCTCGCGAGGAGCTGATCGCGGAGCTGGAGAACTTCGGGATCGTGCAACCGGAGAAACGCGAGGGCAAAACGGTCTACGACGAGACCGACCGCGAGATCGTCCGCGCCGCCAACGAACTGTCGCGGGTCGGCGTCGGCGCCCGCAACCTGCGCGTCTTCCGCTCTTCGGCCGACCGCGAGGCGCAGTTGCTGGAAGCGCTGCTCGGTCCCTCGCTGCGCTCGCGCAACCCCGAGCGCCGCAAGGAGGCGCTGCAGAGCCTGGAAAGCCTGGCGGCGACCGTCAGCCACCTCAAGCACCTGCTTCTCGTACGGGACCTGCGCCGCCTGGCCGGCGACTGACCGGCTCCCGTGCCCCGAGTCACCCGCAGAAGGACGATCGCCGCCCCCGTGCCGGAGGTTTGGAAGCTCGTCTCCGATCCCTACAGCCTGCCCCGCTGGTGGCCGCGGGTGGGACGGGTCGAGAACGTCGAGCAGAAGAGCGGCGGCCGGCGCAGCCAGTGGACCAAGGTCCTCGAAACCGCCGAGGGGAGGGGAGTGCGGGCCGACTACCGCTGCCTCAGCTCGGCCGAGAACGAGCGCTACGTCTGGGAGCAGGAGCTCGAGGGGACGCCGTTCGCGCGCCATCTACGCAGCTCCCAGATCGAGATCGCGCTGCGCCCCGACGGCGAGGGGACCCAGGTCGACCTCAGCTCCGTGCAGTCGCTGAAAGGGATGTCGCGGCTCGGCTCGCCGATGATGCGGCGCGGCCAGGGCGAGATCCTCGACCAAGCGCTCGACGGGATCGAAAGGGCGCTGGCGTGAGGGTGGGTCGACTTAGTCACCCTATGGGTGACTTTCGCGCCCCGGGGGGGTCCAGGTGAGCCAACCGCGGCGCGACTCGAAGTGGTGGGGGTGGGGGGACCCGGCGATCGCGCCGGAGCTTGACCCCGAGGCGCTCGGCGTGCTGCGGGAGCGGATCGGCGAGCCCGAGCCGTGGCCACTGGCGGCCGAGCTCGAGGACTTCCCGTTGCCCACGGCTCGGCCACTGGCGGCGGCGTTGACCGAGGCCGTCGGCGCCGACGCGATCTTTACTTCGAACGAGGACCGGCTCCGCCACGCGACCGGTTGCGGCTACGCCGACCTGGCGCGGCTGCGCGGCGCTCAGCTCGAGGATGCGCCCGACGCGGTCGTGCTGCCGGCCGACGCCGAGGCCGTACGCCGGGTCCTCGGTATCTGCGCCGAGGAGGGAATCGCGGTCGTCCCCTTCGGCGGCGGCACCAGCGTCGTCGGCGGCGTCGAGCCGCTGCGCGGGACCCACGAGCGCCTGATCAGCCTCGACCTGGCGGCGCTGCGCGAGGTCGAGGTCGACGAGCGCTCGCTGACCGCCCGCCTCGGCGCCGGCCTGCGCGGCCCGGAGGCGGAGGCGGCGCTCGGGCGCCAGGGGGTCACTCTCGGCCACTTCCCGCAGTCCTTCGAGTACGCGACGATCGGCGGCTTCGCCGCGACCCGCTCCGCCGGGCAGGCTTCCAGCGGCTACGGCCGCTTCGACGACCTCGTCAGCTCGGTGCGCCTGATCGCCCCCGCCGGCGACATGCAGACCCTTGAAACCCCGCATACCGCCGCCGGCCCGGCCCTGCGCGAGCTGATCGTCGGCTCCGAGGGGGTGCTCGGCGTTATCCCCGAGGTGACGGTGCGGGTGCGGCCGGTGCCGCGGGTGCGCCGCTACGAGGCCTGGATGTCCGAGAGCTTCGAGGCCGGCGCCGCGATCGTGCGCGCGATGGCGCAGGGCCCCGGTCTGCCGGACATCGTCCGCATCTCCGACGAGGAGGAGACCGAAGTCTCGCTGGCCCTCTCGGGGCCGCGGGGCGCGGCGGGCAGGCTCTTCGGCGGCTACCTCGGATTGCGCAAGCGCCGCGGCGGCTGCCTCACGATCGTCGGCTTCGAGGGCGACGAGGAGTCGGTCTCGCGGCGCCGGGCGCTCGCGGTGCGCGAGCTGCGCGCCGGCGGCGCCGCTCTACCTCGGCCAGGCGGCGGGCCGCTCCTGGGAGCACGGCCGCTACCAGGGCCCCTACCTGCGCGACACGCTGATGGGGATGGGGGCGATGGTGGAGACGCTCGAGACCTCGCACACCTGGAGCCGGCTGGGCGAGCTGTACGAGGGCGTCGGGGCGGCGATCCGCGGCTCGCTCGACGGCCAGCGCACGCCCGGGATCGTCTTCTGTCACCTCTCCCACGCCTACCCGGACGGCGCCTCGCTCTACTTCACCTTCATCTCCCGCAGTCGCCACGGCGAGGAGCTGGAGCAGTGGGGCGCGGTCAAGCGCGCCGCCTGTGAGGCGATCGTCGCCGCCGGCGGCACGATCACCCACCACCACGCGGTCGGCCGCGACCACGTTCCTTACATGGAGGCGGAGGTGGGGCGGACCGGGCTCGACGTGCTGGGGGCGGTCAAGCAACAGCTCGATCCGGCCGGGATCATGAACCCCGGCAAGTTGCTCCCCTGAAGCTGTTCCCTGATTACTTTTTGGCCGCGCCGACGATCGGGCCGGTGATGCGCCCACGCAGAACGTCGCTGCCGGTGTAGATCGGCGCTTTCTTTTCGCGCGTCGCTTTCGCCAGCGATGCTTTCAGGGTCGCGTCCGAGGTGCGGGAGATATCGATCTGGTCGAACGTTTCGTTGGCGAGGTAGGCCAGCACTTCGGTCGGCACTTCCACCTGGGCGGCGATTTTTCCCTGCTCCCCGACCCTGGTCGAGGCCAGCGGCAGCATTTTCTGTGGCGACTGGTAAAGCCAGATCGTGTAGGACTCGCCTTTGGCGGTCGGCTCCAGGCCGCTCGCTTCGACCTGCAGGGCCAGCGAGTTTTTGATCCGCCCGAAGGCCGCCATCCCCGTCGCGTCGCTGCCGTCGACCGGGTCGAGGACAGCCTGCGTCACTTCTTTGCCGTTGCCGTTGGCGGTATTCACCGCTTCCTGGGAGGAGCCACCGCCGGCGCTGTCGCCGCCGGAAGGATCGCCGGAGTCTTCGCCGCCACTGAGCACGAGGACGAGCACAAGGGCGATGACGACAAGGGTGCCGGCCATCAGCGCCGCTCGGGCGCCGCCTCCCGGAAGCGAGATCTTCGGCCGCGGTGGGGGCGTGCGCTTGGGAAATTTAGGCGATGGCTTGGCGGCCGGGGCCGGCTTCGCGGGCTCGGGCGGTGACGGAGGGGACGATTGCGTCTCGGGCTCCGGCTCCGGCTCGGGTTCAGGCTCGGGCGCCCGCTCAACTGGCGCGGGCGGGGGCGCCGCCGCGGGAGCCGATCCAGGGGGCAGGGGGATCGCCGGGGCGGGGATCCCTTCCGCCTCGAGCTCGGCCGCGGCGTCGAGGGCTCTTGCGTGCACCTCGTCGACCCCGATGCCCATCAGGGCCGCGAGGTCCTCGTAGCCCTGCTCGCCACGCTGCGCGAGCAGCCGCAATATCGCCTTCTGGTCCTCGCTGAGCGCCATCCCCCATGAAGCCTATTTGGCGCCGGTCGCCGGCCGTCCCCTTCTGAGGCAGGGGTCGCGAAAGCTTAATCTCGGCGCAGGTAGGGTTCGCCGCCGTGAGCGAGGACCCCCGTGGGCTGATCTCCCATTTCGACCAGCTCGTCGGCACCGAGTGGCTCGACGACGATCCCGACCATGCCCGGGTCCGGGTCGAGCTGCGCGACGAGCTGCGCCAGCCGGTCGGCCTCCTGCACGGCGGCGTGATGTCGACCCTGGTCGAGAGCATCTGTTCCCGGGCCACCGCCCTGTCCGTCCTCGACGAGGGGATGGCGGCGATGGGTCAGTCGATCAGCGTCAGCTTCATCCGCCCCGTCACCGCGGGTGGCGTCGAAGTCACCGCAAGGGCCCGCCACCGCGGCCGCACCACCTGGATTTGGGAGGCCGAGGTGCGAAACGACGGCGGAAAACTCTGTGCCTTGGCTCAGATGACCATTGCCGTTAGGCCGTTGCCAGACCAAGGCTGACAAGGACGCAGGGAGCGAAGCGTGCTCTGCACGTGAGCGACCGAGGACGCTGTCAGACGCCGGTATGGCGACGGCCTAGCCGCCAAACCTGTTGGTGATCGGCAGTCGCCGGTCCTTGCCGAAGGCCCTGGGGGTGATCCGGATCCCGGGTGCCGCCTGGCGGCGCTTGTACTCGGAGCGGTCGACGAGCCGGATCACGTCGTCGACGGTCTCGGCCGGCATCCCGGCGGCGATCATCTCCTCGCGGCCCTGATCGCGCTCGACGTAGGCCTCGAGGATGCGGTCGAGCAGGTCGTAGGGAGGCAGCGAGTCGCTGTCGAGCTGGTCCGGGCGCAGCTCGGCCGAGGGCGCGCGCTCGATCACCGCGGCCGGCACCAGCTCGCGCGCGGCCCGCTCGTTGCGCCGCCGAACCAGTTCGTAGACGAGCGTCTTCGGCACGTCCTTGATCACCGCGAAGCCGCCGGCCATGTCGCCGTAGAGGGTCGCGTAGCCAACCGACATCTCGCTCTTGTTGCCGGTGGTGAGGACCAGCCAGCCATGCCGGTTGGAGAGCGCCATCATCAGGTTGCCGCGGATCCGCGCCTGGATGTTCTCCGCCGCCAGGTCGGGCTCCGACGGCCGCGCCGGGTCGCGGGGCGGCTCTTCCTCGCCGGGCCGCGGCGCCGGGCCGGGACCGAGGTGCTCGCTCAGGGCCCGCCCGTAGCCGTCCATCATCGGCTCGATCGGGATCTCGATCAGCTCGCAGTCGAGGTTCCTGGCGATAGTTCGGGCGTCCGCCTGGGTTTCGGTGCTGGAATGAGGAGACGGCATCACCACGCAGGCTGAGCCGCTCCGGTCCGAGCGCGTCGGCCGCGAGCATCGCCACCAGGGCGGAGTCGATGCCACCGGAGAGAGCGACGCCGACGTGGCGAAACCCGTTCTTGGCGACGTAGTCGCGCAGCCCCAGAGTCAGCGCCTCGTAGACCTCGTCGAGGTCGGCCAGCGGCTCGGCCAGCGGTCCCGGCTCGGCTGCCACCTCGCAGACCAGCAGCTCCTCCTCGAACTGGGCGGCGCGGGCGATCAGCTCGCCGCTCGGGTCGGTGACGAGGCTCTGTCCGTCGAAGACGAGCTCGTCCTGCCCTCCGACCAGGTTGCAGAAGGCGAAGTAGGTGCCGTAGGCGCGCGAGCGTTCGGCGAACATCTCGACCCGCTCCTGGCCCTTGCCGCGGTGGTACGGCGAGCCCGAGGGGTTGGCGATCAGCGTCGCTCCCCGCTCGGCCTCGGTCTGGGCTGGCGGTCCGGTCACCCAGCAGTCCTCGCAAACGGTCAGGCCGACGCGCTGGCCGGCGACGTCGACGGTCATCGGCTCGGCGCCGGGGATGAAGTAGCGCTGCTCGTCGAAGACCGCGTAGTTGGGCAGCCTGGTCTTGCGGTAGACGGCGCGTACGGCGCCGTCGGCGAGCACCGCGAGCGAGTTGTGGGCGTGGCGGGAGTCGCCGGCGACTTCGACGGGCTCGGCGAAGCCGACGAGGACGGTCTGGCCCGGTCCGACCGTGCGGGCCAGCTCCTCGACCGCGCGCTGGTTGGCGGCGAGGAAGTGGCGCTTAAGGTAGAGGTCCTCGGCCGGGTAGCCGGGTACGCAGAGCTCAGGGAAGATCGTCAGCTCCGCGCCCTGCTCGGCGGCGCGGCCGATCCAGTCGGCGATCTTGGTGCTGTTGCCGTCGATGTCGCCGACGGTCGGGTTGATCTGGGCGAGGGCTATGCGCATGGTGCGGTGCGGGCGATCACCGCCGAAGTATCCCCATCGGCCGGCCCGAGATGGGCCGAGGCGCCCGCTAGGGTGCCGCCGATGCGGGACCGCCGTCGCCACCTGGTCGGTTTCTCGGTGGCGGCATTGCTGCTACTCGGGGCGTTGCCCGCCGTGGCCGCCGGAGCACCAGGCCTGGCGGACGCGGTGCCGAGCCTCGCGTCTCCCAGCCAGAAACCCTTCGTGATGCCGAAACCGCGGCCGACCGAAGGCCGGAGCCGGCCGACCGACGACCCCGACCCCAACCGCAGCACCTACACCGCCCGGGAGGCGGCGAAATCGCCTGCCTGCTCGCTCCACTTCTGCGTGCACTGGGTCGCCAAAGGCATCGACGCCCCCGACCTCAGGGACAGCGACGGCGACCGCGTGCCCAACTTCGTCGAGCAGGTGCTGCGGATCGCCGAAGAGGTGCACGAGATCGAGAACGAGCAGCTCGGCTGGCGCGAGCCGAAGAGCGACGGCAAGCTGGGAGGAGGGGTGGGGAAGACCGACATCTACCTCGCACAGATGGGCGCGGGACTGTTCGGCTACACCGCACCGGACCCCGGCCAGGCGACCAAAGAGCACCCGATCCCGCGCCGCCTGCACGGCTACCTCCTGCTCGACAACGACTACAGCGCCTTCGAGTTCCCGGGGACGAAGCCGGTGGAGGACCTGCGGGTGACGCTCGCCCACGAGTACAACCACATCATCCAGTTCGGCTACGACGCCTATCAGGACCCCTGGTTCGCGGAGGCGACCGCGACCTGGATGGAGGACCTCGTCTACGACGAGATCGACGACTATCTGCGCTACATGCGGCGCTGGGTCAAGCTCTGGGACACGCCGCTGACCACGAGCTCGATCAAGGAATACGGCTCGGCGGTTTGGAACCAGTGGCTGGCCGAGCGCTACGGAGCGCCGATCGTGCGGCGGGCCTGGGCGGAAGCGATCCACGCTCGTCCCGGCGGCTTCTCGGTCGCCGCCTACGACGCGGCGATCCGCGCCGCCGGGCGCTCCGACTTCGCCCATGACTTCGCCCACTTCGCCGCCGCGGTCGCCGAGTGGGGCACGGGGGAGGGGTTCAGCGAGAGCCGGCGGTATCCGGACATGCGGCGCCAGGGCTCGCTGCCGCTGAACGGTCGCACGCTGACCCGGACGCTCAACCACACGACCTTCTCGCTGCTGCGGGTGCGGGCGCGCGGCGGCCGGGCCGTGGTCGTGGGGGCGAGGGCGCCGCGCGGAGTCGCGACCGGGCTGGTGCTCGTCGGCCGCCTCGGCGGCGAGCGCAGCGGCAGCACCGTCGCCCGGCTCGACTTCAGCCGTGGCGGCGGCAAGCTCGTGGCGCGCCTAAACGACCCCGGTCGCTACAGCCGCATCACCGCGGTGCTGGTCAACGCCGACGCCAGCGCCAACGGCTTCAGCGCCCGCCGGCTCGACTGGGACTATCTGACCGACGGGATCCCGTTCGAGGTCCGCGGCCGGCTGCTGCGCTGAGTCCCGGCGCTCGCCACGGCCTCCTCGGTCGCAGCCTCGAGGTCGAGGGCGAAGCTGTCGAGGTCGGCCATCGCGTCGTAGTCCCCGATCAGCCCGAAGTTGACCTGGCCGTTGTAGGACATGATCCCGATGCAGAGGGCCTGGCGCCGCGCCAGCGGCACCATCGGGAAGATCGACTCCATCTTGCGGCCGAGCACGTAGAGCGGGAACTGCGGCCCCGGGACGTTGGTTACGACGAGGTTGAAGAAGCGCTGCGCCGGCTGCAGGCGCGCCGCCTGGGAGGCGATCGTGGCCGGCGCGAAGTCGGTCAGTTTGGTCAGGATCTCGGCCCCGACCGCCTGGCCCGAGGACTTGAGGTCGCCCATCTGCTCGGTGACGATTTGAAGGCGCTCGACCGGGTCCTCGCACCAGACCGGCAGCGGCGCCATCATCGCCGAGATCCGGTTGCCGAGCGCCCCGTGTTCCTCGTCGGCGCGGACGCTGACCGGGACCATCGCGCGCAGCTCCAGTTCCTCCGTGTCGTGGCCGCGGGCGCGCAGGTACTTACCGAGGGCGCCGGCGACGATCGAGAGGATGACGTCGTTGACGGTGCCGCCGTGGGCGTCCTTGACCCGCTTCAGCTCCGGCGAGGTCGGCCTGGGTGATGGCGAAGCGGCGGTGCGGGCCGATCTCGACGTTGAAGACGCTGCTGGGGGCGCCCATGCCGGCGCCGATCATCTTCGAGGTCGCCCCGACCCCACGCAGAACTTGCCGCGGGCCGCGGAAGGCGGCGCGGACCCCGCGAGCAATCTCCGGCGGGCTGGTCAGCCGCTCGCGCCAGGCGTCGCCGAGCAGCTTCAGGTCGGTCGGTTCCGGGCGCGCCAGCCAGGGCGGGGAGGAGGGTGGCGGGCCCTGCGGCTCGGCGTCGAGATCGAAGAGGACGGTGGTGATGTCGACGCCGGAGACGCCGTCGACGAGCGCGTGGTGGCTCTTGCCGACGATCGCGAACCGGCCGTCTCGCAGGCCCTCGACCAGCCACAGCTCCCAGAGCGGCTTACTGCGGTCGAGCTGCTGCGAGAAGATGCGGGCGGCGAGGTTGCGCAGCTGCTCCTCGGAGCCCGGCGCCGGCAGCGCCGTTTGCCGCACGTGGTACTCGAGGTTGAGGTGGGGGTCGTCGACCCAGACCGGGCGCCCCTGGTCCAGGGGGACGAAGCGCAGCTTCTGGCGGAAGCGCGGCACCAGATGCAGGCGCGAACCGATGTGATCGCGGAATTCCTCGTGCGTGGGCGCCGGGCCCTCGAAGATGATCGTCGAGGCGACGTGCATGTGGGCCCCGGCCCGCTCCATGTGGAGGAAAGACGTATCCAGTCCGGTCAGTCTTTCCGCCGCCACGTGTGAATGTTCGCACACAGCCGAATCGGTTCCGTTTCTACGGTGTTTGCTCACAAAACGAGCGAAATCCCATCTGCCGAGTCCCCTCGCACCACGCGACGGGGAGCGGGGGACCCAAATGCCGCGGCGATAGTGCCGCGGCCGGGGCGAATCGGGCGGCGAGCCGCCCGTAGCGATAGCCCGGCACCTGCCGGACCTCGCGAGCCCGTCAGCTAACCCCGTAGGCAGCGAGAAAGCGAGTGACGAACAGATGCGTTACCTCCTGCCCGTGGTGGCGGCTGCCACCGCGCTGTCGATCGGCGTTGCGCCGGCCGCGGTGATGAAATCCCACCCCCAGAAGCACGAGCCCAGGCATAAGCAAGTCAGGGTCAAATCCCACGTCTCCCTGCATCTCTCCCGTCACACCGTGCTCAGCGGCAAGAGCGTGGTCGTCCACGGCCGGGTGCGTCCCGGCGGCCGGCACCGGGTCAAGCTGGTCTTCCGCGGTCCCGACCGGGGCGTGGTCAGGACCACGACCAAGGCCGAGCGGCACCTTCGCGCTGCGCTGGTCGCCGAGCGTCTCCGGCAACTACGCGGTGCGCGCTTTCGGCGTCCACGACGCTCGCAGCCGTGGCTCGGCCAGCAAGGCGCGTCGGCTGACCAGCTACCGCTTCGCCGGCGCCTCCTACTACGGCCCCGGCCTCTACGGCAACGGCGTCGCCTGCGGCGGCACCCTGATGCCGGCGACGATGGGCGTCGCCCACAAGACGCTGCCCTGCGGCACCAGGGTGAAGCTGCGCTACCACGGCCGCACGGTGACGGTGCCGGTGATCGACCGCGGGCCCTATGTCGCCGGTCGCGACTACGACCTGACCGAGGCGATCAAGGAGCGGCTCGGCTTCCCCGGCGTCGGCACGGTCCTGGCCAACCGCTGAGCGGCTAGCCAGGCAGGCTGAGCTGGAGCTGCGGCTCCGGCTCGGTCGCTCTCGGCGTCCGCGTCGTGCTCGAAGGAGGCGACGCGGACGCCGAGCAGCCGCACCGGCCGCTGCGGGTCGTAGGCACGCAGCAGGTCGAGCGCGACCGGCGCCGACCACGGCCGGGTCGTTGGTCGGCTCCTCGACCGTGTGCGAGCGGGTGACGTTGGTCCAGTCGTCGAGCCGGACCTTGATCCCGATCGTCCGCCCCTCGAGCTCGCGCTTGCGCAGGCGCCGGCAGAGCTCCTCGGAGAGCTCCTGCGAGGTGGCGCTCCAGCTCGGCCCGGTCGCGGACGTCGACGTCGAAGGTGATCTCGGTCGACTGCGACTTGGTCTCGTGGGAGATCGTGATCGGCGTCTCGTCCCAGAGCCGGCCGCGGGCGTGCAGCCAGGCGCCGGAGCGGGGCCCGAAGGTCGCTTCCAGCTCCGCCTCGTCGCGCCGGCCGAGCTCGGCCAGGGTGCGGATCCCCATCCTTTCCAGCTTGACCACGGTTTTCGGCCCGATGCCCGGGCACCAGCCCCGGCGACTCGCCGCCGAAGCGCTCCAGCGCCTGCCTCGCGCGAGAGCACGACCAGCCCCGCCGGCTTGCCCAGCTCGCTGGTGATCTTGGCCAGCATCCGGCTCTCGGAGATCCCGACCGAGCAGGTGAGCCCGGTCTCGCGGCGGATCTCGGTCGCCACCCGCCGCATCGTCGCCTTCGGCGAGAAGATCCCGGTCAGGTCGAGATAGGCCTCGTCGAGCCCGACCACCTCGACCGTCTCGACGTTCCGCCGCAGCACCTCCATCACCTGCGCGGAGGCCTCCCGGTAGGCGGGAAAGTCCGGCCGCAGGTAGACGGCATCCGGCAGTCGCCGCCGCGCCACCGCCGCCGGCATCGCCGAGTGGATCCCGGCCAGCTTCCGCGCCTCATAGCTCGCCGTCGTCACCACCGCCCGCGGCCCCGACCCGCAGACGACCACCGGCTTCCCCCTCAGCTCCGGCCGTCGCCGCAGCTCGACCGACGCGTAGAACGCGTCCATGTCGAGATGCGCGACCACGCGGGGCCACTCGTTGATTTCCGTCACCAACTGAAGGTACGCCCGATCGCGGCGGAGACCGGCCTCGCTTATCCCTCGACCGGCTGTGGCCGTGGCCGCCGTGATCGAAGGGCGAAGACCGCCGCCTGCACTGCAAGTGCGGCTAGCACGGCGATGGAGAAGGCCGCTGGACCGCCGAGCGATTCCAGGCCAAGGGCAAGCACGAAGCAGAAGGCGCCAAAGCCGTAGAAGCCGATGAGGAAGTTCCGCAGCAGAACCCTGACCTGACCGGACCCACCGTGGGCGTGGGTGAACACCGCCAGCACGCTGGTGATGACTGGGAACGGTGCCAGGAGTCCGCTGAGGTCGGGCCCGAGGGCACCCGAGGAGGCGCTGATCGCGAGCACCAATGCCAGGGATGCAAGCGCCCGCGCCGGCAGATCCCACCAGGGCGGGGCCGTGAGGGCGGCCGGGGCCGTCGCAGGCGGAGGGAGCAGCGTCAGGCCTGCGGCGAAGCAGGCCGCGACGAAGACCAATGAGACGCCCGGCGGCAGGTCGAGCAGTTGCAGGACCGCGACGCCCAGGAGGAAGGCGGCCCAGCCGGAAAGCAAGCTCGGCAGGGGACCGATTCGCTCCGAAGCCTTTCCATAGACAACCACGAACAGGGTCAGAGCCGCCAAGCCGAGCAGCGTTCCGGCGGCCGCCTCGGCCCCAAACACGTCGCCGTGGACGAGCGTGAGAACGAGGAGGATCGGGCCCGCGACGACGGGCAGCCCACCGAGGATGCCGGCGACGGCGACGCCCCATCTGCGGCCGGCAAGAGACACGGCAACCACGCAGGCGGGGGCCAGCAACAGCTTCGCCAGCGCGACGGCCACCCGGCGATCGTAGGCGGGCGAGGGAGGAGATCGCTTCCCGTCCTAGACTTGTGGCCGTGGCTTCCCCCGAGGCGAAGAACCTGGAGGCGATCTCCAAGGCGATCGACCAGCACAACGCGAACTGCCCGTTTCCGGCGGCTGAGGTGCGGATGAATCCGTTCGAGGTCGAACGGCTGGGCTGGGACACGATCCGGGGTCTGCCTGTCGTGCCCGACGGCGAGATCGGCACCGGCCGGTTCCGCATCGTCTGCTCTCGCGACATGGAAGACGACGGCCTCGAGGTCACCGAGGCGGTCGGCAAAGAGCTCGAGACCGTCGCGCCGGTCAACAATTAGCCCAAAGGGCTCCTAGAGCTCCCGCAGGAAGGCGAGGGGCCCGCCCGTTTCGGCGACGGCGGCGGGGAAGACCTTGAGGCCGTATGAGGTGATCTCCGCATCTCCCCGGCGGTAGAGCTTTGGTCGCAGCTCCTCCAGATAGCGCTTCTCTGTGTTTCCGTAGGCGTCTGGCTCAATCGCCCTGAAGAGGGCTGACGCGGTTACGTCGGCGACCTGTAGAAGCTCGACCGATTTCGGGCTCTCGACACGGAATCGGTGGCCCGCGAAGACGGACCAGCGAATGCCGATGTCGCCGTTCCCTTCAAGCGCCGCTCGGTAGTCGTGGAGCTTCTGAGACTTGAATCCCTTGAGGTGGGCGAAGGTGACGATCGCTTCGCCGCCGTCGGTGTCATCGATGAACCAGGAGACTCGCTCCAGGAGAAGCCGCAGGGCCCAGAGATACATCGGGTCGGGCTTAGAGATATGGGCCACGTTGCCGGTTGGTAGCGGCTGCCCGATCAGATCCTTGTGGACGATCACGTTGACGACCGTCGCCACGGACGAGGCGGCCACGTCCTGAACGGCTTTCAGTCGCTGCGAGTGGCTGAACTTGACGAAGTGGAGAACGTGGCCGGGGTGTCGTCCGAGTTGAGCACGCAGCGAACCCAGTTCACGCCTGAGTGTGGCGTCATCCGAGTCGGCCACGATGACCGCGGAAACGACGAAATGGCAGTCAGACGCATGGGAGATCCCGCGATCCCCGGCCTCATCCACGTAGACCCGATACAGCACCCTTCCCCCCTGACCTAAGAAGGATGGACCAGGGCCACCTTCAGCCGCTTATTCCAGCGGATGCTGCCTGTGAGGGCAGCAGGTGGGTATCCCCACGACCATCCTTCTTAAGTATGCCACGCTAGCCGAAGACTCGGACAGAACATTTCTTATTGCTGCGTCAGACGGAGTTCCAGAAGTCGAGGCCGGACTGTTCCATCCAGTTCTGGACCTCGATGTTGAGCTGGAACAGCTCGCCGGTCCAGATCAGGACGCCCATCCCGATAAGGATCACGCCGCCGGTGGCGACGATCGCCTGGTAGTGACGCTTGACGACGGCGAAGGCGGTGGTCATGCGGGAGAAGGCGAGGGCCGTGGCGATGAACGGGATCGCCAGGCCGGCCGAGTAGACGGCGAGCAGGAAGCCGCCGCGGGCTGCTGAGTCGGAGAGGGCGGCGGCGGAGAGGATGGCGCCGAGGGTGGGGCCGATGCAGGGCGTCCAGGCGATCGCGAAGGCGGCGCCGGCGACGATCGGACCGCCTTTGCCGGCTCGTTCGAGCAGGGCGTCGACGTGCCACTCGCGGTTGAGCCGGACGATGAAGAGGGAGGAGACGAAGAGGACGCCCATGGCGATGATCAGCCCCCCGGAGATCTTGGTCAGCAGCTCCTTGTGGTCCTGCAGCGTCGAGCCGAGGCCAGTCGCGGTCAGCCCGAGCAGGATGAAGATCGCCGAGAAGCTGGCGACGAAGAGCAGGCTGGGGCCGAGGACGCGGCGCCAGCCGGCGTCGTCGAGCTCGCTGGCGGAGACGCCGGTGACCGCCGAGAGGTAGCCAGGGACCAGCGGCAGCACGCAGGGTGAGAGGAAGGAGATGACTCCCGCCGCGAGGGCGGCGAAGATGCCGACTCCAGCAGCAGGATCGGAGCTGAGAACCGCGTTGACCAAGACCTCTGAGGATACCCCCGTCAAGGCACCCGGGACCGCACCGGGGCGCCTCTTCAACGCAGCCGGCACCGCCCGCCGCCTGCGCGCCTCGCCGCTGTTCGCGATCGGGCCGAGCGAACCGGGGCCGGCGCTGCGGCGCGGTTTCCTGATCTCGGTCCCGATCGGAATCGCCCTTGCGATCGAGTTCGGCTTCGACTCCCCGACCAAGGGCGCGATCGCG
Organism: uncultured Solirubrobacterales bacterium; assembly: GCA_963715395.1. Taxonomy (GTDB): domain Bacteria; phylum Actinomycetota; class Thermoleophilia; order Solirubrobacterales; family 70-9; genus VAYN01. The sequence goes on from OY970238.1 coordinate 715,736, forward strand.
ACGGGCGCCCTGCTTGCCGGGTTCCCCGGCCTCGACGCGCCGGCCAAGCCCCGCGCCGCCTGGCAGGCGGTGGCGGCACCCCTGATCGGCGCTGCCGCCGCGCTCGGCATCCTCAGCAGCCAATCGGCCCCACTGGCCGTACTGGCGATGGGGCTGCTCGGCGCCGCCGCCGGCTACTGCTTCTCGGTCTCGCTGCGCCTGGCGATCCTCGGCCTCTCCGTCGCCTTGGCGATGGTCATCTCCCAGGGCCTCTTCCTGCCGGTGGAGGACGCCTGGCCGGCGCTCCTCTACGGCACGGCCGGCGGTCTCGCCCAGGCCGCCTGGTCACTTGTCGTCTGGCTCTTCGTCGACCGCGCCGCCGACGACGAGGCGAGCGGCTGGAACACCCGCGCCACGCTGAACGCCCTGCGCTCGAACCTGACCCCGCGCTCGCGCAGCGCCCGCCACGCGATCCGCTTCGGCGCCGCGCTCGCGGCCGGCGTCGCCGTCTACCGGATCTTCGACCTCGACGACCACGGCTTCTGGATCCCGCTGACGATCCTCTTCGTGATGCGCCCAGAGCGGGGGGAGACCGACCACCGGCTGGTACTGCGGGCGGTCGGGACCGTGCTCGGCCTGATCGTCGCCACGGCCCTGGCCGAGAGCCTCGGCCAGTACGACCTCGCGGTCGGGATCATCCTCACCGTCTCGGCGGGGCTCTCGTTCGGCCTGCTCACGGTCCAGTACGCGCTGTTCACGGCGGCGATCACCACCTATGTGGTCCTACTCACCGACACCCTCGGCGAGCCGGCGCTGCAGGCCGCCGACGAGCGCGCCACCGGCACCGCGATCGGCATCCTGATCGCCTTTCTCGCCTTCCTGCTCTGGCCGAATTCGGGGGAACGGGAGACAGTCCGGTAGATTCCTGGCTACGCAGCCAAACCGCGGCCGCAGGCGCGGAAGACTTCAAGGAGCCAGAGTTGAGCAACCGCACGTTCGTAATCGGTGTCGGCATGACCAAGTTCGAGAAGCCCGGCACCAAGGAGGGTGACTACCCCGACTGGGCCAAGGAGGCGGGGGAGAAGGCACTCGCCGATGCCGGCGTCCCGTACACGGACGTCGAGCAGGCCTACGCCGGCTACTGCTACGGCGACTCGACCTACGGCCAGCGGGCGCTCTACCAGCTCGGCCTGACCGGGATCCCGGTCGTCAACGTCAACAACAACTGCTCGACCGGCTCCTCGGCGCTGTTCCTGGCCCGCCAGGCGGTCAAGGGCGGCCTCGTCGACTGCGCGCTCGCGCTCGGCTTCGAGAAGATGGAGCCGGGCAGCCTCGGGGTCAAGTACACCGATCGCACCAACGCGCTCGACAAGCACGCGATGCGGATGTTCGAGATCCGCGACCCGGAGCCCTCGCCGCCGGCCCCGCAGATGTTCGGCAACGCCGGCCGCGACCACATGCAGAAGTACGGCTCGACCCCCGACCACTACGCCTGGATCGGCTGGAAGAACCACAAGCACTCGGTCAACAACCCCTACGCCCAGTTCCAGGACGAGTACTCGCTGGAGGACATCAAGGGGGCGAAGATGATCCACGACCCGCTGACCAAGCTGCAGTGCTCGCCGACCTCCGACGGCGCCGCCTGCGCGATCGTCGCCTCTGAGCGCTACGTCGACGAGCACGACCTCTGGGACCGGGCGATCGAGATCGCCGGCCAGTCGATGGTCACCGACCTCTCCTCGACCTTCGCCGAGGACGCCGACTGCATGACGATCGTCGGCGCCGACATGTCGAAGCTGGCCGCCGACCGCGCCTACGCCGAGGCCGAAGTGGCCGCCGCCGAAGTCGACGTCTGCGAGCTGCACGACTGCTTCAGCGCCAACGAGCTGATCACCTACGAAGCGCTCGGGTTCGCCGCCGAGGGCGAGGCGCACAAGCTGGTCGAGGCGGAAGCGACCACGTTCGGCGGCGAGGTCGTCGTCAACCCCTCCGGCGGGCTGATCTCCAAGGGCCATCCGCTCGGCGCCACCGGGCTGGCGCAGTGCTCGGAACTGACCTGGCAGCTGCGCGGCCAAGCCGAGAAGCGGCAGGTCGAGGACGCCAAGCTGGCGCTCCAGCACAACATCGGCCTCGGCGGTGCCGCCGTGGTCACCGTCTACAAGCCGGCGAGCTGAGGCTCTCCGCACCAACGAGGAGGAACCGATGGCGAAGCAGCGGCGCTCACTGAACGGCAAGGTCGTGGCGATCACGGGCGGCGCCCGGGGGATCGGCAAGGCGACCGCGACGGCGCTGGTGCGCAAAGGCTGCCGCGTCGCCATCGGCGACCTCGACCTAGAGCTGGCGGAGCAGACCGCCACGGGGCTCGGCGGCGGCACGATCGCGCTCCCGCTCGACGTCACCGAGCGTTCCTCCTTCGCCAAGTTCCTGGCGGCGACCGAGCGCGAGCTCGGCCCGGTCGACCTCGTCATCAACAACGCCGGGATCATGCCGGTGACGGCGCTGGTCGACGAGTCCGACGACTCGATCCGTCGCCAGCTCGACATCAACCTCTACGGCGTGATCGTCGGCTCCCAGCTCGCGATCGAGCGCTTCCGCCCACGCGGCAGCGGCCACATCGTCAACATCGCCTCGCAGGCGGGCAAAACGGCGCTGCCGGGCATCGGGACCTACTCGGCGACCAAGCACGCGGTGGTCGGGCTCAGCGAGGCGATCCGGGCCGAGCTGCGCGGCACCGGGGTCGAAGTCCACTGCGTGATGCCGACCGTGGTCAACACCGAGCTGACCGCCGGCCTGAGCCAGAAACTGATCCGCCCGGTCGAGGCCGAGGACGTCGCCGACGAGATCGTCGATTCGCTCGAAACGAGCCGCTTCGACGTCTACGTGCCCCGCTACAACCACGGCGTGACCAAGTTCGCGGCGCTGATGCCGCGCCGCGCCGCCGAGGCGATCGGCCGCCTGATGGGCACCCACAAGCTGATGTTCGAGGTCGACCACGGGGCTCGCCATGCTTATGAGGAGCGAGCCGCGGCGGCGAGCGAGTCCGACGCCGCTGAGGCTCCGGCCGAGCAGCCGGCGCCCCAGCGCGACGCCGCCTGAGGCCAGGCCGGGATGGGGCGCCTCTACGACGCGACCTGGGGACGCGGCTTCAGCGCGCTCTACGACCGCAGCTTCAAGGCGACCGAAGAGGCCGGCCTGCGGCAGATGCGGCGGGAGCTGTTGGCCGGGGCGCGGGGGAGGGTGCTCGAGCTGGGCGCCGGCACCGGTGCCAACCTCGATCTCTACCCCGAGGCAGTCGAGGAGCTCGTGCTGGCCGAGCCCGACCCGCACATGACGCGGAGGCTGCGGTCGCGGCTCGCCGAATCGAGCCGCACGGCAAGCGTCGCGGAAGCGCCGGCCGAACGGCTGCCGTTCGAGGACGCGAGTTTCGACACCGCGGTGGTCACGCTCGTTCTCTGCACGGTCCCGGACCCGCGGGCGGCGATCGCCGAGGTCGCCCGTGTGCTCAAGCCCGGCGGGCAGCTGCTCTTCATCGAGCACGTGCGCTCGCAGGATCCGGGCCTCGCCTGCTGGCAGGACCGCTTCGAACGTCCCTGGCGCTTCCTCGGCGACGGCTGCCACTGCAACCGCGACACCGTGGCCACGATCGCCGCCTCGTCGCTCGAGCTATCCGACGTCCGCCGCGACAAGCTCCCGAAGGCGCCGCCGATCGTGCGGCCGCTGGTCCAGGGCCGCGCCAGCCTCCCGGCTTAGGTTGATCGCTTAAGGGGGCTATGACCCCGGTAAGCGATCAGAGACGGCGGGAGCGAAGCAGGCGCGCGGCAAGCTCGGCGGCGCTGACGCCGATGAAGGCGCCGGCGAGGACGTCTGCGGGATAGTGGACACCGGTATGCACGCGCGAGTAGCCGACCAGCGTGGCCAGCGCCCGCAACGGTGCCGAGAGTGCCGGCTGGGCGGCGCCCGCACCGGTGGCGAAGGCGAAGGCGGAGGCGGTGTGTCCGGAGGGGAACGAGCTCGAGCGCGGCATCGGCACGTGGCGCCGGGCGAGCTCCGCCAGCTCCTCGCGCTCCGGCCGGCGCCGGGTGGTCAGTGGCTTGGCGACGAGGTTGGCGAAGGCGGAGGCGATCCCGAGCGAGGCCAGGCCGCGCACGGCGGCGCGGCGCCCCCCGGAGCCGCCAAGCAGCGCCATGCCCGCCGCGGCGCCGAACCAGAGCCTGCTGCCGTCGGCGGCCTCGGTGAGGCGACGCATCGCCTTGTCGAGGGTCGGCGTCTCCGACGCCGCGATCGCGCCGTACACGGCGGCGTCGATGGTCTTCGCCTCGGTGAGCCAGTCGGCCACGGGGCGATGATATGAGCCGTCGCCTCGGAGCCCTCCTGGCGGTACTCGGCGGCGCGATCGCGCTCGGCGCGGCGACCTACGTCTTCGTCGCCGATTTTCCCCGTGGCCTGATCGTCGTCGCCTGCGTGCTGTTCGCCCTCGCGACGGCCTGGTACGGGCTGCTGCGCCGCGGCGCCACGCGCTTGCTCGGGCTCTGCCTGGCCGTGCTGCTGATCGGGGCGGCGATCGCGGTAACGCTGAGCGGCGGCAATGGGCTGGCCTGGGTCGTCGTGGTCGTCTCCTTCGCTGCCGGCGTGGCCGGCGCGCGGGTCGCCTTCCGGCCGGATCGCTCGCTGCCGCGGGCCCAGGCTCCGGCGCATCCGGTCCTCTTCGTCAATCCGCGCTCCGGCGAAGGGCGGGCGGGGGAAGTTGGGTTGGTCGAGCGGGCCAGAAGCCATGGGTTCGAGACCGTCGTATTGAAGGAGGGCCAGGACCTGGAACAGCTGGTCCGAGCGGCCGTCGGCAGGGGCGCCGACGGTCTGGCGATGGCCGGGGGAGACGGCTCGCAGGCACTGGTGGCGTCGATCGCCGCCGAGCATGACCTTCCCTACGCCTGTATTCCCTCGGGAACGCGGAACCACTTCGCCCTCGACCTGGGAGTGGACCGCGAAGACGTCGTCGGCGCGCTCGACGCCTTCGTCGACGGGGGCGAGCGTTATGTAGACCTGGGCGAGGTGAACGGGAGGGTCTTCGTCAACAACGTCTCGCTCGGCGTCTACGCCAACGCGGTCAGCCAGGAGCGCTACCGGGAATCGAAGCTGCAGACCCTGCTGGACACGCTGAGCGAGACGCTCGGTCCAGATGCGGAGGCCGCGGAGCTGCGCTGGCGCGATCCCGACGGCGCCGAGCAGTGCAGCACGGCCCTGATCCTCGTTTCCAACAACGTCTACCGGCTGGGACCGACCATGGGGTCTGGGACGCGGCCACGGCTCGACGCCGGCGTTCTGGGGATCGTCGACTTCCATCCGCCGGCGCCCGGCAGCGGCGAACAGGCGCGCTGGCGCGAGCTGAGCGCCTCTGAGCTGGAGATCGAGGTCGAGGGCCCGGTTCCGCTGGGGGTCGACGGGGAGTCGGTGACCCTGCAGCCGCCCTTGCGGTTTCGCATCCGCCCGCAAGCGCTGCGGGTGCGGATCGCGCACGATCACCCCGGGGCGTCGCCCTCGTCGGAGGTTCCCGGTGACCCGCTCAGCGCCCTGAAGGAGCTGCTGGGGATAGCGCTACGCGGAACCGAGGGTCCCTCGTCTCGTCGATCCAACGCACGATAATGGTGGTTATGTAAACCTGGAGCAGGAAAGCCGGTGAGGGGGCCCCAAGGACCTCTCGCCCCGCTCAGCCCGACTGGTCGATCGCTTCTTCCGCTTCCCCGGGTGAGCTCGGGGTGCCGAGCAGTCTCGAGGCCATTCGTGTTCGGGCCCTGGATCGCGAAAGTCGGCGTCCCGGTCACGTCGAGCCGTTCGGCTTCTTCGGTGGTTCGGTCGACCTCGCCGGTGAATTTGGCGCTTTTGCGGTCTTCGTTCCATCTGGGCGATGTCCTTGACCCCAGCGCCTTCGGCGATCGCGGTGAGGAACTCGTCGTCGGCGTAGCCGGAGTTCTCGACGCCCTGGTTCCTGTAGAAGAGCTCCAGGTACTCCCAGCCGCGCCCCTGCGCGCCCGCCGCCACCGCCGCGGCCCCGGCCGTCGGCGACTGCTCGCCGAGGAAGGCGAAATTGCGGAAGACGAGCTTCGCGTCGCCATTCTTGACCTTGTTTTCGATGATCGGCGGCAGGAAGTCTTCCGAGAACGTTTTGCAGACCGGGCACTGCAGGTCGCCGTACTCGACCAGTTCGACTTTCGCTTCGGATCGCCGAGGAGCAGTTCCTGCTGCGGGATCCTCTGGACCAGATCGTCGACTTCGGCGACGCCCGCGAGGTTGTCGGCGTCGCCACCGTTGTCGCTGCCGAGCTGACGACGATCAGGACCACGACGACGGCGATCGACCAGGAAGACCGCGCCGGCGGCGAGCTGAAGCAAGCGCTGCGGCGCTCGCCGGCACCGGCTTTCGATTCCTCCTGCAGTCGCTCCTCGCGACGTTTCTCCCGCTCGCGCTTGTTGCTCATCGGTCCTCCTCGGGTCGGCAGGCTTGGGTCAGCTTCTCCGGCCGCGGCGCCATCGCCGAGACCGCCGTAGCCAACCAGGCGGATCGCGTTGAGGCCGGAAGAGGATCGTCATCAGCACGGCGCTGACCACGCACCACTGGCAGATCGCTTCGATCTTGAAGATCTCCAGGTAGGTCAGGTAGATGCTGTAGCCGAAGCCGCCGAGCGCCAGCGCGAAGCCGGCGAACCGGGCCAGGTCGCTGACGAGGAAGGCGGTGAGGAAGATGCCGACGTAGCCGATGATCCCGAAGATCGCGATGTTGATCCCGGCGATGTGCGAGTAGGAGCTGTTGGCGACGGTCTCGCAGCCGCCGCCCCCGGCCAGGCAGGCCGGCGCGCCGCCGCCGGAGTCGACGATCGCGATGTAGGTGGCGACGCCGATGCCGAGGGTCGCGACGAAGGCGATGATCCGCCGCAGCGTCCTTCGCTCGGGAATTTCACGGCGACGACGATAGAGCCTCTGCGTAAAAGCCAGCTAACTGCCGCGAGAGCCTGCCGCCCTGCCAGGCAAGCGGCGATTCCCCCTTCTTCTCGCTGATCAGGCGGACCCGCGGCAGGCGCTCCGCGTAGGCGGCGGCGACCGCGTAGGGGTGGCCGGGATCGGCGTCGTCGTGCGCTGGCGACGACCAGCGCCGGCACGTCGATGCCCTCCAGCTCGTCCATCGACTCGAAGGGTCGCGACCGCGCGACCTCGTGCAGCGCCTCGACCAGGGCCTCGGGATGGCGGTGCAGCAACATCCGGGCCCGGGTGAAGCCGAGCACCGAGTCGCGCCAGGCCGGGTCGATCGCCTGGTTGCGGTCGATGTAGTCGACGAAGCCGTCCACCCCTCCCTCCTCCAGCGCCGCTGCCAGGCCGTCCCAGTAGGCCAGCGAGTCCGGCCGCGTCTCGCCCGTGTAGATCGGACCGATCACGACCAGGCCGGTGAGGCGCTCGGGATGGCGGAGCGCGTAGGCAATTGCGGTGTGGGCGCCCATCGAGTGGCCGGCGAGGACGAAAGCGGCCCTCCCCCACCTCAGCCGCGATGACCCGCTCCAGGTCGGCGACCAGCCACGGGTATCCATAACCCTCGCCGGGCGGTGCCGGGTCCGACTCGCCGTGGCCGCGAGCGTCGTAGACGATCGACCCGGTGCCCGGCCCGCTCCAGCGCCCGCGAGCCATGGTGGACGTAGCGCCGGCTCGCCGTGACGCCGTGGCAAAGGACGATCGGCGGGCCCTCGCCGGCCACCTCGCCGCGCAGGATTCGGTGCCCCATCGACCGAGAACGGCGCCGCGCGCGCGGGCGCCATCAGGCGATCGCGCGACCGGGCCTGCTCGAGGTCTCGACCGACTCGTAGGTGCTGCCCGTGCGAGAGCCACCTTGCGGTGGCGGACGATCCCCTCCTCGTCGACGATGAAGATCGACCGCATCACGTAACGGCCGCGGGGCGTCCTCAACTCGGTGAAGCGGGCGAGCGGACCGATCCAGCCGGTGACGCCGTAGCGACGCTGACCGCGAGATCCTCGTCGGCCAGCAGCGGCACGTTCAGCTCGCTTCTCCTCGACGCAGCGCTCGTGCGAGTCGACCGACTGCGGCGAGATCCCCAGCACCTCGGCACCGAGCGCATCGAGGCTGTCGCCCTGGTCGCGGTAGGAGCAGAACTGCTTGGTGCAGACGGTGGTGAAGTCGCCTGGGTAGAAGGCGAGGATCAGCTTGCGGCCGCGGTAGTCGGCGAGGCGGTAGGTCTTGTCGCCGGTGCCCGGCAGCGCGAAGTCCGGTGCCGCGTCCCCTACGTTGGCTTGGCCATGCGGCCAGCTTAGCCGCGCGACTAGCCCTTTTCGATCGTGATCGAATCGATCACGATCGGCTGTTTCGGTTTTTCGGCCGGCGTCCCCAGCTTGCCGATCCGCTCGACCACGTCGAGGCCCTCGTCGACCTCGCCGACCAGCGCGTATTCGGGCGGCAGGCCGGCGTCGGCGCCGGTGACGACGTAGAACTGGCTGCCGGAGGTGCCCGGCGGCTCAGCTGAGCTCTTCGCCATCGCCACGACGCCTTTGGTGTAGGCGAGGTTGGCGGGCGGTTTCTCGACTCGACCGCTGTAGCCGGGGCCGCCGGTGCCGTTGCCTTCCGGATCGCCGCCCTGGATGACGAATCCGGGGACGATCCGGTGGAAGGTGAGGTCGTCGTAGAAGCCTTCTTCGGCGAGGAAGGCGAAGGAGTTGGCGGTCTTCGGGGCGCGCTCGGTGTCGAGCGCGATCTCGAAGGTGCCGCAGCTCGTGTCGACGACCGCGGTCGCTTCTTCACCCTGTCTTCAGCGACCTGCTCCGGCGCTTTCAGCGAGACCTGCTTCGGGTCCGGCGCTTCGACCTGTTCGCAGCCGTCGGCGCTCGCCGCGGCGCGGTCGTCGCATCGACCGTCGTCACCACCGCCGCGCGAGATCAGGATCGCGGCGACGACGCCGACCGCGACCAGCGCGAAAACGGCGAGGATGATCCAGCGTCGGTCGGCCTGCCCCTCCATCGGCGGCGAACCTTATTGCAGCTTACGATCGGGTCGATGTCGACGCCGCCGCTGACGCCGCTCGCCGCCGCTGCGCTCCACGTCGCGCCCGGCGCCGGAGCGGGTGCTGGAGGTCGAGTGCGGCGAAGGCGATGGTGCCCTCTTCCTGGCCCGCGAGTTTCCGGCGGCACGGGTGCGCGGGGTCGATCGCTCTCCCGAGCGGATTCGCGCCGCAACCACGCGGGTCGGACTCGACCCCGAGGGTCGGGTCGCCTTCAAGGCCGGTCGCCCCGGCGCCCTCCCCTACCCCGACGACTTCTTCGACCTCGTCGCCCAGGTCGACGGACGCCCCACCGCGGCGGAGGTCGGCGCGGGTCCTGCGGCCCGGTGGGTACCTGATCCTCGCCCGCTCAGCGGCGGCGTCCGGCGGCGGGTCTCGGCGGCCGGCTCGTGGCTCGGCGCCTGCGTCGCCGCGGGATCGAGCCGATCGAGACCGCCGCGGCCGGCGACGGCAGCTTCTCTGTCGCCCGCCTGCGCGGAGACGGCCCGGCGGCCCCGCGCGATTAGGCTGCGAGCCCATGGAGATCGACGGGATGCCGCTGACGCTGCTCGTCAACCCCGCCTCGGCGGGCGGCAGGACGATGAAGCTGTTGCCACGGGTCGAGCAGGCCCTCGACGCGCGTCGCGCGGTCTTCCGCGTCCAGCGCACGAAGGGCCTCGAGCACGGGGTCGAGCAGGCGCTGCGGGCGATCGAAGCGGGCGAGGCTGCCGGTGGCGATGAGCGGCGACGGTCTGCTGGGCGCGATCGGCGGCGCCATGGCCGGCTCGGAGACGCCGCTGGGCATCATCCCCGGCGGCCGCGGCAACGATCTCGCGCGGGTGCTCGGCATCCCCAGCGAGCCCGAGGAGGCGGTCGGGGCGCTGTTCGCGGGGCACAGCCGCCGGATCGACGTCGGCGAGGTCAACGGCAAGCGATTCCTCGGCATCGCCAGCGTCGGCTTCGATTCCGAAGCCAACCGGCGCGCCGACGAAACCCACTTCCTGCGCGGCGCGCTTCGTCTACTCCCTACGCGGCCCTCCGCACCCTGCTGACCTGGAAGCCGGCGCGGTTCACGATCCGGGTCGACGAGGAAAGGCTGCGGCTGACCGGCTACTCCGTCTCCGTCGCCAACAGCAAGGCGATCGGCGGCGGGATGTACGTCGCCCCGGACGCCGAGCTCGACGACGGCGAGTTCGACATCGTCACCGTCGGCGAGGTCGGCAAGCTGCGCTTCGTGAGTAATCTGCCGAAGGTGTTCAAGGGCACCCATGTCGAGAAAGACGAGGTGCGTGTCTTCCGCGCCCCTCACCTGGAGCTGAGCGCCAGCAAGGACGTTCCCCGTCTATGCCGACGGCGAGCACCTCACCGACCTGCCGGCCTCGCTGCGCGTGCTTCCGCGCTCCCTCACCGTGATCGTGCCGGCGCCGGTCGCGACTTGAGCTCCCGGCCGACGGCGGGAGCGAAGCGGGGAGCGTTGTTCGCCGCCAAGGTCACCGCCTCACGGGCGATCGGTGCCGCCAGCCGGGCCAGTGGCCGGGGCGGCGGCACGACCTTGCCCGGGCGGGTGCTGCTGCGGCTCCAGCCCGACGCGATCGCTCGCCTCGGCGCCGGCCTCGATCGTGGCACGACGATCGTCAGCGCCACCAACGGCAAGACCACCACCGCCGGGATCATCGCCGCGCTGCTGGAAGCCGACGGTCGCCGCCCGGTCCACAACCGCGCCGGCTCGAACATGACTTGGGGAGTGGCCACGGCTCTGCTCGAGCAGAGCGGCCGCGAGGGGCTGTTCGAGGTCGACGAGGCCTGGTTGCCGCGCGTGACGGAACAGCTCGATCCCTCGCTGATCGTCCTGGGCAACCTCTTCCGCGACCAGCTCGACCGCTACGGCGAGATGGAGGCGCTGGCGGACGAGTGGGCGCGGACGGTGGCCGACCGCACCGGTCGCACCGGCTTCGTCCTCAATGCCGACGATCCGCTGATCGCCGACCTCGGGCGCGATGCCGAGGGGCGGCGCCGCGACGGGGTTCTCTACTTCGGCATCGAGGACGCGTCCCAGGCGCTGCCAGAGCTGCAGCACGCGTTCGATGCCAAGCACTGCCGCCGCTGCGGCCAGCCCTACGTCTACGAGCGCGCCTTCGTCGGTCACCTCGGTCACTACCGTTGCCCCCATTGCGGCGCCGAGCGGCCCAGCCCCGAGGTGGCGGCGACGAAGATCGAGCTGCGCGGGATGAGCGGCTCGCGGACCACGATTCGCACTCCCGCCGGCGAGATCGAGCTGGAGCTGCCGCTGCCCGGTCTCTACAACGTCTACAACGCCCTGGCCGCGGTCGCGACCGCCCTCAGCCTGGGCGTCGGACCGGAGCGGATCGCCGGTTCCCTGGGCGAATTCAGGGCCGCTTTCGGCCGGGTTGAGACGATCGAGGTCGCGGGTAAGCCAGTGTCGATGCTGCTGATCAAGAACCCTGCCGGCGCCAACGAGGTGCTGCGCACGCTGCGCCTGGAGGCGGGCCAGGACAAGGTCGATCTCTGGATCGGCCTCAACGACCGGATCGCCGACGGCCGCGACGTCTCCTGGGTTTGGGACGCCGATTTCGAGCTGCTGAACGGCGCTGTCCGGCACGTCGTCTGCGCCGGTACGCGGGCGCCGGAGATGGCGCTGCGGCTGAAGTACGCGGGCTGGCCGGAGGAGGCGATCGAGGTAGTGCCGGGAATCGAGGCCTCGCTCGACCGCGCCGTCGCCACCGCTCCGGGGCGGATCTTCGCCCTTCCCACCTATACCGCCCTGCTGGAGCTGCGCAAGCTGCTCTCCGACCGCGGGCTGGCGAAGGAGTTCTGGCGATGAGCGCCGCGGCCTGGCACGATGCCGAGAACGGTGCCTACAGCGCCGATCTCCCCCTCTGGGAGGAGCTCGCCGAAGCGGCCGAAGGCCCGATCCTCGACCTCGGCTGCGGCACCGGCCGGGTCGCCTTGCACCTGGCCCGTCGCGGTCACATGGTCGTCGGCGTGGATGTCGACCCGGATCTGGTCGAGACACTGTCGGCGCGGTCGCGGGGCCTGCCCCTGACACCCGTTCTCGCCGATGCCCGGGGATTCGAGCTCGATACCGGCATCGCGCTGGCCCTGGCCCCGATGCAGCTGGTTCAGCTCCTGTCCACCAGCGCCGACCGGCTCGAGTGCCTGGACTGCGTCGCGGCGCACCTGCTCCCCGGCGGCCGCGTGGCGCTGGCGATCGTCGAGGAGCTGCCGCTGGAGAGCGAAGGGCCGGCGCCTCTGCCGGACGTGCGAGAGGTCGACGGCTGGGTCTACTCCAGCCTGCCGGTGGACGCGGTCGACATCGGCGAGGAGATCGTGATCCGGCGCCTGCGCCAGACCGTCTCCCCGGCCGGCGAGCTGAGCGAGGAAGAGAACGAGATTCGCATCCGCACGCTCTCGGCCGTCGAGCTGGAGGGCGAGGCGGTGGCCTGCGGATTCGTTCCCCTGGCCAGGCGCGAGATCGTCGCCACCGACCTCCACGTCGGTTCCACCGTCGTCGTCTTGGAACGGGAGGCCTGATGGAGCTGCGCGTGCTCAGCCTCTATCCGGAGCAGATGAACATCTATGCCGACCGCGGCAACATCCTCTTCCTGCAGCGGCGCTGCGAGTGGCGGGGGATCGGCTTCAGGCACGACGGAGCGGGCCCGGGCGTTCCCGTCGACCCGACCGCGCACGACCTCTTCTACATCGGCGGCGGGCAGGATCGCGATCAGCGCATGGTCGCCGCCGACATGGTCGCCAGCAAGCGCGGCGATCTCGCCGCCGCGGTCGAGAGCGGCGCGGTGCTGCTGGCCGTCTGCGGCGGCTACCAGCTGCTCGGCCACAGCTACCAACTCGGCGAGGAGAAGTTGCCGGGCCTGGGGCTGGCGGACCTGGAGACGGTGCGCGAGCCCGGCCCCCGGCTGATCGGGAACGTCGCGATCGAGGCCGACCTCGGCCCCGGGCCACGCCTGATCGCCGGCTTCGAGAACCACGGCGGTCGCACCTACCTCGGGACCGGGGTGCAACCGCTGGGCCGGGTCGTCGAGGGCCATGGCAACAACGGCGTCGACGGCCTTGAGGGCGTGCGACGGCACAACCTGATCGGCACCTACCTACACGGGCCGCTGCTGCCCAAGAACGCCTGGCTCGCCGACCACCTGATCGCGGTCGCGCTGGAGCGCCGCTACGGCGCCCGCCCGCAGATGGAGCCGCTCGACGACACCTTCGAGGCCGCGGCGCACGAGTCCGCCCGCGCGGCCGCCGGCGTCAGCTAGCGGCCGCTGGAGCCGAATCCGCCCCCGGCCCGGGCCGATTCCGCCAGCTCCGGCGCCTCGACCGGCTCGGGTAGCGCGATCGGGCTGATCACGAGCTGGGCGATGCGATCGCCTGCCGCGACGCGGAAGGTCTCGGCCGGGTCGGTGTTGAGCAGGAGCACGCGCAGTTCGCCGCGGTAGCCGGAGTCGATCAGGCCGGGGCTGTTGACGAGCGAGATGCCGTGGTCGCGGGCGATCCCCGAGCGCGGCAGGACCAGGCCGGCGTGCCCGGCCGGGATCTCGACCGCGACACCCGTGCCGACCCCCCAGCGCTCTCCCGGTCCGATGTGCGCGGCCTCGGCCGCGTAGAGGTCGAGCCCGGCATCGCCCTCGTGCGCCCTGGTGGGCAGGATCGCGCCGTCGAGAAGCTTCGAAAATCGGAGTTCCACGGCGGGCAGCCTAGACGACCGCGAGATCGTCGAAGCGGTGCAGCTCGGCCCGGGGCACCTTGGCGTGGACCAGGACGCCGTCTTCGCGCTCGGTCCGCTCGAGGTCGCCGGCCAGCTCATAGAGCTCGTGCAGGCGACCGCCCTCGGAATAGGGCACCAGCAGCTCGACCTCGGCCAGGGTCTCCTCGAAGGCGCCCTCGATCCGCTGCCGCAGCTCGTCGAGGCCCTCTCCATCGACGGCCGAGACAAGCGCCGCGTCGGAGTGGGCGACCGTGACCTCGTGCCGCTCGTCCTCGCCCAGCAGGTCGGCCTTGTTGAGGACCAGCAGCCGCGGCTTGTCGCCGGCGCCGATCTCCTCCAGCACCGAGTCGACGGCCCGCATGTCGAGCAGCCGCCGCTCCTCGCTCTCGGAAGCGTCGACCACGTGCACGATCAGGTCGGCGAGAACGGTCTCCTCGAGCGTCGCTTTGAACGCCTCGACGAGTTGGTGGGGCAGCTTCTCGATGAAGCCGACGGTGTCGGTCAGCAGGTAGTCGCGGCCCGACAGCTCGAGGCTGCGGGTCGTGGGATCGAGGGTGTGGAAGAGCCTGTCCCCCACCCCGGCCTCAGCTCCGGTCAGCGCGTTGAGCAGCGTCGACTTGCCGGCGTTGGTGTAGCCGGCCAGGGCGATCCGGGGCAGCGACGAGCGGTCGCGCCGGGCGCGCATCACGCTGCGATTGCCCTCCAGCCGAGTCAGGCGACGGCGCAGGGCGGAGATCCGGTTGCGGGCGAGGCGGCGATCGGTCTCGATCTGACTCTCGCCCGGTCCCCTGGTGCCGATGCCACCGTCCATACGACCGGCGCCGAGGCGCTCGAGGTGGGTCCACAGCCCCCGCATGCGGGCCATGTTGTATTCGAGCTGGGCCAGCTCGACCTGGAGCTTGCCCTCGGCCGAGTGGGCGTGGTCGGCGAAGATGTCGAGGATCACGGCGGTGCGATCGATCACCGGCACGCCCAGCGTCGCCTCGAGGTTGCGCTCCTGGCGCGGGGCCAGCTCGTCGTCGCAGGCGACCAGGTTGGCGTCGGCGGCCGCGATCTGCTCTTTCAGCTCCTGTAGCCGGCCGCGCCCGAAGTAGCGGTCGGGATCGGGCTGCGGGCGCTGCTGCGTGGCGACGCCGGCGGTGGCGACACCCGCGGTGCGCAGCAGCTCCTTCAGCTCAGCCAGGGGCTCGCCCGGCTCGCGACCGTCGACGATTCCGATCGCCAGGGCGCGCTGCCGTGCGCGCGGATTCGAGACGCCGGCCCCGTTCACGTCGCTCGCGCCGGTGCGCGTCTGCGTGTTTCGGCCATTTCTCGAACGTTGCACTCAGGGTGATTGTAGGCAACCGGGCAGTCCCTATAGGGTTGCGTTTCGTGAAGGTCTTCGTGACTGGGGGAACGGGCTTCATCGGCGGTGAGGTCGTGCGCCAGCTGCGCGAGCGCGGCGACGACGTCGTCTGCCTCGTCCGGAATCCCGAGAAGGGCGCCAAGGTCGCTGAGCTCGGCTGCGAGCTGGCGGCCGGAGACCTCTCCGACGGCGAGGCGATCCGCAAGGGGATGGAAGGCTGCGACGCGGTCATCCACGCGGCCGCGATGTACGAGGTCGGCATCCCCAAGAAGCAGCACCCGGCGATGTGGGAGGCCAACGTGACGGGCACCGAGCGGGTGATGAAGGCGGCGCTGGAGGCCAGGATTCCGCGCGTCGTCTACGTCTCCACGGTCGGCATCTTCGGCAACACGCACAAAAAAATCGTCGATGAGACCTACGAGCACCCGGGCCAGGGGTTCACCTCCTACTACGAGGAGACCAAGCTCGAGGCGCACAGGATCGTCAAGCGGATGATCGCCGAGCAGGACCTGCCCGCGATCATCGTCCAGCCGGGCGGCGTCTACGGCCCCGGCGACACCTCGCAGGTCGCCGACCTGCTGCAGGAATTCTTCGCCGGCAAACTGCCGCTACTGCCCTTCCCCGAGCTGGGGATCTGCATGTCCCACGTCGAGGACATCGCCGGCGGCATCCTGCTGGCGCTCGACAAGGGCAAGCTGGGCGAGGTCTACGTGATCAGCGGCCCGGCCACGACGATGCGCGAGGCGATCGAGATGGTCGCCGGCGTCAGCGGCCGCAAGGCGCCCAAGCGCGACCTGCCGACCGGGCTGATGAAGGCGATGATCCCGATCGGGCCGCTGGTCGGGAAGATGATGGGCCAGCCGCCGAACCTGCGCGAGCTGATCTCCTCCGCCGACGGCGTCACCTTCTGGGCCAGTTATGAGAAGGCTGGCCGCGAGCTCGGCTACGCCCCGCGGGGGCTCGAGGAAGGTTTGCGGCAGACGCTCGAAGCGGACGACCGTTTCCCCGCCCCCGTGGCGTAGGGCGGGTCGGGGAGGACTCGCCGTCGCAACAGCGGGGAGGCTCCGTCGAGTCCTCCCCGACCCGCCGACGAAACCCTGGCGTCGCTCCCAATAGGCTGCTGCCATGCGCGTAATCGATGTGATGCACCTCGGGCGGCCGCACGTGATTGGCTGCTGGGAGGTCGATGGGATCCTGGTCGATCCTGGTCCGGAGTCCTCGCTGTCGACGGTTCTCGAGGCACTCGGCCGACGAGCAGCCGCGGGCGTTGCTGCTGACGCATATCCACCTCGACCACGCTGCCGCCACCGGCGCGCTGGTGCGGCGCTGGCCGGACCTCGAGGTCTACGTGCACGAGCGCGGGGCGCCGCACCTGATCGACCCTTCGAAATTGCTGGCCAGCGCCGAGCGCCTCTATGGCGAGGAGATGCAGCGCCTCTGGGGGGAGATCGTGCCGGTGCCGGAGGCCAACGTGAAGGTGCTGAGCGGCGGCGAGTCGGTGCTGGGGATGCGCGTCGCCTACACGCCCGGCCACGCCTCCCACCACGTCTGTTACCTGCACGAGGAGAGCGGCACCGCCTTCGTCGGCGACGTCGCCGCCTGTCGCATCCCGCCCTCCGAGCTGGTGATGCCGCCGACGCCGCCGCCCGACATCGATATCGAGGTCTGGGAGGAATCGCTCGGCATCGTCGAGGACTGGCGGCCGCAGCGGCTGGCGCTGACCCACTTCGGGCCGATCGAGGACCCGGCCGAGCACCTGGCGACGGTGCGCGAGCGCCTGCGCCAGGAGGCGGAGCTGGCCCGGCGGCTATCGCAGGCCGACTACGAGGCCGACCTCCAGCGCCGCATCCGCGAGCAGCTGAGCGGCGAAGGTCACGGCGGCGAGACGGTCGAGGAGATGCTGCAGGCCGTCCCCACCGCGTACCAGTGGCCCGGTCTCGACCGGTACTGGCGCAAGAAAGGCCGAGCGCGAAGCACTTTTTTTGCGGCGGGGCTGTGAGATCCTGTTGCAAAAATCAGGAGGTCCTGTTCGTCCTCTTACGCGAGGTGCTCGCGCATCCGCTCGACCGCCTCTTCGATGCGGTCGTCGGGCGCGGTGAGGGCGATGCGGAAGAAGCCCTCGCCGCTGGGCCCGTACATCGAGCCGGGCGAGACGACCACCGCGGCCTCTTCCAGGACGAGCTCGGCGAAGGAGGTCGAGGTGTGGTCCTTGGGGACCGGCGCCCAGACGTAGATCGTCCCCTTCGGGGCGGCGACCTCGACCCCGATCTCGCGCAGGGCGGAGACGACCAGATCGCGGCGGCGCGTGTAGGTCTCGTTCATCCGCTCCAGCGGGCCGCTCGGGCCGTCCAGGGCAGCGACACCCGCCATCTGCACCGCCTCGAAGAGGCCGGAGTCGACGTTGGTCTTCAGTCGCCAGTAGTTCTGGATCGCCTCGGCGTTGCCGAGGATCGCGGCGCAGCGCCAGCCGGTCATGTTGAAGCCCTTGGAGAGGGAGAAGACCTCGACGCCGACCTCCTTGGCGCCGGGCGTAGCGAGGAAGCTGGGCGCGACGTAGCCGTCGTAGGTCGTCTCCGAGTAGGCGTTGTCGTGGACGACGAGGATTTCGTGCTCGCGGGCGAAGGAGACGACCAGCTCGAAGAAGCCCTCGGGGACGACCGCGCCGGTCGGGTTGTTCGGGTAGTTGAGGAACATCAGTCGGGCTTTGGCGGCAACATCGGCGGGCACGGCGCTGAGGTCGGGAGCGAAGCCCAGCTCCGGCACCAATGGCAGCAGCTCGGGAATGGCACCGGCGAGGATCGGGCCGCCGGTGTAGACCGGATAACCCGGGTCGGAGGCGAGCGCGATGCCGCCTGGATCGAGGAAGGCGAAGCAGAGGTTGTAGATGCACTCCTTGGCGCCGATCGCCGGGATCACCTCGTTCTCGGGGTCGATCTCGACCCCGAAGCGACGGTCGTAGAAGTCGGCGAAGCCCTGGCGGAACTCGTCGCGGCCGCGGTTGCTCGGGTACCGGTGGTTGGCCGGGTCGGCAACCGCGCCCTGCATCGCCTTGACGATGTAGTCGTAGGTCGGCTGGTCGGGGTCGCCGATGCCGAGGCTGATCACGTCGATGCCGGCGGCCCGCTTCTCCGCGATGCGGCGCTCCAGTTCCTGGAACATGTACGGAGGCATTGCCTCCAGGCGCTTTGAGGGGTCTGCGATTCCCACGGGCGCGGAATCTATTGGTCCAGCTCGGACAGCGCCTGCAGCAGCTCCGGAGAGAGCTCACCGGCGTAGACCGGCTCCGCCCAGCCGGTCAGCCGCACCGCCAGATCGTCGCCGAGCTCGACCTCGAGCTCGCCGCCATCCAGCTCGACCACGATCGGGCTGGGGGCGCCGTGCAGGAAGGCGGTCACCGCGGCGCCGCTGGCCCCGGTGCCGGAGGAGAGCGTCTCCCCCACCCCGCGCTCGAAGATCCGCGCCCGCACCCGGCTGCCGTCGATCTCGACGAAGGAGACGTTGGTGCGGTTGGGGAACAGCTCGTGGCCTTCGATCCCGGGGCCGATCTCGCCCAGGTCGAGGTCGTCGAGTTCGGAGCCGACGACGATCGCGCACTGTGGGTTGCCGATCGAGACGTGCTGGAACTCCCACTCGCGCCCGCCCGCGCTCAGCATTCCCTTGCCGTCCTCGCCGCCCGACGGGAAGTCCTTCGAGCTGGTCGAGGCCTTGCCCATGTCGACCGAGCAGGTCAGCTCGCCGGTGATCGTCGGCACGATCGGGCCGGCGATGGTCTTGATCGCGAAGGTGTCGGCGTCGGTCCAGCCGTGCCGGCGCAGGTAGAGGATCGCCTCGCGGGCGCCGTTGCCCGAGAGCTCGGCCTCCGACCCGTCGGGATTGAAGATCCGCAGGTCGGCGACGAACTCCGGGTCCTCGCTGCGCGCGAGCAGCAGCACCCCGTCGGCCCCGACGCCGAAATGGGGGTCGCAGAGCCACTCGACCCGTTTCGCGGTCAGCTCCCAGGGAAGTTCGCCCGCCTCGACGATCAGGTAGTCGTTGCCCAGCGCCTGCCACTTCTCGAATTGCATCGTGCGCGGCAGCCTAGTCGTTCCCGTTGATGGGCCGAAAATACGCCTATATGGGGGGAAATAGGCCCATCAACATGCGGTTTGCGGCCTCGGCGTCGCTGAGGCCGGTGCGATCGATGGCGTGGAGGTTGGGGATCTTGCGCATCCAGGTGAGCTGGCGGCGGGCGTAGTTGCGCGAGCGCTTCTTCATTGCCTCGATGTCGCCGGCGAGCAGCTCGTCGAACCCGAGCGCCTTGCGCGCGGTCCGACCCGGTCCCAGCGCTTCCGCGCGTTTCACCTCCTCGATCGCCCCGGCGGAGACGATCGCCTCCGTGCGCGCGTCGATTCGCTCGTAGAGCTGGGCCCGGTCCATGTCGAGGCCGAAGATCCTCGTCGGGTGGCGCGTCTCGGGTGACCACAGCTCGGAGTCTTCTGCTTCCGGCGGTGCCTTTTTCAGCGAGAGCTCGGCAACGGCGGCACGTAGATACAGCCCGGTCCCCCCCACCACGATCGGCGTCCGCCCAGCCGCCAGCGCGCGATCCACCTCCGCGTGTGCCAGCGACATGTAGTTCCCGACTGAAAAGTCGCTGGAAATCGGCACAAAACTCAACAGTCGATGCTCAAGCACCCCCTGCTCCTCAGTCGTGGCAGCCCCCGTGAGAACCCCCAGCCCCTCATAGACCTGCAGCGCATCGCAATTGATCGCCACCGGATCCTCCCCGCGTTCCCTCAGTAGCACCGCAAGGGCGACAGCGACGCCGGTCTTCCCGACGCCGGTCGGACCGAATATCCCATGACGCGCCCCGTCAAAGAAGCCGCGAGAGGGGCTTCACCGACACCCCTCCCAACGTCTGCGAAGTCGCAGTTTCGATCTCAACGTCGACGAACTCACCAGGACTGGCGACCCCGTCGAAATTGACCGCCTTGTTGTGCCGGGTCCGCCCGCGCAGCCTCGTCTCGTCGGTCCGGCTGGTGCCTTCGACCAGCACCTCCATCGTGCGCCCGACGAAGCGCTGGGAGCGTTCGGTGGCGCGCCGCTGCACCGCCTCCACCAGCCGCTCCATCCGCTCGACCTTGACCGGGTGGGGGACCTGGTCCCCCATCGTCGCCGCCTCGGTTTCGCGTCGGGGCGAGAAGACGAAGGTGAAGGCGCCGTCGTAGCCGACCTCCTCGACGATCTCCAGCGTCTCGGCGAAGTCGGCCTCGGTCTCGCCGGGGAAGCCGACGATGATGTCGGTGGTGATCGCGCAGTCCGGCACGTGCTCGCGGATCAGCGCCACCCGGTCCATGTAGCGCCGGCGGTCGTAGGTGCGGCGCATTCGTTTGAGGATCGCGCTGGAACCCGACTGCAGCGGCAGGTGGATCTGCTCGCAAAGCGCCGGCAGCTCCGCGTGAGCCCGGATCACGTCCTCCTTCATGTCCTTCGGATGTGGGCTGGTGTAGCGGATCCGCTCGATTCCCTCGACCGCGTCGACGCGGGTCAGGAGCTCGGCGAAGCCGATCCGGACGTCCTTCGGCAGGTCGCGGCCATAGCTGTTGACATTCTGCCCCAGCAGGGTCACCTCGCGCACGCCGTCGGCGGCGAGGCGCCTCGGCCTCGGCGACCAGCTCGAACGGATCACGGCTGACCTCGCGCCCGCGAGTCGAGGGCACGATGCAGTAGGAGCAGGCGCAGTTGCAGCCCTGGGAGATCTGCAGCCAGCCCTGGAACTCGCGCTCGCGCCGGGTCGGCAGGTGGCCGGAGAAGTCCTCGAACTCGAAGTAGCCCTGGGCGGTGAGCGAGTCCGAGTTGAGGAACTCGGCCAGCTTGTGGATCTGGCCGGGGCCGAAGGCGACGTCGACGAAGGGGAAGCGCTGGAAGACCTCGTCCTTGACCGACTGCGCCCAGCAACCGCCGACGCCGACGATCCGCTCCGGGTCTTCGGACTTGAGCCGCTTCGCCTCGCCCAGGTGGGCGATGAAGCGGCTGTCGGCCGACTCGCGGATCGAGCAGGTGTTGAAGAGGATCAGGTCGGCGCCGTCCCGACTCTCGGCCTCCTCGTAGCCAAGCGAAGACAGCATCCCCCGCATCCGCTCGGAATCGTGCACGTTCATCTGGCACCCGAACGTGGTGACGTGGAACCGCTTGCCGCTCATGGTCGCGAGGTTAACGACCCGGGCACTACTTGACTACGAGAGACCCTTCCATGCCCGCTTCGCGATGCCCTGGCACCGTGCAGAAGAAGGCGTAGGTCCCGTTCGGGAGCTCGACGCTGACGGTGGTTTTGCTTTCGCTGATCAGTTCGGAGCCGGCTAGCTCTTCGCCGCCTTTGGCTTCGATCGCGACGTCGTGTTCGAGCGCGGCGGGATTGGTGAAGTCGATCGTCACTTTCCCGGGCTTGCTCTGCAGCTCGGTTTTGTCGTAGGCGATCGCGCTTGGATCGGCGGCGAGCTGGAGCGTGCCCCCGGGGCCTTTCGCCGCTGGGGCGGGGGCGCCGCCAGGGGCTTGCCCCGCTTCCTCGGCTTCGTCTTCCTCTATTGCGTGTTCGAGCTCTTTCTGAGGCACTTCTTCGGCCTCCTCTTCGAACACTTTGCCGGCGTGCTCGAGCTCGGCTTCCTTGTGGTGCTCCTCATCCTGGGCGTGGAGCACGGAGAAGGTCGTCGCCCCGCCGACCAGGATCACGAACCAGAAGATCACGGCTGGGAAGGCGCGGCCGGGAAAGCCTTTGACTTTCAGCCCGACGAAGCTGATCAGCACCGCCGAGATCGCGGTGCCGATCCCGAAGACGTAAAAGAGGGTTTCGTTATCCATGAGAAGCGGCCGGAATCCTAAGCCAGGATGGCAGTCGGGCGCCGTCCGCCCTTAGGCGGCTTTTACCTCGGGAACCGCCGCCGCAGAGCTGGGCTCGCCAGCCTCGGCCTCAACAGGTGCCTCGCCGTCGATTCCGAGGGTGGTGCGGACCTTGGTTTCGATCTCGGCGGCCAGCTCCGGGTTGTCGGCCAGGAACTGTTTCGCGTTGTTACGGCCCTGACCGAGGCGGGTCTCGCCGTAGGAGAAGAAGGAGCCGGATTTCTGCACCAGGTCCTGCTCCATGCCGAAATCGAGCAGGCCGCCCTCGCGCGAGATGCCGACCCCGTACTCGATGTCGAATTCGGCCTGGCGGAACGGCGACGCGACCTTGTTCTTGACGACTTTGACGCGGACCCGGTTGCCGACCGCCTCGGTGCCTTCCTTGAGGGTCTCGATGCGTCGGATGTCAAGGCGCTGCGTGGAATAGAACTTCAGCGCTCGACCGCCCGGCTGGGTCTCCGGCGAGCCGAACTGGACGCCGATCTTTTCGCGAATCTGGTTGGTGAAGAGGCAGACGGTTTTGGTCCGGTTGAGGTTGCCGGCGAGTTTGCGCATCGCCTGCGACATCAGGCGCGCCTGCAGGCCGACGGTGGTGTCGCCGATCTGGCCGTCGAGCTCCGCTTTCGGGGTCAGCGCAGCGACCGAGTCGATCGCGACGACGTCGACCGCCCCGGAGGCGATCAGGCGGTCGGCGATCTGCAGCGCCTGCTCGCCATAGTCCGGCTGGGAGACGAGCAGCTCGTCGGTGTCGACGCCGATCGCTCGCGAGTAGACGGGATCGATCGCGTGCTCGGTGTCGATGAAGGCACAGACGCCGCCGAGGGCCTGGGCCTGGGCGATGATGTGATTGACCAGCGTCGTCTTTCCGGAGGACTCCGGGCCGAAGATCTCGACGATGCGGCCGCGGGGGACGCCGCCGATGCCGAGCGCCAGGTCGAGCGCCAGGGATCCGGTGGGAATTGCCTCCACCTTGACCGTGCCCTTGTCGCCGAGTCGCATCAGCGATCCCTCGCCGAACTCCTTCCTGATGCCACTTACCGCGCTCTCCAGCGCCGCGTCCTTGGCTTTGGCCTCCTTGGCGGAGACGTCGTTCAAGCTCGCTTTTCTGTCAGCCATCTCAATCCACCTCACTGCCGCCCGCTCCGGGCAGCTCGATTTGGGCCAGCGGGACGTAGTGCGCACCCGACGGCTGGAGTTCAGAACGGTAAAGCGTCATCCGGACGCCATAGAAGGGCTCGGACAGGGTTGCCGGCAGCTCCCCGGGGATCTGCTCGACCCCCATCGGCCGCCGTGATCCGCGCCCCTCGGGACGGACCCTGGCAACGGTCAGGTGCGGCCAGAACGGCCGCTTCTCCGGTTCGTAGAGCCGCTCCGCGACCAGTCGCTCCTGTAGCGCGGCCTGCAGCGTCTCGGTCCCCGGAGAGAGTGCCGGTAGGGCGAAGAGCCGGGGCTTCCCCCGGGGCGGGCGCTGCACCGTGTCGAGCAACTCGACCAACGGCGCCGGCGCGACGCTTTCCTCGACCACCACGGCCACCCGCTCGATCTCCTTTTCCGGCCGGTAGCCAAGGAAGGCGAGCGTGATGTGGAGGTTCTCGGCCCGAACCGGCCGTAATGCCGGATCGGCGAGCGCCTCCCTCCCCCATGACCCCAATCCCTCCCGCACCGCATCCGGCAGGTCCAGGGCCACGAACAGCCGCGCCCGTGGGCTCTTCAGTCTTTCCTTTGCCATGGCCGGTCACGCTACGCGGCGATAGCGCGCGGCTCAACGCCCCAAAGTGACAAAAGGCGGTCCGGTTACCGCGGGAACGGCAGCATTTCGGTCAGAGCGGCGGCTTCTCGCCACCGAGCAGGTTGCGCAGCAGGTGCATGCCGACCAGCGCCGAGCGTTCGCGAATGTCGGCCCGCCCGCCGGGGATGACCGGGTCGCGGGCGATGCTGGTGCCGTCGGCAAGGCGGGCGTTGAAGCAGACGTAGCCGACCGGCTTCTCCTCGGTGCCGCCGTCGGGGCCGGCGATCCCCGTGACCGAGACGGCGACGTCGGCGCCAAAGCGCTGCAGCGCCCCGATCGCCATCGCCTCGGCAACCTCGGGAGAGACGGCGCCCTTGGCCTCGATCAGCGCCGGATCGACCCCCAGCAGCTCGGCCTTGGCCTCGTTCGAGTAGGCGACGACGCTGCCAAGCATGTACTCCGAGGCCCCCGGAACGTCGGTGATCCGTGCCGCCAACAGGCCGCCGCTGCAGGACTCGGCCAGCCCCAATCGCCGTCCTCGCAGCAGTTTCGCGACCTGAGAGTCGATCGTCTCGCCGTCGAGGCTGAACAGGTGCCGGCGGTGGCGCTCCGCCAGGCCGTCGCGAACCGCATCGGCCATCCCACTTGCCTCGTCGCGGTAGCGAACGTCGATCTCGATCTCGCCGCGGCGCAGGCAGGTGGTGATCTCCACCGCGCCCAGGTCGACCCCCTCCGCCTCGATCTCCCGCAGGCTCTTCGCGATCTCCGACTCCGGCACGCCGAACATCCGCAGCGTGTAGCCGCGCAGTGGCGTCGCCCGGTCGAGCACCGCCCGCACCGGCTCGGTCTCCAGGGCCACCGGCCACATCGGCTGCAGCTCGCGCGGCGGGCCCGGCAGCACGATGACGACGCGCTCGCCGGCGGGGACCACCAGCCCAGGGGCGGTCCCGACGGGATCCAGCGGCGTCGCGCCCTCGGGCACCATCGCCTGCTTGCGGTTCGCCTCGAGCACCGCGGCCTCGTCGAAGTTGAACCGTTTGGCGAACCCGCGCAGGATCTCGGCGATCTTCGCTTCGATGACCTCGTCGAGGACCAGCTCGCGGCCGGCGAAGCGGCTCACGACCTCGGCCGTGAGGTCGTCGGCGGTCGGGCCCAGGCCGCCGGTGGTGACGATCAGGTCCATTCCCTCCGCCGCCATGAAGCGCAGCGCGGCCTCGAGGTCGTCGGGACGGTCGGCAACGATGAGGATGTGCGCGACCTCCACCCCGCGCTCGGCCAGCCGTTCCGAGACCCAGGGGCCGTTGGAATCGGAGATGCGCCCGGTCAGGACCTCCGTCCCGGTGACGACGATGCCGGCTCGGATCACGTGCAGGTCGGCCGTTCGCCTTCGGGCAGTTCGCGCAGGCCACCACCAGCATCGATCGTGTAGCCGATCGGGCTGGAAGTCGCCGGAATGCTCGCCTGCTGTCCGTTCACCATCATCGAGACCTCGCCGTTGCCGAACGAGACCGTGAAGCTACCGGACCGGAAGGGACCAGCTTCGGCGCCGGTGGCGAGGATCTGCCCGTTGACCAGCGGTTCGCCGCCGGCGTCGAGCAGGCAGACCCAGACTTCGGCGGTCGCCGTCAAGCTCAACGAGAGCCCTGAAATGGCCTGTGGAGGCGCCGGGCGCTGGTCCTCGACCGGCCGGCTTTCGGCCGGCTGCCCGCTGCTCTGCGGCGCTGGCGCAGGGTCGTCCCCGCCACTGGAAAGGCCAGCGACGACCAGGACCGCGATCAGCCCGGCCGAGACCAGCAGCGCCGCGGCGCGCGAGGACAGGCGTGGCCCACGCGGCCGTCGTGGGGACGCCTTCACCGGCTCCGCCGTCGGCAGCCTCTCAGCCGGCAGGCTGGCGCCGACGTCGCGCCGGTGCTGCTCGGCCAACCGTGGCCCGTCGAGGCCGAGATAGGCGGCGTAGGTGCGGATGAATCCGCCCACGTATGCCTCGCCCGGTAGGGCATCCCACTCTTCGTTCTCGATCGCGAGCAGGAAGCGGCTGCGGATCTTGGTTGACTCCTCGACCTCGGCAAGATCGATTCGGCGGCGCCTGCGGGCATCGTGCAGGGCCTTGCCGACGCTTTGGCTCATTCACCCATTGTGGCCACTACGGCCCGCCGGGTGGGAAAACTTGACCTAGACGCCTGAGTCGGCTTCGACCGCGACCGGCTCCGGGGCGGCATTCTGGCCGGCCGGGGCAAGAACCCGGTTGAGGTCGGCCTGGGTGATCAGTACCTGGCGCGGTTTGGAGCCCTCGTAACCGGAGATCACGCCGCGCCGCTCGAGCATGTCGATCAGGCGGCCGGCGCGGGTGTAGCCGACCCGCAGGCGCCGCTGGATCATCGAGACGGACGCGGTCTCGGTCTGGACGACGAGCCGGATCGCCTCGTCGAGGAGATCGTCGCTGTCGGGATCGAAATCGCTGTCGCTGCCCTCACCGGCTACCTCGTCGGGCGTCTCCAAAAGCTCGGCCTCGAACTCCGGTTCGCCCTGTTTCGCCCAATGGTTGGTGATGCGCGCGATCTCGTCCTCGGTGATGAAGGCACCCTGGACCCGCTGCAACTTCGAGCTGCCGGCGCCGCGGAAGAGCATGTCGCCCTGTCCGAGCAGCGACTCCGCCCCACCCTGGTCGAGGATCACCCTGGAGTCCGTCTGCGAAGAGACGGCGAAGGCGATCCGCGACGGGATGTTGACCTTGATCGTGCCGGTGATGATGTCGGTAGACGGGCGCTGCGTCGCCAGCACCAGGTGGATCCCGGTGGCGCGCGACTTCTGCGCCAGGCGGATGATCGAGTCCTCGACTTCGGCCGGGGCGACCATCATCAGGTCCGCGAGCTCGTCGATCACGCAGAGGATGTGCGGCAGCGGCGGCTCGCCGGCCTTGGTCCGCGCCCGGTTGAGCTCACCGAGGTTGCGACAGCGGGCCGCGCTCATGATCCCGTAGCGACTCTCCATCTCGCCGATCAGGTTGGAGAGGACGTTTGCCGCGAGGCGCGGCGAGGTGACGACGGGGGTCAGCAGGTGCGGCACGTTCTCGTAGTGATTGAGCTCGACCTGCTTCGGGTCGACCAGAACCAGGCGGACCTCGTTGGGCGAGGCCTGCATCAGGATCGAGGAGAGAATCGCGTTGACGCAGCCGGACTTGCCGGAACCGGTGGTACCGGCGACAAGGACGTGCGGCATCTTCGCCAGGTCGGTCCAGACCGGGTTGCCGTCGATTCCCTTGCCGAGCCAGGCGACCAGGGGCGAGGTCTTCTCCGGGCGGCCGGCGTAGATGTCGCCGAGGCGGACGATGCGGCGGCGGGTGTTCGGGACCTCGACGCCGACGGCCTGTTTGCCCGGGATCGGAGCGAGGATGCGGATATCGGTCGAAGCCAGCGCGTAGGCGAGGTCGTTGGCGAGCTCGGTGACTTTCTTCACCTTGATGCCCGGGGCAAGGCGCAGTTCGTAGCGGGAGACGTGGGGACCGCTGACGACGCCGACGATCTTCGCCTCGACGCCGAAGTGGCCCAGCGTCTCGACCAGTTTGCGCCCAACCACTTCGTGGTCGCGGGGATCGGGCCCTTTGTCGCTGTTCTTGCCCCGCTCCAGGACCTTCATCGCCGGCGGGCGGTAGTCGATCTCCTCTGAGGTCGTGACGCCACGTTTCTGCCCCATCGGCGTCAGTTCGACCTGCGGCGCCTCGGGAGCCGGCTCCTCCGCGGCCGCTACCGCGTCCTCCTCCGAGGTGGAGATCTCCTCGATTTCACGATCGAAATCGTCAGCGGCATGGGCGAGATCCGGCTCGCCATCCGCCTCCTCGGCGAGCTGGACCGTCGGCTCGAACTCATCCGTGTCCGGGAAGCTGCTCATCACGTCGGTTGCGCCGGCGACGGTGGCCGCCTCCGACCGGGTCTGCCTCTGCTCGCGCCAATCCATGTGCGTACGGGCGACGGTCCGGGCCGCGGCGTCGCCGCCCCGGAAGACACCGCGGAACGTCGTTCTCACTCCCCGCCCGATTCCCCGGGCGAGAGCCGATACCGAGGTCCCGGTCAAGAGCATCCCGCCGACGAGGAGCATCAGGACGACGAAGATTCGTGCGCCAACCGCGCCGAACAGGTAGAGGAGGCCGGTCTCGACGCCGTATCCGACCTTTCCGCCCTCCCAGCCAAAGAAGAGGACGAAGACCAGATAGGCACCGAAGGCGACCAGGAACAGGCCGATCAGGTCGAGGTGCCGTTGCTCCAGACCGGCGGGCAGATGCAGTCCGCCCTTCGGCTTGGCCGCTTTGGCTCGTTTTTTCCCGGCTTTGGCTTTGCGCGCAGGCGCGCGCTTCTTGCGAACGAACATGTCTCCCCGGTTCGACGCCGACCAGCGCACCCCTGCGCATAAATTCGCCCTAAAACACGCAGAGAGCGCCGGAATCGCGGGCTAACATCGACGGATGCTCGCCGACGGAGACCAAACCAGCGGCCGGGTCCTCGTGGTCGAGGACGACGCCGACATCGCCGACGTCCTCCGCCGCTCGCTCCGCAACGAGGGCTACGAGGTGCGCACCTCCGCCGACGGGGTCGACGCGCTCGACGTCGCCGCCGGCTTCGTCCCCGACCTGGTCGTGCTCGATCTCGGCCTGCCGCGGATGGACGGAATCGAGGTCTGCCGGCGCCTCCGCATGGAGGGCGACGTGCCGATCCTGATGCTGACCGCGCGGGCCGAGACCGAAGACCGCGTCACCGGGCTCGACAGCGGCGCCGACGACTACCTGGCGAAGCCGTTCGAGCGCCAGGAGCTGCTCGCCCGGATCCGCGCCCTGCTGCGGCGGCGTCCGCCGCGGGGCACCGCGTCGCTGGAGGTGGCAGATCTTCAGCTCAATCCCGACACGCGCGAGGTGCGCCGGGGCGAGCGCGAGATCGAGCTGACCAACCGCGAGTTCGAGCTGCTCGAGTTCCTGATGCGGAACGAGCGCCTGGTGATCTCGCGCGAGCGCCTGCTCGACGAGGTCTGGGGCTATGACCCGATGGCGGCGACGAACACGATCGACGTCTTCATCTCCAACCTGCGGCGCAAGCTCGAGGAAGGTGGCGAGCCGCGTTTGCTCCACACCAAACGCGGCGCCGGCTACGTGCTGAAGGACTAGCCCATGTGGATCGTGGCCAACCGCCCGGAATCGCGGTGGCGCCGCCTCGACCCCCGCGCCTGGCCGCTGCGGTGGCGGCTGGCGGCCGTTTCGGCCGGGCTGACCCTGGCGATCCTGATGTTGTTCGGCGCCGTTGTCGGCGGTGTCGCCACCCAGCGCATCCGCGACGACTTCAACAACGAGGTGCGGACCGCGGCCCAGATCCTCGCCGGCGAATTCAAAATCGAATACAGCGCCTTCGGCATCGACGTCCAGGAAGGTCCCCGGCTCAACGATTTCGTCCTCCCGGACGACGCCTCGGCGCGGGTGCTCGACGTCGAAGGGCGGGTGCGGAAGGAAAGCACCGACGCACCCGACCTCGGTCCGCCGAAGGCGGGTCTTTCCGACCACGGCGAGATCAGGGTCGCGACCGAGCCGATCGTCGCGGCCAACGGCACGATCAGCGGCTACGTCCAGTACGGCCGCGACGTCCACCACGTCAACTCGACGGTCGAACGGCTTTGGCTTTTCATCATCGCCGGCGTGCTCGCCGGCACCCTGCTCGCCAGCTTCGCCGGGATGGCGATCGCCCGCCGGGCGATGAGGCCGATCGCCGAACTGACCGCGACGGCGCGTGAGATCGCCACCACCCGCGACCCCTCTCGGCGGATGCCTGAGCCAGCGGTACGGGATGAGGTGGGCGAGCTGGCCCTGACCTTGGAGGAAATGCTCCGATCCCTCGACGCCGCGCGCACCGAGCGCGAGGGGGCGATGCAGAAGCAGCGCGAGTTCGTCGCCGACGCCTCGCACGAGCTGCGTACGCCGCTGACCAGCGTGCTCGCCAACCTCGAGCTGCTGCAGGTCTCGCTCGCCTCCCCTGACGAGGCCGAAGACCGAGAGATGGTCGACTCCGCCCTGCGCTCTTCGCACCGCATGAGCCGCCTGGTCGCCGACCTCCTGCTGCTGGCCCGGGCCGACGCCGGTCGCCTCGACAAGCACCGGCGCACCGACCTCGCCGAGATCGCCGGCCACGCGGCCGTCGAGGCGGCGCCGCTGATGGGCGATCGCACGCTGACCGTCGACAACGAGCGGGCGCTGCGGGTCGAAGGCAGCCCCGACGAGCTGCACCGGATGATCCTCAACCTGCTCGACAACGCCGCCCGCCACACTCCGGCCGGCGCGACGATCGAACTCAGCCTGCGCCGGGAAGACGGCGACGCGATCGTCGAAGTCGCCGACGATGGCCCCGGCATCCCACCCGCGATGCGCGATCAGATCTTCAACCGCTTCGTTCGCGGTGACGGCCCAGCCGACACCGCCGGAGGCACCGGAACCGGCCTCGGGTTGGCGATCGTCAGCGCCGTCGCCAGTTCCCACGGCGGCACCGTCGATGCGCTGGAATCGGAATCCGGCGGCGCCCTCTTCCGCGCCCGCATCCCCCTCGCAGACGCTGACCAAGTCGTTAGCAATCCTTTAAAGACGCTTTAGCGACCCGGCGTAAATTTCATAGCGGACGAGACACACGACCCGCCGGAGCCTTCTCCCCAGACACCAGCTCCGGCGGGTTTTTTCGTGCTCAGACTTCGATCACGACCGGGAGGATCATCGGGCGGCGGCGGAGGCGCTGGAAGACGAACTTGCCGACGGCGTCGTGCAGGTCCTCCTCGATCAGGTGCTGCTCGCGATTGCCGGCCTTGGCGGCATCCTCGAGCTGGTCTTCGATCAGGTCGCTGAGCTCCTCGACCAGGGCATCGGCCTCCTCGAGGAAGGCGACGCCGCGGAAGATCACCTCGGGGTCGGCGACGACGCTGCCGTCGTCGGAGGAGACGGTGGCGACGACGATGAAGATGCCGTCGGCCGAGATCTCGCGACGGTCGCGCAGGGCGGCGTCGTCCGGATCGCCGATGTTGACGCCGTCGACGTACATCGTGCCGGCGTGGATGTCCTCGCCGAAGCTGGCCCCGTTGGCGTCGATTTCCAGAGGCAGGCCGTTACGGCCGCGGAAGATGTTGGCGGGCTCGACGCCGACCGCCTCGGCCAGCTCCGAGTGCAGGCGCAGGCGCTTGTGGTCGCCGTGGACCGGCATCACGTAGCGCGGCTTGGTCAGGTTGAGCATCAGCTTGATCTCCTCCTGCCAGCCGTGGCCCGAAGCGTGGATCGGAGCGTCTTTGGCGGTGATCACCGTGGCGCCGATCTCGTAGATCCGGTCGATCGTCTCGTTCACGGCGCGCTCGTTGCCGGGCACCGGCGTGGCCGAGAAGACGACGGTGTCGCCGGAGTGCAGCTGGACGTCGCGGTGGTCGTTGTTGGCCATCCGGCGCAGCGCCGAGAGCGGCTCGCCCTGGCTGCCGGTTGAGATCACGACCACCTTCTCGTCCGGGAAGTCCTCGATCTCGCGCGGCTGGATGAAGAGCCCGTCGGGCGCTTTCGCCATCCCGAGATTGGAGGCGATGTTGAAGTTCTTCCGCATCGAGCGCCCGACCAGGGCGACCTTGCGGTCGAGCTGGACGGCGGCGTCGATCACCTGCTGCACCCGGTGGATGTTGGACGCGAAGGAGGTGACGATGATCCGGCCCTCGCAGCGCGAGAACGCCTGCAGCAGCGCCGGGCCGACACTGGACTCAGACGGGGCGACACCGGGCCGGTCGGCGTTGGTCGAGTCGCCGCAGAGCAGCAGCAGCCCGTCGCGGCCGATCTCGGCTAGCCGCGGAACGTCTGCTGGGCGGCCGTCGACCGGAGTCTGGTCGAACTTGTAATCCCCGGTCATCAGCATCGAGCCGACCTCGGTGGTGATCAGGACGCCGCGCATGTCGGGGATCGAGTGCGCCAGGTGGACGAGCTCCAGCTCGAACGGTCCGCGCCTCACCTTCTCCCCCGCCGGCAGCTCCTCCAGCGGAGCTTTCTCGCCGAGCTTGTGCTCGTCGAGCTTCGAGCGCACCATCCCGATCGTCAGCAGGCCGCCATAGATCACCGGCGGGATGCCGATCTCGCGCAACACGTAGGGCAGGGCGCCGACGTGATCCTCGTGGCCGTGCGTGAGCACGATCGCTTCGATGTCGTCGGCGCGGTCCCGCAGGTAGCTGAAGTCGGGCAGGACCAGGTCGATCCCGTGCATCTCCGCGGTCGGGAACATCAGGCCGGTATCGACGACGACGATCTTGCCGTCGTACTCGATCACGGTCATGTTCTTGCCGATCTCGCCGAGACCGCCCAATGGCAGCACTCGGAGTTTCTTGCTTGGCACTAGTTACTCACTCTCTCTTCTGAAGTTGATTAACCCGCAACCGGAAGGCCGATGCCCTCGAGCGCGGTCTTGATTGCTGCCCGCTGTTCGGCGTCCGCGGCGACGAGCGGGAGCCGCAATCGCCCGGAGGCGAGGCCGAGCATTTCCAGCGCCGCCTTCACGGGGATTGGGTTCGTCGTCACCGAGAGGCCCTCGTAGACGGGCGTAAGTTCGTTGTCGATCGCGCGGACGCGATCGAGGTCGCCACCCTGGGCGGCATCCCACATCTGGCGCATCTGGTCGCCGACGACGTGGGAGGCAACGGTGATGCCGCCCGCGCCGCCGAACTCGAGCACGCGGCCGAAGGTGTTGTCGTTGCCGGCGAGGATCGCGAGGCCGTCGATCGGGCCCAGCTCCTCGTCGTTGGCCTGCTTGACGGCGACGATGTTGTCGACCGCGGCCAGCTCGGCGAGCAAATCGGGCGGCATGTTGATCACTACCCGGGCGGGGATGTTGTACATCACCATCGGCAGCTCCGGGACCGCCTCGGCGACGGCCTCGAAGTGGGCGCGCAGGCCGGCCCGGTTGGGCTTGTTGTAGTAGGGCGCGACGACCAGCGAGGCGTCGGCGCCGGCGTCGGCGGCCTTCCTGGTCAGCTCACGCGAGTGGCGCGTGTCGTTGGTGCCGGTGCCGCAGATCAGCAGCACCTCGTCGCCGACCTCTGCCCGGACGCCGCGCAAGAGCTCGATCGTCTCCTCGTCGGTCAGGGTCGGGCACTCGCCAGTCGTCCCCCCCACCACCAGGCCGTGCGAGCCGTGCTCGAGCAGATGGGCGGCGAGGCGGCGGCCGGCGTCCACGTCGACATCGCCCCGCTCGTCGAACGGGGTGGCCATCGCCGTTAGTACGCCCTGGATCTGCTTCATCGCTGGCAGGGTACCCCGTCCACCGGCCTAGGCATCGAAAAGCAGCTTCTCGAGCCCGACCGTGAAGCGGTCCGGCAGCGTCGCGACCTTGCGCACGGCGAGCAGCACACCGGGCATGAACGAACGCCGGTCGATCGAGTCGTGGCGCAATGAGAGCGTCTGGCCCTCGCCGCCGAAGATCACTTCCTGGTGCGCGACCAGACCGGGCAGCCGGACTGAGTGGATCGGCTGGTGGACGTTGCCGCCGGCGGCGTCGATCAGCTCCTCGGTGCGCTTCGCCGTGCCCGAGGGGGCGTCGAGCTTGCGGTCGTGGTGCAGCTCGATGATCTCGCACTCCGGCATGTGCGGGGCGATCGTCTGTGCCACCTCCATCAGCAGCACGGCCCCGATCGCGAAGTTGGGGGCGACGAAGCAGTTGACGCTGGAGGCCTCGGCGGCCGCCCGGGCGGCATCGAGGTCGAAGCCGGTGGTGCCGACAACCGTGTGAACCCCCGCCTCTAGACAGGTGCGGACGTTGGCTAGGGCAGTGTCGGGGACGGTGAAGTCGACGACAACGTCGGCGTCGTTCAGAACGTCGGCGAGCTCGACCCCGAGAGCCGGGTCCACCCTGCCGGCGAGCACGGTGTCCTCCGCCCCCTCGACCGCCTCGCACACCGCCTCCCCCATGCGTCCGGCCGCGCCGGCGACGGCGACTCGGATCGGAGCTGGGCTCATGCCGCGGCCAGGCTCTCGCTGACCGGGGCCAGGGCGCGGCGGAAGCGGTCTTCGTCGCCGCCGACACAGGCGGCAGAGAGCCGCTCGGCGCCGTAGAGCTCGGCCGCCAGCTCGGTCATCTGGTCGACCTCGATCGCGTCGACCTTGGCCAGCATCTCGTCGAGGCTTTCGATCGGCAGCCCGAACAGGGTCGCCCGCGAGATCCGCGTCATCCGCGCCGCCGTCGACTCCGAGGAGAGGACGAGCCGGCCCTTGACGCTCTCCTTGGCGCGGGTCAGCTCCTCGGCCGAGACCGGCTCGGAGCGCAGCCGGGCCAGCTCGGCACCGATGATCGAGCAGGCCTCCTCGACGTTGTCCTCGCGGGTGCCGACGTAGGTGGCGACCAGCCCCTGGTCGGTGAACTGCTCGTTGTAGGAGCCGACCGAGTAGGCGAGGCCGCGCTTCTCGCGCACCTCGCGGAACAGGCGTGAAGAGGTCGAGCCACCGAAGATCGAGTCGAGCACCGCCAGCGGGTAGCGGCGCTCGTCGTCGCGCCGCAGCCCCGGCGCGCCGAAGCAGATGTGGTACTGCTCGGTCTCCTTCTGGTGGAAGCAGAGCCGGGCGCCGCCGTCGAGCGCGGTCTCCGGTGCGACGCCGGCGCCGTCCGCGGGCGGCGTCACCAGGCGTTCGGTCAGCTCGAGGATCTGGCCGTGGTCGAGGTGGCCGGCCGCGCCGACCACGATCTCCGACCCGGTGTAGCGGGCGTGGTGGTAGCTCTCGATGTCCGGGATCGGGATCGAGGCGATCACGTCGGCCTCGCCGAGCACGCGGCGACCCAGCGGGTGGGAGCCGAAGACCGCCTCGGCGAGTACGTCGTGGACGCGGTCCTGCGGCTCGTCCTCGTACATCGCGATCTCCTCCAGCACGACCTGGCGCTCGGAGTCGATTTCGGGATAGGTCGGGGCCAGCAGCATCTCCGCCAGCAGGTCGAAAACCTCGTCGGAGTGCTCGTCGAGGAAGCGCGCGTGGAGGTGCGTCGTCTCCTTGCCGGTGGCGGCATTGATCGAGGCGCCGAGCCCGTCGAAGCGCTCGGAGATCTCAATCGCCGAGTAACGCTCCGTGCCCTTGAACAGCAGGTGCTCGAGAAAATGAGAAACCCCGGCCTGGGCGGGAGTCTCATTACGCGAACCGGTGCGCACCCAGAGCCCGAGCGCCACGGACCGGACCGAGGGAACCTCCTCGGTCACGACCCGGACGCCCGAGCCCAACTGGGTGAGTTGGGGCGCGCTCAATGCAGACACCACTTTCGCGCTTCGCTCGCGGCGCAAAGCATCAGATATGGATGCTTGCTCACTCCGCGCTCAGGAGCGACGCTCGCGCTCGCGGCGCCGTCCGCCGTCACGACCACCGCGGTCGCCGCCGTTGCGCCGGCCACCGTCGCCGGAGCCGACCGAGGCCAGTTCCTCGGGCGATTTGCCCTCGACCGAGGGGTCGCTGGTGAGGCGCAGGCCGATCCGGCCCCGCTCCTTGTCCACCTCGACCACGGTGACGTCGATCTCTTCACCGGCTTTGAGGACGTCGTCGACGGAGTCGACCCGCTCGCCCGGTTTCACGTTGGAGATGTGAAGCAGGCCATCGGTGCCCTTGACCAGCTCGACGAAGGCGCCGAAGGTCGTCGTCTTGACGACTTTGGCGGAGTCGTAGCGATCGCCGATTTCGGCCTCCTTGGTCATCGAGTTGATGCGGGCAACGCAGGCGGTGACGAGTTCGCCGGTCGGCGCGTAGATCCGCACCGTGCCGTCGTCCTCGACGTCGATCTCCGCTTCGAACTCCTCGCAGAGGGCGCGGATGGTTTCGCCGCCTTTGCCGATCACGGCCCCGATCTTCTCGGGGTCGATCTTGATCGACTCGATCGCCGGCGCGTGCTGGGAGAGCTGCTCCCGCGGCCCGTCGATCGCCTCGGCCATCTTGCCGAGGATGAACTGGCGGCCCTTGTTGGCCTGCTCCAGCGCGTCCTCGAGAATCTCGAAGGTGACTCCGGTGATCTTGATGTCCATCTGCAGGGCGGTGATCCCGTCCTTGGTGCCGGCGACCTTGAAGTCCATGTCGCCGAGGTGGTCCTCGACGCCGGCGATGTCGGTGAGCACGATGTAGTCGTCGCCCTCCTTGATCAGTCCCATCGCAACACCGGCGACCGGGGCCGAAACCGGGACTCCAGCGGCCTGCAGCGCCATCGAGGAGGCACAGACCGAACCCATCGAGGAGGAGCCGTTGGACTCGAGCGTCTCGGAGACCGCGCGGATCACGTACGGGAACGCCTCTTCGTCGGGGATCGTCGCCGCCAGGGCCCGCTCGGCGAGCGCACCGTGGCCGATGTCGCGGCGCTTCGGGCCGCGCATGAAGCCAGCCTCCCCGACCGAGAAGGGCGGGAAGTTGTAGTGGTGCCAGAACCGTTTGGTGGTCTGCAGGCCAAGCGTGTCGAGCCGCATGTCCATCCGGGTCGTGCCCAGGGCCACGTTGGAGAGGATCTGGGTCTCGCCGCGGGTGAACAGGGCCGAGCCGTGAACGCGCGGGGAGATGTCGACCTCGCACTCGATCGGACGGATCTCGTCCTGGGCGCGGCCGTCGGGGCGCTTCTTGTCGACGGCGATCGCCTTGCGGATCGTGTCCTTCTCGATCGAGTCGAAAGCGGTCTTGACCTCGGCCACCCGCTCCTCGTCGACCTCTCCGTCGTCGTCCGAGAGAGAGTACTTGCCCACGACCTCGTCCTTGACCTTGTCGATCGCCTCGTAGCGCTCGAGCTTGCCCTCGGTTGCGATCGCGTCGACCAGAGCCTGGCCGTGGGAGTCGCGGATGTCGCTGATCAAGCCCTCGTCGATAGCCGGAGCCTCGACCTGGAGCTTCTCCTTGCCGGCCTTCTGCTGCAGCTCCTCCATCGCGGCGCAGAGCTTCTTGATCTCGCCGTGGGCGATGTCGAGCGCGTCGAGGATCTCGGCCTCGGTGACGCCGTCGGCGCCCGCCTCGACCATCAGGATCGCCTCCTCGGTGCCGGCGACGATCAGGTCCAGTTCCAGCGACTCGTGCGTCTCCTCCGGCGGGTTGACGACGAAGTCGCCCTCGAGCTTGCCGACCCGCACCGCGCCGACGTGGGCGGCGACCGGGACCGGGGAGATCGCCAGCGCCGCGGAGGCGCCGTTCATGGCGAGAATGTCGTAGGGGCTCTCGTGGTCGACCGACATCGGGATCGCGACCAGCTGCGTCTCGTAGTGCCAGCCCTTGGGGAAGAGCGGCCGGATCGGCCGGTCGATCATGCGCGCGGTCAGCGTCGCCTTTTCGCTGGATTTGCCCTCGCGACGGAAGAACGAGCCCGGGATTTTGCCCGCGGCGTACATCCGCTCCTCGATGTCGACGGTGAGGGGAAGAAAGTCCACGTCGCGCAGATTGCCGACGGTTGCGGTGCAGAGCACCATCGTGTCGCCAGCTCGAACGACGACCGCGCCGCTCGCCTGCTTAGCGAGTTTGCCCGTCTCGAAGGAAATCTGGCTGTCGCCGACATCCACCGAAACCCGGCTTACGTCAAACATGCTCATTTAGTTGTCCTACCTCCGGCCACCCGGGTGGTGGCCATTCGCTTTTGTTCAGAACTCTCGTTCTCTTTCACAAAAGAGAGTACAGCCCTGCACTCAGGAGCGCCGGCCATCGGCGTCGAAGAGAGCCGGCGTGGAGGCGACGCCGCCGCGGATCCCGGACTCGAAGTCCCGCCGCACCCTGGCGGCAACCGTGTCTGAGCGGCGTTCCGCCTCGAAGCGCTCGAGATCGAGGCCAAGACGCTCCGCCCGCTCCCAGAGGTGCGGATCGTCGACGCGGCCGCGGTCGGCGTAGAGCGAGTCGACCATCTCGAAGAAGCACTCCTGGGCACCGGCCGCCTCCGCGGCGGCGTGCAGAGCGGGCGAGCGCGGATGCTTGCTGGCGACCGGAAAGTGCCGGAAGACGACACGTCGCGGCTGTGCGGCGATCTCGATCCAGGCGGCGGCGCAGCGCGGGCAGCCGAGGTCGGCGTAGACGATCAGGAGATCCCCCTCCCCACACACGTGGTCGTCGGGGCCGATTGGCGGTACCCTCGCGCTAGTCAGATCGCTCACGATGAGAACGAGTCTGCCTCAACCCGTCCTATAGGCGGGTAACAGCAGACTCGCGGCTAAGAGGAGGCGAGCGCGTCGAAGATGACGTTGGCG
Organism: uncultured Solirubrobacterales bacterium; assembly: GCA_963715395.1. Classification (GTDB taxonomy): domain Bacteria; phylum Actinomycetota; class Thermoleophilia; order Solirubrobacterales; family 70-9; genus VAYN01. The sequence continues at coordinate 753,633 of OY970238.1, forward strand.
CCGGGGAACTCGCCGGGGTGCGGCGATTCATAGGTCCACTCGACCTTGCCGTCGGCGTCGACAAGGACCAGCGTGCGGTTCGACGTTCCGACGGCGTCGAGGTAGGAGCCATAGGCGCGCGAGACCTCGCCCTTGGGCTCGAAGTCCGAGAGCAGCGTGGTGTCGAACCCGCCTTTTTCCTGGAAGGCCTTGTGTGCGTAGACGCCGTCGACGCTGATTCCCAGCATCCGCACGCCCTTCTCCTCGATTTCTGGCTTTACCTCTTGGTAGAGCGAAAGCTGATCTGAGCAGACGGGACTGAAATCTGCGGGATAGAAGATCAGCAGGACCTTCTCGCCGCGGAAGTCACTCAGCGAGACCTCTTCGCCGTCCTGGTCGCGAAGGGTGAAATCGGGAGCCGGCTCGCCGGCGGCGATCATCGCCGCAGGCCGAGGTCGGCGACCAGGGCGCGGTAGCGCTCGAGGTCGGTCCGTTCGAGGTAGCGCAGCATCCGGCGCCGTTTGCCGACCAGCATCAGCAGGCCGCGACGCGAGTGATGGTCTTTGGAGTGCGTGCGCAGGTGCTCGGTGAGCTCGTTGATCCGGGCCGTGGCCAGGGCGACCTGGACCTCGGCGGAACCGGTATCGCCATCGGCTCGGCCGTATTTGCCGATCAGCTCGCTCTTTTTGTCTTTGGTCAGGCCCATGGTCGGATCAGTCTCAAAAAAGCCGTGTCCCCTCTCGGGTCACGGCCGCTGGAAGCTAGCACAGACGCGCCTGGCGTCATCGACATCGCGGTGCATCTGGGAGATCAGGTCCTCGACGCTGGCGAAGCGTTTCTCGCCGCGCAGGCGTTCGACGAAGGCGACCCGCAGCTCATGGCCGTAGAGGTCGTCGTTGCGGTCGATCAGGTAGGTCTCGATCAGGACCCCGCGGCCGCTCTCGAAGGTCGGGCGGATGCCGACACTGACCGCGGCCGGAACGCCGTCGGCGAAGGCCGCGTAGACGCCATGTCCGGGAATCGCGAGGCGGTCGTCGGGGACGATGTTGGCGGTCGGGAAGCCGAGCTCCCGCCCTCGCTGGTCGCCCTTGACCACAGTGCCCTCGACCATGAACGGGGCACCGAGGCCGTGGCGCGCGGCCTCGACCTCGCCGGCCGCGACCAGCGCCCGGATCCTGGTCGAGGAGATCGTCTCTCCATCGACCTCGACCAGCGGCACCACGCGCGTCTCGAACTCCGCACGGGCGGCGAGCATCGCCGGATCTCCTTTGGCTTTGGCGCCGAAGCGGAAGTTCTCCCCAACCGAGACCCGCACCGCCCCGAGCTTCTCGATCAGGACCTGCTCGATGAACTCCTCCGCGCTCTGCTGGGCGAACTCGCGGTCGAAGGGGATCACGACGAGCTCCTCGACCCCGAGGCCCTCGATCACGTCGCGCTTGACCGAGAACGGCATGATCAGCTTCGGCAGCGCCGCCGGGTGGATGACCTCGAGCGGGTGCGGGTCGAAGGTGAGGACGGTGTCGGCGTTGTCGATCACGGCGCGGTGGCCGAGGTGGACGCCGTCGAAGGTGCCGATCGCGACGTGCCGGGGCCGTGGCTCCGCGTCCGGCAGGGAGGTCACCCGGATGCTCATCGCAGCGCCGCCCCGACGGCGGGGACAAGCTCGCCGACCCGCGTCGTCTCAATCTGCTCACCAGCGTCCTCGACCCGGAAGGGACCGACGGCGGTCCGGCGCAGCTCGGCGCAGTAGGCGTCGTCGAGCGTCTCGATCAGGGTGCGGACGTAGGTGCCGGCCGCGCACTCGATCTCGTAGCGCGCCAGGCCGTCTCCGCTCGAGAGCAGATGGGCCCGGCACACCTCGACGTCGCGCACCGGCGTCGCCACCGTTTCGCCGCGGTGGGCCTTCTTGTAGAGGCGCTCGCCGCCGACCCGCACGGCCGAGGTCATCGGCACCTGCTGACGGACGGTGCCGGTCGGCAGGTCCAGAGAGGCCGGGACCGTCCCGGTCTCGGTCAGCTCGCCGTCGGGATCGCCGGTGCTGGAGCGCCAACCGAGCCGCGCGGTCGCCAGGTAGGTCTTCGGCAGGCCGACGAGAAAACGCTGGAGGCGGGTGGCGCGCCCGAGCAAGATCAGCAGCAGACCGGTCGCGAAGGGGTCGAGCGTGCCGGCGTGCCCGGTCTTGCAGCCCCGTTCGCGGCGGACCTTGGCGACGATGTCGTGGGAGGTGACCCCTGCCGGCTTGTCGTAGAGCAGCACCGTCCCCCCGGGATCGTCTGCGGCCATGCTCACGGTCCCAGCTGGGCGGTGACCTCACCGCAGAGGAAGTCGACCAGCTCGTCCAGCTCGAGGTCGGTGGAGAAGCCGGCGGCGCGCTTGTGTCCCCCTCCCCCGTTCTTGCGAGCAATCGCCGAGACGTCGACGTCGCCCTCGCTGGAGCGCAGACTGACCTTGCGGGCGGCGCGGCCGCGGTTGCCGAGGTCGCGGATCACGGCGGCGACCTTGGTCCCGTCGATCGAGCGCAGGTGGTCGATCACGCCCTCGGTCATCTCCTCCCCGGCGCCGGTCTGCTCGTAGTCGGCGGCGGTGATGTAGGTGAGGACGAGGCGGTCGCCGCAGTGGCGCTGAATTCCGTCGATCGCGCGCACGACCAGGCGCAGCTTCTCGATCGGGACGTGCTCGTAGAGGCGCCGGTAAGTGTCGTCGATGTCGACCCCGGCGTCGATCAGCGCCGCCGCTACCCGATGGGTGTGGGCGTCGGTGTTCTCGTACATGAATTTACCGGTGTCGGTGATCAGGCCGACGTAGAGAGCGGAAGCCATCTCGCGGGTGATCTTGGCCCCGAGCAGGACCGCGAGGTCGTAGACGATCTCCGCCGTGCAGGAGGCCTCGACGTCGACCAGGTTGAAGTCGCCGAAGCGGGTGTTGTCGTGGTGGTGATCGATGTTGATCACGGTGTTGCCGCCCTCGGTGAGGAAGTCGACCGGCATCCGGTCGATGTTTCCGCAGTCGAGGAAGATCACGGTGCGGTCGGCCATATCGGCCGGTGGCTCGTGGAAGACCTCCTCCAACGGCAGGAAGCGGTACTCGATCGGCAGCGGGAACTCCTTCGCCGCGAGGAACATCACCGAGTCCTTGCCGAGCTGGGTCAGCAGCTGATGCATTCCCAGCAGCGAGCCGAGGGCGTCACCGTCCGGGCCCTCGTGGGCCGTCAGCAGGAAGCGATCGCGGGCGCGCAGCTCGGCGCTGACCCGCTCGATATCTGACGTGGCAACACCGGTGGCCTCAGTCATCAGTCTGGCTCCGGATCGGCGCTTGGCGGCTCTTCCTCCAGCAACTGGGAGATCCGCACGCCCTGCTCGATCGTGTCGTCGTAGTGGAAGGTCAGGGTAGGGGTCCGCTTCATCCGCGTCTCGGAGGCGATCCGGGTCTGGAGCACGCCGTGGGAAGAGCCCAGGCCGCTCAGCGTTTCCTCGCGCTCCTCCTCGCTGCCGAGCACGCTGACGTACACCTTTGCGGTGCGCAGGTCGGGGCTGGTCTCAACCGAGGTCACGGTGACGAAGCCGATACGGGGGTCGCTCAGGTCGCTGGAGATCGCGGCGCCTACGACCTCGCGCAGCACCTCGTTGATGCGACGCATGCGAGCGCCGGGCATCCTACTCCAGCGTTTGCTCGACCTGTTTCGTTTGGAAGAACTCGAGCACGTCTTCCTCCTTGACGTCAGCGTAGCCGTCGAGCACGACGCCGCACTCCTGTCCCTCCTCCACTTCCTGCACGTTGTCTTTGAAACGCCGCAAGGAGCCGAGTTTGCCGGTCCAGATGACCGTGCCCTCGCGAACCAGGCGAACGCTGGCGGTGCGAGTGGCTTTGCCCTCGGTAACGATGCAGCCGGCGATGCGGCCGACTTTGGAGGCCTTGAAGGTCTGTTTGATTTCGGCCTCGCCGGTCGTCTCCTCGACCTCGACGGCCTCGAGCAGGCCCTCCATCGCGTTGCGCAGGTCCTCGGTGATTTTGTAGATGACCGAGTAGGTGCGGACGTCGACGCCCTCGCTCACGGCGGCGCGGCGGGCGTCGGCCAGCGGCCGCACGTTGAAGCCGATGATGATCGCGTCGGAGGCCGAGGCCAGCATCACGTCGGACTCGTTGATGCCGCCGGTCTGGGAGTGGATGATGTTGATCGCGACGCGTTCCTGCGGGACCTTGGCGATCTCGTCCTGCAGCGCCTCCAGGGAGCCGGCGACATCGGCCTTGAGGACGATGTTGAGCTCCTTGATGTCGCCCTCCTGGACCCGGGCGAAGACCTCGTCGAGGCTGACCTTGCGGGCCTGGCGGCGGGCCAGCGCCTCGGTCTTGAGCCGGTTCGCCCGTTCCTGGGCCTGCTGGCGTGCCTGGCGGTCGTTCTCGACCGCCTGCACGAACTCGCCGGCGTCGCTGACGCCGTCGAAGCCGAGCACCTCGACCGGCATCCCCGGCTCGGCCTCCTCGACCCGCTCACCGGTGAAGTCCTGCATCGCCCGTACCCGTCCCCACTGGGGACCGGCGACGAGCGAGTCGCCGACCTTGAGCGTGCCGCGCTGGACGAGGACGGTGACGACCGGGCCGCGGCCGGGGTCGAGCTGGGACTCGATCACGGTTCCGGAGGCCGGGGCATCTGGATTGGCCGCCAGCTCCTCCAGCTCGGTGACCAGCAGAATCATGTCGAGCAGGTTGTCGAGGCCTTCGTGGGTCTTGGCCGAGACTTCGGCGAAGACCGTGTCGCCCCCCCACTCCTCAGGCGTGATGCCCTCCTGGGCGAGCTCGTTGCGGACCCGTTCCGGGTTGGCTCCCTCTTTGTCGATCTTGTTGACGGCGATCAGCATCGGCACGTCGGCGGCGCGGGCGTGGTCGATCGCCTCCTTGGTCTGCGGCATCACCCCGTCGTCAGCAGCGACGACGACGACGGCGACGTCGGTGACTTTGGCGCCGCGGGCGCGCATCGCCGTGAAGGCGGCGTGGCCCGGGGTATCGAGGAAGGTGATCGTCCTGTCGTCTTTGTGGACCTGGTAGGCACCGATGTGCTGGGTGATGCCGCCGGCCTCCCCAGCCGCGACCTCGGTCTCGCGGATCGCGTCCAGCAGCGAGGTCTTGCCGTGGTCGACGTGTCCCATGATCGTGACCACCGGTGGGCGCCCGACCAGATCCTCCTCGGCGTCGGAGAACTCGGGTTCCTCGGGCTCCTCGTCGGCGGCGGTGACGATCTCCAGCTTGCGGTCGTACTCGTCGGCGATCGCCCTGATCGACTCGTCGGTGAGAGTCTGCGTCAGGGTTGCCATCTCGCCCATCATCATCAGTTTTTTGATCACCTCGGCCGGGGCCAGGCCCAGCAACTCGGCCACCTCGCGCACGGTGGCGCCGGAGTTGACCTTGGTCGCCTCGGGCTCGGCCGGCGTCGCGGGGCCAAGCGGCGGCTCCTCCAGAAGTGGTCGGCGGCGGCGGCCGCCGCGGCGACGCGGTGGCCGTTGCGGCGGCGGCCCGCCCATCTGATCGCGGCGGGCGGCCTGGGAGTCGATTACGACCCGGCGTTTTTTCGCCGCACCGCCGGCCCCGCCACCCTGCTGGGGTCCGCCGGCGGGACGAACGGGTTTGGTCGACGAAGCGGAAGCTTTGGGTGCGGCAGCCGGTTTTGCGGCAGGTGCGGCAGCGGGTTTGGCGGGAGCCTTGGTTGCTTCGGCGCCGCCGTTGCCTTTGGCCGCGGCGATCGCCTTCACCGCGTCGGCTTCCTCGACGCTGGAGGCAGCCGCTTTCGCCTCGATTCCGGCTGCTTTCAGCGCCGCCAGCAGCTCCTTCGAACTGACGCCCTGCGCTTTCGCGATCTCGTGAACCCGCTTCTTAGCCACTAAGCCTGCTCAGCCTCCTCGACAACCTCATCACCCTCGGCTTCGTCAGTCTCCTCGGCTGGAGCCTCATCGGCAACCGCCTCGGTCTCCTCGGGCACTTCCTCGACGAAGTTCGCCGAGGCGCGCTCGACGATCTCGTCGACCTGGCCCTGGTCGCCATCGGGATCGGCGAGGATCGCGACCTCGGCCTCGGAGACGTCGGCGAGGATCGCGACCTGGCTGGTATCGAAGCGGGACAGCGCCTGGTGCGACGGCAGACCGCAGTAGGTCGAGCCGGGAACGGCGGCGTTGGGGCAGCGGCGGCCATTGGAGAGAACCGCCAGGCAGCGGCCGTCGGACTGTTCCTCGCCCTCGTACTCGATCTCGGTTTCCTCGGAGGCGAACTCCGTCTCCGACTTGATGTCGACGCGCCAGCCGGTGAGGCGGGCGGCGAGACGGGCGTTCTGGCCATCGCGGCCGATCGCCAGCGAGAGCTGGTCGTCGGGCACGATCACGGTCGCCTGGCGCTCCTCGTCGTCGACGATGACCTCGCGCACGCGAGCCGGCGAAAGGGCTTTGGCGACGAAGCGGGCGGGCTCGTCGTTGTGGGGAATGATGTCGATCTTCTCGCCGCGCAACTCGGAGACGACCATCCGCACCCGCGAGCCGCGAGGGCCGACGCAGGCGCCGACCGGGTCCACCCCGTCAGCGTGGGAGACGACCGCGATCTTCGAGCGGTAGCCGGGCTCACGGGCGACGCCGACGATCTCGACCAGCTTGTCGGCGATCTCGGGCACCTCTAGCTCGAACAGGCTCTTGATCAGCTCCGGGCTGCGGCGCGAGACGACGATCGCCGGCCCTTTGGTCGAGTCGGAGACGTCGGTGATTACGGCCTTGACCCGCATCCCGTGGTCGTAGCGCTCGTTGTAGACCTGCTCGGACTTGGGCAGCAGCGCCTCGACCCGCTCGCGCAATTGCACCAGCGTGTAGCGCTTGTCGGACTGCTGGATGATGCCGGTGATCAGCTCGCCGACCCGGTCCTGGTACTCGTCGTACATCATCTGCCGCTCGGCCTCGCGAATGCGCTGCAGGATCACCTGCTTGGCGGTCTGGGCGGCGATCCGGCCGAAGTCTTCCGGGGTGACGTCGCGGGTCTCGATCTGGTCCTCGTAGGGCGCGATCATCTCCGGATCGAGCTCGGGATCCTCGGGCTCGCGCATTTCGCCGGTCTCCGGGTCGACCTCGGGCTCCTCCTGTAGCTCCGCGGCTTCAGCGAGGAGCTTCTGCTCCAGCTCTGGCGGCAGGATCAGTTCGAACACGCGGAAGTCACCGGTTTCGTGGTCGAGGTCGACGCGGGCGTATTTCGCCGCTCCCGGCGTCTTCTTGTAGGCCGAGAGGAGCGCGTCCTCGAGGGCGTCCATCAGCGTGTCGGCGGAGATTCCCTTCTCCTGCTCGAGCGCTTTGACTGCGTCGACGATCTCCTTGCTCACTGCGGCTCCTTGGTCTCGGAATCGGTGCTGGGGCGGCGGTACTTGGGGCCCGGCGAAGAGACCTCGAGCATGTAGTCGACCAGCAGGTGGTTCAGGTGCTTCGTGACCTGTTCGCAGAGCGCCAGATCAACGCCGCCGGGGTGGTCGATGAAGATGCGCAGCGACTCGGTTCCGGGTCGCTCAACGGCGACCAAGTCGAGTTCCGAATCGAGTTCGGTCAACTGCTGCTGAATGTCTTGCTGGAGGTCGGTCATGCCTGGTTCGGGCCGAAAAAAAAGTGGGCCAGGCCCACTTCTCGACACTGAAATACGTGGAAAAGTGAACTCAGTATAGCTCTGAGCGATTCTCGGCTGAACCGGATTGGCGAAGCTGGGTCACCCGTTCCAGAATCGCCTCGGCAATCGCGTCCTTGGAGGCGATCGGAACCGTCGTCTCCTCCTCCTTGCCGATCAGGGTGATGGCATTGCGCTCGCTCTCGAAACCGATCTCCGGGTCGGAGACGTCGTTGAGGACGATCAGGTCGACGGCCTTGCGGTCCAGCTTGTCGCGGGCTCGCTCGACGGCGCCCCCCCCGTGCTCGGCGGCGAAACCGACCAGCGTCTGCCCTGGAGAGCGATCCGCGGTCAGGGAGGCGAGGATGTCTTCGGTCGGCTCGAGATGGAGGTCGAGGGCGCCGTCGCGCACCAGCTTGCCGCTGCTGACGGCGGCCGGGCGGAAGTCTGCTGGGGCCGCGGCCATGAGCAGCACGTGGGTGTCCGCGAACTCGGCTCGCGCGGCCGCAGCCAACTCCTCGGCGGTCTCGACGTCGATGCGGCGGACGCCGGCCGGCGCGGGCAGAGCGATGTTGGCGGCGATCAAGGTCACCTCGGCCCCCCGGCGCGCGGCGGCGGAGGCCAGGGCGATGCCCATGCGGCCGCTGGAGCGATTGCCGATGAAGCGGACCGGGTCGATCGGCTCGCGGGTGCCCCCGGCGGTGACCAGGACCCGCAGGCCGTCCCAGGGCCGCTCGCCGCTGGGCAGCGTCGCCTCGACCCGGGCCAGCAGTTGCTCGGGGTCCGGCAGCCGGCCGCGGCCGAACTCGCCGCGAGAGGCGAGCTTCCCGATTCCCGGCTCGATCACCTCGACCCCGCGCTCGCGCAGCGTCGCCAGGTTGGCCTGGGTCGCGGCGTCGGCGTACATGCGGTCGTTCATCGCCGGGGCGAGGAGCCGCGGCGATGAGCAGGCGAGGAAGGAGGTGGTCAGCATCGAATCGGCGAGGCCGGCGGCAAGCTTCGCGGTCGTGTTGGCCGAAGCGGGGGCGATCAGGAAGGCATCGCAGTTGGCCGCCAGCTCGAGGTGGCCGATCGGATCGTGGCCAGGCTCGTCGTCGCCGGGAAAGGCGCCGCGCACCGGGTCGCGCTCGAACTCGGAGATCAGGACCGGGGCGCCGACGATCCCCTCGAAGGAAGCGGCACCGACGAAACGGGTCGCGGTCTCGGTCATCAGCACGCGGACACCATGCCCGGCGACGGTCGCCAGGCGGGCCAGCTCCAACGCCTTGTAGGCGGCTATCCCACCACTTACGCCAAGCAGGATTCGGGCCATGAGTGCCTCCCGGTCAGGGAGCTCCCAGCGTTAGCTAGGAGCGGTACTCGTATTTGAGCTTGCCCTCGGCGAGCTCTTCGAGCGCCATCGAGAGGTAGTTCCCCTCGGCGTTGATCTCGACCATCGGCGGCGGGTACTCGCCGAAACCGCCCTCACCGAGGTTGTGGAAGTAGCTGTTGATCTGACGCGCGCGCTTGGCCGAGACAACGACGGCGGCGTAGTGCGAATCAGCATGGTCCAGGAGCTTGTCTACGCGTGGTTTGATCATTCGGCTGCGGAGTCTAGTGATAGACCGAGCTCGGCGCGCACGATCCCCTCCAGCTCCGCCGCGGCGCGCTCAAGATCGTCGTTGACGATGCGGTAGGCGAACTCGTCCTGGGCGGCCATCTCCTGCGCCGCGACCTCGAGCCGGGCGTCGATCGCGTCCGGCGCGTCGGTGCCGCGGGCGTTGAGGCGCTGGCGCAGAACCGCCGGAGTCGGCGGGGCGATGAAGACCTGGATCGACTCCCGCATCGCCGCCCGGACCTGGCGGGCGCCCTGGACCTCGATCTCCAGCACGACCGAATGCCCCGCGGCCAGCCGCCGCTCGACCTCGGTGCGCAGGGTGCCGTAGCGGTTGCCGCTGTAGGTGGCGAACTCGAGGAAGTCTTCCTTCTCGACCCGGAGATCGAACTCCTCGCGGCTGAGGAAGTGGTAGTCACGCCCGTCCACCTCCCCCTCGCGCGGCTCCCGCGTCGTCGCCGAGATCGAGAGCTCGAGGTCGGGGACTCGCTGCAACAGCTCCCGGATCAGGGTGCCCTTGCCAACCCCCGAGGGACCGGTGATAACGAAGACTTTCGACATGCGGCCGCGGATACTGACCGGCGCGGCGGTCGTCTAACGACGAAGCAGGGAGACCAGCTCAGTGCGCTGGCGCTCCGAGAGACCACCGATGGTCTTGGAGGGAGAAATCCGGCACTGGTTGAGTATTCGGTTGGTCTTCACACGGCCGTACTTGGGAACGGCGAGCAGCATGTCGAAGACCTTCGCGGTCATCACGTACTCAGGCGGATCGAGCAGGATCGAATGAATGCTCGCCCGGTTTGCCTTCAGGTCCTTCTTCAGTTTGGCCCGGGCGGTACGGATGTCGTTCGCTCGTTTGAGCGCCTCCATCCTCTGGTCCAGGGAACGTTCCGGGGCCGCGGTTGAGATTTTGACTGGCGGGGCAGGCATGTGCGCGCGGCGAGTATAGCCGTGGGTCGAACGGGTGCAAGTCGTTCTGGGCCGATTCCGCCCAAATTCACCTCAACCTCTACTCGAGGTCGAGTACTGGCGCGGCCGCCTGTCCGCGGCGGTCGGCCGCCAGCAGCTCGGTGGCGACCCGTGCGCCCGCTCTTGGATCGCGGAAATTCTCGGTCCCCACGGCCACGAGGCGGGCTCCGGCGGCGATGAATTCGGCCGCATCGGGGCCGCTGGAGATCCCTCCCATGCCGACCAGCGGCAACGTCACCGCCGCCGCGACGGAGCGCAACTGCTGCAGGGCGATCGGTCGGACAGCCGGCCCGGAGAGGCCGCCGTGGCCGGCGGCAAGCGCCGGGGAGCCGGTCCTGGGGTCGATCGAGGTGGCCTTCAGGGTGTTGATCAGCGAGACCGCGTCGGCCCCGCCCTCCTCGGCCGCGACCGCGACCGCGGCGGGGTCGGCGACGTTGGGAGTCAGCTTCACGATCAGCGGCTTTTGGGTCAGCGGACGCAGTGCTTCCAGCAGCGCCGCGGTCTCGCTCGGCTGCTCGCCGACGATCAGGCCGGAGTGGACGTTGGGGCAGGAGACGTTGAGCTCGATCGCCGCCACCTCGTCCCTCTCCCCCACCTCCCCGACTAGTCGAGAAAACTCCTCCTTGCTCGTTCCCATCACCGAGACGACCAGTGGCACCGGCATCTCAGCCAGCCGCGGCAGGTCCTCGGCGAGGAATCCTTCGAGGCCCTTGTTGGGTAGCCCGATCGAGTTGATCATCCCGGCGGGCGTCTCCCAGATCCGCTGCGGCGCGTTGCCGGCCCGCGGCTCGGGCGTGATCGTCTTCGAGACGAAGGCGGAGAAGGGGAAGTCTTCGAGCAGGGCGTCTCCGAAGACATGGCGGGCGGCGATCGCGTCGTAGGTGCCCGAGGCGTTGATCACCGGGTGCTCGAGCTCGATCCCGCAGAAATCAGGCATGGGTCACCTCAGGCGATCTGATCGCCGCGGACCACCGGCCCATCGACGCAGAGGCGCATGTAGGTGCCATCCGGCTTGGGTACCGCACAGCCGAAACAGGCGCCGAAACCGCAGGCCATCGGTGACTCCATCGCCAGCTCACAGGCGACCCCGCGCTCGTCGCAGAGGGCTCGTACCGCCTCCAGCATCGCCGGTGGGCCGCAGGAATAGACGACCGCCGATCGCGCGTCGTCGCCTTCGAGCATGGTCGCCAGCAGGTCGGTGACGTAGCCGCGGTGCCCGGGTGCCCGTCCTCGCTGGCCAGTTTCACCTCGCAGCAGGAGAAGAGGTCGTCGAGGCCGCCGGAGTGGGCCTCGTCGCGGAAGCCGAGCAGGACGCGGCCGGGCACGTTGCGCTCGGCGAAATGGCGGCGCAGCAGGGCCAGCGGGAGCGATGCCGATGCCGCCGCCGACCAGGATCGCGCCGGCGGCGCCGGGGCTGAGCGCGCGGGGCTCGGAGAAGGCGTTGCCCAGCGGACCGGTCACCCAGACGCTTGCCCCCGCCTCCAGCTCGCAGAGCCGGTCGGTGCCGGGCCCGATTCCCTCGATCAGGAAGTCGAGCCGCGCGCCCGCGCGCGGCCGGGCCGGTCTCGGCGACCGAGATCGCTCGCGGCAGGAACGGACGCTGGCCGGCCTGCTCCCAGTGGGCCTCGGTGGCGAGCATGTAGAACTGGCCGGGCAGCGGCGTCGGCCCGTCGGGGTCGAGCAGCGAGAAGACGCGATAGCCGCCGGAGGCACGAGCCTCGCCGATCCTGCAGAGGCGGCGCCCGAAGGGAGCGGTCATCGAGGCTGGGCCGCGCGGGCGCGACCGTGGATCTCCTGCAGGCTGCGCACCTCGGCGTCGCCCTGGTTGCCGGCGGCGATCGCCCGCGCCGCCGCGGTGGCTCCGGTCATCGTCGTCACGCAGGGGATGCCCTGACGGACGGCGGCGGTGCGGATCTCATAGCCGTCGGCGCGCGCCCCGGAGCCGCTCGGCGTGTTGATCACCAGGTCGCAGCGGCGCTCGCGGATCAGGTCGAGGACGTGCGGCGAGCCCTCCCCGAGCTTGTTGATCCGGGTCACCGGCACGCCCATCCGCTGCGATCGCCTGCGCGGTGCCGCCGGTCGCGATCACCTCGAAGCCGAGGTCGTGGAAGCGGGCCGCGAGCTGGGTCGCCGCCGGCTTGTCGGTGTCGGTGACGGTGATGAAGACCGAGCCCTCCTGCGGCAGCCGCACGCCGGCGGCCGACTGGGCCTTGCCGAAGGCGGTCGGGAAGTCGGCGGCGATGCCCATCACCTCGCCGGTGCTCTTCATCTCCGGACCCAGGACCGAGTCGGCGCCGGCGAAGCGGGCGAACGGCAGCACCGCCTCCTTGACGCTGACGTGCTCGGGCGGGCCCTCCGGCATCTCCTGGTCGGCGAGGCGCTCGCCCAGCATCAGGCGGGCGGCCATCTTCGCCAGCGGCACCCCGATCGCCTTGGAGACGAAGGGCACCGTGCGCGAGGCGCGCGGGTTGGCCTCGATCACGTAGAGCTCGCCGCCGGCGACGCCGTACTGGATGTTGATCAGGCCGATCACGCCCAGCTCGAGGGCGATCCGCTCCGTCGTCGCCCGGATCTCCTCCAGCATCTCCTCGCCGAGGCTGAGCGGGCGGGATCACGCAGGCGGAGTCGCCGGAGTGGACGCCGGCCTCCTCGACGTGCTGCATGATCCCGGCGACGTAGACCTGCTCGCCGTCGGCGAGTGCGTCGACGTCGACCTCGATCGCGTTCTCGAGGAAGCGGTCGAGCAGCAGCGGGTGCTCCTGGTCGGCCTTGACGTGCGTCTCGCCAGATAGATGCCGAGGTCGTTGGTCGAGTAACAGATCTCCATCGCCCGGCCGCCGAGCACGAACGAGGGCCGGACCAGCAGCGGGAAGCCGACCTCTTCGGCGACGGTCGTCGCTTCGTCGGCCGAGAGTGCGGTGCCGTAGGGCGGGTGCTTGATCCCGAGACGGCGCAGCAGGGCGCCGAACTGGCCGCGGTCCTCGGCCAGGTCGATCGCGTCGACCGGGGTGCCGAGCAGCGGCACGCCGGCTTCTTCCAGGGTGCGGGCCAGCTTCAGCGGCGTCTGGCCGCCGAACTGGACGATCACGCCCTCGGGGCGCTCCTGCTCGCAGACGGCGAGCACGTCCTCGGCCGTCAGCGGCTCGAAGTAGAGCCGATCGGAGGTGTCGTAGTCGGTCGAGACCGTCTCCGGGTTGCAGTTGACCATCACCGCGTCGCGGCCGAGGTCGCGGGCGGTCATCGCCGCGTGCACGCAGCAGTAGTCGAACTCGATCCCCTGGCCGATCCGGTTCGGGCCGGCGCCGAGGATCACGACCGAGTCGCGCTCGCCGCGGCGCACCTCGGAAGCCGGCGGGGCGCCGTCGGCGCGCGGGCGCTCGTGGGCCGAGTAGTAGTAGGGCGTCGCCGCCTCGAACTCGGCGGCGCAGGTGTCGACCGCCTTGTAGGTGCGGAGCAGGCCCTCGTTCCCCTCGCCCTCGCGGGCGAGGACCTCGAGCTCACGCAGGAACCAGCGGTCGACCAGGCAGGCGGCGTGGACCTGCTCGACGCCGAGCCCGCGGCGGAAGGCCTCGAGGATCTGGTCGAAGCGCTCGGCGCAGGGAACCTCGATCGCCGCCAGCAGCTCCTCGTCGCTGTCGGCGAACTCGGGCGCGGCAGTCGAGCTCGCGCGAGCGCATCGCCTTGGCGAAGGACTCGCGGAAGGTGCGGCCGATCGCCATCGCCTCGCCGACGCTCTGCATGTAGGTGGAGAGACGGCCCTCGGAGCCGGGGAACTTCTCGAAGGCGAAGCGCGGGATCTTCGTCACCACGTAGTCGATCGTCGGCTCGAAGGAGGCCGGCGTCGCCCGGGTGATGTCGTTGGGGATCTCCTCGAGGGCGTAGCCGACGGCCAGCTTCGCCGCCATCTTCGCGATCGGGAAGCCGGTCGCCTTCGAGGCCAGTGCCGAGGAGCGCGAGACGCGCGGGTTCATCTCGATCACGACGATCTCGCCGTCCTCGGGATTGACCGCGAACTGGACGTTGGAGCCGCCGGTCTCGACCCCGATCGCCCGGATCACCTTGATCGCCTGGTCGCGCAGCTCCTGGTAGAGCGGGTCGGTCAGGGTCTGGGCGGGCGCCACGGTGACCGAGTCGCCGGTGTGGACGCCCATCGGGTCGACGTTCTCGATCGAGCAGATGATCACGACGTTGTCGTTGCGGTCGCGCATCACCTCGAGCTCGAACTCGCCCCAGCCGATCACCGACTCCTCGACCAGGACCTGGTTGATCGGGCTCGCCGCCAGGCCCTCGCTGATCGACCTGGCGCAGCTCGGTCTCGGTGCGGCCGATGCCGCCACCCTGGCCGCCCATCGTGAAGGCCGGCCGGACGATCGCCGGCAGCGCGATGCGGCCGTCGGCGAGCGCCTCCTCGACCTCGCCGAGCGTCTCGACGGTCATCGACCAGGGGATGCGCAGGTCGGCCTCGGTCATCGTCGTGCGGAACTCCTCGCGGTCCTCGGCGCGGCGGATCGCGGCGGCGTCGGCGCCGATCAGCTCGACCCCGAAGCGCTCCAGGGTGCCGTCCTCGTGCAGCGTCATCGCCAGGTTCAGCGCGGTCTGGCCACCGAGGGTCGGCAGCAGCGCGTCGGGGCGCTCCTTTTCGATGATCTTGGTCACCGGGCCGGGCAGCAGCGGCTCGATGTAGGTGGCGGTGGCGAACTCGGGGTCGGTCATGATCGTCGCCGGGTTGGAGTTGACGAGGACGACCTCGTAGCCCTCCTCGAGCAGCACCTTGCAGGCCTGGACGCCGGAGTAGTCGAACTCGGCCGCCTGGCCGATCACGATCGGCCCGGAGCCGATCAGCAAGATCTTCTGGATGTCGTTTCTACGCGGCATGCGTCCTTTCGGCTGGCCAAGTCTCCCAGCCAGCGACAAGAATCGCTTGAACAGGTGGCGGGCGTCGTGCGGGCCCGGACCCGCCTCGGGGTGGTACTGGACGGTGGCGCCGGCGACGTCGCGCAGGACCAGGCCCTCGACGGTGCGGTCGTAGAGGTTGAGCTGAGAGAGCTCGGCGACGCCGAAGTCGGTCTCCCAGCGGACCGGATCGTCGCCCTCGATCCGCGGCTCGCCGCCGGGACCGGCGACCGCGAAGCCGTGGTTCTGGGAGGTGATGTCGATCCGGCCGGTCTCCAGGTCCTTGACCGGGTGGTTGGCGCCGCGGTGGCCGAAGGGCAGCTTGTAGGTCTCGAGACCGACGGCGCGGCAGAGCAGCTGGTGGCCGAGGCAGATGCCGAAGACCGGCTTCTTGCCGACGATCTCGCGGACCGTCTCGACGACGTAGCCGAGCGCCGCCGGGTCGCCGGGCCCGTTGGCGAGGAAGACGACGTCGGGGTCCTCGGCCAGGACCTGCTCGGCGGAGCTGGTCGCAGGGCAGCAGCGTCAGCTTGGCAGCCGTGCTCGCGCAACTGGCGGACGATGCTCATCTTGATCCCGGTGTCGATCCCGACCACGTGCGGGCCGTCGCCGTCGAAGCGGACCGGCTCGGGCGGGGTGACGGTGCGGGCGAGGTCGGCGCCGTCCATCGCCGGCTCGGCGTCGATCCGTTCGCGCGCCTCGGGCTCGGGGGTCTCGGCCGGGAAGACGCCGCCGCGCATGGCGCCGCGGTCGCGGATGTGACGGACCAGGGCGCGGGTGTCGACGCCGCTGACCCCGGCCACGCCGCAGTCGCCGAGCCAGTCGAGCCAGCCGCCCTCGGCGCTGGCGACGTCCTCGCGGTTCTTGGCGTCGCGCATGACGACGCCGCGAGCATGGACGCGGTCGGACTCCATCGCCGCCGCGCTGACGCCGTAGTTGCCGATCAGGGGATAGGTGAAGACGATGATCTGCCCGGCGTAGGAGGGATCGGTGACCGACTCCTGGTAGCCGGTCATCGCCGTGTTGAAGACGACCTCGCCGGTGACGGCGCCCTCGTGGCCGCAGGCGAGGCCGTCGAGCCGGGTGCCGTCTTCGAGCAGCAGGTAGGCGTCGCTCGACGAGGCGACCCCGAGGCTGAAGCTGCGCAGGCGGAAGGCGACCTGGCCGGCGGCGAGGTGACCATGACCCGGCCGGTCAGGGTCTTACCGGCGCACCAGGAGTTCTGCGAGCGGCTCTCGTAGCCGTCCTCCCCCACCGTCCACTCGGCGCCGAGGTCGCAGAGGGCGACGTTGGCCTCCGAGCCCGGCGCCAGCGTCGGCCGCTCGATCCCGAACGGGGCGGCGCCGCCGGCCATCCGCTCGACCAGCAGCCCGAGCTCGATCGTGCCCGGCAGCACCAGCTCGGTGTGCAGCGCCGCGAAGGCGGTCTCGAGGCCGGTCACGCCCATCGCCGCCTGCTCGAAGGGCACCTCCTTTTCCTCCGCCTGGTGCGGGGCGTGGTCGGTGGCGACGCACTCGATCGTGCCGTCGCGCAGGGCCTCGATCAGCGCCTGGCGGTCGCTCTCGCGGCGCAGCGGCGGGTTCATCTTGAAGCGGCGCGGGTCGAGGCTGCGGACCTCCTCGTCGGTGAGGCAGAGGTGGTGCGGGCTGGCCTCGGCGCTGATCTGCACCCCGGCGGCCTTGGCGGCGCGGACGACCTCGACCGACTCCGCCGCCGAGAGGTGCTGGACGTGGATGCGGGCGTCCTCGTAGGCGGCAAGGGCGGCGTCGCGGGCGATCATCGTCGACTCCGAGACCGAGGGCACGCCGGCCAGGCCGAGGGCGGCGGAGACCGGGCCCTCGTGCATGACGCCGGCGCCGGAGAGCTCGGGGTCCTCCTCGTGCAGGGCGATCGTGCCGCCGCAGAGGCGCTGGTACTGCAGGGCGCGCAGCATCACCCGGGCGCTGGTGATCGGCAGGCCGTCGTCGGAGAAGCCGATCGCGCCGGCCTCGCGCAGTTCGACCATCTCGGTCAGCTCCTCGCCCTTCATCCCGCGGGTGACGGTGGCGAGGAAGCCGACCGGGATCGAGGCGCCGGCCCGTGCCTGCTCGCGCAGGGCCGAGACGTCGGCGGCGGTCGAGACCGGCGGCTCGGTGTTGGCCATCGCCAGGATCCCGCAGTAGCCGCCGGCGGCGGCCGAGCGGGTGCCCGTCTCGACGTCCTCTTTGTGCTCGTGGCCCGGGGTGCGCAGGTGGACGTGGGGATCGAAGAAGGCCGGGAAGGCGTGCATCCCCTCGGCATCGACCAGCTCGGCGCCCTCGGCCGCTCCCTCTCCGGGCGCCGCCAGCTCGGCGATCTCGCCGTCGCGGATGACGACGTCGTGGACGCCGTCGATCCCGGCCACCGGGTCGAGCACGGTCGCCCGGCGCAGGATCACGTTCGCGTCCTCGCCGGGACGGACGTCGAGCGTCTCGGTGAGGCTCACGCCGGCTGCCCGATCGGAGTCGGTTGGGTGCTGCCGTCGCCCTCGACCAGCGGAGCCGGGCGCTCGCTCCCGGCCAGCAGCTCGTAGAGGATCGCCATCCGCACCACCAGGCCCGCCGCCACCTGCTCGGCGATCAGCGATTGCGGCGAGTCGATCGCCTCGCCGGAGAGCTCGACACCGCGGTTGACCGGGCCGGGGTGCATCAGCAGCTGGCGCGGGTTGAGCCGTCGGGTGTCGACCTGGAAGGTGGCGGCGTACTCGCGCAGCGAGGGGACGAAGCTCTCGCTCATCCGCTCGTGCTGCATCCGCAGCGCGTAGACGACCTCGGCCTCGCCGAGCCGCTCCAGCGAGTGGGAGACCTCGCAGCCGAGCTCCTCGATCCCGCGCGGGATCAGCGTCGGCGGCCCGCAGACCGTGACCTCCGCCCCCATCCGCTGGAAGGCGATCAGGTTGGAGCGGGCGACGCGGCTGTGGAGGACGTCGCCGACGATCCAGATCCGCTTGCCGTCGAGCGAGCCGAGGCGGCGGCGCAGGGTGTAGACGTCGAGCAGCGCCTGGCTTGGGTGCTCGTGCTTGCCGTCGCCGGCGTTGACCACCGCGGCGGACGTCCACTCGGCGACCATCTGGGCGGCGCCGGCGTAGGGGTGGCGGATCACGATCGCGGCCGGGTCGTAGGCGGAGAGGGTGGCGACGGTGTCCTTCAGCGACTCGCCCTTGTCGACCGAGGAGCCGGCGGCCTTGACCGAGACGAGGTCGGCGGAGAGCCGCTTCGCGGCCAGCTCGAAGGAGCTGCTGGTGCGGGTGCTCGACTCGTAGAAGAGGGTGACGACGGTGCGGCCGCGCAGGGTCGGAACCTTTTTGATGTCGCGGCGGCCGACCTCGGCGAAGCTCTCGGCGCGGTCGAGGATCGCCTCGATCTCCTCGCGCGAGAGCTGCTCGATCGCAAGCAGGTGCTTCACGCGGCCACCTCGGCCGGGGCGGAGATCGTCACCCGGTCGGCGCCGTCGCTCTCCTCGAGGCTGACGTTGACCCGCTCCTCGCGCGCGGTCGGCAGGTTCTTGCCGACGTAGTCGGGCCGGATCGGCAGCTCGCGGTGACCGCGATCGCAGAGGACCGCGAGCTGGACGCGGCGCGGGCGGCCGTAGTCGAAGAGCGCCTCGATCGCGGCGCGTACGGTGCGACCGGTGAAGAGGACGTCGTCGACGAGGACGACCGTGCGCTCGCTGAGGTCGAAGTCGATGTGGGAGGCGTGGACGACGGGCTGTGTGTCGGGCGCTTTGGCGCCGACGTCGTCGCGGTAGAAGGAGATGTCGAGGTCGCCGATCGGCAGCTCGGCGCCGGTCAGCTCCGTCAGCAAAGCGTGGAGCCGGCGTGCGAGCACGGCACCGCGAGTGTGGATCCCGACGATCGCCAAGCCGGAAGGATCGGGATTCTTCTCGGCGATCTCGTGGGCGATCCGCTTCAGCGTCCGCCGCAGGTCATCGTGCTCCAGCACGACCTTCTCACTCACTTTTCGCTTCCTTCCTGGCCTCTCGGGACCCGGTTAAAGGACGGCGGCAGCGTAGCAGCGGGGGAGGCGGGTCGGGGTAGGACCTCGCCGTCGCAACAGATGGGGAGGCTCCGTCGAGGTCCTACCCCGACCCGCCTCGTCTCCCGGGCTCCGTTTGGCACGAGTTCGGGGTAGCCCTTCTCGGCAAAGGGGATCTCGATGACGTCGAAGTCTTTCGGGGCCAGGGTTGGTTCGTAGACGTCCTGGGCCTCCTCGAGGACCTTGCCGACGTGGTAGCGGGAGGAGATGTGGACGAGGGCGAGCATCTTCACGTGGGCCTCGCGGGCGACCGCGGCGGCCTGGCCGACGGTGGAGTGCCCGGTTTCGGCGGCCCGCTGCACGTCCTCCTCGGCGAAGCTGGCGTCGTGGATCAGCAACTCGGCGTCGGCCGCGGCGGCCACGGTCGCCGGGCTCGGCGCGGTGTCGCCGGTGACGACCACGGTTCGGCCGGGACGGCTGGGCCCGACCACCTCGTCGGGGCGGACCGGACCGGCGGCGCCCTGCACCTCTTCCCCACTCTGCAGCGCCGCGAAAGCGGGTCCTTCCGGCACTCCGAGCCGCTTCGCGGTCTCCACGTCGAAGCGGCCCGGCCGCTCGTCCTCGACCAGGGCGTAGCCGTTGGCGCGGGCGCTGTGGGCGGCTTCAAAGGCCTGGATCTCGTAGCCGTCGCCGGGTACGACGTCCCCGGGGCTCAGCTCGATCAGCTCGATCTCGAACCCGAGCCGGCCGACGATCGGCTTCAGGATCGCGAACAGCTCGCGCAGGCCGGGCGGCCCGTAGACCGAGAGCGGAACTTCGCGGTCGGTCAGGTCGTAGCTCTTGAGCAGGCCGGGCAGGCCGAGCATGTGGTCGGCATGGAAGTGGGTGAGATAGATCGCGTCGACTTGGACCAGGCCCAGCGAGCGCTGCATCTGGCGCTGCGTCCCTTCGCCGCAGTCGAACATCAACCGCTCCCCCCCACGCGCGATCAGCACGCAAGCGGTCGAGCGCCGCGCCGAAGGCACCGAGCCACCGGTGCCGAGAAAGATCACCTCGAGATCCATAACCCGGCGAGCCTACGCGAAGCTCACGCCTAAGCTGCCCTCAACTGTGGATCGGCGACTAGCTCCCGGAGTGCCGCCTGCGTCCATCGATCGATCTCGAAATCGGTTGCCATTCTCACGCCGCGCCGCTGGTTGTTTCGCGTCGGATCAAGTCGTAGTCGGCCCTTGAAATTGGCTACCCCATCGATGGGGACGAGATAGACGGACTGGTTCGGAGGAAAGAACACGCCGAACACGTCGGCGACGCCGATGTAGGACTGCGGGCCGTCGCCGTGGTCGGTGGAGCGGCAATTGAAGATCAGGCAACCGCTCTCAGCCCATGCGGTCTTGCATTGGACCCGGAGGAGCTCAGATCCCCCGAGGTGAACAGCCAAGTCGTAGGGATGACCGTCTCCAAACGGCACAAGGACACGGAATCCCCGCTGCATTAGGGCGCTCAGCACTACTGCCTCAGTCGCGTTTCCACTCGTAGCTCCAGGCATTCCGCAATCTTATGTCTGCAACGCGACGGAACCTTCGTGGGCGCAACCCCGAAGCTTCCAGACTGACTAAGCTGCCGATTGGAGCGCCCGTAGCTCAGCTGGATAGAGCGATCGCCTCCGGAGCGATAGGCCACAGGTTCGAATCCTGTCGGGCGCATAGGAAACGATCGCCCCGCCGGGCGTCGCCCCGGCCTACATCACTCGGCTAGGCGGTCTTGAATCGGGCTCGCCACTCGTCGCGGTCGAACTCGGCCGGTTCGGTCTCGGCGAGGAATCGTTCGAGGGCGGCGATGAAGCGGCCGGGAGCCTCCACCTGGGGCAGGTGACCGACGCCCTCGAAAACATCGAGGTGGCTGCCGGGAAGGTCGCGGTGGGCGTCCTCGCCGTGGGCGACCGGGATGATCGGGTCCTTGTCGCCCCAGACGATTAGTAGCGGCAGCGCCTCGGCCAGGTAGAGGCGGTCGAGGGCGGCGATCCGCTGGCCCTCGGTGCCGACTACGGACCGCAACGTCGCCAGGAACGCCTTGCGGCGCTCGCCGTCGGCGAGTGAGGCGTAACCGCGCGCGACCTCGGCGACATCCGCCGAAGGGCGCACGCCGAGCATCCCCAGGCCGCGACCGAGCACTGACCCGACCTGCTGGCCGACGCCCGCCGTGGCACCGATGAAGAGATCTGCTCCGGGCAAGGCCGCCGCCCGCAGGACGGCGCTGACGTCGGGACCGAGGCCGCCGCTCGAGACCAGCGCCAGCCGCTCGACCATCTCCGGGAACTGGTAGGTGAACTGCATCGCGACGCCGCCGCCGAGCGAGTGCCCGACCAGGGTCGCCCGCTCGTGTCCGAGCGTCAGCAGCAGGTCACGCAGGCCGCTGGCGAGGCTGCCAAGCGAGTAGTCGCCGCCCCCGGGGTCGGAAAGCCCGTGGCCGGGAAAGTCGGGAGCGATCACGGTGTGGCGGAGGCCGAGTGGCTCGATCACGGCCCGCCAGTTCTCCGCCGTGCCTGCCATCCCGTGGATCAGCAGCAACAACGGCCCGGAGCCTGCCTCCAGGTAACTGACGGAGCGCCCGTGAACCTGGGCCGTCTTCGTCTCGACGGCAGGAGGGTGCAAGGGCGTCGGCTTGGCGGCCACGCCGACACGGTATCCATCGCCCAGGCCGACCAAAACGATGATCGCGGAACGGCCGCGGATTCCAATACTGTCGCGGCTGTGAACGAGGCCCAGCCCGACAGCCGCCTGCCGCGCGGCGCCCTGATCGTGGTTGCGGTCGGGCTGCTGGCCTGCCTCGCGGCGGCCGTGCTCGCGACCGACAAGTCGAGCGGCTCCGCGGCGGACCTCGAATGGCTGCAGAAGATGCCGCTGCCGGATTCCGCCGCGGTCGCGGTGCCCGGGGGCGGCGGCGAGATGCGGCTGACCGAAGCCGGCATCCGCGCGACCGGGATCAACGTCAGCGGCTACTCGCTCTACCGCGTCTCCGCGCTGCTCGAGATCGACGCCGGCTCCCCGATCGGCAGCGGCCGCATCCTCTGCCAGATCAAAGCGCCGGGCGGGACCGAAGTGGCGCAGACGCCGGGGTCGCGGGCCTCCTACCCACGCTCCAGCGAAGACCTCTTCGCCCAGGAGGTCCCGGAGGTCGTGCTGGCCGAGTTCAGCTCGCACGGCGCCGCCCTGGCCGTGCTCGAATTCGAAGACCTCTTCGCCGACGGCTTCTCCTCTGAGCGCGGCCTCAAAGTCGAGTGGCCGGCCTACGAGGTCGGCACGGAGCGCTGGGAATGGTTCCTCCCGGCCGGCCAACCGGACGACGATCTGTTGCTGCCGTTCGCCTCGGTCTGGAAAACGACGGCAATCCCGGCCGCGAAACTCGCCTGCACCCTGATCACCAGCGCCGGCGAGGCGACGGTGAAAACGGCCGGGGCCCTGCCGGACCGCTCCGAACCGATCAACGAAGACGAATAGCCGCCGCCCTCTACGGGGCAACCAGCAGCTCCGGCCCTTCGATCCCTTTGCCGACCTTGTTCAGTTTCGGGTTGGCGGGTGCGCCTTCCATCCGGCCCGGGTCGAGCGGTGCGCACATCGCCACCGCGTCCTCGACGCTGAGGTCGGGGCGCAGCCAGGCGGCCTCCGCATCGGCGCTGGGCAGGATCGCCGGCATCCGGTCGTGGACCGGGGCGACGACCGCGTTCGGGGTCGTCGTCACGATCGTGCAGCTGTAGAGCCAGCCGTCGTCGAAGCCGCGGTCCTCGTCGTCCCCCCACTCCTTGCGGGTGCAGAGACCGGCGAAGGCGAAGGGCTCGCCGCCGTCGACGGTGAAGCGCCAGGGCTGGCGGGGCTGCTTCGGGTCCTCGGCCTTCATCCACTCGTAGAAGCCGTCGGCGACGATCAGGCAGCGGTGGCGGAACTTGCCGACCAGCGGGCCGTAGGCCTTGCTGCTGGTCAGGTTCTCGGCTTTGGCGTTGATCATCCGGTAGCCGACCTTGAGGTCCTTGGCCCAGCGCGGCACCAGGCCCCAGCGCATCAGCCGCGCCTCGCGCTCGCCCTGCTCAGCCTCCTCGGGAAGCGGCGAGGAGCGCACGGTGAGGATCTCCTGGGTGGGAGCGACGTTGAAGCGATCGAGCCCTTTCGCCATTTTCTCCGCCCGCTCTTTCGAGGGCGGGGGAGCCTCGCCGTCGCCGCCGCGCTCGAGCGCCTTCTCCAGCTCGACCTGGAAGCGATCGGCGATTTTCTTCGTGTCTTTGGCGGTGACCGTGAATCGTCCACACATGGCGGAGAGCCTAGCCAGGCGGGCGTCGCTACTCCGGGGCGATCAGCTCAACGGTCGGGAAGTAGGTGCGGAAGCGAGCGGGGTCGCGCGTCAGCAGACGCAGTCCGGCGACGGCTGCATGCGCCCCGATGAAGAAGTCCGGTAATGGCGAACGCCTGCGGCCACCGCGTCGCCTGTACTCAACGAACGCCTTGCCAGCCAGGAATGCAGCCGGCCACGACGTGTGCTCCCGCTGGAAGTAATCGGCCGGGAGATCGTGCTCCAGGGTCTCGATCCGCGTGTACCGGGCGGACACCTCCGCGTAGATCATCTCGTTGATCACCAGCGGACCAAGCGCCCCCGCTTGTCGGATCGCCGCACCCGACCATCCGACCCACTCGGGATCGCCGGAGAGGACGTCTATGAGGACGTTGGAGTCAACGAGGGTTGCGGGCACGGCAGGTAAAGCTCCGGGAGGTCAATCCTCTCCCCTGGTCAGCTTCATGATTTCGTCCGTACTCATCGGAATGTCTCCGCCGCTTGCCCTGAGCAGGTGCTCCAGGATCTCGTCCCCTCGGGTGCGTCCCTGCGGCAACTTGCGCACTCGGATCTCTCCCGCGTCCCGGACGAACTCGACCTCCGTGCCGGGAAGCAATCCAAACTCGTCCCGAATCTCCTTCGGGATCGTGACCTGTCCTTTGCTGGTGATCTTCACAAGAAGTAAGAGTAGCACCGGTATTACTCCTACTTTGGCCGCGCCTCCGGGTGTTGGCGGTACCACTCAAGGGTATGGGCGAGCCCGTCTTCGAGCTCGACCCGGGGCTCCCAGCCGGTCAGCTCGCGCAGCTTGGTCGAGTCGACGAACTGGCGGTCGATCTCGCCGGCCGGGTTGCCGGTGCCGTGGAATTCCGGGTCGAGGCCGGCGCCGGAGACCGCGGCGATCGTTTCCAGCACCTCGGCAACCGAGTGCGGTCGCTCGCCACCGGCGTTGAACGCCTCACCCGCCGCCGGGCCGCCGGCGCCGACCGCGTGCTCGATCGCCAGGTAGGCGGCGACCGCGTCGTCGACGTAGAGGAAATCGCGCTCAGGACTGCCGTCGGAGCGGATCTGCGGCCGCCGGCCATCGAGCAGGGCGGCCACCGCTTCCGGGATCAGGCGGGAGAAGTTGAGGTCGCCGCCGCCGTAGATGTTCGCGAAGCGCGTCACGGCGACCGGGAGCCCATAGGCCGGGCGGTAGCTGAGGGCGATCGCGTCGGCCGCTGCCTTGCTCGCCTCATAGGGAGACGCGGGCCGCAGCTGCATCCCCTCGCGGTACGGCAGCTCCTCGCTGGGGCCGTAGGCCTTGTCGGAGGAGGCGACGACGAGGGCCGGGACGTCGGCGCGGCGGCAAGCCTCCAGCAATGTCCAGGTCCCGAGCACGTTGGCCTCGAAGGTGGCTGCCGGATCGGCCATCGCCGGCCCGACCAGGGTCTGAGCGGCCAGGTGGAAGACGACGTCGAACTCGCCGCCCTCGACCGTGGCGCTGACGGCGCGGCCGTCGCGCAGGTCGGCCTCGACCAGCTCCACCTCCGGCGCGACCCCCTGCAGGACCAGGCCGGAGAGCGGCGGGGGCGCCAGGTCCAGCACCGTCACCGAGTCGCCACGTTCGAGCAGCGCCCTTGCCAGGTGCGAGGCGACGAAGCCGTGACCGCCGGTTACCAGCGCCCGCTTCACGAGGCCTCCGCCGCGGCCGGATCCCAGACCCGCCAGGGAGCGTCGCCGCTGGCCCAGAGGTCGTTCAGCTCGACCGCGTCCTTGTAGGTGTCCATGCAATCCCAGAAGCCCTCGTGGCGATAGGCGCGCAGCTCGCCGTCGGCGGCGAGCTGCTGCAGCGGCTCGCGCTCCAGCACGCTGTCCTCTCCCAGGTAGCCAAGTGCCGCCGGCTCGAAGCAGAGGAAGCCGCCGTTGATCCAGTGCTCGCTGCGGGGCTTCTCGGCGAAGCCGGTGACCCGATCCCCCTCCCCCAGCTCGGCCACGCCCCACTGCAGGTGCGGCCGCACCGCGGTCAGCGTCGCCAGGCCGCCGCGGGCGAGATGAAACTCGAGCAGCGCGCCGAGGTCGACGTCGGCGACGCCGTCGGCGTAGGTCGCGCAGAAGGTCTCGCCCTCGACCCGTCCGCGGAGCGCGGCGATGCGCCCGCCGGTCGGCGTGTCGAGCCCGGTGTCGGCGCACTCGAGCGCGACCCCGTCCGGCCAGCGCTCGGCCGCCACGAACTCGGCAACGGCCTCGCCCATGTACCCCGTTGCGAGCAGGAAGCGCCGGAAACCCTGGGCGGCGTAGATCTGGATCACGTGCCAGAGGATCGGCCGGCCGCCGATCTCGACCAGCGCCTTCGGCACCGACTCGGTCCGCTCGCGCAGCCGCGTCCCGCGCCCGCCGCAGAGGATTACGACGGGAGGTTTCGTCAACCGCCCGCGACGGCGGGCAGGATCGTGACCTCGGCGCCGTCGGCAATCGAGGTCTCGAGGCCCTGCTGGAAGCGGATGTCCTCGCCGGAGACGTAGACGTTGACGAAGCGACGCAGGTCGCCGTTCTGGGTGATCCGCTCGCGCAGGTCGCCGTGAGCGTCGAAGACCGCGTCCAGCACCTCGCCGACGGTCGAGCCGGAAACCTCGACCTCGGCCTGACCTCCGGTCGCGGCGCGCAGCTGGGTCGGGATCTTCACGGTGACGCTCATCAGACGGCTACCTCCTGGTGGAACTCAGCCTCGAAGCTGTCGAGGCTGGGGTCGATCTCGTGCATCTGGAACGTATCGCGGGTGGCGTCGAGCGTCTTCAGCCCCTCGCCCGTGATGTAGACGACGACGCGCTCGCCGGCCGCCAGCTCGCCGCGCTCGGCCAGCTTCTTCAGTACCCCGACGGTGACGCCGCCGGCGGTCTCGGTGAAGATTCCGGTCGTCTCGGCCAGCAGCTTGATCGCCTCGCGGATCTCGGGATCGGTGACGGAATCGATGCCGCCGCCGGTCCGGCGCGCGTGCTCGACCGCGTAGGGGCCGTCGGCGGGGTCGCCGATCGCCAGGCTCTTGGCGATCGTCTCCGGCTTCTGCGGCTTGCAGACGTCCCAGCCTTCGGCGAAAGCGGTGGCGACCGGGCTGCAGCCCTCCGCCTGGGCGCCGTTGAAGACCGGCTGCTCGCCCTCGACCAAGCCGAGGTCGAGCCACTCCTGGAAGCCGCGGCCGAGCTTGGTGAAGAGCGACCCGGAGGCGATCGGCGAGACGACCCGGTCCGGCAGTTCCCAGCCAAGCTGCTCGACCGTCTCGTAGGCCAGCGTCTTCGAGCCCTCGGCGTAGTAGGGACGGAGGTTGACGTTGACGAAGGCCCAGGGCCGGGTCTCGGCCAGCTGGGTGCAGAGCCGGTTGACGTCGTCGTAGTTGCCGCGGACGCCGACCAGGTTGGTCCCGTAGACGCCGGTGGCGAGCAGCTTCTGCTCCTCGAGATTGGCGGGGACGAAGACGTAGGAATCGAGGCCGGCGGCGGCGGCGTGCGCGGCGACCGCGTTGGCGAGGTTGCCGGTCGAAGCGCAGGCTACCGTCGAGAAGCCGAGCTCCTGGGCCTTGGCCACGGCGACGGCGACGACCCGGTCCTTGAAGGAGTGGGTCGGGTTGGCGGCGTCGTTCTTGATCCAGATCTCGGACTCGACCCCAAGCCGCTCGGCGAGCCGGTCGGCGCGCAGCAGCGGCGTCAGCCCGGGCTCCAGCGGGTCGCCAGGGCGACCGACGAAGGGGAGGAAGTCGGCGTAGCGCCAGATCCCCTGCGACCCGGCCTGGATCCGCCGCTTGACCTCGACCGGGTCGAGCCCGGAGTAGTCGTAGGCGACCTCCAGCGGGCCGAAGCAGTTTTCACACACGTAACTGGCGTCCAGCTCGTAGACGCGGCCGCACTCCTTGCACTTCAGGCTCTCGATTGACATCCGATCCTCTTTCTCACGAAAAAAACCTCCGCCGTGTGTGGGGCAGAGGTCCGATCGGACGTCCCCCACATCTTCCAGGCCCCCGAAGTCATCAACATCGGCGAACCTGCTGGAGTTGGCACCTGCCTCCGAACCGATGGCTCGAAGATGGTTGCCGGGGCTTCACTGGGCCAGTCCCTCCACCCCTCTAGATGTGGCGCTTATGTTGGGATAAGCGTACCAGGCACAATCGGATCCGTTCCACGCACGCGCTGCGTTTAAGCACGCGCTGCGTTTAACCTAGGCGGCGAGATGACCGCGCTGCGCGACGAGAAAACGAGCCTCGGCGATGCCGAACCTTCCGAAACCAAGGCTACGCCGCCCTGGGCGGCGCGGCGCGCTCGTCGAGTCCCAAGCACCGTCTGAGCCCCAGACGCCGAACGTCGAGCAGATCGACGCCGCCGGACTGCGCTGGGTCAACATCGAGCGCCCCGGGGCACTGGAGCGCACCTGGCTGGAGGAGCACTTCGACTTCCACGCCCTCGACCTCGAGGACGTCCTCTCCCGCAACCAGCGGCCGAAGATCGACGTCTACGACGACTACCTCTTCATCGTCCTCCACTTCCCGGTCTTCGACCCCGCCGCCGGCCGTCTCGGCACCGGCGAGCTCGACCTCTTCGTCGGCCCCGGCTACGTGGTCACGATCCCGAACCAGCCGTTGCAGCCGGTCGAGTACCTGTTCGAGCGCTGCCGCGCCAAAGAGGAGCTGCGCGAGCAGCTCTTCTCGCGCGGCTCCGGCTACCTGCTCTACCGCCTCGTCGATGACAGCTTCGACTACTGCTTCCCGATGCTGCGCAAGATCGGCAACAAGCTCGACGCGCTCGAGGACGACATCTTCGGCGGCCGCTCGGAGGAGGTCGTGCGCGACATCTCCAACGTCAAGCAGGAGATCATCAACTTCCGCAAGGTGATCCGTCCGCAGCGCCCCGTGCTGCGCGATCTCGAGAAAGTCAAGCAGCGCTACCTGGCGACCGACCTCGACCTGGAGATCTACTTCGACGACATCGTCGACGCCCACGAGCGGATCTGGGACATGCTCGAGAACTACAAGGAGGTCGCCGAGGCGCTGGAGGAGACCAACGAGTCGGTGATCTCGCACCGGGTCAACGACATCCTTCGTGTCCTCACCGCGATCAGCGTCATCGTCCTGCCCCTGACGCTGATCGCCAGCATCTGGGGCATGAACGTGCACGTGCCCGGCGAGGGCGACATGACGGCCTTCTGGGCCGTGATCGGCGGGATGCTGGCGATCCTGCTCGGCATGGTCTTCTACTTCCGACGCCGCGGCTTGCTTTAGCCCAGGCGCCTCCGCCCGGGCTGACTAGGATGGGTGGCCCGTGGCAAATTTCCGCATCTGGGCGCCCTGGCGCCTCGCCTACGTGAAGGACGCGTCCAAGGACAACGAGGAGGAGTGCATCTTCTGCGCCAAGCCGGCGGCGGGGGATGACAAAGCGAACCTGATCGTCCACCGCGGCGAGCGCTGCTTCGTGATCCTCAACCTCTTCCCGTACACCAACGGGCACCTGATGGTCGCCCCCTATGAGCACGTCGGGGCCCTGCAGCAAGTGCCCGTGGAGACCCTGACGGAGATGATGGGGTTGGCCCAGAAAGCGATGGGCCATCTGGAAGAGATCTACGACCCACAGGGCTACAACGTCGGCTTCAACCAGGGCCGCATCGCCGGCGCCGGCGTCCAGCACCACATCCACATGCACGTCGTTCCGCGCTGGGCGGGCGACAACAACTTCATGCCGGTGATCGCTGACACCAAAGTGATGCCGCAATCGATCGAGCAGAGCTATGAGGCACTGAAGGGAGCATTTTGAGCGAGCAGCCACCCCTGGCACCACCCGGAATCTTCAAGGCATATGACGTTCGCGGCCTGTACGGCACCGAGATGGACGAGACCACCGCGCACGCGATCGGCCGCGCCTTCGCCCGAGTCCTGGGCCGCATCCGCGGCAAGCAGCCGAGCGAGATGCGAGTCGGCCTCGGCCACGACATGCGGCTGAGCTCGCCCGCGATGGCGGCGGAGGTCCGCGACGGCCTGATCTTCGAGGGCGTCACCGTGGTCGACTCCGGCATGGTCGCGACCGAGATGCTCTATTACCTGGTCGGCTCGCGCGAGCTCGACGGCGGCGCGATGGTCACCGCATCCCACAACCCCAAGGCATACACCGGGGTCAAGCTCCTGCGCGAGGGGGCGCTGCCGCTCTCCGGCGACGCCGGCATCCAGGACGTGAGGAAGGAGATCGAGGCGGGCCTCGGGTCGGCGCCCGGCGGCGGCTCCTTCGAGGAGGTCGACATCTGGGACGAATTCCGCGCCCACGCGCTCTCCTTCGTCGATCCATCGTCTGTCAAGCCGATGAAGGTCGTCGTCGACGGCTGCAACGGGATGGGCGGGCCGATGGTCGGGCCGATCCTGCAGAAGCTGGGGCTCGACCTCGAGGAGCTGAACTTCGAGCCCGACGGGAACTTCCCCGACGACGGGCCGAACCCGCTGCTGGAGGAGAACCGGCGGGTGATCGAAGCGCAGGTCCGGGATGCCGGCGCCGACCTCGGCATCGCCTGGGACGGCGACGCCGACCGCTGCTTCTTCATCGACGACAAGGGCGAGTTCTGCGACGGGGACTTCGTCTGCGCGCTCCTGGCCCGCTCGGTCCTTCGGAAGAACCCGGGCGCGACGATCCTCTACGACCCCCGCTCCAGCCGCGCCGTTCCGGACCTGATCGCGGCCGAAGGCGGGAAGTCGGACCTCTCGCGCGTCGGCCACGCCTTCTTCAAGGCGCGGATGCGTGAGCTGCACGCGGCCTTCGGCGGCGAGGTCTCCGGCCACTACTACTTCCGTGACTTCTGGAACGCCGACTCGGGGACGATCCCGGCCCTGCTGATGCTGGAGCTGCTCTCCCTCGACGGCCGCGGCCTCGGCGAGCTGATGGAGGAGTTCCGCTCCAAATACTTCATCTCCGGTGAGATCAATTCCGAAGTCGCCGACCAGGCGGCGAAGATGGAAGAGATCGCCGAGCGCTATTCCGACGGGGAGATCACCCGCCTCGACGGCATCTCGGTCGACTACCCGGATTGGCACTTCAACGTGCGTCCGTCCAACACCGAGCCGCTGCTGCGGCTCAACCTCGAGTCGCTGATCTCGCGCAAGGACATGGAGCGGCGCCGCGACGAGGTTCTTGGCCTGATCAGGTCGTGAGCGAACTGACCCCCGAGGCGGCGCTGGAGCAGGCCGCGCTCGCCGGAATCCACCGGCTGCAGATCCCGACGCCGTTCGCCGTCGGTCGCGTCAACTGCTACCTGATCGAGGACGAGCCGCTGACCCTGGTCGACACCGGGCCCAACTCGGGCAAGGCGCTGGACGAGCTCGGCACCCAGCTCGCCGCCCGCGGGCACTCGATCGACGACCTCGAGCTGGTGATCGTCACCCACCGGCGCATCGACCACCTGGGCCTGGTCGAGATCGTCGTCGAGCATTCCGGGGCCGAGGTCGCGGCGCTGGGGATCGCGGCCGAGCGGCTCGCCAACTTCGACGAGGACGCGGAGGCCGAGGACCGCTTCGCGGTCGAGCTGATGCTGCGCAACGGGATCCCCGAGGAAGTGACGGCGGCGCTGCGCGGCGTCTCCCGCAGCTTCCGCGGCTGGGGCTCGCACGTGGAGGTGACCAGGCCGCTCGAGGATGGCGAGGAGATCGACTTCCGCGACCGCACCCTGACCACCCTCCACCGACCAGGCCACAGTCCCTCCGACACCGTCTTCTGGGACGAGCAGCGGCAGATCCTGATCGCCGCCGACCACCTCCTCCCCCACATCTCCTCCAACCCGCTGATCTCGCGGCCGCTGGACGGGTCCTCGCGGCGGCCCCAGGCCCTCGTCACCTACATCGAGTCGATGCGCAGGACGCGGGAGATGCCGGCGGAGATCGTCCTGCCTGGCCACGGCGAGCCGGTCGTCGACCACGTCGCCCTGATCGACGACCGGCTGGCCAAGCACGACCGGCGCAAGGAGAAGATCCACGCGCTGATCGCCGAGCAGCCCCGCACCGGCTACGAGCTGGCGCAGGCGATCTGGGGCAACGTCGCCGTCACCCAGGCCTTCCTCACCCTCTCCGAGGTGATCGGGCACACGGACCTCCTGGTCAACGAGGGTCGCGTCCGCGAAGCCGGCGACGGCAGCGTCGTTCGTTACGAAGCGACGGACTGAGGCTTCGGCAGCGGCACCTCGGCCGACTGGAAGCCGGGGCACTCGTTGGCGCCGTAGGGCGAGAGCGGGATGCGTTCTTCGAAGGCGGCGTAGTAGCGACCGGGGACGAGCACCTTCTTGTCGGCTTTCCAGAGCAGGCTGCTGCCGCTCGGCTCGGCGGCGGCGCCGACCGCCTCGGTCACGGCCAGGTCCGGTCCCGGCCGGGCTCTGTAGACCTTGAGTTGGCGCGGGCCTTCTGCGAAGTGGCGGTTGCCGTAGAGGCAGGCGAGGTCCTCTCCGGCAGCCCCCGCGGCGGCCGGTGGCATCTTCACCGCGCCGTAGAAGAACTTCCGTTTCAGGTTGTAGCCGATCGTCGCGAAGCCCTTGAACGGAGCGGGCAGCTCCTCGCAGGCAACGCCGTCGCGGTCGGGGTCGAGATTGCCGACGCGCTGGCGCGGACCTCCGCCCTGAGCGACGAAGTAGTCCTGGGCATCCGCCTGGCTGCGGAACGAGGCGCAGCCGGGGGCAGCCGCCGTGCCGTCGCTTGCCGTGACCGCGGCCAGCGACACCCCCGCCACGGTCAGAAGGAGAAACGGGCCCAGGAATCGGGATGCGAGAGTCACGGCCGGCGATGCTATCTCGGACTTGCTGCCAGAATCGCGCCCCGCGTGGACTCACCTTCGTCGATCTTCCTCCGCTTCCTCAAGTTCGGCGCACTTGCCTGGGGCGGTCCGGCGGCGCAGATCGCGATGGTCAAGCACGAGTGCGTCGACCAGGAAGGCTGGGTCTCGGAGGAGACCTTCAAGAAGACGCTGGCCGTCTACCAGGTGCTCCCGGGGCCCGAGGCGCACGAGCTCTGCGTCTACTTCGGCCGGGTCCGCGGCGGCAAGCTCGGCGGCTTCCTCGCCGGCCTCGGCTTCATGCTGCCCGGCTTCCTGCTCATGCTCGGCCTCTCGGTCCTCTACGTCGAGGCCGACCTAGCCGGGCAGCTCGACAACCTCTTCTACGGGCTCAGCGCCGCGGTCGGGGCGATCGTCCTGCGCGCCGTGGTCAGGCTCAGCGGCACCTTCGTCACCGACTGGTGGCTGGCGGCGATCGCCGTCGCCGCCTTCGCTGCTGACGGCCTTCTTCTCGGCCGCCTTCGTCCTCGTCCTGCTCGGCGCTGGCCTCGTCTACGAGGTGCGGAGCAACGCCGGGCGCTGGCTCGGCCGGACTCACTCCTTCTCGCCACTGGCGCTTGGCTTCGCTGTCGTAGCCGGAGCGGTGACGCTCTCGCTCACCGCGGAGATCTTCTTCGCCGGACTGAAAGCCGGCCTGCTGACCTTCGGCGGTGCTTTCACCGTGATCCCCTTCCTCCAGCAGATCGCCGTCGCCGACCACCACTGGCTGACCGAAAGCCAGTTCGTCGACGGGCTGGCGCTGAGCGGGATCCTGCCGGCGCCGCTGATCATCTTCTCGACCTTCGTCGGCTACTTGGCCGGGGGGCTCGGCGGTGGCCTGGCGATGACGCTCGGCATCTTCCTGCCGGCGTTCGTCTTCCCGATCTTCTTCCACCGCTTCCTCGTCGCGGTCGCCGAGAACCCGCGCATCCGCCCCTTCCTGCTCGGCGTCGCGGCCGGCGTGATCGGCCTGATCGCCGCCGTCACCGTCGACATCGTCGAGACCAGCGTCGTCGACGGCTACACCGCGGTCCTCGCCGTCGCCGCCTTCCTCGCCCTCAACCGCTGGCACGGCAAGCTGACGGTGCTCTACGTCGTCCTCGGCTGCGGCCTGGCCGGAGCCGCGCTACAGATGACGGTTGTCTAGACGCCAAGACGGCTGAGCAATCGCTGGCAATACCCTGCAGCGCGTGCGCACCCCGAAGTTGAGGAAGCCCGCGAAGAAGCGGATGCTGATCATCGACGGGACTTCGCTCCGCACCTAGGATTTGGCGCCTCAAAGCGGATTCTTCTCCGGCAGAGTCCGGTTGTATTCGGCTAGGGGTGGACGCCACTGGCGCACAGCTCGACCCGGCTTTCGGGCCAATCCGACGCACGCAGAGCGTGCTTGGCAGCGGCCAGCGGCGTATCGCTTGCCCGGGTCGCGGCTGGCGCAGAGCCCTTCGCAACGGCGCCGGCTGGGAGGCACTTGCCGTGGTGATCGACGCCCTACTCCGCCCGCCCGACACGAGCCCCGCCTATGCGTCATTAGGGCGTCGCACGAATCCTGCAGCCACCAAAAGCAGACACGACATAGCGAGCGGCAGCAGGAATGCCGCGACTATCCAGGTGTACTCCTTGGTCCCTGGATAGGTGCCCTCGGCCAGCAGGCGGTGCGGAGGTGATTCGCGTTGAAGCAACGCTTTTCCGGAAAGAGGCGGGTTGTCGTCGGTGCCAGCGGTGAGGTACACCCTGCAATGCTGCCCGGGGGGAAAGCCGCGCCATCCTTCGTCGATGTAGGCGACCACTTTTGCCGATGAATTGGCTTCGTAGGGGCCGATTCCGGATTTTGAGCAGTACCCGCCCTCGGTCGGACTCCCCGCGAGGATGAGAACAACCCCAAAGGCGATAAGCGCCAGCAAGAAACCGCCTGCCAACGAGAGGAGGCTGCCTACGATGAGATACACCCGGAGGGCGCGCGCTCCGCCAACTGGGCCATTCGCACGATCTGCGGGACGCGGTCGCGGGAGTCTCAATTCGAGGGGGACCCCGAAGCGCCGACGCCGAAGGAGGAGTTCCGGACCAGACGAAGCCTCACCGGCGGAATCCTAGACCAGTTGCAGTGCGATTGGAGTGAATGTAGATCGATCTAGACTATTAGCTTATCTTTGAATACTCGCGTCACGGCCTAGCGGGCAGCTTTCGCTGGGTGATCCACTGCAACGGGGGGGTTGTCTTGAGGAATCGTCGGTGCTCGGCTCTTTCGACTCGCAAAGGCTATTACTCGGCAGTTGTCGCAGCGTTCCTCTCTCTTTGCTTCTGGGTTAATCCGACGGCTGCCTGGGCGACCGAACCGCCAGTCTCCATCTCACCGCCAACCATTGAAGGAGAAGCGACGGTCGACTCGCCTCTCAAAGGGGAAAAAGGCACATGGGAAGGGACTATGCCCATGAGCTTTAAATCGCAGTGGCTTCGCTGCGATGGCGAAGGGAGTGAATGCGAACCGATCGAAGGTGCGATCGAACCGAATCGTCCAGTGAAGGAACTTGATCTCGGCTCGACTCTACGCTTCGAAGTGACTGCGACCAACGAAGCGGGGTCAGTCAGCGAACGCTCTTCGGCTACCGCGGTCATCACCGAACCGGAACCACCCGTCAATACGGCGCCCCCCAGTCTCGAAGGCAAAGCGAATGTGGGCGAGACCGTGATCGCCAAAGTAGGCGTCTGGAACCACCATCCCTCAGCATTCGAATTCCAGTGGCAGGTCTGCAATGCCGAAGGGGAAAGTTGCGAAGACATCGAAGATGCAACCGAGCAGACCCTTCTCTTGCCTTCCGGAGCCGAAGGAAAACGAGTCCGGGCTGTGGTGACGGCCCTCAACCGCGGCGGCGACAACGACGCGCAGACTGCGGTGGGAGCATTGGTCGGCGCCATGAACGCGCCAACCAATGATTCCAGGCCGTCAATGGGCTTCCCCGAAGAGACCAAACCACTGGAGGCCGACGTCGGCGAATGGTCGGGGGGCCAGCCGATGGGCTTTGCCTATCAATGGTTTCTCTGTAACGAAGAAGGTGAAGAATGCGTCGAAATCGTTGGCGCCACGGAAGCGGAATACACGCCAACGAGCGAAGATGTCGAAGGAAGGCTCAAGGTCAAAGTCACCGCGACTAACGCGGCCGGAAGCATGAGTGAAACCTCGGATCCATCCCTATGGGTCAGCGAAAGCCGACCGTGGTTTTCCGGCAACGTAGAGATCGAAGGAGCCAGTGGAGGAAGGCGAACTCTCCGTCGATATCTCGACGCTGCATGGCAGCAAACCAATGGAAGTTGACTATCAATGGCAGCGCTGCTTTGAAGGCTGTCAGGCGATTCCCTCAGCCACCTCACCGACCTACACGGCGACTACCCAGGACGTCACCCACCGCCTGCGCGTGCAGGTCGTGGCACAAAACAATTTCAGCGGCGAATACCCGTCCACCCTCAACTCGCTCTACAGCTCGCCGGTCGAGCCCGCGGAAACCGAAGGTCCGCCTCGCCTCGCCGACTTCCCCGAGTTGGAAGGTCTACCGGGAACGGGCCAAACCCTTACGGCTACCGATGGTGTTTGGCGCGGCGCTGGTGAAATCTCGACGTCGGTCCGGTGGCAGCGCTGCGCGGGAGGTGTGGAAACTTGTGAAGACATCGAAGGAGCGACCGAAGGTAGCTACGAATTAGGCGTTGAAGACACCGGCAGCCGGATCCGTGCCGTTGTCGTCGCCAGTAGCGAAGAAGGCGAAAGTGAAGCCGGGTCCGCTCTGACGGCGCCGGCTCTCCCGGCGGAGAACACGGTCTGGACCCTCGAAGGCGAACTCTCCGTCAAAGAAGTGCTCGAAGCTGCACAGGAATCGGAAGCGCCGATCATCGGCCTCGAGTATGGCGATACCGAAACCTCAAGCGTCTATTCCGGCGGCATCGCCGGCACCGAAGCAGAACAAGTACTCGATGCGATCGATGAAACTGCTGATCCCGAATCGCTGATCGTGAGGCGCCTCACGGTTTCAGGCGACTTCACTGAAAGTGGCGAAGGAGAATTCAGACGTTTCTGGGGCGCGCTTCTGGACCTGATCCAGGAACTTGTCAAAGACGAGCGGAAAACCCCGTCGATCCGGCTGCCGAAGGATCTAGAGCCAGAGCCGGCGCCGGAACCCGGCCCTCCGCCCTTTTACCCACTTGATTTTTTTGAAGAGCTTCCGGACCCAGGGCCAGAGGAACCGAAAGAACCTGAGATCGGCGAACCCGGCCTCGACTTGCCGATCGTTGAAGCGGCGGAAGTCATCGGTTACGGATGGGACTGTCTGGGGTCGGGATGTGAAGAACCCGGTGCCTCCGAAACTGGCTGGACCCCAGTTCCGCGTGTGATCGAATCCAGCTTCAGGTGGGGCGTAAGCCTTGAGGACATGTTGACCGAGTTCTATGAAAAGGGAATGCCGCTCGCTTTTGAGCTTGACATGAAGCTCATCAACCGACGCAACTCTGACAACCCGCTGAACTGCCCCGACTCAGAAGAGAACGATTTTTGGATCTCTGACCGCGATGACTTTGGCGTGGAATCACGAATTCCCGACGATGCCGGCCCATACTGGGATACCTCGGTGCTCGACCCTTGCAGTCGAAAGGATCTTACCCTTGGGCTCTACCATCCTGAGCAGCTCGTAAAAGGGGTCGAGTATGGTGCAACGCTCTATTTCGCAAAGGCTGGCAACACCCACGCTTCGGGCATCGAATGGCACGCCGAATTGCTAGAGCGAGCCCCCAGTTGCGACAATTCTCCTTGGTGCGTGAACGTCGAGCCGCTTTTCGATGACTATCGTCTCCCCCAGGTACTGATTCCCTCTCATTACAACTGGGGTTTCCCTCGATGCTACGACTACCACTATGAGGAAGGTAAGCGGGGTGCTGACGGATGCTCATTTCCCGTCTAGGCCCTGATCCGCCGACGACGATCTGAGAAGTGCCTTCGGGTGCGTCCTGCCGCGTTTGAGAACGCGGTTTGCGATGATCCACTCTCTCGCTACTTCCACGGCACCGTTGTCGCCATCGCCAAGAACCATCGGAGCGGCGCTGCAACTAACGGTTGTCAGGCGTCTGGACTCGCCAAAAGACGGCTGAGTGATCGCTGCCAATACCCTGCCACCCGTGCGCACCCCGAAGTTGAGGAAGCCCGCGAAGAAGCGGATGCTGATCATCGTCAACCCCTACGCGACGACGGTCTCCGACCGGCTGCGCAATCTCGTTGTCTACGCCCTGCAGGGGCGCTATGAGGTGGAGGCGGTCTCGACCGAGGCGCGCAACCACGCGACCGAGATCGGCCGCGAGGTTCGCGACCATGGCTACGACATCGTCGTCGCCTTCGGCGGCGACGGCACTCTGAACGAGGTCGCCAACGGGCTCGCCGGGACCGACGTCCCGGTCTCGGTCCTGCCCGGTGGCTCGACCAACGTCGTCTGCCGCATCCTCGGCATCCCCAACGACGTCGTCGACGCGACCGAGCACCTGCTGGCGCTGGCCGACGACTGGGCGCCGCGCAAGATCGACCTCGGCAAGGTCGACGAGCGCCACTTCGTCTTCGCCTGCGGGGTCGGGATCGACGCAACCGTGGTCGAGCGGGTCGACGCCCACCCGCGGCTGAAGGCCCGTGCCGGCCCCTACTACTACAGCTGGGCCGCGCTCTCGACCTTCTACCGCAAGTACCTCTACAACCCCGTCCGCGTGCGGGTCGAGATCGGTGACGCCGCCGCCGAGGGGGTCACCGCGATCGTCCAGAACTCCGATCCCTTCACCTACTTCGCCAGCCGCCCGATCCGCGTCTGCGAGGGCGTCTCGTTCGACGACGGCACCCTCTCGGTCGGGGTGCTGAAGCGGGCCACCCAGCGCGACATGCCGACGCTGATCCCGCGCCTGTTCAGCGCGACCCGGCCGGCGGCGAGCCACCGTCAGGTCCAGCACTTCGACGACGTGACCCTGGCGACCGTGCGCTCGATCTCGGAGAAGGACGGCGAGCCCCGGCCCTTCCCGCTGCAGGTCGACGGCGACTACATCGGCACCCGCACCGAGGTGGTCCTGCGCGCCGACCCCGACGCGCTGACGATCGTCGCCTGAGGCTAGGCGGCTTTCGGCGACGCTTTCCGCAGCCGCCCCGAGACGGCGTCGACGTTGTACCCGGCCGCGATCAGCGCGCTGACGGTGCCCATGTCGAGGTCCACCAGGTTCCAATGCCGCCGCAGGTAAGTACGGATGACCCGCAGGTAGACATGGCTCGGCGTCGCCGTCCCATCGTCATCCAGCGCTTCGGCCACGGTGGTGGCCACAGCGTCCGCGGGGGCGCTGACGACTTCCCGGGCCGCATTGGAGCCGGTCTTCCGCAGGGAGAGGATCAGGTCGGCGGTAACCACGTTCTCGAAGCCGCTGGCCAGGCCCTTGACCGACCGCTGCCCCTTGTTCAGGAGCGTCACCTCCTTCAGCTCGAACCCCGCCGTGAGCGTGGCCCGTTGCAGCAGCGCCCACATCCGCCCGTCTGAGTTCGAGAAGACGATCGAGAGCCAGCCGTCCTCGCGCAGGACGCGGCTCGCCTCTTCGAGCGAGTTCGCGATCAGCTCCTCGTAGCGCTCGAACGAGCGATGGTTCTCGCCCCGGCCGGAGCGATCGACCACCGCCTCCTGCGCATGGTCGGTGAAATCGTCCAGCCACGCCTCCTGGAAGAGGTTCATGTCGCTGTAGAAGATGTTGCTGCCGAACGGTGGATCGGTGAAGACGTAGTCGACGCTCCCGTCGGCGAGGTCGATTTGGTCCGCCGACCCGATCTCGTAGCGAACCTTCCCGAGCTCCTCCGTGCCCAGCGCCCTCATGCGATCGCGAAGGTAGCCATCGGCCCGCGCGGCCGCCCGCACCTTCCGCTCGAACAGGTCATAGACGTTCCACTCGTAGAAGACCGGCGCGACGTAGTAGTTCTGATTGGCGGCGTTCAGTGGCCGTTTCGGATGCCACTGGTAGCGCTTCGAGGCCCTGGTCAGGATCGCGGTGAAGGCAAACAGGAGCTTGTCGCGAAGCGCCGGATCCTCGATCTCGCCGATCTCCTCGCGAAGCGTCGCCAGCACGGTGAGGTTGCGCTTCGAGAAGAACCTCGCGGTGCTGGTCAGCCCGTGTTTCTCGAGGGCCGACGACTGGAACATCTGCCTGTCCTCGCCGATCGCCAGATCCGGGGCCACGGGCCCGTCGGCGGGCAGGGGGTGGAGCGGCTCGGTGTGCACCTGGTCGCGGAGGGCCTTGGAGCAGGGGCAGGAGATCGTGTCGACCACCGGCTCCTCGGCGATGCGCCGCGACCTCCTCGCCGAGAAGTCCTCGCCGCAGGCGCGGCACTTCATCTCCTTCTTCTTCCATTCCGCCGCCTCCAGGGCCTGGTGGTAGTCGACCGGCGCCGCGCATCCGGAGCACTCGTAGACGAAGCTCCAGACCGTGCGCGAGAGGATGGCGTCCTTCCCGCACAGATCGCAGCGGGTGGCGTAGACGTCGCCCAGCCTGCGCCGGGCAGCGGCGAGGACCCTGCCCGCGGCGATCAGAAGCTCTTCGCCGTCGACCAGGTTGAGGTAGTTCCTACCGATGTGCCGCCCCAGGGCGCTGATGTCGCGCACCTCGGCGCGCCTGCCGTGCATCGCGGCGGCAACACCGGTCATGCCGGATCCGCCGTACATGTCTAGGACCAGATCGCCCGGCGAGGTAAAGGCGGCGAGGAACGGCTCGATCGCGGTGACCGGGACCTTGGTCAGGTAGGCGTGCGCGTTGTAGAGCGGATCGCTGCGTTTGACGGCGACTTCGTCGGGCAGGCGCGCGGCTGCCCCCTCGGCTGGGCCGGGCTCCGCGAGGGAAGGTTCGGGTCGATCCGCGATCGGCATGTCCTACACGTGGCCGGTCCTCGCGCGAGCGAGCTTCCGCCGAAGGCCGGCCTATCGTGAATCCCATCATGGCCATCAAGCAGGACGAGGACTTTCTCCGCTATCTGACGATGGGGGCCGCCGGCACCGCGGCTGTCCTCGAGATCCTCAATACCGCCCATGGCCACCGCACCGTCGAGCTGGAGCGCGACGCCGGTGGGAACAAGATCTGGGCGACGAAGATCAAGCGCCTGCGGCTTGCCGACCTCTTCTGCCTCGACTGCGGCCAGCGGATCGAGGTGCGGAGCAAGTCGAAACTCGCCCTCAGCATGTCCCACAGCGGCACCCCCGGGCGGGAGTGGGACGCCGGGTTGCGCTCTCCCGACCTCGTCGCCTTCATCCACTGGGACTCCGCGGCCGAAGCCGTGAGCGGGAAGCCCAGTTTCTTTGCCGTCAGGGCCCTGCGCGCCTCCGCCGCGCACGCAAGCGACGGAGCCCGTAAGGCCGCGTCGGAAGGCTCCGAGCGTGCGATCACCTGGGCGGCGAGGGTGCCCAAGGTCGACGGTGTCGTCGAGCTGATCGACAGGCGCGCCGGCAAGCTGTGCGTCCGCCCGGACGACGGCGGGCCCCTGCGCCGTCACAACCTCGCCGCGCCGGTCCATTTCTACGTCGGCGAGGGAGACCCGGTTCGGGCCGGAGGCACCCTCATGTCCGGATGCGTCGCCCCCGCCCCACCGAAGAGCATCGACTGCTCGGCAAAGCGGTGGGACTTCGTCCGCGACCTCGGCTCGCGCGACGGGACGAGCCGCTACGCCGCGATCAAAGCCGCCGGCCTGGAAGGCCCGAAAGCCAAGGTCGCGGGTCTGCTCAGGAATATCGCCGACAACCCGGCGGAGGACGGCCGGATCCGGCTCGAGGCGATCGCGAGCCTTGCCCGGCTCGATCCCGCACGCCACACGCAGCGACTGATCGCCACGGCCCAGGAAGCGGACCGGGAGAAGCCGAAAGCATTCCGTCTCTCGCTGGAGAGCGTGCTGATCCTCGCCGAACTCGGCGGCGACGAAGCGGTCGCCGGCCTGAAGGCGCTTGCCGGCGACCGGCGGTGTGACTCCGAGCTCCGCTGCGCAGCGGTCTGGGGCCTCGGGTGCGGAGGAACCGAAATGCCCGCCGAGGTGCTGCCGTTCATCGCCGATGGCGACCCCGATGTCGCCATGCACGCACTGGCCGCACTGGGCAAGCTCCGCAAGCCGATGCTGCGCAAGCTCGGTCCGATGCTGACGAGCGGCAGCGACCGGGAGGCGACCTCTGCCGCTGCGGTTCTTGTCGACAATCCCGGACCAGGCCTGCCCCTCCTACTCGAGGCCGCCAAGGGCGCGGGCCCTGGCGCACTGGCGGCTCGAGCGGCCTTGGGGGAAGCGGAGGAAGCCGACGTGCTCGCGGCGCTCGGCGGCCCGCTCCCGCAAGGTCTTCGCGCGGCGCTGGCGCCGATGTGGGCCAGCCGCGGAAGCTGGTTGGGCCAGCGCCAGAACGAGACCCCGCTGGACTTCCTGCGGCGGCAACGGGTTCGCCTCCCCGGCTAGTCGAGCAGGCCGGCTTCACGTGCGGAGACGGCGGTCTGGATCAGCGTCTCGGCGGCGTCGAAGCGCGGTTCCCAGCCGAGCTCGCGACGGGCCTTGGCGGTGTCCATCAGGACCGGCGTGCGCAACGCCGTTGCCCACTCGAGCTGGGGTGAGATGAAGGAGAGCCGCCTGGCGACGCCGGCACCCAGTCCAACCGCCGGCGCAGGGATGGGGACCGTGTACCAGCCCAGGGCACGGGCGATGTCGGCCACCGAGATCTCACCCTGGCCGGCGAGGTTGTAGGCGCCGGGCTCCCCCTTGCCGTCGATCGCCGCGGCCAGCGCCCGGGCGACGTCGTCGTGGTGAACGAGCTGGATCGGGGCTCCCGGGTCGGGCAGGACCGGCTTCGACAGCGGCAGCCGGCCGACGCCCCGCCGCAGCGCCGGCAGCGGGTCGCCGAGGCGGACGCTCTCGACGACTTTCCGGATCAGCATCGTCGCCCGCGGCCCGGCGACGATGCAGGGCCGGAAGACATAGGCCTCTGCCCCGCTCCCGATCAGGACGTCGTCCAAGGCGGACTCAAGCTCCGCCTTATGGGCCGAGTAGTAGAAGCTCTCGCTGCCGCGGGCGGGGACGTCCTCGGTCAGCGGTTGCGGGTTCTCGGGGTAGAAACCGTAGGCCGCGACCGAGGATGCGTAGACGATCCGCTCGACGCCGGTGGCGATCGCGACCTCGAAGACGTTGCGACTCCCCTCGAGGTTGATCCGGTGCGTCTCCTCGCGGTCGCCGAAAATCGCGAAGGCGAGGTGGACGACGACGTCGACGCCATCGAAGAGCGCCGCCAGCGAGCCACGGTCGAGAATGTCGCCACGCCGGTAGCTGACCTTCGTCCACCCCTCAGCCGCCGGATCGAACGCCCGCCGCGCCATCCCGCGCACGTGGCCGATCCTCGGATCCCGCTCCAACTCCGCGAGCAGCGGCAGCCCGATCTCTCCGGTCGGGCCAGTGACTGCGACGGTCAGAG
Organism: uncultured Solirubrobacterales bacterium; assembly: GCA_963715395.1. Taxonomy (GTDB): domain Bacteria; phylum Actinomycetota; class Thermoleophilia; order Solirubrobacterales; family 70-9; genus VAYN01. Next base: position 796,258 of record OY970238.1, read on the forward strand.
GCAATGTCTTACCCCGACCGCCGGGCCGTCACTAGGGAGTCGGGGTTATGCGATAGGCGTCGAAGACGCTCTCGACGTTGCGGAGGCGGGTGATGCACTGCTTGAGCTGCTCGGTGTCCCCCACCTCGACCACGAACTTGTTCTTCACCATCGGGTGATTGGTCGTGCAGGAGGCGCCGATGATGTTGATCCCGGCCTCCGAGAAGGTCCGGGAGAGGTCCTCGAGCAGGCGGGTGCGATCGTAGGCGTCGATCTGCAGCTCGACCCGGTAGGAGGCCTCGTTTTCGCCTTCCCAGCCAACCTGGACGAAGCGCTCGGGCGCCTTTTTCAGCGCCTTCACGTTCTTGCAGTCGGCACGGTGGATGGTGATCCCACGGCCGAGCGAGACGTAGCCGGAGATCTCGTCGCCCGGGACGGGGCGGCAGCACTTGGCCAGGCGCACGGCGACGCTGTCGACGCCCTTGACCCTGATCCCGTAGTTGGCGGCGTCCTTGGTCCGACGGGCGCGATCCTCGCGACCGTCGCGCGGCGGCGCCGGCCGGTCCTCGACCGCCTCGCCCGCCTTCAGCCGCTGCATCAGCTTGTTGGCGGCCGTCTTGGTCGAGACCTTGCCCTGGCCGAGGGCGATGTAGAAGTCGGTGCCTTTGCGGTAGCCCATCTCGCGGAAGACGTCCGCGAGCAGGGCTGAGCCCGCGACCTTTTGCATCGGGATTCCACGCGTGCGCAGCGCTTCGTCGAGGCCCTCCCGCCCCTTGCGCTCGGCGTCCTCGCGCCGTTCCTCTTTGAAGAAGGCGCGGATCTTGTTGCGAGCACGGCTGGTCCGGACCAGTTTCAGCCAGTCGCGCGAGGGGCCGCGGTTCTGCTTCGCCGTCATGACCTCGACGATGTCGCCCGACTTCAGCTGGTAATGCAGCGGCACGATGTTGCCGTTGACCTTGGCGCCGACGGTGCGGTGGCCGACGTCGGTGTGGATGGCGTAGGCGAAATCGAGCGGCGTCGAGCCGGCCGAGAGGTTCTTCACTTCCCCCTTCGGGGTGAAGACGAAGACCTCGTCCTCGAAGAGGTCGACCTTGAGCGATTCGAGGAACTCGGTGGGATCCTGTTCGCCCTCGGCCTCGACCAGCTGCCGCAGCCAGGTCATCTTCTCCTTCTGCGGATCGCCGGCGCTGCCCTCTTTGTAGGCGACGTGGGCGGCGATCCCGTACTCGGCCAGCTTGTGCATCTCCTCGGTCCGGATCTGGATCTCCAGCGGCTTGCCCTCGGGCCCGATCACGGTCGTGTGCAGGGCCTGGTACATGTTGGCCTTGGGCATCGCGACGAAGTCCTTGAAGCGGCCAGGCAGCGGCTTCCAGAGCGAGTGGATGACGCCGATCGCGCCGTAGCAGTCTTTGACCGAGTCGACGATCACCCGCATCGCGGTCAGGTCGAAGATCTCGTTGAACTCACGGCCCTTCTTGGCCATCTTCGTGTAGATCGAGTAGAAGTGCTTGGCGCGGCCGGAGATCTGGGCCTCGATCCCGACCTGCTCCAGCTCCTCGCTGAGGAACACGCCGGCGTCGGAGACGTAGCTCTCGCGCTCGTCGCGCTGCTGGGCGACCAGCTGTTTGATTTCGGCGTACTTGCGTGGGTGCAGGGTCGCGAAAGCGAGGTCCTCCAGCTCCCACTTGATCGCGTGGATCCCGAGCCGGTGGGCGAGTGGCGCGTAGATCTCCAGCGTCTCGTGCGACTTCGCCATCTGTTTCTGCTTCGGCAGGGCGCCGAGCGTGCGCATGTTGTGGAGGCGGTCGGCCAGCTTGATCAGGATCACCCTTACGTCGGTGGCCATCGCCACCATCATCTTGCGGTAGTTCTCCGCCTGGCGCTCGTCGCGGCTCTCGAAGCTCATCCCGGTCAGCTTGGTGACGCCGTCGACCAGCTGCGCGATTTCCTCGCCGAACTCCTCCTGGATCTCCTCCAGGCTGGCGCTGGTGTCCTCGACGGTGTCGTGCAGCAGCGCCGCGCAGAGGGTCTCGGTGTCGAGCCGCATCCCGGCGCAGACCTGGGCGACCCCGACCGGGTGGGTGATGAACTCATCGCCCGAGTAGCGCAGCTGGTCGGCATGCCGGTCGCAGGCGAAGTCGAAGGCACGCTCGACCGCCGCTCGGTCGATCGTGGCAGTGATCAGCACGGTGCCACCGGCACCGTTGCCGTCAGCGCTCGACGGGGAGTCGAACTCCTCGATTACGGCGAAGAGATCGGCGAGAAGCTCGCTGCGATCTACGGCTGATGGGGTCTTGCGAGGTATAGCGATGCCTCCGAGTGGTCTGCTCTGTAGGCGCGAAAAGCGACTGAACGCTCCAGCTCCGTCCCCTCTGAGGATACGACCCCGACCGTGCCCGCGCCGCCGGCGGGGTCGCCCGCAACGAGTTCCAGCTCGGATAGAACACGAAAGCAGCGGGCGGCGGCGTCGGGGCCGAGCGGATGCGAGCCGGCGCCGCGGAGCGCCCCGCGCAGCTCCGGACCACTGACCTCGCCGGCCTCGCGAAGGGAGCGAAACACGCTTGCCACAGCCTTTCTGGAGGCGAGCTGCTCGTCGCGAACCAAAAGTGAGAACTCGCGCTCGGCCTCGGTCCAGACGGCGTGCAGGAAGCCCGCGGCGGCCGCCTCGGATGCGTCCTGGCCGCGCCACGCCGCGCCTGCCTCGAGCTCCGCCGCCGCCGACGGCGGTGGGTCGACGAGGACGACATGCTCGAAGTGAGCCGCGACATCCTCGCCGCGGCGCTCCAACGTCGCGTAGTCGGTCAGCGCAAAGCCGCTCTCCCCGCGTGAAATCACACTTTCCAGCGCCTCGCCGCCACAGCGGGAGCAGGCGATCCGCCCGGCCCCACCGTTGAAGCGGGCGAGGCCCGTCGCGCCCGCTGCGAGCTCGGCCCGCCGGGAGGCGTCGGCGCAGACGGCGAGCACCCCGGCCCCGCTGGAGACGAGCTCGGCGATCCTCGCCGTGGCAGCACCGGTGCCACCGACGACGGTCCGCTCGAGCGAGGCGGGGCGACCTACTCTCGCCAGGCGAGAGGAACCCGACCGGCTTGCGGTGCGATCGAGATCGCGCGAGAGCTCTGCCCCGAAGCGTTGCCACCACTCGGCGTCCTCGCAGGAGCAGGCGTGCGGCGTGGGCACCGGATCGGAATCTGACGCGAGGCCTGCCGCATCCCCCAGCGGGTACAGCTCGCGGAGGACCACGCGCGGCTCGATCGAGCCGTTCCAGTGATTGACCTCGAGCCGCACCGCGGCGTCGACCCGATCGTCATCCTCGACCCCAAGCGAGGAGCGGCCGAAGGCGACGCCGAGGGCGCGGTGGGCACCGCTGTGGAGGCTGAAGCGGGCGTGCTTGCCCCCATCCCCCATCGTCCGCACGTCGCTGACCCGGGCCGAGGGCACCATCAGCCGCACTCCCGGGTTGCCCATCCCGAACGGCGCCAGCTGGCCCAGCTCCTCGGCCAACTCGAGGCCGAGCCCGACCCCGCCGACCATGGCGTCGATCCGCTCGGTCCGGCGTAGGTCCTCGGGACCGAGAACGGAGGTGGCGTGAGCGGCGAAGGCCTCGCGGAAGGGGTCGAGGTTCTCGGCCCGCAGCGAGAGCCCGGCGGCGGCACGGTGACCGCCGAAGCTCTCCAGATGCTCGGAGCAGGCCTCGAGCGCCGCGTGCAGATCGAATCCGGGGATGCTGCGGCCGCTCCCCCGTCCCCCGCCCTCTCCGTCGAGCGAGATGACGACGACCGGCCGGTGATGGCGCTCGACCAGCCGCGAGGCGACGATCCCGACCACGCCCGGATGCCAGTCCTCGCCCGCCAAGACCAGGCCCGGAGCCTCCCGCAGGCTGTCGGGGAGCTCGCGCCGGGCGGACTCGGCGGCGGTGTCGACCTCCCGCTCCCGCGCCCGTCGCTCCGAGTTGGCGCGTCCCAGCTCGGTGGCGATCTGCTCAGCCCGGTCCTCGTCGTCGGTGAGCATCAGCTCGACCCCCGCGTCGGCCCGGTAGAGGCGCCCGGCGGCATTGATCCTCGGCGCCAGCCGGAACGCCATGTCGCTCTCGTCGAGCCGGGTCGGCTCGCATTTCGAAGCCTCCATCAGCGCCCGCAGTCCGATCCGTCCCGCCCGCCGCATCTCCACCAGCCCACGCTTGACCAGCGCCCGGTTCTCGCCGACCAGGGGCACCACGTCGGCCACCGTCGCCAGGGCGACCAGGTCGAGATCCTCCTCGCCGTCGGTCTCGCGCAGCGCGCAGGCAAGCTTCCAGGCGACGGCGGTGCCACAGAGCGAGGCGAACGGGTAGCCGCTCAGCTCCGGGTGCAGGATCGGGCAGTCGGGGAGCTCGTCGCCGGCCTGGTGGTGGTCGGTGACGATCGTCTCGATGCCGAGCTCGCGCGCCAGTCGCACCTCCTCGACCGCGGTGATACCGCAATCGACGGTGATCAGGAGCCGCGTGCCGCGCTTCGCCAGCTTCTCGATGTTGGCGGCGCTGAGGCCGTAGCCGTCGCCGATCCGGTCCGGGATCAGCCAGTCGCACTCGGCTCCCATGTCGCGCAACGTCGCGACCATGATCGTCGTCGCGCAGACGCCGTCGACGTCGAAGTCGCCGTGCACCGTGATCCGCTTACCCTCGACGATTGCGCCGCGGACCTGGGCAACGACCGCCTCCATCGAGCCAAAGGCCGACGGCGGGTGCGACTCGTCGGCGGCGAGAAACTCGCGCGCCTGCTCCGGGGTCCGGTAGCCGCGGCGAACCAGCGTCACGGCCACCGGCTCGCTGAGATCGAGGCCGTCGGCGACGGCGCGCACGTCGGCGTAGGAGTAGGGCTCGGCGGCGAAGGCTTTCAGGGTTTTCGGCACGCAACCAGGCTAGGCAGCGCCGCGGCGTCAAAAGCGCCGCAAATCCCCCGAAAATGGAGAGGAAACAGCGCTAGTCGAGCTGCTCTTCGCCGCGGACGCCGATCGCGTAGACGATCGCGAGGCCGATCGCGACGCCCGGGATCGCGAGCAGCGCGGTGCCCAGGTCGGTGTCACCGAAGCTTTTGCCGCTGATCAGAGCGACGATCAAACCGAAGATGACGGCGCCGAGGACCGCGCCGACGAAGGCGCCGACGATGCCCTGCCAGAAATGGTCCGGCAGGAAGACGGTGAAGTGCCAGAGGGCGATCCCCATCGTGAACCAGACGAGCAGTGCCATGCCTAACGCTTCCTCCCGTGTTTGCGGCGTTGCTGCCGACGTGCCCGCCGTTCGGCATTGCGCTGACGCCGCTCCGCCGAGGCAGTGTTCGCCTCTTCCGTCGCCGGACTCGCCATTGACGGCCGGATCGGCGCCGTTTCCGTCCTCGTCCGCTCGACCGTGGCGACCGCCCCGCCTGCTGCTGCGCCTCGGCCTGTTCGACCTCGGCGACGATCTCGGCTTCGCTCTCTTCGTCGCCGCCGAGCTTGGTGGTGGCCACGTCGTCGGCGAAGGCCGGCACGCTGCCCTCGACCTCGGCGATGCGCAGGCGGCGCCGCACGAAACCGGCTCGCGTTCCTTCCAGGCCGCCAGTACCGGCGAGGCGATGAAGATCGACGAGTAGGTACCGGAGGCGATGCCGACCAGCATCGCGAAGGCGAAGTCCTGCAGCGTGGCGCCGCCGAAGATCAGCAACGACATCACTCCGAGCAGGGTCGTGAAGCTGGTCGCCAGGGACCGCGTCAGCACCTCGCTCATCGAGCGGTTGACGATCTGGGTGAACGCCGCCCGCGGCATCCGCGGCACGTTCTCGCGTATTCGGTCGAAGACGATGATCGTGTCGTAGATCGAGTAACCGAGGATGGTGAGGAAGGCGGCGACGGTACCGCTGCTCACCTCTTTCCCCGTCAGCGAGTAGACGCCCGCCGTGATCAGGATGTCGTGGAAGATCGCGATCAGGACCGGGACCGCGAACTTGGGGTCGAACCGCAGCGCGACGTAGCCGCAGATCACCAGCAACGAGAAGATCAGCGCTTTCAGGGCGCTGTCGGCGACCTGCTGGCCGAAGGTCGGGCCGATGCTGGTGCTGTCGAAGCCGTCTTCGGCGACTCCGTACTCGGCGGTCGAGCGCCTGCTCGGCCTCTTTGACCGTTTCCGGCTGCAGCTCGCGAGCCTGGATCTGGAAGACGTTGTCGCCGAGGACCGGGTCGGAGACCTGCTGGATCTCCTCGCCGCTGATACCAGCCGCGTCGAGGGTGTCGCGGACCCCTTCCTCGTCGGTCGGCTTGACCAGCGCCACCTTGATCCGGGTGCCGGACTCGAAGTCGATGCCGAAGTTGAGCTGGTTGATCGACAGCGAGAGGGCACCGACCAGCAGGATCAGGCCGGAGATCGAGAAGAACCAGCGGCTCGCGCCCATGAAGTCGAAGTGCCAGCGCACGCCCTCGCCGCCGGCTCCGAGCGCGCGCGGCGAGCGCAGCAGGCGGCGAGCGGCTCATGCTGCCGAGCAGCGCCTGGGTGAAGACGACGGCGGTCAGCAGCGAGACGATCGTGCCGACGCCGAGGGTGAAGGCGAAGCCTTTGACGCCGGAGGTCGCCAGTACGAAGAGGATGAAGGCGGTCAGCAGGGTGATCACGTTGGCGTCGACGATCGTGCTGATCCCGCGTTTGTAGCCAGCGCTGATCGCGCTCGACATCGAGCGTCCCGGCCCGCACTTCCTCCTTTATTCGCTCGAAGATGACGATGTTGGAGTCGGCGGCGACGCCGATCGTCAGCACCAGGCCGGCGATCCCCGGCAGGGTCAGGGTGATCGGGATCAGGTTGATCAGGGCGAAGAAGATGACCCCGTAGGCGCCGAGGGCGATCGACGCGACCACCCCGAGGAAGCGGTAGTAGGCGACGAGGAAGATGATCGCCAGGATCAGGCCGATCACGGCGGCCTTGATCCCCGCGTCGAGCGCCTGCGAGCCGAGGGTCGCCGAGACCTGGGTCTGGCTGATCAGTTTGAGGTTGATCGGCAGGGCGCCGATCTGCAGGACCGTGGCCAGGTCCTGGGCCTCCTGGGGACTGGTGAAGCCGCCGGAGATCTGGGCGCCGGTGCGACCGTCGATCCCGTCCGGGTTCTGCGGAGAAGTCGATGATCGGCCGCGTTTTGACTTCGTTGTCGAGTACGACCGCGAAGTGGCCGGAGAGGGCCGCCGCCTGTTCGCCGGCGACCGGCCCGATCGCCTGCGCCTGGCCGCGCTGGGCGATCTGCCGGGTCACTTCCTGGAACGCCTCGCGACCCTGGTCGGTGAAGCCGAAGGTGACGTTCGGTTCGTTGAATTCGTCGAATTCCTGCTTCGGATCGGTGATGTCGGTGCCCGAGAGCGCCGGGTTGTCTTTGAGCGCGTACCAGCCGGGACGAGCGGTTTTATCGACTTTCCCTTCCTGGTCGACGGGGTATTCGGAGACCAGAATCGTCCCGGTCGGCACTTCGACGACGATCCCGTTGCTCGGACGTTTCTCGCCGGTCGGGCTGATGAAGAGGTCTTTTTTCGCCAGCTCGGGGCCAGCGATCAGATCGTGTGGCTGCTCCCGCTCGAAGAGGTAGAAGCGAGGTTTCGAGACGGAGCAGTTGTCGCAGTTCTCGACCGGTTTCTGTTCGGTGGCGAGCAGCGCCGCGTCGTAGGCCGTCGGGTAGGCGCCTTGGTCGATCATCTGCGAGTTCTGGGTGCTCCTCGCGTCGCGACCCGCGTCCTCCCAGCGTTTTTCGGAGGCTTTCAGCGGGCCTTCCGGCGGTTCCTGCCCGGGGCGGCCGCCGATCGCCCGCTCGGGACCGATCAGGTTCGGCTCCCAGTCGTAGAAGTAGAGCTGCGCCGTGGTCCCGACCTGGTCGATCGCCCGCTGGGCGTTGTCGACGTCGGGCAGGCTGACCGTGATCTGGTCGGTGCCGAGGCGCGAGACTTCCGGCTCGGAGACGCCGAACTGATCGATCCGTTCGCGGATGATCTCGATCGAGCGTTCGATGTCCTCGCTGGTGACCTCGGTCACCTGTCCGGTCGGCTGTCCCTGGTAGACCAGCTCGACTCCACCCTTGAGGTCGAGGCCGAGCTTGGTCGAGGTGTTGGAGATGACCAGCGCCGAGACGCCAACCAGGCCGAGGACGAAGAGCAGAACGAAGAGATAGCGGCGCCGGGAACCCATCCTCTATCCCTCCGGCGTCAGCACGAGCAAAAGCCCGCCATCGTCGTCGTAGGCGGGGAAGACGTCGGCGACGGCACGAGCCGGCAGGTCGCCCTCGGCGTTGACCGAGACCCGCTTGCCGAGCGAGCGCACCCCCCACTCCAGCGAGGTCTCGATCGGATCGGTGACGCCGTCGCCATTGGTATCGGAGGTCTCGTCTCCGTCGCCTTTGTCGATCCAGTCGAGACCGAGCACCTCGCGCACGGGACGGCCGATCACGTCCTCGTCGGTGAGACCGGTCAGCTCGAAGCTGCCTTTGCCGGCGTCGATCACGCGTTCCTGCTTGTCACAGACGAAAAAGGCAGCATTGGGAGCCGGATAATAATCGTCGAGTAATTCGAAGACAAAGCCGAAGCCACATTTAGAGCAACCCTTCGGGCGCGAGCTGAACCCCGCGGTTCGCTCGCCGCTCACCTCCCGGTGCCCGCAATTCGGGCAGATGAAAAACGGCATAACCGACAGGCTAGCGACGCGCGCCTAGAAGAGGCTCGTGGCGCCTTCGGGCGTCGGCAGCCCGAGGTGATCGTAGGCCCGCTGGGTCAGCACCCGGCCGCGCGGAGTCCGCTTCAGCAAGCCCTGCTGCAGCAGGTAGGGCTCGAGCACGTCCTCGATCGTGTCCTGCTCCTCGCCGATCGCGATCGCCAGGGTCGAGAGGCCGACCGGGCCGCCGCCGAACTTGGTCGCCACGGTGTCCAGCAGGGACCGATCGCTGCGGTCGAGCCCACCGGCGTCGACCTGGAGCATCTCCAGCGCCGCCGATGCGACGTCACCCCCGATCATGCCCGCCCCCTTCACCTGGGCGAAATCGCGAACTCGCTTCAGCAGGCGGTTGGCAACGCGTGGGGTCCCGCGCGAACGCGAGGCGATCGTGTGGGCACCGTCCCTATCGATCTCGACGTCGAGGATGCTGGCCGAGCGCTCGATGATCAGCGCCAGGTGTTCCGGGGTGTAGTGCTCGAGCCGGTGCGAGACGCCAAAGCGGTCGCGCAGCGGCGTCGTCAGCAGGCCGGCCCGGGTGGTGGCGCCGATCAGCGTGAACGGCGGCAGCGGCAGGGTCACGGTCCGCGCCCCGGCTCCCTGCCCCAGCACGACCGGCAGCTCGCCGTCCTCCATTGCCGGGTAAAGGGTCTCCTCGACGGCGCGGCCGAGCCTGTGGATCTCGTCGATGAAAAAGACGCTGCCCGGCTCCAGCGCGGTCAGGAAGGAGGCGATGTCGGCCTTGCGCTCCAGGGTCGGACCGGCCGTCTGCACCATCGGAACCCCCATCTCGGCGGCGACGATGTGGGCCAGCGAAGTCTTGCCGAGGCCCGGAGGCCCAGCCAGGAGGACGTGGTCGAGTGGCTCGCCGCGGCCGCGGGCGGCCTCGATGAAGATCGCGAGCTGCTCGGTCACCTGCTCCTGGTTGACGAAGTCGGCGAGCGTCGGTGGTCGCAGCGAGCGGTCGAGGTCCTCGTCGGGAACGTCGGCGCGAGCATCGTGGACCCGCACCTCGGCGTCGACCGGAACCGGCTCGCCGTCGATTCCGGGCGTGCGGATGCGCCTGGCGCCGATGTCGGGCGAATCGCTCACGCCCCACTCCGGGCCGAGGCGGCCTTGCGCAGCGCCGACGCGATCAGCTCCTGCGGCTCGGCGCTGTCGAGGCCGTCGAGCAGCTTCTCGGCTTCCAGCGGCGCGTAGCCGAGGTTGACCAGGCCATCCCGCGCCAGGGCCCGAGCGTCGCCGCCGTCCGCGGCCGCGACCGCCACCTCCTCCTCCAACGCCCCTGCGACCTTCTCGCGCAGCTCGACGATGATCCGCTCCGAAGTTCGCTTGCCGATCCCTGGAACCGCCTGGAAGCGTTTGGCGTCGCCAGCGGCGATCGCCCGCAGGAGGTCCCGGGCGCCGCCCCCGGAAAGGGCCGCGATCGCCACTTTCGGGCCGATCCCGCTGACCGAGATCAGCTGGCGGAAGAGATCGCGCTCCTCCTCGGAGGAGAAGCCGTAGAGGGCGAGGGAATCTTCGCGCGAGATCAGCTCGGCGTGAAGGAAGGTGTCGTTGCCGGCAGCGGGAACCGCCTTCAGCGTCTCCGCCGAGACGGCCAAGCGGTAGCCGACACCACCCGCGTCGACCACGACATGGTCCGCCCGCCGCACCATCACCTCGCCCCGCACCGCGGCGATCATCCGGCGATCCGTTCTGGCGTTGCGTCCGGCGGGGCGGCCTCGGTCGCCGCGACGGCCTCGCGATGACCGGCGCTGCCGCCGTGGCAGATCGCCACAGCCAGGGCATCGGCCGCGTGGTCGGGGCTGGGTGGCTCGGGCAGGCCGAGCAGCGTCCCGACCATCCGTTGCACCTGGCTCTTGTCGGCGCCGCCGGAGCCGCAGACGGCCATCTTGATCGCCTGCGGCGTGTAGGCGAAGCAGTCGACGCCCTTCTGGGAGGCGGCCAGCATCGCCACCCCGCTGGCCTGCCCGACGGCCATCGCCGAAACCACGTTCTTGCCGAAATAGACCTGCTCGATCGCCATCGCCTTCGGCTCGTGCCAGGCGATCAGCTCGGCCAGAGCTCGGTAAATCTTCTCCAGCCGCTGCTCCATCGGCTGCTCAGGCGTCGTTTCGACCACGCCACCGTCGAGAGCGACCATCCGGTTGCCCTCGATGCGCACGATTCCGAACCCAAGATTGGCTGCGCCGGGGTCGACGCCCATCACGACCTGCATGGGAAGTGATTCTGGGAGCGTGGTCGGATGCCTTCATCGGGGGTTTGGCGAGAGGGGTCTGGTCACCCCGCGGGCGAATTTGTCGCGCGCCCTAAAGTGGGCGGACTCCAAGGTGTGCCGACACTTTCCGGGAGATCGATAGCTCTTCAAGCGAGACAGCCCCCAACCCAGCTGGGTTGGGGGCTGTCCGCGCTGCGACTCAGGCTCCTGGCTTCACGCCAATGAAGTTCAGAAAGGGAGTCGCATGACCAAGGATGACGTGCTGTTCGGCTACCGCCAAGCGCTCTTCGCCGAGGCGACTAGGACCAGCGTGGCGACTGCCTGCCGGAGTTTCGGGGTGCACCGATCGACCTACTACGCCTGGAAGCGGCAGGTCGAGCGTCACGGTCTCGAGGTGCTGCGCCCCAGAGAGCGCCGTGCGCCGCGGATGCCTAACCAGCTCTCGAAGATGGTCGAGGAGCGCATCGTCGCCTTCTCGCTGGGCCACCCGGGGCTGGGCCCCAGGCGGGTCGCTGCCGAGCTCGGGCGGCCCAAGTGGGGTGGCATCCTCGTCTCGCCCAACGGAGTCTGGAAGGTGCTCTGCCGCCACGGCCTCAACACGCGGGCAAAGCGGTTGGGGCTCATCGCCGGCTATGCCGCGCCCTATGAGCCACCCCGCGACGCTGGGCCCGAGCGCCACATCGACGTCTCCCGGCCCGGCGAGCTGATCGGGATCGACTGCTTCTTCGTCGGCCGCCTGCAGGGCACCAAGGGCTCAATCTGGCAGCTCACCGCGATCGACGTCGCCTCCTCCTTTGCCTGGGCGGAAGTGGTCGTCTGCAAGGAAGGCAAGCCGGCGATGCCCGCCGCCAGGCAGACCTCCAAACTCGCCCGCCGCGTCGCCTCGGAGCTGCGCGAGGCCGGCTGGCGGCTGGAGCGGGTGCTCTCAGACAACGGCAACGAGTTCAAGGGGGAGTTCGCCGAGACCGTCGTTGGCTTCGGGGCGAAGCAGAGCCGGATTCGCGCCGGGCGCCCCCAATCAAACGGCAACGTCGAGGCGCTTCACCGCACGATCCTCGACGAGTGCTGGCGGCCTTCCTTTGCCCGCTACCTGCACCCCGCCCTCTCCAGTCTGCGCCGCGACCTCAAGGAATACCTGCGCTTCTACAACTTCGACCGAGTCCACCATGGTCGGCTGACGGCCGGCCAGATCCCGGCGGACATCGTCTACGGTGCCCGCAAGATGGAGGTCAGATGAGTCTGCGGTGTCGGCACACCTTGGAGTCCGCCCACCCTAAAGGGCGCAGCTCCCTGAGATGGTGCGCGCCTATGGCGCGCAGAAAACAGATTGCATTTCGCGCGCTTTGCGGACATTCGCCCGCGGGGTGACCAGACCCCTCCCCCAAACCGCAGCAAGGGAACCGACAAGGGTCCAGAAGCTGCTTCCGCAGAGGAGAGCGTCATCCCCGAGCTTTCGCAGAAGCTGCCGTGACCTGGGCGTCCCCGGGGCTCGTTTCGTTGGAGGGATGTCGGTACCCCTGCGCGGGAATGTCGCGAAGCGGCGGAAATGCAATCCGATTCCTGCCCGCCCTAGGCGGGCAGCATGTTTGGGAGCGACGCCCGAAGGGCGCGCGACTCAATTCCCGCGCAGGGGTACCGACATCCCTCCCTTGCAACCCCCTCCCGAACCCTCAGGCCGCGAGTTTCTCCAGCACGTCCTCCGGGATGTCGAAGTTCGCGAAGACTTCGTCCACATCGTCCTGCTCATCCAGCGCGTCGAGGAGTTTCAGCAGCAGCTCGGCGTCGTGGCCTTTGACCTCGACGGTGCTTTTCGGTTCGGTCGCCAGGCTGGCCGATTCGATCTCGACCCCGGAGGACTCCAGGGCTTCGCGCACGGCCGTGAGGTCGCCCGGCTCGGAGAGGACGCGCAGCTGGTTGCCTTCCTCGCGGACGTCCTCGGCCCCGGCGTCGATCGCGCCGATCAGGTCGTCCTCGCCGTAGCGGTCGCCGTCGACCAGGATCGCGCCCTTTTTCTCGAAGATCCAGGCGACTGAGCCGGGCTCGCCGAGGCTGCCCCCGTGTTTGGAGAAGGCGTGACGGATCTCGGCGCTGGCGCGGTTGCGGTTGTCGGTCAGCGCTTCGACCAGGACCGCCACCCCGGCCGGGCCATAGCCCTCGTAAAGGACCCGTTCGATCGCCGCGCTGTCGCTACCCGCCCCCGTGCCGGTGTCGATCGCTTTCTGGATTTTGTCCTTCGGCATCGAGGCTTCGCGCGCCTTCTGCACGGCGGTCGCGAGGGCCGGGTTGCCGTCGGTGTCCCCTCCCCCGTCGCGGGCGGCCACGGTGATCGCCCGCGCGAGCTTGCTGAAGAGCTTGCCGCGTTTGGCGTCGGCGGCGCCCTTCTTGTGTTTGATCGAGGACCACTTCGAATGACCGGACATATGCGTGTCATTCTATGAAGGAGGGAGATGACCGCCAACACCCACACCCACAACCCGGGCCGGGCACTCGTCGCCGGCATCGTCTTCCTGGCGATGCTGCTGGCCGCGTTCTCGCTCTGGACGGCGATTCCGCTGAGCTGGCTCTACATCGGCTCAAAGGTCTCCGAGACCCAGTTCCCGAGCGGCGGTCCCTACGCCGTCGTGGCGGTCGGGATCATCGTCTCGATCCTCGTCATCGCCTGGCTGATCGGGCGGCTCAACGAACTCTACGTCCGCATCACCGGCACCAACCGCCTGGCGCCGATCCGGCCCGCCTGGCTTAAAAGCATGCGCGACACGGGTCCGGTGCAGGGCAGCGTCACGGTTGTCGAGGCGGTGCTGATGGCCTCGGTGATGCTGGCGGCACTGGCGCTGACGGTCTGGTTCTTCCTGCTCGCCGGCTCCCCGCTGCCGAACCAGTAGACGCAAGCTCAACTCGCTCGTTCAGGTCAATGCCGAGTTCATTGGCGAAGATGTTGCGCTGTGCAGACAACAGGTTACATCGCGCCGCGTAAGCTGAAATCATGGAGGCCGTGAAAGACGCCTGGACCGACGAGCGCCTGGACGACCTGAACCTGCGGGTCGACTCCGGCTTCCGCGAGGTCAGTCGCGAATTCCAGGCCCAGCGCCTCGAGACGCGAACCGAATTCGCTGCCGTGCGGTCCGTGATGGCTACTGAATTCGCTGCCGTGCGGTCCGAGATGGCCACTGAATTCGCCGCGGTGCGCTCAGAGCTGACCGAGATGCGTGGCGAGATGGCGGCCCTCAACCGCACGTTGATCCAAATTGCCTTTGGCGCGGCGGTGACGCTGGTGGTTGGCTTTGGCGGGACGATCGCAACCATCGTCACCCAGACCTGAGCGGCCTCAGACCATGAATTTGCCGTTTTCCTGCATCACGACGCCGTCGACTTCGAGCTTGCCGCCGAGGCGGAGGTCGCAGACGAGGTCGGTGTGGACGGCGGACTCGTTTTTGCCGCCTGACTCCGGATAGCTGGTGCCGACGGCCATGTGCACGGTGCCGCCGATCTTCTCGTCGAGCAGGACCTCGCGGGTACCGCGGTCGATCCCGTAGTTGGTGCCGATCCCGAGCTCGCCGAGACGCCGTGCGCCGTCGTCGGTGTCGAGCAGTTTCAGCAGGTACTCCTCGCCGCGGGTGGCGCTGGCGTCGACGACCGCCCCGGCCTCGAAGCGAAGTTTCACCCCGGAGACCTCGCGCCCGCCGATCACCGCCGGCAGGTGGAAGCTCACTTCCCCTTCGACCGAGTCCTCGACCGGGCCGGTGAAGAACTCGCCGTCGGGCATGTTGTGGCGGCCGTCGCAGGGGATGAACCTGCGACCGGCGATGCCGAGCTTGATGTCGGTTCCCGGTGCCGTCACCCGCACCTCCTCGTGGCCCTCGATCCACTCGGCCAGCCGCACCGTCTCCTCCGAGGCGCGGCGCCAGGCCTGCAGCGGGTCGCCGTCGCCGGCCAGGCAAGCGCCGTAGTAGAAGTCTTCGTAGTCGGCCAAGCTCATCTCCGCCTCGGACGCGTAGGCGCTGGTCGGGTAGAGCGTGTAGCACCAGCGGAAATCGCCCTCAGCGCTGCGTTTCATCGCCCGGGCCATCAGGTCGCCGGTGACCGACTGGCGCAAGGTCTGGCGCTCCGGCGCGACCCCGGACAGCTCGCGGGTGTTGGTGCTGGCGCCGATCGCGATCCGCACGTCGGCGTTGTCGACCATCCACTCGGCGAAGGGTGAGATCCATTCCAGCTGGGCATCGGAAGCGTGCTTGAAGTAGGCGGCGATCTGGCCGTCGAGAGCGACGTTGAGGACCGGGTTTGCGCCGGCCCTCAGCACCTCCTCGTAGACCGCCAGCAGCAGGGGCGCCGCGGCGCTCTCGCCGTCGATCGAGACGACCTCGCCCTCCTTCACCTCGGTCGAGTATCCGACCAGGATCTTCGCCAGGCCTGCGGTCCGTGGGTCCCTCATCTCGCCGTCTCCTCCCTGCCGCGCTCGCGCGCGCTCGTGGTCATCGCCATGAAGATCGCATGGAAGCGCGGATCGTCGGTCAGCTCCGGGTGGAACGACGAGGCCAGCACGGTGCCTTCGCGCACCGCCACCGGGTGTCCCTCGTAGGAGCCCAGCACCTCTACGTCGGGCCCGTGGCGCTCGATCCAGGGGGCGCGGATGAAGACCGCGCGCAGCGGCTCGTCGCCGATCCCCTCGATCTCCAGGTCCGCCTCGAAGCTCTGCAGCTGGCGGCCGAAGGCGTTGCGCCTGGCGTCGGCATCGAGGAAGCCGAGATGCTCGGCATCGCAGACGATCATCCCGGCGCAGGTGCCGAGGATCGGCCGCCCGGCCTCGTGGTGGGCTCGCAGCGCCGGCTCGAGCCGGGCCGAATCGATCCCCTTGCTGATCGTCGTACTCTCGCCGCCGGGGATGACGAGGCCGTCGAGGCCGTCGAGATCCTCAGGAGTGCGAACCTCGGTCGTCTCGGCGCCGAGTTGGCGCAGGATGCGGGCGTGCGCCTCGAAATCGCCCTGGATCGCTAGGACGCCGACGCGCAGCTCAGACTCCGCGGTTCTGCAGGAGGGCGTCCTCTGCGGCGAGATCGGCGATCTCCAGCCCCGGCATCGCCTCGCCCAACCCGATCGAGGCGGCCGCGACCCGCTCGGGGTCCTCGAAGTGGGTGGTCGCCTCGACGATCGCGCGGGCACGCCGCTCCGGATCGGAGCTCTTGAAGATCCCGGAGCCGACGAAGTTGCCCTCGGCGCCGAGCTGCATCATCAGCGCGGCGTCGGCCGGAGTGGCGATGCCGCCGGCGCAGAACAGCGGCACCGGCAGGCGACCCGCGGCGGCGACCTCGCGCACGACCTCGATCGGCGCCTGATGTTCTTTGGCCGCGGCGGCAAGCTCCTCGGGCCGCAACTGCGCCAGCCGCTTGATGCCGGAGGTGATCTCGCGCATGTGGCGGACCGCCTCGACGACGTTGCCGGTCCCGGCCTCGCCCTTGGAGCGGATCATCGCCGCGCCCTCGCCGAGCCGCCGCAGCGCCTCGCCGAGATTGGTAGCGCCGCAGACGAAGGGGACGTCGAAGGCAAGCTTGTCGATGTGGTTGCGCTCGTCAGCCGGGGTCAGGACCTCCGACTCGTCGACGTAGTCGACTTCGAGCGCCTGCAGGACCTGGGCCTCGGCGAAGTGGCCAATCCGCGCCTTCGCCATCACCGGGATCGTCACCGCCTCCTGGATCCCTTTGATCATCGCCGGGTCCGACATGCGGGCGACACCGCCGTCACGGCGGATGTCGGCGGGAACGCGCTCCAGCGCCATCACCGCGCAGGCGCCCGCGTCCTCGGCGATCTTCGCCTCCTCGGGGGTGACCACATCCATGATCACCCCGCCCTTCAACATCTCCGCCAGGCCGGTTTTCAACCTAAAAGTCGCGCGCTCAGTCATCACAGCCATCTTACGTGGAGCGACCTGCTGCCTGAAGTCGGGCGGGGTTCGTCCCTCTCGCGGGTGGCGTCGCGGCGGGGGTCCCCCGCGGCGCGGAGGGCGCTGCGCAGCAGCGTCCGAGCACCGTGGGGGATGCCGCGACGACAGGACCCGCGAGCCGGAGCTCGTTTCGTCCTACTTCAGTTTGTAAGCGCGAATGCGGTCTTTGTGCGCGGCTTCGTCACGGGCGTAGAGGCCGTAGGCAAGCGCCTGGACGAGGGCCATCAGCGCCGTGTTCGAACGGGCGAACGAGGGGCTGTTGGACGAGAAGTAGAGGGTCAGCTCGGCGTGCTCCCCGACCTCCGACATGGTCGCGTCGGAGATCGCCAGGGTGCGGGCGCCGCGGTGCAGGGCGAGCTTCATCGCCCGCAGCAGCAGCGGGTGGGCACGGCCGGCGGAAAGGGTGATGACGAGCGTGTCTTCGCCGATCCGGCCGAGTCGCTGCAGGGACTCGCCACCGGTGCTGGCGACGATCTCGGCCCGGATGTCGAGCAGGCTCAGGGTGTGGCGCAGGTAGCTGGCGAAGAAGGCCATCTGGTCGACGCCGACGATGACGATGCGCTGCGCGGTGGCCAGCGCCGCGACCGAGGCATCGACCTGCTCCGGCGTCAGTTTGCGCGCGGTTTCCTCGAGGTTGGCGTAGTCGGCGCTGAGCGACCCCTCCAGCTCGGAGTGGTCGAAGGAGAAGAGGGCGCCGCCGTTGCCGGCACCGGCACCGGCGATCGTCGCGCGGTACTCCTCGATCGCCGACTGCTGCAGCTCCGGGTAACCCTCGAAGCCGAGGGCCTGGGAGAAGCGCACCACCGTCGATGACGAGGTGCTCGCTCTCCGGGCCAGCTCCTCGGCGGTGAGGAAGGCTGCCTCGTCGAGATGATCGACGATGTAGCGGGCTACGTCTTTCTGGGAGCGCGAGAACTCGTCGAAACGCTCCTGGATGTAGTCGGAAAGACTCTTAAGTTGTGGGGACTTCGTCGCGGTCTTGGTCACGGCGGTCGATTTCGCCGAACCTCACACTTTCCCTTCTTGCGAACTCCCACACTTGTGCGTATTTCCTTGCCGATCTGGTTGGATTGACGGCAGTGATGACTCTTGAACAGGCCCTGCGCCTCACCAACCGCAACATGATCGCCTTCGACCTGCTGCTCGGAAGCGCGGCGATCGCCGCCCCGGCGGCGACCCTGAAGGTGCTCGGTCACGACGAGCCCTCGCCCGACGCGAAGCACCTGTTCCGGCGCTGCGGACCGATCTGGCTGACCTTCGCCGCCGCCCACGCCGTCGCCGAGCGGCGCGGCAAGCCGGGCGACTGGCAGGCGCTGGCCTGGCTGCGCGGCACCGAGATCGCAACCGACGCGCTCTGGGCACAGCTCGCCGGCGGTCAGCCGGCCGGGCGCGAAGCTGGGCCTGTATCTGGCCGGGGTCGCCAACGTGGCGATGGCGGCCGGCTTCGCCTGGATGTCGAGGCGCTGAGCCATGGGCCAGTTCGACGGCCAGCCGAGCATGCGCTGGAGTCTCCGCGGACTGAACGAAGAGGGCGACGAGGTCTGGCTGATCCGCGGCATCGCCCGCAAGCTCTACCACTGCCCCGGCTGCCACGGCGACATCGACGTCGGCGACGAGCACACCGTCGTCCAGTTCGTGCGCCGCCTCGGCGGCACCGACCATCACCACTGGCACCGGCGGTGCGCCGAAGAGCTGCTGATCCCCGAGCTCGGCAACCTGAAGCGGGTGCCGGCCTCGGAGTCGAGCCAGTCGAGGCTCGAGGCCCGCGGCCGCGTCAAGCCCGGTCGCCGGCGCGGCTAGCGTGACCGGCTGCGCGCGCTCGGCTCGATCTACGCCCGGATCGGCCGCACCTACTGGTCCTGGGCCCCGCTCGCTGCTGCTGCTGGCGGCGATCGTCTTCCTGCCGCTGGGGCTGCTCGACTCGGCTCTCGGCCGACGCTCGACGTCGACTCGCTCGACCTCGACAGCGGCGTCAAGATCGCCGCCCTGGTCGCGCGCGATCAGCGCCCTGACCGCGACCAGCCTGATCGGCGAGGTCTTCTACAGCGGCGCGGTCGCGATCTCGCTCACCCACCCCGAGCACGAGCGGCCGCCCTCGCTGCGCGAGATCGCCCGCCGACATCGACTACGGGCGGCTGATCGCGGTCGACCTCGTCTACGTCGTTCATCGTCGTCATCGGGCTGCTCGCTGTTCTTCGTCCCGGGCGTGCTGGCCTTCGTCTGGCTCGGGCTGGCCGGCCCGGTGGTCGAGATCGAGAAGCGCAGCGTGCGCGGCGCCTTCCGTCGCAGCTGTCGAGCTGGTGCGGGGCAAGTTCTGGATCGTCCTTCTGGTCCTCGTCCCGATCGAGATCGTCGGCGACGTGGTCGGCGAGCTGCTTGGGCAGCGGCGTCCACGAGCTGCTCGGCCACTCCTTCGTCGCCACCTGGCTCGCCGACACCGTCGCCAACGTCTTCCTGACGCCGATCTTCGCCGTCGCCGCGGTCCTGCTCACGCTCGACCTGATCGCCGAAAAGGACGGGGCAGGGCCGGAGTTCAATCCCGCCCGCTCCCGAACCGGCGCCGGCATGATCTACGCCTCGTTCATCGCCGACTACTGGCAGGACCAGATCCTCGCCAACGAACGCCAGGGCGTTTTCCTGGTCCTGGTCGGATTCGTCCTCTCCTTCGCCTTCATCCGCATGAGCACGCGGCTGATGCGCAGCCCCAAGGTCCCCTGGTGGCCGGGCAGCGTCGTCAGCGACAGCGGCGTCCACCTCCACCACCTCGTCTTCGGGATCGTGACGATGATGATCGCCGGCACGCTCGGCTTCGCCGCCGACGGCGACAGCCCGTGGGCGGAGATCTGCGCCTTCTTCTTCGGCGTCGGCGCCGGGCTGACGATCGACGAGTTCGCGCTCTGGGTCTACCTCGACGACGTCTACTGGGCAGAGGAGGGCCGCAGCTCGATCGACGCGACGGTGATCGCGGCGTCGCTGATCGGCCTCGTGGTGCTCGGCGTCAACCCGTTCGACACCGGCACCGAATCGGAAGGCTGGGCGGCGCTGATCGTCTCGGCGCTGCTGCTGCTCCTGGTCGTCGCGATCAGCTTCTTCAAGGGCAGACGGATGCACGGGATCATCGGCTTCTTCATCGCCCCGATCGCGATCTACGGCGCCTGCCGGATCGGCAAACCGAACTCGGCCTGGGCGCGGCGGCGCTACGGCGAGCGTAACCCGAAGAAACAGGCGAAGGCGGAGGCGCGCTTCCCCCCCGACCGCCGCACCGACCGCTTCAAGGAAGCCTTCCGCGACATCGTCGGCGGCAAGCCGAGCGAGGGCGTCGCCGCGGTCAGCGACGAGGCGGCCGCGGCGACCCGCGAAGCGGTCGAGGAAGCGCGGCAGCGTGCCGACCGGGTCACCCACCCGGGCAGGCGCGACAAGGATTGAGGAGTTAACCCACCTATAGGCGGGTTAAGTGCCCAAGCTTCAGCGGGTCAGTCGGTGCGCGAGGTTGGCCCGCACCGCGGGCCACTCGGAGTCGATGACGCTGTAGTAGGCGGAGTCGCGCTGGCCGACGTCGGGGACGATCATGTGGTTGCGCATGACGCCCTCGAACTGGGCGGGAAGCGCCGCCATCGCGGTGCGCGAGCGCTCGTTGCGGGCGTCGGTCTTGAGCTCGACCCGCACGCAGTCGAGGTCGTCGAAGGCGTGGGCGAGCATCAGCAGTTTGACCTCGACGTTGATGCCGGTGCGCCAGGCGCTCGGGTTGAGCCAGGTCCAGCCGATCTCGAGCGCGCGATCGGCCGGGCGGACGTTGAGGTAGCGGCTGCTGCCGACGATCTCGCCGCCGCGCCGGTCGCGGGTCGCGAAGACGCCCTCCCTGCCCTCGCGATGAGCCGCCAGCGACAGCTCGAACCAGCGGTCGAAGTACTCGCGGTTGCTGCCGACGTCGGCCAGCCAGCTCCAGATCTCCGGCGCCTGTGCCGCGCGCCAGAGATCGTCGGCGTGCTTCTCCTCGAGCGGCTCGAGCGCCGCCAGCGAGCCTTCGAGCGGGATGGCCAGGTTCTCCACCCGGCCATCCTGACCGACTACGGGTCAGCCGGCTCCGTTCATGTTCATCAGGCCGACCACGTGGCCCTCGGGGTCGGAGAAGAGTCCGATCTGGCCGCTGGGGATGTCCATCGGCCCCATCACCCGAGTGCCGCCGAGCGACTCGGCCTTGGCCAGGCCCGCCTCGACGTCGTCCACTTCGACGTAGAAGGTGACGTGACCGTCGTTGCCCTCGGGGCCGATCCGATCCCGCCCGGGATCCCCTGCCCGCCGGTCTCGATCCCGGTGTAGGGCATCGCCTCCATGTCGGTCAGCTTCCAGTCGAAGAGGCCGGAGTAGAAGCCCTTCATCGCCTCGCGGTCCCTTGCCGCAACTTCGAACCACATCGTCGGGTTGCCCATCGTCGTTCCTTTCGTAGTCGCTTCGTTGTTCAGATCTGGTGCGGCTACTCGCCGAACTTGTCCGGCCCCGGGTCCTCGCCCACGGCGCTGGCGGCGAGACGGTCCAGGTAGTGACGCCAGCCGTGACCGTGTTTCTCGGCCGATTCGGCGCTGGGAAGGTCGTGGTGGATCAGCCGCAGGTGGGTGCCGTCACCGTCGGCGGCGAGCAGCGACTTCGACCCGTGCTGGAGCCCGGCGGGGTGACCGAGTCCTCGCCGTTCCAGCCCCAGGTGAAGACGACCCGGTTGGGCCGTTCGACCTCGACGTACTCGCCGACGGCGATCGCCTCGCTCGTTGATCTCGCAGCGGAAGCCGACCTCCCGGCCGCGGGTCGAGCTCGGCCGAGCGACCCATCCACTGGATCATCTTGTCGGGGTCGGTGAAGAAGTCGAAGACCGTCTCAGGGCTTGCCGCGATCCGAACCTCGACCTCGACCGCGTCCACCGTGTTTGCGTTTGCCACGTTTGTCCCTCCTCTGCTGCTCCAGCTCGGCGGCCAGCTTCAGCCGCTCGAGACGATCGGTCCAGAACTTGTCCATGAAGTCGCGCAGGCCGGCCAGTCCCTCGGGCCGGGCCCGGTAGTAGCGGCTCGTCCCCTGACGACGCTCGCTCAGCAGGCCGGCGCCGCGCAGCACCGTCAGGTGCTGGGAGATCGCCGGGCGCGAGACGTCGAAGCCGGCGGCGATCTCGCCGGCGCTGAGCTCCCGCTCGCGCACCATCGACAGGATCTGCGCGGCGGCGCGGCTCGGCGATCGCCCGCGCGACCAGGTCCATCTCTTCCTGCCGCTTGGCCATGTCCGTCGCCATGGCCTTATTTAAGCAGATGGTTACGTAAGTGTCTGCTTACGCACTTACTCGCCCATCGCCTTGATCACGACCCGCTTGCGGCGGCGCCGTCGAACTCGCAGTAGAAGACCTGCTGCCAGGGACCGAGGTCGAGGCGGCCGGCGGTGACGGGGACGATCGCCTGGTGGTGGACGAGCAGGTTCTTGAGGTGGGCGTCGCCGTTGTCCTCGCCGCCGCGGTGGTGGCGGTAGTCGCCGCCGTCGGCAGCAGCTCCCGGCGACCTCGTTGGCCGGCGCCGCCAGCTCGGCGGGCGACTTGTCGAGCCACTCGAGCACGTCCTCGTGCAGGCCCGGCTCGTCGTCGTTGACCCAGATCCCGGCGGTGATGTGCATCGCCGAGGCCAGCACCATGCCCTCGGCGATTCCCGCCTCGTCGACGTGGCCTGCACTCCTCGGTGATCCGGATCAGTTCGCGCCGCTCGCTGGTCTCGAAGGTCAGGTATTGGTGGCGGTCTTCATCGCCTCCTTCAGTCTTGGTGCTGCAGACGTCGAACCCGATCTTCCGCGCAGGCTTCGCGCAGCGTCCTGGAATCGCGGCGTCGCGCGCGGCTTCGACTCGGCCGCGTCGCCTTTCCTGGCGGCCGGAGCGCCTGCAGTCGGTGTCGAGACCCTTTTGCGCCTCGACGTATTCGCGGTAGGGCCGGCAAGCGAGGGGCGGCTCACTGCGCAGCCCGCGATGCGTGGTCGCGCGATCGACGAGCGCCTCGGCGTAGGGCACGTTCAGCTCGTCTTCGCCTCGGGCCGCGGTCCCGGGCAGCGGCGTAATCGGCTCTGGCCTCGCAGATCTCATCCGCCCTGTCGCGATCAGCTTCTGGCCGGGTCAGCGGCTCTGGCTCCGGTTTCTGAGTCTGTTTCGGCGCTGGCGCCTCTTCCTCTGTCCACGGCGGTCGTGGTCGCATCGCCTCCGCCCATCTTTGCCGCCATCCGAGCCGCCGAGGGCGATCACGGCAACGACGATCGCGATCGCGGCGAGCACGCCGGCGGCGACGAGGAGTGGATGCCGCCCGCGGCTCCCGGATGCCGGTGGCTCGGGCGCGAGGCGATCGGTGGCCGACGTCGATTCCGACGAACTCGGGGGTTTGGTCGACGGCTCGGGCTCCGGCGCGCGCGTCTCCCGCGTCGCCGCCGCGCCGGTCGCCACGGTCCGCTCCGGGATCGCGACCGCGGCGCCGCTGAGCGCCGCCAGCGGCGGCGCGGCCGAGGTCGCCGGCGGAGGGATAGCGATCCTCGGGCTGCTTCGACATCGCCCTGACGACGACGTCGTCGAGCGCCATCGAGACCTCCGGCGCGTACAGCGACGGCGCCGGCGGCGGGTCGTTGAGGTGGGCATAGAGGCGCGCCGCCTCGCCCTCGCGCGGGAACGGCACCTCCCCGGTCAGCAGCTTGAACAGCAGGCAGCCGAGCGCGTAGACGTCGACCCGGGCGTCGACCGGGCCACCGGAGATCTGCTCGGGCGCGACGTAGTCGAGGGTGCCGACGAAGCGCCCGGTCTGGGTCAGGCCGGACTCGGTGGCGACGTTGCGGGCGACGCCGAAGTCGGTGATGTAGGCGTGCTCCTCGCCGCTCCTCGCCGCTCAGCAGGACGTTGGCCGGCTTGACGTCGCGGTGGACCAGGCCGGCGCCGTGGATCGCGTCGAGTCCGTTGCCGACCTGGGCGATCAACGCCACCGCCTGCGCCGGCTGCAGCCGCCCCTCGCGGGCGATGCCGCCGGCCCAGGTCCGAGCCGGAGACGTAGCGCATGGCGATGAAGGGCACGCCGCCCTCTTCGCCGGCGGCGTAGATCGGGACCACGTTGGGGTGCTCGATCGAGGCGGCGATCCGCGACTCCTCGGCGAAGCGCCTGGCGAAGACCTCGTCGGCAGCCGCCTCGGGGGCGATCAGCTTCAGCGCCACCCGGCGCTCGAGGCCGGGCTCGACGGCGAGATAGAGGATCCCCATGCCGCCGCGCCCGAGCCGGCGCTCGATCCGGTAGCCGGCGAATTCGTCGCCGTCGGACAGCTCGCTCCAGCCGTGAGGCTCAACCATCGCTCAACCCTAGCCGCAGATTCCGGCGCCTAGACTGGACCGAGCCATGCCCAGACGACTGTTGATACCGCTCTGCGCTCGCCGCTGCTCGGCCTGCTCGGCGCCAGCCTTGCGCAGGGCGAGCTACGCCAGGCCGGCAATCTGCGGATCTCCTTCAGCGGCGGCTTCACCCCGCACTCGCTGCCGCGTGACCGGCTGGCGCCGATCACGGTTCACGTCAAGGGCGCGATCGGCACCACCGACGGCACCCATCCTCCGGCGGTGCGGCAGGATCGAAATCGCGCTCAACCGCAACGGCAAGCTGACGACCGCCGGGCCTGCCCGCCTGCTCCAGCGCCCGGCTGCAAGCGACCAGCACGCGAGACGGCGATCGAGCGCTGCGGCCGCATCCTTGGTCGGACGCGGGCACTTCGGCGCCGACGTCGAGTTCCCGAGTCGTCGCGCCCATTCCCCGCCGACCGGCCGGATGCTCGCCTTCTACGGCAAGCGTCGGGGCCGGCCGGCGCTGCTGCTGCACCTCTACGGCACGACTCCGGTGCAGGCGACCTTCGTCCTGCCGCTGACGATTTCCGCAGCGGCAAGGGAGAGTTCGGGACCGTGCTCTCGGCCAAGATCCCGACCCTGGCCGGAGGGCTTGGCTCGGTCACCGAGATCGACCTGACCATCGGCCGCACCTATAACTACCGGGGTCAGCGGCGCAGCTTCATCAGCGCCAGCTGCGCGGCGCCGAGCGGCTTCACCGTCGGAATCTTCCCGCTCGCCCGTGGCACCTTCTTCTTCGCCGACGGCAGGAAGACTGGAGACGACGCTGGCCCGCTCCTGCCGCGTCCGCTGAGCGGTCGCTAGAGGCCGAGCCCGCCGACGCCGCCCTCGTCCCAGCCGAGGTGATGGGCCAGCTCGTGCCGCAGCGTGCGCTCGACCTGGCGCCGCGAGCAGCTCGCGGTCGTGACCGAAGTCGCGTTCGAGCGTGTCCCGGTAGATCACGATCCGGTCCTCGAAGCCCTCGCGGGCGATGCCGTCGCCGAAGTACTCTCCGTAGGCGTGGTGCTCGGCGCCGAGGTCGGAGACGATGACCGCGACGTCGGCGAGCACCTCCTGGAACTGCTCCGGCAGGGCGTCGATCGCGTCGGCGACCAACGTTTCGAACTCCCCCATCTGCTGCTCTTCCGTCATCGGGGCAACGGTAGAGTCAGCGGTCCTGAGAATCCACCCCGGGGGAGATCAAGTAGATGAGAGATGCAGAGTCCGGCAGCACCAAACTGCGCACGCTGAGCGCCGCCTTCACCGATCTTCGCGATCGTCGCCGGCGGCGTCGTCTGGTCGGGCTGCGGCAGTGACGACAGCACCAGCGACACCACCAACCAGGCGAAGGAAGAAGTCGAAGAAGGCACCAAGAAGGCCGAAGAAGGCCTGCAGGAAGGCACCGAGGAAGCCAAACAGGGCTTGGAAGAAGCGAAGAAACAGATCGAAGACGGCAAAGGCAGCGCCTCGAAGGGTCTCGAAGAAGGCGTGAAGCAGGCCGAAAAGGGCATCGAAGAGGGCAAGGCCCAGGCCGAAAAGGGCATCGAAGAAGCGAAAGAACAGGCGGAAAAGTACCTGCCTTAGTTCGCCTTAGTTAGCGGCGATGAAGTGCCGGATCGCGCCCACCGCCGGCGAGCGGAAGGGGAAGTAGAGGCTCGAGACGTGGCCGCGGTCCGGCACCACATACAGGCGTGAGCGGGGGAAGCGGCGCTGGACCTGCCGCGCCTCCGCAACCGAGGTGATGTCGTCGATCTGCCCGGCGAGGATCAGGGTCGGAAAGCTGCTCGGGGCACGCCAGCCCGCCGGAACCGGCGGTTCGAGGCCCCCGGGCGGCGGCGCCGGCCAGGTCAGGCAGTTGGTCAGATGGGCGGCCGAGGAGAGCAGGTACTCACGGCGCCCGAAGGGAGCGAAGAAGTCCTCGGGTAAGCGGGTCACCGCCGTCGAGAGCTGGCGGATGCGCTCGTCGATCCCCGCGTAGGGGTCCCAGAGCAGCGGGTAGTCGTTGCACTCGACCGCGATCTCGAGGCCATAGGAGAATTCGTTGAGGTCGCCGTGACCGGCGGGGCCGGGGGCGATCAGCCGGTTCAGCCGCCGCGGCTCGCCGCCGAGGAAGCGGCGAACGCCGTCGTCGAGGCTGATGTAGGAGCGCGGCGCCAGCGTCCCCGATTGGAGCAGGAAGTCGATCAGCCCCTCGGTCGAGCGTTCGGCTGCGTGGAAGCGCCGGACCACGCGGGAGAAGCGAGCGACGGGGTCGCCGGAGCAGCTCGCGGAGTGGCGGCAGGCGATCCGCAAGCCGTCCAGGCCGGCGGGCAGCAGCGTCCGGTAATAGGGGTCGTCGCCGGGATAGGCGGAGTCGAGCACGAGGCCGCGCAGGGCGCCCGGATAGCGCACGGCGTAGGCCTGGCCGAACAGCGTCCCGTAGGAATCGCCGTAGAGGAAGACGCGCCCGAGGCCAAGCGCTTCCCGGACCGCCTCGAGGTCGTGCGCCGCTTCGGCCGTGGTGTAGCCGGCGTAGCGCGGGCCGAGCCGGTTGGCGCATTCGCCGACCGCGATCGGTTCCTGGATCGTCCCCTTCTGCAGCGCCGGGCAGTTGAGGACGTCGGAGCGGCCGGTGCCGCGCTCGTCGAAGAGGACGAGGTCGTGGCGGCGCAGCAGAGGTGCCAAGGCCGCGACCAGGGAACGGGCGAACGGCGCCGCGGTTGAGGCATAGCCGGGCCCGCCGTCCATCGCCATGATCGTCCCCAGTGAGGGACGCCCGCGGTCTGCCCGCGCGCGGACGGCGAAGGCGACCCTGGTCGTGCCCAGGGAGGGGTCGGCGCGGCGCATCGGCACCGTGAGATGACCGCACTTGAAAGGGCGCGGGAGGCCGAGGTCGCAGCCGCTGAGCTTGGGTCCCGCGGCGCTCGTCGCCGGTGGAACCAGGAGGGCGAGCAGCGCGATCGGTGCGACAGCACGCAGGAAGGTCTTCATCCGTGGCCAACTTAGCCCTCGTGGCCGATCGTTCGCAACCGCTCGCGCGCCGGCTGGCGCGGATCGTCGCCTGGATCGGCGGCGTCGCACTCCTTATCTTCGTACTCGACCTACTGGGCGTTCCCGCCGGGGACTGGATCCGCGACCTCTTCCGCAAGGTCGGCGACGTGCCGGTGTGGGCGATCGTCGCCGGCATCAGCCTGGAGACGGCGCAGACCTCGCTCGCGGCCCTGGCCTGGTTCGGGATCCTCCGCGCCGCCCTCCCCCAGGCCCGCTTCCCCTACCGCCTGGTGCTCGCCTGTTACGCGGTTGCGGTGGCGCTGAACGGCTTCCTCCCGGCCAACCTCGGCACCTGGGTGATGCTGCTGATGTTCACGACGCTGCTCGCCGGCGCGACCTTCACGATGGTCTTCTCCGGGCTACTGGTGGAGAAGATCCCCTTCACGGTCTTCAACGTCGCCCTCTACCTGTATCTGTTCCTCTCGGTCAGCGGCTCCTTCTCGATCAAGCTCGGCTTTCTCGCCGACCACACCATGCTCGTCGTCCTGATCGCGGTCGGCGCCCTCGTCCTCCTGGTCCTGCTGGCACGGATCTTCTGGGAGCGGCTGGGGGGACTGCGTGCCCAGCTTGTCAGCGGCGGCGCGATTCTGCGCAGCCGGCGCAGGACGTTGACCGAGCTCTTCCTGCCGGTGCTCGGCAGCTTCGCCGCCCGGCTCGCGATCATCGCCGTCTTCCTCGGCGCCTACGGGATCCCGGTCAGCTTTCACAACGTCGCCACGGTCACCGCCTCCAACTCGATCTCCAACAGCGTCTCCGCAACCCCCGGCGGGGTCGGCGTCACGCAGGCGATGAACTCGGCGGCGCTCTCGGGCTCCGTCGACGCCGCCACCGCGACCGCCTACTCGATCGGCCAGCAGCTGATCATCTCCGCCTGGGACGTGATCTTCGCCGTGATCGTCGTCTCCTGGGTCTTCGGCTGGTCCGGCGGCAAGGCGCTGGTCGAGTCCTCCTACGCCGACGCCAAGGTCAAAAGCCGCGAGCTGAAAGCGAAGCGCAAGAAGGGCGAGGGCGCGCCGGCGGGCTAAGCCTGCCGGTGGCTCTCGACGAAGATCTCGAACTGCTTGGCCGTCGGCTCGCGGACCTTGCCGTTGCCGTGGAAGACCCGGACGAGCTCCATCCCGACCGAGGACATGATCTCGGTCAGCTCCTCGACGGTGTAGAGGCGCTGGCGGAATTCGATCGGCTTCAGCTCGTCGAGAACCTCGCCGAAGCGGATCGGGATCATCGCCCCTTCCATGTATTTGTCGCTGCGGTTCCAGCGGTGCTCGACCAGTTCGATCATCGAGGAGCCGGAGATCCAGGATTTCTGCGGCAGGTGCTCGCGGGCGTAGAGGACGTTGGGGAGCTGCATCAAGTGGCGTCCGCCGGGTTTCAGTGAGCGCGAGATGACGTCGAAGGTACGCAGGTTCTCCTCTTCGGTCTCGAGGTAGCCGATCGCGCCGTCGTTGAGGCTGAGCACGATGTCGAACTCGGCGTCGAACTCGAGGTCGCGCAGGTCCGCCTCGACGAAGGAGACGTCCAGCCCCTCTTTCTCGGCGTCGCGGCGGGCAATCTCCAGGAGCTCCGGCGAGATGTCAGCGCCCACTGCCTCGAAGCCCTGCCGTACCAGCTCCAGCGAGTGGCGGCCCGAGCCGCAGGCGAGATCGAGTACGCGCTCTCCGCCCTCCGGCTTCAACATCCGCATCGCCCGCTCGACTTCGGCCTCGGTCCGGTCGGTCCAGGCCATGTCGGCCGTGTCGGCGAACGCCGAGACGTACCAGTCCTGCGGAATCTCCTTCGCCAGAACGCTCATCTCCGCCTCCCAGGCTGCTCAGCCACTCTAAGAATCATCGATCACTCAACTCTCCCGTAGTGGCGAAGAAGATAGCGGATCGTCACGGGACTTCGATGATTTCTTCCGGCGGAGCAGACGATTCAGGCCGCGGGGCCGAGGAGCCTTCGACCGCTTCGCCTTCGGGCGCGCCTTCTTCCGTGGAGCCGCCTTCGCCTTCCTCTTCGCCGGAGGAGCCCGCTTCTTCTCCCCCACTCGCTTCGCCGGATTCGCCACCGCTTTCGGTTTCCCCGTCTTCCGTGGTCTCGACCGCATCGGCCCCCTCCGGCAGGAAGGGCAGGTCGATTTCCGCCGTCAGTCTCTGCAGGTCGTCCTGGACCACTTCTTCGAGTTCCTCTTCGGTCTCGACGACTTCGACTTCGGCGTTCTCTCCCAGCGCCTCCGCGAAGCTGTCGAGCCGCTCGCGCGTGCGCTGCGACGGTTTCAGCGCCACCATCTTGAAAGTCGCGTCGATGCCGCTGCTGTCGAGCTTGCGGCTGATTTCGGCCGCGGCCGTGTCGCCGAGGCATTCGTCGTCGGCGGCGCCGGTGATGATGATCACCTGCCGGGTCGACGCCGGGCCCTGAAAGCGGTCGGAGGCGGTGAATTCGGTGATCGCTTCGATCACCGCGTAGGCGAGGCTGGATTCGCCTTCCGCCTCCTGCTTGGCCGCTTCCTCGGCAACGTCGTCCGCGTGGTCTTTGCCGAACTTGACCAACAGTTCGCCGCCTTCGTCGCAGGCTGCGGCCGGTCCGGCGCAGGGCGAGCCCTTCTTCTTCGAGCGGAACCACGTACTTGCGGATCGCCTCGACCGCCGCGTCCAGCTTGGTGCCCTGCCCAAACGGGTCTCCCATCCCCGCGGACGCGTCGAGGATGATCTGGGTGTTGGCGCGAGCGACCTCCGTGGCGGTGAGCTCAGCGCCCGCGTCCCAGAGCTTGGCGGAGATCGCCCAGACGGCGCCTAAGAGCGCGACGACTGCAGCGGTCCCCTGAAACCATCGCTGCTCGTAGAACGGGACTCGCTTTTTCTCCTCGCCGGCCACGCCGCCGCAAGTCTCTCTGAAAACACAGGGTCTCTCAAGTAATCGCGCCTAAACGACCGAGACAACCAACTCGCGATCGATCTCGAGCAGGTAGGGCGCGACCAACCCCTCGTAGGCCGTTTTGCGCTCCGCGGGAAGATCCTTCCAGCCGGTTACCGAGCCGCGGCAGATGTCGGCTCCGCAGAGGCAGCCGCCCGGGAAGTGTTCGATCGAGTAATTGCGCATCGCGTAGTCGAAGGTGATCTCCTCGCCGTCGGAGATCGATCTCCGAGCGACGAAGTCGCAAGCTCCGGTGGCGTTCAGCTCGACGCCGCAGTTCGGGCTGCACGAGTGGTTGACCTTGGGGCCGAGACCGCCATGCCTGGCCCACTTGGTGCGACTGACCTGAGTCGCGTGCGAGTCGTTGCAGGCGACCTCGCCTTCGAGAATGCCGACCATCACCGTCTCGCCGACCTGAAAGCCTCGGGTCGCGCGAACGCCGCCGCCCTTGCCCCCTTCTGGAGTGCACAGCTCATATCCAACGGGATCCAAGGGACCGCCTCTCAATTGTTTGGGCGCAGCGGAAGCTGCGCGCCCGGCGACCTTAGTCGATCGGCGACGGCTGCTCCGGACCCCGAGGCGTCAACCGGTGAAGTTGACGCCTCCCCACTGATTCAGATCGAGCTCTTCCATCCCGACGTCGTGCCACGGGTTGGGACCATGGGAAACGGACACGCCGAGGCAGGTGCACTTCTGAAATCTGTCGTTCGAAACCTCGGCGACGAAATCGCCACCCCAGACCGATCCGTCGTCGGCCTCGGCGTAGTAATAGAACCACGGGTTATTCGTGGGGTTCGGCCGCGATTCGTTCTGCCCAGGCTCGAGGTTGACCCAGCCCAGGACATCCCAGGGATCTCCGCAGTCCGCGCCGCAGGCCGGATCCAGCCGCATGTACGCGACGTAGACCTTGCTCGAATAGAGGTTCGCGAAATTGACGTCGGCCATGTCTACTCCGCCCCTTCCTCGCCGCGGATCCGCTCCGCGAGTGCCACGCGCGGGACCTCGCTGCTGGGACTGCGGCGCTCCCCTTTCGCAGGCGCCGCCCGCTCCCCTTCGGTGGACCCGAAACCCGGTTTCACATCCCGCGAGCTACGCCGCGCCGGGCCGAACGAACCATTTGCCTCGTCAGCGGACCCTGAATCCGAACTCATAGCGCCTCCAGATCGATGTGTTGGTCAGCGATGCGACAGGAGAACCTTTGACCATATCATCGTTCGCTGTTCATTTAGACCGAACTGAAGTGCACGTCTCCCACACCAAGTCGAACTGGCCGGAAACCGTCTGCGGGACCGAAGCTAGTCCGACAGGGGAATCAGGTCCGAGGATGTTTCGGTGGAGGCGGCGAGCAATTTCGGGACCAAGGACCAGGGCAAGCTTCCTCGATGCTCATGTGTAAGTCGCGCCCCTGCCGGGATTAGGGGCGCGACTGAAACTAGGCCAACCCATGCAACGCGAGCGACCGGTCTCGACTCCTAAGTGGTGAATGCAGCCCGAATGGACTACTCAGCGGCAGGCGGCGACTCAATAGACAACGGAGTCCCATCCCCTCGAGCATTCCGCTTGCCGCTGAGAAACTCCCTTATGTGGAGGCCAGGACGCGGTGGTCCATCTGGTTCCTGAGACTCAACTTGCTCGCCGTAAAAGCGCCAAACGATTGCGCCACGGAGGTCTTTCTGGTCCTTTGGATCGAGGGGAGCGATGAACGGCCCAAAGGACGCCATCTCTAACTCCAACCTCCGGGCGCTTGCTGCGCGCTCTCGATGATGACGGCCGATCCCGGCGGCGTAGCCCGCTACGCCAGCAAGGATCAGCGCGATAACAGCTTTCCCGGCGACGGACTCGGGTGATTGATCCGCATCCAAGATTCCCGCACGAATCGGTATGACCGCGGCTGCCAGGAGCAGAGCGATCGCAGCAACACTCCAGCGGAAGGCGCGCTTAGCCTGCTCGTCGCTCTCATCTCCGTGACCCATTGCGGCAGCGCGCCCTCCAAGTGCGGCGGCCGTCGCGGCAAGTTCTTCCTCAATCTGCTCGATTCGCTCGACCGCTTGATCCCTTCTGGTCTCCAAACCTTCCTTGACATTCGAGAGATCCGAATTCGCTGCAGCGAGCGAAGCAGCGAACTCTTTGCGCCGTTCCTCTTGCGCGTCGTTGAACTTCGTGTCCTGCTCGCCAATCAACCCGTCGACGCGCTCTTTGGCGGCATCGGTCTCGGTTCTCAACTCGTTGATTCGCTCAGTGACTTCAGTGGTCTGGGAGGAAGTCGCCTCTACGACTTCGCCTAAGCGAATTTGGACGCTGTCCACCTCCGAGGCCACCGCTCGGAGTCGTGGGTCGAGCGACTGCCGGAACCGAACCGCCGCCTCCCTCGCCTTCTCCTCAAGTGCCGCATTCGGTTGGCGGATTCTCATCAGGCTCACTAGTAAGGCCTCCGTAGAGCCTCCGATGTCGCCACTCCCATCGTCAGATGCAAGCTGGACCTGATCCCGAAGAGTCGCCGACTGATCCCGGACCTCCGTCGCAAAGTCCGTTGGAACAATGGAGGGATCAGCAACCCCAACGAGCGCCCGACCGCTGGCGGCCGCATGCTCCGCTCGGTAGAGCTGCGGGCGATTGTCCTTCGTTTCCTTGTCGAATCCGTCCAGAACTCCCGCAGCTTGGTCAAGAAATTCCCCCGCCTGCGTCAGCGCGGCGGCAACTATATTGCTGTGTTCATCCAACTTGGCGTCCTCCAAAGTTCCTCAAGACTGCCAGTTGGACCGGCGGAAAACATTGGAAGTACCAAGACGAAGCCGCGCTGCGCCACCTTGGCCTCGAAGACACCCAATTGGGGTTCATCCAGTGGGGCGGGAAGGACTCGAACCTTCGACCGACGGATTATGAGTCCGCTGCTCTAACCAACTGAGCTACCGCCCCGGAGGGGGCGAGGGTAGCGGCCGGGGCGGGATTCGGGCGAGTTAGGATTTGGCCGAGGCCTGCCGCACCGGCAGCGTCATCAGCGGCCGGTCTGACGAGCATCCGCCTTATGCGCTGAAGAGCTGGGCGAGCGAGCGGCCGACGTCGGGCGGCTCTTCTTCGCCTTTGGCGGCCGCGGCGGCGCCCTCGGCGAGGGCCTTGGCGGCGTCGGCGATCTGGTGGGCGCGGCCGCCGCGGATGACCCCGGTCGTCTTCGCTTCGGCGAGGTCGGACTCCATCAGGCCGGCAAGCTCGGCGAGACGGCGCAGGCCGACGACGCCGGCGGTGCCGCGCAGGGCGTGGGCTTCGGCCCGCATCGTCTCGAAGTCGGTCGACTCGGTGGCGAGACCGGCGGCGATCACGTCGCAGCGGCGACGCGCCTCCTCGGCGAAGGTCGCCAGCAGCTCCTCTTTGGAGGCGGTCTCCTCCTTCGAGGGCTCTTTCTCCTTCTTGTCGCTCATTCCGCCACCGCCTTCTTCACCGCGGCGGTCAGGGCCTCGAGGCCGAAAGCGCCCTGGATGGTCGAGCTGACCCTGCCCTGGCGGTCGATCGCGAACAGCCACGGCTCGTTGGGAAGGTTGAAGGCGCGGACCTGCGGGCGCACGCCCTTGCCCGGATCGTTGTCGTTCCAAATCTCCATGTGGATGAAGGCCGCCTCGTCTCCGTATTCCTGCTTCACCTGCTCGGCAACGTCGACGACGGGACCGCAAACTCGACTTTCGCAGAACTGAGGGGTCGCGAACAAGAGCACGATCGGCTCCTTGCCGAGCACGTCGGCGTAGTCGACCTGGTTCTGGGTGTCCGGCGGAATCCGGGTGGTGATCTGCGGCGAGGTCGCCACCGGCGTCCTCCGCGGTCGGGGTGTGAATCAGCGGCGGCTTCTGTCCTGGCTGCGGAATCGAGTCGAACTCGCCGACGACCGCGCTCGGCAGCAGCGTGCCCGTGATTTCACCGTCCTGCTTGATCAGGGCGGCGACCCGCCACTCACCGTTGCTCGGGAAGTCGAGCTCGGTCGTGTAGACGACGCTGGCCGCGTCGGGGTCGTCGCTGGTCGTCTTGGCGCGGAAGGCCGGCTCGGTGACGATGCTTTCGATCGCGGCCGGGAAGGGACCGATCGCGGGCTCGTCGAGCGCCTGCTCCTGCGCTTTCGCCGACCGCGCCTTTGTTGCCCGATTTGGCGTTCGCGCCCGAGCTCGCGGCGCGGCGCCTTGGCCACATAGAGAGCGACCTCGGCATCGTCGACCTGGGTGCGGTCGCGTTCGAAGACACCGAACGGGTAGCGGTTCTCGCCCTTGTAGAAGACCATCGCCGCCGGCGAGACGACCAGTTCGGCCGGCCGTCCGCCGCTTTCAGCACCTCGCGCAGGCGTCCTGCCTTCGGGGCTGGGGAACTCGCTTTTCGGCGGCGCTGGCCGGCTTTCGGCGCTGGCCGAGCCGGAGGTCGAGTCACCGGAATCGGAATCGCCGCCGCAGCCGACCGCCACCACGGCAGCGGCGAGCAGGCAGGCGAGGACCAGAGGCAAGGCGAGGGGCGGCGCGCATCGAGCGGCCATGTTATTGAGACGGGGAATCGAACCGGTGTGCCGCGCGCTGGGCTCGATGCGGCGTATAGGGTGCGCGGCGGCGTCGATACAGGAGGAGAGCGAGATGGCGGAGCGTGCTGCACTGGTGACCGGGGCCTCGAGCGGGATCGGCCTGGCGATCGCCCGGGTCCTCGGCGAGGAGGGCTACGCGCTGACCGTCTCCGCGCGCCGGCCGGAGAAGCTCGAGCAGGCCGCAGCGGGCCTGCGCGACCGACGGCTGCGAGGTCGAACTCGTCGCCGCCAACATGACCGACGAGGACGACGTCCTCGCGGGTCTTCGCCGCGCATCGCGCCAGCCTACGGCCGCCTCGACGTGCTCGTCAACAACGCCGGGGTCGGGATCGGGGCGCCGATGGAGGAAATCCAGACCAAGCACCTGGACATGCAGCTCGCGGTCAACCTGCGGGCGCTGATCCTCGGTACCCGCGAGGGCCTGCCGCTGCTGCGCGAGGCCGGAGCCGAGCACGGCAAGGCGCTGATCGTCAACACCGCCTCGATCGCCGGCAAGGGCGGCCAGGCCTGGCTCTCGATCTACGCCGCGACCAAGGCCGCGGTGATCAACTTCACCCAGTCGACCCACCGCGAGGCGGGCAGCGACGGCATCCAGTGCACGGCGCTGGCCCCCGGCTTCGTCGAGACGGCGATGACCGAGTTCGTCCAGGGCCAGATCCCGGCGAGCAGATGATCCGGCCCGAGCGACCTCGGCGAGGCGGTGCGCTTCCTGCTCCGCACCTCGCCCAACTGCCACGTCCCGGAGATCGTCTTCACTCGCCCAGGTGAGGGCCACGACACGCCGTGACGGTCTCCGGCGCCGCCATGCGGCGTCCTCGGTCGCCCAAATGGCGCTGCCATTAGGGCTTCCTGCGTCCTTGCCTGACAACGCCGGAGCCTCGTCACTGCGCGTCCTGGTAGCGGCCTTCGGCGATCCGGGACATGCGTTCCCGGCGATCGCGCTCGGGCGGGCGCTCGCCGGGCGCGGGCACGAGGTCGTGGTCGAGACCTGGGAGGAGCGGCGGGCGGCGGTCGAGGGCGCCGGGCTCGGCTTCGCCGCCGCCGAGGAATACCGGATGTTCCCGCCGCCGGAGCCGGATTCCGCCGACGGCCAGCACGCGGCCGAGGCGGCGCGGGCGCTGCTGCCGCTGCTGGAGGAGATGCGACCGCACGTCGCCGTCAGCGACATCCTCACCCTGGCGCCGGCACTGGCGGCCGAGCGCGCCGGGGTGCCGCTGGCGACCCTGATCCCCCACATCTACCCGGTCGTCGAGCCGGGGTTGCCCTTCTTCGCGATCGGCCTGCGGCCGCCGCGGACGCCGGTCGGGCGGGCGATCTGGCGGGCAGGGCAGCGAGCGCTCGACGTCGGCCTCGAGCACGGCCGCCGCGACCTCAACCTGCAGCGGGAGCGGCTCGGGCTGCCGCCGGTCGAGCGCTTCCACGGCGGCATCAGCCCCGAACTGGCACTGGTCGCCACCTACCCACAGCTCGAGTACCCGCGCCGCTGGCCAGCCGGCGGTCGAGGTGACCGGGCCGATGACCTTCGAGGTGCCGCACCCGGAGATCGAGCTGCCGCCGGGAGACCAGCCGCTGGTCCTGGTCGCGCCCAGCACCGCCCACGACTCCGAGAACCACCTGGTCCGCACGGCGCTGCTGGCGCTGGCGGAGGAGCCGGTGCGGGTCGTCGCGACGACCAACCGCGTCGTCCCGCAGCGGCCGATCGAGGTGCCGGCCAACGCGGTCCTGGTCGACTGGCTCAGCTACAGCCAGCTGATGCCCGCCGCTTCGCTGGTCATCTCTCACGGCGGCCACGGCACCGTCGCCCGCGCGCTCGGCGCCGGCACGCCGGTCCTGATCAGCCCGATCATCGGAGACATGAGCGAGACCGCGATGCGGGTCGCCTGGGCGAAGGCCGGGCTCTCTCTGCCCTGGCGACTCTGCCGCCCCGAGCCGCTGCGCTGGGCGGCGCGACGCATTCTCCGCGACCCTTCGTTCAAGGCGCACGCCGAGCAGATCGCCGCTTGGGGCCGGCGGAACGACGGCGCTCAGCGCGGCGCGGAGCTGGTTGAGGGACTGGCCCGAAAGCGTGCCGGCGCGCGTCGGTAGCCGAGATGCCCCGTTGCGGTCACCAAAAGTTCAGAACTCCGGGGGTGGGACTCGAACCCACAACCTCTCGATTAACAGTCGAGCGCTGCTACCAAATTGAGCTACCCCGGACCGAATGAGCTACCCAGGACATTCCAAGTAGCGCCGTCACTTTAGCGGTCTACGCCTGGCACTTTCTTGACGCCTGCCTCCACCAGAGCGTGACAGTTCGCGCAGAGCAGCACGCACTTTGCCGCCTCAGCTCGCATCTTGCGAATACCGCGAGTGAGGCCCTGTTGACTGAGCTGGAACTTCTTGGTTGCGGGATCGACATGGTGGAACTGAAGAGCACGGGGATGACCTGAAAAGCCACAGATCGTGCACGCTCCACCGGCCTCGCTGACGAGCTGACGCTTGACCCGCCGCCGCCGCTCGGAGACAGCAATCGAGCTGCACCGCTGACATCGAAAACCTCCTTCCGACCGTCGCATGAAAGAGGTATGACCATGCTTCGGGCACCTCAGATAGGCCCGCGCGAGTCCTGCCTTGTTCGCCTGCGGAGCTTTCTCTGCGTCGGACGGCATGGTCGAGTCTCAATCTCGCAGCTATTCAGCCAATACCGAGCGGTCGAATAGCCGATATCCAACTCCGCTGCGATCTCTCGAATCGACCTGCCGCCTCTCGCCAGCTCGCGCAGCCGACGCAGATCGACCCCTCCTTTCGGCGCATGACGCTCATGACCGGCGGCCCTCAGCCCATGTTTCTTCAGCCAGTAGCTGACCGTCGACGGGTGTTTGCCCGCGCGCTCGCCGATCGCCTCCAGCGACATTCCCGCCGCCAGGCACTTCTCCAGCCATCCCCTGTCCACGGCGAAATAATCTCAGGGGATGCAGACAGAAAGATGCATCGTCCGAGCCGCCCGACGGGGCCCGTTCAGCTCTGAACCCGCTGGGTGTGGGCTATGCGTTCGACCAGCGCGGCTCGCTCGCGGCTGAGCGCGGCGCGGCGCTCGTAGTCGTCGCGTTCGCCGGCCGCGGCGATCTCGGCCTCGAGCCGGCGCTGCTCCAGCAGCAGGTAGTTGAGCTCCATCGACTCCTGTGAGGCCGGCTCGTCGTGGGCCAGCATCACCAGCTCGGTGATCAGCCCCGCCAGCTCGCCGTCCTCGTGGGGCAGGTTCGAGGCAGGGTCCTGGGGATGCTCGCGCAGCCAGGCGGCGGCGCGGAGGCCGGTCGGCGAGAGGTGGGCCTCGGTCAGCCGGGCGAGGTACTCCTTGCCCTCCTCGGGCAGGGCGATGCACATCGCCAGCAGCGCCCGCTCGCGCCGCTCGCGCGAGGTCAGCTCGATCCGCACGTTTGGAGGGTCTCGTCACCTGATCCACGCTCACGGCGTCCGTGACTGCCTTGGATCCTCCGGAGGTAGGAGTGGCTGCTACGAGCCTTCCCATCACCATTCCGATCTCCAGGTCCAGGTACTCAGCGACCCGACGTACTTGCTCTTCTCTGCCAGTCGTGTTGCCCATCGCGACCAAAACTGGGAGTACGTCGGTCAGCGCCTGTTCGCGATGCTGGGGTGACCCCACATCGGTTCGGTCTATGACCAAGCCGATTTGAAACTCCCCAACCTCGACCGCAGACTCAAGTAGCTCGCGGAAGCGCACAACTCCATCCGCCACCGCGAGCATCTCGGCCGGGTCCACCCCGGCCGGCATCAAGGCCACCATCAAGCGCATCTTGCGGTCGCCCGCCACCCGCTGCGCGCGCAGCATCGCCTCCTGGCCGGCCGAATCGGCGTCCAGCGCCAGCACCACCTCCTCGACCATCCCCGACAGCGTCGCCACCTGCTCGCCGGTGATCGCCGTGCCCATCACCGCGATCGTCTCCTCCACCCCGGCCTGGTGCAGCGCCAGGACGTCGGTGTAGCCCTCGACCACGACGGCGCGGGTCGCCCTGGCGATCGCCGCCTTCGCCCGGTCGACCCCGTAGAGCAGCCTGGCTCTTGTGGAAGAAGTCGGTCTCGGCCGTGTTGACGTACTTGGCGCCTTGGTCGGAGCGCATCGCCCGGCCGCCGAATCCGAGGGTGCGTCCGCGGCGGTCGCGGATCGGGAACATGATCCGGGAGCGGAAGCGGTCGTACTCGCCTCCTCCCCGCCCCCGCTGTACCAGGCCGACCCCGCGCAGCTCCTCGATCCGGAACCCGGCCCGCTGGCCGAGCACCAGGATCTTGTCCCAGGCGCTGGGCGCGTAGCCGACGCCGAAGCCCCGCAGTACCTCCTCGCCGAGGCCGCGCTCGGCAAGGTAGTCGCGCGCTTTCCCTGCCTCTTTCGACTCCCAGAGGAAGCTGGAGTAGAACGTCGCCGCCCGTTCCAGCAACTGCTCGAGGCGGCGGCGCTGCTGCCGCCGGGCCTCCGCCCGCGGGTCCTCCTGCTCGCGCTCGAGCTCGACCCCGTAGCGGTCGGCGAGCAGCTCGACCGCCTCGGAGAAGCCCAGCCCTTCCTTCTCTTCGACGAACTTGATCACGTCGCCGCCGACCCCACAGCCGAAGCAGTGGTAGAGCTTTTCCTGGCCGTCAACCGAAAACGACGGCGTGCGCTCCTCGTGGAAGGGACAGAGCCCAACCCAGCGGGCGCCCTGCCGGCGCAGGTCGGTGTGGGCCGAGATCACCTCGACGATGTCCGCCGTCTGCTTCAGCCGGTCGAGGCTCTCGGGCGAGATCAGGGCCATAACCAGATCCTCGCAGTCGGAGGGTGGTCGTGACCAAGCAGATCAAGGACGCAGGGAGCGCCGTGTGCTCTGCACACAAGCGACCGAGGACGCCGAGATGCGCCGGTCACGGCCGCCCTCAGAAGCGAGCCTCTTCGGGGATGGTCAGCTCGGTGACTTTGGCGATGCAGAAGCGGTCGGTCATGCCGGCGACGTAGTCGGTGATGCGCTGAGCCTCATCCGCCGCCGGGTCCCATTCCGGCAGCTCCTCGGGATGCTCGAAGTAGTGGTCGACGAGACCGTGCACGGTGCGCTGGACCCGATCGTGCTCGCGGCGCGCCTCCGGGCCGAGGTAGACGCGGTCGAACATGAACTTGCGCAGCCGCAGCATCGCGCTGCCGATCTCGCGGCCCTGGACGATGTCGCCGGCGCCCTCGGAGCGCTCGACGATGTCGCGGACGAGGGTGTCGATCCGCTGCGAGCCGGTCGGCCCGAGCAGCTCGATCTCGCCCGTTGGCAGATCCGCCGGGCTGAGGATCCCGGCCCGCAGGGCGTCGTCGATGTCGTGGTTGATGTAGGCGACGCGGTCGACCAGCTTGACGATCTGCCCCTCGAGCGTCGCCGGCTTGGTCGCCCCGGTGTGGTTGACGATGCCGTCGCGGACCTGCTCGGTCAGGTTCAGCCCGACCCCGTCGCGCTCCAGCACCTTGACTACCCGCAGCGAGTGCTCGTTGTGCTTGAAGCCGCTGCCGCTGTGCTCGCGCAGGGCCGCGTCGAGCGCTTCCTCGCCGGCGTGGCCGAAGGGCGGGTGGCCGAGATCGTGCCCGAGGCCGATCGCCTCGGTCAGGTCCTCGTTCAGGCCCAGCGCACGGGCCACCGTGCGGGCGATCCCGCAGGCCTCCAGCGTGTGGGTCAGCCGGGTCCGGTAGTGGTCGCCCTCGGGCGAGACGAAGACCTGGGTCTTGTGCTTGAGCCGGCGGAAGGACTTGGAGTGGACGATCCGGTCGCGGTCGCGCTGGAACGGCGTCCGCAGCGGGCTGTCGGCCTCCTCGACCGCGCGCCGTGCCGGGTAGGACCGGGTCGCGTGCTCGGAGAGGAACTGCTCCTCCCAGGCGGAGACGCGGTCGGCGAAAGCGGTGGCAACGGGCACCGTCCGATCTTAAGCGGCGGCGCGCAACTGAACGTGAGCGTGATGCTCCAGCGTCTCCCCCACGGCGCGCTCGACCTGGCGCAGGGCGCGCGGGTCGGCACTTGGCGCGGCGGCGAGGGGCTGGGCCAACGCCTCGACCATGAAGCGGTGCGCTTCCTCTGTGAGCTCGAAGGAGCCCGCTTCGCAACCGCCGCAGACGACGCCCCCCGCGGCGCCGGAGAAGCCGGTCAGGTGCTCGGCCTCGCCGCAACGCGCGCAGGAGGCCAACTCGGGGGAGAACCCGGCGACCAGGGCCAGCTTGAGCCGGAACGAAAGTGCCACCTCGAGCTCGGCGCCCCGCGGCTGCTCCGGATCGTCCAGCAGCTCCAGGTAGCGGCAGAGCAGGTTGTAGGCGGGCGGGTTGGGCTCGGCCGCGTCGAGCAGACGCAGCACCGCGTCGCAGGCGCGGGCGCCGGCGGTCAGCGCCGGGCCGGAGGAACGCAGCCGCGGGTAGCCGTCGACGGTGGTGACGCCGGTCACGGTCATCAGGTCGCCGCGCCCTTCGTGCAGCATCAGGTCGAGACGGAAGAACGGCTCCAGGCGGCCCCCGAAGCGGGATTTCGGTTTGCGCGCCCCCTTCGCGATCGCCCCGATCCGGCCGCGCGTCTTCGAGTAGAGGTGGAGGATCCGATCCGCCTCGCCGTAGCGGATGCTGCGCAGAACGATCGCCTCCGTCTTTACGGTCTTTCCGGCCACTCTCCTACTTTGCCCGCCGATGCGGACGGCGCGGCCGTTTGCGCAGCCGCACCTGGCAGCTCGGGCAGAAATACGTGGAGCGGCCGCTGACGACGATACGGACGATCTCCCCCTCGCAGTCGGGGCAGGGCTCGCCCTCCCGGGTATGGACGAGGAACTTCTCCTGCATCGACCCTTTCTCTCCCCGCCCGTCGCGGTAGTCGTCGATCGAGGAGCCACCGGCGTCGATCCCCGCTTCCAGGGCGGCGACGACGGCGTCGCGCAGCGCCACCAGGTGCTCCGGCTTCATCGATCCGGCGGGCGAGAGCGGGTGCAGGCGGGCCCGGTAGAGCGCCTCGTCGGCGTAGATGTTGCCGACCCCGGCGACGCCGGACTGGTCGAGCAGGAACGACTTCAGCGGGGCCGTGCGCCCGGCCGCCATCTCACCCAGCGCCTCCGGGGTGAACTCCGGCGAGAGCGGCTCGATGCCGACCTTCCCCGCGAAGCGCGCCTCCAGATCGTCGTTGTCGATCAGGAAGGCCTCACCGAACCGGCGCGGGTCGGTGAACCAGACCTCGCGGCCGTCGTCGAGCACGAAGCGGGCGCGCAGGTGGCGGGCCGAGGTCGAGCGCTCCCCCTCGTACAGCCGCCGCCCCTCCGAGGGGTCGAGCACGTCGTCACCCTCGACCAGGACC
The DNA here is from genome assembly GCA_963715395.1 of uncultured Solirubrobacterales bacterium. Taxonomy (GTDB): domain Bacteria; phylum Actinomycetota; class Thermoleophilia; order Solirubrobacterales; family 70-9; genus VAYN01. The sequence goes on from OY970238.1 coordinate 838,230, forward strand.
AGGTTGCCGGTCATCCGCAGGTGCATGACCAGGGTCTGGTCGCCGTCCAGCGCCAGCAGCAGGTACTTGCCGCGCCTGCCAAGGCCCTCGATCATGCGGCCGCTGACCGCCTTCTCCAGCTTTGCTCCACGCACCGGCCGCGACCAGCGCTGGTCCAACACCTCCAGCGACTCGATCCGGTGCCCTTCCAGCTCCGGCTCAAGCTGACGGGCGACGGTCTCGACCTCGGGCAGCTCAGGCATGCCCCCGTTCTATCGGGAAGCTCCGTTCGTCGCTTGTCGCCCAAGGGGATACAAGCAACGAACGGAGGCGCTCAGTCGTTACTGGCCCGGGGATGGGCGCTGAAGTAGACCTCCTTGAGGCGATCGCCGGAGAGGTGCGTGTACATCTGGGTGGTGGAGATGTCGGCGTGGCCGAGCATCTCCTGCACGGCGCGCAGGTCGCAGCCGCCGGCGAGCAGGTGGGTGGCGAAGCTATGGCGCAGCGTGTGCGGGCTCATGCGGCCGGAGAGGCCGGCCTCGCGGGCGTGGCGCTGGACGATCTTGTAGAGGCCCTGGCGGGTCAGCGGCCCACCGCGGAAGTTGACGAACAGCTTCGGCTCATGGCGCTCGCCGACCAGCTTCGGGCGCACCCGGAGGTAGGCGTTGATCGCGGCTATCGCCTGCCGCCCGAACGGCACCAGCCGCTCCTTCGAGCCCTTGCCGCGGGCGCGCAGGAAGCCCTCGTGCGTGTCGATGTCAGCCAGCTCGAGCCCGATCGTCTCCGAGGCCCGCAGCCCGCATGCGTACATCACCTCAAGCAGCGCTCGGTCACGAACCGTCGTCGGCTCGCTGCCACGCGGCGCCGCCAGCAGCTTCTGCACCTCGGAGTAGTTGAGGACCTGCGGCAGCTTCTTGGCCCGGCGCGGCGCGCTCAGGGCGGCGGTCGGGTCGTCGCCGATCAGCTCGTCGCGGCGCAGGTGCTTGTAGAAGGAGCGCAGACAGGCGGCCTTGCGGTGGATCGTCGCCCCCGAGCAGGCCGGGCGGTCGCCCTCCCCGGTCGCCAGCTCGGCGAGGAAGTCGGCGACGTCGGCGGGCCGGGCGGCCAGCGCGTCGCAATCGTGGGCGGCGAGAAATTCGCCGTACTGGTGCAGGTCGGTGCGGTAGGCGTCGAGCGTGTTGCGCGAGAGGCCGCGCTCCAGCTCCAGGTAGGAGAGGAAGTCGAGGACGAGGCTCTCGAAGCGCGCGTCGGCGCCCGGGGTGGCGGGCGCGACGGCGGGCTTGACTGCGATCGCCATGAGCGGCTGGTTCTCCCCTGCCGTTCACAACCCTTGGCCCGCAAGGGACCGTGCGCCGCGGGGGCCTAAGCGACGAGGAGCCGGCCGGCCGCCAGCGGCGCCGCGAAGAACAGCGGGTCCTCCCGGAGCGAGCGGCCCATCGTCCGGACCGGCAACCCCGAAGCCTCATAGCCATCGAGGTCGGCAGGGGCGAAGCGGAGGCGGTGAGCGCCCGGGGCCTCTTCCAGGGCGGCGACGATCGTCTCCTCCCCTTCCGGCACCGCGACATCCACCGGCGCCAGGAGCAGTTCGAGCACGGTGTAGGTGTGGTGGCTGAGGTCGATGTGGCGTTCGCGCGGGTCGCTGGAGGAAAGGCGGGGAGAGATCGTCGTCGGCAGCTTCAGCGAGAGCGCCGCGTGAGCGCTGTCGAGCGCCGCCATGCCGCCGTGGCCGAACTCGGTAGCCGAGCCGATGATGCCGGGACCGGGGCCGACCAGGACCGCGTCCCAGCCGAGCCGACTGGCGGCGTCGAGAGCGCCGACCGTGCTCAGCGCCTCGTGCTCGCCTCCGTAGGCGGGGGCGGCGGCGATGTGGCCGCGGAGCAAATCGCGTTCGCGCAGCTCCGCGACGTCGCGCGAGAGCGAGCCGGGCAGCGCGCCGCCCGCCGTCTGCACGTAGCCCACCTTGATGCCCGGCAGCACCTGGGCAGCCGCCCAGGCCGCGGGTGCCAGATGGCCATGCAGCGGCAGCACGAGCACTGGCAGCGCCTCCGGTTCGGCGGTTCCTTTGGGACGCATGTCGTCCTTTTGGAACCGCGGAATGGCGGCGGCGGCCTCCACCGGCTCGACCGGGTGCTGCAGCGAGGTGTAGTTGAGCTTGATCACGTGCTCATCGCCGCGGCCGCCTTCCAGGCCTCGGGTGAGGTTGACGTGGACGACGTCGAAGCCGCCCGAGCCGAGCCCGAGGTCGACGGCGGCGACGTTGACGACGACCTCGTCGCCCTGGCGCATCTCCCCCAGCAACACCGTGTCTGCCCAGGCGGGCCTGGCGGTGCCGCCCACCTCGACGGTCAGCGGCTCGGCGGCGACGACGACGCCACGGCGCAGCTGCAGCCGCCCGCTCACCGGTCGCCTGGGTCGCTCGCCTCGCCGGCCACCACCGCGGCGACGATCCCCTCGCAGACCTCGAGCATCTTCGCCAGGCTGGCGGCGGGGACGTGCTCGTCGGCGGTGTGCACCTGGTCGGTTCCGTTGGCCAGCAGCACGCAATCGAAGCCGTCGAGGCGGAAGACGTTGGCGTCGCTGCCGCCGCCGATCGCGGCCCGCGCCGGCTCGACGCCGGCGCCGCGCAGGCCGGCCTCGGCGAACTGCAGCGCCGCCGAGGAGGACGGGACCTCATAGCCTCGGAAAAGCTCCTCGAGGCGGACGTCGACGTCGCAGCCGTGCTCGCTGGCGCCCCAGGCACAGGCGTCGGAGACCTGTCCCGCCACCTCGGAGGCGCGGGCGATGTCGAGGCTGCGCGTCTCGGCCTGGATCCAGCAGTGCCCGGGGACGACGTTGCCTGAAGTGCCGCCTTCGATCAGGCCGACGTTGGCCGTCGTGCCCTCGTCGAGCCGGCCCAGCTCCATCCGCCCGATCGCCGCCGCGGCGGCGGCGATCGCGCTGCTGCCGTCCTCCGGCCGGATCCCCGCGTGGGCCTCGATGCCCATGAAGTCGGCGAGGATCTTCTGCTGGGTCGGCGTGGCGACGATCACCTCGCCGACCGGCCCGGCGTGGTCGAGGACGAAGCCGGTCCGCGAGCGCAGGACGGAGGCGTCGAAGGCTTTCGCCCCGCGCAGGCCCTGCTCCTCGGCGACGCTCAGGACCAGCTCGATCCCGACCGGCGGCGGCTCCTCGGCGTGCCGCGCGACCAGCTCCATGAAGACGGCGACCGCGGCCTTGTTGTCGGCGCCGAGGATCGTCTCGCCGCGACTGCGGAAGACGCCTTCGTCGTCGATCACCTCGACCTGGCCCTTGTGGGGAACGGTGTCGAGATGGGCGCAGAACATCACCCACTCGTCGGAGCGCCCCGGCAACCGCGCCAGCAGGTTTCCCGCCCCCGCTCCGGCCGGCCCGGCGGCGTCGTCCTCGCTGACCTCGAGGCCCAGCGCCCGCAGCTCGGCCGCAACCGTGTCGGCGATCTCCCGCTCCTCGCCGGTGGGCGAGCGGATCTCGCAGAGGCGAACGAAAGTCTCCTCGAGGCGCGAACTGGTCACGCCCGACAGGCTAAGCGCTCAGCCCGAGCGGCGGACGCCGACGTCGCTGTCCTCGGCGTCCTCGGCCAGCTCTATTTCCGCCCCGTCTGCCGGCTTTTCGCCCGCATGGCGGGCGGCGGCGCCGACGAACTCACGGAACAGCGGCTCGGGGCGGTTGGGCCGGGAGTTGAACTCGGGGTGGTACTGGGAGGCGACGAAGAAGGGGTGATCGGGCAGCTCGATCATCTCGACCAGGCGCTCGTCCGGCGAGGTACCACCGCAGACGAGGCCTTCGTCTTCGAGCCGGCGCCGCAACTGGTTGTTGACCTCGTAACGGTGACGGTGGCGCTTGTAGATGACCGCCTCGCCGAAGATCTCGCGCGCTTTGGTGCCCTCGTGCAGCTTCACCGGGTCGGCACCGAGCCGCATCGTGCCGCCCATGTCGGAGACCTCCTTCTGCTCCGGCAGCAGGTCGACGACCGGGAACGGCGTCTCCGGGTCGAACTCGGCCGAGTTGGCGCCCTCCATGCCGACGACCGTGCGGGCGAACTCGACCACGGCGATCTGCATCCCGAGGCAGATCCCCAGGTAGGGAATCGAGCGTTCGCGGGCGATCCGCGCGGCCTGCACCTTGCCCTCGATGCCGCGCTCTCCGAAACCGCCCGGGATCAGGATCCCGTCCATGCCCTCGAGCTGCTCAGGGTCCAAGTTCTCGGAGTCGACCAGCTCGATCTTGACGCCGACGGCGTGGTGGAAACCGCCGTGCCCGATCGCCTCGATCACCGACTTGTAGGCGTCTTCGAGCTGCACGTACTTGCCGACGATCGCGATCTTGACCTCGCCGCTGGCGGAGTCGGCCCGGCGCACCATCGCCTCCCAGTCGGCCAGGTCAGGCGAGGGCGCCTCCATCCCGAAGTGGTCGAGGACGAGATCGTCGACGCCCTCGGCGCGGAAGACCAGCGGCACCTTGTAGATGTTGTCGACGTCGTGGGCGGAGATGACGCCGTCGACGGGAAGGCTGGCGAAGAGGGCGATCTTGCTGCGGATCTCGCGGTCGAGCCGGCCTTCGGAGCGGCAGACCAGCGCATGCGGCTGGATCCCGATCCGCCGCAGCTCGTTGACCGAGTGCTGGGTCGGCTTCGTCTTCAGCTCGCCGGCGTGACCGACGTAGGGCACCAGAGTCAGGTGGACGAACATGCTGCGTTTGGCGCTGAGGTCGGTGTAGAGCTGGCGGATCGACTCGAGGAACGGCAGCGACTCGATGTCGCCGACGGTGCCGCCGATCTCGGTGATCACGAAGTCGACGGCCTGGGACTCGGCGACGATGAGGATTTTCTGCTTGATCTCGTTGGTGATGTGCGGGATCACCTGCACGGTGGCGCCGAGATAGTCGCCGCGGCGCTCGCGCCGGATCACCGAGTTGTAGACCGAGCCCGCGGTGACGTTGGAAGCGCGGGAGGTGTTCTCGTCGGTGAAGCGCTCGTAGTGGCCGAGGTCGAGGTCGGTCTCCGCCCCGTCCTCGGTGACGAACACCTCGCCGTGCTGGAACGGGCTCATCGTCCCCGGGTCGACGTTGATGTATGGGTCGAACTTCTGCATCTGGACCCGGTAGCCGCGTGACGCCAGGAGGCGCCCGATCGAGGCTGCCGCTATCCCCTTGCCAAGAGCCGAGACGACCCCGCCGGTGACGAAAATGAACTTGGTGTCGCCTTTGTGGGAAGGATTCATGCTCTGCCGAGCGAGTCTAGCCAGCGCAGTGGCGGAACCGAATCGATGGTTGCCGAAATAGACCGCATCTCCCCGTAAATCGTCAGCGCCACGACGACGGCGAGGGCGACCAGGCGGCCGTCGCCGCCGAGCACGGTCAGCAGCCAGACTCCGGCGATCGCCCCGATCAGGTTGGAGCCGGTGTCCCCCAGCATCGCCCGCTCGCGCAGGGTCAGCCAGGCCCCGACCAGGACCGGCCCAGCGAAGATCCCCAGTAGTTCGAACGGGGCGAAGGTCCAGGCGCCGAGGCAGAGCCCGACGCCGAGCAGCGCCAGGCCCTTCTCCGCCCGCCCCGGCCGCAGGTCGAGCAGGTTGCCCAAATTCGTAGCGAGGATCAGCAGGGCGATGTCGGCGACGTAGCGCCAGTCCTCCAACCCGCGCCCGGAGACGACGTACGCGGCCAGCGCCAGCGCCCCGATCGCCTTGATCGCCCCGGTCGAGAGGCTGCCCGCGCGCAGCGCCCCCCAGTGCCCGCGCCAGCCGCGCGGGGTCGATGCCGCCGCCCCCTGGCCGAGCGCGTCGTCGAGGAAGCCGAGGAAGGCGATCCCGAGCAGGTAGGGCAGCCAGCGCCGCAGTTCCGGCTCGAGCAGGTCGAGGTCGGCGCGGTCGTTGAGGAATGCGAGCGGCGCCAGCGCGACCAGCGCCGCCGTGGCCAGCACCGCCCCCAGTGGGAAGGCAAGCTCCGCGCCCCGGTAGTTCTCCCGCACCAGGCCGGCGTCCCGCAGGCCCCGCGCCCCGGCCGGCACCAGCAGCAGCGAGAGCCCGATCGCCAGCGGCAAGCCGACCCAGTACACCGCGGCTCAGCCGCCCTGGGTCAGCAGGTCGGGCAGGAGGCGGTCGGCGCTGCCCTTGATCCCGAAGCTGCCCTCCGCGCCCAGCAGCGAGAAGACCAGCGCGAGCTGGCCGGCGGTCAGCTCGACGTCGTCGATGCTGGCGACGTCGTTGGCCTGGAAGAACGAGATCGAGGACGGTTCCGCGGTCGTCGTCTCGACTCCGACGACAGGCGTGCGCGTCGCCGTGATCCCGCTCAGCATCCCGCTTTCCAGGGTGCCTGCGGTCGCGCGCTGGAGTGGGCCCATGTCCAGGGGCTGATTGCGGACGACGATCACCCCGTCGAGGGCGCCGAAGGTGCCGCTGGCACGGGAGAAGAGGTTGCCGCGGACGACGTCCAGCAGGGTGCCGCCAAGGGCGATCTGGCGCCCGAGCCCGGCCCCGAGCGCGGTCAGCGAGTCGGGGTTGCGGTGCAGGTCGGCGAAGCGGGTTTTGGCGAGGTCGCCGGCAAGCCCGTTGAGGTCGACCGGCTCGCGCACGACGCCGACCCCGACCAGGCGCGCCCCGGTCGGGCTCAGCGCCTCCTCGACCGCATCGGTGTCCTCGCTCGGCAGACCGCCGAAGGCGACGACCGCGATCCGTTTGCCCTCCAGCCTGTCCCTGGTCAGCACCGGGTAGACGCGGTCGGCGAACTCGTTCGAGTGGCCGAGCTGGGCGTTGAGGTCGTCGCTGCGGGAGCGCGCGTCCTGGAGGTTGTTGACGAGGCTGCTCTCGAGGTTCTTGCGGGTGCTGTTCAGCGCGTCGCCGCCGAACTCGGCGCCGATCAGGATCCCGATCGCCAGCGCCAGGAACACGGCGATCAACGAGGTGGCGTGGTAGCGCGCGCTGTAACCCATCAGCGGCCGAAGGCTAGACGCTCGCCGCGGCGCTCACTCCAGGCCCAGCCAGATGCGGATCTTCAGCCAGACCAGTTCGAAGACGTCGTTGAGCGCCGGCGAGGTGATGATCAGGATCGTCAGCAGGACCGCGAAGGAGACCAGGATCAGGCCGATCGGGGCCAGGGTCGAACTCGGGTTGTAGAGCCGGCTGACGCCCTTGGCGTCGACCAGCTTCTCCCCAATCCGCAGCCGGGTGAGGAAGGTCGAGGACATGCCGCCGCGCTTGCGGTCGAGGAACTCGATCAGGTTGAAGTGGGCGCCGACGCTGACGATCAGCGTCGCCCCCTTCTCGAAGGCCATCAGCATCGCCACGTCCTCGCTGGTGCCGGCGGCGGGGACGACGGTGTGCGGCAGCCCGGCCTCGAGCAGGCGCTCACAGCCGGGGGCGCGGCCGTCGGGATAGGCGTGGACGACCAGCTCGGCGCCGCAGACCAGGGACGCGTCGCTGGCGGAGTCCATATCGCCGAGGATCACGTCCGGCTTCAGCCCCGCTTCCAGCACCCCGTCGGCGCCGCCGTCGACGGCGACGATCAGCGGCCGCACATCGCGGATGTAGGCGCGCAGGGCCTTGAGGTCGCGCCGGTGGCGGTCGCCGCGGACGACGATCAGGACGTGGCGGTCGCGGAAGGAGGCCTTGGTCTGGGGGAACTCGACGCTGCCGGTCAACAGGTCGGTCTCCTGGCGCACGTGGGCGACGGTGTTCTCGGCGAACTCGGCCAGCGCCTCGTCGATCCGCTCGCGCTGCTCGGCAAGCTGCTGCTCCAGCTCGGCGGCGCCGAGGACCCGGCCGCGCAGCACTTCCTGATCGCCGATCTTGACCGTGCCGTCGTAGATCCGCAGCGTGTCGCCGTCTTTGAGCAGCTCGAAGAGCCCGGCGCCGGGGGCGTCGATCAGCCGGATCCCTTCCCGGGCCAGCATCAGGGGACCGGCGTTCGGGTAGCGACCGTTCGAGGACTCCGACGCGTTCAGCACCGCCGCGACGCCGGCTTCGATCAGCTCCTCGGCGGCGATCCGGTCGACGTTGACGTGGTCGATGACCGCGATATCGCCGGGCCGCAGCCGCTTGACCAGGTGCTTGGTCCGCTCCCCCAGCCGCGCCGTCCCTTCGATCGGCGCGTCCGGGCGCACCCCGTTGCGACGCCCGAGCAGAGCAGGAAGGCGACGGCGACTGGCGGTGGCCACGCCCCCAGGTTAGGCCAAAAGCCCCCTGACCGGCGCATCTCGGCGTCCTCAGTCACTCCGTGCGGAGCACGCTTCGCTCCTTGCGTCCTTGACCTGCTTGATCAGGCGGCTTTTAGGAGTTCTCGCGCGTGGAGCGTGGCCGCACCGTCCTCTTCTTCGCCGCCGAGCATGCGACGGATCTCCTCGACCACGTTCTCGCCCTCGAGCCGCTCCACCGTGGCGAATGCCTGGCCGCCGGCGACGTCCTTTTCGAGCCGGAAGTGGGTGTCGGCGAGCGAGGCGACCTGGGGCAGGTGGGTGATGCAGAGGACCTGGCGCCCCTCTCCCAGCGCCTTGAGGCGCTCGCCGACGACGCGGGCGGTATTGCCCCCGATGCCGGCGTCGATCTCGTCGAAGACCAGCGTCCCGGCCGCCGCCGCCTGGCCGAGCCCGCTCAGCGCCAGCATCACGCGCGAGAGCTCGCCGCCGGACGCCGCGTCGCGCAGCGGCGCCGGCTCGATCCCCGGGTTGGGGGCGACGCGCAGCTCGACCGTCTCGCGACCGTTGGCGCCGTAGCCGTCGGGGTGCGGCTCCAGCACTACTTCGAGGGACGCGCCGGCCATCGCAAGCTGCTCGAGCTCGGCGGCGACGCGCTCCTGCAGCGGCACCACCGCCTCGCCGCGCCCGGCGCTGAGGCGCTCTCCCAGCTCCGCCCGCTGCTGCTCGGCCGCCGCCAGCGCCGCCTCGGCCTCGGCCCCCCGTACCTCGGCCCCCTCCAGGCGCGCGATCTCCGCCCGGCAGCGCTCGGCGTGCTCCAGGACCGACTCGACGCTGCCGCCGTGCTTGCGCTCCAGCCGGTCGATCGCTTCCAGCCGCTCCTCGATCGTCAGCAGCGCGCCCGGGTCGGCCTCCAGCCCCTCGGCGTAGTCGCGCAACTCCGAGCCGACGTCGCCGAGCTCGACCGCCAGCGCCGCCACCCGCTCGGAGATCGAGTCGAGACCCGAGTCCAGCCCCGCCGCGCCCTGCAGCAGCGATTCGGCCTGGGCCAGCGCCGCCGTCGCGCCACCGCCGTCCTCGTCGGCCCCGGCCAGCCCGCGATGGGCGCCGCCCGCCGCCTCGCGTAGCCCCTCGGCGTGGCGCAGCCGCTCGCGCTCGGCCGCGATCCCCGCCCGCTCCTCGGGATCGGGCGCGACCTCCTCGATCTCGGAGAGCTCGTAGCGGTAGAGGTCGAGATCGCGCTCGCGCGAGCCTTCGGCCTCGCGCAACTCGGCCAGCTCAGCGGCCAGCCGCCCGAACTCCTGGTGCGCCTCGCGGTAGCGCCGGCGGGTCTCAAGCTGCTCGGCGCCTGCAAACCCGTCGAGGACCTCCATCTGGGCCGAGGAAATCGTCAGCTTGCGGTGCTCGTGCTGCCCGAAGAAGGCGAGCAGCCGGCCACCGAGCAGTTTCAGGTCGGCGGCGGTCGCCGCCCGCCCGGCGACGAAAGCGCTGGTCCGCCCGCCGGAGGAGACGCGCCGCCCCAGGACGATCTCCTCCGCGCCCTCCGGGAGTCGCTCGGCCAGCTCCGCGAACTCGGGCTCCTCCAGCAGGCCCGCGGGCAGGTCGAATACCCCCTCGACCCAGGCCTCGCCGGCGCCGGGCCGGACGATCTGCGCCTTCGCCTTGCCGCCCATCAGCAGGTCGAGCGAGTGCGCCAGCACGGTCTTGCCGGCCCCGGTCTCCCCCGTGATCGCGTTCAGCCCCTCCCCCAGGCGCAGTTCCGCCCTCTCGATCAGCAGCAGGTTCTCGATCCGGAGCTCACGCAGCATGGGTCCTGTGTAGCAACGGTCGCGGACCGATCCGGCCCGGAAACACGCTCGTTGCGGCGGCCGCTACCCGCCGGCGGCGGCTGCCGGCGCCGGCTCCTCCTCCTCGGTCCGCTGCACGAAGTCGCGCGAGCGCACCAAAGTGAAGCCGAGCACCGCCGCGACGAACGAGATCACCGAGGCGATCACGATGATCTCGTTGAGGCCGCTGACGAAAGCCGCGTCGGCGGCCCGCGACAGCTCCAGCCGCTGCTCCGGGGGCACGGCGGCGGCGACCGCGCGCGAGCCTCCGGAGGCGACCAGTTCGTCGAAGCCGCTGGGCGCGTTCGGCGCCACTTCCGCCAGCTTCGAGTCGACCCGCGCCTGGAAGATCGCCCCCAGCGCGGCGACCCCGGTGGCGATCCCGACCTGGCGGAAGGTCGTGTTGATCCCCGATCCCATCCCCGATTTCGCCACCGGCACGACGGCGATCGCCGCCTGTCCGATGCCCGGGTTGGTGATGCCGATACCGGCGCCGACCAGGAGGAAGCCGGCGAGCAGCTCGGTCCAGGCCGAGTTCTCGGTGACGCCGTGCATCAGCGCCAGCCCGAGGCCGACGAGGGTCAGGCCGACCCCGAGCAGGACCCGGATCGGGATGCGGTCGGAGAGGGTGCCGGCGATCGGCGAGGCGATGAAGGCGAGGACCGTCAGTGGCAGGAACCGCACGCCCGTCTCCAGCGGCGAGAAGTCGAGCACGCCCTGCATGTAGATGGTCAAGTAGAGAAACATCGCGAACATCCCCGAGGAGAGCCCGAAGGCGACGGCCGAGACGCCGTTGAAGGCCGGCTTGCGAAAGAGGGAGAGGTCGAGCATCGGGTGCCTGCTGCGGGCCTCGACCGCGATGAAGACGGCCAGCAGGACGGCGGCGGCGACCAGGCAGGCGACGATCATCGGGCTGCCCCAGCCCTCCGGGTTGCCACGGATCAGCCCGAAGATCAGCAGGAAGAGCGCTCCGGAGAAGGTGACGACGCCCTTGACGTCGACCGGCTCGGGGTCGGGGGCGGCGACGTTGGGGATCTTGCGCATCGTCAGGTAGATCGCCGCGGCCCCGATCGGGAGGTTGACGAAGAAGATCCACTCCCAGCCGAGGTGCTCGGTGATCACACCGCCGACCAGCGGGCCGACCGCCAGCGCACCGCCGATCGTCGCCCCCCAGATGCCGAATGCTTTCGCCCGCTCTTTGCCTTCGAACTCCTGGGCGATCAGCGCCAGCGAGGTCGCGAACATCGCCGCCCCGCCGACACCCTGCAGCCCGCGCGCGAGGTTGAGCAGAGTCGCCTCGCCGGCGATCCCACAGAGGAAGGACGAGAAGGTGAAGAGCGCGAAGCCGCCGACGAAGACGCGCTGCCGGCCGAGCCGGTCGCCGAGCGAGCCGGCGGTGAGCAGCAGTGCCGCGAGGGTCAGCGAATAGGCGTCGACGACCCACTGCAAGCTGGAGAGGCTGGCGTCGAGTTCGCGCTGGATGTCCGGCAGAGCGACGTTGACGACCGTGATGTCGAGCAGCAGCATGAACGTCGCGGTCGAGATCAGCGCGAGCGTCCACCACTTTCGCTCCATCGATTCAGCCTAGAGAAGCGCCGTCCTCGTCTAAGGCGGTGTGACTAGACAGCCAAGTGGCCGAACTTCTCGCGTATGCGTTGGTAGAAGCTCGTCCCCGGAAGCTGAGCTAGGCATCCGACCTGGTCGACGAAGCGGACCTCCAGCGCCGCGCCGGCTGCGAGATCCGCCTGGTAGACGCCGTCGACCGCGACTTCGACCGGCTCACGGCCCTCGGCGTTGCCGACGTGGAGGGTGTCGCCCGGGGCAACGACCAGGGCCCGGGCGGTGAGCGAGTGCGGCGAGATGTAGCTGACCGCGTAGCCCTTCACTCCCCAGGCCAGGATCGGGCCCTGGTTGGCGAGGTTGTAGCCGGTGGATCCGACGGGGGTGGCGGCGACGAGGCCGTCGCAGCGCACGTGACCGACCTCCTCGCCGGCGATCCGGTAGCTCAACTCGGCGACGCGGTCGTGCGGGCGCCGGGTCAGGGTGATGTCGTTGAGGCCGGTCGCGGCGACGCCGTCGAGGGTGACTTCGAGCCCGGGCAGATCGATTGTCTCGCTCTCGCCGGCGAGGGCGCGGCGGATCCCCTCTTCGGCGTCGTCGCGATCGACCGCGGCGAGGAAGCCGACGGTGCCGAAGTTCACCCCGAAGACCGGCACGCCCGTATGGGCGTAGCGACGCAAGGCGTGCAGGAGGGAGCCGTCGCCGCCCAGGACGATGCAGAGGTCAGGGCGCTCCTCTTCGCCGGCGGCGATCTCGATCCCCTCCGCGGCGCTGCCGTGCTTGGCGAGCTCGTCCTCGGTCGCGACGACCCGCCAACCGGCTTCGTGGGCAACGCGCGAGGCGATCGCGACCGCCTCGGTGGCGGCGGGCGGGTGCGAGTGGGTGATCAGCGCCGCGGTCTTCACTCGCCGGCCTCCGCGGCGATCAGCGCCGCCTCGAGGTCGTCGACGGATGGGCCGTCGCCGCCGCACCAGACGAAGGTCTCGCGATTGCCCTTCGGGCCGGGCAACCCGGAGGAGGCGAAGCCGCGGACCGGCATCCCCAGATCGCGAGCCGCCTCGGCGACCTTGAGGATCGCCTTGCGGCGGTCGCCGTCGTCGCGGACGACGCCGCGGCCGACCCGCTCGCGACCGAGCTCGAACTGGGGCTTGACCATCGCCAGCACCTCGCCCCCGGGCGCCAGGCAACCGGCGACCGCCGGCAGCACCTTGGTCAGGGAGATGAAGGAGACGTCGACCGTCGCCAGCGACGGCTCGAAGGGAAGATCGGAGTGCAGCATCTCGCGGGCGTTGAGGCGCTCGATCACGGTCACCCGCGGATCCTCTCGCAGGCGCAGGTCGATCTGGCCATATGCGACGTCGGTCGCAACAACCCGTGCCGCTCCGCGCTGAAGCATGCAGTCGGTGAAACCGCCGGTCGAAGCGCCGACGTCGAGGCAGTCGCGGCCGGCGACGTCGATCGCCAGCGCCTCCAGCGCGTTCTCCAGCTTGATCCCGCCCCGCGAGACGTAGCGCGGCCCCGCGTCGACGATCAAAGTTGCCTCCGGCTCGACCAGTTGGCTCGGTCGCAGCGCCACCGGCCCGTCGCGCCCAACCCGGACTTCTCCGGCGCGCACCGCGCCGGCCGCCGCCGTGCGCGACGGAAACAGGCCCTGCTCGGCCAAAACCGCGTCTATCCGGGCCTTCTTCACGCCCGCAACGCTACAGCGGGAATGTTCGTAACAACGTGTTTACCGCCTTTTCAGGCGGGTATGCGACTCTGATCGGGAAGCACTTGGCGACCGATCAAGGTCTCTGTGATCGGCCTCACACACAAATCGCACGTATGTTCGTACGCTGTTCAAGGATTCAAGTGGAGGTGCCGACGTAAGGAGCACCCAAATCTTTTAGGTCGAGTCTTGCGCCGTCATATGGCCCCGTTGCTTCCCACAACGGCGCCCGCGGCACAAACAGGGCTCACCCACCTCCCACAGATCCACATATATAGAGATACATATCTCTCCTCCCTGTAGTAACCCCAGAAGCGCCCCTCCTTCCCCGGAGGGGCGTTTTCTGTTGTGGAGCCAAATTCGGCCCTTCGGCGCCGTCCGCTAAGGGATCTCTGACCTTCGGTGCGCCAGTTGGTGCGCCAGTAATGCAAGCGTTTGCATTGGGACGCGAGAATGCTGGTCATGTCTGAGCCCTGGCTGACGAAGAGAGAACTAGCCGAAACTTTGAAGGTCTCGACCAGGACGATTGAGCGCGTCAAGCTGCCGTGCCTTCTCGTAGCTGGCCAAAACCGCTACCGAATGAGCGAGGTCGAAGAGGCACTCAGAAGGATGCCCGTCGCCTCCGATCGGATCGAGGTCGTTCTGACTCTCACCCCCGATCAGTACCGAGAACTCGGCCAGAGCCTCCAGAAGATCCGAGACCGCCTTGGCCAGTCCCTCGCCATGTCAAACACTCAGCTCATCTTGGAGTCCACCGCGCACCTTGCTGAGCATGGAACAGCGGACGATGGCATTGCGAAATGACGGCCGCTCGCATGCATCCAGCGATGATGCTGCTGGGATTCACGCGAGCGGTGAGTCGGTTTCTGGACGATGAAGGAACGGCCAGCTTGCCTGAAACCCTTTCCGTGGCCATGGAAAACGAGGGCCATCTAGACATCGAAGGAGTCCTCCGTTCAACCTTTGGCTCGGGTAAGGACAGTCCCTGGGATCTCGACGAGGAGCTGACGTCAATAGAGCGCTACTTCGCGCTCTTTGAGGCTCTGAACTGGGCGGTTAGCCTCGACGACCGCCTCAGCCTCGATTGGCCATTTGACGAGATCGCGCACGGGAAGTACTGGTGCGACGAGTTCTGCGGCGGCGGCTTGATTCGCGGGCTCCGATTTGCCCGGAATGCCGTCCATCACGATTGGTCTTTGGGCCTGGACCTTGATCCGCTCAAGAACCCATTTCAGCAACGCATCGAGCTGCTTTGGCTCTGCTGGGCAGAAGGGCTTGCAGGAGAGAAGCAAGGCGATGGAGCTACCGCCTACAGGGACTACCTCGCGGGCCGGGCAGTTGGTGACACGCTTTTCGAGATCAACGACATGCTGACTGCGGCCGTGAACATCGCCATAGGCAATTTCGGCAGAACGGGGTCGGGCCCAGCCAAGATCAAGGAGTCCGCCGATGACCTCTACATCCCCGAAGACTCGGGAGCAACCGGGTAGTCGAACTCTCTGCCCTGGGCAGTTTGGGCTACCCGTGCAGGCGACGGTGAGCGCGGCGATAGACAGTTTCACCGCGAACTCCAGGCGGCAGATGGCGCACGCCGAAGGCCAGATGCTCCAGATAGAGCGTCCCGTCCTGGCCCTTCGCGATTCGATAGACGAGGCCGAGCGGTCCACCTGGCGGCGGTAGGTAGACCTTGACGCAGCCCGGAAGGCTCGTTCCGTCCCGCGCTTCCTCATCGCACGCGAACAGGGCATCGACTGCCTGGCCTTCGCGCTCCAAGCGAGAACGGGTTTCTTCGCCGATTCGCTTCGCGCTGCCCGTCGCCCGCCGCAGATCCTCCTGCCAGGCAAGCTCATCGAAAGCGACGGGCGCGAAGCCCCGCTTGGCCGGCAAAACTACCCCTCGCCGTCGGCGGGCTTGACAGGCCCGTACTCAGCTTCGAACTCCGCGAGCGTTGCGGGCTCGTGCCCTAGACGCTCCATGATCGCCTGAGCGGACGTATCGGGCGTGATCACGAGGCGACCGTCGCTGCGGGTCTCCTCGACAACGTATGGACCCTCGATATCGCCGCTCAATTTCACGTGGGGCTGATCCACAAAGGTGATGATGGCAAAGGATTCGGTCAAGCTCAGCTCGCGGCTGCCAGGTAGGCATCCATCCGCGCCAGGACGGGGGTCGTCCGCTTCGCAGCGGGGGATCCGCCGAGGCCGCTTTGAGCCCTTCGCCGGCATGTCGAAATCTTTGGTTGGGTTCCTGATCGACCGCAAACGGGGTGGTCCGGCACCGCGTCGAGGGCGCATACGGCGTATCCAAACTGGAAGAAGCGATCCAGAAGATCTCGCCCTAATCCCCCGCGAACCGAGTCCCTCCGAGCGACGCGGTACCTTGAGGCTTAATGGCAGCCGAGATGGTTTTCAGCGAAGGACATCGGGTTCGCGTTAGCGCTAACAACGCCGAGGGGTTGGCCTTGACGCTAAACCGGCCTAGACAAGGACAGGAGATTCGTTCTTCTCGCGGCTCGATCTTGCCACCAGGCTGGATTGAGATCGAGACGCACAACGAGGGCGTGATCGTCGTCAACCCGGATCAGGTTGCTTATGTTCGCGACCTTGACGAGCAAGCACCCGTCATGGACCTTCCCGGCTAGCGTTCGCTAATCGAACTTGATCCTCTTCGCGATCGTCTCGATGTGCTCAGTATGAGCCTGTGCCTGGGCATCTTTCCGGCGCTCTTCCACACGAATGCGCTCCTCGGCCTCCCGCGCCAGCTGGTTTGCCCTTTCAACGACCAGTTTCAGCGTCTTAGCGTGGAATTTCTCGACCTCCTCGAGGTCCGTGCCATCTAGGACAAAGCGGTCACCGACCACCGAGGCAATGCCCGGTCTGTGCATCGTCGTGTACGAAGGAGGTCGATCCCAGGTCGCAACCGCGATTTCTGCCCACAGATTGGTTGGAGTCGCGCTCAATTTGATTGGAACGCGGTAGAGGGCGCTGCCAGGAGTCCCGTCGTTCCTAGGCTGTCCAACACCCTCAACATCGACTTCCAGAATCTCGATATCTGCCATACGAAAAGCGTAGTGGCCATATCGGCGACTGCATGCCACTCGATACTCGCCGTGCGACACAATGCCCGCGTGACGCGACGACGGGGGTTGATTGCGGCGGGGATCGCGACGGTGGTCTTGCTCTTGGCGATGTCGCCGGCGGATCAGCGGATGCGGGACACGGGCGGGCCGGGAATCGTGCCGTTTGAGTTGGCGGGTAGTCAGGATCGGGCGGACGAGATCCTGGGTGAATGGGGTGAGAAGGGGCAGGATGCGGCTCGGGAGTCGTTGTGGATCGACTTTGGCTTTCTGGTCGCCTACGGGGCCTTCCTGACGCTCGCCGTCGCGGCGGTTCGCGACACGGCCAGGGAACGAGGTTGGGGCCGGCTCGCCGCGATCGGCGGGATTGTCGTCTTCTTCGGTGCCCTCGTCGCCGGCTTCGACGCGCTCGAGAACATCTGCTTGCTGCTGACGCTCGGCGGCGCCGGCACTGCCTTCCCCCTCCTGGCGACGATCTTCGCCAGCTGCAAGTTCATCCTCCTTGCGGCGGTGATCGTCTACCTGCTGATCGGGCTGGCGATGCGAGTGCGAAGCCATGCCCCCGTCACCCAGGCGCCCTAGCACCCAGCGGAAGGACTAAGGCAGTTCCTCGGCCGGGTCCATCGGGTGCAGCTCGCCCTTGCTCAGGGCCTCGGTGCGGAGATGGGCGATCGCCTGGTATTCGGGGCTCCCGATCATGTCGAGGAAGGCCTGGCGGGTTGGGTATTCGACCAGGGCGACGAGGTCCCAGGAGCCGTCGCCCAGCAGGGCGGCGGCGGGTTGGCCGGCCCAGACGATGCGACCGCCGGCCTGCTCCAGCAACGGGGCCACGGCGGCGCCGTATTCCATGTAGCGCTCCTGGCCGCCGTCGGGCTTGAAGGCGAGCAGGTTCAGCATCACCACGGGAGTGCCGTCGCCGGTCCGCCCCGAGAAGGCCGCGAAGCCCTCTTCGTTGATCGGCTCCGGCTGTGCTGAGGCCTCCACGGCGGCGAGTATATGGTCGCGCCGCGGTTCCTCCTAAGGTCTGGACATGGCACGAACCGCGGTCATCACCGGTGCTTCGAGCGGGATCGGAGCCGCCACCGCCCGAGCGCTGGCCGAGGACGGGTTCGACCTGGTCCTCGGGGCCCGCCGGCTGGACCGCCTGCAGGAGCTCGCAGCGGAGATCGGCGGCAGGGCGATCGCACTCGATGTCGCCGACCCTGCCTCGGTGCGGGAGTTCGTCGCCTCGGTGCCGCACTGCGACGTCCTCATCAACAACGCCGGCGGCGCGCTCGGCCTCGCCCAGGTCGCCGAGACCGACGAAGCCCAGTGGCTCGACATGTATGAGAGCAACGTGCTCGGGACGATGCGGATGACGCGGGCACTGCTGCCAGCACTGATCGGGTCCGGCGACGGCCACATCGTCGGCATCACCAGTATCGCCGCCTTCGAGTCCTATCGCGGCGGCGCCGGCTACACCGCCGCCAAGCACGCGCAGCGCACGCTCCTGCGAACCCTGCGACTGGAGCTACTCGGCGAGCCGGTGCGAGTTACCGACATCGCGCCAGGCATGGTCGAGACCGAGTTCTCGCTGGTCCGCCTCGGCGGCGACGAGGAGGCCGCGGCCCGCGTCTACGAGGGCATGACGCCGCTGCGCGCCGAGGACGTCGCCGAGTGCATCCGCTGGGCAATCGCCCAGCCACCCCACGTCAACATCGACGAGATCGTCGTCCGGCCGCGCGACCAGGCCAGCGCTACCGAGGTCCACCGCAAACGCTGATGGCCGACGCCCTCCCCGATCTGCTGCGTCCGGGGCTCCGAGTCGTCTTCTGCGGGACCGCGGCCGGCACCGCCTCGGCCAAGGCGAAGGCCTATTACGCCGGCCCTGGCAACGCCTTCTGGGAGGCGCTGTACGTGACCGGACAGACGCCCGAACAGTTGGCACCGGCGGAATTCACGCGCCTCCCCGAGTTCGGGATCGGCCTGACCGACATCTGCAAGGTGAGCTACGGCTCCGACGCCGAGGTCGGCACGGTCGAGTTCGACGTCGACCACCTGCGCGCGCGGATCGCCGAGGTCGAACCAACCCACCTCGCCTTCAATGGCAAGAACGCGGCACGCGGTGCCCTTGAACGCGCCGTCACGACCGGCCTGCAGGAAGAGCAGATCGGCGGCGCCCAAGTCTGGGTGCTGCCCTCCACTTCCGGCGCCGCGCGGGGCTACTGGGACATCGGACCCTGGCAGGAGCTCGCCGAGGCCAGCGGCGCTCCGACGGGCTTTCTCTAGCTCTCTTCCCGGGCCGGATCGTCGCCAGGCCAGCGCCCGACGACGGCGGTGAAGCCGGAGCGAGCGCCGCGGTCGGTCAGGCCTTTGGCGATGCGGAAGATCGCGCCCTCGAGGGCCAGCGCCGCCAGCAGTTTCAGCCAGGGGGCGTCGCGGTTGTCGGGCTCGGGCGGGTCCTCGTCGTCGATCACGGACCAGATGCGCTCGAACGCCTTCTGGGCGGCGAAGCCGGCGATCAGGCCGGCGACGATGCCTACCGGTGCGAAGAGAAACTTCATGCTGCCAGCCTACCCCGCTGTCAGCGGAACGCGATACCGACCGCACTAGGCGGCCGGTCGCGAGTGGCCCGATTCCCCCAACGGGCCGACACATATAGAGATACATATCTCTCCTCCCTATGGTGATCCCCAGAAGCGTGGCCTGATGGGCTACGCGACATCCACCACCACCGGAGAGACTTGGGCAATCTATTCGATTGCGACGATTGGATCAATCGTCAAAATTAGTTAGTCCGAATCCACCGCTAGCCGAGCACCGGCTGGGCCGAAGGCAGCGCCGCCAGGACCCGCTCGGCGACGGACTCCCCGGTCAGGCCGGCCTCGCCTCGCAGCAGCGCCGGCTTGCCGTGGGTGACGTAGCGGTCGGGCAGACCGACGCGGAGGACCCGCGCCCGCTCCCCCGGGCCCTCGGCGAAGGCGTCCTCGAGGTGTTCGAGCACCGCCGAGCCGAAGCCGCCGGGCAGGACGTTCTCCTCGATCGTCACCAGCAGGTCGTGCTCGCGCGCCAGCCGCTCGGCCAGCTCGCCGTCGATCGGCTTGGCGAAGCGGGCGTCGGCGACGGTCGGCGCCAGCTCGTGCCCGGCGAGGATCGAGGCCGCCTCCAGCGCCACGGACACTCCGTATCCGTAGCCGAGCAGGGCCACGCGCTGGCCCTCGGCGAGGATCTCGCCGGTCCCGATCGGGATCTTCTTCGGCTTCGCCGGCAGCTTCGCCCCCTCGGCCGCACCACGCGGGTAGCGCAGCGCCGCCGGCCCGTCGTGGGCGATCGCGGTGTGCAGCATGTGGACCAGCATCGCCTCGTCGCGGGGCGCCATCACGACGACGTTGGGGATCGGCAGGAAGTAGGAGATGTCGAAGGCGCCGTGGTGGGTCGGGCCGTCGTCGCCGACCAGCCCAGCCCGGTCCATCGCGAAGGTGACGTCGAGCTCCTGCAGGCAGACGTCGTGGATGATCTGGTCGTAGGCGCGCTGGAGGAAGGTCGAGTAGATCGCGCAGACCGGCTTCGCGCCCTGCAGGGCCAGCCCCGAGGCCAGCAGGACCGCGTTCTGCTCGGCGATGCCGACGTCGTAGTACTGCTCGGGCACCTCGTCGGCCAGCTTCTGCAGGCCGGTCCCCCCCGCCATCGCCGCGGTGATCCCGATCACCCGCTGGTCGCGCTCGGCTTCGGCGACCATCGCATCGGCGAAGACCTGCGTGTACTGGGGCGGCGAGCCGGCGGCCGGCGGCTTCTCGAGGCGCTCGATGCCCTCGGGCGAGTCGGTTTCGGTCACCGGCACCGGCTTGGCCGAGGCCGGCTTGCCGTTGACGATCGATTTCGGCTTCGCCGCGTGCCATTTCTCCATCGACTCCAGGCCGCCCTCTTCGGCCGGGGTGAAGCCCTTGCCCTTGACCGTGTGGATGTGGACGACGACCGGGCGTTCGGCGTCGAAGGCCTCGCGCAGCGCCACGCGCAGCGCGTGCACGTCGTGGCCGTCGATCACGCCCATGTAGGCGAGGTCGAGCTCCTCGAAGAACAGCCCCGGCGCCCAGTAGGCCTTGATCGCCGACTTGATCTCCGGCCCGAGCCGCTCGATCCGCCGCCCCAGCCCCAACGGCAGCTTGGTCAGCCGGTCCTCGACCCCCTCGCGGGCGTGGAAGAGGCGCGGGTTGAGGCGGATCCGGTTGAAGTAGCGGGAGAGCGCGCCGACGTTCGGCGAGATCGACATCCCGTTGTCGTTGAGGACGATCACGATCGGCGTCTGCATGCCACCGGCGGCGTGCAGCGCCTCGTAAGCAACTCCGCCGGTGAGGGCGCCGTCGCCGATTACCGCAGCGACGCGGCCGTCCTCGCCGATCCCCTTGCGCATCGCCTCCTTCAACCCGACCGCGTAGCCGATCGAGGTGGAAGCGTGTCCGGCGCCCATGATGTCGTGCTCGGACTCGGCGATCGAGCAGAACGGGGCGAGCCCCTCGTACTGGCGGATCGTCGGCAGCTCGTCGCGGCGCCCGGTGAGGATCTTGTGCGGGTAGGACTGGTGACCGACGTCCCAGAGCACCTTGTCGCGGGGCGAGTCGAGCAGGCTGTGCAGGGCGACGGACAGCTCGCAGGTGCCGAGGTTGGCGCCGAAGTGCCCACCGATCTCACCGATCGTGTCGATGATGTATGTGCGCATTTCCTGCGCCACCCGCTGCAGCTGCTCGTCGTCGAGATCGCGCAGATCGGCCGGGCCGTCGATCTCGCTCAGCAGCACCTGGGTGTTGTCGTCTTCGCTGCCCTGGGTGGGGGACTCTTTGCTCATTCGTTCCTCGTGAAGATGTAGTCGGCCACGCGCCTCAGATCGTCCGTCTCCCCCGCGGCCTCGGCCAGTGCCGCGATCGCCTTGGCGTGCGACTCGGCGGCCAGCTCGCGGGCCCGGTCGAGCCCGAAAAGGCTGACGTAGGTGAGTTTGCCATGTCGCTCGTCGCTTCCATGTGGCTTGCCGAGCTGCTCGTCGCTCTCGGTTACGTCGAGGATGTCGTCGACGATCTGGAAGAGAACCCCCAGCTCGCCGGCGAACCGGCGAAAGGGAATTGTCTCAGGTTCTCCGAGGCCCTCAAGTATGAGTACGACACCGACGCTGGCGGCGATCAACCGCCCGGTCTTGAGCGCGTGCAGGGCGCGCAGCCCGGCGGCGCCGCTCTCGGCCTCGGTCACGTCGACGTACTGGCCGCCGACCATGCCGTCGACGCCGGTGGCGGCGGCCAGCTCGCGCATCGCCGCCAGCACTCGGGCCGGGTCGCTGGGCTGCTCGCAGAACAGCCGCACCGCCTCGGCGAAGAGACCGTCGCCGGCGAGGATCGCGACGTCCTCGCCGAACTTGACGTGGGAGGTCGGCAGGCCGCGGCGCAGCTCGTCGTCGTCCATCGCCGGCAGATCGTCGTGGATCAGGGAGTAGGTGTGGATCAGCTCGATCGCGCAGGCGACCGGCAGGAAACGCTCGGGGTCGGCGCCGAGAGCACGGGCGGTGGCGAGGGCGAGGACCGGGCGCACCCGCTTGCCACCGGCGAGCAGCGAGTAGCGCATCGCCTCCTCCAGGCCGGCGGTCGGCTCGGAGGCGGAGAAGCGGAGCCGGTCGAGCGCTCCGTCGACGAGCGAGCGCAGATCCTCGGGATAGGTCGGCGCCGCGGCGCCGCTCACTCGGCGCTCGCCGCCTCGCGCGCCTGGCGGTTCGCCTCCTCGACCGCCTCGGCGGAGAGGTCGGCGGCCTCGGTCGCGAGGGCGGCGGCCTGCTCGTCGCTCGTCTCCTCGCTCTCCAGTTCGGCCGAGATCTGGCGCAGCCGCTCGGCGATCTCGCGCAGGCGAGCGCTCATTTGGCCGGCTCCCGTTCGCGCACGATCGCGCCGAGGATGCCGTTGATGAATTTGGGAGCGTCGGCGCCGCAGTACTCCTTGGCGATCTCGACCGCCTCGTCGATCGCGACCTCGAAGGGCACCTCGCCGTGCTCGATCTCATACAGCGCCACCCGCATCACGTTCAGGTCCAGCGGCGCGATCCGGTCGACCGTCCAGCCCTTGGCGAATTCGGCGATCGTCTCGTCGAGTCCTTCGCGCTCGTCGTCGACTCCCTCGGCCAGCTCGCGGGTCAGCGGCCGCGCGTCGGCGATCAGCTCCTCGAGCGGACGCCCGGTGACGTCGCGCTGGTAGCTGGCGAAAACGGCGTCGCGGCGTTGGTCGGACCTGCGCATCAGCTCATTCTTTCAGCGCAGGATCTCGACCAGCTCCACTGGGCGGGGTCGTATGCGGTCACTCAGGCGCGCGAGAGGTACTCGCCGCTGCGCGTGTCGACCCGGACCGTTTCGCCCTCCTCGATGAAGAGCGGCACCTGGACGACGACCCCGGACTCCAGGGTCGCCGGCTTGTTGCCGCCGCCGGAGGCGGTGTCGCCCTTGAGGCCCGGGTCGGTCTGGGTCACCTTCATGTCGATCGCGCTCGGGACCTGGACGTCGCTGGGCTGCTCGTCGACGAAGAGCATCTCGACCTCGGCGTTGGGCAGGACCCACTTCATCGAGTCGCCGAGCGCGTCGGTCGGGATTTCGATCTGGTCGTAGTCGCGGCTGTCCATGAAGACCGCCGCCTCGCCCGAGTCGTAGAGGTACTGCATCTTCTTCGATTCGGTGCGGACGGGACGGAACTTCTCCCCCGCCCGGAAGGTTTTGTCGATCACCGAGCCGTCCTCGATCCGGCGCAGTTTGGTCCGCACGAAGGCGCCGCCCTTGCCCGGCTTGACGTGCTGGAACTCGATGATCTTCCAGATCTTGCCGTCGATCTCGATATGGGTGCCGTTTTTGAACTGGTTGGTGCTGATCACGGCGGCGAATCCTAGAGAGCCAGGCCGGCGGACGCGGATCTCACATTCCGGCTCCCCCTTACGTTGGTAGGGCATGGATCGCGAGGATCTCGAGTTCCGCTCGGGTGAGGACAGTCTGCGCCGCCTGGCTTACCCAGCGCCGGGAGAGCGGCGCACGGGCCCGGTCGTGGTGATGGCCCACGGCCTCTCCGGGACGCGGCGCGACGGGTTGGGCCCGTTCGCGGAACGCTTCGCGGCGGCGGGGTTCGCGGCGCTGGTTTTCGACCACCGCGGCTTCGGCGACAGCGGCGGTGAGCCGGACCTGTTCGATCCAGAGCGCCAACTCGACGACTGGCGGGCGGCGATCGCCTTCGCCCGCTCGCTGCCGGACGTCGACCCCGAGCGGGTGGCGACCTTCGGCTCGTCGATGGGCGGCGGCAACGCGCTCGCGGCCGCGGCGGACGATTCCCGCGTCGCCGCGGCGATCAGCCAGGTCCCGTTCCTCGATATGTGGCGCCAGGCGTACCGCGCTTCGCCGCTGGTCGCGGCCCGGATGCTGTTCGCGGCGATCCGGGGCAGAGCACCTGCCGGCGGTCGGCCAGCCGGACGAGGCGGCGTTCATCAACGCGCCCGGCGGCGAGGTCGGCTGGCGCCACGTCGTCGCGATCGGCGAGGACTCGCGCTGGCGCAACCGGGTCTCCTCGCGCTGGTTGCTCGGCCCTCCCTACCGCCCCTCCCGACTCGCCGCCGAGCTCCACTGTCCCTGGCTGCTCTGCGTCGGCGAGGCCGACCGGGTGGCCAGGCCCGGCGCCGCGATCGCCGCCGCCCGCCGCGCGCCACTCGGCGAGCTGCGCACCTATCCCGGGGTCGATCACTTCGACATCTACGACGGCCCCGAGTTCGAGGCCGTGGTTACCGACGAGGTCGCCTTCCTCCGCCGCCACCTCTGAGGGTCAGGCGGAGGCGGCGAGGCGGACGACGGCCTGCTCGGGGTCGATGAAGACCTCGCCGCGGACGAACCGGCCGTCGATCGACGTCCCAGATCCAGGCGATCGGCATGTCGCGGATGCCCAGCTCGCGGCTGCGGGCGTAGACGCGACCGCGGACCAGCACCGAGTTGCCCTGGCGCTCGATCAGGCCCGGGGAGATCCGCAGGTCTTCCCAGACGTGCTCGACGTCGCGCAGGTAGTCGTGGAGCCCAGCCGGTCCCACGTAGGGCGCGGTGCGCCCGACCGCCTCGGCGGTGCCGACCGGGAAGAACTCCAGCGAGCGGTCGCAGACTGCGGCGATCTCGTCGGCATCGCGACGGTTGAACCCCTCGTAGAGCCGCTCGACCAGTTCCCGGTCCTCGGCGGACGCCGGCTCGCCGGCCTCGGAGGCGGGGCCGATGGCGATGATCGCGGCGTCGTCCTCGAGCTTCCCGTCAGCGAAGCCGTGCAGAGCGCCCTCCAGCTTCTGGGTGGCGATGGCCGGACTGGCGACGCCGGCGAGCACGGCCTGGAGCCGGCGCTCCCCGAACCGGCTCTCCTCCCCCGCCGCCTCGATCACGCCGTCGGTGACGACGACGATCTGCTGCCCTGGCCGCACCTCGGTGTGCTCGATCCCCCAGGCGACGTCGGGGAAGGCGCCGAGCACGGGCGCCGAGGCGGTCACCTCGACCACCGAGTCGCCGTCGACGAGCAGCGGCGCCGGGTGGCCGGCGACGGCCAGGCGCACCGGCTGCGACGGGTCTTCCTCGACCGCCATCGCGGCGACGCTGCAGAGGGTCGCGCCCTGCCGCGCCAGGCAGCTCGCGGTTGAGGGTTTCCAGCGCCACCACCGGATCGCCGGTCAGCGCAGCGGCGGTGCGCAAGGTGTAGCGGGCGTGGGCGGTCACCGAGGCCGCCTGGGCACCGCGCCCGGTGACGTCGCCGATCACCACCATCCAGCCCCCGGCGATGCGGAAGGCGTCGTAGAAGTCGCCGCCGATCTCGTTCTCGGCCCCCGCCGGCCGGTACATCGCCGCGACCGACCAGCCGGGGATGTGCGGCAGCGGCGGCGGCAGCAGGCCCCGCTGCAGGGTCTCGGCGATCTCGGCCCGTTCGCGCTCGCTGCGCTCGAGGTCGGAGAAGAGCCCGGCGTTGTCGAGCGCCAGCGCGACCCGGCCGGCGAGGATGCTGGCGAAGTGGGCATCGTCCTGGCGGAACCGCCGGCCGGAATGGCTGACGCCGATCGAGAGCATCCCGGTCGGCCTCCCCCGCGCCCGCAGCTCGACGGTGACGCCGGAGCGAACGCCAAGCCGGAGCAGGAACGCGAGGTCCTCCTCGTTCTCCGCGACCTCGCGCATGTCGGCCTCGGCGACGCGTTCGAAGAAGCGCGGCTCCTGGCGAGCGGTGGAAGCGGCGTTCGCCATTCGTTCCTGCAGGGTCGGCGGACGCGCCGCCAGCCCCGCTTCGACCGCCGCCGCGTCGGGGCCGTCGGCGCGGACCGCGGCGCGCCGAACACGGTCTTCCTCGATCACGTCGATCGTGCAGAAGTCACCGAGCTCGGGGACGAGGATCGCGGTGATCTCATCGAGGGTCTGGTCCAGCGAGCGTCCGCGGTCGGCGACCCGGGCGAGATCGTCGAGGATCTGGAAGCGGCGGCTGGCCTGGCGAGCGCGCCGGTGGAAGACCCAGACCAGGACGAGCGCCGCCCCGAAGGCGATCGCAGCGGCTGCTATCGCGATCCCGATCATCGCCCTCCTTCCCGGGGAGTAGGACTACCCAAAAGAGCGTACCGCTCCTACGGACATCGCGAAGAAGGTGAAATGCAGTTGCCCCCGACTCCCGTGATCGCGAGCGTGCGCGCCTGCGGGATCTGCGCGAAGGCTCCTTTGCCGCCGATCCCGTTGCTGCTGCGCAGCATCAGGCCGTCGGCGGCGGTGCCCGGGATCAGCCGGTAACCGCGATCGTCGTTGACGATCGCATGGCGGGTGCGGGAGTGGGAGACGAAGGTCAGCAGTCGCTCCAGCCCGCCGACTTCGACCCCGTCGACCCGCGCCCAGACGACCTCGTGCCGCCCCGGGGCGGGCACGTCGACGGTCTCGCCGGCGCTTGCCTCGACCGAGCCGAGCGGCCGCGAGGGCCCGCAGCGGTCGGGCACCCGGGCCAGCACCTGCCAGCGTTCGCTCGCGTGCACGATGGCGAAGTTGCAGAGCGCCGTCCGCGCCTGTTCCGGGGGGTCCCAGCCGGGGAAGCGGCCGTCGATGCCACGCGTGGGGAACTCGGGAAAGACGAGGCCGACGTTCTCGCGGACGATCCGTTCCGGCCCGTCGGGTGCCAGTAGCGCTTCCGAGTTGATCCGGTCAAGCCGCGAGGTGTAGGCGGAGTAGTTCTGGAAGACCGGCAACGGCCGCCAGTCGAGGCCGTAGGCCCAGGCGACGCCGATCTCCCACGGTTCGATCGTCACC
The DNA here is from genome assembly GCA_963715395.1 of uncultured Solirubrobacterales bacterium. Classification (GTDB taxonomy): domain Bacteria; phylum Actinomycetota; class Thermoleophilia; order Solirubrobacterales; family 70-9; genus VAYN01. The sequence continues at coordinate 864,801 of OY970238.1, forward strand.
GTGTGGCCGCGGACCGCCTCCAGGGTCTCCGGTTCGAGCTGGTAGGTCGCCTCCATCGCGGCCCGTCCGGCTTCGATCAGCTCCTGCCGGCGCGAGGGGCTGAACAGGGTCCGGACCTGTTCGCCCGCGGCGCGGACGTTGGTGAGGACGTCGAAGTTGTTGGTCTGGCCGGTCGGGCGCACCGGCCAGCCGATCGCGACGATCGCGACGATCCCCGCCAGCACCCAGTACCAGCGCGCCCGCGCCCAGGGGATCGCGATCCAGAGGATGCAGGCGGTGGAGAAGAAGAGGCTGAGGTGGCCGGCATCGGTCCTCACCACCCCCTCCTTGAAGACGGTGAAGGCCGCCAGCGCCATCATCCCGATCCCGCACCAGCGCGACCGCGCGTCGCGATAGGAACCCTGGGTGCTGGCGAGGATGAGGCCGATCGCGACCCCGGCGGCGGCGATCGTCGCGGCCGTCACCTGCCAGGCCGGCACGTCCGTGGTGGTCACCATCGAGGCGCTGAAGCCGGAGACGATCTCGTAGGTGTTGCGGAGGAAGTTGGGGATCTCGCCGAAGCTCTGTCCGGCGATCAGCCAGAGCGCCAGGACCTCGACCGCGATCAGCCCGAGGTAGGCGGCGATCTGCCACCAGCGCGCCCGCAGCCCGATCAGCGCGATCAGGAAGAAGGCGGCGATCACGGGGCCGGCGGAGAACTTGATCAGCACCTCGACCGCGGCGTAGGTCGCCCCGGCGCCGACGATGAGGTGGATCGTGCGCTCCGAGCGCTCCCCCTGCAGCGCCCGCATCGAGAGCAGCAGCGCGACCACGATCGCCTCCTCGACCAGCGGCAGGACCGCGACGATCAGGAAGGCGATGGCGGCTGCCGGTAGGGCGCCGACCAGCGGCCGCAGAGCCCAGATGAGCGTGATGCAGAAGACGACGAAGAGGCTCGAGAGATAGACGAAGGCGAGCGCCCCGAGGTCGCTGTACCAGAGGCCCTGGCCGTTCATGAAGCCCAGCGGCCCGTAGGTGAAGACGATGTCGCTGCCCCACTGCAGGCCGTCGTGGATCGCCATCGAGAGGCCGCCGTTCCAGCTCGAATCGAGCCCGACCGTGGGCGGGTTCATCGCGATTTTCCAGCCCAGCAGGGCGACGATCACGCCGAGCAGCCAGGTCGGCGGATGACGCATCGCGTGCTCCAGCCAGGGCCGGAGCGAGTCAGGCGGCTTTGGAGCCAGAGTCCCTGTCGCCCGCGGTGCTGGTGGTCAGGTTCGCGGCTGCGCCCCCGGTGAGGACGCGCCGGACGAGACTGGGAGCGACGATCCGCGCGATCCCCGCCAGCGCATACGGACGCGGGACGTAGCGCTCGGCCTTGCCGCCGGGGCCGGCCTCGTAGATCGCCTCGGCGACCTTCTCCGGCGTGGAGACGATCCAGCGGGTGAGCGCCTTCTCACGCAGCTCGGTGGCCGGGAAGCCCTCGGTGGCGATGAAACCCGGCAGGACCATGCCGACGTGGACCCCGTTGGCCAGCTCCTCGGCGTGGAGCGAGTCGGTCCACCCGATCAGGGCGAACTTGCTGGCCGAGTAGGCGCCGGTGCGGGCGCGGGAAACGCGCCCAGCGGTACTGGCGACGTTGACTATCGCGCTCGGGGCGGAGGCGCGCAGCAGCGGCAGCAGCGCCTCGGTGAGGCGGACGACGGCGTCGAAGTTGAGCTGCATGTGGCGCTGGACGTTGGCGTAGCCGCTCTCGCCGAAGCTGCCGCGCCAGGAGGCGCCGGCGTTGTTGACGAGCAGGTCGAGGCCGTCGTGGTTGGCTTCGACGTGGGCGCGGACATGCTCCGGCGCGCTCTCGTCGGTGAGGTCGACCGCGACGTAGCTCGCCTTGCAGGGCAACGAGGCGGCGAGGTCCCGCAACCTGCCCTCACGGCGGGCGACCAGGACCAGCTCCATTCCCGGCTCACGCGAGAGCCGGATCGCCGTCGCCTCGCCGATCCCCGTCGATGCTCCAGTCACCACGGCCACGCTCATTGCCGCAACCGTATTCGACCGCGCGGGCCTGACGAGTTGCAAGGATGGGGCCGTGTCGACCTCGTCCTCCCGCACGCCGCGCCTGGCCGCCACCCTGCGCGAGGGCGAGCGGGTGACTCCGCTGGAGCTCTTCTTCGACCTCGTCTTCGTGCTGGCGCTGACCCAGTGCACGGCGCTGATGTCCGCCGACGCGACCTGGTCCGGCCTGGCGAAGGGGCTGCTGGTGCTCGGCGTGCTCTGGTGGGCGTGGGTCGGCTACGCCTGGCTGACCAGCGTCATCGACCCCGAGGAAGGTGCGGCCCGGATCGTCATCTTCGTCGCGATGGCGGCGATGCTGATCGTCTCCCTCTGCGTCCCCGATGCGTTCGGGAACCTGGCGCTGACCCTGGCGCTCGCCTACGGCGTCTTCCGCGTCGCCCACATCGCCCTCTTCATGCTGGCCAGCCCCGACGACGACGCGCTGCGCCACTCCGTCCTCGGCCTCGCCGTCAGCACCGCGATCGCCGTCAGCCTGCTCGTCGCGGCCTCGATGTTCGACGGCGTCGCTCAGGGAGCACTCTGGGCACTGGCTCTCTTCCTCGACATGGGCGGCCCGTACCTCTTCGGCTCCGAGGGCTGGCGCCTGGTCCCCCACCATTTTGCCGAGCGCCACGGCCTGATCATCATCATTGCCCTCGGCGAGTCGATCGTCGCGATCGGCGTCGGCGCCGCCGGCGCCCTCGACTTCGGGATCGGCACCGTGGCCGTGCTCGGCGTCGCCCTGGCGGCGGCGATGTGGTGGATCTACTTCGACATCGTTGCCCTCGTCTCGGCCCGGCGCCTGGCCGACGCCGAGCCCGGACGCACCCAGAACGAGCTGGCGCGCGATTCCTACTCCTACATCCACCTGGCGCTGGTGGCGGGAATCGTGCTGGTCGCACTGGGGCTGAAAAAATCGATAGGCCACGCCGACGAGCACCTCGACGCCGAGATCGCCTTCGCCCTGCTTGGCGGCCTCTCCATCTACCTGCTCGGCCTGGTCGGCTTCCGCTACCGCCACATCAAAACGGTCAACCGCCACCGGCTCGGGGTGGCGATCGTGCTGCTGATCCTGATCCCGGTCGCGACCGCTCTGCCCGCGCTGGCCACGCTGGCGATCGTGGTCGCCCTGATCTGGGCGATGATCGCCTACGAGAACCGCAGCTATGGCGAGGAACGGATTCAGTTCCGGCGCGAGGCGGCGGCATCGTAAGCGCTGCCGACAAGACGGACATTTGTTCGACTCGACATACTGCTGAACCTTGACCGAGACGCCTCGACTGCTCGACAACCTTCTGCGCGCCGGCGCCCCATCCGGATACGAGGGTCCGGCAGCCGCGGTCTGGCGCGAGGCGGCGGCCTTTGCTCCGGTGAGCAGCGACGGCATCGGCTCCTCGATCGCCCGCGTCGGCGACGCGGCGCCGCTGCTGGCCGTGGTCGGCCACATCGACGAGATCGGCCTGATCGTCACCCACATCGACGAGAAGGGCTTCCTCTGGTTCGCCCCCGTAGGTGGCTGGGACCCGCAGATCCTGGTCGGCCAGCGGGTCGAGATCCAGGGCAAGGGCGGGCCCGTGCTCGGCGTCGCCGGCCGCAAGCCGATCCACCTGCTGGAAGCCGACCAGCGCAAAAAGGCGGTCGAGCTGAAAGGCATGCACATCGACGTCGGCGCCGCCGACCGCGACGAGGCCGCGGAGCTGATCCGGGTCGGCGACCCGGTCGTCATCGCCGCCGAGCCGATGCCGTTGATGGGCGATCGGCTCGTCTCACGGGCGATGGACAACCGGCTCGGCGCCTACGTCGCGCTGGAGAGCCTGCGCCGCGCCAACGAGGGCGGCGAGCTCGTCGGCTCCTTTGCCGCGGTCGCCGCGGTCCAGGAGGAGATCGGCCTGTTCGGCGCCCGCACCGCCGCCTTCGAGATCCGCCCCGACATCGCCGTCGCCGTCGACGTCACCCACGCGACCGATGCCCCCGGCGTCGACGAGAAAGAGCTCGGCAGCAGCCCGCTCGGCTCCGGGCCGGTGATCGGCCGCGGCTCCACCCTCTCCCCCAAAGTCTTCGAGCTGCTGGTGGAGACGGCGGAAGCGAAGGGCATCGAGCACTCGATCAGCGCCAGCGGCCGCGGCACCAGCACCGACGCCGACGTCCTGCAGATCTCCCGCTCGGGGATCCCGACCGGGGTCGTCTCGATCCCGCTGCGCTACATGCACTCGCCGGTCGAGATGGTCGACCTGCGCGACGTCGAGGCCACGGTCGAACTGATCGCGGCGTTCGCGAACCGGCTGACCGCCGACGTCGACCTCAGCCGCTGACCGCCGTCAGTCGACCAACTGGAGGTCCTTCGGCAGACCGCTGAGATTGCGGTGGCCATCCTCGGTGACCACGACCAGGTCCTCGATCCGCACCCCGAACTCGCCGGGAACGTAGATGCCGGGCTCGACCGTGACCACTTCGCCCGGCGCGAGCACGTCGTCGGAGCGCTGCGAGAGCCGCGGGCCCTCGTGCACCTCGAGCCCGACCCCGTGGCCGAGCGCATGGCCGAAGCGCTCGCCGTGACCGGCGTCGTCGATGACCTTGCGGGCGACGCCGTCGAGTGCCTCGCCTTTGGCACCGGCGGCGATCGCGTCGAGGGCGGCCTGCTGGGCTTCCCGCACGACCTCGTAGACGCCGCGGGCGGTCTCCCCCGGATCGCCGGTGGCGTAGGTCCGGGTTCCGTCCGAGCAGTAGCCGTCGAGCTTCGCGCCCATGTCGAAGACGACCAGCTCGCCGCGACCGATCTCGCGGTCGCCGGGCTCGGCGTGCGGCAGGGCGCCGTTGGGGCCGGCGGCGACGATCGTCGGGAAGGAGGGCTCGGCGTCGAGCTCGCGGATTCGCGCTTCGGCGGCGCGGGCCACGTCGCGCTCGGTGCGCCCGACCAGGCCCCGTTCCAGGGTCCAGGTCCAGACGCCGTCGGCCAGCTCAGAGGCGGCCGCGATCGGCCGCAGCTCCTCCTCGTCCTTGACCCGGCGCAGGCGCTCGACCGTGCCGCCCGCCCCGACCAGCTCGATCCCATCGGCGAGTTTCTCCTTCAGTTTCTCCATCGTCCGCACCGCCATCTGGTCGTCCTCGAAGCCGACTTTGCCCTCGAGCCGCTCGGCGATCCCGCCGAGCCAGTCGTTGGCGACGGTGATCGACTCCCAACCCTCGACCTCGGCCGCGGCGCGCTCGGTGTAGCGGAAGTCGGTGAAGAAGAGGCGCACGCCGGGCCCGCAGACGCACGCCCCGTTGGTGCCGGTGAACCCGGTCAGGTAGCGGACGTTGGTCAGGTCGGTGACCAGCATCCGATCCAGCTCGCGCTCCCCCAGGAGCGCCTCGAGTCGGTCGCCGCGGCCGCGCATTAGGAGCTGGCACCGAGCTCGCGGGCGAGCAGCCCCAGCGCCTCGCGGTAGCCGTCGGGGCCCTTGCCGGAGATCTTCGCCAGGACCAGGCCGTCGAAGACCGACTGCCGCCGCCAGTCGTCGCGATTCTCGACGTCGGAGAGGTGGACCTCGACCGCCGGCAGGCGGGCGACGTCGAGCGCGTCGGCGATCGCGCGGCTGTAGTGGCTCCAGGCGCCGGCGTTGACGATGGAGGAGTCGGCGAGGTCCGGCAGCCGGTGCAGGTACTCGACGAACTCCCCCTCGTGGTTGGTCTGGAAGAAGATCGGTTCCAGCCCCAGCTCACGGGACCAGCCGCCGATCCTCTGCTCCAGCTGCGCCAGCGAGAGGCCGCCGTAGACCTCGGGGTCGCGACGGTGGAGGATGTCGAAGTTGACCCCGTGGAGGACGGCGACGCGGTTGCGGGTGATGGTCATCCGTAGAGCTCCGACACGGCTTCGGCGACCTTAGCGGGGTCGACGAGCTGCCCGACCTGGGGCTTGCCCGGCTCGGAGAGGAGGACGAAGCCGACGCCGGCGGCGGTCCGCTTCTTGTCGCGCTGGAGGGCGTCGAGGATCGCGTCGATCGAGATCGCGGGGTCGAGGCGGACCGGCAGCTGGTGCTGGCGGAGCAGGCGCTCGACCTCGGCCCGCAGCTCGTCTGCTCCGGAGAGGCGGAGCGCGGCCAGCAGGCCGAGGCCGATCGCCTCGCCGTGGCGGAAACGCTCGTACCCGGTCGCCGCCTCGATCGCGTGGCCGACGGTGTGGCCGAGGTTGAGCATGTGCCGGAGGCCGCCGTCGCGTTCGTCGGCGGCGACGACTTCGCACTTGAAGCGAGCGCAGGCGAAGACGACGTCGTCGAGCTCGGCGGCGTCGAGGTCTTCGATGATCCGCACCCGCTCCCAGAGGGCACCGCCGGCGAGCAGCCCGGTCTTCAGCGCCTCGACGAAACCGGCGGCGAGCTCCTCGCGCGGCAGCGTCTCCAGCGTCCGAGTGTCGGCGATCACGGCGGCCGGAAGCTGGTAGGCGCCGGCGTAGTTCTTCCCCTCCGGCAGATCCACGCCGGTCTTGCCGCCGTAGGCGGAATCGACCTGGGAGACCAGGGTGGTCGGGACCTGGACCACCGGGACGCCACGCTGGTAGAGGTGCGCGCAGAGGCCGGCGAGGTCGCCGACGACGCCGCCGCCGAGGGCGGCGACATGGTCCTCGCGGGTGATGCCGGCGCGTGCCATCTCCCGCAGCACCGCCTCGGCCTCGGCCATCGTCTTCGAGCTCTCGCCCGGAGGGATGTCGGCGCTGCCGGCCAGCGCTCCGAGGCGCTCTCCGTAGATGGCACTGACACTGGCGTCGGAGATCAGGAAGCGCCGCCCCTGGAGCGGCCACCAGTCCGCGTCGAGCAACCCCTGGCCGACCAGGACCGGGTACTCGCCCGAGGCGCTCGCGGCCCAGAGCAGCTTGGTCCCGGCAGGCAGGTCGAGCAAAGCGCTGAGGGCGGGCATCGCGCGGGAGAGGATCCCGCGGTCGCCCACCGGCACCACCGCGTCGGCCAGCTCCTCGTAGAGCGGTTCGCGCGTCGCCAGCAGCCACTCGACGTCCTCGGCGCTGGTCGCCAGCGGGCGGTCGCTACGGGCGATCCGGCTCCAGGCCTCGCCGGCGTCGACCTGCAGCCAGACGACGACGTGGCGGCCCAGCGCCGCGCGGATCCGCTCGCTGAGCACGCTGCCGCCGCCGAGCGCGATCGCACCGCCGTCGGCCCCCTCCAGCAACGAGCCGACGAGCGCCGCCTCGCGCTCGCGGAAGCCCTCCTCGCCTTGGTGCTCGAAAGCCTCCTTGATCGGCATCCCGAGCTTCTGTTCCATCAGCTCGTCGATCTCGGTCGTCTCCAGGCCGACCTCGCGGGCGGCGGCGAGCGCGGTGCTCTTGCCCGCGCCCATGAAGCCGATGAAGACCAGCGCCGGCCTCACCGGGTCAACCCCTGAAGTCGATGCGCTGCTTGTAGGCGGCGATCGCGGCGAGGACGTCGTCGATGTGGTCGCCGCCGAACTTCTCGCGGTAGCAACGGGCCAGGGTCAGTGCGACCATCGCCTCGGCGACGACGGCGGCGGCCGGGACGACGGTCGAGTCGGTGCGCTCGCGCAGCGCCTGCGCCGGCTGCTTGGTCTCGGTGTCGACCGAGCGCAGCGGCTTGGTCAGGGTCGAGATCGGCTTGATCGCGGCCCGCACCGAGAGCGGCTGGCCGTTGGTCATCCCGCCCTCGAGGCCGCCGGCGTGGTTGGTTTCGCGGAAGTAGCCGTCCTTCTCGGACCAGAAGATCTCGTCGTGGGCCTCGGAGCCGGGGCGACCGGCGACGTCCCAGGCCTCGCCGATCGAGACCCCCTTGACCGACTGGATCGAGGCGACGGCGCCGGCCAGGCGGCCGTCGAGGCGGTCTTCCCAGGAGATGTGGGAGCCGAGCCCGGGGACGAGGCCGAAGACGCGCACCTCGAAGGTGCCGCCGAGGCTCTCGTTCGCCTTGCGCAGGCGGTTGATCTCCGCGACCATCGCCTTGCTGGCGTCGGGGTCGAGGCAGCGCACCGGGTCGTCGTCGACGGCGGCGAAGTCGGCCGGCGTCAGGTCGTCGCGCTCGGCGGCTTTGACCGAGGCGATCTGGGTCACGTGGCTGTGGATCTCGACCCCGAGCGCGGTGAGGAAGCCGCGGGCGATCGTGCCGGCGGCGACGCGGGCTGCGGTCTCGCGGGCGCTGGCCCGCTCGAGCACGTTGCGGATGTCGGTAGTGGCCGTATTTCTGGGCGCCGACGAGGTCGGCGTGGCCGGGGCGCGGCAGGTGCACCTCGTCGGGCTCGAACCCCTCGACCGGCCAGGGGTTCATCCGCTCCTCCCAGTTGGCGTAGTCGCGGTTGGCGACGAGGATCGCGATCGGGGCGCCGAGGGTGCGGCCGTGGCGCACGCCGGAGCGGATCGTCGGCGGTGTCGGTCTCGATCCGCATGCGGCCGCCGCGGCCGTGGCCGAGCTGGCGCCGCGCCATGTCGCGGTCGAGCGCCTCGCGGTCGAGTTCGAGCCCGGCCGGCACACCCTCGACGATCGCCACGAGCCCCGGCCCGTGCGACTCTCCCGCGGTGGTGAAACGGAACGTCGTCATCGGTCGTCAAGGCTATAGGCGGCGGCGCGCATCGACCTCGACCGGCGCCTCGCGACCGGTCCAGATGCGCAGCGAGAGGGCGCCCTGCTGGACGAGGATCTCGATCCCGTCGACGGTCGTCGCGCCGGCCGCCGTCGGCGGCGGCAAGGAGCGGGCTCGGCTCGTCGCCGTAGACCATGTCGACGACGGTCTGCTCGGCGGCGAACCCGTCGGCTGCCAGCGGCAGGCCTGCGAACGGATCCTCGCCACCGAGGCCGGCGGCGCTGGTGTTGACGATCAGCTCGTAGGCGGCCTGGTCGGGATCGGCGACCGGCGTCCCGCCCAGCTCGGCGCAGAGCTCCTCGGCCCGCGCCGGCAGTGCGGTTCCAGACCTCGACCTCGGCCCCCTCGCGCTCCAGCGCCCAGACCACCGCCCGGGCGGCACCGCCGGCACCCAGCACCAGCGCCCGCTGTCCGGCCGGCGGGGCTGGCAGCGCCGCCAGAAACCCGTCGGCGTCGGTGTTGTGGGCGCCGATCGCCCCCTCGGCGAAGACGAGCGTGTTGGCGGCGCCGATCTCCCGCGCCACCTCGCTCGGCGCGTCGGCGAGCGCCAGCGCCGCCTGCTTGTGGGGCACGGTGACGTTGGCACCGGCGAAGCCTTCGCCGGCATCGCCCGTACCTTCTGCTCGAGGACCTCCGGGGCGACCTCGATCGCCTCGTAGCTCCACTCCTCCTCCATCCCGAGCGCCGCCAGCGCCGCGTTCTGCATCGCCGGCGAGCGCGAGTGGGCGACGGGATGGCCGAGGACCGCCAGCCGCGGCATCGCTAGCAGCCGTCCGGCTCTTTGCCGCCGGCCGCTTCGCGGGCCGCGTCGTAGCGGGCGACGTCGGCTTCGAATTCGGCGTAGGTCTCCGAGAAGGCGAGCTTGCCGCAGGTCCCCGGCTCGTTGACGTAGTAGAGGTAGTCGCTCTTCGCCGGGTGGGCGGCGGCCTCGATCGCGTCGAGACCGGGGCTGTTGATCGGCCCCGGCGGCAGACCGGAGTTGAGGCGGGTGTTGTAGGGCGAGTCGACCGCCAGCTCCGATTCGGTCAGCGGTTGGGTGTAGTTGCCGGTGGCGAAGCGGATCGTCGCGTCGATGCCCAGCGGTATCCCTTCGTGCAGGCGGTTGTAGACGACCGCGGCGACCTGCTTGCGCTGGCTCGGGATCCCGGCCTCGTCCTCGATCAGCGAGGCGATGATCAGCACGTCGTAGATCGTCAGGTTCTTCGAGCGGGCGTAGCCCATGTCGACGCCTTTGATCCGCCGCTTGAAGTCCTCCAGCTGCAGCTGGACCAGGTCGGCGGCCGGCGCCCCGGGCTTCATTTCGAAGGTGTCCGGGAAAGAGGAAGCCCTCGAGGTTCTTCGCGTCTACGCCGCCGTACTTGGCCGGGTCGAGATACGGCGAGCGCACGGTCTCCGTCGGTGTAGTCGCCTTTGAGGCCGACTTCCTCGGCCAGCTGCGCCGCCTGCGAGCGGCTGTAGCCCTCGGGGATCGTGACCGTGATCGTGCGTTTGACCGGCGGCTGGGAGAGGGCGTCGATCGCGGCGCCGTAGGACATCCCCTCGGCCAGCGTGTAGCGACCCGGGTAGAGCTCGGAGCGCTTGCCGGCGAGGGTGACGCGGACCTGGAACAGGGTCGAGCTGTCGATCACGCCTTTCTCGCCGAGCAGGTCGCCGACTTCGCTGACGCTGGCGCCCTTTCGGGATCGTCACCTCGACCCGGCCGGAGCCGTCGCCGTGGAAGGGCTGGAAGAGGGCGAAGAGGAACCAGAGGACGAAGAGCGCCGCGATCGCGGCGAAGATCCGGAACGGGTGGCGGCGCGAGGCTGCCAAGCACGCCGCCGCGCCGCGGCCGCCGGCCCGGCGCCGTTGCTGCGCGCTCAAACTCCGGCCGTGGGCCGAACGTTGTCCGCGTGACTACGGCTCTCGGCTCCGGCTCGTCTCCCAGAACTCCTGCTCGGGCGTGCGTGAGGAGTGGCTCCGCGGAAGCGCGAGGCGGCTCGTCCGGAGAGTCCGGGGGGTGACTCAACGGAGCCTCCCCGCTGTTGCGACGGCGAGTCACCCCCCGGCTCTCCGCCCACAGCTCTCTCTTTTGCCTGCTTCCCTTCCCGCTTGCTGCCGCTTCTCTTCGCGTTCGCGTCGCCGCTCTCGCGCTCGCGGGCGGCGGGGTCGTCGGGATCGGCGAAGGGGTCGCCGCTCATCCAGTCGTCACTCATCGCCGGGCTCCGCCACCTTCGGGGTCGCTTCCTCGACCGCTGCCGCGCCGATCAGGTAGGCCTCCAGCAGGTGGGCGGCCGCGAGCGAGTCGGGCGCCGCGCTCGCGCCGGCCCGCCGGCTCATCTCCGCCATCCGCGTCGTCAGACGCTCGTCGTAGGTCTCGACCGGGATCGAGAGCATCGCTTCCAGTTCGGCGCTGAAGGTCCGCGCGAGCGCGGCCTGGCTGCCTTCCTCGCCGCTGAGGTGCAGCGGCAGGCCGACGACGACCCGCTCGACCCCGTGCTCGGCGACGATCTCGGCGACCAGCTTCGCCTCCGGCGGCTCGATCACCGGCAGCGGCGTCGCCAGGGTGCCGGTCGGGTCGGAGATCGCGCAGCCGATGCGGGCGGTCCCGTGGTCGAGGGCGAGGACGCGCACGGCTCTAGCCGAGCTCCCGCTCGATCGCGGCGCGGGCGGCGGCGAGCGCCTCGTCGAGCTTGGACGGGTCGCGACCGCCGGCCTGCGCCATGTCGTCGCGGCCGCCGCCGCCTCCGCCGACCACCGCTGCGGCCTCGCGCACGAGCGTCGCGGCGGAGAGTCCGCGGCCGACCGCCTCCTGCGGAGACGAGCGAGACCAGCGCCACTTTGTCGCCGTCGCCACCACCGAGGACCAGGGCCGAGGCGCCGCCCAGCATCGACTGGACGCGGTTGGCGACGTCGAGCAGCTCCTTCTGGCCCGGCAGCTCGGCTGCCGGAGACGACGACCTTGACGCCGTCGACCTCGGCTGCCGCCGTCCGCCAGCCGCTTTGCCTCCTCGCCGAGCGAGCTGGCGCTGCGCCTGCTCGGCGCCGGCGCCGGCCTCTTTCAGCTTCTCGGCCGCGCGGCGAGCGCCACCGACGGGTCCTGCGGGTTGCCGAGCAGCTCGCCGGCCTCGCGCAGCTGCGACTCGCGCTCGCGGAAGAAGTCGATGGCGGCGGGACCGGTGATCGCCTCGACCCGGCGCACGTTGGCGGCGCTGGAGCCCTCGGAGGACGATCTTGAAGATGCCGACCTCTCCCGTGTTGGCGACGTGGGTGCCGCCGCAGAGCTCGCGCGAGACGCCGTCGACCTCGACCACCCGCACCCACTCGCCGTATTTCTCGCCGAACAGGGCCATCGCGCCGAGCCGCTCCGCCTCCGTCCCGCGCCATGTTGAGCCAGCGCACCGGGCGGCTCGCCTTGATCCACTCGTTGACGCGGTCCTCGACGTCGCGCAGCTCCTCCGGGCTGAGCGCCTGCCCGTGGGTGAAGTCGAAGCGCAGCTTGTCGGGGCGCACCGCCGAGCCGGCCTGGCGCACGTGGGTGCCGAGCCGCTCGCGCAGCGCCGCGTGCAGGAGGTGGGTCGCGGTGTGGTTGCGCATGGTCGCGTGGCGGGCGTCGTGGTCGACGACCGCCTCGACCGCGCACTCCCGGCCTCGATCGCCGCGCTCGCCCGGCTCGATCGCGAGCGCCTGATCGTCCCCGACCCGGTAGACGTCGAGCGACCCTGCGCCTCCTCGTCGTCCCAGCGCAGCACGCCGGAGTCGGCGACCTGGCCGCCGCCCTCGGCGTAGAAGGGGCTCTCCTCGAGCTTGACCAGGGCGCGGCCGTCGTCGCTCTCCACGGCGGCGAGCCCGGTGGTCGCGCGTCAGCGTCTCGTAGCCGACGAAGCGGGTCGGCGGCGCCGCCGCGGCGAAGGCCGCGACCCGCTCGTGCGTGTTCTCGGAGCCGTGCGCGGTGGCGGCGCCGGTGCGGGCGCGCTGGCGCTGCTCCTCCATCAGCTCCTCGAAGCCGGAGTCGTCGACCGAGAGGCCCTGCTCGGCCAGCAGCTCCTTGGTCAGGTCGTAGGGGAAGCCGTAGGTGTCGTGCAGCTTGAAGGCATCGGCGGCGTCGATCCAGGAGGTGCTCCGACTCCTTCGCCTCGACGATCAGGCGCTCCAGCAGCTCGGTGCCGCGCTCGAGCGTGCGGCCGAAGCTCTCCTCCTCGTCGCCGACCCAGCGGGCGATCGTCTCGCGCTCGGCTACCAGCTCCGGGTAGGCGTCTCCCATCAGCTCGATCGTGCGCTCGGCGAAGCGGCCCAGCCAGGGCGACTCGAGGCCCAGCGTGCGCCCCTGCTGGATCGCCCGCCGCATGATCCGGCGCAGGATGTAGCCACGGTCCTCGTTCGAGGGGACGACGCCGTCGGCGATCAGGAAGGCGGCGCCGCGCGAGTGGTCGGCGACGATCCGCATCGCCCGCGTCACCGCCGCCGCCCTCGTCGTAGCGGCGCCGGAGAGCTCCTCGGCGAGGTCGATCAGCGGCCGCACGTGGTCGGTCTCGAAGACCGACGGGCACGTCCTGGAGGATCGCCGCCATCCGGTCCAGACCCATGCCGGTGTCGATGTTGCGCATCGGCAGCTCGGTCAGCGGCGCCGTCCTCGGCCAGGTCGTAGCTCATGAAGACGTGGTTCCAGAACTCGAGGAAGCGGTCGGTGTCGTCACCGGGCCGCTCGCCCTCGGCGCCGAACTCGATGCCGCGGTCGAGGTAGAGCTCCGAGCAAGGCCCGCAGGGACCGGTCGGCCCGGCCTGCCAGAAGTTGTCCTCGCGGCCGAGCCGGACGATCCGCTCGTCCGGGACGCCGACGCCGCGCCAGATCTCGATCGCCTCCTCGTCGGGGCCGAGGCCGAGCTCCTCGTCGCCGCCGAAGACGGTGACCCAGATCCGCTCCGGGTCCATCCCGAATCCCTGCGTCGCGAGCTCCCAGCCCCAGGGGATCGACTCGCGCCTTGAAGTAGTCGCCGAAGCTCCAGTTGCCGAGCATCTCGAAGAAGGTCAGGTGGCGGCGGTGTTGCCGACCTCGTCGATGTCGGTGGTGCGGAAGCATTTCTGCACGTCGGCGAGGCGCGGCGCCGGCGGCTCTTCGCGGCCGAGGAAGTAGGGCTTGAAGGGCTGCATGCCGGCGGTGGTCAGCAGCACCGAGGGATCGTGCGCGGACGGGCACCAGCGAGGCCGAGGGGACGATCTTGTGCCCTCGCTCCGCGAAGAAGGAGAGGTAGGTGTCGCGGATCTCCTGGGCCTTCATGTGAGGGAGCCTAAATATTCGCGGCCGGGAAGGCTGTGGGGCTGGCCCGGGACTCAGGCCGGGGCGGCGATCGTGCCGTGGCCGACGATCGTCTCGCCCTCCAGCAGCACCGCCGTCTGCCCCGGCGAGGCGCCGACGAACTCCTCGCCCAGCTCGACCTCCAGCGCCTCGTGGCGACCGACGGTCGGCGCGCCGACGGAGGCCGGCAGGGCACGCGAGTGGTAGCGGAGGCGGACCGCGTCGACGCGGGCGCCATCGCGGTGCAGAACCGCGTCGCGCACCTGCACCTGGCGGGTTTCCAGCTCGGCGCGAGTGCCGACCGTGACCGTGTTGGCGGCGGCGTCGGTGGCGAGCACGTAGAGCGGCTCGGGGGCGGAGACGCCGATGCCGCGCCGCTGGCCGACGGTGAAGTTGTGGTGGCCGCGATGGCGGCCGACGGTGCGGCCGGCGCGGTCGAGCACGGCGCCGTCGCGGTCGGTGAGACCGCCGTGGCGGCGCAGGAAGCCACGCTTGCCCTGGCCGGCGAGGAAGCAGAGGTCCTGGCTCTCGGCCTTGCGCGGCGACCGGCAGGCCGTGGCGCGCGGCGATCGCCCGCACCTCGGGCTTGGTCAGCTCGGTCAGCGGGAAGGCGAGGCGCCCGAGCAGCTCGGGCGGCAGCGCCGCCAGCATGTAGCTCTGGTCCTTGGCCGCGTCGGCGGCCGCGGCCAGCAGCGGGCCGTCCGCGGTCCTCGACGATGCGGGCGTAGTGGCCGGTGACCAGGCGGCGGCGCCGAGCCGCTCGGCGAGGTCGACCATCGCCGCGATCCGCACCTCGCCGTTGCAGAGCACGCAGGGGTTGGGGGTGCTGCCGGCGGCGTAGCCGTCGATGAAGCGGCCGACGACGCGGCGGCGGAATTCCTCCTCGAGGTCGAGCGTGAAGTGCGGGATGCCGAGCGAGTGCGCGAGCGCGCGGGCACCGAGCACCGCCTCCGGCGAGCAGCAGGCCTTGGCGCCGTCGGTCTCGGGATCGGCCCAGAGCTTGACGGTGACCCCGACCACCTCCGCCCCGCGCTCGCGCTCCAGCAGCGCCGCGACGGCGCTGTCGACGCCGCCCGACATGGCGACGGCGACGCGTTGGGGGGCGGGAGCCTGCGACCTTCTTCGGCAAGTGAGGTCGCAGACTCCCGTCCCCTCGAGGCTTTCGGAGGGAGCGCCAGGCGCGCGGCCGAGGCCGCAGCCTGCGCGAGCGCGCGGTGCAGGGCGTCGGTGGCGAGCACCGCAGCATGACGCTTCGCAGGCGTCAGACCCCCGATCGCCGCGTCGACCGTGTCGACGTCGATCGCCGCCGCCTCGAGCACCGGCGCGCCGTCGACCATCTCGGCGACAGCGGCGGTCGCCGCCTCGGTCGCGCCGCACCCCTCGGCGTCGAAGCTGAAGCCGGCGATCCGCTCGTCCTCGACCAGGAAGGAGATCCGCGAGAGATCGCCACAGGCGGCCCCCCGGCGGCACCGGTGAAGGCGTCATCGGCCGGCGCCCCGCGCCGGCTCTCGTCGCTCAGATAGTGCTCGAAGAGCTCTCGGTCCATCGCTCAAGGGTAGAGCGCGGCCCGCAGGTCGGCCGCAACAGCCGCCGGTTCGTCCCGCAGCTGCCTCCAGGTGACGCGCGTCGACCGCCACCCCTCCGCCAGCAGGATCCGGTCCCGCTGCCGGTCGTTCTCGAATGCGCTGTCGGTCCCGTGCACCTCCCGCCCATCGAGCTCGACGATCAGCCGCTGCCCGCTGCCACATGCAATCGGGCTCCAGCAACCGGCCCCGAATCGCGAGCGTCCCATTCAACCGGGGGCGCGGCAACCCATGCGAGTCGAGCAGAGCCACGAACCGCTCCTCCAGGTCGTTGCGCGTGATCCCAACCGGCTTGCCACTGGCAAGGATCTCCCGCACCGTGCCCGCTCCCCGCCGACCCGGATGGCGTTCCAACAACTGCGGCAGAGAAACACGATCGGTCAACTGACGCACCTCGGTCTCGTGAAAGGCCCGTTCCACCTCACGCGTCGAGCAGACAGCGGCCAGATCGAAGATCGTCTTGAAGATGGAGGTGACGGGGATTCCATCGACCTCCGTCACTTCGTCCGGCAGCAGGCGGGCCTGGCGCAGAAGGATCCCGTGGTGCTTGGTCCGACGCGCTGCCGGCCGACTCACTTCAATCCGCGACGCCTCATAGGGAAACACGCCCCAAAGCCGTGCCGCCGAGCGGTGGCTGAGCACCGCGCCTGGCCCGCAGGCCAGAACCGCCGCCATCCGCCGACCATCTGCCGTCACGGGGCGGCCGCCGAGGACATAGACCCCGGGAAAAACCGGCTGAAGGAGATCACGGGCGATCCTGTTGTCGACGGCGTGCCTGCTCAGACCCAGCGCAAACAGCTGCCGACGCGTCACAACGCCGTGTTGTCTCTGCGCGAACTCGACCATCGACCGGTCCCACGAAGCTCGAGTTGCGCTTTTTTCCGCCATAGGCGGGCAAAGGCGCAGCTCGGCCGAAACTCTCCCCCTCGCTTCGCGCTCCGCGCACGCAAAAAGAGGCTCCAGCCCGCCGTTGCCGCCTCTGGCTTTGATCCCTTCAAGTGAAGGTGGGTGCCCGCTCCCTGCCCCAAGAGGCCTGAAGACTTTCGGCTCCCGCGCCGTTTGTGTTGGGTCAAACGGTGAGACGGCTCTCGCACGGGCTCGAGCCTCGGCTCAACCGTACCACCGCGGGCCCGTCCTCAAACGTCATCCACGTCGAGGTTGGACAGATGCATCTCTGCCTCGCTCCAGCGGTCGGCCGGAACCCGCAGGGAGATGTCGCCGTGGCCGAAGCGATCGAGCGGCCAGTCGGCCGTGAGAACCGCCGTGATGTCGGCCTCGACCAGTGCCTGGTGCCAGGCTCGCGCCGTCCGCAGGTCGCCGAAATCACGCACCACCTCCCAGCTGTCGAAGCTGGGGTCGTCGACGAAAACCGGCGTCTGGCCGGGTCCGGGAAGCGGGCGCCACCTGCGTGGAAGCCAGTCCCGGAGGCCCATCTCAGTGCCCGGCGAGTTTTCGCTGGTGGATGGCGATGCCGAGGTCCCGCAACTGCAGGTCCTCAACCGGGGCCGGGGCGCCGGTCAGCAGGTCGAAGCCGGAGGCGGTCTTGGGGAAGGCGATCACGTCGCGGATCGTCTCGGCCCCGCTGAGGCGCTGAACGATCCGGTCGACCCCATAGGCGATGCCGCCGTGCGGCGGCGCGCCGTAGCGCAGCGCCTCGAGCAGGAAGCCGAAGCGCGCCTCGGCCGTCTCGGCGTCGATCCCCAGCGCGGCGAAGACCTTCTGCTGGACGTCGGCGTTGTTGATACGGATCGAGCCGCCGCCCAGCTCCTGCCCGTTCCAGACGACGTCGTAGGCGACCGCGCGCGCGGCCCCAGGGTCGTCGGGGTCGAACTCGTCCTTGGGGGCGGTGAACGGGTGGTGCAGCGAGTCCCAGCGCTTCTCCTCGGGGTTCCACTCCATCAACGGCCAGTCGACGATCCAGACCAGGCGATGCTCGTTCTCGTCGATCAGGCCGAAGCGCTCGGCCAGGTCGATCCGCATCTGCCCGAGCACGGCGTCGGTGACCCGGCGCTCGTCGGCGACCAGCAGCAGCAGGTCGCCCTCCTCGGCGCCGAGCCGCTCGTTGAGGTCCGCCAGCTCCGCCTCGCTGAGGAACTTCGCGGTCGGCGAGCGCCAGCCGTCGCCCTCGCGGAAGGCCCAGACCAAGCCCTTCGCGCCCAGCTCCTGGGCGCGCGAGATCAGTCCGTCGAGCTCGGAGCGCGGCATCTCCCGGCGGCCGGCGTTGACGCCGCGGATCGAGCCGCCCCCGTCGAGCACCGAGCGGAAGACCTTGAACTCGGTCTCGCGCAGGGCGTCGCCCAGATCGACCAGCTCCAGCCCGAAGCGCAGGTCGGGCCGGTCGGTCCCGAACCGCCCCATCGCCTCGTCGTAACACATGCGCTGCATCGGCAGCTCGATCTCCGGCCCCCCAGCGGCCTCGAAGACGTGCGCCAGCAGCCGCTCGTTGACGTCGATGATGTCCTCGCCGTCGACGAAGGACATCTCGATGTCGAGCTGGGTGAACTCGGCCTGGCGGTCGGCCCGGGTCGCCTCGTCGCGGAAGCAGCGGGCCACCTGGTAGTAGCGCTCGAACCCAGCCACCATCAGCAGCTGCTTGAACAGCTGCGGCGACTGCGGCAGTGCGTAGAAGGAGCCCTGCTGCTGGCGGCTGGGGACGAGGAAGTCGCGCGCGCCCTCGGGGGTGGAGCGGGTCAGCACCGGCGTCTCGACGTCGACGAAGCCCTCGGCGTCGAGGAACTCGCGCATCGCCGCCGTCACCCGGTGGCGCAGCATCATCGCCTCGCGCATCTGCTCGCGGCGCAGGTCGAGGTAGCGGTAGCGCAGGCGCGCGTCCTCGCCGACCTCGCCGGAGAAGCCCTCGATCTGGAACGGGGGCGTCTCGGCGTCGGCGAGCAGCTCGGCGCTCTCGACCCGCAGCTCGACCTCTCCGGTCGGCAGGTCGGCGTTGACGGTCTCATCCGAGCGCCGCACCACGGCCCCGGCAGCCGTCAGCACGTCCTCCGCCCGCAGCTTGTGGGCCAGCTCGAACGACTCGCCCGAGGTGTCGGGATTGAAGACGAGCTGGACGATGCCGCTGCGGTCGCGCAGGTCGATGAAGATCAGGCCACCGTGGTCGCGGCGGCGGTGGACCCAGCCGGCCACGCGGGCCGTGGAATCGACCCGGTCGCTCAGCACTCCCCCGCACCAGGTGTCGCGGTACCCGTTCGGCCTCAGCGGCGCCTCGTTCAAGACTTTCCTCCGGTCATCTCGTCGACAAGGTTGCCTGGGTCCGCCGCGCGCTGCTCTCCGCTCTCCATGTCGCGCAGCTTCGCCGAGCCGTCGGCCTCGAGGATGAGGACGCGGCGGGCGCCGATCCGGTTGGCGTGTTTGAGCTGGCCCTTGAGCCCGCGCCCGGCAAGGTCGATCTCGGCCGAGAGACCGGCGTGGCGCAGCTCGACCGCCAGCGCCATCGCCCGCTGCCGCTGGCCCTCGTCCGCGGTGGCGACGAAAGCGTCGCGGCCGGCGGGCTCCTCCGGCTCGTCCAGGGCCAGCATGATCCGCTCGATCCCGGCAGCCCAGCCCACCGCGGGCGTCGCCGGGCCGCCGAG
The DNA here is from genome assembly GCA_963715395.1 of uncultured Solirubrobacterales bacterium. GTDB lineage: Bacteria > Actinomycetota > Thermoleophilia > Solirubrobacterales > 70-9 > VAYN01. The sequence goes on from OY970238.1 coordinate 883,850, forward strand.
CTGCTCGATCAGGCCGTCGTAGCGGCCGCCGCCGCCGACCTCCGACTGCGCCCCGAGCTGGCTGCAGACGAAGGAAAAGATCGTGCGCGTGTAGTAGTCGAGGCCGCGGACCAGGGTCGGGTCGACCGCGTAGGCGATCCCGGCCGAGTCGAGCAGCGCCCGGACCTCGGCGAAGTGCTCGGCGTCCTCACCCTCCAGCGCACCGACGATCGTCGGTGCGCTCGCCATCACCCCCTTCGTCCCCTCGTCGTCGGAGTCGAAGGCGCGCAGCGGGTTGACGTCGATCCGCTCCCGCGCGTCCTTCGAGAGCTCCCCCTCGTGGGCGTGCAGATGCGCTTTCAGTTCCTCCAGGTAGGCTCGGCGCGCGCCGAGCGAACCGAGGCTGCCGAGCCGCAGCTCCACGCCCGGGACCCCGAGCTCGCTCAGCAGGTCGGAGAGCAGCATGATCGCCTCGGCGTCGGCCAGGGGCGAGTCGGTGCCGATGCACTCCGCGCCGAGCTGGTGGAACTGTCGGTAGCGCCCCGCCTGCGGGCGCTCGTGACGGAAAAACGGGCCGACGTAGGAGAGCTTCACCGGCTGTGCCAGTTTGTGCATCCCGTGCTCGACGTAGGCGCGGCAGATCGGCGCCGTCCCCTCCGGCCGCAGGGTCAGGCTGCGCCCGCCCTTGTCCTCGAAGGTGAACATCTCCTTGCGGACGATGTCGGTCGACTTGCCGACCCCGCGTTCGAACAGCTCGGTGTCCTCGAAGACCGGCGTCGCGATCGGCTCGTAGCCGGCGCGGGCGAAGATCGCCGCCGCGGCACGCTCGATCCGCGCCCGCCCGCGCGCCTGCTCCGGCAGCACATCGAAGGTCCCACGCGGTGCCTGATACTTGCTGGCCATGGTGCCGGCGACCTTAGTCGGAGAGGGCGCCGGCCGCCTACCGGGCCAGCGAGGCGAGGAACGGGTTGGAGGCGCGCTCCGCCCCGAGGGTGGTGATCCCCATGTGGCCGGGATGGACGACGGCCTCGTCGGGGTGGGAATCGAGCAGGCCCTGGATCGAGGCCATCAGCGTCGGCCCGTCCCCGCCGGGTAGGTCGACGCGTCCGACCGAGCCCTGGAAGAGGACGTCGCCGGAGAAGATCGCGTCCTCGCCCCGCACCGAGTAGGTGACGTGGCCCGGGCTGTGCCCCGGGGTGAAGATGACGTCGAGCTCGAGGCCGGCCAGCTCCAGCGTCTCGCCACCGGCGACCGTCTCCTCGGCGTCGTGGCTCTCGTAGGGGCCGAACCCCTCCCAGGGGACGAAGGCCATGATGTCGGCCAGCAGCGGCACCTCGATCTGGGGGCAGTAGACCGGCGCCCCGGTCGCCGCCGCAACCGGCGCCACGGCGCCGATGTGGTCGAAGTGGCAGTGGGTGAGCAGGATCGCCTCGACCTTCCCCATCTCTCTGGCCGCGGCGAGGATCCGCTCCGCCTCCTCACCCGGGTCGACGACGAGGACCCGGTCGGAGCCCTGCCGGCGCAGCAGGAAGCAGTTCTCGGCGATCGCCCCGACCGTGAGCATCTCGACGTCGAGGCTCACCGGCGCACCGCCTAGTCGCCTTGCGAGCGCATCCGCGCGCGCTCGCGCCGGCGCCACAGCGTCATGTCGATGAAGTAGCCGGCGGGCACGTAGAAAGCGAGCATGAAAGCGCCGAGGGCGAGCGATACGCCTACCGGACGTTTGAAGATCAGCAGCAGCAGCACGGCGAAGATCACGGCGGCGACGAGGCCGCGGACGATCGAGCCGCGCCAGGTCGGCGGCATGTCGCCGCGCGGGGCGGCTTTGCGTTTGGCCCCGGCGCGGGCTTTCGCCTCGGCGCGGGTGCGCGGGCGGGAACGACGCGAGTTGTTGTCGATGCGGCCACCCTGGGTGCCGCGACGCTTGCGCTGGCGCTTCTTCTTGGTCGGTGCCATGGGCTGAATTTAGTCGGTCGAGGCCGCCAGGCGCCGCTCGATCAGGTGCCGCTCGGGGTCGAAGCCCCGGATCGGCACCTCCGACGGGTAGTCCACCAGGGCGGCGGCGGGAGCGAGGCCGACCAGCTCCGCCTCGACCGGCCGGGCGCCCAGCGCCGCCGCCAACCCCCGAACTCGCTCGACCACGGTCCCCAACGACACCGAAAGCGGGTCGTGAATGTTGGTCGAGACCTGGACCCGGCCATTGGAGAGCAGCAGTCCCATCGCTCGCACACCCGCCAGCCCACCCCCGGACTCGCGCAGCCCGGCGGCCACCGAGCGGGCCACCTCGATGTCGCCGCTGTCGAGCTCGACGTTGAAGGCGGCGAGCGGCGGCCGCGCGGTGACGAGGGTGGCACCGGCGCGCCGGTGCGGCAGTTTGGGCCCGAAGTCCGGATGCAGCTCGCCTGCCTCCATCCGCAGCCAGAGCTCGGCGAGGCCGCCGTTGCGGAAGTAGGCGCGCTCGGCGCGGGTCGGGTCGCGCGCCATCTCGCCGTAGAGGAAGACGGGGACGCCGAGACCGCTGATCTGCTCGGCGGCGGCGATCGCCTCGGTGCGGGCGGCATCGCGGTCGGCGGGGTCGATCCAGACGACCGGGCAGACGTCGAGCGCCCCGACCGCCGGGTGCGCTCCCCGGTAGGTCGCCATGTCGATCGTCTCCAGCGCCTCCTCGGCGCCCGCTACCAGCGCCTCGGTCAGCCGCCCGGAGCTGCCGGCGAGGGTGAAGACGGTGCGGTCGTGGTCGCCGTCGGTGTGCTGGTCGAGCACGGAGACGCCACGGCCGAAGGCGGTGGCCAGGGCCGCCAGGTGCTCGCGGTCGCGCCCCTCCGAGACGTTGGGGACGGCGAGCAGCGGCGGCATGGGTTGAGGCTAACCGGCGATCGCGGCGCCCGCCCGCTCAGACCAGCAGGTCGCCGCCGCGGACGATCGTCTCGCCGTCGATTTCGACGGTCGGCTCGAGCACGACGCAGTCGAGGTGGACCGGGACCTGGATCGTGCCGCCGATCGCGGCCGAGGCGCCGAAGGCGACGTGGCAGGTGCCGAGGATCTTCTCGTCCTCGAGGATGTTGCCGGTCAGCAGCGCCTCTTCGTTGGTCCCGATGCCGAGCTCGGCGACGTTGGTGCCGTCGGGTCCGTGAGCGCTCAGCAGCTCCATCAAGAGGGCGCCGTCGGTGCCGGTGGTGTCGGTCAGGTGGCCCTCGCGCACGGTCAGGGAGACCGGCGTGTCGAGCAGGCCGACCCCCGCGATCGAGCCGTCGATGACGAGCGTGCCCTCCGCCGTCCCCTCGACCGGGGCGATGAAGGTCTCGCCGCAGGGCAGGTTGCCGAAGGCGCCCCGGTTGCCGAGTTCGCCGGCGTCGACGATCGAGAGCCGGTTCTCCAGGCCCAGACGCAGGTCGCTGCCGTGGCGGCAGGTGATCCGCGCCTCGGAGCCGCCGTTGAGGACGTTACTGAGCGCCCAGCCGCGCCGCCGCACCTCCGAGAGGTCGCTGACCATCAGCCGCGTCAGCATGTCCTCGGTCACGCCGGGCAGGCTGCCGATCCGCACGCCCTCTTCGCTCGCCTTGCGCCGCGCCGCGGTGTGGGAGAGCGACTGGATCGTCGGCGCCAGCACCACGTCGGCCTCGGCCATCGCGGCCGCGACCACGTCCGGCGGCTCGGCGGCCGCCGATTCGCGCTCCGACATCACGGCCAGAGTCGCGCTGGCGCCATCGCCCTGGGCCTCGATCCGCATCAGCGCCCCGATCTCTTCCGTAACGGGGTTGCAGACGATCAGCACCTCCTCCCCGGGAGAGATGCTCATGCACTCGCGAACCACCGTCCGCACCGCCCTGTCCAGCTCCTCGGTGCTCACGTCCGCAACCCTAGCTCTCGCTCCCGCCGAAGGCAGCCCGCCCATCGGTACCATGCCCGTCCCCGCCGGAGTAGCTCAGCTGGTTAGAGCAGCGGAATCATAATCCGCGTGTCGGGGGTTCGAGTCCCTCCTCCGGCATCGCAGTGGCAAGCGGAACGCGCCGCATCCCGAGGTCCAATAGGGCCGATTTGGCAGGGGGGTGACAAGGGAAGTGGCAAGGGGCTGGGCTTGAAGCCCCCCGTTAGCGGATCAACTTGACCGCGACACCCACGTCGGGCAGCTTCTGCCAGTCGCGATCAGCGGTCAGGGCGGGCACCGCGAAGCGAGTTGCAAGGGCCAGGCAGGCACGATCACCAAAGGACAGTCCCTGAGCCTTGGATCGGGGTCGGAGGTCGGCGGCCTGGGCTGCATCGTCCTCGGTGAACGGCTCGATTTGTAGAGCGCCTTCAGCCGCCTCGTGGATAGACCCCAACGCTACGACGGCGGGCTGGCCGTGTTCGGCGAGTTTCGCCAAGACCTCGGAGAGGTTGACGGTGCTGATCGCGGCACCGTCGGTGATTGCCTCCACCACCTCATCGGCCCCGTTCTCGTCTTGCAGCAGCGCCAAGAGAGCAGAGGCGTCGATAACCGACGCAGGAGCATCAGCCATAGCGCTACCGCTGGGCGTCTGCCTGCTTTTCGGCTTGGGCTTCCGCTCGCCGTTCAGCGATCAACTCGTCAGCCAAGCTAACCCCAGGTGCAAGGTGGGCAAACATACCCCGCGTCCGCTCTGCGGCGGCGCGGCGCTTTGCACTTGATTTCGCCGATTTAGTGGCCTGGGTCATCGTTTCAGGATAGCGGCAGGGGTTGGATCAAACCGAGAAAGCGTCCCGCTGATGATCAAGCAATCTGCCTTGATCATCAGCGGGTTCTCCCATGTCATGACTGCCTACCCCCGAGAGCGGCGCGGATCGTTTCCGTTAGGGATGGTGTCCTGGGCGCGCACACGCCCGTTTTCTCCCTTGATTTTCAACTCGCCGCCACCTTCATTGCTCAGGTAGCCACGAGCTGCGTCAATCGCGTCGCGCTGGGTGTCGTGGCGGGAACTCGCTCGACTCGCCCCAGGCTTCTCCACGGTCCAATCGTTGCCGTCAGGGGTGACGGTCCGGCTGTTTGGTCTGCTCATGGGTGAAAGGATGGCAACCAGGTCGGACCGAACTTATGTTCGTAATGAGGCGGCAACGGGTGCGGGGGACAGACCCTCTCCTACGAACCCGCAAATAGCGGGATTCTGCAACCCCCTTAACGTCAGCCGTCGCTGAAAGGCTTGGCTCTACAACTTGCGTTCGAGCTGCACATGGCCGTGGGTGCTGTGGGCAAGCAGGCGGAATCGACGGCAGCGTTGATGATGAGCCGCCGCGGAGCGATGGAACGGACAGAGCCAGGTCTTGAAGTGACCGCAGGCGCGTAGACCAAAGCCCCGTATGGGAACGAGATCCGAGAGGAACTAGCCCTCCTCTCAGCAGCAGGCGCAGGCACAGGTTTTCGTTTCACGGTCCGGTAAGGGCAGCTTCCTCGTGCCCTGACCCTCAGGCGCTTACCCCCTTACCCCCCACGACCCGAAAGCCGAGCAGTACAACGACACGAAATGAGCTACCGAAGCCGACAGAAGAAGCGGGAAGCCCGTCAGTCGCACATCGCGATTGAGCGCAACAGAAGAAGGCATCCCGACCGGTGGTATCTGACGCTCGTCGGCCGACCGTGCTGCTGCAACAGCTGCGGCGGCTCGCTTCGAGGTGGAGCCGAATGCGTCTACCGGAACGAGCCACGGGAAATCCTCTGCACCGTCTGCGCCTCTCAAAAGAAAATCGCGTCGCGTCCTTCTGCGAAATGGGAACGTGCGCGAGGACGGAAAAGGCGTTCCTGACGGGGCCACAAGTACGCTCACTCCGGATGCCCGACGACACCAAGCGCAAAGCCGCCAGCAAGGCGGTCAAAGCCGCCCAGAAGCAGTTTGAGCGCGACAGCCAAGACTGCACGAGAGACCCGGCGAAAAGCTTTCTCCAAGGCCCAGAAGGATGAGCGAGTTGCGACTGTTCTGCATGTTCCTCGCTCATACGGGCTTGCCGATCAGCGAGGCGGTCGGGTTGCGATGGGAACACCTTGACCTCGGCGAGCATCCACAGGTGCGGGTGCGCGAACAGCTTTATATGGGCAAGCGCAAGCGGCTCAAGAGCAAGGACGGCAAACGGGACATTCCCCTCTCCCCCGGCATGGCGCGACACCTGCTCGCGCTGCGGCGGGACAGCTACCGAGCCCCGAGTCTCCCGTCTTCGCATCGAAGGCGGGCACTCCCCTGCGGCCCGAAAACGTCTATCGGCGCGCCCTGGCTCCCGCCGCCATCGGAGCCGGATTCAAGGTCGAGGTAGAGGTCAAGGGCAAGCGGAAAGAGCGCTCGGCCGTCTCCTTCCATACGTTCCGCCATACCTGCGCCAGCTTGCTCTTTGAGGCGGGCCGGAACGTGAAGCAGGCTCAGGCTTGGCTAGGCCATGCCGATCCCGGCTTCACCCTTTCGACCTACATTCACCTGATGGATGCAGACATGGGAAGCGCTGCCTTCTTCGACCAGGCAGTCCTGAGAGAAACTGACGAGCCTCCCAGCGACCAGCAGATCGCCGATCCACCCGAAACCGCCAGTGGGCTCCCTAGTCTCAAGGAGCATGAAGCTGCTTGCTAGGCGTTTTCACTGGCCCCTGAATCGCCGCCAGGCGACTCGGGGCGTGATCGTGGTCGCCATCGTCGTGGGTATAGCGGGCTTTATTACCAGCGGGGTCGTCGCTGGTCTGAGTCTGCTCTTGGGCTTCCCTGGCGTGCTCTCTCTCATCCTGCTCTTTCTTCCGAGCCGCCCAAATGTCTCTGCCGGCCTCCGGGGTGTCGAGAATGCAGTGGTAGACGCGGCCTTTGATGGCCTAATCGTTGGGTCAGAGCAGGCCATCCGGCCGTTCGATGTTGAGCAGATCGTCAAGACCCAGGAACACGCAGCCCTTGAAACGATGCCACGCGCACCGACGCCACAAGTGCCCCCGGGAGCTTTTGGCGGAGCGTTCGATCTCAACACTGCGACGACCAGCATGCTCTCTGCGGTGAGTGGCGCGAGTGATGAGGAGCTACGAGCCTTTATGGGCGAGGTCCGGGCTTACGGCAAGGAGCTTCGAGCTTGGCTTGAGCATCTTCAAGCAGCTCGCCGCGAGAGCCTTCGATCCTTTACCGCCACAGTCCGCGTGCGGGAGGCGGGACAAGCCCCTGCCGATTTTGCACGTGTGCGACTGCGATTCCCTGAGGCGTTCGAGGAGTGGGAAGCACCCCCCGACGTTCCCCCGTCCCCAGAACGCCCAGAGTTCATCGGGCGTTATGCGCCCGTGGTGCCGGGGCCGGTTCCGGTGCAGCGCATCGCCTCAGGGGCTCTATCTCGACTGATACCTCGGGCAGAGGATTTCAAGGGGACCAGCGCAGAGTATTCCCGCGAAGACGGCTCGACCATTGTGGCTCTCAATATCGGCCACATCAACCAGCACGATCACCGCGACACGGCTGAGTTCATCCTCATGGCCGCCCCTCCCGGTCTCTATTCAGTGGAGTGGCAAGTCAGCGCCGAGGGCCTCAGTCCCCTCACCAAAGGAACTCTCAAAGTTGAAGTTCAAGAGCCACAGTTGGACAAGCCGATTGTCGATTTGAGAGACGCTCTGGCTGAACGGAAGCACCATTCGCTCGGCTAAACAACACCCAGCGTCTTGCAGCTCCGGTCTAATGACTCAGGTCACTAGCTTCCCTCCGCTCCCTCGCCGGTGCCAGCCACCGAAGACCCGCCTCCTGCGGCTTGGGTCCGAACGCGTGAGTCACCCCTGCGAGCGGGATTAGGAGAGCGAGCGGCGTAGTAGATGTTGTAGGAAAGAGGATCCATGGAACACCTGCAAGACGGAGGTCTCTCGGACGATTGCGAGCAGCGGCTCGCCGATATCGCCGACGGCCGCTCGCGCGGCAACGTGATGCCCGGGCGGGCCGATGCGCACGCGTTCTGGCTGCGCTCCCCTGGCTGCGGCGAGATCCGACCGGCCGCGCTACGGGACCCCGGACCGGACGACGTGCTGATCCGCACCGTGTGCTCCGGCGTCAGCCGCGGCACCGAGACATTGGTCTTCCGGGGCGCTGTGCCGCCGGATCAGTACACGGCGATGCGGGCACCCTTCCAGGAGGGGGATCTCCCCTGTCCCGTCAAGTACGGCTACCTCAACGTCGGGACGGTGGAGCAGGGACCCTCGGAGCTCCGCGGCCGCATGGTTTTCTGCCTCTACCCCCACCAGACTGCCTACGTCGTGCCGGCGAGCGCGGTGACCGTCGTGCCCGAGGATGTACCCCCCGCTCGCGCTGTCCTCGCGGGCACGGTCGAGACTGCGGTCAACGCTCTATGGGACGCGGCACCGCTGCTCGGCGACCGGGTCACCGTCGTGGGTGCTGGGATGGTCGGCTGCTGCGTCGCGCGCCTGCTGAGCGCCTTCCCGGCGACGCAGGTCACGCTCGTGGACGTCGATGTCGGCCGGGCCGAGGTCGCGGCCGCACTCGGTGTCGACTTCGCGCTGCCTGCCGACGCGGCCGGCGCTCGCGATCTGGTCGTGCACGCCAGCGCCACGTCGGCCGGGCTTCAGCGATCGCTCGAGCTGCTCGCGCCCGAGCGCACCGTGATCGATCTCAGCTGGTACGGCGACGAGGAGGTCCGGCTGTCGCTCGGCGGCGCATTTCACTCGGGCCGCCTCGGCATCCGCGCCAGCCAGGTCGGCACGCTCTCCCCGGCCCGCGCGGGACGCCGCACGACCGCCGAGCGCCTGGCGCTCGCACTCGCGCTGCTGCGCGACCCTGCCTTCGATGTGCTGCTCACTGGGCAGTCCCGTTTCCGCGAGCTGCCCGACGTGATGGCCCGGCTCGCCGCCGGGCGCCTGCCGGCGCTCTGCCACACCATCACCTACGAGGGGGAGTGACCGTGTTCAGTGTGACCGTACGCGACCACATGATGATCGCCCACAGCTTGCGCGGCGAGGTCTTCGGGCCCGCGCAGCGCCTGCACGGCGCGACCTACGTGGTCGACGCCACGTTCCGGCGCGCTGCCCTCGACGCCGACGGCATCGTGGTCGACCTCGGCCGGGCGGCCGCGGAGCTGCGCGCGGTGCTGGCCGAGCTCACCTACCGCAACCTCGACGACGAGCCCGCCTTGGCGGGCATGAACACGACGACCGAGGAGCTCGCCCGGGTGATCGCCGATCGACTCGCCGAGCGCGTGCTCGCCGGCGCCGTGGGCGAGCCCGCCCGAGAGCTCGACGCCCTTGTGGTCACGCTGCACGAGTCTCACATCGCTTGGGCGAGCTACGAGCGGCCGCTGTGAGGGACGTGTACGTCGTCGTGCCCGACGGCATCGACGATCCAGTCCGGCCGAGCGGCGGCAACACCTACGACCGCCATCTCTGCCGCGAACTCGGCTCGCACGGCTGGTCGGCGCGCGAGCGCGCCGTCGCCGGCTTCTGGGGCCGTCCCGGCGCGGCATCGTTCGCGGCCCTCGAAGAGACCCTGCGGCAGATCCCCGATGACGCCGTCGTGCTGCTCGACGGGCTGATCGCCTCGGCCGCGCCGGAGGTGCTCCTGCCGCAGGCGAGCCGCCTGCGCCTGATCGTGCTCGTGCACATGCCGCTCGGCCACCGCCCGCCCGACGACGCCGCGCGGCGGCGAGAGCGCGCGGTCCTTAACACCGCCACCGCAACCGTGACGACGAGCGCCTGGGCCCGGCGCCGGTTGATGGAGCTCTATGACCTGCCCGCGCACCGGGTCCGTGTCGCCGAGCCCGGCGTCGAGGCCGCCGAGCCGGCGAGAGGAACCGGGGCCGGCGAAGCGCTGCTCTGCGTCGGTGCGGTGGCCTTCGAGAAGGGCCACGACATTCTGCTCGAAGCGCTCGAGTCGATCTCGGCGCTCTCCTGGCACTGCACGTGCGTGGGTAGCCTGGACCGCGATCCGGCATTCGTCGAAAGCCTCCGTCGGCGCTCGCTCGATGGGGCGCTGGGCGAGCGGGTGTCCTTCGCGGGACCGCGGACCGGAACCGATCTCGACCGCAGCTACGCGTCCGCCGACCTGCTGGTGCACGCGTCGCGTGCCGAGACCTACGGCCTGGTCGTCACCGAGGCGCTCGCGCGTGGCCTGCCGATCATCGCGGTCGAGGTCGGAGGTTTGGTGGAGGCCCTCGGCGAGGGTGCGGCCGGGACCCGGCCGGGGTTGCTCGTCGCACCCGAGGACCCGGTCGCACTCGGTGACGCACTGAGCGCCTGGCTCGGCGACGCCGAGCTGAGAGCACGGCTGCGTCGGGCCGCCCGTGAGCGGCGCGAGTCACTCCCCCGGTGGTCGACCACCGCGTCGGAGGTTGCGCGGGTCCTGGCCGAGGCGTCCAGATGAACGCCGACGCGACCCGCGTCAGTCCGAGATGGCTCGCCCTGCGGGAGCCCGCGGACGCCGAGGCCCGCGCGCGCAACCTCGCGGAAGCCCTCGAGCGAGCGCTCCCGGCGAGCGGCTCCAGGGTCATCCACGACCTCGGCTGCGGCACCGGCGCGATGGGCCGTTGGCTGGCGCCACTGCTGGCGGGACCGCAGCACTGGATTGTTCACGACCGAGACGCGGACCTGCTGGCACTGGCCGCCGCCGACGTGCCCGGGCCGGCCGCGGACGGCGCGCCCGTCACCGTGGAGGCGAAGCGCGCGGACATCGCCCGGATGCACGCGCGCGACCTCGCCGGCGCGACCCTGATCACCGCATCGGCGCTGCTGGACCTGCTTACCGCCGACGAGCTGGACCGGCTGGCCGGCCTCTGTGCGGGAGCCGGGTGCCCGATCCTGCTGACTCTCTCGGTCATCGGTAGCGTCGAGATCACGCCCGCGGTCCCGCTGGACCGCCGCGTGGCCGCCGCGTTCGATGCACACCAACGTCGCACGACGAAGCGCGGCAGGCTGCTCGGGCCGGACGCCGTCGGCTTCGCCGTCGAGGCGTTCCGCCGACTGGGCGCCGAGGTCCTCGTCCGGCCCAGCCCCTGGCGACTCGGGCCCGCGCACTCCACCCTGGCCGCGGAGTGGTTCACCGGGTGGGTAGGTGCCGCCTGCGAGCAGGAGGTCGAGCTGACCGGCCAGTGCGAGCCCTATGCCCGCCGGCGTCTGGAGCAGGCGAGCGCCGGGGAGCTCGCGGTCACCGTGGGTCACGCCGACCTGCTCGTCCTCCCGTGAGGAGCGGACCTCAGCCCGCCGGGGGTGGAACGTCCAGCGTGTGGCCGCCGCGCCGCGCCTTCGTCGCCAGGTAGCGGGCGTTCGCGGTGGACAGGTGCACGCCCGTCGGCACCCGCGCGGTCACCGTCACCCCGAAGCGGCCGAGCTGCCGGGCCTTGTCGGGATTGTTGGAGAGCAGGGCGACCCGCGAGGCCCCCAGCGCGCGCAGCATCTGCGCGGCGACGAGGTAGCTGCGCTCGTCCTCGCGGTGGCCCAGTGCGAGGTTGGCCTCGTAGGTGTCCAACCCCCCGTCCTGCAGCGCGTAGGTGTCAAGCTTGGGGTAAAGGCCGATGCCACGTCCCTCCTGTCGCAGATACAACAAGAAGCCACCACCGGAGTCGGCGATCCGCTCGACGGCCTCTCGCAGCTGCGCGCCGCAGTCGCATCGTTGACTGCCGAATACGTCTCCGGTGAGGCACTCGCTGTGCGGCCGGACCAGCGGCTCCCGCAGGTTCTCGGTAGAGGTGACCGGGGCGGCTCGATCGCCGAGGCCGAAGGCGACGTGCTCCCGGCCGTCGGCCAAGCCGTCGAAGCTGAATACCCGGGCGAGACTGACGTACCCGTCGGAGAAGCGCAGGGGCACCGGGACCTGAGTGCGGATCGTCGCGGGGGGCAGCGGCATCGGTCGTAGCCGTCAGTCGATCTCGAAGCGGGGCGAGAGGGCGTAGCGCAACAGCACCACATCGCCGATCTGGCGGACCCCTGCAAGCCGCGCGCGCCGGCCGGGATTCCACGGGAAACGTCCGTCGCTGACGAAGCGCGTGGCCCGGGAGTCGCCGACGAAGAATGGAGCGACGACCAATTGCAGCTCATCGACGAGATTGTCAGTCAGAAACTGGGTGTGAACCCTCCCGCCGCCCTCGACCATCAGGCGCTGCACACCGCGCTCGCCGAGGTCTTCGGTGAGGCGGCGCATCTTGACCCGCCGGCCGCCGTCGACGACGGTCGCCACCGTTCCGAGTCGCGAGCGGGCGTCGAGCACGCTGGGGCTCGCGCAGTAGACGAGCTTCTCGATGTCGCCGGCGGTGAAGAAGTCGGCGCGGGGGTCGAGCTCCATCCGTTCGGTTACGGTGACCTTCATCGGCGACGGCGGGAGCCCACGGGCCCTTCGCTCCTCGCGGCGGTCCTGCGAGCGCACCAGCAACCGCGGGTTGTCGACCCGAACGGTGGCCGCACCCACCAGGATCGCATCGGATGAGGCGCGCACTTCGTCGACCCGGTCGAAGTCGGCATCGTTGGAAAGCTCGAGGCGCCCTGGTGCCGCACTGCCGAGATAGCCGTCGATCGACAGGGCGCAGCTCAGCAGGATGTAAGGGCGGTCAGGCATGTGCTGCACCCCCCGGCACGGCCTCTCGTCGAGGGACCTGTCGACCGACGGCCGCGGACGGGCGGCGAAGCTGGAAGCCCCTCTCGAAGACCGATGCGAAGGCCTTCGCGAACGCGATCGTCAGCGGTATCACGAGGGCAAGCGAGACGAGGAAGGCCGCGGTCCCTGGGCGGAACCAGCGGGCCACGATCAGCTCGTAGACGATCGCGACGATCGGGGCGTGCGTCAGGAACAGGCTGTACGAGGAGGAGCCCAGGCCCCGGATCGGGCGTGTGTCCAGCAGGCGCAGGAGTGACGCCGGGCGACCGGTGGCCAAGCTGACGAGAAGGCACGCGATGGCCGGTGCGAGCGCCAGATCGACCCAATACAGGCGGTCGAGCGTCCACACCGAGCCCCGCCAGGCGATCGTCGCCAAGACCGGCGCCGCGGCGGCGAGCGTCAGCCACGGCCACGGCCACGACCTTCGTGCCGCGCCCGCGCTGACGATGCCCGCGCTGACGATGCCGAGCGCGAACAGCGCGGCGAGGTCAGGTGGGGACTGGATCACGAACGTGTCCAGACGCGCGACGTGCGGACCGACGATCCCGACCACCGCCACGACGAGCGTCACGGTGGCGACCATGGCGACCGCGCCTCGCCGCCTGACCAGCGCCAGCAGCAGCGGCAGCAGGATGTAGAGCTGGACCTCGACCGCCATCGACCAGAACGCCATATTGGGGCTTGGCGCGCCGACGATGTTCTGCACCAGTAGGGCGTTGACGAGGACGGACGTCAAGTCGGGCGCGCCGCGTCCCGGTTGCGGGACGATCAGCCACGCCACCGCGAGGCTGAACACCAGGGCGGCCCAGTATGCGGGCAGGATGCGCCGCGCCCGCCGGCGCGCGTAAGCGGAGATCCCGTCGAGTCGCCAGCCGGCGCGGGCCGGCGAGAGTGCCAGCGAGAAGCCGGACAGCACGATGAAGACGACAACCGCGAAGCGTCCGTAGATGAACCAGCCGGCCCAGAACGGCGCGTGGTCGACCGGGTAGCCGGGAAAGGCGCGCAGGAAGACGTGGTGGACGACGACGTACAGCGCGGCCAGGCCGCGCAGGCCATCGAGGCCGGCCAGCCGCCGACCCGGCCGTGGTGCGGGAGCGGCGACCACTGGTGCCGACGGCTGAGGAGACGTGGGGGCGGGCGGATGCATATGGCTCGCGACGCGCTACCGGGCCGCCGGCTTCGAGTCGAAGGCGGTGAGGAACCGGTTGCGAAAGCCGCTCATCGGCCAGACCGGGGCATCTTTGCGAGGCCGCAGGCCGGGTCCCCAGCCCCAGCTTTCGATCCGCTTCAACACCTTCGGGTCATGGGCGATGATCGAGATCGGTACCTGGTGACCGGCGTGTTCACCGGTGACGGGTTCCCTCGGCTGATGGTCGCCGAGCAGGATCAGCACGAGGTTCTTCTTGCCGTAGTGCTGCACAAAGCTGGTAAGGGTGTTCAACGTGTACACGATCGACCTGCCGTACCCCGCTTGGACAAGCGACGCGTCGCCCCAGAACGAGAGGAACGACCCCCCTTCGTAGAGCATCGGAATGCGGTTGTAGATCGAGCCGTTGCCGACCTGATTCCAGCCGATTTCCTCTGGTATGCGGTTCCAGGGCTGGTGGCTCGAGACCGTGGCGACCTCCGCGAACAGCGGACGGTGGTGCGGCTTCCCGAGCTCGAGGCGCTGGAGCGCCGAGTAGATGTACTGGTCGGGCATCGACGCGTAGGAGAAGGTGGGGCCGTGATAGCCGACCTGATTACGGTTGTACATCTTGTCCCAGTGGTAGAACGCCTTCCCCTCTGGCCAGGGGCGGTTGTTCGAAGGCACGTAGGCGACGGTCCGCCACCCGGCGCGGTTGAACGCGCCGGCGAGCGTGAAGCGCCGTTCCGGGAGCAGCTGGCCGTAGCGGCGCAGGTTATGGACCCAGAGGCCCGAATTCAGGGTGGAGTGCGCCAGCCAGCTCGCCGCCGCCGAAGGCCGGTGATATCAGGAAGCCGCTCCGGGAGTGGAACCCAGCGCTTGCCAGTCGCCTGTTCCCTTCTGCCAGCGCTTCGCCGACCTCGGGCGCGAAGGAGGAGTCTTCGATAGCCACCCGGCCGAAGGACTCCGCGAACACGAGCAGGACATCCTTCCCGCGCAGAGCCCGCAGCAGCGTATCGGTGGGCGTGTCGCGGAACTTGTCGTGCTTGATCTCGGCGGCAAAAACTCCTTCGTCTTTCACTTCGGCTTGCACGATCCGTGCCTCGTCGAAGAGCAGGCTGGCGGAAATGGCGGAGGCGATCGGCGTGTGGGAGACGAACTGCGCGCCGAGCACGGCGCAGACCGCCGAGACGGCGCCGAGGGCCCCGACGGCGTGCAATGCCCGGCGGCGATTGTCGGCAGCGACCCGCGTCACCCGGAGCATCGCAAGGGGCAGGAGAATGACTGCGGCCACCACGCCCACCACGACACCAATCTCGATCAGCCGCGCCTGCGACCCACCGCCCTCCAAGCGCAGGGTTTCGCGGGCGTTGCCGATCTGCCCGATGTCGCCGAGGGGTTCGAACGGCCGATCGAATAACGAGAACATCTGGTAGTTGACGACCTTCAGGACGACCACCAGCGTGAGGGCCAGCCCGGCGAGCACCGCCAGGATCCGCCGACCGGTGACGGGCAGGACGAGCGCGAGCAAAATCAGGACGAGACCCTCGAGTGGGACCCTCAGGAAAGCGGTCGACTTGAAATATTCCGGATGGTCCGGAGCAACGAGCGCGGCCCACACGATCAGAATGGACGAAATCGTCAGCAGCACGGCGATGACCGCTCGTGCCCGTGCCCGTCCGTGCCCGGGGCCCGCGGGCTGACCATCCGCGAGTGCCGGGCCCGCGCCGGCTTGGGCTCGGGGAGCCTCTCCGCGACGGTGGCTCCAAAGCCACCACACGTCCCGGCCGAACGACTCGGCAAGCAGCGCAAGTGCGACGCCGAGTGCGGCCTCCGCCAGAGCCGACGGCAGCACCTGCGCGGCCGCGATCGTCAAAACGATTCCTTGCGTCGCGCACACGACTTTGCGCCAATAGCGCGGCGGCAGCGGCGCACGAAGCCACGGAAGCAGGTACCCGGCAGCGAGGAACGCGTAGCGTGCCGCGCCGATCGCGAGCACCCAGGCGCCGGCCGAGCGGGCGACGTACACGCTCAGGATCAGGATCAGGAACGCGTCGACCTCCGCATCCATGTGTTTGCCCAGCGCGGACGTCGTGTCGGTGCGCCGCGCAATCCGCCCATCGACTGCGTCCAGGACGAGCGCGAGCGACGCGAGCGATACCAGCAGGGCGACCGGCACGGGCTCGGCGAACGAGTCTGCGACCAGCGCCGCGACGCCGGCTGCGAGCGTGGCCCGAGCGAGCGTCACCCAGTCGGCCGGACCCAGTCGGTCGGTGCCCCAGTAAGAGCGCCCGCGCGCCAGCGCCAGGCTCATGACTCCTCCACAGGCGAGTCCGACCGCCCAACCGGCGGGTCCGAGGCCGCTGCCGTCGAGGCCGGCCGTGACCGCGAGGCCGGCGAACAGCAACACCTGCGCGGGCACCACCGTCAACGGGGCGGTGAGACCCGTTCGCATCGTCCGTGCGTCTGAGGGATTGGCAGCCATACTCCCTATCGCCGCCCGCGCGTTAATCCTGCGTTAATCCTTCCCGAGCAGGCTAGCATCCTCGTCGTGAAGCAGGACGAGCGCGCTCCGTTCGTGCGTGCCCTGTACCGGGCCAGAGTCGCAGCGTATGCGCCCGGCGAGTTCGTCGAACAGGAAAGCTTCATGCGTGCCTGCGAGATCCGGGCGCTGGCGCATCACGCGGGCATCGCCACTGGCGTCTCGGTGCTGGACCTGTGCTGTGGCATCGGGGGTCCAGGGCGCTTCATCACCCAGGAGCTGGGCTGCGACTACCTCGGGGTCGATTACAGCGCCGACGCAATAGACATCGCACGTCAGCGTGCCGGCGACCTTTCATGTCGTTTCGAGGTGGCGCGGGTCCCCCCGATTCCTCCGGGCCCCTTCGATGTGGTGATCCTGCTCGAGACGATGCTGGCATTTGCCGAGAAGGAGCCACTGCTTCGGGAGATCTCCCGCGCCCTCACTACCGGCGGGCGGTTCGCCTTTACCTTCGAAGCAGGCCTCCCCCTCACCGAGGCGGAGCGGGAGCAGATGCCCGACGCCGACACCGTGTGGCTCGTCCAGATCGACGAGATGCTCGCTGCCTTGGACCGAGCTGGCTTGGTCGTCCGCTGGCAGGAAGACTGCAGTCAGTCGCACGCCGCCACGGCCGAATCGCTGACCGAAGCGTTCGCCGCTGATGCCGTCGACATCGCCGCGCAGATCGGAGACGAGGCACTGGAGGAACTGCTGAGCGCACACCAGCTTTGGAGCGATTGGCTGCGTGCCGGACGCGTGCGCAAGATCGCCGTGGTCGCAGAGAAGGGCTAGTGACCTGAGTCGTCCGCAGGCCCGACCCGACACCCGCCTGGGGCTGGGGACGCGGCCGCGAGGAATGCGGTCCCGAAGCACAACTCGCTCCAGAAGAGATTGCCCAGCGCGTCCTGCATGGCTGCGCGAATCCCCTCCCACGGGCGGCGCGCGAGCCACTCGTCTATCGAGCCGAACCGCCGTCCAAGCGCAGTTCCGAGCTGCGCCAGCAACCGGGGCACGTTGTCGGGAGCCTTGAGATCGAGCACTACCCAGCGCCCACCGCGAGCGAGCGCTTCGGCGCCGTGGGCAATGACATCCCCGCATTCAGGCACGTGCGAGAGGGCGTACGTGGACAGGATCGCGTTGACCTCGGCTGGAAAGGTGTAGTCGGCCGCGTCTGCCTGCACGAGGTTGATGTTGCTCCAGCCGTTGCGCTCTATCCGGCGCTGGGCTTGGGCGAGCATCGCGTCAGTGAGATCGACGCCGATGATCCGGCCGTCGGGGCCGATCGCTTGCTCGATCAGCGGGAAGTTCTGACCGGTGCCGCAGGCGAGGTCGACGACGGTGCCGCCGGGGCGAAGCCGGAGTGCTTGCACGGCCCGGCGGCGCTGTGCCCGTTGGGGGTAGCCGGGCACGGGGTAGAGCCGAGAGACGATGTCGTAGTGCTTGGCCTTCTTGCGGTAGGTCTCGATCAGGCGCTCCTGCGTGGTGTCGAGCTGGCTCATGGTGTGTGCTCTTCGAGCGGGCGCTCCGTGGAGACTCCACCAGGCGTCCGAGCCGTACGTGGCAGGGACTCGACCGCAGCCTTGATGGCGGCCATCTCGATATCCATCACACGTTGGATCCGGCCCTTGAGAGCACGGCTGGGAAGCGCACGCATGATGTTCCTGAGGTCGACCTCAACCCACATCTCGGCCTCGGTCTGCCCACCGTCGATCGGTGCGAACTCCATTCCCCAGCGCGCCGTCGAGGTGCCCAGGGGTCCGACGAACGCCAAGCTGCGGGGCGCCTCGACCGCGGTCACGTGCTGGGCCCGGTAGCGAGTGGACCCGAACATCAACTTCGCCCGCTGCTCCACCCGTGTGCCCGGCGTCAGCGGAGCCCCTCCGCCAACCCAGCATTCCTGGACAGTCGGCGCCCATTGCGGCCAGCGTCCCACGTCGCAGATGTAGTCCCACACCTCGGGGACGCTACGGGCGATTGCCAGCCGGCTCTCGGATCTGATCGTCATCGCGTTTGTTCCCATGACGTTCTGCCCGCGTGAGGACGTTGGCGAGGCCACGCGCCCAGGAGCGCCTCGGGTCTCGACCTGCGGCGCCGGGGGAGCCGCTCCAAGAGCAGCACGAATCCGCCGGGGAGGCTGGCGGCGAGCACCATGATTCCGTAGGCGACGGCGGTCGCGGCGCCAAAGCCCGCACCGAGCCCCGCCGCGGAGAACGCCCAGGCCGTGACGCCCTCACGCGGCCCCCAGCCGCCGATGTTCGGCAGCACCATGGCCATGATCGAGACGAATGCCAGCGGCAGGAGTTGGGCGACAGGGGCGGTGACCCCCACCGCACGGGCGGCGATCAGGAAAGTGAGCACATGGCCAAGGACGGCAACGGTCGATGCAAGCACGACCGTCGGCGATGCGCGCTTGTTAAGAAGACATCTGCGGATGTCCACCACCGCCGTGTTCCGCGCACGCTCCCACCGGGAATGCCCGTGTCCCGTTTGGGCACGGGCAACGAGAACGACGACCACGGCCGTCGCGGCCAGCGCAAGTGCCACGAACGGCATCGACGAGCGCAGCGGCGACGGCATTATGAAGAGGACCGAGATGGTCAGCAACACCTGGACGACCTGCCCAGCGGTGCGCTCCCAGACAACGGCCCGCAGGGCATGGCCGAGGTCCCCCACATCGCGCCCGTGGCGGACGCCGCGATGCACATCCCCGGCGACGCCGCCCGGAAGCGTGAGGTTCAGAAAGAGGCACCGGTAGTAGGCCGCGACGGCATCGGCCAGGGACAGCCGCACGCCGAGGCCGTCGGCCACGGTCTTCCACCGCCAGGCGAAGCAGACAGTGGTGACGAGGAAGATGGCCGCCGCGGCCACAAGCGCCCGGCCGTCGAGCGCGCGTACGCCGTCGAGGAACGGGCCGCTGCCGAGACGCCAGAACACGGCTGCGAGCACGGCTGCTGCGACTGCTGGACGAACCCACCGGAAAATGCTCCTCATGACCGTGCAGAACGCCGCGCGGACCGAGAACCTTCCCGGGGCGGGCCGACAGCGTCAGGTCTTTCTCCGCGACCAGCGCGAGCTTGCGAACACGCCCTTCCGAGCCAATTGCTCCATAGCCTGTGCGCCGCAAGCAGCTCATCGAATGCGGAATGTCCGATCTTCGGGGACTTCGAGACGATCATCGGCTCCTCCGAGCGTCGGGTTGGCGTGGGTCTGTTCTCCGCTGCCATTTGCTCCCGGTATACGGAGGGTCTCCCGCAAAGGGCTCGGCCGCGAGGGGGATGTGGGGCCCCGATCGCGGGCGAAAGCGAAGGTCGAATGCCTAAAAGGCTCAGTCTGAGATGTGGTGCGCTCACGCCAAAAGAACCCCATTGTGAACTGCATCAGCCCGTGAGAAAATCTGTGTCGCAATCAAGCACAAAGCAGATGACGCTCAGCTACCCGACATCCGTGGCGACAATCGCGTCGATCTAATTCTGGGGGCCGGTCGGCGAATGGACCTCCATGGCGGGCCACCCACCCAGTGCCTTGTCCTTGATCCGGCCGAGGGACTCGGCGGCGCCGTCACCGGCCGGCGATGATGCCGATCGCCGCGAAGTAGGGAAATGCTGTCAGCAGTTCGACGCCGGCGATTCCCCGCCCCGAGGGCCACCGCCGATTGACCGCCGCGGTCCTCCGTGGTCGTGAGCCGTCGGCGGGCCCCTGCATGGCCCCAACTCTGCCGAGATTTGAAGCCGACTACCCTCAGGGGTACGGCCTCTCCTACCTGTAGCCACGTTGACTCCTCGAAGTCGTGGGAGATGACGTACTCGCCCTCAAAATCGAGCCGCGGCGCGAGCACGCTCTCGATATCGCCCTTCGCGGGCCGGCGGACTCCACAGGCATCGAGCAGGAACAGGTCTTCAGTGCGCGCCGTGCCCTTCGGCGCGGCAAGTCGATCGAACCGACTCTCGAAGTCGGAGTCTTTCTCGCCCTCGCCGCTGCCTTCGGCATCACCTTCGGCGGCTACCTGGCGATGCGGGAGGAGGGCTTTTCCTTCGCTCGCGGCGGCGACGCGACGGGCGATCAGCTTGGCGAAGGCGATCACCGGCGGCATTGAAATTCGCCCGCAACGCTCGCTCCGAGCCGGACATAGACAGGTGATGGTGCAGAGCACGATCGAGACCGAGGGCGCTCGCCCGCCTGGGTCAACGCCGGGTCAACAAGAGGCCCGGATACAGCCGCAAGCGAATCGCCCAAGAACTCCGCGATTTCCCGTCCACGAAGCGAAATTACCCAACAGCCGCATACAGCCGCTGACGTCGGGGCAAAATCATAATCCGCGCGTCGGGGGTTCGAGTCCCTCCTCCGGCATCGCATTGTAGAGCCGAATCGGCAGTCTAGAGCGGTCGACTCGGGTTCGGAGGCAAGGGCATGTCGCCGACCTGTGCGCGCTGGAACCCGTCAGCCGACCTTGGCTCTGCGGAGTGCCACCCGCTCGCTCTCGGGCTTCAGACCTCAGTCCCAGGGGAACTCAATGTTCAGCAGGTCATCGCTGATCCGCTCATCGAGTGGACGCGGCTCCACCTCGATCAGTTCGCCGAGCTTCTTCAGCTGCTCGTTCGCCATGAGGCTTTTCTTGAGATCGTCGATGAGCTCGCTCGCCTGCCCGAACGCTCGTTCCACCGCGTCATAGTCGAGAAGCTCTCCCTCGTGGACGGCTCGGTTGCGGAGCATGTAGCCATCGCCGAACCATGCGCCCCAGGGACCACCGGGATCCTCGATGTCGATTCCCCGCCCGAGCAGCTCTGGGAGATATCGCTTCACCTTCTGCTTCAGCGATGCTTGATTCGCCTTCCACGCGACCTTTTCCGGCACGCCGGTCATCGCGTGCCCGTAGTAGAGGACGAACCTGATCAACAGCTCGACCGCAGTGTTCAGGTCGACGAGGGCGCGCGTGTGATCGCCGACCAGCCGCTCGCCCTCCGCCGCGTGGATGAAGCGGAAGACTTGGAGGAATGGTTGCCCTCCGTCTTTCTCGCCCCCGTGATAGCCGATCGCCTCACGCGCGATACTGCCGTCGTCCTCCAGGTCACCCGCCAGTACCGGATAGCCGTTGTGGATCTCGGTGACGAAGGCGATCATCTTTCGCTGTTCCTCCGGCAGCGTCCCCGTGTTGTCGACCAGGACCGCGACTTCGGGCGGCACGTCGGCCAAGGTGAGCGCACCGATCTCCCAGCGGCCGGCGACGAACCCGAGCGGCTCCAGCAGCGCGTTCAGGTGAACGAGACCGTCGAACATGATGCGGTGAAGGGCGCCGACGGTCAGCTCGCGGCTGGGCGGATGCGCACTCTGCGGTACGAACCGTGTCAGGGCGACCACCGACTTGACCACCTCGATCGTCGCCCGCCCAGGCGCTGGCTCGGCGCCTGGGCGGTTGGGCGTTTCGGGCGGGATCAGGCCCTGCATCCCCCAATCGTCGAAGGCCGCTTCGACCCGGGAGAGGGGCGCAGGTTCGGGCTCGGTCAGATGGCGCGCGATCATCGACGTATGGGGCACCGAGCCAGCCGGGCTCGCCTCGACCTCGATATCACCGAGTAGTCCGGCCACATCGGCGTCGGTCCAGCCGCTCCATTCCTCGTCGCGGTCGACGTAGGAGATGTGCATCGCTCCTGACTGCACCGGCAACGCACGGGTAAGTTCAAGGAAGAAGTTGAAGATGGTGACCGGCGCGCGGGAATCGGTGTCGTCGGTCATCGACTGAGCAATCGGTGCGGTTCTTCGTCTTCAAGGACGGCGACGGTCGGCGGATATAGCCCGGCAAATAACTTCATCGTCGGGGTGGTGACGTAGAAGTTTTTTGTGGCCATGCTGCCGCGCACGCTACCGACTGCCAGAGCCACTGACACTTGGAAGGACGTCTCCCCGGCCCGACCCTTTAACTCGGCCTTCGTCAGCTATCCCCACGAAAGGCGGAGATCATAATTCGCGTGTCGGGGGGTTCGAGTCCCTCCTCCGGCATCCTCGCGGCGCTCGTCAGGCGGCTGCGAGGTCCTCAATCAGAGCGGCGATCCGCTGTGGCTCCTGGGCCATCAGGGCGTGGCCGCAGCCGGCGAAGAGCTCGACCTGGGCGCCGAGCCAATGGGTCGCGAGGGTCTCGGCGTTTGCCGGCGGGATTACTTCGTCGAGCTCGCCGTGGAGCACCAGGATGGGTGGGACCTCCCGTTGGCTGGACGGGGCCGAGCCATTGCGGTGCCAGGCGTCCATCGCCGCCTCCTGCGCCCGCAGCGTCCGCGGTGAGAGGTCGGCGCGGGCGGCGGCGACGATCTCGCCGAAATCGCCGTCGATGTCGGCCGCCAGGGGCGGTGGGAAGAGCAGGGAGATCAGCCGGGCGGCCTGCTCGCGGTCGCTGCCGGAGTGGTCGACCAGGCGCGCCCAGACTTCCGGGTCAGCGGGCACCGAGTCGGCGCCGCCGGGATCGGTGGAGAGCAAGGCCAACGCCGCGAGTCGCCCGGGCGACCGTGCTGCCAACCGCTGCGCGGCAAACCCGCCCATCGACCATCCGACCACCGGTGCCCGCTCGATCCCGAGAGCGTCGAGCAGAGTTTCCATGTCGGCGGCCATGCCTTCGACACTCAGTTCCCCGTCGCCCAGTCCCGAGCCGCCGACGCCGCGGTTATCCGGGCAGATCACTTCGAACGCGCCACCCAACGCCTCGAGGAAAGTCGGGTCCCAGTCCTGGCTGGTCGCGGCGTAGCCGTTGATCAGGAGCAGTTGCGGTCCGGAGCCGACGCTGCGCCAGGTAAGCCGCCGCCCATCGACCTCGATCGCCCCTCCCCCGGTCCCATAGCGACGGCAACCTACTACGCGCCGGGACCACCAACCTCGACCGTCACGGTCACCGGCCCGTCGTTGACCAGGGCCACCCCCATGCACCCGCCGAAGACGCCCTTCTTGGCACCGAGCCGCTCGCAGAAGCGGTCATACAGCGGCTCGGCGACCTCCGGCCGAGCTGCCTGGACGTAACTGGGTCGATTCCCCTTACGCGTGTCGCCGTACAACGTGAACTGACTGACGCAGAGCACCTCGCGCTCGCCCAGCGGCTCGTTCATCCGCCCCTCAGCGTCGTCGAAGATGCGCAGCGCCCGCACCTTCTCGGCCAGCCGGTCGGCCTCGTCCTCGCCGTCCCCCACTCCGACGCCGAGCAGCACGAGCATCCCCGGCCCGATCTGGGCAACCCGCTCGCCCTCGACGTCGACCGCCGCCTGGCTGACCCGCTGGACAAGGGCCCTCAAGGACGGAGCGCCACGGGCCGGTCGCCGGCAACGCGGTGGAACAGGTCCCGTTTCGCGTGCTGGCGGCCCTGGCGATGCTTTCGGTGTTTCTTTACGCAGCGAATCTTGCCCTTGACTTTCACCTTGCGCTTGCCCTTGGGGCAGCGGGGGCGCTTGGGCTTGTGAACGGCGGGTGGGACATGAACCGGGGGCATTGCGATCGGAGCCGGCGGGACCGGCCTGCGGCTGACCAGGCGCGCGTTAATCCCCTGAACGACCCCGGGCGCCACGACCGCCACCGGGTTGGCCTGCGCGAAATTGGACTTGGCGTCGTAGTACTGCTGGAAGTAGTCGTCGAGCGCTTCGCCGATTTCCCAGATGGCGACGTCCGGCGAGAACCAGACCTTGTAGGACCCGGTGGGCAGGCCCCCGATCGCGTAACCGCCGCCGCTGTTGGTGCGGGTGCAATCAATGAGCAGGCCTTCGAACGCGTCGCGGACACAGACGGTGCTGAAACCGACTCCAGCGCCGCTGGCGGAATCGGTCACGGTGCCGGTAATCCGCCCGCCAACCTGCATCTCGGCGTCGATTCCCACATCCTTGACTCCAGGTTCGGCGAAAACCACGTCGGCTTCTTCCCAGGACGCCACTCCGTCGTAGTACTGGGTCACGTATTCACCGAAGAGATCCCAATAGAGGACTTTGTAGGGACCCTCGGGCAATCTCGAGATCGTGTACTCGCCGTCGGCATCCGTAACCGCTTCACCGACGAATTCCTGCTCGTCGGTGCCGAATGCGACGACTTCGATGCCTTGGATCGGCTCTTCCCCGGGACCGTTGTCGACCACCGTCCCTTCGATTTCCCCGCCCTTTTCAAGCTCAGCATCGATGCCGGGGGTCGCTGCTCCGGAGCTCACGATCACCGGGTCAGGTTCTTCCGCGAACGACTTCCCGTCGTACCACTGCCCGATGTAGTCGCTCGACACCGGCCAGAATTCGACGACGTATTCGCCCGGGAGTAGCGCCTCGATCGCATAGGCGCCGTCGGCGCTGCTCACGTCGCAACCGAAGTCTTCGGTTGGTTCGACTCCCCAAGCACAGACTTCGACTCCTTCAATTCCGGCCCCGCCCACGGCCTCGGTCACTTTGCCGGTGATCGAGCCGTTCGCCGCGTCAGCCGCGGCGGGAGCCGCAAGCACAGAGACCATGACCGCGAAAACCAGCGCGACCACGACGGCGCGCGGCGAGCTCGGGCGTAAGGTGGAAATCCTCTGAGGACTCAAGGCGCGGGCGAGTATATGCCGCCCGGCAGCGGCAAGGACTCAGCTCTCGAGCTCGGCGACCAGCGAGCCGGCGTCGTAGGCGCCGTAGTGATGGGCGCCGTTGACGAAGAAGGTCGGAGTGCCGGTGGCGCCGCTCTGTTCGGCCGAAGCTATGTCCCGCTCCACCCGCGGGCCGGTGAACGCCGGAGTCGAGCTCGGCGACCATCCGCTCCGGGTCGAGCCCGAGCTCGGTGGCGACCTCGAGCATCGTCTCGCGCGAGAGTTTCGGCTGGAGCTCGAAGAGCGCGTCGTGGTACTCCCAGAACTTGCCCTGCGCGGCGGCGGCCTCGCTGGCCTCGGCCGCCAGCGGCGCCAAGGGATGGCGCTCGGCGATCGGCAGGTGGCGGAAGACGAAGACGAGGCGATCGCCGAGGCGGTCGTGTACGCGGCGCAACACCGACTGGGCCCCGAGGCAGAACGGGCACTGGAAGTCGCCGAACATCACCAGCTGCAGCGGCCGTCCCAGCTCGCCACGGGCGTGGTCGATCTCTTCGAGCGGCGGAGTGAGGGTCGCGTCCACTGACAGGATGCTAAGCGCAGATGGGTCACATCGCAGTCGATCTTCGTCCTGATGCTGGCGGCAACCCTGCTGGTGCGCCTCGCCGACTTCGGCAAAGTGCCGGCGCCGATCGTGCTCGTCCTCGGCGGCCTCGGCATCGCCTTCATCCCCGGACTGCCGGATTTCGAGCTCGATCCGGACACGATCTTCCTCGTCTTCCTACCACCCCTGGTCTTCGCCGCCGGCTGGAGTGCGTCGCCGCGCGAGCTGCGCACGGTGGTCCGCCCGCTCGGACTGCTCTCGGTCGCCCTCGTCTTCCTCACCGCGGCGGCGGTCGCCGTCATCGCCCATGCGCTGGTCCCGAGCCTGGACTGGGCCGAGGCCGCCGTCCTCGGCGCGATCCTGGCGCCGACCGACGCGGTCGCCGCGATCGCCGTCTTCCGCCGCATCGGCGGCCCCGACCGGGTGCGGCTGCTGGTCGAAGGCGAGTCGATGATCAACGACGGGACGGCGCTGGTGCTCTACCGGATCGCCCTCGGCGTCGCCACCGGTGGAGCCTTCGCGCTCGGCGACGCGGCGCTCGAGTTCGTCCTCGTCTCCGCCGGTGGCATCCTCGTCGGGCTCCTGGTCGGCGCCTTCTCGACCGTCGTAATCCGCCGCCAGGCCGACGCGAGCCTGGTCGTCGTCCTCACCGTGCTGACCGCTTACGGCGCCTACATCAGTGCCGAGGAGATCCATGTATCTGGAATCCTCGCCGCCGTCGTCGCCGGCCTCTACTGCGGCTACCAGGCGCCGCGGGCGCTCGATGCCGACACCCGGCTCAACGCCGTGGGGTTCTGGAACATCCTCATCTTCGGCCTCGAGATGACCCTCTTCGTCCTGCTCGGCGTACAGCTGCCGGGCGTCGTCGACTCGCTCGAGGCGAGCTCGTCCGGGATCGGCGAGCTGCTCGTCCCGATCGCCGCGATCGCCGCCGCCTCGATCGCCCTCCGCCTCGCCTTCGTCTTCGCGATGGGCTCGAGCGCCGGCGAAACCCTGGGCGAACGCTTCGCGGTCGGCTGGAGCGGGATGCGCGGCGCCGTCTCGCTGGCCGCGGCGCTGGCGGTCCCGCTCAGCGTCACCGATCGCCCCCAGATCATCTTCATCACCTTCGCCCTGATCCTGATCACCCTGGTCGGCCAGGGCCTCTCGCTGCCGTTCGTGATCCGCAAGCTGCGGCTGGAGGAACCGCGGCGCTGGAGCGACGAAGAGGCGGTGGCGCGGATGGAGGCGGCGCAGGCCGCGCTCGACCGCATCGACGAGATCGAAAACGAGGAGCGCGCCTCGGAGTCGCAGCTGCAGCGCCTGCGCGATCTCTACCGCTCCCGCTTCCGCATGTGTCAGCAGATACTGGGCGGAGAGGACCCGGAGGTCGCCGCTCGCGAGCAGCGGCTCGCCGATTACGGCTCCCTGCGCAGGGAGCTGATCAGCGTCGAGCGCGAGATCCTGCTCGAGCTGCGCGCCCGCGAACGCCTGCGCGACCCGACGATGCGCCAGATCGAGCGCGACCTCGACCTCGAGGAGGCGCGGATCAGGGCTTGAACCTGTTGCTGTCGTCCTTTGCGGCGCTATGCGCCGCAAAGGACGACAGCACTCCCGTTAGGGCGCCAGGAACTCGCGGGCGTGGGCCGCGACCACGTCCGGGCGCTCGTCGGCGATGAAGTGACCGCAGCCGGCGATGAACTCGACCCGCATCTCGTCGGCGTGGCGCTCGTAGCCGGCGAGCATCCGCGGCCGCAGGACGAAGTCGTCGACGCCGAAGACGAGCCGGGTCGGAACCGTCAGCCGCTTCCCGGCGTAGCGCCCGCGCACGATCGGCCAGGCCTCACGCCAGTTGAAGACCCGGTACAGCTGCACCGCCGCCCGCGCCCGCGCCGGCTCGGCGAGGTTGTCGGCGAAGGCCCGCAGCGTCTCCTCGTCCCAGGCGTCCTTGACCTCGGAGCCCCCGACCAGCACCCGTGGCACGAAATTGCCGCGCCGGTGCAACCCGTAGCCGATCCCCGGCGCCAGGACCATCTGCTGGTACCAGAAGCGCCAGGCGTGGCCGATCGTCGCCCGCAGGTCGATCCAGGGGCGGCACGATGTTGAGCGCGAGGAAGCGCTCGAAGCGCTGCGGCGCCCGCAGGCAGAGCAGGAACCCGATCCAGCCGCCCCAGTCGTGGCCGACCAGCTTCACCTGCTCGAGACCGAGCGCGTCGAGCACGGCGAGCACGTCGGTCGCCATCTGCTCCTTCTCGTAGCCGTGGCGCGGCGCGTCCGACCAGCCGAAGCCGCGCAGGTCGAGCGCCAGCACCCGATGCCGGTCGGCCAGCGCCGGCATCAGGTGGCGCCACTCGTACCAGTGCTGGGGCCAGCCGTGCAGGCAGAGGACGACGTCCTCGCCCCGATCCGGCTTCGGCGACGTGGAAGCGCAGGCCCCTCGCCGTCACCCAGCGGTGGCTGACACCATCGACCTCCGGGATGACTCGCAAGGGACCTGGCCGCTCGGGGGCCGGTCAGGCCTGGCTTCTGACGCCGCCCTCGCGGAACTCGACCACGACTTCCTCCATCGTGGTCGCGTTGCACGGGACGCCTTCCGGCCATGGTTTGACCGGCTGCTCGGAGAGGGTCTTGAGGCCGTTGCCGCTGATCACGATCACGACCACGTCGTCGGGGGCGATCTCGCCGCGCTGGGCCAGCTTCGCCGTCGCCGCGACAGTCGTCCCACCGGCGGGCTCGGTCAGAACGCCCTCGGTCGCCGCCAGCAGCTCCATCGCTTCGATGATCTCGCCGTCCGGCACCGCCGCCGCCGAGCCGCCGCGATCGCGGACGGCCTCGACGACGAGCGCTCCGTCCCCGGGCGCGCCGATCGCCAGCGAGTGCGCCAGCGTCTCCGGCTGCTGCGGCACGATCTCCGCCGCCCCCTCGACGATCGTCTTCACGATCGGGGAGCACCCGGTCGGCTGACCGACGTGGAGCTTGGTCGCCGCGGTCTCGGCCAGGCCGAGGGCCTCGAACTCGAGCAGCCCCTTGTGGACGCGCGAGGAGAGGGTGCCGCCGGCGGCCGGCATCACGATGTGGTCGGGAGCGTGCCAGTCGAGCCCCTCGACGACCTCGTAGGCGAGCGTCTTCGCGCCCTCCGCGTAGAACGGGCGCAGGCTGATGTTCGCGAACGGGATCCCGGTCGCTTCGGTCAGCTCGCGGCAGGCCCGGTTGGCCTCGTCGTAGTTGCCGTCGACCTGGCAGACCTGGGCGCCGAGGGCACGACAGCCGCGAGCCTTGGCCCGCTCCAGGTTGGCGGGATAGAAGACGTAGGGCTTGAGGCCGGCCGCCGCGGCCAGCGAGGCGGTCGCGGTGCCGACGTTGCCGGTGGAGACGCAGCCGATCTCGGAAGCACCCAGTTCCAGAGCGCGGGCAACGGCCATGCCGACGACCCGGTCCTTGTAAGAGAGCGAGGGCCGGTTGGTCGAATCGTCCTTGACGTAGAGGTTGCGCAGGCCGAGCTCGGCGCCGAGGCGCTCGGCCCGGATCAGCGGCGTCTGGCCGGCGAACCTGCCAACCCGGTCGGCGGCCCGCCGGTCGGCGATCGGCAGCAGCTCCTCGAAGCGCCAGATGTTCCAGGGACGCTCCGCCAGGCCGCGCTCGGCGATCGACGCCTTGGCGCGCTCGTAGTCGTAGTCGATGTCGAGCCCCAGGTCGCAGCTCGGACACCGGAACGCGGTCTCGAGCAAGGGCGCGCGATAACCGCAGTCGCGGCAGACGAGTTCGGTGGCGCAGGAGTTGGTTCTCGGTCGGCTGGGATCTGCGGTCTCAGTCATGACTTCTCCTTCGCCATCGCACGGGTATAACACATAGGGTCCTGGCGCTCAACGCTTTCTGCGTAAATATCCGGATAACGGCGCGCCATGTGGGACTGGACGGTAGCGGAACACCCAGGCGCATTGGGATGGGGAATCTTTCTGTCTGTAGAGTTCCTGTCCGCAGCAGCAAAGAATCCGCCATCGATGAGCCCCAAGGAGCGCTTCGCCGCAAACCTCCGCCAGGCCCGCGTCAAGGCTGGCATCTCTCAGGAAGAGCTCGGTTACCGCTGTGAGCTGCACCGAACCGAGATCTCGCTGCTCGAGCGCGCCGGCCGTGAGCCGCGCCTCGGAACGATCGTGAAGCTGGCCGGTGCGCTGGAAACGACTCCGGGCGATCTCTGCGACGGCGTCACCTGGCAGCCGGCGAAGCGGCGCTTCGATGTGAAGCGCCCGCCCCGCACCGGCGACTGACGCCGGTGCGATTGCCTTTAAAACGATGAAGTGAGACGGGGCCGCGCCGGCATTGCCGGCGTCACCAGGTACCTCTGAAGGTTCCTGGCTCAGACTGGTCCTCCTTTGCCACCCCAAGGCGGTTTCCCAGTGCTTTGAGAGCCCCGCCCACTTCACCGGTTTGATCGCCCGGCGGGATCATTCATAACACACCCGCGTGTAACAATCAAGTCCGTTTGCCCAATGGACGGGCCTCCAGCAAACGAGTTCAGCCGCTCGCCGGCGATGCCTCCACGGCGACCGGGATATTGGTCGAATCGGGCCACGGAGGCGGCAGCGCGGACGGGTCGTAGCGATCGGAACCGAGTAGCAGCTCCTCCGCGGTGTGCGGGGCGAAGGGGCCGAGAGCCTGGGCGAGCAGGACCAGCGCGGCGACCTGCGCC
The DNA here is from genome assembly GCA_963715395.1 of uncultured Solirubrobacterales bacterium. Lineage (GTDB taxonomy): Bacteria > Actinomycetota > Thermoleophilia > Solirubrobacterales > 70-9 > VAYN01. The sequence continues at coordinate 913,796 of OY970238.1, forward strand.
TCGGCATCCGCCCGCCCGAGCTGGTCGCGGCGCTTGATCACCCGCTTCTCGAAGTCCTGGATCCGCTCGAAGAGCCGGGTGAGGTCGCGAACCGCCTTGTGCATCTGCAACTCGGCGACGTCATCGGTGATCCGGGCCAGCCCAGTCTCGCACCATTTGCGCAGGCGGTCGCGCATGAACTCGGTGTCGGCGGCCGCCTCGGAATCGTGGGCGATGCCCTCGAGCTGCGCGAAGCGGTCGAACGAGTAGGTCCAGAGGTTGCGCAGGAAGCGGTTGGAGAAGCGCAGTGCCCCGTCGCTCCAGTTGAGCGTCTTCGCCGGCCCGGCCGCGTAGAGGACCGCCAGGCGCACCGTGTCGGCGCCGTAGCGCTCGACCAGCTCGTCGGGGTTGACGACGTTGCCGAGGTGCTTGCTCATCTTGCGCCCGTCGGCGATCACCATCTCGTGGAAGAGGCAACCGGCGAACGGCTCGCCGTCCTGGAGGAACGCGAACGGGCCAATATCGCGCAGCGCCTTGGTGACGATGCGCTGGTCGAAGACGAAACCGCCGCTGTCGCCGCCGGCGACGAGGCGCTCCGAGGGCAGCCACTCCTTCAGATCGGGGTGCTCGAACATCAGCTCGGCCCGGTCCTCGGGCGGCACCGCGGCCGGGACCCAGAGCCAGAGGGCGTCGAAGTGGCAGTCCAGGGTGTCGGTCTCGCGCTTGGCGGCGGCGCCGCATTTGGGACAGGCGACGTCGACGAAGTCGGGGCGCTCGGCGAGCGGGTTGCCCTCCCCCGTCGCGATCAGATCCCGCGGCAGCACCACCGGCAGGTCCTCGAAGGGCACCGGTACGGCCCCGCAGGACTCGCAATGGACGATCGGGATCGGCGTTCCCCAGGACCGCTGGCGCGAGATCGAGAAGTCGTTGGCGCGGTAGCGCTTGGTCTGGCGGATACCAGGCACGAGCGGCACTGCCCCCTCCCCCTCCTCGGGCTCCTCGTCCGCCTCCTCAGGCTCGTCGGGCACCCGCTCCATCCGCCGTCCGAGCTCCTCGTCGGCCTCGTCGACCGCGGGGATCCCGAGCGCGGCCGTCGGCCCGTAGCGGGCATCGACCAGGGGCGAGACGAAGACCGGCAGCTCCTCTCCGATGGGGCCGGCGATCGAGGCACCGGTATCGACGATCGGAACCGAGCGGGCGTCGCGGGCGCTGCGCTCCCAGCCACCGGATCGCATCTGCTCCAGCTCCTCGGCCACCTCGGGCGTCTCGACCCAGGCCTCGACCTCGGGGTGGCGCGGAGAGAGCAGGACGAAGCGAGCCCGGGCCAACGACTCCGGATGCGGGCTGAAGACCGCCAGCGAGCGGCCGCCACCCTCGAGGTCGATCTCCACCCCGTCGCTGCGGCCGAGGATGTAGCGCTGGGTGGAGAGCGCCAGCTCGTCCCAGTTCTGCAGCTTCTCGGTGTTGCGATCGTTCTCCTCGAGATAGGGCGTTATGCGCAGGAACCAGGTCGGGCGACGGATCAGCCGGACCTCGTTGTGGCAGCGCCAGCAGCGCCCGTCCTCGACCTGGATCGTCGCCAGCGTGGTCTGGCAGGTGTCGCACCAGTCGACGGTGGCGTCCTCGCTGTAGATCAGCCCGGCCTCGAGCAGGGTCAGGAACAGCCACTGCGACCAGCGGTACTGGGCCTCGTCGGAGCTGTAGAAGACGCGGTCGTAGTCGAAGGAGAAGCCGAGCCGCTTCATCTGGCCCAGCATCCGCTCGCCGCACTCGGCAACCCAGGCCGCGGGCGGCTCCTGGCGCTCGATCGCCGCCAGCTCCGCCGGGAGACCGAAAGCGTCGAAACCGAAACCGAGCAGCACCGCGTCGCCGCGGGCTCGGCGGTAACGCGCGTAGGCGTCGCCGATCGAGTAATCGCGGACGTGCCCCATGTGCAGGTTTCCCGAGGTGAACGGGCTGGAGGGCTTGACGTAGACCCGGTCCTGCCCCTCGGCTGGGCGTGGCGCCTCGTAGTCACCGCGCTGCTGCCACTCGGCCTGCCGGGCGGCCTCGATCCGGCCCGCGTCGTAGCTTGGCTTTTGCTGACTCATCTCGTGGTCAAGGCTAACTCAGGGGTGTCATCAGCCTCGTGGGCCCCTCCTAAGGCACAACGCGAACCTAGCGGCGGACGGACGAGTACCCAGCGTCCGAAACCGACCATACGCTCGCCGGGTCCATGCATCAAACGGCCCCGGCGGTGCTACCTACACCCCGGGGCCTGGCCGAGACCTGAAGAGGAGGTCCCAACGTGGGAGAGAGTAGGGAAGCACTGCTGATCGTTCCCGACACTTGCTACCCAAACGCGGTAGCTCGGGCAACCGAGGCGGCGGATCGATCGACCGACCCGGTGCGAGCGGCCCTCGAAGCCGCGGTCGAGATGGCCGAGGTGGACCCGGAGGGAGCGCGCTTCGCACTCTGGCGGCTGCAGACCGACTGGGAGACACTGAGCGTGATGGAGGAACGCCTCGGCGGCGAGCCGACCCAGGCAACGCTGCTGATCGGCGGCGCGATCCAGCTTGCTCGCACCGAGTTGGCCTCCCCCAACCCACAGTTGCGCCGCCTGATCCCGGAAGTGATGGAGTGGCTGGGGCAGCGCGAGCTGAGCGCAGCGGACTAGGCGGGCTAGGCGAACGTCCAGAGCTTGTTGCCGAGGAAGTTGAACGGCATCGCGACCGCAACCGCGATCGCCTGCGCGGTCAGCTCGCCGACGCTGTCGCTTGCGATCAGGGCCTCGAGGACGATCAGATTGAGAGCGAGGGCAGCGAGGCTGACGGCGAAAAACCGAGGTACCTGAAAGCCGGCCGAGCCGGTGCCGGCGCTGAAGGTCCAGTGCCGGTTCCAGAGGAAGTTGTTGGCGACCGCGACGCAGAAGGCGCCGACCGCGGCAAGCATGTGGTGGACACCGAGGCTGCCGGCGAGGACCGCGAACACGGCAAGGTTGATCAGGTAGCCGGAGCCGCCGACGATCCCGAATTTGAGCAACTGCCACCAGCTCGCCGGCCTCCGTGCGGCGGCCCCGAGTCGTCCGGCGAATTCGGACGGACTCACGGTCTCCCTCCGTCCAAGAGCACGGCGTCGTCGCCGAACCCGGTCGGCAGATTGTGCAGGGTGTTGAACGAGACTCTCACGGGGCGCTTCGAGACATAGGTAATGAGGGTGAGTCGATCGGCTCGCACTCGACCCACCTGATGAAACGAGGACGGAAGGTTAACCGGCTTGCCGGTTGCCAGCGGCTTGCGAAGGACGGCGATTTCGTCGATCTCGACCTCTCCACCGTACATTCGCGCCGCCCCCTCCGGCAGGTAGAAGCGGACCGGGTCCGCGGCGAGCTTCCAGGTGACGATCGCACGCCGGCCGTGCGGGGGACCGAGCGCTTCGGTCACCGTACGGAGATCGGGCCGCTGCAGATTGGGCGTTTGAGTCACGTGTACGTCGAAGGCGAGCCAGTAAGCGCAAAGAGCTACCGCGAGCAGGGCCCCGAGCCGGCGAGCGCCGGCGACGGCGAACCCGATCGCGACGACGGCCAGCAGCGGCACCAGGGCCGGCAGCAGGTTGCGCTCGAGCACGTAGTCCTTGCCGGCCAGCGCCGCGACGGTCGTCAAGCCGATGAAGCCCAGCCCCAGCACGAGCCCGAGTGCGGCGCCCCGCCGCTCGCGACGGTCCCCCAGCCAGGCGACCAGGATCAGGGCCGCGCCGACAAGGATGGCTGGTACCAGCGCGTAATGCTCCCGCGGTGCCTGGGCGATCACGTGGCCGGTTTCACCGATCAGGAACGAGACCGCGGTCTCCCCGACGCGTTCCGGCAGCGGGCTGTTTTCGATCCAACCGATATGGGTCGGATTGACCTGGGAATTGGCCAGCGGCAGCAGCGCCAGGCCGACCGCGCCGACGCCCCCGAGCGCCGGCAGGACAAGGCGCCAGCGCGCCCGCAATGCGACCAACAGCCAGATTGCCTCGATCCCGACCAGAAAGACGCCGAAGTAGTGACTGCATAGCGCCAGTGCCGAGGCCAGCGCCCAGAACGCCAGATCGCGCCCGCGGGCTGTGTTCAGCGCCCGGGCGAAGAAGAGCATCGAGAGCGCCCCGAAGAAGACCAGCAGCGAGTAGGAGCGGGCCTCCTGCGAGTACCAGATCAGCATCGGGTTGACGGCGATCAGCGCCGCCAGGACGAGCCCCGCACGGCGACTCGCCAGCTGACGACCGATCAGATAGCCGACCGGCACCGTGGCCGCTCCGAAGAGGGCGGATAGCGAGCGCAGTCCGAACTCGTCCGTTCCGAACACCTTTGCCCAACCCCAGGCGAGGACGTAGTAGAGCGGCGGGTTGGACTCGCTCGCGCTGACCCGATCCAGCATCTCGCCGAAGCTCCCGGAGATGACCCGCATCGCGGTGATCGCCTCGTCGTGGTGGTAGCTCTGCAGGTCGAGGCTGGCGAAGCGCACGGCGATGCCGAGGGCGGTCAGGCCGGCAAGCGACCAGAGGACCGCCGCGCGCTGACTCACGGGGTGCAGTGACCCTTCGGCATGGGTCCCCCCGGCGCGAACGAGGGCGGCGCCGCGGCAGCGGCAGCCCCCCAGCGTCGGTTGGGACGCGCACCGAGCTGGAAGGACAGCGTGGCGCCGCGGGCGAGAGCGCAGTAGGTAGTCCAAGGCTTGGCGTGGCGCTGGCCGTCGAAGCGCAGAGATTGCACGTAGGGACCGCCCCCGCGGCAAGGATCAACGCCCGCCGACGCTGCGGAAGCCGGATCTCCGTCCGCTCGAACAAGGGACTGCCGAGCGCCAGTAGACCGACCCCCGGAACCTCGGGATAGAGGCCGAGGGCGCCGAATACGTACCAAGCCGAGAGCGTGCCGAGGTCGTCGTTGCCGGGGTAGCCGTCGGGTGAGGTGTCGTAGAGGCTGAGGAGGGCGCGGCGAACCGCCGCCTGAGTGCGGTACGGGCGCCCCATCCAGTTGTAGAGCCAGGGCGTGTGCAGGGTCGGCTCGTTGCCGAGCAGGGCGTGGTCGGTGTGGGTTCCGCCAGCGCCGCCGTTGAGCTGGCGCAGGAAGCGGTCGAGTCGTGCCGCCGCCCTGGCCGGCCCTCCCATCCGGCCGACCAGGCCGGCGGGATCCTGCGGAACCATCCAGGTGTACTGGGCCGAGTTGCCCTCGACGAAGCCGGCGCCGCGGAGGTTGTCGTAAGGGGACGGGAAGTGACCGTCGCCGAAGCGGGGCTCGACCATTTCGCTGGCGGGGTTGAAGAGATGGCGCCAGTTGGCGGAGCGGCGCATGAAGGCGCCGTAGGTGGAGCGGTCACGCAGCGAGCGGGCGGCGAACTGGGCGATCGCGAAGTCATCGACCGCGTACTCGAGGGTCGTCGCGGCCGAGCCCCAGACGGCGTCGGGATCGCCGTAGAGCGAGTTGGCGTTGCGGGTCCTGGTGTCGAGCTCGAAGGGGACGTAACCGAGAGCGAGGTAGGAGTCGAGCCCCTGCCGCTGCAGGTATTCGCCGTTGGCGCTGCGGCACGGTTCCGTCGCGCCTCTGACCATCGCCGCCAGCGCCGCCCGCCGGTCGAAGGCACCGGCGCCGAAGGCCGCTGCCGAGGCGATGATCGGGTCGGCGGAGTCGCCGACCATCGTCATGCTCTGGCCGTTGGCGTAGGACCAGCGCGGCAGGCAGCCGCTCTGCTCGGCGTCGGCCAGCAGCGAGCTCGATCATCTCGCTGGCCCGCTCCGGCGCCAGCATCGCGAGCAGCTGGATCTGGGTGCGGTAGATGTCCCAACCGGAGAAGTCGGCGTACTGGGTGCGGCCGCCGCGCCGCTGGATCTGCCCGTCCATGCCGAGATAGGCGCCGCCGACGTCGTTGAAGGTCCGCGGCGCCAGGAAGGCGTGGTAGAGCGCCGTGTAGAAGGTGTCGCGCAGGCGGCGCGGGCCGCCGCTGACGCGGACCCGGCCCAGCGCCTGGTTCCAGCGCTTGCGGGCGCGCGAGGCGATCGCCGTCGAAGCCGGCACTCCGGCTTTCGGCGGCGAGGTTGGCGCGGGCGCCGTCGACGCTGACGAAGGAGATGCCGACGCGGCGGTGACGACGCGGTCCGTCGCGGGTGTCGAAGCGAGGCGTAGGCGCCGGCCTGGGCGGTCGTTCGCGGATTCGCCACCGGCTCCTGATTGTCTTCGGCCGATCTGCCCACCGCGCTCCAGCGAGCCTCCCTCGCCAGGTCCCGTGCGCGTCGAAGCGGCGGTCGAAGACGGCGGCGAAGTAGACCCTGTAGCGCGGGCGCTGACCACAGAAGTGGCCGCTGGAGGCGGTGCCCGAGATTTCACGGCGACCGGGGTCGACTTCGACCGCGGCGAAGTCGTTGGGCTGGGCGCTGCCGCCGGCGTCGATGAGGACGCTGGCGTGCGGGTTGGGCGGGAACTGGAAGCGGGCCATGCCGGTTCGCGTCGTCGCACGTCAGCGCGACCTCGACGTCGGCGCCGCGGACGGGGTTGAGCCGGACCCGGTAGAAGCCCGGGCCGCGCCGCCTCCTCCGCGTGGGAGAAGCCGGGCTGGAACCGGCCGTCGAGCCCACCCCCCGGTTTCGCCGGCGAGGAGGCGATCGGCTCGGTCGTCGGCAGGAAGGGGAAGTCGCCGTAGAGCGCGCAGCCGGCGCCGCTGAGGTGGGTGAGGCTGAAGCCCTCGACGTGGTTGTCGCGGTGGTCGTAGCCGCCCGAGTGCGGCGCGGCCGGAGTCGTGTCGGGGCCCCACTGGACCATCCCGAACGGCAGCGCGGCTCCGGGGAAGTTGTGTCCGCCGCCAAAGGTCCCGGGGCCGGGCCGGGTACCGGCGAAGGGGTTGACGTGACTGGAGAAGCCGGCGCTCGCGGTCGCCGGCACCGCGGCCACGAGACCGAGTGCCAGCAAGAGGACGGCGCGGCCCGCTCGCGAGCTGTGCCTATGGAAGTTGCGCGTAATGTTCCCGCTCCAATGCGTAGGAAGACTGCAACCTTGGCAGCGCTGGCGGCGACGGCGGTCGTCGTGGCGCTGGTCTTGATCTTCGCCCTCGACGGCTCTGACTCGACAACCCTCGCAGGCCAGCGAGGAAGCGGTGCCGGGACGGCCCAGCGTCGAAATCGTCTCCCCGCGCAACGGCGCCCGCCAGACCAGCCACGCGGTCGTGGTCAAGGCGATCGTCCACAACTTCCGCCTGGCGCCGCGCCAGTTCGGCCACGATCCACAACTCGGCGAGGGCCACATCCGCTTCAGCCTCAAGCGCGTCCCCGACTGCGTCGACCCGGTCAAACTGCAGTACGCGATCGACAGCCCGATCGGCAACGGCCGCCTCGTCGGCGCCTCCTTCGACTACCCGCGCTACTCGGGCCCCAACGGCGTCCTGGCGGAGCGGATCGGCACCGCCGGCAGCTACTCGCCGGGGACCCGACCGGAGATCTTCTACCGGGACCTGCCGCCGGGCTTCTACCGCCTGATCCTCAACCTCGCCCAGAACAGCGGCGCGACGACGCCCGCCCACGCGGTCACCAACTTCCAGATCCTCCCCCGCCCCGGCCACGGCCCGAAACCGTGCGCGAAGGGCAAAGTCCCGAGCGCCAAAGCAGCGGCCAGCCTCAACGGCTAGCCCTCGGAGGGCAATACTTCACTTTGTATAGTGGGCGGATGCAGACGTACCGCCGTTTGATGGGCTTTTTGCGCCCCTACCGACCTCAGCTCTGGGGTTCGCTGGCGTTCGCCTGGGCGGCGATGGGGATGACGGTGCTGATCCCCTGGCTGATCGGCCGCGCCGTCAACGCGATCGAGAGCGGCGACAAGCCCGACCTGCTGCCGCTGGCGCTGGCGATCTTCGGCGCGGCGATCCTGCGCCTCGGGCTGACCGTGGTCCGCCGCCTGGTCGCCGGCAAGGTCTCGCTGGCGGTCGAATTCGACCTGCGGCAGACCTTCTACGCCCACCTGCAGCGGCTCGAGCTGGGCTTCTTCGACGGCCAGCAGACGGGGCAGCTGATGTCGCGGGCGACCGTCGACCTGGGGGCGATCCGCTTCTTCCTCGGCTACGGGCTGATCTTCATCACCCAGAACCTGCTGACGATCGTCCTCGCCAGCGCTGTGATGTTCGCGATCAATCCCTGGCTGGCGCTGATCGCGCTGGCGCCGGCACCGCTCATCGTCTACACCGCCTCTCGCTACAACCGCGTCTCCCGCCCGGCCCAGCAGGAGGTGCAGCAGCGGATCGCCGAACTGACCGCGGAGGCCGAGGAGAACGTCTCCGGCATCCGCATCGTCAAGGCCTTCGCCCGCGAGGAATACCAGCTGTCACCGCTTCAGCCGCGCCGTCTCCCGCGTCTTCGACCAGAGCATCTACTCGACCAAGCTGCAGGCCTTCTTCTCGCCGCTGATCGGCCTGCTGCCCCAGCTCGGTATCGCCCTGGTGCTGCTGATCGGCGGCCGCGCAGGTGATCGCCGGCAACCTCAGCCTCGGCGACTTCACCGCCTTCTACACCTACCTGGTGATGCTGGCCGGGCCGATGCGAATGCTCGGCGTGACGATGGGGATGGCGCAGCGGGCGATCGCCTCCGGCAACCGCCTGTTCGAAATCCTCGACCGTGAGCCGCGGATCGAGAGCCCGCCCGAGGCGCCGCCGCTGCCGGCCGGCGGCGGCCGCGTGGAGCTGCGCGACGTCAGCCTGCGCTACGAGGGACCCGCCAGGCGCTTCGAGTCGACCCCACCCAGGTGGGGTCGATCCGTGCGGCGCTGAGCGACGTCGAGCCTCGAGGTCGAGGCCGGGCGCACGGTGGCGCTGGTCGGACCGTCGGGCTCGGGCAAGACCAGCCTGGTGGCGCTGATCGCGCGCCTCTACGACCCCAGCTCCGGCTCGGTCCTGGTCGACGGCGTCGACGTGCGCGAGGTCGACGTCTCCTCGCTGCGTTCGGAGATCGCCTTCGTCGCCGACGACAGCTTCCTCTTCACCGCCAGCGTCGCCGAGAACATCGCCTACGCCAACCCGGAGGCGACGCTGGAGGAGATCGAAGCGGCGGCCCGCCGGGCCCAGGCCGACGACTTCATCCGCGATCTTCCCGACGGCTACGAGACCCGGGTCGGCGAGCGCGGCCTCACCCTCTCCGGCGGCCAGCGCCAGCGGGTCGCGATCGCCCGCGCCCTGCTGGCCGACCCGCGGATCCTGATCCTCGACGACGCCACCTCATCGGTCGACGCCACCACCGAGACGGCGATCAAAGCCGGCCTGCGCGAGGCGATGGCCGGGCGCACGACCTTCATCATCGCCCACCGCCTCTCGACCGTCTCGCTGGCCGACGAGATCGTCGTCATCGACGGCGGCCGGATCGTCGACCGCGGCACCCACGAGGAGCTGATGGAGGGCTGCGGCTTCTACCGCGAGATCGCCGAGCACGGGCTCGCCGACTCGGTCTTCCTCCAGCGCGACCTCGAGCAGCGCGAGGAGATGGCGCGCCTGTGAGAGACCTGAGGAACATCGGGCGGCTCTTCGCCGCGCTCTGGCGGCTGATCCGCGGCGAGGACCAGCGCGGGCGCAAGGTGCGCTGGCTGGTCGGGCAGCTGCGGCCCTACCGCGGCCGGGTGGCGCTGATGTTCGTCGGGCTGCTGCTGGCGACCGCGGCCGGCCTCGCTCCCCCCTACCTCGCCGGCCGCGCGATCGACTCCGGCATCCTCGCCGGCGACGTCGCCGCGCTCGACCTGATCGTCGTCGCCTTCGTCGTCGTCGCCGTCCTCTACGCCGCCGCCACCTACCTGCAGACCTACATGGTCGGCTGGGTCGGGACGCGGGTGCTGCAGGATCTGCGCCAGCGCGTCTTCGCCCACCTGCAGTCGATGTCGATCGGCTTCTTCACCCGGCGCAGCCCCGGGGTGCTGATCTCGCGCATGACCAACGACATCGAGGCGCTCAACCAGCTCGTCACCAGCGGCGTCGTGACGATGTTCTCCAGCACCCTGACCCTGGTCGGCGTGGTCGTGATCATGCTCGTGCTCGACGTCCAGCTGGCGCTGGTCACCTTCCTCACCTTCCCGCTGCTGCTGATCGCCAGCGTCGTCTTCCGGATCGTCTCCCAGGGCGCCTACCGGGCAACCCGCGAGCGGATCGCGGCGATCACCGCCTACCTGCAGGAGTCGCTGAGCGGCGTCCGGGTGGTGCGCAGCTTCGGCCAGGAGCCGCGCCACGTCGACGCGATGACCGAGCTCAACGAGGCAGAACCGGGCGGTCAACATGAAGACGGTCTACCTCAACGCCTCCTACTTCCCGGCGGTCGAACTGCTGGCGGCGGTGGCGACCGCGACGATCCTGCTCTACGGCGGCACCCAGGCGATCGACGGGGCGATCCAGATCGGCGTCATCGTCGCCTTCGTCGGCTACCTGACCACCTTCTTCGAACCGATCCAGCAGCTCTCCCAGCTCTACACGACCTACCAGCAGGGGATGGCGGCGCTCGACAAGATCTTCGACCTGCTCGACACCGACGCCCGACATGGTCGACGCTCCCGAGGCGATCGACCCCGGCGACGCTGCGCGGCGAGATCGAGCTCGACGGCGTCTGGTTCTCCTACGCCGAAGAGGACGAGCCGGCCGACGACGCCTGGGCGCTGCGCGACGTCGACCTCCACGTGCCGCCGGGGCAGACGCTGGCTCTGGTCGGCGCCACCGGCGCCGGCAAGTCGACCTTCGCCAAGCTGGTCGCCCGCTTCTACGACCCGCAGAAGGGGCGGGTGCTGGTCGACGGCCACGACCTGCGCGGGGTCCAGCAGCGGGCGCTGCGGCGCCAGCTCGGGATCGTCCCCCAGGAGGGCTTCCTCTTCTCCGGCAGCGTCCGCGAAAACATCGCCTTCGGGCGGCCGGAGGCGAGCCTGGAGGAGATCGAGGCGGCGATCGCCACCGTCGGCGCGACCGAGTTCGTCGCCGCCCTGCCGGACGGGATCGAGACCGAGGTCGGCGAGCGCGGCGTCCAGCTCTCGGCCGGGCAGCGCCAGCTCGTCGCCTTCGCCCGCGCCCTGCTGGCCGAGCCGCGCATCCTGATCCTCGACGAGGCAACCTCCAACGTCGACGTCCGCACCGAGAAAACGATCGAGAAAGGCCTCGAGCGCCTGCTCCAGGGCCGCACCGCGATCGTCATCGCCCACCGCCTCTCGACGATCCGCCGCGCCGGCAAGATCGTCGTTCTCGAAGGAGGCAAAATCGCCGAGCAGGGAACCCACGACGAACTGATCGCTGCCGGCGGGCCGTATTCCCGGCTCTACGGCGCTTGGGCCGAGTCCTCAGCGGCCTAGATCAGCCTCGCTGCCCGTACGCCGCCCAGAGCCGCCGCCGGTTTCGCCGCCGCCGGTTTCCGGTGCCGCTTCTTCGACGCCACCCACCGGCCCCGCCGGCGCCGCCGGTTTCGGGGGCCACTTCTTCGGGAGCCACTTCTTCTCCGGCGCTTCTTCTTCGAGTTCTTCCGGCGCGACTTCGACGCCGCCTTCTTCCGCTTCTTCGGGGCGACGCCGCTGCCGGGGCCGGAGGGGGTCGGCGCGCTCGGTTCCTCGCCGCAGTCTTCGAAGCCGTATTCGTCGGCGACGCTCTGGAATTCTTCGAGCGCCGGCGCGGCCTTGGTCGCGGCTTCGCCAGCGCGGCGCTGTCTTCGCGTTCGCTCGCCAGTTTGGCTTCGCCCTCGACCGCCGAGAGCTCTTCGGCGGCGGCGATGAATTCGGCGTAGCCGGCGTCTTCCGCCGGCGCTGCCGAGGCGCTTGATGCTCTCGACCATGCCGATGTAGAGGTCGGCGACCTGGGTGGTCTGCTCCGGCGTTTCGGCTTCGGCAGCTGCCGATCGCGCCGACCGCTGCGTTGACCTCGCCGCAGATCGCGTCGCCCTGGGAGATCAGCTCGGCCTTGCTCAGCGCCGGCGCCGTTTCCGTCGTCGCCGCGTGGATTCGGTCGAGTCGTCATCGCCCCCACCGCAGCCGGCGAAGGCCAGCGCGGCCAGCGGGAGGGCGATCAGCGAGGTCTTGGGGAGTCTCATCGGGGCGACGCTAGCAGAGCGATTTGACGCCTATGCAGGGACTTGTCAACTGCGGCCCAGGGACTCGAACCCCGACTGCCTCTTCCAGAGAGAGGTGTGCTGCCATTACACCAGGCCGCAAAGCGTGCCCGAAGGATACCCGGCAGGCGGATCGTCGACTGCTCAGGCGCCGATCTCGGCGAAGGTCGCTGCCGGCGTCGGCGAGGCGCTCGCGTGCGCCCGGAGACGTCGACGCCGTCGGCCAGCATCCGCCGGGCTTCGGCCAGGTCTTCGGAGCGCTCGACGCTGAGGGCGCCGGCGACGCGGCCGTCCTTCAGGTACCAGACCGAGAACTCGCCGCTGCGTCGCGGTCGCCGCGCCAGATCTCCTCGTCCCACTCGTAGGCCGGCCCGACGTACTCGAGGCTGGCCCAGTCGGCGAGATCGCTGAAGAAGTAGGGGACGACTTCGTAGTCGCGATCGTCGCCGAGCATGTTGCCGGCGGCGTGGATGCCCTGCTGCATCGCCACGTCCCAGTGCTCGACGCGCAGCCGGCGGCCGTGGACGACGCTGTCGTAGGAGCAGCAGTCGCCGGCGGCGTAGATGCCCTCGGCCGAGGTCTGCAGCTTCGAGTCGCAGACGATCCCGTCGTCGACCTCGAGCCCGGCCCGCTCGGCCAGCATCGCGTCGGCGCGGACGCCGGCGCCGACCACGACCGCGTCGCACTCGATGCTGAGCCCGCTCTTGGTGACGACCGCCGCGACCCGGCCGTCGCCCTCGAAGGCCTCCAGCTCCTCGCCGCCGTGGAACTCGACGCCCTTCGATTCGATCTTCTCCTGGAACCAGCGACCGGCGTCGTCGCCGAAGGTCCGCGAGAGCGCCACGTCCTCCATCGCCACGATCGAGCACTTGGTGCCCTTGGCGGTCAGCGAGGCGGCGACCTCGGTGCCGATGTAGCTGCCGCCGATCAGGACCACGTGCTCGGCCGCCTCGGCCTCGGCCCGGATCGCGTCGGCGTTGCCGAAGGCGCGCAGGTAGTGGATGCCCTCGTTCTCGGCGCCCTCGACGCGGAGGATGTTGACCATCGCCCCGGTGCCGATCAGCGCCTTGCCGAAGGCGACCTCCTCCCCACCCTGGATCTTCACCGTCCGCGCCTCGGGGTCGAGCGACATCACGTTGCGGCCGCTCAGCAGCTCGACCTCGTTCTCCTCGTACCAGGAGGGCGGGTTGACGTAGGCGTCGGCGCGCTCGGCCTCGCCGCGCAGGTACTCCTTGGAGACCGGCGGCCGTTCGTAGGGCGGCTCCGGCTCGCGGCCGACCAGCAGGACCGAGCCCTCGGCGCCGCGCTTGCGCAGCTCGGCGGCGCAGTAGGCGGAGGCCATGCCGCCGCCGATGAGCAGAAAGTCGACCTCGCGGTCAGCCACCGCTGCTGCCGTTGCCTTCCGGTCCGAAGAGCACCTTCAGGTCGTCCTCCTTACCCGGATCCAGCACGGCCAGAATCTCGTCGCCTTCCTCGAGCACGGTGTCGGCGGTCGGGACGAAGCCCTTGCCCGCGCGCAGGACCGAGATCAGCAGGCTGCCCTCGGGCATCTGCAGGTCGCCGACCCGGCGCCCGGTCACGGCCGGAGTCCTTGCCGAGCAGCATCTCGATGATCTCCAGCTGCTCCTCCTGCAGGTCGAGCAGGTGGACCAGCCCGTACTCGGGCACCTCGTGCTCGAGCAGGCGCAGGATCAGGTCGGTCGCCGAGACCGAGGGTTTGACGCCGAGCAGGTCGAAGTGCTGGCGGTTGCGCGGGTTGTTGACCCGGGCGATGATCTGCTCGACCAGGTACTTCTCCTTCGCGACCTGGCAGATCAGCATGTTGTCCTCGTCGTCGCCGGTCACCGCGATCACCATGTCGGCGCGCTGGATCCCGGCCCGCTCCAGCACCCAGAGCTCGGAGGCGTCGCCGTAGGAGACGTTGTGCTCGAGCTCCTGCTCGACGGTCAGGTAGCGGCGGCGGTCGCTCTCGATCAGCGTCACCTCGTGGTCCTTCTCGAGCAGCTCGCGCGCCAGGTTCCAACCGACCTTGCCCGCTCCGACGACGATGATGTACATCCGCTCCCAGTCCTCCCTACGCGGCTTCCGCCGCGCCGTCCGGCGGGTGCCGCCCTCGGCGCCCTCGCGCACCGCGCTCTCGAGCATGTCGATCGCGACGCTGGTCGGGCAGACCGTGTGCAGGCCCTGGCGCTGGTACCACTCGGCCCGCAGCGGGTCGAGCACGCGCGCGATCACGGTCGGCACCTCGTAGCGTTTCTGGGCGATCTGGGCGATCACGATGTTGGTGTTGTCGCCGTCGGTGGAGGCGATGAAGGCGTCGGCTTTCTCGATCCCGGCGGCGACCAGCGCCTCGGTCTCGAGGCCGGCGCCGACGGTGAACTGGCCGCCGAGGTCCTCCCAGCTCTTCTCGAGCCCGACCTCGAGCCGGGCGTGGGACTCGGGGTCCTCGTCGAGGCAGGAGACTTCGTGGCCCTCGCGGAGCATCGCCCGCGCCACCGAGGAGCCGACGCGGCCGCAGCCGACGATCAGGATGAACATGGCGTGATACTAGATCGCGAAGCGCCGCTAGGTGGTTTCCGGCGGCGCGGTGAGCAGCACCCGGCAGGGAGCTTTCTTCAGCACGTACTCGGTGGCGGCGCCGATCTCGGCCGGCTTGGCGGCGCCGATCCCGCCGATCTTCGCGCCGCCGCGGATCTTCGTCGGCGGCTCGCCGCCGATCACGATCGCCTCGGCGCCGCTGCGCCGCGCCGCCTCGACGATCCCGGCGCCGACCTTGCGGGCGCGGATCACTTCGGTGCTGACGTCGACGTCCTCGTACTCCTCGCCGACCTCGCGGGCCCGCTCCAGCGCCCGCTGCGCCTCCTCCTCGCGCTCCGGCGGCAGCGGCGCGTCGAGCGGCAGGGTCAGCGGCACTTCGATCACGTAGACGACGTCGAGCCGCGCGTCTTCCTCGTCGCCGCCCGACTGCTCCTGCTCGGCGGCGGCGAGGCGGCCGGCGGTGGCGACGATGTCGTCGTCGAGCTTGGTGCCGAAGACCGGCACGAGGATGTTGCGGAACTCGACCTCCGGCACCTGCTTGGTCAGCGCGTGCTCGGGGACCGAGACGCGCCTGGTCAGCGTCGTCCCCTCGAAGACCTTGCGGTAGACGACGTAGAAGATCAGGCCGAAGACCATCCAGCCGCCGCCGACCCAGCGCGCGGTGTCGTGGTAGGCGAGGACGCTGATGAAGGCGAGGCCGCTGACGACCGCGGCGACGATCGCCGGCAGCGGCAGCTCGGCGTCGCGCCAGGGGATCCCGAAGGGGATCCGGAAGGGCCGGCGCCGGTCGGGTTCGCGGATCCGCAGGCGGATGATCGAGAGGTGGGCGATCGTGATCGCCAGCGTCGCCCCGAAGGCGTAGATCCCGGCCAGCAGCTTGACGTTGGTCGGGATCACCAGGCCGAGGGCGATGACGCCGCAGATCGCGATCGCCACGTAGGGCGTCGCCCGGCGCTTCTCGAGCTTGCCCAGCCAGCTGGGGATCTGGCGGTTGATCGCCAGCGTGTAGATGTGGCGGGAGACGCCGAGCATCGAGGTGTTGGCGGCCCAGAACAGGACCGGGGCGGCGATCAGGGCCACCATCCAGCGCATCGAGTCGGCGACCCAGCCGGGTTCGAAGGCGGAGACGACGCCCAGCACCGGCTCCTCGACGAACTGGCTGCCGAGCGCGGTCTCCGGCCCGTCGGGCCCGGCGACCACCGGCACCGCCATCAGCGCGATCGCCGCCATGCCGGCGTAGACGAGCGGCACCGCGATCGCCCCCAGCGAGGCGATCCGCTTCAGGTCGCGGCGGCTGACGTCGATGTCCGGCGCCAGGTCGGAGGCGGCCTCGATCCCGGCGTAGGCGAGCATCGCCACCACGCCGGCGTAGACGATGTCCTTGAAGCTGGGGTCGGTGAAGAGGTCGAGCTCCGCGGTCAGCCGCTCGGGGTGGATGACGACGAGGGCGCCGACGACGATCACCGCCAGCTGCAGGCCGAGGTCGGCCAGCGCCAGCACCGCCAGCGAGCGCTGCCGCTCGCGCCCGGTGACGTTGAGGATGTTGAGCACGCAGGCGGCGGCGATCACCGCGGCGGCGATGCCGATCTCCCAGCCCGGCTCGGCGAAGCCGCCCCAGATCGGCGCCAGATAGTGCGGCACCGAGATCGCCGCCAGGGCGATCACGATCAGGTAGTCGATCAGGATCGCCCAGCCGGCGATGAAGGCGATCAGCTCGTTGAAGGCGTGGCGGGCGAAGGTCGAGGAGCCGCCGCGCTCGCGGAACATCGCCCCGCCCTCGACGTAGCTGAGCGTGGTCAGGCCGAAGAGCAGGCCGGCGGCGAGGAAGATCAGCGGCGTCAGGCCGAGGCCGCGGTCGGCGACGACGCCGAGCGCGAAGTAGATCGAGAAGCCGACCGCCGAGTAGGCGGCGGCGAACAGCCAGGGCACGCCGAGGCCGCGCTTCAGCAGCCGCTCCGACTGGCGTTCGTGCGGCCGCTCCGGTGGCGCCGGCCGCTCGCTCATCGCTCCGTCCGCGACGCGATCCAGAGCCTGGGCAGCGCCGACGCCGACGAAGGCGATCCCCATCAGGACCCCGACCGAGGCCGGGCCGCCGCCGTTGACGAGGGTCACCACCAGCACCACCACCCCGATCGCGACGAAGATCAGCGAGAAGCCCCGCACCGCGTGGCGGTAGATCACTTGGCCACCTCGGCGAGGGCGGGCGTCGGGCCGGCCGGGCTGTCGGGCGGATCGGAGACGACGATCACGCGGCAGGGACGCTCGCCGAGCACGGTCTGCAGGGTCTTGTCGTAGAGCGGCACGCCGCCCCGGTAGCGCAGGCCGACCACGATCGCGGCCGCCTTGATCATCTCGGCCTCCTCGGAGAGCGAGTAGCCGGCCTGGCCGGGCCGGACCCGGGCGACGTGGCCGGTGACCCGCTGGCCGCCGATCAGCTTCGCCTCCTCGATCTTGCGCTGCGCCTCGGCTTCCTGCTCGACCATCTCGGCGTTCAGCGGCAGGTGGGTGGGCACGGTCAGCATCGAGTGGATGTGGATGCCGCGGCGCCGTTTGGAGGCGAGTTTGACCGCGGTCGCGACCATCTCCGGCGAGAACGATTCGTCGTCCTCGAAGCCGACCAGGACGCTCTGGTACTCGACCTCCTCGACCCCGAGCGGCTCCGGCAGCACCACCTTGACGGTTTCGGTCAGCGGCAGCCGTCTGGTTGCGGCGGTAGAGGACGTAGACGGCGATCCCGAGCGCCATCCAGCCGAGGCCGACGAAGAGCGTGCGCGGGTTCAGCGCCATCACCACGATCCAGGCGGCGAAGGTGCCGAGGCCGCCGAGCACCGCGGTCATCGGCAGGTCGAAGCCGAAGGCGCGGACGTTCAGCGGCGGCTTCCAGGAGCGCTCGACGTCGCCCTGCTTGCGCCGCAGCTGGATCACGGCGACGTGGGCGATCGTGAACGAGAGCATCGCCCCGAACGAGTACATCGTCGCCAGGAACTCGGTCTGGCCCGGCAGCAGGGTGACGATCGCGACGACCGCGAAGATCATGATCGCGATGTAGGGGGTGCGGTACTTCGGGTGGACCTGGCGCAGCGCCTCGGGCAGCTGCCGGTGCTGGCCCATCGAGTAGGTGAGCCGGGAGACGCCGATCAGGCCGGCGTTGGTGGCGATCAGCAGGATCACCGCCGCCAGCACGCCGACGTAGTAGCGGAGGATTTCGGTCGGGACGTGGGAGAGCCCGAGGTTCTCGACGATGCCGAGGATCGGGTCGTCGGCGAAGGTGGTGCCGAGCGCGGTGGTGAAGTTGCCGGCGGCGTCCTGGGTGACCGGCATCGCCGAGAGCGCGACGATCGGGATCAGCAGGTAGAGGCCGAGCACGGCGACGACGGTGAGGCCGACGCTGCGGGGAATCGTCCGGGCCGCGTCCTTGGCCTCCTCGGCCATGTTGGAGATCGTCTCGATCCCGGTGTAGGCGATCATCCCGACCGCGATCCCGAGCGCGAAGTCGCTCCAGGTCGGGGCGACGCCGAGCTGGATGTTGTCGACCAGGATCTCGGGGTTGAAGACGAGGACCAGCCCGATCCCGACCAGGACGACCTGGGTCGCGAGGTCGGCGACGGCGAGGATCAGGTTCAGTTTCGCCGACTCCTCGGTGCCGCGGATGTTGAGCAGGGCGAGGGCGACGATCAGCGCCGCGCCGCCGACGATGTCGCCGGGGCTGCTGCCCAGCCAGGGCCAGAAGACGGCCAGGTAGTGGGGCACGAAGAAGGCCGAGATCGCGACCGTGATCGTGTAGTTGAGCATCTGCCCCCAGGCGGCGATGAAGCTGACCAGCTCGTTGAAGGCGTGGCGGGCGAAGCTGGAGGAGCCGCCCGCCTCCGGGTACATCACCGTCGCCTCGGCGTAGGTGGCGGCGGTGGCGGCGAAGATCAGGCCGGAGATGACGAAGGCGACCGGGGTCAGGCCCGAGGGCGAAGGCGGCGGTGACGCCGAGCGCGTAGTAGATCGAGGAGCCGACGTTGCCGTAGGCGGCCGAGAACAGCGCGCCGACGCCGTGGACGCGGCTCAGCGATTCGTCTCTGGGGATGCGCTGGGCCATCTAGAACCTGCCGGAACCGGTCACTCAGGCCGAATATACGGACGTCGCCGGTGCTCTCCGCAGGTGGGAGCGGCTCAGCTCGGCGGGCGCGGCGCAGCCGCAGAGGGCCAGGGCCAGCTCGAGCTCGTCGCGGAGCAGCTCCAGGACCCGCCCGGCGCCCTCGGCGCCGGCCGCGGCGAGGCCCCAGAGCGCCGGTCGGCCGACCAGGACCGCGTCGGCGCCGAGCGCGAGCGCGATCGCGACGTCGACGCCGCGGCGGATGCCGCCGTCGACCAGCACCGCGGCGCGCCCGTCGACCGCGTCGACCACCTCGGGCAGGGCGTCGCCGCGTGGCCAGGGCCCGGTCGAGCTGGCGGCCGCCGTGGTTGGAGACGACGACTCCGGCGGCGCCGTGCTCGACCGCCAGCTCCGCGTCCTCGGCCGTCAGCAGGCCCTTGACCAGCACCGGCAGGCTGCACTCGGAGGCGAGCTCGCTCGAGGTCGGACCAGCCCAGCGCCGGGTTCATCAGGCCGAAGGTCTCCTCGATCGTCACCGCCCGCTCGACGCCCATCGCCGCCGCGACGCTGGGGACGCCGAGCTCCTCGGGAATCTTGAAACCGGTGCGCCGGTCGCGCTCGCGGTTGCCGCCGCGCGGCGCGTCGACGGTGACGACGATCGCCTCGAAGCCGGAGTCGACCGCCTCGTCGATCAGCGCCCGGTCACCGCCGTCGTCGCGGAAGCAGTAGAGCTGGAACCAGCGGCGCCCCGGCGGTGCCGCCGCGGCCAGCTCGCTCGGCCGGGTCGTCGCCAGGGTCGAGAGGCACATCGCGGTCCCGGCCGCGGCGGCGGCCCGCGCCATCCCCACCTCGCCCTCCGGGTCGACCAGCCGCTGGTAGGCGACCGGCGCCACCAGCAGCGGCATCGAGAGCGGCGCGCCGAGCAGCTCGATCTCGG
This sequence comes from uncultured Solirubrobacterales bacterium, assembly GCA_963715395.1. GTDB lineage: Bacteria > Actinomycetota > Thermoleophilia > Solirubrobacterales > 70-9 > VAYN01. The sequence goes on from OY970238.1 coordinate 933,380, forward strand.
TCGTCACCTCGTCGACGTCGACCAGCACCCGCGGCCGCAACCGCCAGCGCCGCCAGGCCTCGACGTTCTCCCGCAGGGTCAGCTCGTCCCCGGCGCCGCCGGCGAAGTACCCCAGCGCCCCGGCGTCGAGCTTCTCGGCGGCGACCCGCTCGAAGTCGGCGACGTTGATCCAACCCTCGTTCACGGCGAGCGACCCTAGCGCCATCGGGGTAGCGTGCCGTCCGTGAGCGTGCCGAGGGGCCCGATGCGGGCGCAGTTCAGGCGGCGGCGCAAGGTCGCCCTGGGGGTTCTCGCCCTGGTGGTGGGCGTGTTCGCCTACGTGGCGTTCCTGGCCCCGGCGAGCGAGCGTCGAGCAGGCCGAAGAGCGCGGCTTCAAGGTCGCGCACCTGGAGATCGAGAGCGAGGCGGTCGGGCAGAAGCTCGGCGTCAACGTGATCGTCCCGCCGCGGGCTGGTGCGCGCGGCAAGCGCGCGCTGCTCGTCTTCCTGCACGGACGCGGCGGCTACGAGGGCACCTTCAACGATGCCGTGCTGCGCGGGCTGCCGCGCCTGGGCGGGCGCGGTCCCGTGGTCGCCTTCCCCGCCGGCGGAGACCATGGCTACTGGCACGACCGCGCGGACGGCGACTGGGAGACCTACGTGATGGAGGAAGCGTTGCCGACCGTGGTGCGCCGCTTCGGCGTCGACCCGCGACCGGCTCGCGATCGGCGGCATCTCGATGGGCGGCTTCGGCGCCTACAACATCGCGCTGCGGAATCCCGGCCGCTTCTGCGCGGTCGGCGGCCACTCCCCCGCGCTCTGGTTCGACGGCGGCGAAACGGCCCCCGGCGCCTTCGACGACGCCGCCGACTTCGAGCGCAACGACGTCGTCGGCGCGGTCCAGAGCAACCCGAACGCGTTCGGCGATGCCCGGGTCTGGATCGACTACGGCGACGAAGACCCATTCGGCCCTACGACGAAGGCTTCGTCGCCGCGCTGAGCGCCGGCGACGACCGACTTCACCGCCCACTCACTGGCCCGGGCGGCCACGAGGGCGGCTACTGGGACAGCCACTGGCCCGCCTACCAGCGCTTCTACTGTCAACTCGCTGAACCGCTGCTAGCCCTCTTAGCGGCCGGGAGAGCCGGCCGGGGGCGTGCCCGGCGGCGGCGGCGGCCCCCAGCTTTCGCGGCCGTCGGCGCTGCGAGATCGGGATCTGCGGGCCGGCCATCGCCGGCGTGTCGAGGGTGACGTCGACGACCGCCTTGACCCGCGAGAGCACCTCGCGGACCGCGCTCTTGTCGCCCCTGATAGCCCCACTGGTGCAGGTCGGCGGTGAGCCCGGTCGCGTCGATCCCGGCGGCGTCGGCGAGGTACAGCGCCCGCGGCATGTGGAAGCCCTGGGTGACGACAACCGCGTCGCGCACGCCGAAGATGCCGCGCGCCCGCACCATCGTCGCCCAGGTGTCGAAGCCGGCGTGGTCCTCGAAGACGTCCTCGCGGCCGGACCCCGTCGGCGACCAGCGCCTTGCGCATCGTGTCCGGCTCGTCGTACGCCCAGGTGTGATGGTCGCCGGAGACGAGGATCTTCTCGACCTTGCCGGCGTGCCAGAGCGCCGAGGCCTGCCGCACCCGGTCGGCCAGCATCGCGCTCATCTCGCCCGTTCGGCTTGACCAGCGCCCCCGGCACGATCGCCACCTCCGCCGGCGGCACCTCGGCGACCTCGACTCGGTCGACTCCCCCTGCGCGGCGAGCAGCACATAGGCGTTCGACCCCGCGACCAGCAGCGCCAGCGAACACGCGCCCGAAAGCGCACCCTTCGACAGCCGCGGCCACCGCCGCAGCGGATAACTCACACCCTTCCGCATCGCTCTCGGTCTCTGCATCCGCGGCACGATAACCATCGCTGAGGCAAATTGACGCCAAAATGAGCGGATGAACGAGCAGGAAGCGAACGCTCGCTAGCGCGGAACTTCCCCCGGCTCAACCCCCCCTCCGGCGGCATCACCTGATCCGCGGTCACGTCACTAAGCAGATTCGCGCTGTGCCTTATGCGCGCCATAGCGACCAAAAGGCACAGTGGAATCAGGGACTAGCTAGGCGAACGAGCGCCTTCCGACCATCCCGCTCGTCCACGCAAACGCCCCGTTAGGAGGGGCCGGGTGCCCCTCGCGAGCGGCGTCCTGTTTTTCGCAGTGCCCGTCAGCGAGAGCTGCGGCGTTAAAGGCGAAAATCCCAGCGAAATGGGAGGGGCACCCTGGCCCCTCCCCGCCCGCAGACTCTTAGAAGTGAACGATCGGGATGATCAGGATCGCGACGATGTTCGCCACCTTGATCATCGGGTTGATCGCCGGCCCGGCCGTGTCCTTGTAGGGATCGCCGACCGTGTCGCCGGTCACCGAGGCGGCGTGGGCCTCAGAGCCCTTGCCGCCGTGGGCGCCGTCCTCGATCAGCTTCTTGGCGTTGTCCCAGGCACCGCCGCCGGCGGTCATCGAGATCGCCGCGAAGAGGCCGACGACGATGACGCCGATCAGCAGGCCGCCGAGCGCGTCGACGCTGAGCAGGCCGACGATCACCGGGATCACGATCGGGATCAGCGACGGCACGATCATCTCCTTCTGCGCCGCCAGGGTGACGATGCTGACCGTTTCGCCGTACTCGGGTTTTTCGGTCCCCTCCATGATCCCCGGGTGCTCGCGGAACTGCTTGCGCACCTGTTCGACGACCTGACCGCCGGCGCGGCCGACCGCCTCGATCGCCAGCGCCGAGAACAGGTAGACCATCATGCCGCCGATGATCAGCCCGATCAGCACGTCGGGGCTGCTCAGGTTGAACAGGCCGTTGAGGTCGAACCCGGCCGGTGCCTCGTCCGCGAGCTCGCTCTTGAACGCGGCGAACAGCACCAGCGCCGCCAGCGCGGCGGAGCCGATCGCGTAACCCTTGGTGACCGCCTTGGTCGTGTTGCCGACCGCGTCGAGCGGGTCGGTGACGTTGCGGACCTCCTCCGGCAGCTCCGCCATCTCGGCGATGCCGCCGGCGTTGTCGGTGATCGGCCCGAAGGCGTCCAGAGCGACGATCAGGCCGCAGAGCGAGAGCTGTGCCATCACGGCGATGCCGATGCCGTAGATGCCGGCCAGCTCGTTGGCGCCGAGGATCGCCAGCGCCAGGACCAGGGCCGGCGCCGCGGTGGACTGGAAGCCCTGGGCGAGGCCCTGGATGATGTTCGTCGCGTGCCCCGTCTCCGAGGCCTGGGCGATCGTCTTCACCGGCCGGAAGCGGGTCGAGGTGTAGTAGTCGGTGATCACGAACAGCAGCGCGGTCACGGCGATGCCGATCACGGCGCAGAGCCAGAGGTCGGTGACGCTGACCGCGTCGGCGGCGGTGCTGGCGAAGCCGAGCCGCAGCGGTTCGCTCATCAGCCAGTCGGTGATCGGGTAGAAGGCGGCGATCGAGATGCACGCCGGAGACGATCATGCCGACGTACAGCGCGCCCTCGACTTTGTCGGTTTTGGTCCGCACCGAGAGCGCCCCGACGATCGAGGCGATGATCGCGACGCCGCCGATGACCAGCGGGTAGATCGCGACCTCGCGGGCGAAGTCGGTGGTGAAGGTGAGGACGCCGAGCAGCATCACGGCGACCGAGGTGACCGCGTAGGTCTCGAACAGGTCGGCGGCCATGCCGGCGCAGTCGCCGACGTTGTCGCCGACGTTGTCGGCGATCACGGCCGGGTTGCGCGGATCGTCCTCGGGGATCCCCGCCTCGACCTTGCCGACCAGGTCGGCGCCGACGTCGGCGGCCTTGGTGAAGATGCCGCCGCCGAGCCGGGCGAAGACGGAGATCAGCGAGCCACCGAAGCCGAGGCCGATCAGCGCGTCGACGGCCTCCTTGTCGGTGCTGCCGGTGATGACCAGGATCCCGTAGTAGCCGGCGACGCCGAGCAGCGCCAGGCCGACGACGAGGAGCCCGGTGACCGAGCCGCCCTTGAAGGCGACGTCGAGCGCCGGCGGCACACCGCCGCGGGCGGCCTCGGCGACGCGGGAGTTGGCCCGCACCGAGACGTTCATCCCGATGAAGCCGGTGGCGCCGGAGAGGACGCCGCCGATCACGAAGCCGATCGCGGTCTTGTAGTCCTGCAGGAGCAAGAGCACGATCGCGAGCGGCACCGCGACCGCGGCGATGATCGTGTACTGGCGGTTCAGGTAGGCCTGTGCGCCCTCCTGGACAGCTCCCGAGATTTCCTGCATCCGGTCGTTGCCAGGGGACTTGGCAAGCAGGCGCTGGGTGACTATGAGTCCGTAGACGACGGCGGCGCCCGCGCATACGAGCGCGACGACTACCCCGTAATCGGTCAAGAAGTCGGTCAAGTTTCGTTCCTCCGGTGGATTTAGCGGCGCGGGAGTCTATAGACGAACGGCGGCGGCGCCCTGACGCCGCTCTAGGCCGGCTTCGGCAGCCTGTTCCGCACCCGCGTAGGTGCGCGCGCGTCTCCGCCACCGCGTCGCGGTAGATGTCCTCGATCGAGGCCCACGCGTCGAGCGCCTCGCGCGCCCGCTGGGCGCCGTTGCGCTCCGGCGGCCGCAGGTCGATCCCGAGCTGAGAGCGCGCCGGCTCGGCCCAGGCGAGGATCGACTCGAGCATCTCCCGCGTCTCCACCTCCATCCCGCGGCGGAAATCGATCATCTTGCCGCTGAGGCCGTGGCGGATCGCCCGCCAGAGGTTCTCCTCGATCTCGCGGTCGGCCAGCGGCGCTCCGGCGCCTTCGTAGCCGTGCTCGTCGTAGTCGATCGCTGCCTGGGCGATGCAGGCGGCGATCAGGCCGGCCAGCGCGAAGGACTCGTCGCCACGCGTCTGGGCGTCGCAGATCCGCACCTCGACGGTGCCGAACTGGTGGTGCGGGCGAACGCTCCACCAGAGCTGGGTCGACTCGACGATCGAGCCGGTCCGCTCCAGCGTCGCGACGAAGTCGGCGTAGCTGTCCCAGTCGCGGAACGCCGAGGGGACGCCGCAGCGCGGGAAGGTGCGGGTGAAGATCTCGGTGCGGACGGTGTGCAGGCCGCTGTCGCGGCCGTCGAGGAAGGGCGAGTTGGCGGAGATGGCGAGCAGCAGCGGCAGCAGCTCCCGCATCCAGTCGCAGACGGCGATCGCCCGGTCGGCGCCGCGCACGCCCATGTGGACGTGCAGGCTCCAGGTGTTGTTGCGCTGCGCCACCCAGCCGAGTTCCTGCCGCAGCCGGTTGTAGTGCGGCGTGTCGATGATCCGCTGGTCGAGGTAGTTCGCCCAGGGGTGGGTGCCGATCGCGCCCAGTGCCAGGCCCATGCGATCGACCAGCCCGAACAGCCGCTCCCGCCGCTCCTGCTGGCGCTCTGTCGCCTCGGCGAAGGTCTCCGAGCGACCGGAGCGGATCTCGACCTCGGAGGCGATCAGCTCGCCGGCCGCCGACTCGGCCAGGACGTCGTCTTCCTGACAGGCGGCGTAGACGTCCTCGAAGCGGTGCTCCAGCTCCAGCGTCGCCGGATCGAGGATCGCGAACTCCTCCTCGAGCCCGATCGTGAAGTCGGTCGAGGACTCGAATCTCTCGCGGACGAGGTCGAGATCGAGGGACAAGAGTCTCAGGCCAGGTAGAAGTAGAGCGCGTAAAGCAGGTCGACAGCGGGGCTCGACGTGTGGACCGTCACCTCCGGCGGGACCTGGAGAAGCTGCTCGGAGTAGTTGAAGATGATCTTGACGCCGGCTTTGACCAGCCGGTCGGCCACCTCCTGAGCGGCATCGGCCGGTACGGCGAGGACGCCGACGACGATCTCCTCATCGGAGACGACCGCCTGGAGGTCGCCGAGGTCCCGCACCTGCAGCTCCCCGATCTGCTTGCCGACCACGCTCGGGTCGCTGTCGAAGACCGCCTTCACCTGGAAACCGTGGTCGGCGAAGATCGCCGAGCTGGCGATCGCCTGGCCGAGGTTGCCGGCGCCGAAGAGGGCGATGCTGTGCTGGCCTGAGGTGCGGAGGATTTTGCGGATCTCCGCGACCAGAGACTCGACGTTGTAGCCGACGCCGCGCTTGCCGAACTTGCCGAAGCCGGAAAGGTCGCGGCGGATCTGGGTCGGGTTGATGTGGGTGTACTCGGAGAGCTCCTGCGAGGAGATCGTGTCGCGGCCCATCTTGCGCGCCTGCGTCAGCACCTGCAGGTATCGGGAAAGGCGAGCGGCGACGCCCAGCGAGAGGCGTTCTCCTTCGACCGGGAAGCCCCCTGGGGCCTCGAACTCTTCGATCAGCTCGACCACGCCCCCACAGTATCGAGCTTGGCGCGCACGGCTCCTTCGTCGAGGGCGAGCTCCGAGACGACGACTCCGTCGACCTCGACCACCGGGATCTTCTCGAGATACCGGCGCAAGAGCAGCTCATGGCTGTCGACGTCGACCTCGTGGAGGCCGAAGCGGTAACCCTCTTGGTGCAGGGCGACGATCGCCTCGATCGCCTCTTCGCAGAGATGGCAGCCGGGTCGCGAGTAGACGACGATGTCCGTCATGCGGCCTTGCGGGGGCCGGTGGCGAAGGCGTCGTAGCCGAGGTAGTCGGGATAGGCGATCGGCGTCGCGAACCGCGCCGCGGAGCCGATCATCGCTGCGTTGTCGGTGCAGAGCTCGCCCGGAACAAGCTTCAGGCGCACGTCCCGCTCCTCGCAGAGGGCCGCGATCGCCGCGCGCAGGGGGCCGTTGGCGGCGACCCCGCCGCCGAGCGCCACGGCATCCCAGTCGCCCTTCTTCAGCGCTCGCCTGGTTTTCGCCACGAGCTGGCCGACGACCGCCGCCTGGAAGGAGGAGGCGAGGTCGGCGCGGCGCTCGGCTACCCCCTCATCGCCGAGTTCGCGGGCGCGGTAGACGAGCGCCGTCTTGAGGCCGCTGAAGCTGAAGTTGAGGCTGGGATCGCGGGCCATCGCCACCGGCATCTCGAACGCCTCCGGATCGCCATCGGCGGCGAGCTTTTCCAGTGCCGGCCCGCCCGGATAGCCGAGCCCGAGCAGTCGCGCCGACTTGTCGAACGCCTCCCCCGCCGCGTCGTCGAGGGTCTGGCCAAGCAGCTCGTGGCCGGCGTGGTCGCGAACCCCAGCCAGCAGCGTGTGGCCGCCGCTGGCGACCAGGCAGAGGAAGGGCGGCTCCAGTGGCTCCGGCTCGAGGAAGTTGGCGGCGACGTGGCCCTGCAGGTGGTCGACCGGGATCAGCGGCAGCCGCCGCGATGCCGCGACCGCCTTGGCGGTGCTGATCCCGACCAGCAGGGCCCCGATCAGGCCCGGCCCAGCGGTCGCGGCGACGGCGTCGATGTCGTCGAGCCCTACCCCGGCCTGCTCCAGCGCCGCCGTCACCAGCGGCGCCGTCAGTTCCAGGTGGTGGCGGGAGGCGACCTCGGGGACGACGCCGCCGAAGGCCGCGTGCGCGGCCGCCTGGGAAGAAATCAGGTTCGAGAGGATCCGCGGGCCGTCGAGGACGGCCACGCAGGTGTCATCGCAGGAAGTCTCGATCGCGAGGATCACGAGCGTCTCAGTCGAGCCACATCAGTCGAGCCACATGATTAGCGCGTCCTCGCCGTTGTCGTGGTAATAGCGAGGACGGACGCCGGCGGAGCGGAAGCCAAATCGTTCATACATCCCGATCGCCTGGTGGTTGGAGACGCGGACCTCGAGCGTGAAGGGCAAGACGCCACGGGCCTCGTCGAAGAGGCGGGTCAGCAGTTTGCCGGCGACACCGTTGCGGCGCTGCTCCGGCGCCACGGCGATGTTCATCAGGTGCCAGACCTGGTCGTAGCGCGAGCAGATCACGTAGCCGAGCAGCTCGTCTCCGGCGCTCGCCGCGAGGCAGATGCCCGACGGCTTCGAGAGCTCGAGGACGAACATCGCCAGCGACCAGGGGGTCGGGAAGGAGCGGCGCTCGATCGCGATCACCGCCGGCAGGTCGCTGTAGGCGAGCCTGCGCACCTGAACGCTGTCGGTCAGGTCACTCGGCTTTCTGGAAAGAATCTCGCTCACGCCACCGCTCCGCGTCGGGAGGTCTGAGGTAGATCGGGGCGAGCGGGCCCCCGCCTCCCGAAGCTGCCGCGAGAGCGCAAACATGCCGCGCGGCAACCCGGTGAACAGGGTCGGCATCGTCCGCTATCCGGACGCCGTGCCGGGCCAACTCGTCCCGGAATCGTACCGCCCCCGAGCCGGCGGCCTGGAGCGGCGCCCCGAGGCCGGCGACGCGCTCCTCCAACTCGTCGGGCCGGCAAACCAGCGGCCCCCAGATGCGCTCGCCATCGGCGGCGTAGAGCGCGGCGAAAGCCTCGCCACGGCGAGCGTCGAGAACCGCGAGGTGATCCCCCACCGCTCCGTTCTCCCGCATCCCCAGCCCGATCGCGTCGAGCGTGCAGACGCCGGCGATCGGCAGGCCGAGGCTGGCGCCGAGCCCGCGCGCGGTGGCGATCCCGATCCGCAGGCCGGTGAAGGACCCGGGGCCGAGGCCGACCCCGAGCAGGTCGACGTTCTCCCAGCCCCCCGCGACGGCGGCGCAGGCCTCCACCTCGGCGAGCAGCGCGGTCGCATGGCGGGGAGACCCCTCGGAGGAGGGCCCCAGCAGCGACTCGTTCAAGACCTCGCCGTCGCGCCAGGCGCAGGCGGCGGTGTCGGCAGTCGCGGTGTCGAAGCCGACGACGACCAGCGCAGTGCCGCTTCTAGGCCTTGACCCTGAAGACGAAGGATCCGACTTTTTTGCCCTCGACGAACCAGGTGACGCGGTGCTTGCCGGGGATGGTCGACGTGACCTTGTTCACGTAGAGGGTCCCCTGGGTCGCCTCTTGTTTTTTGGCGCAGAGGTTTTTGCCGCTCGGGAATTTGACGCAGACGCTGTAGCTGACGTCAGCTTTGAGGCTTTTGAAGAAGGCGCCCTTTTTGCTCCCCTTCGGGCAGACGTGCGAGGGAGTGGCGTTGCGGGAGATTCCGCAGCCAACGTAGTGCTTGAACGCCGCCGCGCTGGCGGTGGCGGGCACCGCGCCGATCAGCAGCCCGCTGACTACCAGTGCCGCCGAGAGCGCTTTCAGTCCCTTCATTGCGTCCTTCCCTTCGTGGATCGAGTTCTGCGCCGATGCTACAAGTGTTCGCTGCTCCACCGAACACGCCTGCATGGCACTCGGTGCGGGCCCGGCGGGGATGCAAGCGGTCGATAATCGACGTCACCACTCGATCTCGGCGACACGGGTCTCGCCGCCGGCGTGCTCGAGCCGGATCTCGAGCGCCGGCCGCCCCAGGCGGTCGGCGCCGACAGCCGGCCACTCGACGAAGGCGACGCCATCCGCGCCCAGATAGTCGTCGAGCAGAGCCGGGTCCTCACCTTCGAGGCTTTCGAGCCGGTAGAGGTCGAGATGGGAGACCGGCAGGCGGCCGCCCACGTAGCGCTGCCCGATCGTGAAGGTCGGCGAGGTGACTGGTTCCTCGATCCCCAGCGCCCGGCAGGCGCCGCGGATCAGGGTCGTCTTGCCGGCGCCGAGGTCGCCGCTGACGACGACGACGTCGCCCGGCCCGAGGCGCTCGGCGACGCGCGCCCCGAGCGCTTCGGTCTCGGCCGCGGAATGGGTCTCGATCCGCTCCAACGGGTCAGCCGAACATGTCCAGCTGGTCGGCGGGCGGTGGCGGGGTCGATCCCTCTTCGGCTTCCGCCTCGGCGATCTCCTCGGGGCTGGGCGCCGGCGTCAGCGCGGGGCCGGAGAGCAGCCCCGGAATGGTGGCGAAGTCGCCGCGCAGCGTCTCCTTCATCGCCGGCGTGCGCAGGGCGGCGGCCGGGTGCAGCAGCGGCAGCAGGAAAACCGTGCGGCTGCCCAGATCGTGGACCTGGGGCGTACCGCGGACCTTGGTGATCCCGACCGGGCTGCCCGTGAGCAGCTTGGTCGCGAAGTTGCCGAGCGTGCAGACCACCTTCGGCTCGATCAGCCGAACCTGCTCGAACAGATAGGGCTCGCAGGCGGCGATCTCCAACGGCTGCGGGTCGCGGTTGCCGGGCGGTCGCGACTTCAGCACGTTGGCGATGAAGACGTCCTCGCGTGAGAGCCCGATCTCTTCCAGAAGCTGGTTCAGGAGCTGGCCGGCGCGGCCGACGAAGGGCAGGCCCTGCCGGTCCTCTTCCGCCCCCGGCGCCTCGCCGACGAACATCAGCTCGGCGTTGGCGTTGCCGGCTCCGAACACGGCCTTGGTGCGGGTCTCGTGCAGGGGGCACTTGGTGCAGGTCGAGACCTCCTTGTAGAGGGCGACGAGCTGCTCGCGGCGCTGCTCCGCGGTAGGGCTCATTTCTTCCCCTTCCTGGCGGCTGGCTTGACGCTCTCCCCCGCCGCCCGCTTCTTGCGCGACTCGGCGATCCGGGCCTGCCGCGCCGCTTCCCGCTCGACGCGGCGCGATTCGTCGGAGCGCACGGCGGCGCCGCGCGGCTGCCGGCCCGGCGGCGAAACACTGGAGAGCAGCCGTCGCGTCCGCGACGAGCCGCACTGGGCGCAGACGGCCGCTGTCTCGCCCGCGGCCACCAGCTCCTCGAAGCGAACCCCGCACTCCTGGCACTCGAACTCGTAGATCGGCATCGGCAGAGTCCATCGTAGTTCGGCCGGTCCACGCGATCGTTGTTCAAATAGTCTGGCCGAATGAAGTCATGGCTGGGGGCGGCAGGAGCGTTGGCGGCAATCGTCGCGGCCGCGGCCGTCCTCGCGGCGCCCGCGGGGGCCGCGGCGAAGGATCACGAGGTGCGAGCGGGCTCCTTCTCGGCTGGCTTCCTGCTCCAGGCCAGTAACGGCTATGACCTCGTCCTGTTCGCGGCGGGGCACGACCGCGTCTCGCTGGTGGCGGCTAAAGGCGGGGTGACGGTCACCTACGACGCGCATGGCAGCGCTTCCCGCAAAGGGATCGAGGCGAACTTCGGCCCGTTTGGCCGCGTCTCCGTCCGCCTCGACGACACGCCCCTGCGCCGCGGTGGCGGCAAGCGGTCAGGCTCCGCCTGCAAGGGACGAGAGGACATCCGCTGGGAAGGCATCTTTCGCGGCACGATCGAGTTCCGCGGCGAGAACGGCTACACCGAGGTCGATGCCGACCGCGCCCGCGGCGGCTTCAACCGCACCTTCAGACAGGTCTGTGAGGTGAAGGAGCAGCGTCGGAAGCCGGACCGCCCGAAGTCGGGGAAACCGCCACGTGCACCCCGAATCGACATGGACTACAGCTTTCTCTCCGCTCAATCCACGACGGACGGGCGGCGGACCGAATTCGGTCTGGTCGCGGCCGCGTTCGACTTCGGAGGGAAGAAGGCCCCGCCGACCCTCATACCGCTGGCGTTCGTCGACACCAAGGAGCGCGTCGGAAAAGTGACGGTCTCCCGGAGCGCCTTCACCATCGGCGACGAAGGATCCCTGCTCACCGGCAGCCCGGAGGACCAACCGATTGAGGCGACCGTGACGCTGCCAAAGCCGTTCTCCGGCACCGCCACCTACCTGCGCGAGGTCGGCTCTTCCCCCTCCTGGACCGGCCTTTTCGGCGTGCGGCTGCCGGGGGCCGGCCTCGTGCCGCTGACCGGCGAGGGCTTCGGGGTCGACTTCTGCCAGGGGCGGGGCCGCAAACGCCTCTTCGCCTGTCTGCGGCGGAGTAGCCAAACCCCGCCGGGAACCGCCACGGTTGAGCGTGCCGCTCTGTCGCTCCTCGGCCACCCGGGAGCGCTGCCTCAGGGCAGCGGCTCCCAGTCCCAGCTCTTCGCTGACGCCAGGCTCTCCTGGTCGAGGTAGCGGCGGAACTCGTCCAGCTCGGCCGGCTCGACGCTGTAGACGTGGTCGGGTTCGGGGAAGTGACGGGAGCGGACCTCGGCGGCGTAGCGCTCCACCCCGTCGACCATCTGCTCGTGGACATTGGCGTAGCGCTTGACGAATTTGGCCATGTGGCCGGTGGTGATGCCGAGCAGGTCATGGAAGACCAGCACCTGGCCTGAGGTGGACGGGCCGGCGCCGATGCCGATCGTCGGGATCTCGAGCTTTTTCGCGATCGCTTCCGTTATCGCGGCCGGGACGGCCTCGATCACGATCGCGAAGCAACCGACCGACTGCAGCGCCAGGGCGTCCTCGCTGACCTTGATCGCGTCCTTCGCGGTCTTGCCCTGGGCTTTGTAGCCGCCGAGCGCGGTCGCGGTCTGCGGCGTCAGGCCGACGTGGCCCATGACCGGGATGCCGGAGCGCACGATCGCCCGCGCCCGCTCGACGGCGATGCCGCCGGCCTCCAGCTTGACCACCTGGCAGCCGGTCTCCTTGACCAGCCGCTGGGCGCTCTGGATCGCCAGCTCGTTGCTCGACTCGTAGCTGCCCATCGGCATGTCGCCGATCATCAGCGGCGTCTTCAGGCCGCGGCGCACGGCCTTGCCGAGGACGATCATCTCCTCCATCGAGACCATCTCGGTCCCGGGGTAGCCGAGCACGACGTTGGCCGCCGAGTCGCCGACGAGGACGATGTCGACGCCGGCCTCCTCGGCCACGGTCGCCGACGGGTAGTCGTAGGCGGTGACCATCGCGATCGGTTCGCCGTTGGCCTTCATCTCGGCCAGGCGCGGCAGGCTGACCGGGCTGCGCCCGGCGGGTGGCGGTGCGGTGTGGGAGCGGCCGCCGGAGCTCATGAGAGCAGCACCTCGGGGCGGCTGTCGACCGCGACCGAGCGGTTGTCCTCGTCGACGTGGACGACGACCGGCGAGTAGCGCTCGAGGTCGCTCTCGTCGTAGGCGCCGAAGGAGGCGACGATGATCTTGTGGCCGGGCGCGGTCAGGTGCGCGGCGGCGCCGTTGACCTGCATCGTGCCGGAGCCGGGCTCGCCGTCGATCACGTAGGTGACGAAGCGCGAGCCGTTGTCGATGTCCCAGACGTGAACCTGCTCGTTGGTGATCAGATCGGCCTGGGCCATCAGCTCGGTGTCGATCGTGATGCTGCCGATGTAGTCGACGTCACAGTCGGTGACCGTCGCCCGGTGGATCTTCGACTTCAGCATCTGTCTCTGCATTGGTCTCCCTTCGCCGTGCTACGTGGTCAAGGTCGGATCAAGACGTTGTCGATCAGGCGCGCGCCGCCGACCCGGGCGGCGACGGCGACCAGCACCGGGCGGCCGTTGAGCTCGGCGACCGGCTCCAGCAGCTCGGCGTCGCGGGCCTCCAGGTACTCGGGCTCGATGCCGGCGGCGGCGAGCTCGCGACGGGCGGCTTGGAGACCGGCCGGCAGCGAGTCCTCACGCGCGGCGCGCTCGGCCGCCTGGAGCGCTCGCGAGAGGGCGACCGCGCGCTGGCGGCCCTCCTCGTCGAGATAGGCGTTGCGCGAGCTCATCGCCAGCCCGTCGACCTCGCGCACGGTCGGCAGCACCTCGATCCGCACCGGGAAGTCGAGGTCGCGGACCATGCGGCGGATCACCGCCGCCTGCTGGGCGTCCTTCTGGCCGAAGTAGGCGACGTCGGGCTGGATGGTGTTGAAGAGCTTGGCGACGACCGTGGTGACGCCGCGGAAGTGGGCGACGCCGCGCCAGGCGGGGTCGCCGTCGAGGACCTCGGTCAGGTTGCCGCCGACCCCGACCGAGGTGGCGAAGCCGTCGGGGTAGACCTCGGCGACGGAGGGGGCGTAGACGAGGTCGACGCCCACTTCGCTCGCCATGCGCAGGTCGCGCTCCTCGTCGCGCGGGTAGCGGTCCAGGTCCTCGCCGGGGCCGAACTGGGTCGGGTTGACGAAGAGGCTCATCACGACCACGTCGCACTCGGCGCGGGCCGCGCGCAGCAGTGAGAGGTGGCCCTCGTGCAGGTAACCCATCGTCGGGACGAGCCCGATCGTCCGCCCCTGACGGCGCGGCGCTTCCAGCTCCGCGCGTAGCGCAGCCTTGGCGCGCAGCACGCGGGCGCCTTCGTTCCGGGGGGAGTTGGCGAGGCTGAGGTCCGAGTTCATAGGTCCATGCCCTCCAGGGTCACGGCCATTCGTGCCGAAATTATAGGCACTCAGTGACGGAATTCCGCCGATTTGCACATGCCTATCCGCTTAGGGAGTGCCGAAATCGATCGCTCGCAGCGCTTTTGCGGGCGCGCCGGCGGCGATCGTGCGCGGGGGCAGGTCGCGGTTGACGACTGAATTGGCACCGATCACGCAGCGCTCGCCGACCGTGACGCCGCTGGTGACGGCGCAGTTGACGCCGAACCAGCAGTTGGCGCCGACCTCGACCGGGCCCTTGGAGGTGAAGCCCTGTTCGGTGATCGGCCGGTCCGGGTCGTCGAAGCGGTGATCGGCGTCGCCGACGAAGCAGCCGTTGGCGAGCATCGTATGGTCGCCGATCGAGACCCGCCCGTGGGCGGCGATCATCGTGTTGCGGTTGAGGAAGCAGCCGGCGCCGATCTCGATCCGGGCGTCGGGGGCGAGGGTCAGCCAGCAGCCGGGCTCCAGCAGCGTCCCCTCGCCGATCGTCAGCCGCCCCTCGTCGAGCGCCTCGAGCACCTCCCCCTCGACCGGATAGCGGATGAAGAAGCCGCCCCGGGCGGCGTGTCGGTCGATCCGGCGGCGGCGCAGCCAGCGGCGATTGCGCTCGTACCAGCGCCGCTTCGCCCACCAGACCCGCCAGCCCCGCTGTCCCCCTAAGGCACTCATCCCCCGGAACGCTATGCGAATTTGGTTGATGGGCCGAAAACCCTCCATATAGGCGTATTTTCGGCCCATCAACACATAGACTGCGCCCGTGGCTGAGCTGCGCGGCGGGATAGACCTCGGGGGAACGAAGATCCAGACGGCGATCCTCGATGCCGCCGGCGAAGTTCATGGCGAGGCGCGACGACCGACGCCGACCAGCGGCGGGCCGCGGGACGTCGCCGACGAAATGGCCGCGGCGCTGCGCGACGCCGCCGGGCAGGCCGGGGTCGAGCCGGCGGACCTCGCCGGCGTCGGTGTCGGTTCACCCGGGGACGCCGACGAGAAGACCGGCGTCGTCTCCGGCGCCCGCAACCTGCCCGGCTGGGACGGCAGCTTCGCGCTCGCGGACGCGCTGAAGAAAGAGCTCGGGACCGAGATCCGCGTCGGCAACGACGTCCAGGTCGCGACCGAGGCGGAGTTCCACCTCGGCGCCGGGCGCGAGTTCCAGAGCCTCATCGGCGTCTTCTGGGGCACCGGCGTCGGCGGCGGGCTCGTGCTCGACGGTAAGCCCTGGCTGGGACGCGGGGCCGCGGGCGAGATCGGCCACGTAGTCGTCAAGCGCGGTGGCGCCAAGTGCCCCTGCGGGCGCAAAGGCTGCATGGAGGCCTATGCCGGCCGCCTGGCGATGGAAGCCGAGGCCCGGCGCCAGCACGAGGAGGGCCACAAGACCGACCTCTTCAAGCTGATGGAGAAGCACGGCAAACCGCGCCTGACCAGCGGCATCTGGGAGCGCGCCCTCGACCACGGCGACCCGATGGCGGAACAGCTGATCGACCGCGCGATCGAGATGCTCGGGACCGGGATCGCCTCGGCGGTCAACCTGATCGACCCGGAAGCGATCGTCATCGGCGGCGGCCTCGGGATCCGGCTCGGCGAGCGCTACATGGAGCCGCTGACGAAAGAGATGGGCAAGCACCTCTTCGTCGACGAGCGACCACCCGCGGTGCGGATCGCCACGCTCGGCGACCTCGGCGGCGCCGTCGGCGCCTCCCTCCTCTTCGCTCGCTAGACCCGGCCGGAAGCCGAGCGCTGCTGGCGGGCGATTGCGTCGACCAGCACGGCCAGGAGTAGGACGCCACCGGTGACCATGAACTTGACCGCCGAGGAGAGCGCCAGCAGATCCATTCCGTTGGAGATCGAGCCGATCACCAGGGCGCCCATAAGCGCCGTCCAGACCGAGCCGCGGCCGCCGAAAAGGCTGGTTCCCGCGATCACCGGGCCGGCGATCGCCAGCAGCAGCAATTCGTTGCCGCCGGAGTTCTGGTTGACCGCGAGCAGGCGCGAGGCGGCCATGATGCCGCCGATCGCGGCCATCGTGCCGGCGATCCCGAAGACGGCGACGCGGATGCCGTTGACCCTGATCCCGGCCCGCCGCGCGGCCTCGGCGCCGCCGCCGACGGCGAAGACGTGGCGGCCGAAGCGGGTCCGCCTGACCACGTACTCCATCCCGACGACGAAGGCGAGCAGGATCAGCACCGCCAGCGGCACGCCTCGGTCGGAGTTGAGGACGACGACGGCGACGATCGTCACCACCGCCACCACGGCGAACCTGAAGCCGAGCGTGGTCACGCTCTGCCCGGGCAGCCCGGCGGCGAGGCGGCGACGATGACCGAGGAAGACCACGGCGCCGTAGCCGGCGATCACGATCGCGGCGAAGATCCAGCCGACCGTGTCGGAGTAGAAGGTGTTCGCCAGGCCCGTGATTTTGGGGTCGGTGAGGTTGATCGACCCGGTCGAGCCGAGCACCTGTAAGAGCGCTCCCTGCCAGGCCAATAACCCCGCAAGGGTGACGACGAAGGAGGGGATTCCGAAGCGGCTGAAGAGGAAGCCCTGGAGCAGCCCGATCCCCAGCCCGACGGCGACCGCAGCGGCGATCGCGAGGTACGGGCTCCAGCCGTGTTTAACGTTGAGCACCGCCATCACCGCCGCGGCGAGGCCGCTGACGGCGCCGACCGAGAGGTCGATCTCGCCCAGCAACAGCACGTAGACGATCCCTACCGAGATCAGGCCGATCGCGGTGATCTGCAGCATCAGGTTGGTCAAATTCTGGGCCGAGAGGAAACGGTCGTTCTCGAACTGGAAGATCGCCCAGATCACAGCCAGGCCGATGACCACCCGCAGCGAGGCGAGGTCGCCCTGAATCAGGCGGCGCAGGGTCTCTTTGCGCCGTTTGGCAATGGCTTTCTCGGCCGCGGCGGCACTGGCGGTCGCATCGCTCATCTGCCCGCCTCGCGATCGTCGCTCGGTTTGCCCTCGGCCGCGGTCTCGTCCTCGCCGTTCCGTTTCTCCCCCTCCGACCCGACCCCGGTGATCGCCGAGACGACGTGCTCCTCGGTCGTCTGTTCGGCTTTGAACTCGCCGGCGGCGCGGCCGAGGCGCAGGACGAAGATCCGGTCGGCCACCTCGAAGACGTCGACGAGGTTGTGGCTGATGACGACGACGCCGAGCCCTTTGTCGCGCAGGCGCCGAATCAGGTCGAGGACCAGGGCGGTCTGGGCCACACCGAGCGCCGCGGTCGGCTCGTCGAGGAGCACGACCCTCGGCTCGCCGAGGAGCGAGCGGGCGACCGCGACCTGCTGACGCTGGCCGCCGGAGAGGGTGCCGACCTCGCTGCGCACGCTCGGGATCGTCACCGCCAGGTTGCCGAGCAGCTCCGAGGTTTCGTGCTCCATCCGCGACTCGTCGAGCTGGCGCGAGACCTCACCGACACCGGGTGAGATCTCCTCGCGGCCGAGGAAGAGGTTGGCGACGACGTCGAGGTTGTCGCAGAGGGCGAGATCCTGGTAGACGGTCGCGATTCCGAGGGCGGTCGCGTCCTGCGGTTTCCTGATCGTGACCTGTTTGCCGTCGAACCGGATCGTGCCGGTGTCGGTCTCGTTGATCCCGGCGATCGCCTTTACCAGCGTCGACTTGCCAGCGCCGTTGTCACCGACCAGGCCGACGACCTCGCCGGCGTGGACGGCGAAGTCGACCCGGTCCAGAGCCTGAACCGGGCCGAACCGCTTGCTCACACCCTCCAGCTCGAGGAGCGCAGCGCCGGTGGCCATCTCAGCCCGAGATTCCGGCTTCTTTGCAGGCGCTCACGAAGGGGCCCGTACAGAGTTCGTTGGCGGTGACGAACCCGTCGGCGACCACGGTGCTTTTGACGTTGTCTTTGGTCACCGCGATCGGTTCCAGCAGGACGGCGGGCACTTTGCCTTTGCCGTTGTCGACTTCTTCGGTGACTTTGTCCTGCGGTACCCCTTCGCCTTCGGCCAGGGCGATCGCGATTTCGGCGCTGATCGTGGCCTCCGGCTCGATTTCCTTGTAGATGGTCATGAACTGTTCGCCGGCGAGGATCCTCTGCAGGCCGGCGACCGTCGCGTCCTGGCCGGTCACGGGCCTTTCTTCGGGGTTGATGCCGGCGCCCTTGAGCGCCGCGATCGCGCCACCGCCGGTGTCGTCGTTGGCCGCGTAGATGGCGGCGAAGCCGTCGTTGCCGAGCGCGGTGATCGCCTGCTGCGCCTCGCGCTGGGCGTTTTCGGCCGACCAGTCGGGGGTGTCGTACTCTTTCGCGACCTCGACGCCCTCCGCTTCGAACCCTTTGTTGGCGCCGGCCTTGAACAGCGCCGCGTTGGGGTCGGCCGGGTCGCCGTTGATCATGATGATCGGGCCGCTGGCGCTGCCGTCTTCTTTGAGTTTTTCGGCCAGCGTTTCGGCCTGGAGTTCGCCGACTTTTTCGTTGTCGAAGGAAACGTAGGCGTCGACTTCGCCGTTTTCGACCAAGCGGTCATAGCTGAGGACGGGCACGTCCTGAGCCTGCGCCTGTTCGGCGATCGTCGCCGCCGATTTGGAGTCCATCGGGTCGAGGACGAGGACTTCGGCCCCCTGGGTCAGTGCCGCTTCAGCCTGGCTCTGCTGTTTTTCCGCGTCGCCGCCGGCGTTGCTGTAGAGGACGTCGCAGTCGCCGCACTGGTCTTCGACCGCTTTTTCGAAGTCGGGGCGGTCGTCGGATTCGTAGCGGGGCGTCTCGTTTTCCGGCAGGAGGAGGGCGATTTTCGTGCCGCCGTTCCCGTCACTTCCACCACAACCGACCGCCACCAGCGCGATCGCGATCAACACACCAGCAGCGATCGCGATTCGCTTCGAGATTGCAGAACTGGACATTGGTTCCTCCGGTCTCCTGCCTATTTCGCCCTGCAGGTACCCAGGGACTGAGATTTCATGCACGTGCACGAAAAAGACGTAGAGGTGCCTGACAGGCACGCCTGAGGGGTTCCGCGTGCGCGGCCGGCTAGGCAGCGAGTGGCTCGCGGCGCCTGCCGCGGCGCTTCGGCTTCGCCGGCTCGACCAGGGTGGAGAGGAAGCGGCCGGTGTAAGAGTCCTTGACCGCGGCGACCTCCTCGGGGGTCCCGGTCGCGACCACCTCTCCCCCTCCTTCGCCGCCCTCAGGACCGAGGTCGATCAGCCGGTCGGCGGTCTTGATCACGTCGAGGTTGTGCTCGATCACGACCACGGTGTTGCCGGCGTCGACGAGGCGGCCGAGGACGTCGAGCAGGCGCTGCACGTCGGCGAAGTGGAGACCGGTGGTCGGCTCGTCGAGGATGTAGAGGGTGTCGCCGGTGGCGACTTTGGAGAGCTCGGTGGCGAGCTTGATCCGCTGCGCCTCGCCGCCGGAGAGCGTCGTCGCGGGCTGGCCGAGGCGGATGTAGTCGAGGCCGACGTCGTGCAGGGTGCGCAGCCGGCGGGCGATCTTCGGCACGTTCTCGAAGAACTCGACCGCCTCCTCGACCGACATCTCCAGGACGTCGGCGATGTTCTTGCCTTTGAACCGGACCTCGAGCGTCTCGCGGTTGTAGCGCTTACCGTGGCACTGCTCGCAGGGCACGTAGACGTCGGGCAGGAAGTGCATCTCGATCTTGATCTGGCCGTCGCCTTTGCAGACCTCGCAGCGGCCGCCCTTGACGTTGAAGCTGAAGCGCCCCGGTTTGTAGCCGCGCGCCCGCGCCTCCTGGGTCTGGGTGAAGAGCTGGCGGATGTGGTCGAAGACGCCGGTGTAGGTCGCCGGGTTGGAGCGCGGCGTGCGGCCGATCGGCGACTGGTCGATGTTGATGATCTTGTCGATCTGGCTGAGCCCGTCGATGCCGTCGTGGGCGCCCGGCCGCAGCTTCGCCTGGTGCAGCCGGTTGGCGACCGCGTGGTGCAGGGTCTCGTTGACCAGGGTCGACTTGCCGGAGCCGGAGACGCCGGTGACGCAGCAGAAGACGCCGAGTGGGATCGCCACGTCGATGTTCTTGAGGTTGTGTTCGCGGGCGCCGCGGACGCGCAGCGCCCCGCTCGGTTGCCGCCGCTCCTCGGGCACCTCGATCTTGCGCTTGCCGGAGAGGTACTGGCCGGTCAGCGAGGCGGGGTCCTTGGCGACCTTGGCCGGCGGCCCGGCGGCGATCACGTGGCCGCCGTGTTCGCCGGCGCCGGGGCCGAGGTCGACGAGATGGTCGGCGGCCATCATCGTGCCCTCGTCGTGCTCGACCACGATCACCGTGTTGCCGAGGTCGCGGAGCCGGTCGAGGGTCGCGATCAGCTTCTCGTTGTCGCGCTGATGAAGGCCGATCGAGGGCTCGTCGAGCACGTACATGACCCCGACCAGGTGCGAGCCGATCTGGGTCGCGAGCCGG
Source organism: uncultured Solirubrobacterales bacterium (assembly GCA_963715395.1). Taxonomy (GTDB): domain Bacteria; phylum Actinomycetota; class Thermoleophilia; order Solirubrobacterales; family 70-9; genus VAYN01. The sequence goes on from OY970238.1 coordinate 953,689, forward strand.
ATCCGCTGCGCCTCGCCGCCGGAGAGCGAGCGGGCCGAGCGGGACAGCGAGAGGTAGCCGATGCCGACGTTCTCGAGGAAGGAGAGCCGCTCGGTGATCTCGCGCACGATCAGCCGCGCGATCGCGCGCTCAGTCTCGGTCATTTCCAGCTCGCGGATCCACTCCGCCGCCGCCCGCGCCGAGAGGGCGCTGTACTCGGCGATGCTGAGGCCGCCGACCTTGACCGCGAGGCTCTCCGGCCGCAGGCGGGCGCCGCCGCACTGAGGACAGGGCTGCTCGGCCATGTAGCTCTCGATCCGCTCGCGGTTGGTCTCCGAGTCGGTCTCCTCGTAGCGGCGCTGCAGGTTGTTGACGATCCCCTCGAAGCGCACCTTGTAGGAGCGCCGGCGCCCGAACCGGTTGGTGTAGGTGACCTGATGGCGCTCCTCGCCGGTGCCGTAGAGGAAGATGTCCTTCTCTTTTTTCGTCAGCTTCGACCAGGGCTTGTCGGCGTCGACCCCGTACTCCTCGGCGACGGCCGCGATCAGCCGCCGCCAGTAGGCGGTGACGCCGCGGTTCCAGGGCTGCAGGGCGCCCTCGGCCAGCGACAGGGTCGGGTCGGGGACGACCAGTTCGGGATCGATCACCCGCTGGAAGCCGAGCCCGTGGCAGCGGTCGCAGGCACCGTGGGGCGAGTTGAAGGAGAAGATCCGCGGCTCCAGCTCCGGGATCGAGGTGCCGCAGTTGAGGCAGGCGAACTGCTCGCTGAACAGCAGCGGCGCGCTGTCGTCGTCGACCAGCTCGACTTCGATCAGGCCGGCGGCGAGTCCCGCCGCGGCCTCGACCGACTCCGAGAGGCGCCGCCTCAGGTCCGATTTCATCACCAGCCGGTCGACGACCACCGAGATGTCGTGTTTGAACTTTTTGTCGAGGACGATCTCCTCGTCGAGCCGGCGCAGCTCGCCGTTGACTTTGACCCGCGAGTAGCCCTCGAGCCGCATCTGCTCCAGCAATTTCCCGTACTCGCCTTTGCGCCCGCGCACGACCGGCGCCATGACCATGAATTTGGTCTCGTCCTCCAGGGTCATCAGCCGGTCGACGATCTGCTCCTGGGTCTGGCCGGTGATCTCCTCACCGCACGCGGGGCAGAACGGGACGCCGATCCTCGCCCAGAGCAGCCGCAGGTAGTCGTAGATCTCGGTCACGGTGCCGACGGTCGAACGCGGGTTGCGCGAGGTCGTCTTCTGGTCGATCGAGATCGCCGGCGAAAGGCCCTCGATCGAGTCGACGTCCGGCTTCTCCATCAATCCCAGGAACTGGCGCGCGTAGGCCGAGAGCGACTCGACGTAGCGACGCTGGCCCTCGGCATAGATCGTGTCGAAGGCAAGGCTCGACTTGCCAGAACCGGAGAGCCCGGTGATGACGATCAGCGCGTCGCGAGGGAGCTCGAGGTCGATGTCCTTGAGGTTGTGCTCGCGGGCGCCCGAGATGACGATTCGCTCAGAGGCAGCCACTGCGAACGATTCTACGCAGGCGAACAGATGTTCCCCGGGGGACTTCAGGTGTTGCGGTTGTCCTTTGTACCCCTATGCGGGACAAAAGACTGCCGCAACTCAGCTAAGGGCCGAGGGAGAGGAGGTCGTCGAGGATCTCGCCGTAGCGGCGGGTCATCAGGGAGACGTGACCCTCCTCGGGCAGGAGATGGAAGCGCGCCCCGGCGACGTTGCGGGCGATCCATTCGGTGTGGGCGGTGGGGATGATCCGGTCCTTCCCCCCCTGCCAGACGGACACGGGGACCGCGGCCTGGGCGGGATCGAACCCCCAATCGCCCCAGATGATCTTGTCGTCGTCGAACCAGCCCCAGATGCCGTCCTTGACCGCCAGCGGGTAGCTCTTGACCTGGAACTCGAGGAACTCGCCGGTGAAGGAGGCTTTGTCGACGTCGGAGTGGAGATTCCCGAAGTCGTCGCGTATCTGCGCACCTGTGGTGACCTTGCGCATCTTCTCGGCCTCGGCCTCGAGGAGCCGGACGAGAGCCTCGTCGCCGGCTTCGAGCGCCTCTTCCTCGGGCCCGTTGGCCAGCTCGATCCCATCGGTCCAGTCCAGACCCTCGGCCGAGCGCGGGGCGAAGGTGGCGATCACGACCGCCGCGCGGACACGGTCCGCAAGCAACGCCGCGTCCGCGAGCGCCGGCCCGCCTCCGCCGGAGTGCCCGATGACGTAGAACGTCTCGGCGCCGAGCTCGTCGGCCACGACTGCCGTGTCGGCAGGGTTGTCGGCATACGAGCGTCCCGCGAAGCGGGTCGACCCGTGATACCCCGGCCGCGAGACGCAGACGATCCGCAGCCCGCGCTCCGCGCACTCCCTCACCTGCCCCTCGAAGACATACCGAGAACCGGGAGTCCCCGTATGGAAGAAGACGAGCTCGCCATCCTCCGGCCCGGCCTCTTCGACCGCCAACCAGCGCCCATCACGGCTGCGCGTCTGGAACTCCCTGCGACGCATCCGCTCGGCCATTTTCCGGGTCCGGTCGCTCAGCCGAGCGCTGCGGCGAGCTTGCGACGGTAGTCGCGGGCGCTGGGGTCGGCGGGGTCGAGTTCGCTGAGAATGCCGACGACGGCGCGGCGCAGGTCGTCGCGAGTGCCGTCTTCGGCGCTCGCGATCTCCGACAGCAAGCCGTCGAGTGCCGCTTCGCGATCGCCGCGGTCGAGGGCGGCGAAGGCGTCGTCGCCGACGCCCGCCTGGGCCAAGCGCACACGGGCGGCGATGCCATCGGCGCCGAAGTCCCCGGCGTGGGGCTCAACCGCTTCGAGCGCCTCCACCCCCGCCCCGCGCTCGAGCCGGGCGCGGCCGAGCCGGACGGCGATGTCGGCGCGGCGCGGCTCCAGTTCGGCGGCTTCGCGCAGGGAGAGCTCGTCGCCCCTGTCGAGCAGCTCGTCGGCTTTGGAGGGCAGTAGTGAGTCGAAGAACTGCTCGACTTTCGCTTTCGGCACGGCGCCGACGAACTCGTCGACGACGTCGCCGTCCCGGAAGGCCTTGACCGCGGGGATGCCCTGCACGCCGTAGCGACCGGCCAGCCCGGGGTTGGAGTCGACGTCGACCTTGGCCAGGAGGACGCGGCCGCCGCGGCTCGCCTCGGCCGCCTCGAGCGCCGGGCTCAGCGCTTTGCAGGGCCCGCACCACTCGGCCCAGAAGTCGACCACGACCGGGGTCTTGGCGGAGAGGTCGACGACGTCGCGGTCGAAGGTCGCTTCGGTTACGTCGAGTGCCATCGCCTCAGATTAAAACTCGCCGTGCCTCGGCGCCTCGACCGGAGCTAGTCGGTGACGACGCCGGTCATCGACCGGACCATGGCCGCGACGTTGGCGCCGCTCGCGTAGCAGCGGACAGCGACCTGGCGGTCGCCGGCGGGAACTTCCCAGCGGTGGGTCAGCGGGATCGTGATCAGGATGTCGGTTGCCGCCGACCCGATGATGGTGGTGAGAGTTTCGGTGCCACTGGGGCCGAAGCCACGCTGGGTGGCGACGCTGCCGACACCGTCGTAGAAGCTGCACTCGACCTCGCGGTTGGTGCCGGAGGAGTTGAAGAGGCGGATCATCGCCGTCGCGACGACGTGGCCGGCGCTGGGCAGGCTGTCAAACGAGGCCTGCAGCACGGTGGTCGGATTGCCGGTGTCGGTGCCAATTGGCAATACCCCGACCGCGCTCGCCGCGAAGGAGATGCTGAGCCCGCTGCTGCCGTCGGCGCCCGTTGCTCCGGTCGCGCCCGTGGGGCCGGTTGCCCCCGTGGCGCCGGTCGGGCCAGCCGCACCTTCGGCGCCGGTCGGGCCGGTCGCGCCATCGGCACCGGTCGGGCCAAGGGCTCCCGCAGGGCCGTCGGCGCCAGTGGGACCGGTGTCGCCAGTTGGGCCGATGAGCCCAGTCGGGCCGCTCGGGCCTGCGGGGCCCTGTACTCCGGTCTCACCGGTGAAACCAGTGGGGCCGGTTAGGCCGATCGGACCGGGCATGCCGGCCGGGCCAGTCGGACCGGCTGAGCCGGCCTGACCGTTGGCGCCGCCGTTGCCGGCGGCTCCAGCGGGTCCGGCGCCTCCGGGCTGGCCGGAGACGAGGTAGCTCTTCTCGGAGGACTTGCAGGACACGCCCGCGGGCACGATGCGGATGCTGCCCTTGTTCGGCTTGGTGGTCTTGACGCAGAAATACGCGGTGGGAATCGTCTCCGGAGCGGCCGCGGCGGCCGCGCCTGGAACCAGGGTGACGGCGGCCGCGATCATGGCTGCGAGGGCGATACGCACGCCCCGTCATCGGCGGGCCGTCCCGCCGCGCGAGGTTTGCAGGAAATCGCCCGCGGGCGTACGGTCTACCTGGGCGGGGACAACAGAGGAGAGAGATATGTCGAACGTCGACACCGCCCGGTCCGCCTACGAGGCATTTTCCAAAGGCGACCTGGCAGCCCTGCAGGATTCGTTCGCCGAGGACGCCGTCTGGGTCACCTCGGACGAGCTGCCACTCGGGGGTGAAGTGAAGGGCCGCGACACGATCATGCGGAACTTCACCGAAATCCCCAAGTACTGGACCACGTTCAGCGTCGAACCGGAGGAGTTCATCGACGCCGGCGACTACGTCGTCGTCCGCGGAACCCAGAAAGCGGGCAACGACAAAGGCAGCTTCGAAGCTCCCTTCCTACACCTGCTCAAAGTCGACGCGAACGGCAAAACCGTGCGCGGCGAATTCTTCGCCGACAGCGCCAAGGCGGTGAAGCTGCTGAGCTAGACAGCCTTAAGCCCCCGCCGTCATCCCGTCGAGGTCGCGGCGCAGCTCTCTCAGCTCGTCGCGGATCCGGCCGGCCTCCTCGAAGCGGAGGTCGTCGGCCGCGGCCAGCATCTCCTCCTCGAGGGCCACGATCGTGCGCTCCAGCTCCTCCGGGCTCTCGAAGTCGTCGCTGCGCTTGCGCCGGCGTTTGGCCGGCGCCCGATCCTCCATCGCCAGGAACGAGGCCATCTCGGAGATCCCTTTGCGCACCGTCGCAGGGGTGATCCCGTGCTCCTCGTTGTAGGCAACCTGGATCTCGCGGCGGCGGTCGGTCTCGCTCATCGCCGCTTTCATCGCGTCGGTCACCTTGTCGGCGTACATCAGCACCCGGCCGTTGACGTTGCGGGCGGCACGGCCGATCGTCTGCACGAGGCTGGTCTCACCACGGAGGAAGCCCTCCTTGTCGGCATCGAGGATCGCGACCAGGGAGACCTCGGGCAGGTCGAGGCCCTCGCGTAGGAGGTTGACGCCGACCAGCACGTCGTACTCGCCCAAGCGCAGGTCGCGGACGATCTGGATCCGTTCCAGGGTGTCGATCTCCGAGTGCAGGTAGCGGACTTTGATCCCGTACTCGAGCAGGTAGGCGGTCAGGTCCTCGGCCATCTTCTTGGTCAGCGTGGTGACCAGCGTGCGGTCGCCGCTCTCGGCGACGCCCCGCACCTCGTTCATCAAGTCGTCGATCTGGTTTTTCGTCTCCCGCAGCTCGATGGCGGGGTCGATGATTCCCGTCGGCCGGACGATCTGCTCGACGATCCGGGTCGACTCCGCGCGCTCGAACGGCCCCGGCGTCGCCGAGACCATCACCAGCTGTTTGACCCGTTCGAGGAACTCGTCGAACTTGAGAGGCCGGTTGTCGATCGCCGAGGGCAGCCGGAAGCCGTAGTCGACCAGCGTCGTCTTTCGCGACCTGTCTCCCTCATACATGCCGCCGATCTGGGGGATCGTCTGGTGGGACTCGTCGACCATCACCACGAAGTCGTCTGGGAAGTAGTCGATCAGCGTGTGTGGCGGGCTGCCCGCCGGGCGACCGTCGAGGATGCGCGAGTAGTTCTCGATCCCGGAGGTGAAGCCGACCTCTTTCAGCATCTTCGAGGTCGTAGGCGGTGCGCTGGCGCAGCCGGTGCGCCTCCAACTGCTTGCCTTCCTCCTCCAGTTCGGCGGTGCGGGAGTCGAGTTCGGCGCGGATCTCCTCGACCGCGCGCTCCAGCGTCTCGTCCCTGGTCACGTAGTGGGAGGCCGGCCAGACCGAGACGTGATCGATCGTGTCCAACACCTCGCCGGTCAACGGATCGAAATGCTGGATCCCCTCGATCTCATCGCCGAAGAGGGAGATCCGGTAGGCCGACTCGGCGTAGGAGGGCATGATCTCCAGCACCTCGCCGCGCACTCTGAAGGAGCCGCGGCCCAGGACCGCGTCGTTGCGCTGGTACTGCATCTTCACCAGCTTGCGCAGCACCTCGTCGCGGTCGATCGTCCCGCCGACTTTGAACAACTGCATTTTTTCGTTGTAGACCTGGGGTGAGCCGATTCCGTAGATGCAGGAAACGGAGGCGACGATGATCACGTCACGCCGCGCGAATAGCGCCGCCGTCGCCGCGTGCCGCAGGCGGTCGATCTCGTCGTTGATCGAGGAGTCCTTCTCGATGTAGAGGTCCTGGGCCGGGACGTAGGCCTCGGGCTGGTAGTAGTCGTAGTAGGAGACGAAGTACTCGACCACGTTCTCGGGGAAGAACTCACGGAACTCGTTGCAGAGCTGCGCGGCGAGCGTCTTGTTGTGGGCGATCACAAGGGTCGGCCGCTGCACCTCGGCGATCGTCGCCGCCATCGTGAAGGTCTTGCCGGTGCCGGTCGCGCCCAGCAGCGTCTGGAATCGTTCGCCGGCGCCCAGACCCTCGGCCAGGCCGGCGATCGCCTTCGGCTGGTCGGCAGTGGGCGTGTATGCGGGGTTGAGCTTGAACTCGGGCACCGGTTGAAAATAGCGGGCGCACTACTCGCGCTATCCGGGAAGAGGTCGCCACGGCCGCGCAAGATGGAAGACTGCACGCCGATGAGCCGCTCGCAAAAAGCGCTCGCGGGGTTCTTCGCCACCATGGGGACGTTGCATTTCGTCATCCCGCGAAGCTTCGAGGCGATCGTGCCGCCCTCGATCGCCGATCGCAGGCGTGAGGCGGTGGCTGTCAGCGGCATCGCCGAGCTCGCGGGAGCGGCCGCCCTCCTCCACCCCGCCACCCGCCGCTTCGGGCGCTGGTGGCTGCTCGGTCTGTTGTTCGCCGTCTTCCCGGCGAACGTCCACATGGCGGTCAACCCCGAGCAGGTGAAGGGGTTGGACATGAGCAAGATCCCGAGCTGGGCGCTGTGGGCGCGGCTGCCGCTGCAGCCGCTGGCGGCGCTCTGGGTCTGGCGCGCGACCCGCTCCTGAGCCCTAGGCCAGCAAGGAGAGCTGGCCTCCTAGGGCAGGAATTCTTCCAGCAGGTCACCGGCCGGCCCGAGGAAGCTTTCCGCCGTGCCGAGAAGCGAGCGCGCGTTCTGGATCAGTTCGATCGCCTGATTCAGAGGGATGTCTTCGACGGTCGAAGTGAGCGGGCCGGCGATGAAGGGGCTGAGCGCGCCCGCGTCCTCGGCGTCGTCGATCGCCCGCACCAGCCCGGCGCGAATCGCCCGGGCCAGCTCCGCGTCGCTGATCCCGTAGCGCTCACTGAAGCGGTCGCGGGCCTCCTGAGTCGCCAGAGCCTGGGCCAGCTCCTCTCGTGACACCCCAAGCTCGCAGGCGGCCCCGTCGAGCGCCGAGACCGAGAACTGGTTGGCGATTTCGCTGAGGCTTTCGGGATTGCTCCAGGCCCGGTGCTTGCACGGGTCCTGCGTCTTCTCCGGCGTGTAGGAGGAGCCGCCGGCGGCGAGATAGATGCCGACCAGGGCCACGGCGGAGACGATCGCCGCCCCGATCAAAAGCTGGGACCTGAGGCCGGCGTTCACAGGTCCACCCGCCGTGAGAGGCCGATCGGGACCAGTGCCAGCAGGCCGAGCAGGGCGCCAAGCAGGAATGAGGGACTGAAGGCGTGGGTTGCGCCGCGGTCGAGCTGGTCCTGCAGTTCGTCGCGCAGCTTCACCACTTCCGTTCGCTCCTCGGGATCGGATGGGAGCGGCTCGAAGACCGCTCCGATCGTCGGCACTTTGCCCTTCTCATCTTCGAGCCGGTCGCCGACCCGCTGGGCAATCTCGATCTTCAGCAGCGGGTTGACGCGCGAATCGAGGATGACCGCGGTGCCGGCGTCGATCGCGTCTTCGCGCTGCTCGGCGATGTCGGCGGTGAAGATCGGGGTCAGCGCAATCAGCCCGATGACGACGCCGGCGTGGCGGGCGGAGATCGTCCAGCCACCGTGGATCGCCTGCGGGGCGCGGCCGGCCAGCGCCGTCTCGGTAAGGGCCGAGAGCACCAGCGAGAGCCCGATCCCGATCAGCACCTGGGGCGGCAGGGTCAGCGCCACCTCGGCCTTGGGCAGGTAGGCGAGCCCGGCGAGGCCGCCGGAGACGAGGATCGCGCCGGCCGCGGCCCGCGCCTTGGCGCTGGGTACGAGCGGGCCGATGCGGCTGCCGACGATCGCCGCCAACGGCATCACGGTGACGATGATCGCGGCGCCGATCGGGGTCAGGCGCCAGCCCTCGATCAGCAACAGGACGAGCAGGAAGAGCGCGGCGGCGATCGCCGCCGAGACCATCGCCAGCGCCAGGTTGGCCCAGAGATGCGGTCGGCCGGTGCGGCGCAGCTCGGTCTGCAGGATGCCGGTCGCGGCCTCGTGTTTGGCGACCGCCAGGATCGGCGCCGCGGCGGCAAGCGCGATCGGCACCTGGATCAGGAAGATCGACTGCCAGGAGACGAGCTCGGTGAGGATGCCGCCGACCGCCGGCCCGAGCGCCGCGCCGGTGGCCCCAGCGCTGGCCCAGACCGCCGTCGCCCGGCGCTCGGAGCCGACCGTCGCCGGCAGCAGCTCGAGCGCGGCCGTTACCGCCGCCGCCCCGCCGAGCGCCTGCACGCAGCGAGCCACGATCAGCGTCGAGAGGGTGTCGGCGATCCCGCAGGCGAGCCCGGCGCCGGCGAAGACCGCCAGCCCGATCGCGGCGGTGCGACCAGGGCCGACGCGGCGCGCCAACAGCGCCGCGGGGACGGCGGCCAGCGCCATCACCAGGTTGAAGGAGATCAGCACCCAGGTCACGCCGGCGACGCTGGTGTTGAGATCGCGGTAGATGTCCGGCAGCGCCAGGACGACGATCGAAGAGTCGGCGAGCACGATCCCGACCGCGAGGGCGAGCGCCGCGACGCGAGGCTGCGTAGGACCGTCGCTCACTGGCCGTAACCCAGCTCTTGCGCGTACTTGTCACGGTAGGAGTGACGCTTCTCCAGCACCTCTTCGACGTAGGCCCGCGTTTCCGGGAAGGGGATCTCGGCGACCTTGAGGTCGCTGCCACCCCACGCTTCGGCATGGGAGGGACCGGCGTTGTAGGCGGCCAGGGCGGCCGCCTCGTCGCCGCCGAACCGCTCGAGCAGTTCGCGCAGGAGGAAGGTGCCGTAACGGATGTTGATTTCGGGATCGGAGAGGTCATCGATCCGGAACGAGGTGCCACCGCTGAGCCGCTCGATTTCGTTCGCCGCTTCCGGCGTGATCTGCATCAGCCCCCGCGCACCGGCGCTCGAGGTCGCATCGCTGAACTTCGACTCCGAGTAGATGACGGCGGCGATCAGCGATGCGTCGACGCCCTTTTCGCCCGACTGCTGGCGAATGATGTCCTCGTGGCGCAGCGGCAAGGTCAGCTCCTGAATCGCATGGTCGAAGGTCCCACTGGCAACCAACACGCCAGCGACCAGCCCGGTCGCCACGGCAGCGCCGCCCAGGGCCAGCCAGCGGCGTCTGGTCGCCCGCCTCATCGCCTCAGCTTCTCGATCAGGGCGGACAGCGCCTGCTCGAGATCCTCGACCGAGCCGTCGTTCGGGATCGTGTGCTCGGCCCGGGCCGCCTTCTCGTCCTGGGCGAGCTGCCGCGCCTCGCGCTCGTCGACCAGAGCGTGACCGCGGGCGGCGGCGCGCTGGCGGCGCAGCTCGTCCTCGGTGACGACGGCGATGGTGGTGTCGAAGACCTTCTCCATGCCCGACTCGAACAGCAGCGGCACCTCGATTACGGCGATCTCGGTGTCGGCAGGGAGACCTGCGAGCCAGTCGCCGATGCGCTCGCCGACCAGCGGGTGGATCTGCTGCTCGAGCCAGGTCAGGCTGGTCGGGATCGGCGAAGACGATCTCGCCAATACGGCTGCGGTCGATGCTTCCCTCGGGTGCGATCTCCGGACCCCAACGCTCGACCAGACGGCCGACCAGCGGTTCGGAATCGAGCAGCTCATGGACCACCGCGTCACTCGAGAGCGTCGCCGCTCCAAGTCGTGAAAAAGCAGCCAGCGCCTCGGACTTCCCGGCCGCGATGCCGCCGGTGAGGCCGATCGTCAGCGGCATCGCCGTCTAAGAGTCGGCAGGTGCCTCGGGGTCCGACTCAGCGGAGTCCTCAGACTCCTCAACCTCAGCAGCAGGCTCCTCCGCCGGGGCCTCGTCCTCAGCAGCAGGCTCCTCCGCCGGGGCCTCGTCCTCAGCAGCAGGCTCCTCCGCCGGGGCCTCGTCCTCAGCAGCAGGCTCCTCCGCCGGGGCCTCCTCGACGGGCGCCTCTTCGGCAACAGGCTCCTCGGCAGGCGCCTCATCAGCAACTGACTCCTCCTCGGCAGCCGGCTCATCCTGAGTCTCCTCCTCAGCAACGGGCTCCTCGACTGCGGGGGCCTCGTCCTGCGGCTCCTCAAGAACGGGCTCCTCCGCTGCGGGGGCCTCGTCGACAGCCGGCTCGGCCGAACCCTCGGCCTCAGCGGCCTCATCCGCGGGTGGCGTGGAGGTCGGCTCCTCGCCCGCAGCCTGCGAGGACGAGGAGTCGTCCTCGACGACAGGACCCGCGGGTGCCGCCTCTGAACCCTCGGCGTTTGCCGCCTCAAGCTGCTCCCCAAGCCCCTGCATCGGCATGTTCTGCCCCTCGACCCGCTTGATGCTCAGCGACAGGCGCCGGCGCTCTTCATCGATCTCGAGGATCTTCACGTTCAGTTTGGTGCCAGGCTCGACCACTTCGCTCGGGTTCTCGACGTGGTGGTCGGCGAGCTCGGAGATGTGGACCAGACCCTCGACGCCGGGCAGGATTTCGACGAAGGCGCCGAAGGCGACGACCTTGGTCACCGTGCCCTTGAGCACGTCGCCGGAGCGGTGGGTGCTGATGACCCGCTGCCACGGATCCTCCTGCGTCTGCTTCAACCCAAGCGAGATCCGCTGGCGGTCGCGGTCGATGTCGAGCACTTTGATCCGCACCGTGTCGCCAATCGCGACGACTTCGGAGGGATGGTTGACGTGGCTCCAGGAAAGCTCGGAAATGTGGATCAGACCGTCGATGCCGTCGAGGTCGACGAAGGCGCCGAAGTCGACGATGTTGGAGATCTTGCCTTCGACCACCTGGCCGGGCTCGAGGCGGCCGAGGATCTGCTCCCGGACCTCCTTGCGCTCCTCCTCCAGCACCGCGCGGCGCGAGAGGACGACGTTGTTGCGGCTGCGGTTGAGCTCGATCACTTTGCACTCGAGCGTCTGGCCCATGAACTCGTCGAGGTTGTGGACGCGGCGGATGTCGACCAGCGAGGCGGGCAGGAAGCCGCGCACCCCGAGGTCGAGGATGAGCCCGCCCTTGACGACCTCGATGACGCTGCCTTCGACCGGTTCGCCGGAGTCGGCGGCGACCTCGATACGGCGCCAGGCCTTCTCGAAGCGGGCGCGCTTCTTGGAAAGGATCAGGCGGCCCTCGGCGTCCTCCTTGGTGAGGACCAGGGCGTCGACCTCCTCGCCGAGCTCGACCTCTTCGGCCGGGTCGACCGACTTGCGAATCGAAAGCTCGTTGGAGGGAATGACGCCCTCGGCCTTGTAGCCGATGTCGACCAGGACCTCGTCTTTGTCGATCCGGACGACTTTGCCGTTGACGACGTCGCCCTCATCGAAGGAGATCATCGTCGCCGCGTAGTTGGGGACGATTTTGCCGTCGATCTGCAGCAGCAGGCCGCCTGAGCCCTCGACGGGAGTGGCGCTCGGGGCAGGGGTCATGGTCTCGGTCGCGGACACGGCGGCGAATAATGGCAGAATCGTGCTCGATGCCGGTTCGAGCGACCAAGCGCGGTGAGGAGCGGACCCCCCTCGACGGACGCCACGACGTCCTGATATGTGGGGCCAGCTTCGCCGGACTCGCGATTGCACGTGAGCTTGCCGGCTCCGGCGCCGACGTGATGATCGTCGATCGCTACGAGATCGGCGAGCGCCAGACCTCGGCCTGCGGCATCCCGACCGATTGGCTGCGGCAGCTGAACCTGATGGATTGCGAGCGCCAGCGCTTCGACACACTGGTCGTGCACAACCCCCACGGCACCTCCCGCTGGAGGCTGCCCTGGAGCTTCTCCACCTTCGACTACCGCGAGCTCTGCCAGCTTCTCTGGCGCGACTGCGACGCGACCTTCGAGACCGCCAAGGTGAACGGGCGGGCGGCGGCGCCTGCCAATGGCGGCGACGAGATCGCGGTCGAGACCGACCGCGGGGTCATCTCCGCGTCCCTGGTCGTCGACTGCCTCGGCTGGCGCCGGATGCTGGCCAGCGACGACGGCTTCCAGCCGCCCGACGCGCCGCTCTCGCGCGGGCTCAAGGTGCACCCCGACGGCGGTGCCGAGGACCTCAAGATCTGGATCGATCGCCGCTACGTCCCCGCCGGCTACGGCTGGTCCTTCCCGGCCGGCGAGGAGACCCGGATCGGCGTCGGCTCTTTCGACCCCCGCGTCCACGTTCGCGACACCACCGAGCTGCTGGCGGAAGACCTGAGCCGCGACCGGGTCCGCTACCAGGGCAACTGGATCCCGCACAAGCTGCGCCGGGGGACCGAGGGCGGCGTCTTCTTCGCCGGCGACTCGGCCGGCCACTGCCTGCCGCTGACCGCCGAGGGCATCCGCACCGCGCTCTACTTCGGCGTCGCCCTGGGCCGCGAGCTGCGCGGCGTCGTCGAGGGGCGGCAGAGCCGCGAGCAGGCGGCCGCGACCTACGCCGAGTTCCACGACTCGCACGAGTGGAAGTTCAGGTGGCTGCTGCGGGTGCAGAAGCTGCTCCCGTGGGTGCCGCCGCGGCTGCTCCGGCTGACGATCAAGGTGGTTGGGATCAAGCGCTTCGTCCACTGGGCATTCCGCCACTACCTGCGGATCGCGCCGCCGGACCACGTCAGCTCAGCGGACGACCAGGACCGTCCCGGCCAGCAGCAGCGCGACCCCGATGAGGCGCTCGGGGCTGAGCGCGACCTGGTCCAGGCCGAACAGGCCTAGCCGGTCGATCGCCACCGAGGCGGTGAGTTGGCCGGCGACGGTGAGTGCGGCGACGCCGCCGGCGCCGATAACCGAGACGGCGAGCAGCGCGTTGGTGACGTAGAGCGCCCCCAGCAGTCCGCCGACGAGGTAGTACCAGTTGACCTCGAAGGTCGAGCCGAGCCCTCCGGCCTTGCCGCTGAGGACGACGATCGTGGCCAGGGCGATCGTCCCCACCAGGAAGGAGACGAGGGCCGCCGCCAAACCGCCGGTCGCCTTGCCGAGTTCCGCGTTGATCGGCGCCTGCAGCGCGATCAGGCCGCCGGCGATGGCGGTCAGGATCACTGCCAAGCCCCTATCCATGAAGGCAGCCTCGGGCTGGCGTGATTTTCGGCTGGAAGGCGTGTTGCATGAATACGCGAGCTGGTTGAACCGCCGTGCTCTCATATCAGTACCGCAGTAAGGACCCTCACACCCGCGGGACACCCAACAGGACCAGCTAAGAGCCAGCCATGCCTCCACCCCCCGCAGAGCCGTTCGCCTCCCGGATCCTGCTCGGGCCGGCGCTGCGCACCCAGCCGGACCGGCGCCTGGTCAGGCTCGTCCGCGAGGGCTACGAGACGGCCTTCGAGGAGATCGTCCGCCGCTATCGCAAGCCCCTCGACCGCTTCGCCGCCGCAATCGTCGGCAACCGCTCCGAGGACGTCACCCAGGACGCCTTCTCGAAGGCACTGCTGGCCCTGCGCGGCTCCGAGAAGGAGATCGAGCTGCGGCCGTGGCTTTACCGGATCGTCCGCAACACGGCGCTCAACGACCTGCGCGACCGCCCGCCCGCGGCCGAGGAGCTCGGCGAGGCGATCACGGGCGGGCCAAGCGCCGCGGTCGAGGCGGAGCGACGCGAGGAGATCGCCGAACTGATGGGGCGACTGCGGGCGCTGCCGGAGCCGCAGCGGGCGGCGATCGTGATGCGCGAGCTGGAAGGCCTCAGCCACGAGGAGATCGCCGCCGCCCTGGGGGTCAGCAGCGGCGCCGCGCGGCAAGCGATCTACCGAGGACGACTGGCGTTGCGTGACGGTCTCGGCTTGCTGGTTCCGCTGCCTTTGCTGCGCTTGCTCTTCGAGCACGGGGCCGAGGCGGCAAGCGCCGGTGGCGCCGCCGCAGCCGCGGGGGCGGCGGCCGCAGGTGGCGGCGGGGCGACGCTGGGCGGCCTCGGGGCCGGCGGCGCGCTCAAGGTCGGGGTGGCCACCGCGCTGGTCGCCGGTTCGGTCGGCACCGGCGTGGCGGTCCACAACGAGCGCGGCGATGGCGGCGATCCCGGCCCAGCCGCCGCTTCGGCGGCGCGTCTGCCAGGCGGAGACGGCAATGGCGCTTCCCCGACCTCGCAGAGCTCATCCCCCGCACCCGGCCCCGCGACGCCCACCCCCGCCTCCGGCGAGGACTCGGGACATGGCAACCGAGGACCCGGCGGCGGTGACGACGGCCGAAGCGACGACCGCGGGCACCAGGGCAGCTCCGGTGACGATTTCGACGCTGACGACGATCTCGGGGACGACCCGTCCCACAGCGGCAAGGGTCGTGGCCGGGGTCGTTCCGAGCGGGAGAGCCATGGACACGGTCATGGCGCCAGCTCGGAGTCCGAGGGGGACGACGACCGCGGCGGCGACGCCGATCGCTCGGGCGACGGGAGTTCGGGAGGGAGCCGCTCGGGGCGCCACAGCTCCGGCGGAGGGTCCGGCAGCAGCGGCTCCGGGAGCAGGCACGGCGGAAGCTCCGGCGGGAGCGGGGATGGCGACGAGAGCTCCGGCGGGAGCTCCGGAAGCGGTTCGGGCAGCTCCGGCCACGGCGGCCACGGCCCGAGCATCGACCCCGAGACCGTGACCGCGGCGCCGCCGGAACTCGAACCGCCGCCGGAAGATTTGAGTGGAGACTCGAGCGGGAGCGGCTCCGGCAGCGGTGGCCCGGGCGACTCCGGGGGCGGCTCCGGCGACGACGGCGATTAGTGATCTTCGTCGCCGGCCCGGGTTGTGGCGGGTGAACGTGTCCCGATTCCCCCAAGGAGGAACGCCATGACCCACAAGCAAGGAAGGCCCGCTCGGCTCGGCGGCCTGCTCGCCCTGGTGCTCGGCGCCGTGGCGATCTTCGCCCTGCCCGGCCTGGCTGGAGCCAGAGACGACAGCAGCGACAGCACCACGACGATCAAATCGTTCGACGCCACGACCGGAACCCTGGTCCTCGCGCTCCCCGAGGGGGAGACCGTCAGCGGTGCGGTCACGCGAAGGACGAAGATCAGGTGCGAGGACCAGCGCGGACATCGCCATGGCGGCGACAGAGTCCGCAGCCGCGAGGCGGAGCCGGATGACGATCGTGGCGGTCATGGCGGAGAGCCGGGCGACGACCATGAGGGCGGCGGCGACTCGGGTCCTGGCTCGTCCAATTCAGGCCCCAGCGACCATGACGACAACGGGGCCGGCGCCAACTGCCGCACGGCGGACCTGATCCCCGGCGCGTTCGTCGACGAGGTCGAGCTGGAGTTCGGCGCGGACAGCGTCAGGTTCGACGAGGTGGAGCTGGCTCACTCGAGCTGAGCGGCTACTTCGCCGTAAGCCAGTCGGGGCCGACACCGATGTCGACCTCGAGCGGCGGGTCGAGCTGGTAGGCGGCGCACATCTCGCGCCGCACCAGCTCGGTCGCCCCTTCCATCTCCCCCGGCGGGCCCTCGAACAGCAGCTCGTCGTGGATCTGGAGCACCAGGCGCGTCTCCCCCCCGGTCTCGCGCAGCGCCCGCTGGCAGCGCACCATCGCCACCTTGATGATGTCCGCCGCGGTGCCCTGGATCACCGTGTTGACCGCCAGCCGCTCACCGAGGCGGCGGGTGTTGGGGTTGCCGGAGCGCAGCTCGGGGATCTGACGACGCCGACCCATCAGGGTCGTCACGTAGCCCTCCTCCTGCGCCCGCTCGACCACCTGCTCGCGGAAGGCACGGACGGCGGGAAAGCGCTCCAGGTAGCGGGCGACGAATTCCTCGCCCTCCTTGCGGGGGATGTTGAGCCGGTCGGCGAGGCCGAACCCGGTCAGCCCGTAGACGATCCCGAAGTTGACCATCTTCGCCTTCGAGCGCTGGCCGACGTCGACTTCGTCGCGGCCGATCTCGAAGACCTCGGCCGCGGTCGCGGCATGGACGTCTTCGCCGGCGTGGAAGACGTCCTTCAGCACTTTCTCGTCGGCGACGTGGGCGAGCACCCGAAGCTCGACCTGGCTGTAGTCGGCCGAGAGCAACTGCGCTCCCTTTTCAGCCACGAAGCAGGCACGGACGGGGCGGCCGATCTCGGTCCGGATCGGGATGTTCTGCAGGTTGGGGTTGGTACTGGAGAGGCGGCCGGTGGTCGTCGCCGCCTGGTTGAAGGTGGTGTGGACGCGGCCGGTCTCGGGGTCGATCAGGTCCGGCAGCGAGTCGAGGTAGGTGTTCTTCAGCTTCGTCAGCTCGCGCCAGGACTCGACCTTCTCGACGATCGGGTGCTCGTCACGGATCTGCGCGAGTACCCGGGCGTCGGTCGAGAAGCCGGTTTTGCCGCGGCGCTTGCGGGTCAGCTCGAGCTTCTCGAAGAGGATGCGGCCGACCTGCTGCGGAGAGCCGATCGTGAACTCCTCCTCGGCCAGCTCGAAGATCTCCTTTTCCAGGGTGTCGATGCGCTCGCCGAAGCCGGCGCCGACCTCGGCCAGGCGCTCGGCGTCGAGCTTCAGCCCCTCCCGCTCCATCGCCGCCAGCACGTGGACCAGTGGCAGCTCGACCTCGCGCAGCAGCTTCTCCAGCCCCAGCTCGGCGATCCGCGGCCGCTGCACGTCGGCGAGGGCGGCGACCAGGCGCGCTTCCTCGGGCGGGTCGAGCCCGGCCTCGACCTCCTCGCCGAGCGCGAGCTGGCCGTCGTCCTCGTCGGGCGGCGCGGCGGCGCCCTCGGCGAGGCCGATCCCGGCGTCGGCCGCCAGCTCGGTCAGCTCGTAGGTGCGGCGCTGCGGCTCCAGCAGGTAGGCCGCGATCATCGTGTCGTGCTCGAGCGAGAGCGCCGCGTTCTCGCGGGCCGCGGCGGCGAGCAGGCCGTGGCGGCCACCGCCGAGCGACTTGGCGTCGTGGGCGAGCAGCAGCCGGCCGGCGAGCGCGACCGCCAGCTCGTCGTGGCTGGCGTCGCCGGCGAGGATCCGCTCGCCCTCGGCGGCGGCCCAGCGGTCGCCGGAGATCGCCAGCGCCAACGGTCCCTCGCCGAGGTCGTCGGGCGAGCCCTCCTCGACCTCGACCTCAAGCTCGCGCTCTACGCTGCGGCCGGGGACCGCCTGCCCCTCCGGCAGCGCTTCTTCCAGCCGCTCCAGCACCGCCCGCAGCTCGAACTCGCGCATGAAGTCGCGGAGGGCGCCGCGGTCGGGCTCGGAGCTCATCGCCGCGGACAGGTCGACCCCGGTTTCGATGTCGTACCGCAGCGTCGCCAACTCCTTCGACATGCGGGCGTCGTCGGCGTGCTCGACCAGGTTCTGTTTGCGTTTGGCGCCGGAGATCTTGTCGACGTTGCCGAGAACGTCCTCCAGCGTCCCGAACTCCCGCAGCAACTGGGTCGCGGTTTTCTCGCCGATCCCGGGGACGCCGGGGATGTTGTCGGAGGTGTCGCCGCGCAGCCCCATCAGGTCCGTGATCGACTGAGGGGGAACCCCGTAGCGCTCGAGAACCGCATCGCTGTCGTAGATCTTGGTCTCGGTGATCCCGCGCGAGGTGCTCATTACCCGCACCCCCTCGCCCACAAGCTGGTAGGCGTCGCGGTCGCCCGTCACGACCATCACCTCGATCCCCTCTTCGCGCGCCTGGCGGACCAGCGAGGCGATCACGTCGTCGGCCTCGAAGCCTTCGACCTTGACGTTGGTGTAGCCGAAGGCTTCGACCAGGGGCATCAGGTGCGGCCATTGCTCCCGCAGCAGGTCGGGCCGCGGTTTGCGCTGGGCCTTGTAGAGGTCGTAGGTGACCTCGCGCCCGGACATCCCCGCGTCCCAGGCGACGACGACCCCGGCCGGGTGGTGCTCGTCGATGATTTTCACCAGCATCGAGGCGAGCCCGTAGATCGCGTTGGTCGGGCGCCCGTCGCTGGTCCCGATCGACTCCGGCAGCGCGAAGAACGCTCGGTAGGCGAGCGAGTTGCCGTCGATGAGGAAGAGCTCTGGGGCGTCGGCGGCCATCGACGCCCACTCTATGAGGAGAGGCCGAGGGCGTCCCGCAGGTCGGCCGCAATCTCCGCGGGCTGCTCGTTGAGCTGCAATTCGCTGAAGCGATGGACGGCGAAGCCGCGCCGCCGCAGATCCAGATCGCGCGCGTGGTCGTCCTGAAAGGCGACGCGGCCACGGTGGTAGTCGTAGAAGTCCGTCTCCACCGCGACCCGCTCCTCTCGCCAGAGGAAGTCGACGGTCCAGCGGCCGACGCGGACGTTGACCTCGGGAGCGGGCAGGCGATGGCGGCGACAGAGCCGAAGGAAGTCCCGCTCGAGGTCGCTGCGTGAGCCGTCGGTCTCGATTCCGAGGGGGAACCCGGCCAGTTCCGCCTGCCGCGTTGCCCGGCGGACGAGGCGGGGCGGCAGGACGCCGTCGATGTCCGCGATCGTCTGGGCGGGGGTCGTGACCGGGATGCCGAGGCGCCGAGTGACCTGGTTCGCTTCGAGGGACGTGCGTCGATGAACTCGGAGACCGCGGCGCCTTTTCCGACCGCCGCGGGTTGGAACTGAAACGTGAGGCGGCCCTGGGAGTGGCCGCAGCAGTCCCCAGAGCACCGCCGCGCTCCCATGGCTGAGCGCCGCTCCGTCCCCGCAGGCGAGGACGGCCGCCATCCATTCCCTCTCACGCGAGGGAGCGCGGTGACCCACTGCGTATACGCCCTGATGAACGCGGTGAAGACGGCCGGCCTTCGCGCGCTTGTAGACCGCATTCTTCTCAACTCCCAATCCGCGAAGCTGGGTGGCGGAAACGACTCCGTGCTGCCCAGCCGCTAGCGCCGCGATCGCTTGGTCGACTGGGGCGCGAAAGTCACCCATGGGGTGACTAAGTCGACCCACCCCCTATCTCTCCCCCATGTGCGCGGAGAGTTGGTGCGATCAATGAGCTCGATTCGAGTCAACGCGCGTTGGGCGAGCTCCGCAGTGAGAGCGGCGTTCGCTCAGCAGCGGATGAGGCTGCTGTCTTCGCGCCTGCACGCGGGGACGAGCCTGGCTCGCACCCGGGAGCCCGTAAGTGGGATTGCCGAACGGCCGGGGAGGTCGACGGTCAGGTTCCCGGTCCAGCGGTTGACGGCAGCGGCGCCGCGACGGTAGGTCGCCCGTCCCGAGAACGGCGACGGCGGCTCGAGGGTCGCCGTGCGCAGCAGCGGGTCGTAGTCGAAGGCATCGGCGCCCGCCCACACCGTCGTGCTGCGCGAGATCCCGATCCGCCCACGCTTTTCGTCGACCTCGACTTCGAAGCGGGAACGCGCGCCGGGGCGGTTCTTGTTCGCCTGCAGGTCGAGGCGAACCGGTCCGCCGCGGGATAGGAGGCGCAATTTCGCGCCGAGAAGTCCCTCGCCACCGGCTTCGCCGCCAACACCCCCACCGCAGACGATGTCGAGGAAGAAACGGGGGTATTCGTGCAGCGTCGTCGCGCTCGCTTCCGTGTACCCCTCCTCGCCGTGAAACTCGAAGGCGCCACGGTAAATGTTGGGTTCGCCCCTCACGGGCTCACCGCCGCAGCGGGATCGCAGCGTCTGCTTCGTTCCCGAGGGCGCGATGTCGAGTGAGTGGCCGATGTAGCGCTCTACCGCCCACATCCGCGTCATCTCGTCGAGATCGGCGACCGCGCCCATCCCGTCCGACCAGTCGCCGGCTTCGTCGTTGGCAGCGACGATCAGCGCTTCCAGGTCTTCCCTTTTGGAGCCTTTGCCCTCGTCCACCTCGAATGCCGCCCCGCCAACTTTCATCTCAAAGGTCCCGCAGACGTACTCGTCAGGTTCAAGTTCGAGAGCCTCGATCGACTCGGGCGAGAGGCCGAGGTCGAGTTCGACGACCGTGTTCGGATCGAACGTCGCGCAAACCGCGCGCGCAAACGCGCCTATCCCCATTCGACTCGACTTCAAGATCTCTGAGTGTATGGAGACTTCGGCCAGAGATACGACCGAGCAGGCCGAAACGGGTCGCGGGCGAGGAATCTGATTCGATAGCCGCCATGGCCGTCAGCGCGCAATACAGCGTCACGATCCGGGTCGAGCTCGACGCACGGCAGGAGCCGCTGGGCAAACTGACCGCGGCGATCGCCGAGGCCGGCGGGCAGTTGCAGGGCGTCGACCTGGTCCCCGGCGCCGGCCCGGAGGGCAAGCGGGTGCGCGAGTTCACGATCGACGCCCAGGACCGCGAGCACTGGGAGCGGATCCTGCGGGCGATCGGGTCGACCCGCGGCGCCAAGGTGCTCGATTACGTCGACCGCACGATGCAGATGCACCGGGGCGGCAAGATCGACATGCATAACAAGTACCCGGTGAAGACCCGTGACGACCTCTCGATGGCCTACACGCCCGGCGTCGCCCGCGTCTGCATGGACATCCACGAGGACCGCACCAAGGCCTTCGAGTACACGATCAAGAAAAACACCGTCGCGGTCGTCTCCGACGGCAGCGCCGTGCTCGGCCTCGGCAACATCGGCCCGGAGGCGGCGATGCCGGTGATGGAGGGAAAGTGCATGCTGTTCAAAGAGTTCGCCGGCGTCGACGCCTTCCCGATCTGCCTCGACACCCAGGACGCCGACGAGATCGTCAAGGCGGTGGAGCTGATGGCGCCGACCTTCGGCGGCATCAACCTCGAGGACATCTCCGCCCCGCGCTGCTTCGAGATCGAGGACCGGCTGAAGGAGTCGCTCGACATCCCCGTCTTCCACGACGACCAGCACGGCACCGCGGTGGTGACGATGGCGGCGCTGTTCAACGCGCTGAAGATCGTCGAGAAGCCGATCGAGCAGATGCGGGTCCTGGTGGTTGGCCTCGGCGCGGCCGGGGTAGCGGTAACGAAGATGATGCTCGCCTCGGGGATCACCCAGATCGTCGGCTGCGACCGCACAGGAGCGCTCTCGACCGAGCGCGAGGACTACGTCTCCGGCGAGATGAACGAGGCCAAGCGCTGGTACGCGGAGAACACGAACCCCGAGAAGGTCGGCGGCCAGCCCGACGACGTGATCGCGGGGATGGACATCTTCGTCGGCCTCTCCGGCCCCGGGATCATCCAGGCCGAGTCGCTGGGCAAGATGAACGACGACGCGATCGTCTTCGCGATGGCCAACCCGACGCCCGAGGTGATGCCGGAGGAGGCCGCTCCCTACGTACGGATCATGGCCACGGGCCGCTCGGACTACCCGAACCAGATCAACAACGTCCTTGCCTTCCCCGGGATCTTCCGCGGCGCCCTCGACGCCGGCGCCCCCAGCATCACCGAGGAGATGAAGCTGGCGGCGGCCAAGGGGATCGCCGAAACGGTCTCCGACGACGACCTCGCCGAGGACTACATCATCCCCAGCGTCTTCAACCGCGACGTCGCCCCGAAGGTCGCCCAAGCGGTGGTCGAGGAGGCCAAGCGCGACGGCATCGCCCGCCTCAACGAGGAGACCGGCACCTTCGCCACCGTGGACGGCGACCAGTGAGAGGCCGGGCGCCAGCGCCGTGAAGGTGCTCGTCACCGGAGCCAGCGGCCTGATCGGCGCGGCACTGTGTGACTCGCTGCTCGACCGGGGCGACGAGGTGGTCGGCCTCAGCCGCGACCCGGCCAGGGCGCGGCTCGCCAAGCCGGAGATCGACTGGCGCCGCTGGGAGCCGACGCTGGAACGCCCCCCGGGCGAGGCGTTCGAGGGGGTCGAAGGCGTGGTCAACCTGGTCGGCGAGAAGATCAACCAACGCTGGACCGAGGCGGCGAAGAAACGGATGATGGAGAGCCGGCGCACGGCGACCCACAACCTGGTCGGGACGATCGCCGGTCTCGAGCAGCGCCCCAAGGTGCTGGTCAACCAATCGGCGGTCGGCTACTACGGCGACCGCGGCGACGCGGTGGTCGACGAGTCGACCGGGCCGGGATCGAGCTTCGACTCCGAGGTCGTGCAGGCCTGGGAGAAGGCGGCGCACGAGGTCGAGGCCGAGGGAGTACGGCTCGCGATCCTGCGCAGCGGCCAGATCCTCGACCCCAAGGGCGGCCTACTCGGAGAGCTGCTGACGCCGTTCAAGCTCGGCGTCGGGGGGCCGCTCGCCGGCGGCGCCCAGTACCTCTCCTGGATCCACGCCGAGGACGAGGTGGGGCTGCTGATCTGGGCTCTCGGCGAGGAGGACGTCTCCGGGGCGCTCAACGCCACGTCCCCGAATCCGGCCACCAACCACGACTTCTCGAAGGCCCTGGGGCGCGCGCTCGGGCGGCCCGCGGTCGTGCCCGTCCCAGGCTTCGTCCTCGACCTCAAATTCGGCGGTGAGTTCGGGAAGGTCCTCCGGGGCGGCCAGCGCGTGGTGCCCAAACGAGCACAGGAGCTCGGCTACGAGTTCAAGCACCCAGACCTGGACGAGGCGCTCGGGGACCTGCTCTAGTCCTCGCCCAATTCCTCGCGCACCGATTCGCGTAAGGCGTCCAGGTCGGCATCGGCGATCGCGGCCAGCAGGCGCGACATCGCCGCACGGCCGGAGTCGCTGTCGATCCAGGCGATCCCGGCTTCGTCGAGGATCGGCCGGGAGAAGCGGGTGGCGGGACCCGGGAGCTCGAGATACCCGACCGCGGTCGAGTCCTCGGTCGCGCGGCGGGCGTTGGCACCGACCATGGCGAGATCCAGCCGCTCGCCCGATTGCTGATCGGCGAGACAGAGGACGCGGACGCGCACCTCGCCGGCTTGGCCCCCTTTACGCGCGAGCTCCTCCTCGGCTTCGGCGCAAAGCGATGCCGCCACGTAGACACTCACCGTCGACCCCTCCGCGACCCCTTCCTCCTCCCCACATCCGACCGCGACCGCGAGCAGGGCGCAGAGAGCCGCGAGCGCGGCCCCTCTAGCCAAAGAAGACCTCGGCCTCGGAGTAGAGCGACTCCGGCACCGTCTTCAACTCGGCGGTCGCCTCGGTCAGTTGCACGAGCTGGATCTCCGTACCGCGCAGGGCGGTCATCGTGCCCCACCTGCCGGCGTCGGCGGCGTCGATCGCGTGCAGCCCGAAGCGGGTCGCGAGGACCCGGTCGAAAGCGGTCGGCGTGCCGCCGCGCTGGACGTGGCCGAGCACCGTCGCCCGCGTCTCTTTGCCGGTCCGGCGCTCGATCTCACCCTCCAGCCAGTGCCCGATCCCGCCCAGACGGGCGTGGCCGAAGGCGTCGAGCTTCTCGTCCTCCTGGCTGGGCACGCCGCCGACCGGCTGCGCCCCCTCGGCGACGACGATGATCGGCGCGAACTGGCTGGCGAAGCGCCGCCCGACCAGGTCGCAGACCTGCTCGACGTCGAACTCGCGCTCCGGGATCAAGATCACGTTGGCGCCACCGGCGAGTCCTGCGTGGAAGGCGATCCAGCCGGCGTGGCGGCCCATCACCTCGACGATCAGGACCCGGTGGTGGCTGTCGGCGGTCGTGTGCAGGCGGTCGATCGCCTCCATCGCGATGTTGACCGCGGTGTCGAAGCCGAAGGTGTAATCGGTGGCGCTGAGGTCGTTGTCGATCGTCTTCGGCACGCCGATCACGGGCACGCCGAACTCCTCGTGCAGGCGCGAGGCGGCCCCGAGCGTGTCCTCGCCGCCGATCGCGATCAGGCCCTCCACCCGGGCCGCGGCGATGTTGGCGACGATCTGCTCGGGCCCGCCCTCGTCCTTGAACGGGTTGGTCCGGGAGGAGCCGAGGATGGTGCCCCCGCGGGGCAGGATTCCCCGCACCTCAGGCACGCCGAGCGGCCGGCTGTCGCCCTCCAGCGGCCCGCGCCAGCCATCGCGGTAGCCGACGAACTCGTGGCCGAAGTTGCCCACGCCTTTGCGGACGACGGCCCTGATGACCGCGTTGAGGCCGGGGCAATCGCCGCCGCCGGTGAGCACTCCAATCCGCATCGGCTCACTTTAGGCACTGACACCCCTGGGCGCGAAGAGGTAACTTCGGTGGGCCCCCGAGGAGGAGAAACGATGAACGATTCACCGGATCTTTCAGCGGTAACCCAGGTCCAGCAACAGACCTGGTCCAAGGGCGACTTCGCGATGGTCGCGAGCATCGTCTACAACGCCAGCGAGAACCTCGCCGAGGCGCTCGACATCGTCCCCGACGAGCAGGTGCTGGACGTCGCCTGCGGCAGCGGCAACGGCGCGATCTCCGCGGCGCGGCGGGCATGGGGCAACACGGTCGGCGCCGACTACGTTCCGTCGCTGCTGGAGCGCGGACGCGAGCGTGCGGCCGCCGAGCGGCTCGACATCGAGTTCGTCGAGGCGGATGCCCAGGACCTGCCCTTCGAGGACGGCAGCTTCGACGTCGCGATGTCGATCTTCGGCGCGATGTTCGCCCCCGACCAGGAGAAGGCCGCGGCCGAGCTGCTGCGGGTGGTCAAACCGGGCGGCCGGATCGGGATGGCCAACTGGTGCCCGGACGGCTCCGTCGGCACGATGTTCAAGACGATCTCCAAACACGCCCCGCCACCCGCCGGGCTCGACTCGCCGCTGCTGTGGGGAACCGAGGACCGGGTCCGCGAGCTGTTCGCGGACGAAGTCTCCGAGCTGCGAGCCGAGCGCCGCATCTCCCGCCAGCCGTTCCGTTCACCCGATCACTACATCGAGTTCTTCCGCACCTACTTCGGCCCCACCCAGGCCGCCTACGAACGGGTCGGCAGCGAGGGCGAGCAGGCCCTGACCGACGACCTGCGCTCGTTCCTGGAAGCGCAAAACACCGCCGGAGACCGGGCGATGGTGCTCGAGGGCGATTACCTCGAGGTAATCGCCACCCGTGCCTAGCCGCGCGCTAGCCGGCGCATCTCGGCGTCCTCGGTCGCTCGTGTGCGGAGCACACGTCGCTCCCTGCGTCCTTGACCTGCTTGGTTAGCGCGCGGCTAGCTCGGTTTAGGCGCGATAACGCGGATCCCCGCGCCAATGAGCAACACGGTGAAGAAGACCATGCCGGCGATCGGGCCACCCTGCCCGAGGGCGTAGGAGACCGTCATCGCGGCGACGGCAAGGAAGAGAGTTACGACCATTCCCATTGCGGCGGGAAGCCTAGCGCGCGAGGGCGACGCGCGTCTCGCTGAGGAAGGCGGCGACCCCGTCCGCGGCGGCCGCGGCTGAATCCCCCTCGCCGGCGGCACGGACCAGGCGGCTGCCGATGATGACGCCGTCGGCGATCCGTCCCACCTCCGCCGCCTGCTCAGGCGTGCCGATGCCGAAGCCGACCGCGACCGGGACGTCCGAGTCGGCCTTGGTCGACGCCACCAGCTCGGCGAGGGCGGCGGGGATCTCGGCCCGCTCGCCAGTCGTCCCGACCGTGGAGACGACGTAGACGAAGCCGCGCGCGACGGCGCAGATCCGCGCCCGCCGCTCGGCCGGCGTCGTCGGCGCTACAAGCGGCACCAGCGCGAGCCCGGCCGCGCCGAACTCCTCCCGCACGTCCTCCGCCTCGCCCAGCGGCAGGTCAGGCACGATCACCCCGGCGGCGCCCGCGGCAATCGCCAGCCGTGCGAACTCCGCCGCACCCCCGTGCGCAAGCACCATGTTCGCGTAGGCCATCAGCACGACCGGCACCCGATCCGAGACCGAACGACAAACCTCCAGCGCCGTAGAAAGCGTCGCCCCCGCCTCCAGCGCCGCCGTTGCGGCGGCGTGGATGGTCGGACCATCGGCAAGCGGATCGGAAAAAGGGACGCCCAGCTCAATCAGATCGGCCCCGGAGTCCACATAAGCCTCAGCTACCGCAAGAGAGGATTCCCGATCCGGGTACCCAGCCATCATGTAAGGCATCAACGCCGCCCGGCCGTCGCCCTTTGCGGCTTCGAAGGCTGCCGCGATCCGCTCGACACCAGTCGCGGTGACCTCAGCCACCGGTGCGCTCCACAACCTCAGCCAAATCCTTGTCGCCCCTCCCGCTCAGGCAGAGCACGTCGAAACCGCTCTCCCCCGGGTTCTCCATGAGCCAAGCAATCGCATGCGAGGACTCCAGCGCCGGGATGATCCCCTCCAGCCGCGACAGCTCGCCAAACGCCGCCAACGCCTGCCGGTCGGAGATCGCCACGTAGCTCGCCCGACCCGTGTCCCGCAGGTAAGCGTGCTCGGGCCCGACACCGGGGTAGTCCAAGCCCGCCGAGACCGAGTGGGCCTCGAGGATCTGCCCCTCCTCGTCGGCGATCACGGCCGAGAGCGAGCCATGCAGGACGCCAGTGCTGCCCGCCCCGAGCGACGCGCCGTGGCGGCCGCTCTCTAGACCCTCTCCCGCCGCCTCGACGCCGACCAGCGCCACCTCGGCGTCGCCGACGAACGGGGTGAAGATGCCGATCGAGTTGGAGCCGCCGCCGACGCAGGCAATCACCCGGGAGGGCAGCACCCCCTCAGCCCCCAGCGCCTGCTCGCGGGCCTCTTCGCCGATCACCCTTTGAAGGTCGCGGACTAGGGCCGGATACGGCGCCGGACCAACTGCCGAGCCGATCACGTAGTGGGTCGTCTCGACGTTGGCGACCCAGTCGCGGATCGCGGCGCTGACCGCCTCCTTCAGGGTCCGGGCGCCCGCCTCGACCGGAGCCACCTCCGCCCCCAGCAGCTTCATCCGCTCGACGTTGGGTGCCTGGCGGCGGATGTCCTCGCTGCCCATGTAGACGACGCACTCGAGGCCGAGCAGGGCGCAGGCGCAGGCGGTGGCGACGCCGTGCTGGCCGGCGCCGGTCTCGGCGATGATCCGCCGCTTGCCCATCCGCTGCGCCAGCAGCGCCTGGCCGACCGCGTTGTTGATCTTGTGGGCGCCGGTGTGGGCGAGGTCCTCGCGCTTGAGGTACACCCTCGAGCCGACCCGCTCGGAGAGCCGCTCAGCCAGGTAGAGCGGGGTCGGCCGGCCGATGAAGTCGCGTCGCAGCAAATCCAGCCGCGCCGTGAACTCGGCGTCGTCGCGCGCCTCCTCCCAGGCGACGGTCAGTTCGTCCAGCGCCGCGATCAACGTCTCCGGCACGTAGCGCCCCCCGTAGGGGCCAAAACGCTGCTCGACCGTGCTCATGGCGCCGTGACGCCGGTCGGCTGAGCGGCCTCGAAGAAGGTCGCCATCGCCGCGTGGTCCTTACGCCCGGGCTTCGAGCTCGACCCCGCTGGCGACGTCGACGGCGTAGGGCTGCGTCACCGCGATCGCGTGAGCGACGTTCTCGGGGCGCAGCCCGCCGGCGAGGATGTCGGGGACGTCGGAGCGGTGACCTCGCAACAGGCCCCAGTCGAAGCTCTCCCCCGTCCCGCCCCAGAGCCCTTTGCCGCGGCGGTCGAAGAGGTGAAAGTCGGTCCGGTAGGCCTCGGCGGCGTGGATGTCGGCGGCGCTGGCGACGTGGATCGCCTTGATCACCTTGAGGCCGGTCCGCCGCGCCACCTCGCCGCAGAATTGGGCGCCCTCCGCCCCGTTCAGCTGCACCATCGTCAAGCCGGCGTTCTCGACCGCCTTGTCGACTTCCTCCAGGGTCGGGTTGACGAAAACCCCGACGACCTCGCACTTGCGCTTGAACGCGGCCCCGATTTCGGTCGCGACCTCCGGCTCGACGCAGCGTGGGCTGCCGTCGAAATGGATCAGCCCGACGGCCCAGGCGCCGAGCAGAACAGCCTCGGCCGCGTCGTCCAGATTGGTGATCCCGCAGAACTTGACCCGCATGCCCCCCAGACTACGGGAGTGCTGTGGCTATTCGGCAGGTTCGGCCGAGTCGGGCCGATCGCCCAGGGTCACGTTTGCGGTCTTCGTATCGCCGTCGCGCAGGATCGTCAACTCGAGCGCATCGCCCGGTTCGGCTTCATTGACGATTTCGACGATTTCCTCCATCGAAGAGACCTTCTTGCCGTCGACCTCTGTAATCACGTCGCCACCGAGGCTGACCTGAGCGCCGTCGATCGTCGCCGAGGTGTTGCCGCCCTCGATCCCCGCCTTGTCCGCCGGGCCGTCTTTGACCACGGACTGGACGATCACGCCTTCGTCGACGGGCAGGTTGACCGCATCGGCGAGGTCCGGGGTGATGGTGCCGCCGCTGATGCCGAGGAAGGCGTGTTCGACTTCGCCCTTGGTCTTCAGCTGCTGGATCTCGGAGCGGACGGTGTCGATCGGGATCGCGAAGCCGATGCCGACGTTGCCGCCGCCCCCGCCGCCGGTGGCGATCTGGGAGTTGATGCCGATCACTTCGCCGTCGGCGTTGATCAGCGGTCCGCCCGAGTTGCCGGGGTTGATCGCGGCGTCGGTCTGAATCACGTTGGTGATCGAGAAGCCGTCGGGGGCTTCGATCTGGCGCTGCAGGGCGGAGACGATGCCGCTGGTGACGGTCCGGTCGAGCCCGAACGGGTTGCCGATCGCGACCACTGGGTCGCCGACTTCCATCTCCGCCGAATCGCCGAGAGCGAGTGGGTGAAGCTTGTCGGCCGGAGCGTCGACATCGAGGAGGGCGAGGTCCATCGAGGGGTCGGAGCCGACGAGCTCGGCCTCGTAGGCGGTCTCGGAGTCGCCGAGTTTGACCTGGATCCGGTCGGCCCCTTCGACCACGTGGTTGTTGGTCAGCAAGTGGCCCTCCTGGTCGATCACGAAGCCGGAGCCGGTGGCGGTGCCGCCTTCCTGTTCCGGTTCGCCGAAGGGCGAGAAGGACTGCGATTCGCTGGCGCCGATGTCGGCTTCGATGAAGGCGACGCCTTCGCCGTCTTCGCGGTAGATCTGGTTGACGATGTTGGTGTCGCCATCGCTGGAGCGATCGGCGACGGGCGCCGCCATCGGCGCCGCGACGGTGGTCGTCGAGCCGCCCTCGGACTGGATCCAACCGGCCGCGATTGCGATCCAGCCGAAGGCGGCGACGATGGCGCCGCCAAGCAGCGCCGAGCCAAATGGGGTGTGGAGGAGTCGTCGAGCCTTGGTCATGAGGGGCATGATCCCCCACCGCGCTGAGCCACCTCTAAATGCTCTTGAAAGATTGTCTAAATTCGCCGGGCCAGCGACGGCTAGAAGAGGTGCTCGCGGGTGCCTTCGTCGGCCCCGGTCAGTTCGCGCGTCTTCGCCTCGGGGTCCTCGGCGACCATCAGGGCGCCGCCGATCAGAACGGCGTCGACCCCTACCCGGTCCAACTCCTGCAGCTCGGCCGGGCCGGAGATGCCGCTCTCGGCGACCACGGTCTTGCCCGCCGGCACGTCGGGCATCAGCTCGAAGGTGGTCGCCAGGTCAACCGTGCCATGGTCGAGGTCGCGGTTGTTGATCCCGATCACCTCGGCGTCGGCCTCCAGCGCGCGCTCCAGCTCCTCGCCGTCGTGGACCTCGACCAGGCAGTCGAGGTCGATCGCGCGGGCCTCGTCGTAGAGCGAGCGCAGGGTCTCGTCGTCGAGCACCCGGACGATCAGCAGCACCGCGTTGGCGCCGTTCACCGCCGCCTCGTAGAGCTGGTAGGGATCGACGATGAAGTCCTTGCGGATGATCGGCAGGCCGCAGGCGGCGCGCGCCGCCCGCAGATCCTCCAGCGAGCCGCCGAAATGCGGCTCGTCGGTCAGCACCGACAACGCCGCGGCACCGCCGCGCTCATAGGCACCGGCCTGGTCGGCGACCACGGCCGTGGTGGAGATATCGCCGGCGCTGGGCGAACGCCGCTTGAACTCCGCGATCAGCGACAGCCCAGGCCGCACCAACGCCTCGTTGAACGGGCGGTCTTCGGCACGGCCGGATAGCCGCGACTCGAGCTCGGCCTGCGGGAGCTCGCGGCGACGCGCGTCGACTCCCTGCCTGGCCCCGGCGATGAGCTGATCGATCATGCCCACTTGCCTGACAGAGCCTAGTCGGCGGCGGCGGCCGTCGCCGCGATCAGCCGCCCGAGCACGTTTCCTGCCGCGCCGGAGTCGATTGCCTCGGCCGCCTTGGCGACGCCCTCGCTGAGATCGACCGCGAGCCCACCGACGTAGATCGCGGCGGCCGCGTTGAGCAAAGTCAGGTCGCGTCGCGGGCCGAGATCGCCGGCCAGCACCGAGCGCACGGCGTCAGCGTTCTCCTCCGGCGTTCCACCCGCCACCGACTCGAGGTCGGCCGGCGCGATCCCGAACTGGCTGGGTTCGACGAACCACTCCGAGGTGCCGCCGTCGGCGACCTCGATCACCCGCGTGCGAGCCGAGATCGAGAGCTCGTCGAGGCCGTCCTCGGCGGAGACGACGAGCGCCTGCACGCTGCCGAGACTGACCAGAGCCTCGGCGATCGTCTCCTGGTAGTGGCGGTCGGCGACGCCGAGCAGCTGCCGGTTGGCGCCAGCCGGGTTGGTCACCGGACCGAGGAAGTTGAAGATCGTGCGCACGCCGAGGGCCCTGCGGGCCGGGATCACGTGCGCCATCGCCGCGTGGTGGCGCGGCGCGAACATGAAGCCGAAGCCGACCTCGTCGATGCAACGCCCGACCTGCTCGGGCTCGAGCTCGATGTTGACGCCGAGCGCCTCCAGCAGGTCGGCGGAGCCGCACTTGCTGGTGTTGGAGCGGTTGCCGTGCTTGGCGACCGCGCAGCCGGCGGCGGCGGCAACCAGGGCCGCGGTCGTCGAGACGTTGAAGGTGGAGGGCCCGCCGCCGGTGCCGGCGGTGTCGACCAGGTCGGCACGACCGCTGGAGACGGGCGCGGACAGCGAGCGCATCGTCCGCGCCAGGCCGACCAGCTCCGGCACCGTCTCGCCCTTCGCCCTCAGGGCGATCAGGAAGGCCCCCGTCTGCACCGGGTCGGCACGGCCCTCCATGATCTCCTTCAGGACCGCCGAGGCGTGGTCGGCGGTGAGGTGGTCGCCGGCGCAGACCGCGTCGATCGCCCGGCTGACGACGTCGTTTGGCATCGCTCTCAGTCGTCTCCGAGGAAGTTCTTCAGCAGGTGCTTGCCCTGTGGGGTGAGGACCGACTCCGGGTGGAACTGGACTCCCTCGGCCGGCAGCTCCCGGTGGCGGGCGGCCATCACGACGTCGCCCAGGGAGGCGCTCAGCTCGAGCTCGTCGGGCAGGTCGGGATCGGCCACGAGCGAGTGATAGCGGCCGGCGACCAGCGGTGTCGGCAGGCCAGCGAAGATCGTGCGGCCGTCGTGGTCGACCTCGGCGTCCTTGCCGTGGACCGGCTCGCCCTGGACGACGCGACCGCCGAAGGCCTCGACCATCGCCTGGTGGCCGAGGCAGACGCCAAGCACGGGTGTGCCGGCCTCGGCGAAGGCACGGATCGCCTCGCCGGAGATCCCGGCCTCGGCCGGCGTGCAGGGCCCGGGCGAGACGACGAGCCGGTCGGCGCCGCGCTCCAGCAGCTCCCCGACCTCGGCCTTGTCGTTGCGCACGACCTCGACCTCCGCGCCGAGCTCGCCCAGGTACTGGACCAGGTTGTAGGTGAAGGAGTCGTAGTTGTCGATCACGAGCACCCGCATCGTCAGGCCCAGTCCGGTTGTTCGCAGGCGACCTCGACCGCGCGGAAGACGGCCTTCGCCTTGTTGACCGACTCGTTGTACTCGTAGCCGGGCTTGGCGTCGGCGACGGTGCCGCCGCCGGCCTGCACGTGCAGCTTGCCGTCCTTGACGACGACGGTGCGGATGTGGATCGCGGTGTCGAGGTCGCCGTCCCAGGAGAGGTAGCCGACGGCGCCGCCGTAGGAGCAGCGCTTGACCGACTCGAGCTCGTCGATGATCTGCATCGCCCGCACCTTCGGCGCGCCGGAGAGCGTTCCGGCCGGCAGGGCCGAGCGCAGAACGTCCATCGCGCTGACCCCCTCGCGCAGGGTGCCCGAGACCTGGCTGACGATGTGGAGTACGTGGGAGTAGGTCTCGACGACCATCAGCTCGTCGACCGAGATCGAGCCGTACTCGCAGACGCGGCCGAGATCGTTGCGGCCGAGGTCGACCAGCATCACGTGCTCGGCCCGCTCCTTGGGGTCGTTGATCAGCCGCTCGGCGAAGCGCCGGTCCTCGTCCTCGCTGCGCCCGCGCGGGGAAGTGCCGGCGATCGGCCGCGTCTCCACCCGCCGGCCGCTGACCTTGACCAGCGGCTCCGGTGAGGCACCGGCGATCTGGAAGTCGCCGAACTCGAGGAAGTACATGTAGGGCGAGGGGTTGACGGCACGCAGGCCGCGGTAGACCGAGAAAGCCTCGACCGGCGCCGGCGCCGAGAAGCGCTGCGAGGGAACGACCTGGAAGGCGTCGCCGGCGTGCACGTACTCGACGATCCGTTCGACCGCTCCTTCGAACTCCTCCTGCTTCATGTTCGAGACGAACTGAGGTGGCTCCGCGATCGAGGGGCTGGCCGGAACCGGCACGGCGCCGCGCAAGCGTTCGCGCATCGCGGCGATTGTCGTCGCGGCGCGCTCGTAGGCGGCATCGATCCCGCCCTCATCGTCGGCGAAGGCGCAGGCGAGGATCGTCAGCTCGTGCCGCAGGTGATCGAAGACCACCATCGCGTCGGTCACCATCAGCGCC
This sequence comes from uncultured Solirubrobacterales bacterium, assembly GCA_963715395.1. Taxonomy (GTDB): domain Bacteria; phylum Actinomycetota; class Thermoleophilia; order Solirubrobacterales; family 70-9; genus VAYN01. Next base: position 986,483 of record OY970238.1, read on the forward strand.
ATGTCGGGCAGGCCCAATGGATCGGGGTTCGGCTCGCCGAGGGGCTCGACCGTTCGCACCAGGTCGTAGCCGAAGAACCCGACCGCACCGCCGACGAACGGAGGCAGGCCCTCGACCGGGGCCGGCCGCAGGTCCCCCAGGCGCGCGGCGACCGCGGCGTAGGGGTCCGGCGCCGATTCGCTGCGGCTCGGCGCCGCGCCAGCCGCGGCCTCCTCGCCGCTCCATTCGGACAGCGTGCCGTCACTCCAGCGCAGTACCGCCCGCGGCCGCAGACCGACGAAGGAGTAGCGGCCAACCTGGCCCTGCTCGGCCGACTCGAGCAGGAAGCAGGGCGCCCCCTCGGGCTCCGCGGCGCGCAGCTTGAGGAAGGCCGAAACCGGCGTCTCACAGTCATCGACGAAGCGCGCGCGGACTGGCACGACGTTGCCCTCGCGGGCCAACTCCCGCGCCTGCTCGAGGCTGGGCTCGAGCTTCAACTCGGACTCACTGGCTACGGTCATTCAGCACTTCCATCACCGCGGCCTGAGAAACACCACGAGAGACCAGCAGCACGCTGAGGTGGTAGAGCAGGTCGGCGGCCTCTTCGGCGACGCGCTCGTTCGACTCTTCGCGCGCTGCGCGGATGACCTCCTCGGCCTCCTCCTCGACCTTCTCACCGATCAGGATGTGGTCGTCGAGCAGTTTCACCGTGTAGCTGCCGTCGGGCCGTTCGACGGCGCGGCCGCGCAGGGTCCGCTCCAGCGCCGAAAGAGCTTCGTAGGTGACCGGGAAGGGCTCGCCCGGGGCCGGCGGCGCGTCCTTGCGAGCCGAGGCGGAGCCCAGCACCTCGCGGTAGAAGCAGCTGCGCTGGCCGGTGTGGCAGGCCGGCCCGGCAGGGTCGACCATGGCCACCAGGGCGTCGCCGTCGCAGTCGTAGCGAAGCTGGCGCAGGTGCATGAAGCTGCCTGAGCTTTCGCCTTTTTTCCACAGTTCGTCGCGGGAGCGACTGTGGAAATGCAGGTCGCCCGTCTCCAGCGTCATTTCCAGGGATTCCGCGCTGACATAGGCCAGCATCAGGATCTCGCCCGTGGTCCAATCCTGGACAACGCAGGGCGCCAGGCCCCGCTGATCGAATTCGATTTCCCCGAACATCGGTCCAATCGTAGTGGCCGGGTCGCTACTCGATCCCGAGCCGGTCGAGCAGGTCCTCGTCGCGGCGCCAGTGGCGACGCACCCGCACGCTGAGGTCGAGGTGGACCTGCGAGCCCAGCTCGCTTTCGAGCGAGCGCCGCGCGGCGGTACCGATCTCACCGATCTTGGCGCCGCCCTTGCCGATCAGGATCCCCTTCTGAGACTCGGTCTCCGCCCAGATCTCAGCCGTCACGGTAACGAGGCCGTCCTCGCGTGGAGCGACCTCTTTGACCGCGACCTCGACCGAGTGTGGGATCTCCTGCCGGGTTCGGTTCAGTACCTGCTCGCGGATCAACTCCGCTAACAGCAACTCGCTCGACTGGTCGCTGCTCTCCTCCGGCGGGTACATGTACGGCCCCTCCGGGATCAGCTCCCCGAGGCGCTCGACCAGGACCTCCAGCCCCTCCCCCGTGCGGGCGCTGATCGGAAACACCTCGTCGACCCCTTTCAGCTCGGCGGCCGCCGCCAACACCGGCACCAGCTCGTTCGGGCCGAGCCGGTCCGCCTTGTTGACGGCGCAGATGACGGGTAGCTTCGCGCCGGCCTCGAGCAGGGCGCGAACGATGAAGCGGTCGCCGGGGCCGACCCCCTCCTCGCCGTTGACCACGACCAGGGCGATATCGGAGTCCGCCAGCTCGCGCTTGACCCGCTGCTGCATGCGCTCGGTGAGGACGTCGCGCGGGCGCTGCACGCCGGGCAGGTCGACGAGGACGAGCTGGCGTTCGGACTCGAGGTCGGTGGCGACGCCTCGGATCGCCCGCCGCGTCGTCTGCGGCCGCACCGAAGCGATCGCCACATGGGAGCCGACGATCGCGTTGACCAGGGTCGACTTGCCGGCGTTCGGGCGCCCGGCCAAACCGATGAAACCAGAGCGGCTCATCGCAGCCCGGCGAGGACGCGTGACTGAACGGCGAGCATCTCACCGTCGTCTGTTTCGTGATCGTGGCCGCAGAGGTGGAGGACGCCGTGGACGGCAGCCTCGGTCACGTCGGTGCAGTGCTCGGGGCAGATCGCGACGTCGCCGAGCTCCCGCGGGCCTTGGGCCGGCCCGGCGCCGTCGATCGGGAAGGAGAGGACGTCGGTGGGCGTGTCCTTGCCCCGGTGGTCGCGGTTGAGCTCGCGAATCCGCCCGGCGTCGACCAGCTCGACCGCGACGTGGCCGTCGGCGACGCCGGCAGCCTCCAGGGTCGCCGCTACCGCTTCGCGCAGCTCCACGGGGACATCGGAAAGGTCCAGGCTCAAGAGCGCGGCGTCGGCCCGTGTTCGGTTCGTGCCGCCTGATCGCGGCCGTCGGCGGCGTCGTAGGCGGCGACGATGCGCTGCACCAGTTTGTGGCGGACGACGTCCTCACCGCCGAACTCGACGAAGGAGATGTCCTGGACCTGGTCGAGGATGTCGCGGACGGCGATCAGACCGGAGCGCTGGTCGCTCGGCAGGTCGATCTGGGTGATGTCGCCGGTGACCACCATGCGGGAGTTGAAGCCGAGCCTGGTCAAGAACATCTTCATCTGCTCGGGGCTGGTGTTCTGGGCCTCGTCGAGGATTACGAAGGAGTCGTTGAGGGTGCGTCCGCGCATGAAGGCGAGCGGCGCGACCTCGATCACGTCGCGCTCGAAGTAGCCGTTGACCCGATCCGGATCGATCATGTCGTAGAGCGCGTCGAAGAGCGGCCGCAGGTAGGGATCGACCTTGGCCTGGATGTCGCCAGGCAGGAAGCCGAGCCGCTCCCCGGCCTCGACCGCGGGCCGGGTGAGGATGATCCGCTGCACTTTGCGTTCGGTCAGCGCCGCGGCCGCCATCGCCACCGCGAGGAAGGTCTTGCCGGTACCGGCGGGGCCGATCCCGAAGGTGATCGTGTGGCGCCGGATCGAATCGACGTAGCGTTTCTGGTTCAGCGTCTTCGGGGCCACTTTCGTGTTGCGGTGGCGCCAGACGACGTCGTCGAGGATCTCGGCCGGGTTCTCGTCGGCGTCGAGGGCTCCGGTCACCGCTTCGATCGTGCCCGGCGCCACCTCATGCCCCTGCTCGATCAGCTCGACCATCTCGTCGACGACCGTTGCCGCCTGGGCGACGTCGTCGGGGTCTCCCTCGAGCGTGAGCACGTTGCCGCGCAGGTGCAAATCCGCGTCGAGGCGCCCGCGCAGCGCCCGCAGCACGGTGTCCTCCGAGCCGGCCAGCTCGGCGGCGACGGTGTTGTCAAGCGTAAGTTGCCTACGCGCCAAGCCGCTCACGCACCGCTGCGCTGACCCGCTTGCCGTCGGCCCGGCCGCCCAACTTGGGCATCAATGCCGACATCACCTGGCCCATCTGCTTCTGTTCGGTGGCGCCGGTCTCGGCGACCGCGGCGTCGACCAGTTCGGCCAGCTCCTGGTCGGAAAGCTGCTGCGGCAGGTAGCCCTCGATCAGCTCCGCCTCGAAGCGCTCGGCCGCGGCCTGATCGGCTCGGCCGGCACCCTCGTAGGCCTCGGCCGCCTCGACCCGCTTCTTGCGCTCGCGCTGCAGCACGGCGACCTCGTCGCCTTTGCCCAGCTTTGCGTCCTGCTGGAGCACGTCGACGATCAGCCGCAGCGCACCGGCCCGCCCCCGATCGCGGGCTTTCATCGCCGTGCGCACGTCATCCTGCACCTGCTCGAGAACGCTCATCTCGCTAAGGGTAGTCGGCGGCGTCCGGGGTCACGGCGAGGCCCTTGGAGACGAGGTCGGCGATGTCGGTGCTGACCAGGGTCCAGCCGTAGCGGCGAGCGGCGGCCGCGTAGGCGGCGTCGTAGGCGGTGATCCCGTGCGCCGCGGAGAGCTCGAGCGCGGAGTGGACCAGCTTTGGGTCGACCGGGAGGAGGCTTTCGCCGCAGCGGGCCTCGATCAGGTGGCAGAGATCGGCGGCCTCGGCGTGACGGCTGCGACGGACGCCAAGGCCGTTGGCTACCTCGTAGAGCGTCAGATCGAGGGCCCCCACCGGTCGCGACGGGTCGACGACGAGCGCGCGAGCGGCGTCGAAGTAACGGTCGCCGCCGTCCTTGGCGGAAATCCAGACGCTGGCGTCGAGGAGGAGCACGTCAATGCGCTTCGCGGTCTTCGCGGACCAGCCTGGCGGCGTCGCCACCGAGATCCACGGGAGGACCGAGCAGTTCTTCGAACTCCTTGCGGCGCTTCGCGCTCTCGGCCGAAAGCTCCCGCTCGGCGAGGCGCTGGAGGAAACCGCTGCGGGTCTCACGGTTGGCGCGCGCGCGAGCGTCTAGACGCTCCAGCAGGTCGTCGGGAATGGAGATCATTACCTTGGCCACGGGGTGAGTATATACGGTATTGCCGGCGGCTAGAGTGGGCATGGGGCGATATTCCCCGGTGCGGGCGCGCGTGTGGTGCGCAGAAACGAACAATTCTGTGCCAACTGCGACACGAGGCGCTACCCCGCCTCGATCTCGATCTGCTCGACGTCGCCCAGCGGCATCTGCAGGAAGCGGGTGCCGAGATCGCGGAAGGACGCGGCATCGCCGGTGCAGAGGAAGCGGTAGTCCCCCTCGCCGTCGGGCTCGCGGGCGAGGCCGGCTCCCTCGAGCGTGCGCTGGACCGCCGCCGCGACCGCGTGACCACCGCTGACCAGCCGGACGTCGCGGCCGAGGATGCGCTGCAGCATCGGCGCCACCAGCGGGTAGTGGGTGCAGCCAAGGATCAGGGTGTCGACTTCGGCCCGCTTCAGCGGCGCGCAGTAGGCGCGGGCCATCTCCATCGTGCCCTCGTCGAAGGCCGAGTCCTCCTGGATGAACGGGGCCAGCTTCGGCGCCGCGACTTCGGTCACCTCCAGTGCCCGTCCTTGGGCTTCCAGGGCGCGGCGGTAGGCGCCGCTCTCGACCGTGTTGGAGGTCGCCAGCACCCCGACCTTGGCGCTGTCGGTGATCGCGGCCGCGATCTCGGCCTGCGGCTCGACTACCGGCACCACCTCGACGCCGCTGGCGGCGCCGACCTCACGGGCGACGTCGGCGCCGATCGAGGTCGCCGTGTTGCAGGCGATCACCAGCAGCTTGGCGCCGCGGCGGAGGAGCAGCTCGGAGATCCGCGCGATCCGTTCGCGCAAACGATCGGGATCGCGGCTGCCGTACGGGAACATCGCCGTGTCGCCGAGGTAGAGGAAGTCCTCCTCTGGCAGGGAGACCAGGCACTCGTGCAGGACGGTGAGGCCGCCGACGCCGGAATCGAACATCGCCACCGGCAGCGAGGCGTCGAGCTGAGAAGTGACCTCGGTCAGTGGACCGGCAGCCGACCGTTAAAGGAACGGCTTGTAGGACATGAAGAAGATCGTCACCACGACGATCAGCCCGGTGATGCCGCCGACCTGTCCGACCCGCTGCGAGACCGCCAGGAACTCTTCGCTGAACGTGTCGCCCGACTTGAGATCGCGTTCGGCCAGTTCCTTGGCTTTGCGCGTCTGCGGCTGGAAGAACGCGTGCTGAAGCCCGAAGAGGACGATGATCGCGACGAAGCCGACGCTGATGAACGCGGTGCTGGTCTCCCAGTCGCCGTCGACCAGCAGGTAGATCCCGGCCAGCAGGATGATGATCATGCCCGGGTTGACCAGGTAGCGATCGCATCTCTGAATCCCGGACAGGATCGCCGGCACGGCCCGCGGGTACTGCGGCGCCATCGAGAAGAAGAGCCCGTAACCGAACGTCGGGCCGAACGCCAGCACAACCGCGAGGATGTGCAGGAAAAGCGCAATCTTGTAGCCGGGATCGACGATCGAGGCGAAGGGCATCGGCGAAAACCCTACCTCTCAGGGGCGACGGAGCAGCAGGGCGGCCCAATCGCCGTCGCGGCGGCGGTCGGCCTCCGCGAGGCCGGTATTGGCGAAAGCCGCGGAGACGTCGTCGAGCTCGGCTGGGAGCAGGCCCGAAAGCACCAGCGTTGAGGGAACTGCTTCAAGCTGCGCTGCGACGGCGGTGAGGATCGGGGCGGTCATGTTGGCTACGACCGTTTGGGGCAGGTCCGGGAGCTGTTCGCGCAGGTTCATGCGCTCCAGTTGGACGGTGACGTCGTTGACGGCAGCGTTGGCGGCGGTTGCTTCCAGGGCTGGTTGCTCGTGGTCGTAGGCCCGGATCGGATCCCAGCCGAGCTTTGCTGCCGCGATTGCCAAGACGCCGGAGCCGGTGCCCAGGTCCGTGAGCGGGCCGTGCGCCTCTCCCCCCTGCTCCAGCTCGAGCAACAGCCGCAGGCAGAGGCGGGTGGTCGGGTGGGCTCCCGTGCCGAAGGCTTGGCCGGGGTCGACGACGACGTCGATCGCGCCCTCCCGGGGGTCCTCCCAGGAGGGGCGGAGCCAGAGGCGGTCGCCGACCAGGAGCGGCTTGTGGAAGTCACGCCAGCGGTCGGCCCAGTCGTCGGGGATCTCCGTGCTGCTGACCTCGACCCTGCCCGCGCCGACGACGGCGTCGATCTCGCCCAGCTCCGGCAACTCCCCCGCGCCCCCGTAGATCGCGTACTCGACGTAACCGGAGCCGCGCTCTTCCTCGACTCCGTTGGGAGCCAGCACGGTCAGCTCGGCAAGGACGAGATCCGCCTGCTCGGGCGGACACCGCACCGCTAGCCGGATCACCCGAAGGCCCGGCGAACCCGGCTGAAGAGGCCCTCGCCGTGGCTCGGGCCGAGGTTGCCGGGCTCGAGCGAATCGTCGAGGCGCTCGGCCAGCTCACGCTGCTCCTCGCCGAGGTTGGTCGGGACGACGACGTTGAGGATCACCCGCTGGTTGCCGCGGCGGCGGTTCCCCAGCCGCGGCAGGCCGGCGCCGCGCAGGACCTCTTCGTGACCGGGCTGGGTTCCCGCATCGAGCTCGATCTCGCGCTCCCCGTCGAGGGTCGGAACCGTAACGGTCGTGCCCAGCATCGCCTCGGTGGCGGGGATCGAGACGACGCTGAGCAGGTCGGTGCCGTCGCGCTGGAAGCGCTCGTCCTCGCTGACCGTGACCTCGACGTAGAGGTCGCCGGCGGGGGCTCCCGGGTCGCCGGCATGGCCGGCGCCGGTGACCCGCAGCCGCTGCCCGGTTTCGATCCCGGCCGGGATCTCGACCGCCTGCGTCGTCTGCCCGCGAGTGCGGCCGCTGCCGCGGCACTCCGCGCACGGGGTCTCGGGAATCTTGCCGGCGCCGCCGCAGGCGTCGCAGGCGACCCCGCGGACCATCTGCCCGAACGGGGTCCGGCTCACCTGCCGCAACTGGCCCGCTCCCCCGCAGCGCTCGCAGGCCTCGATCGGCGTCCCGGGCTCGGCCCCGTTGCCGCGGCAGTGCTCGCAGGCGCCAACAGCTTCGTAGGTCAGCTCCCGCCGCACGCCGGCGACGACGTCCTCGAGCTCGATCTCGGCGCCGACGAGGATGTCGGCACCTGCCGCCCGGCCGCCGCCGGCGCCGCCGAAACCGAATGCGTCGCCGCCGGCGCCCCCGAAGAAGGCCTGGAGGATGTCGTCGATCGAGCCGAAGGAGGCGCTGCGGGGATCGAAGCCGCCAGAGCGCAGACCCTCGTGCCCGTAGGCGTCGTAGGTCTGGCGCCGCTCGGCGTCGGAGAGGACCTCGTAGGCCTCGGCCGCCGCCTTGAACTTCTCCTCGGCCTCCGGATCGTGGTCGTTGACATCGGGGTGCAGTTCGCGGGCGAGGCCGCGGAAGGCCTTCTTGATCTCGGCCTCGCCCGCCTCCCGGCTGACGCCGAGCACCTCGTAGTAATCGCGTGGCATCAGTCGATCAGCCGTCGTACACGGTCTCGAAGTAGCGCGAAAGTTCGCGCGCGGCGCCGCGCACCGAGGCGATCGCGGTCGCGTAATCCATCCGCAGCGGCCCGACCACGCCGACCGAACCGAGGTTGCGGTGGCCGAGGCCGTAGTTGGCGCCGACGAAGCTGACCGAGCGCAGCTCCGGCTGCGGGTTCTCCTCGCCGATCCAGAGGAAGACCGAGCGCTCGGCGAGAGAGGAGCGCAGCATCTGCAGCACACCCGCGCGGCGCTCCAGCGCCGTCATCAGCTCGTCGGCGTGCGGCAGGTCGGGGAGGTGCGCTTCGGAGAGCAGCCGCGAGGCGCCCTCCATGTAGAGGTCGGCGCCGGTCTCGCGTTCAAGCTCGGTGAAGGCGCCGCCCAGGGTGGCGACGAACCGCGCCTCGACCCGGTCGAGCTCGGGGTCGGCGAGGCGGCCGGCGATCATCCGCGAGCCGACGCCGAGGCCGGCCAGCGACTCGTTCAGGTAGCTGGACGCCCACTCGACCAGGCCGGGATCGACCGGGTGGTCGAACTCGAAGACGCGACGGGCGACGTCGCCGGTGGAGGCGATCGCGATCACAACCACCTTGGTCGGCTGCAACAGCAACACCTCGACCCGGTGGATCGTCGCCGAAGCCAGCGGCGGTGCCGTCGCCATCGCGACCAGGTCGGTGACCTGGGCCAGCGCCATCGTCGTCTCCCGCATCGCCTCATCGACCTCGCGGCGAAGCCGCGAGAGCTCCAGCTCCACCCGGGTCTCCGCCGGCAGCGCTCCGGAAGTCATCAGCAGATCGACGTAGTGCCGGTAGCCGGAGTCGGTCGGCACCCGCCCGGCCGAGGTGTACGGGTGCGTCAGCAGCCCGGCGGCCTCCAGCGCCGCCAGCTCCGCTCGCACCGTCGACGGGCCCCAGGAAACCTCAGGGCTGTCGGCCACTTCCTTCGAGGGCACGGGCCGCGCCGACGCCAGGTAGGCGTCGACGACCAGCCGCAGAATCAGCTCCTGTCGCTCGCTGAGCATCCCTCGATTCTAGGAGGGACGCCGGGCGGGGCTGTTAGAGCTGGAGTTCCGCTTCCGCGTTCTTGATGATCTCGGTCTCGCCCTGCCTGGCGACGGTGTCGACGACGACGGTGCCGTCCTCCACCGACTTGACCGTGCCGGAGACGACGATCTCCTGCTCAGGAGCGCCCATGCCGCGGAACTGGACCGAGAGCCGTTTGAGGGCTCGCGGGTCACCGGCGGCGAGGGCGGCGTTGGCGCGCGCGACCAGGCCCATCGAGTAGAGGCCGTGAAGGATGTTGTTCGGCAGCCCGACCGCTTTCGCGAACTCGGGATCGATGTGGATCGGGTTGAAGTCCCCCGAGGCGCCGGCGTAGCGGTGCGGCAGGTACTTGTCGGGCGTGACGCTCAGCTCGGGGATCGAGTCCCCCACGTTCAAGTCGGCCATGTTCATACCCCCCTGACGATGTTGGTCCAGACGGCGCGCACGACCTGCTCGCCGTTCTGGTTGACGGAGGTCGTCTCGAAGACGTAGAAGCCCTTGCCGTCTTTCTCGTAGATTTCCAGGCACTTCGGCGTGGTCGTGATCTCGTCGCCGGAGCAGGCCGGCTCGCCCCACTCGAAGACCTGGCCGCCGTGGACCATCGCGGCGAAGTTCATTTCGACCTCGGGGTCGAAGAGGACCGGGCCCATCGCCGGGCCGCTGTAGACGACGGCGAACATCGGCGGCGCGACGACGTCGCGGAAGCCGGCCGCGCGGGCGGCCTCGACGTCGAAATGCACGGGGTTGTCGATCCCCAGCGCGTTCGCGTACTCCTTAATCTTCTCCCGCCCGACCTGGTAGGTCATCGGGGGCCATTCCTTACCTACGGCATCAGTCTTGATTGGCATGGGCGGGCACTTTAACTGGCCAGGCAGCCAGCGAGCTTCGTGCCTACTCGTCGATCTGCAGGACCGCCAGGAAGGCCTCCTGCGGCACTTCCACCCGGCCGACCGACTTCATCCGCTTCTTGCCCGCTTTCTGCTTCTTCAGCAGCTTGTTCTTGCGGGTGACGTCGCCGCCGTAGAGCTTCGCGGTGACGTCCTTGCGCAGCGCCTTGACCGTCTCGCGGGCGAGGATGTTGGAGCCGATCGCGGCCTGTACGGGGACGTCGAAGAGCTGGCGCGGGATCGTCTTGCGCAGCCGCTCGACCAGGCGCTTGCCCTGCTCGTAGGCGAAATCGCGGTGGACGATGATCGAGAGCGCGTCGACCTTGTCGCCGGCGAGCAGGATGTCGACTTTGACCAGGTCCGAGGCCCGGTTGCCGATCGGCTCGTAGTCGAGCGAGGCGTAGCCCCGGGTCGAGGACTTGAGCAGGTCGAAGAAGTCGAGGACGATCTCGGCCAGCGGCATGTCGTAGCGGATCTGCACCCGCACCGGGCTCAGGTAGTGCATGTCGACATGGGTGCCGCGGCGCTGCTGGCAGAGCTCCATCACGGCGCCCACCTGCTCGGAGGGACAGATGATCGTGGCCCGGATGTAGGGCTCTTCGACCGACTCGATCGTCCCGGGGTCGGGCAGGTCGGTGGGGCTGCGGACTTCCTTGGACTCGCCGTTGGTCAGGTGGACCTCGTAGCGCACGTTCGGGGTCGTCGAGAGCAGGTCGAGGCCGTACTCGCGTTCCAGGCGCTCGCGCACGATCTCCATGTGCAGGAGGCCGAGGAAGCCGCAGCGGAAGCCGAACCCGAGCGCCTCCGAGGTCTCCGGCTCCCAAGAGAGCGCGGCGTCGTTGAGGGCGAGCTTCTCGAGCGCGTCGCGCAGGTCTTCGTAGCGGTCCGTGTCGATCGGGAAGACCCCGCAGAAGACCATCGGCCGGACCTCACGATAGCCCTCCAGCGGCTCTGCCGCGGGTCGGTCGCGCCCCGTCAGGGTGTCGCCCACCCGCAGCTTGGTCACGTCCTTGATCCCGGTGATCAGGTAGCCGACGTCGCCCGCGTCCATCCCCTCCACCGCGGTCATCGCCGGCCGGAAGAAGCCGATGTCGTCGATTTCCGCCTCGGTGCCGTTCTGCATCGCCAGGATCCGCTCGTGCTTGCGGAAGGAGCCATCGACCATCCGCACGTAGGCGATCACGCCGCGGTACTGGTCGAACTCGGAGTCGAAGATCAGCGCCCGGGTCGGCGCCTCCGGCTCGCCCTTGGGCTCCGGGATGCGCTCGACGATCGCCTCCAGCACCTCCGGCACGCCCATCCCGGTCTTGGCCGAGATCCACAGCGCTTCCTCGGGGTCGCCGCCGGTCAGGTCGGCGATTTCCTGGGCGACACGCTCCGGCTCAGCGCCGGGCAGATCGACCTTGTTGATGACCGGGATCAGCTCCAGCCCGGCATCGATCGCCAGGTGGGTGTTGGCGACGGTCTGCGCCTCGACCCCCTGGGCGGCATCGACGACCAGCAGCGCGCCCTCGCAGGCGGCGAGGCTGCGCGAGACCTCGTAGGAGAAGTCGACGTGGCCGGGCGTGTCGATCAGGTGCAGGTCGTAGGTCTCGCCGTTGGCGGCCTCGTACTCGACCCGCACGGCCTGAGCCTTGATCGTGATCCCGCGCTCGCGCTCGAGGTCCATCGAGTCGAGCATCTGCGCCTGCATTTTCTTCGGGTCGACGGCGCCGGTGACCTCGAGGATGCGGTCGGCCAGGGTCGACTTGCCGTGGTCGATGTGGGCAATGATCGAGAAGTTGCGGATGCGGTCCATTTGCGGAGCGGAGTATGGCGAGCGTCGGTGGCCGGCGGGTCCTGTCGTGGAGCTCCGGCCCGCGGGTCCTGTCGTGGGGGCATCCCCCACGGTGCTCGGCGCTTCGCGCCTCCGCGCCGCGGGGGACCCCCGCCCCCACGCCACCCGCGGGAGGAACGGCGGAGAGGACCCGCCGGAAGGGCGGTGTCAGCTCACGGGCACGCCGATGGAATGAGCTTTCCATTTAGCTCGAATACGACCGTCGGCGGCTTTCTCAGGATGGGCTTGGCTGCGGGGCCGGTGGTCCAGGACGCTTGGGGTGGGTATGGGGTCTTGCCTGGCTTGACGCGGTCGCGGCTTGCCACCACGTAGTCGTAATTGCCGGCGTTTAGCTCTTCTCTCCAGGCGCGGCAGGTGGTGGGGGCGATGAAGCCTCCGTGAGAGGTCTCCTGGCCGATGAATTGGACGTGGTTGGAGAGGTCGGTGCCGAAGAGGGGGTATTGGCGGGTGCTGGTGGTGGCGATGCGGGAGTCCTCGATGTCGCGAGACCAGGCGAAGGCGGCGTTGAGGCCTGGGGTCGTGAAGGTGGGGTCGGAGTAGCGCTTCTCGAGGTAGTGGCGCTGGACCGGGTAGCCGATCGCGACCGCGAGAGCGATCAGGCCGATACCGCCGGCGAGCAACAGCCCGCGACGAGCGACCGGGAGCGGCCGTTCGTCGTTTGTATCCCTCTGGGCGACGAGCGACGAACGGGGGGTCGCGAGGCGAGCCAGCCGCTCACGCAGGATCGGTGCGGTCGGCAGCAGCGCGAGGCCGAGGACGAGGGCCGGAGCCAGGTAGCGGAGGCCGGACTCGAAGCCGCGGGGCATTCCCTCGGGGCCGGAGGCGGAGGTCGGGGCGAGGAGCCAGGCGACGGCGGTCGCGAGGCCGGCCAGCGCAGCGAGAACCAGGGCCCAATCCACGTTCCGTGGTTCCTTAGGGACGTCATGCGTAACAAAGGAACCGCGGAATGAGGTGGCCGCGGGGACCAGGCAGAGGACGAGGCCGCCGAACCCCATGATGAGCAGGAGGGGCCAGACGAACCAGAGACCGTCGTGGAGGCCCGGGAGGAACCAGTCGGGCCAGACGGCGCCGTCGGTCAGGTAGCCGAGAACGCTGTGTGCTTCGCGGCCGCCGAGGGCCTGGTCAGGCGCCGGCAGCGAGATCGGGCCGAGGCTGTCGATCCAGGGCAGGGGGTTGCCACTGTGGACGAGGTTGCGCAGGTACCAGTAGCCGCCGCCGGCCAGGGCGGCGAGGCCAGTCGCCGCCAGCGCCAGCCACCTCCCCCCTCGCGGCGCGATCGCGACCAGGCCGAGGACGAGGACCCCGGCTGGGAGCAGGAAGTTGAGCTTGGTCCCGGCGGCGAGGCCCGCCGCGAGGCCAATCACCACGAGGGCGCCGGTGGACAGTCCACGCTCCCGCTCACTCCGGGCTGCCCAGGCATTCAAGGCAACGGCAACTGCGGCAAGCAGGAAGAAGATCCCGACGATGTCGTTCCGCGCTTCGCCGGCTTGGTCGGCCAGGGCGGGGACGCTGAGCGCGATCGCTCCGAGCCCCAGAGACCACGGCGCCACTCGATACGGCCACCCGATGCACCAGCAAGCGACCAGACAACCAACGAACCAGCCGAGATTCAGCAGCGGCGAGAGGATGTCCCTCCCGAAAGCCAGCATCCCCGCTGCGTGGAAAAGTTCCCCGTTGGCTGGGTAGAACCAAGCGAGGAACTGCGGCGCGATGAAGTGCAGGTCCATCGTGTTGCCGCTCTGGAAGAACCCGGCGGCGAACGGCCCGTGGTACCAGGTCGAATCGAACCCGGTCATTCCCGTCGAGAGCCGCAGCTTCACCCCTGAGGAGAAGTGGACGACGGCGATTGCGGCAATTACCAGCGCGATCACAGTCGCCGCCGTCGAACTCGATCTCTCAGATTTGGAGGGTGCCGCCGCGACAGGCCCCGCAGCCGCAAGCCCAAGTCCCAGGACCGCAACCGCCACGAGATATGGCACCGGCTCGAACAAACCGATCGTCCCCAAAATCTCGGCCGTCCAGATCAGGAGAGCCAGCCCGAGCACTGCCGTCGCGAGGTGAGCTGGCGCGCCCTCGAAGCGCGGCAGCAACCGAGCCCGAACCCGGCTTGCGCCCATCCAGGCGAAGCCGATTAGGAGGGCGATCTCGGCGATGCCGAGCAGGTAGCGACCGGGGGCGAGCATCTAGCGGCGCCGCAGCAGGCGCATGATCTGCTCCAGCTCGGCGATGCGGAGCAGGCGGGCGACACCCAGGTAGACGAGACCGCCGGCGGCGAGGCCACAGCCGAGGGAGACGATCTGGCCGAACAGGCCGCGCCCCAGGGCCGCATCGAGGACGTCCCAGATCAGATAGCTCGCCCCAGCAAGAAGGGCCGCGGCGATGCAGATCCGGATACTGGCGTCGAGCAGGCGGCCGAGTTCGAGGCCGCCGAGAAGCCGCCTCAGGATCACGCACTGGGCGATCACGCTGGCGACGGTGGCGATCGCGGTCGAGGCGACGATGCCGGCGACGCCGAGGTGGTACAGCGCGAGCGCCCCCACCGCCGTCACCGTCAGGTTGCCGGCGGCGATCGCGGTCGGGATCCAGGGTCGCTGGAGGCCGAAGAAGGTGCGGGTGAGGAGCAGGAAGAGGCCGTTGGCCGGGAGCGAGAAGGCGAACCAGAAGAGCGCCGTCGCGACCACGGTCGTCTCCGCCGCGTCGAAGGCGCCGCGCTGGTAGACGAGCCGGATCATCGGCTCGGCGAGGACGAGCACGGAGGCCGCGGCGGGGATCAGGATGAAGAGGATCTGGCGCATCCCGTTGGCCATCGTCACGCGCAGATCGTCGAGGGCGCCGCGGCTGGCGAAGCGGGCCAGCGTCGGGAACAGCACCGTCGCGATCGCCACCGAGAAGATCCCCTGCGGCAGCTGGTAGATGCGGAACGCCTTGTCGATCGCAGCCGGCGCCTCGTCGCTGACGAAGCTGCCGAAGAAGCTGTTGATCAGCAGGTTGAAGTTGATCAGGCCGAGGCTGATCGTCACCGGCAGCATCAGCAGCAGGACCCGCCGCACGGCTGGATTGCGCCACTCGAAGCTCCAGTTGAACTTGAACGGCGTGTTGCGGAGGTCGAAGGCGGGGATCATCAGCTGGACCAGGGTCCCGACGAGGATCCCGATCGCGTAGGCGTAGATCCGGTCCTGCCCGCTCAGCATCGGCTCGACCACGATCAGGACGGCGATGATCGTCAGGTTCCAGAACAGCGGCGAGATCGCGAAGGCCCCGAAGCGGTCGTAGCTGTTGAGGATGCCGACGACGACCCCGCTCACTCCGAGCAGGACCAGGATCGGGAACATCACCTGGGAGAGGGTGACGGTGAGGTCGAGGATCTCGCCCTCGAAGCCGGGCGCGAAGAGCGGCATGACCACTGGCGCAAGGAGGACGAAGAGGGCCGTGATCGCGCCCAGGACCATGGTCACGATCAGCAGCAGGGTCGAGGCGAGCCGGAACGCCTCGCGGTAGTTCTTCTGCTCCAACTGCTCGGTGAAGATCGGGACGAAGGCCGGCTGCAGGGCGGCGTCGGCGAACAGCGCCCGGATCAGGTTGGGGACCTGGAAGGCGATCGTGAAGGCCGACATCGGGCCGCTGATGCCGTAATAGCCGGCGGCGACCACCTCGCGCGCCAGGCCGGCGACGCGCGATGCCGCGGTGGCGAGGGAGAAGAACGCGGTCGAGCGGGCGATCCGCCCGGCCTGACGGCCGGGGGCCGGCTCCCCCTCGAGATCCTCGCCCGGGTCGAATGCCTCGGCGGCGCGCAAAGCGGCGTCGGCGTCGACCGCCGCGCGCTCCTCGCCATCCGGGGTGTCAGGTGCCTTGGGCGTCTCCAAGCTGGTTCTACGTATCAGTCGCTATAGTCGGCGGCCGCCTGGACCTGGCACGGCGCCGGCCCTGGCACTTGACTCATGGCCAACATAGCCTCACAGAAGAAGCGGATCCTACGCAGCGAGCGCGAGCGCGCCAAGAACCGGCTGCTCACGAGCACCGTGAAGACCCACTTCCGCCGCCTCGAAAGCGCCGTCGAGGGTGGCGACGCCGAGGCGATCGCCAACGAGCAGCGCGATCTCGTCTCGAAGATCGACAAGGCCGTGCAGAAGGGCGCGATGCACCTCAATACGGGGTCTCGCAAGAAGTCCAAAGCCGCCCGCATCGCCGCCTCCAAGAGCGCGTAGCCGGCGTATCTCGGCGTCCTCGCTCGCTCACGTGCAGAGCACGCTTCGCTCACTGCGTCCTTGATCTACTTGCCTACGCGCTCTTGGAGCAGGCACGATTGAGGGCGAGCGTCAGCGCCAGCTCATCGCCGTAGTCGGCGCCTCCACGGCACCAGAGCTCTAGATCCGCCAAGGCCTCGGTCGCCATGCGCAGGCTGAGGAGGTCGGTGTCGCCGAGGCGGCGGACGAGCTGCTTGGCCGCGTAGGGGTGCATCTTCAGCGAGGACTCGACCTGCTTCGGCGGTACGCCCTCCTCCAGCTTGGCGGCGGCGACACAGGCGCCGCGCAGGCGCGAAGCGAGGCCGTAGATCAGCCCGGTCACGTTCTCGCCCTGTTCGATCAGCCGCTCGGCGATGCGCAGGGCACCGGCGGCGTCGCGTTCGATCAGGGCATCCGAGAGCGACCAGACCGCTGCCTCGGACGTGTCGGCGATCATCGCTTCGAGGTCCCCGGCGGTTACCTCGCCCCCGGCACCCGCCCAGAGCGCCAAACGCTCGAGCTCCCGCTGCAGGCGCACCGGGCCGGCGCCCATACGGTCGACCAGGACGCGGGCCGCCCCGGGCTCGAGCCGGAAGCCCAGGCGCTGAGCCTCGGCCACGAGGACGCGGGGCATGTCGCGCGCTTTCGGCGCCTCGAATTCATGGATCTCCCCCTTCGCGGCCTTGACGGCTTTCGAAAGCTTCGCCGGCGCTTTGGCGCGGGAGATCAGGACCAGGGTCAGATCGGGCGGCAGCTCGGCGACCGCGGCCGCGACCGCCTCGAGCTGACGGTCGCGCCAGCGCTCGATCCCGTCGGCGAGCAGGTAGCGGCGCGATTCCATCAGCGACATCGCCGGGATCGCGGCCAGCAGTGCCTCGTGGTCCGGCATCCCTTTCCCCTCGCCGGGCTCGAATACCTCCAGCGCGTCGGAGCCTGCCTCACGTTCGGCCCGCGCTCGCAACCGCCCCCGCGTGGAATCGATCTTCGCCCCGTCGGTGCCGGCGATCAGGTACAGCGCTCGCATCTCCTCGGCCATCGGCCGAGTCTAGATGTCCGTCCGGCTCGGACCGGAGCTACTTGCCGTGCTCCTGCGCCTGGCCGCGATCCTTGCCGTAGCCGGGGGAGTAGCCGCTCGCCTCCTCCTTCTCGTCATAGCCCGTTTCGTCGGGCTTGACGACCGGTGAGACCACCGGTGCCGCGGGGGTCGTCGTCGCGGCGGCGTCGGGCTTGTCGCCCTTGACGGGCTTGCTCGCGGGCGAACCGGTGGCGGACTTGGTCGGCTTACTGCCCTTCCCGCCTCCGGGCGACTTCTCCTTGACGTACTCCTTGCCCTTGCTGCTGTCCTGCTCCTTGGCGCCACTGAGCGCTGGGGGCGGCAAGGCTGGCGTGGCCGGCGAGGATGCCTGACTCGAGGACGGCTCCGGCACACTCGGCGACTCAGCCGGCGGGGCCGGACTGGGAGCAGCCGCAACGGGGGGCGGCGAGGCGGAGGGCGGCTCGCTCGCCGGATCTGGCGCCGGCTGAGGCGGCGCGGTTGCCAGGGTCCGCGAATCCGAGAGCTGCGAGTTCGCGCCGCTCCCCGAGGACCGGCGGTCGCCCCGATCCGTCTCTGAGGCGCTGATCAGGCCTGCCGCCGGGCGATCCGACGAGATCGGCGCGATCGGGGCCGCGACAACCACGGTGGCCTCCTCGACCTCCCCCGACCAGGGGAGCCCCGGGACCGGAGCGGCGGGCAGCAGCGGCCAGCTTTGCTGGGAGGCGACCGCGACCAGCCCAAGCCCCATCGCCGCCGTGATCCCCAGCAGGGCAAAGGTTGTACTGCGCATCCGCTCCAGCAGGCCCGTGCCGGCGAAACTGGGCTTGGCCGGAAGCCGTGACAGCAGCTTTTCTCTCCGCGAGAGCATCAGGGTCTGCATCGGCCCGCGGACCCAAGGGCGATAGGAATCGGAAAAGAAATCCCAACTATCGATTGGGTCATCCGTTTAGGTGCTCAGCGCTCGACCGCGACCTCGATCCCCCGTGGACCGACGTCGACCACGATCTCGCCGTCGCGGTCGGTGCGCAGGGTGCGAACCCCATGCTCGGCCAGGGTCGTCAGGGTGCCGGCGGTCGGATGGCCGTAGGGGTTGCCGGTGCCGACCGAGATCACCGCCAGCGCCGGCCGGGTGCGCTCGAGCAGCGTGGCGAGGCCGGCGTCGTCGCTGCCGTGGTGGGCGACCTTGAGCACGTCGACGGGGCCAGGGTCGAGGGGGACAGACTCCGCCTCGGCATCGGCGGCGAGCAGGATCGAGAAATCACGCCAGCGGGCGAGCAGGACGAGTGCGAGCTGGTTGGGGTCGGCGTTCGCGGGAGGTTCGGCAAGCAATCCCCCCGGCGGCCACAAGACTTCGATCCGAAGCGCCCCCGAGCGCAGCTCATCGCCGGCGGAGATCCGTACCGGGTTGGTGCCCGCGGCAAGGGCGGCACGAAGCCGCTCACCGCCAAGGCGCCCGTAGAGAAGCCTGGCCACCGGGAAATGACCGAGCAGTTCTTCGATCCCACCCGCGTGATCGGACTGGTCGTGGCTGACGACGGCGGCCGCCAGCCGGTCGACGCCCGCCTCGTCGAGCATCGCTTCGAGGTCGGCTCCCGGCGGTCCGCCGTCGACCAATACGGCTCCGGCACCCGCTGGCTGCAGCAGGATCGCGTCGCCCTGGCCGACGTCGAGCACCTCGACGCGAAGGCCGGTGACGGGAGGCGGGCCCACCTTCGCCCCATCGCCGACCGTCCACAGAACGAGCACGGCGAGAGCAACACAAGCGGCAGCGGCGACCGAAGTCCGCGGAAAACGGCGAGAAGCGCGACCTCGGAGGTCGCGGTCGCGATCCCGGAACGCGGCGAGGCGCCTGCGGCGACCGAGGCGTGCGCAGGCGAACGCCACCGTGGCGATGCCGAGATAGGCGAGCAGCAGGCCGGTCCCGCCAAGCCGGACGTCCAGCTCGGCCCAGCCCGGTCGGCCGCACCAGGCCGCGACCTGGGCGATGTAGCCGAGCAGGAGAGCGTTGGGGAGGTTCAACGCCTCAACCGGGAGGCCGGGCACCTGGGCGATGGCGGCGCTGGCCATCCCCAGCCACATCGCCGGCGCCACCGCCGGCATCGCCAACAGGTTGGCAATGAGGGTCGTGGTCGAGAAGGTCTCGAAGTGGAAGGCGATCAACGGCGCCGTGGTCAGGGTCGCGGCGACCGTCACCGCCGTGCCCTCGGCAAGTGCGCGCCGCCAGTGGCCGGGACCGAGCCGAGCCACGAGCGCGTTGCGGATCGATGCGGCGAGGACGAAGATCCCCGCCACGGCGGCGAAGCTGAGCTGCCAGCCGATGTTCGCCGCGATCGACGGGTCGACCGCGAGGGTGACGACAAGCGCCAGCGCCAAGGCGTAGAGGCGCGAGGCACGTCTCCCCGAGAGGGTCGCGAGGACGCCGGCGGCGCCCATCACCCCCGCCCGCTGGATCGAGGGGCCGGCACCCGCCAGGGGCACGTAGATGACGATCAACCCGAGAACCCAGACCAGCCGCTCGCGCAGCGGGATGCCCAGCGCCGCCAACAGCGGCATCGCCAGCAACGCCAGCAGGGTCACGTTTTGGCCGCTGACCGCGAGCAGGTGGCTTAAGCCGGAGCGGCGGAAGTCCTCCTCGGTACGGGCATCGATGCCGTCGTCCTGGCCCAGCACGAAGCCGCGCGCCAGCGCCGCCTCCCGGGACGGCATGCCGCGCCCGAGTCCGTCCTCGGCCCGCTCCCGGATCTCGTCGCCGCGAACCAGCGCGATCGCGACCAGGACCGCGATCCCGAGCAGAACCGGCAGCGACGGTCGCGGTGAGCGCACCGACGAGCCTCAGGGCTGCAGCCGCGCTCGCAGCGACTCCATCGTCGCCGGGCCGATCCCCGAGACCTGGTCGAGTTGGTCGACGGAGGCGAGACCGCCGTGCTGGTCGCGGAACTCGACGATGTCCTGTGCCGTCACCGGCCCGATGCCGTCGATCGTGTCGAGCTGCTCGACCGTGGCGGTCCCGAGGCTGATCGGTCCCTCCTCTTCGCTGGCCCCGACCATCGCGACACCGCCGGGGCCGCGCTCCGGCACCACGACCTGCTGGCCGTCGGCGAGCCGGGCGGCGCGATTGATCCCTTCCAGTGCCGCCCTGCCGGTAGCGCCCCCGGCTCGCTCGATCGCGTCGGTGACCCTGCTCCCCGCCGGCAGCCGGTAGACGCCAGGGCTCTGAACCGCGCCGGTGACGTCGACGACGAGATCGCCGGCCTCGCCGCTGAGGCTGAAGCCGCCCCCGGCCTGCACCCCGCCAGCGGCGTCCGCGACGAAGGAACGCTCAGCGCTTCCCTCCGCCCTGATCGCCCTCGCACCGACCAGCAGCAGCGCGACGGCGATCGCCCCGTAGACAACGATCTGACTTCTGCTCAGCTCCGGCACACACCGGAGCGTCAATCAAATCGACGCACGCATGGCGCGCTAATTCAAAGAAACCTCACTCGTCTGAGGCGCGAGAGGCAAGCAGATCGGGGGACGCAGGGAGCATGGCGAGGGGAGCGCACTCCGTGCGTGACCCGAGCCAGCGGACCGAGGACCCCGAGATGCGCCGCCTATCGCGCCTCAGACGTCGTCGTCATCGTCATAGCCGGCCACCTCAGCGAGCTGATCGCTGTAGAGCTCGGCGGCGGCGACGGGGGGCGACTGAATCGAGACGCAGGAAAGATCGGCGTCGCCATCGTTGGCGATCGAGTGCTCGGTGGCGGGCGGAACCAGGATCAGGTCCCCCTCCCCCACCTGCTGGGTGTCGCCGGCAACCGACATCGAGCCCCTGCCGCGGACGACGACGTAGGCCTGCTCGGACTCCTCGTGGGAGCGCAGCGTCTGCTTGCTCCCGGTCGGCAGAGTCAGCCAAGTGACGGAGAGATTGCGGGAGCCGAGTTCGCCCGCATCCATCAGGACATGCGTGCGCAGCCGGTGCCACTCCTCAACTGGTGCGTCCTCGAGACGCCTGACGAGCATCGGCGCGCTTTCTACCAGAAAGGGGACCGAGACCGTTGCACCGGGGACTCAGCGGACCACGAGGTTCACGAGCTTGCCGGGCACGACGATCTCCTTGACGACGTCTTTTCCGTTGAGGTGGCGCCCGACCTTCTCGCTCTCCCGCGCCAGGCCGAGCAGCTCTTCCTTCGAGGCCTCCGCCGGCACCTCGATGCGGTCGCGGAGCTTGCCGTTGACCTGGACGATCAGCGTCACCGTGTCGCTCGCCAGCAGCGCCGGGTCGGCCTCCGGCCAGGCCTGCTCCCAGACACGCTCGCCGGTCAACCGCCCGAAGACCTCGCTGCCGAGATGCGGAGCGAAGGGGAAGATCAACGACGCCGCCGTGGCGGTGGCGAAGCGCACCGCGGCGGTCCCGCCGGCTTCCTCGTAGAGGCCGTCCTTGAGCCGGTAGGCGTCGTTGACGAGCTCCATCACCGCCGAGATCGCGGTGTTGAACTGGAAGCCGCGCTGGAAGTCCCGCGTCGCCTTGTCGATCGCCCAGTGGGCCTTGGCGAGCAGATCGCGTGCCGGGCCGTCGGCGGCCGCCTCGGCCTCCCCCGCCTCGGATCGCTCCGCCACCTCCCCACAGAGCCGCCAGAGCCGCGAGAGGAAGCGGTTGACGCCCTCGACGCCCTCGTCGGACCAATCGGCGCCGCGCTCTGGCGGGCCCATGAAGCAGATGTAGGTGCGAGCGGTGTCGGCGCCGTAGCGCTGGACGTACTCGCCGGGGCTGACCGTGTTGCCGCGCGACTTCGACATCTTGGCGCCGTCGCGGGTGATCATCCCCTGCGCGAAGAGGTTGGCGAACGGCTCCTGGACGTCGAGCTGGCCGATGTCGGCGAGCGCCTTGGTGAGGAAGCGCGCGTACATCAGGTGCAGGATCGCGTGCTCGACGCCGCCGATGTACTGGTCGACGGGCAGCCAGTGCTCGGCCGGCTCGCGGCCCCACGGGGCCTCCTCGTTGTGAGGATCGAGGTAGCGGATGAAGTACCAGGAGGAATCGACGAAGGTGTCCATCGTGTCGGTCTCACGCCGGGCGGGGCCGCCGCAGCGCGGGCACTCGGTCGCTACCCAGTCCTCCGCCGCGGCCAGCGGGCTCTTGCCCTGCGGGGCGTAGTCCTCGATCTCCGGCAGCTCGACCGGGAGCTGGTCGTCGGGGACGGGGACGATGCCGCACTCCTCGCAATAGACGATCGGGATCGGAGCACCCCAGTAGCGCTGGCGCGAGACCAGCCAGTCGCGCAGGCGGTAGTTGACCGAGGGCTTGCCGCGCCCCTCTTCCTCGAGCCAGCCGACGATCTCGGCGTAGGCCTCGCGGTTGCCCTTGCCGTCGAAGCGGCCCGAGTTGACCATCGGCCCGTCCCCCGGATACGGCAGCCCCTCGTCGTCGCGGGCCGCCTCCGGGTCCTCGCCTTCGATCACACGTTTGATCGGGAGGTCGAAGGCATTGGCGAATTCGTAGTCGCGGCTGTCGTGGCCGGGGACGGCCATGATCGCGCCGGTCCCGTACTCCATCAACACGTAATCGGCGACGAACATCGGGATCTCCTCGCCGTTGACCGGGTTGACGACACTGCGCCCGAGCGGCACGCCGGTCTTGTCACGATCCTCGGCGCCGCGTTCCTCGGCCGACTCGCGGGCGATCCGGTTGACGTACTCCCGAACCGGCTCCTCCGCCGGCGTACCGGCAACCAGGCGCGCCAGGTCGGGGTGCTCGGGGGCGAGGACGAAGAAGGTGGCGCCGAAGAGGGTGTCGGGACGGGTCGTGAAGACCGGGAAGTCGAGGTCGAGCTGCTCGCAGCGGAAGATGACCTCGGCCCCTTCGGAGCGGCCGATCCAGTTGCGCTGCATCGTGATCACGTGTTCGGGCCAGGACTCGAGCCGGTCGAAGTCGGCAAGCAGCCGGTCGGCGTAGTCGGTGATGCGGAAGAACCACTGCTCGAGGTTGCGCTGCACGACCTCGGTCCCACAACGCTCGCAGCGGCCGTCGACGACCTGCTCGTTGGCCAGCACCGTGGCGTCCTTGGGACACCATTGCACCGGCGCCTCGGTCCGGTAGGCAAGGCCCTTCTCGAACAGGCGCAGGAAGATCCACTGGGTCCAGCGGTAGTACTCGGGCGTGTGGGTGCCGATCTCCCGCGACCAGTCGATCGAGATCCCCCACTCGCGGAACTGCTGGCGGAAGGAGGCGATCGAGCGCTCGGTCGCCTCGCGCGGCGGTTCGCCCGTCTTGATCGCGTTGTTCTCGGCCGGCAGGCCGAAGGCGTCGTAGCCCATCGGGTGCAGAACCTGGAAACCGTGGCGGCGGCGGAAGTGGGCGATCGCGTCGCCGACCGCGTAGGTCTTCAGGTGGCCGACATGCGGCTCCCCCGACGGGTAGGGCAGCATCTCCAGGACGTAGGCCTTCGGCTTGCTCTCGTCGAAGCCAGGCTCCCCGGGGTTGGGGACCTCCCAGGTCTTCTCCTCGGCCCAGACCTGCTGCCACTTGCGCTCGATCGCTTTCGGGTCGTAACCGCTCATGAGTGGCGATCTTATGAGGGCGCAGGCGTCGAGGCTCAGGCGACCGGGGACAGCGCCTCCAGGATCTGCGGCCAGAGGTAGACCTCGATCGTCGCGGCGGCGATGATGACCGGGATCGCCAGGGCGACCGTGAGAAAGGTCGCGGCGAGGAGCTGGTTCCACTCCCCGCGGCGGCTGGCGATGATCCAGGCCGCCAGCGGCAGGAACAACGCCGTCAACTCGGGGATCGCGTGCGGGAGGACGCTGAGGATCAGCTCGAAGCGGCTGATCTCGAGCTGGAACGCCAGCGTCGCGCCCTGGAAGCCGAGGTAAAGGGCCTGGGTCAAGAGCGAGAAGAGGGTGACCGCGCAGACGAAGAGGATCGCCAGCTCGCCCGCCTTGACGTGGACCCAGCGCGAGAACCCGGTCCGTTCGGCGGCGGCGATCGGCATCGAGGCGCCGGCGATGAACCCGGCGACGCAGGCGGTCGCGTGCAGCGCCAGCACGGTCGCGTTGCGCCAGAGGATCGGCAGCAGATCGTCGGGCTCGGAGGTCGAGGTCAGGCCCGGCAGGTGGATCGGCGTCAGATCCGGGGTCAGCATCCCGGCCACGACCCAGACCGCGGCGAGCAGGCCCAGCGCGATCGCCAGGCCCAGCGCCACCCAGCCGCGCAGGACCGGCCACGGGTGCGCGTTCCAGACCTCGAAGGTCTCCCGCGTGTCCCGCATCCCATGCGAGAACACGTGTTGATTGGCCGCGCTCATCGCATCACACATCGGCAGCGACGGGCGGTTCGTTGAGAGTGGAGCTGAGGGGGCTCGAACCCCTGACCTTCGCGCTGCCAGCGCGACGCTCTTCCAGCTGAGCTACAGCCCCGAATCGGGTCACGAGTTTATCGTGAGTCAAATCCTCGGGGTTCGGGTAGGCACGACCCGAGCGACGAAGGAGAGCCCGGGCTGTGAGCAGTCCTCCACGGAGCGAGGTCATCGACGCGGAGACGATCGACCGGATCGCACGGTTCCGCGACGAGCGGGCGCCGGTGCTCTCTCTCTACGTCGGCGTCGAGCCAGGGGCGCGTACCGAGCCGCGCACCCGCGTCGACAGCCTCCTGCACGGAGTGCGTGAGGAGATCGACGCCGAGCGGGACCGGACAGCGCGGCTTTCGCTGAGGGCGGATGCCGAGAGACTGCAGGCGCTCGCCCGCGAACGGCCCTGGAAGCCCGGGGGCATCGCCTTCTTCTCCTGCCATGCGGCCGGCTTCTACGAGGAGGTCGAGCTGCCGCGGAAAGTCCGCGACCGGGCGGTGGTCGACGCCGATCCCTGGATCCGCTCGATGCTCGCGGTGCTGGACGAGCTGCACCGCTGCTGCGTGGTCGTGCTCGACCGTGAGAAGGCCGGCGTCTGGGAGCTCTACGGCAAGGCGATGCGCGAGGTAAACGCGAGAGTCGACCCGGCACCGCGCAAGCGCAGCCGCGGCGGTTGGAACGGGCTCGAGGAGCACCGCACGCGTAACCGCGCCGATGAGCTGACCAAGCGCCACTTCCGTCGTGTCGCGGAGACGCTCGACGGCCTCTTCAGGCGCGACCGCTTCGAACTGCTCGCGATCGGCGGGCACCAGGAGGAGATCCCGGCCTTTCTCGACTTCCTCTCGCTACCGCTGCGCGAACGGCTCGGCGGCACCTTCGCGATCGACCCCGGAACCGCGACCGCAACCGAGATCCAGGAGCGGGCGAGCGCGATCGTCGGTCGCTACGAGCGCAAAGAAGAGGAGAAGCTGGTGCAGGAGACCCTGGAACAGGCCGCCGCCGGCGACTCGGCGGCCATCGGCCTCCAGCAATGCCTGTGGGGCGGCACGGTCGCCGCGATCGGACGGCTGCTGGTCGAGGAGGGTGCGGTCGTCCCCGGCCTCGTCTGCGAGCGCCACCGCTGGATGGGGCTCCGCGGCGAAACCTGTCCCCTCTGCGACGAGCCGCCGCGCGAGGTTCCCGACGTGATCGACGAGCTGGTCGAAGCGACGATCGAAGAGGGCGGCGCGGTCGAGCACGTGGCCGCCGAAACGGCACTGAGCGATCGGCTCACGGCCGCCTCGCTGCGCTTCCCGCTGCCGCCCCGCTAGGCGGCGCGCTGCTCGGGGCCCTGATCCTCGTCGACGTCGAGGATCAGGTTGTCGGGCGCCGTGTGGCGAACCTTGAAGTCAAGCGACGAGAGCTCCTCCAGCTCGCGCAGCAGCTCGACCGGCTGGTCCAGCCGCACGGAGAGTGTCGCCCGTCCCTCGGAGAAGCGTTCGACCGAGATGTCGCTCGCGCCGAGTTTGCCGACCGCGTCCTCGAAGCCGACAAGCTGGGAGAAGTCGCCCAGCGGGCCGATCTCGAGCTTGATCAGCCCCTCGAAGATCCCGTTGAAGTCCTCGACGCTGCCGTTGCCCTTGCCTGGCGCGGGGGTCTCCGCCGCGGGCGCCGCCTGTGCCTCGTTCAGCGCCTGTACCCGCTGGCTCACCTCGACCGCCTCGCGCAGCGCTTTCATCCGGATCCGCGTCGCCTGTCCGCGAGCCTGAACCTGAATCTCCTCCAGGCGGCCGGAGACGGCGTCAAGTGAGGCGATGCTGCGGTCGTGGCGTTCGTTGGCCTCACGCAGGCGCTCGGTCAGGCCACGGATCTCCCGCTCGCGCTCGATCACCATCGCCGAGAGCGAGGAAAGCTCCCGCTCCAGCTCGGCAAGCGCGCCAGCCTGGCGCTCGCATTCGGCCGCCTTCGGTTCGAGTGCGCCGATCCGCCCGTCGCGCGCCGATATCGCCGCGTCCACATCTGGGCGGCGATAGCCGAACAGCGCCCGCTTGAAGCGATCCATGCGCGGCACCGTACGTAGGGCCTCGGACGGCATTTCGCCGCCGCTGCCGTGGATGCTCCGCACGGCCTCAGGCGCTTGCGGCCGAGGGTGATTCCGGTGCGTCGAGATCGAGCTCGAGCTGGGGAGCATCGCGCCAGAGATCCTCGAGCTGGTAACGCTCGCGGGCCTCCGCGGTGAAGACGTGCAGGACGCAGTCGAGATAGTCGAGGACGACCCAGCCATCGGCGCCGGCGCCGTCGACACCCCCCGGCAGCACGCCCATCTCCCGCTTCACCTGGATCCTCACCTCGTCGACGATGGCGCGCGCCTGGCGCTCGTTGCGGGCGGTGCAGATCACCAGGAAGTCCGTGTAGGAGACGAGCTTGCGCATGTCGAGAGCGATGATCTCCTCGGCCTTTTTGGAGTCGGCCAGCTCGGCAAGCCGGCGGGCCAGCGACTCGGACTGCGGCGCTTTCATGCGTAGATCCCCTTTTCCTCGATCAGCCGCGCAACCGGCTCCGGCACCAGATACCGCAACGGCCTCCCCATCGCCGCGCGCTCGCGCACGGCGGAGGAAGAGACGCCGAACTGCGGCATCTCCAACATCGTCGCCCGGCCCTCGGCGCCAAGGCTGCGCATCACCGCCGCCACCTCCGCATCGGAGACCCCGGAGCGCCGGGCCACCGCCAATCGTGCCAGTTCGACCACGCGCTCGGGGTTGCGCCAACTCTCGAGGCCCACGGCGGCGTCCGCCCCCATGACGAACACCAGCTCCGTGTCGCCTCGTTCTTCCGCAAGCAGCTGCAAGGTCTCATACGTGTAGGACGGCCCCTCGCGCTCGACCTCGAGCGTGGAGACGGAGAAGCGAGAGTCGTCGGCGGCGGCGAGCCTGGTCATCGTCAAGCGCAGCTCGCGACCGGGATCCTCGGCGATCCGCTTGTGCGGAGCATCCCCGGTCGGGACCAGGATCACCTCGCTGAGTCCAAGCTGCCAGAGCGCCTCCTGGGCGAGCGCCAGATGACCGAGGTGCGGCGGGTTGAAGGCCGACCCCAGCACGCCGATCCCGGCCCCCTCGGAACTACTCACGTATCTGGCCAGCGCCGCGCGCCACGTACTTGAACGTCGTCAGCTCGCGCATCCCGATCGGGCCGCGGGCGTGCAGCTTCTGGGTCGAGTTGCCGATCTCGGCCCCCATCCCGTACTCGAAGCCGTCGGTGAACCGGGTCGAGGCGTTGATGTAGACGGCGGCGGCATCGACGCCGGCGGCGAATTCATCGGCGGCCTCCTCCGAGCCGGTGACGATCGCCTCCGAGTGGCCGGTGCCGTGGGCGTTGACGTGCTCGATCGCGTCCTCGACCGAGTCGACGACGGCGACGGCCATCCTCAGGCCGAGGAACTCGGTGTCCCAGTCGGCCTCGGTCGCGGCGGCCACCTCGGTGGCTCCGGCGAAGGAGCGAGCGCGCTCGTCGCCGACCAGCTCGACGCCCGCCTCGTGCAGGTCGGAGAGCACAGCGGGTACGAAGCGCTCGGCGATCGCGGCGTCGATCAACAGCGTCTCCGCCGCGTTACAGACGCCCGGGCGCTGCACCTTGGCGTTGACGGCGATCCGCCGCGCCATCTCCAGGTCTGCTTCGGCGTGGACGAAGACATGGCAGTTGCCCGCAGCCGCGTACATCACGGGCACGGTCGCGACCTCCTTGATCGCCGCCTTCAGCCCTTCGCCGCCGCGCGGGATCAGCAGATCGACCAACCCCTCCTGCGTCGCCAGCTCAGCCAGCTCCTCGTGCCCACCGCCGGCCAGCAGCAGGACGGCGTCCTCGGGCAGGTTCGTCTCGGCGAGCGCCTCGCGGACGATCGCCGCCAGCGCCCCGTTCGAGCGTTCGGCGTAGTGGGACCCGCGGAGGACGATCGCGTTGCCGCTCTTGATCGTCAGCGCGGCGCAGTCGATCGTCACGTTCGGCCGCGCCTCGTAGACGACCGCGATCACGCCGAGCGGAACGCGGACCTTGCGCAGGTCCAAACCGCTGGCCAAAGTCTTGTGTTCGAGCTCCTCGCCGACCGGATCGTCGAGGTCAGCGACCACCCGGACGCCGTCCGCCATCGCGGCGACTCGGTCCGGCGTCAGCGCCAGGCGGTCCCTCAGCGCCTCGGTCAGCCCCGCCGCGCGCTCGTCGGCGAGGTCGGCGGCGTTCGCCTCGAGGATCTCGGCGGTCCGGTCTTCGAGCAGGCGCGCGGTCGCCGCCAGGGCGGTGTTCTTCGCCTCGGTAGAGGAGCTCGCCAGCGTGCGCGCCGCCTTCTTCGCGGCGGCGCAGGTCTCAGCGACGGTGGTCGTGGTCACGGCCATCGAACAAGGGTAGCTGGGGACCTCCGGTCAGGAATCAGACAAGGACGAAGCGGTCCCGGTGGATGACCTCGTCAGCCGCATGCGGCAGCAATCCGCGCACCTCGTCGGTCTTCATCCCCTTCACCCTGCCGAGCTCCTGCGAGGAGTAGTCGGTGATGCCTTTGCCGATCGAGGTCCCGTCGACGACGACGTCGACGGCGTCGCCGGCCTCGAAGTCTCCCTGGGCGTCGACGATCCCAACCGGAAGCAGACTCGACCCGCGCTCGCGCAGGACGCGGGCGGCGCCGTCGTCGACGACGATGCGGCCCCGCGCCGGCTTCGCGTACTTGAGCCAGAGCTTGAAGCTCGATGCCCTGCCGGCCTGGGCGGCGAAGCGGGTGCCGACCGCCTCTCCGGCCACGGCGGCGCGCAGGCTGCCGGCGCTGGTGCCGTTGCAGATCACCGCCGGAACCCCCGCCTCGCTCGCCATCTCGGCCGCCGCCACCTTGCTGCGCATGCCGCCGGAGCCGAAGGCGGAGGTGCGATCGCCGATCTGCAGCGGCGCCAGCTCGGCGAAGTCGGTCACCTCGGAGATCGGCTCGGCCGCCGGGTCGAGGCCGGGATCGGCCGAGTAGAGGCCGTCGACGTTGGTCAGGAGGACCAGCAGGCGCGCGTCGAGCAGGAGCGCCACCTGGGCGGCAAGGAAGTCGTTGTCTCCGAAGCTGATCTCGTCGGTGGCGGTGGTGTCGTTCTCGTTGATCACCGGCACCACCCCCCACTCAACCAGCCGCCTCAGCGTCCGCCGGGCATTGAGGTAGTTGGTGCGGGCGGCGATGTCGGCGGCGGTCAGCAGCACCTGCGCGGACCTGGTGCCACCCCGGGCCAGGCGACTCTCGTAAGCACGAAAGAGGTCCCCCTGGCCGACGGCCGAGGCGGCCTGCAACTCGTCCATCGCGCGCGGCCGCACCGGCAACTCCATCAGCCGCATTCCCCGTGCGATCGCCCCCGAGGTCACCATCACCACCCGCTCGCCGCCCTGCTCGAGGGCGCTGACCTGCTCGCAGACCGAGTCGAGGACGTCCGCGCGCAGCTCGCCGTCATCGGCGGCGACGATCGAGGATCCGAGCTTGACGACCAGGGTCATGGCGCGGCAAGTGTATGAACGACAGCCATCTCGCCAGACACTAGTCTCGCGATCGTGGCCACGCCCTTTGTCCACCGGTTCCGCATCCGTTACGGCGAGTGCGACCCCCAGGGAATCGTCTTCAACGCCAACTACGTCGCCTTTTTCGACCACGCCTTCACCGAGCTGTGGCGAGAGGCGTTCGGCTCGTATCAATCGATGGTCGACCGTGGCGTCGACATGGTCGTCGCGGAGATGAACCTGGTCTTCCGGGGCTCCGCCCGGTTCGACGACCTGGTTGAGATCGAGGCGACGATCGAGCGCCTGGGGACGACGAGCATGACCACGCACCTAGAGCTCACCCGGGCGGGCGAGCCGCTGGTCGAGGCAAAGATCCGCCATGTCTTCGTCGACGCGGAAAGCTGGACCAAGACCCCTATCCCGCCCTGGCTGCGCGACGGCTTGACCCCGTACGTCGCCTTGGCCGCGCCTAAATGACGGCGGCGCTCGGGTGGGGAGCGCTGGCCGCGAGCTCGCTCGTCCTCGGCGCTGTGCTGGCCTTCTCCCGCGAATGGTCGAAGCGACAGGTCGGCCTCGTACTCGGCTTTGGTGCCGGCGCGCTGATCAGCGCGGTCAGCTTCGAGCTCGCCCAGGAGGGCATCGCCGTCGGCGGGGCCGGAATGACCGGCGTCGGGCTCGGGGTCGGGGCCGTCACCTACTACCTGCTCGACGGCTTGATCGCCGCTCGCTACTCCGCCGGCCGGGGACGCCGGGGGCGCTCCGAGGGCGACGGCTCGGGCAACGCGCTCGCGCTCGGTGCCTTTCTCGACGGCATTCCGGAGCAGTTGGTGTTGGGGATCAACCTCGCGGTCGGCGGCGAGATCGGGGTGGCGCTGCTGGCGGCGATCTTCGTCTCCAACCTGCCCGAGGCGATCGGCTCGGCAGGGGACATGCGGGCCAGCGGGCGCTCGCGGTCGGCGATCCTGCGGCTCTGGCTGGTCGTCGCCACGATCTGCACGCTGGCCACGGTCGCCGGATTCGGCCTTGTCGACGTCGTCACCGGCGGGGCCGAGGCGGCGATCGACGGCTTCGCCGCCGGCGCCCTGCTGGTGATGCTGATCGACTCGATGATCCCCGACGCGAGGGCCAGCGCCGGCCGCGTGACCGGCCTCGTCACCGTGCTCGGGTTCGCCGTCGCGGCGGGACTCTCCAGCCTCTCCTAGATGTGCAGTTCGAACTCGTGCTCGCCGATGCGGACGTCGTCGCCGGCCTCGAAGCCGGCCTTGGTCAGGGCGGCGATCACGCCGATCTCGCCGAGCCGCTGCTCGAGGTAGGCGAGCGCCTCCTCGTTTTTGGTGTCGTGGCGCTCGAACAGAAGCTCGACGCCCTTGCCGGCGACCCGGTAGGCGCCGTCGTCCTCGCGCTCGATCCAGTAGCCACCCTCTCCGACCGGCCGGTAGACGCGGTGCTCGACCTCGAACTCGCCGTCCGAATCGCCGGACGCGGTCAGCATCGCCGGCTGCTCGTCGGGCAGCTCGGAGAGGACGCGGCGGCGGAGCTCGTCGAGGCCCTCCCCCGTCACCGAGGAAACCGCGACGACGCCGAGCGTCTCCCCGTCCAGGCGCTGCTCCCATTCCGCAACCGCCGCTTCGACCCTCTTCCCCTCGAGCAGATCGCGCTTGGAGAGAACGATCAACTCGGGCAGCTGCTCCAGTCCGGCGCCGTGGGCGGCCAGCTCGGCTTTGACGGTCTCGTAGTTGGACTCGGGATCCCCCTCGAGCGGCGCCAGGTCGACCAGGTGGACGAGCACCGAGCAGCGCTCGACGTGGGCGAGGAACTCGTGGCCGAGGCCGGCTCCCTCGGCCGCCCCCTCGATCAGCCCTGGGATGTCGGCGACCACGGCCTGCCGGTCCTCGCCTTCGATCGTCCCCAGCACCGGCGAGATCGTCGTGAACGGGTAGTCCGCCACCTTCGGTGCCGCCCGCGTCAGCCGCCCCAGCAGCGAAGACTTGCCCGCGTTCGGCAACCCGACCAGGCCGACGTCGGCCAGCAGTTTCAAGCGCAGCTCGATCCAGTCCGCCTCGCCGCTCGTGCCCTTCTCGGCGAATCGCGGCGCCTGCCGGGTCGAGTTGGCAAAGCGCTTGTTCCCGTGCCCCCCACGCCCGCCGGTCGCGACCACGGCCCGCTGCCCGGCCTCCACCAGATCCACAGCGGCCCCATCGACGGTCGTCGCCTGGGTGCCCGCCGGCACCGGAATCACCAGCTCCTCGCCCCGAGCACCGTGCTTGTTGGCCCCCTGCCCATGCGCCCCCCGCTGAGCCCGGAAATGCTTGCTCCCCTTCAGCGCTCCCAGATCCCGCTTCGAGAGATCGCAAACGAGCACGACATCTCCGCCATGCCCGCCGTCCCCGCCGTCGGGCCCACCGCGCGGAACATGCGCCTCACGCCTGAAGCTGACGGAACCATTGCCGCCGCTTCCGCCTTCAACCCAGATCTTCGCCTTGTCGTACACGAGCAGATGAGACTAGACACCTTGCTGTAGTCCTTTGCGGCGCTAGCCGCCGCAAAGGACTACAGCAACCTCTGCGAGCGAAGTCCGAGCCCTGTTGCGGGAGGGGTCGGGTGCCCCTCCCCACCGCTCAGTCCTTAATCGTCCTGCAGGACGCGAATCGTCCGCCCCTTGCGGGCGGTGAAGAAATCGACCTTGCCGGCCTGCGTGGCGAAGATCGTGTGATCGCGACCGAGCCCGGTGCCCTCGCCGGGCCAGAACTTGGTCCCGCGCTGGCGGACGATGATCTCCCCGCCCGTCACCTGCTGGCCGGCGAAAACCTTGACCCCGAGCATGTTCGGGTTCGATTCGCGCCCGTTGCGGCTGGACCCCAGCCCTTTCTTATGAGCCATCGGAGTCCTCCTCTTTCTTGGCGGCAGCTTTTTTCGGAGCGGCTTTGCCCGCTTTGATCGAGGTCACCTCGAGCTTGGTCAGCTCCGAGCGATGACCGGCCTTGCGGCGGTAGCCCTTCTTGGCCTTGTATTTGAAGACTTTGATCTTCGGGCCGCGCAGGTGCTCGGCGACTTTCGCCTCGACTTTGACTTTCTCCAGGTCTTTAGGCACCGCGACGACGTCGGTGTCGCGGAACATCACCGCGCGCAGGGCGACTTTGTCGCCCTCTTTGGCGTCGAGGCGATCGACGAGAAGGGACGTGCCCTGCTCGACCTTGTACTGCTTGCCGCCGGTTTCAATCACTGCGTACATGCTCAGCTCACTCGTCCTTGCTGCCTTGTTTGGCGCGCGAACGCCCCCGACCGCCCCTGCGGCCGCGACTGCGTTTACGCGAAGAAGCGCTGGAGTCTAGCTCGGAGCCGTTTTCCTCGCCGCCTCCGGAACCGTTCGGAGAGTCGTTGCCCAGCAACGAGGCGATCGCCGCCGAGCGCTCGACCTCCTCGATCCGCACCAGCTTGCGCTCGCCGACGTAGCGACCGCCGCCCGTGACGCTGACGATGTAGGAGTCGATCCGGGCGACCGCGTCGTCCGCGTTGTACATGTGCGGCTCGTCGATCTTGACCAGGACCTCCTCGCCGACCTTGAACGGCAGCGCCCGCTCCTCGATCTCCTCGCGGGTGCCCTGCTCGATCAAGGTGAAGGTGTCGATCGCCAGGGCGTCGCCGCCCTCGAAGTGGAAGCGCTTGCCGGTCTCGTCCTCGAGCTCGGTCAGGCCGCTGTCCTCAGCGGTCAGCTCGTGCGCGACTTTCGGGTTGACCCGGATCAGGAACGCCGCGGCGTCTGCCTGCTCGGCGGCGATGTCGCGCATCTGCCGCAGCCCCTCCAGCGCCACCGTCTCGGCCGAGAGCACGACGCCCTCCCCATGACAGGTGGGGCAGGGCGCGGTGAGGATCTCGCGGACGCCGTCGGTGACGTTCTGGCGCGTCATCTCGACCAGGCCCAGCGGCGAGACCTCGACCACGTAGCTCTTCGACTTGTCGGCGTCGAGCGCTTTGCGCATCGTCTTCAGCACCTTGTCGCGGTTGCTGGCGCGGGCCATGTCGATGAAGTCGATGACGATGATGCCGCCGATGTCACGCAGCCGCAGTCTGCCGCACCGCCTCCTCGGCAGCCTCGGTGTTGACTTTGGTGATCGTCTCCTCGAGACCGCCTTTACCGCGGCCGGTGAAGCTGCCGCTGTTGACGTCGATCACCGTCAGCGCCTCGGCGTAGTCGATCACCAGGTAGCCGCCCGAGGGCAGGTCGACCCGCCGGTTCAGGGTCGACTCGATCTCCTCGTCGATCTTCCATTTTTCGAACAGCGGCTTCTGGTCGGTGTAGAGCTCGACGCCGCCGACCAGCTCCGGCGCGGTGCGCTGGAAGAACTTGGTGACGCGCTCGAACTGCTGCTCGGAGTCGATGATCGCCTTCTCGAACTCGCTGAGGAAGACGTCGCGGAGGACGCGGACCGAGAGATCGGCCTCCTGGAAGACGAGGGCCGGCGCCTTGCTGCCCTCGCTGCGGCGCCCGAGGATCTCGTTCAGCCGCTGCAGGTAGCCGATCTCGCGGACGAAGTCGGATTTTTTCGCCCCATGGGCGGCGGTGCGGACGATCAGCCCGCCCGGCCCTTTGTAGGTGCGATCGACCATCTTGCGCAGGCGGTCGCGCTCGGAATCGGAGAGGCGGCGGCTGACGCCGACGCCGCTTCCCTGCGGGGCGAAGACGAGATAGCGACCGGCGATCGAGACGTTCATCGAAAGCCGCGCGCCCTTCGTCTTCAGCGGGTCCTTGACGACCTGGACGAGGATCTCCTGCCCAGGTTTGATCAGCTCGTTGATCCGGCGACCGGAGCCGCGCCCGCGCTTGGGCGCCTGCTCGCCGCCGGGCAGGACGATCTCGTCGACGTGGAGGAAGCCGTTGCGCTCGAGGCCGATGTCGACGAAAGCGGCCTCCATGCCGGGCAGGACGTTGTCGACCTTGCCCTTGTAGATGTTGCCGACGATGGATCGCCGGCCGCGGCGCTCGATGTAGAGCTCCGCGACGTCGCGTTTGCCGCCTTTGGTTTTCGACTCGAGGACGGCCACACGAGTCTCTCCGCGCTCGGCGGAGACCAGGATGGTTTTCTTCATTTGTCGTTCAGCTCAGTTTCGGTAGGTACGCAGGCCGGGGGGCCCTCTTTCAAGGCCTCACCAGGCGAACCTTCCCTTCTGAGCGAGGTGCGCTTGGATGTTGATGCTCTGAAGCACTCCGATCGCCAGGAAAGTGGCGACGACGGAGGACCCTCCGTAGCTCATCAACGGTAAGGGGATGCCCGTGATCGGCATGATGCCGAGGTTCATCCCCACGTTGACGAAGACCTGGAACAGCAGCGAGACGGCGATACCGCCCGCGACCAGGGTCCCGTACGAGTTCTTCGAGAGCGTCACGATCTTCAGCGCCCGCCAGAAGAGCAGGGCGTAAAGGGATAGGACGAACGCGGCGCCCATGAATCCGTAGCGCTCACCGATCACCGCGAAGATGAAGTCGGTGTGCCGCTCGGGAACGAAGTCGAGCCGCGTTTGGGTGGCACGGTCGCCGCGTCCGGTCTCCTTGCCGGAGCCGATGGCGACCACTGATTGGTTTTGTTGGTAGCCGGCGCCGCTCGCATGCGCGCCCGGATCCAGGAAGGAGGTAAGCCTTTCTTCCTGGTAGCTCTTCATGATCGGCACCCCGACAGAGGGCGCCGCGACGAGAACGAGCGCGGTCAAAACGGCAACGGTTGAGCCAATGATGGCGAAGTGGGTCCAAGGGACACCACCGAAGTACATCACGGCGAGGGTGGCGACCACGAACACGAGAGACGTGCCAAGGTCTGGCTGCAGGAAAACGAGCGCAGCCGGAGCGAGGCCAAGACAGAGGTAGCGCACCGTGCGCTGCCTCGCCGAGCCTCGCCGGGCGCCATCGATTACGAACCCGGCAAGCGCCAGTACGAGCAGGAGCTTGCCGAGCTCCGATGGCTGGAAGCTGAAGAAGGGGAATTCGAAGGCGCGTCGCGAGCCGCGGGCGGCGAAGCCGAAGACGAAGACGAGCGAGATGCTGACGCAGAGGAAGGTGTAGATCCCGACCCGGAGCTCGCGGAAGCGCGAGTAGTCGATTCGGGTCAGGACCAGCATCCCGACCAGGCCGAGCACGCAGTAGAGCGCCTGTCGGTCGACGAAGTAGCGGGGACTGCCGGGGACGTCGTTGAGGGTCGCCTGGCTGAGCGTGAAGACACTGAACGCGGCCAGCGCCACGGTCGCGATCGTCAGCGGCCAGTCCATGTGGGCGAGGCCGAGTCGCTCGGCGATGCCGACGCGGACCGCGAACGGCTCCGGGCGAGCCTGCCGGGTGCGGGTCGCGTACATCACCCCGGGCTCCCCCCGTTGGCGGCGCCGGTTTCGGCCGCGTGCTTGTCGAAATACGCTTCGAGGATCCGCAGCGCCGCCGGGGCAGCGGCTTCGGCGCCGAACCCACCTTCCTCGACGGTCACGACCGTGACGATACGGGGGTTCGGGTACGGCGCCAAGACGGCGTACCAGGACTGGTCGCCGTGGCCGGGGCGTTCCGCCGTCCCGGTCTTGCCGGCGACGTCGACGGGGAAGCCGCCGAAGACGCCGTAGGAGGTGCCGCCGCTGACCTGGGCGGCCTGGTGGAGGCCGTCGAGGATCGCCGTCCGGTAGGCGGGGTCGATCTTGATCTCGCGGCGTGGCTTCGAATCGAATTCCTTCATCACCCGGCCGGCCGCATCCTCGACTTCCATCCCCACGTGCGGGGTGACGATGGTGCCGTCGTTGCCGAGGGCGGCGTAGGCGATCGCCAGCTGCAGCGGGTTGGTCTGCAGGTCGCCCTGGCCGATCGCGAGCTGGATGTTGTCGCCGGCCGACCAGGGACGTTCGGTGGCTTCTTCGGCGAAGAGGTCGTCGCGCCATTTTTTGCTCGGGACCAGGCCTTCGCCCCCGTCGAGACCGACGGTCCCGCCGGGAAGATCGAGGCCGGACTCCTTGCCGATCCCCAGCTTGCCGGCCCAGTTCTGCAGCTCGTTGGTCTCCCACATCCTCAAACCGAGCGTGTAGAAGTAGACGTCGGAGGAGAACTTCAGGGCGGAGACCATGTCCACGGTCCCGAGCGCGACGCCGCCCGCGTTCTGGAACTCCTGGCCGCCGACGGTGATCGAACCGCCGTCTTCCATTGGTTCGGTCAGGGTGACCTCGCCGCCTTCGAGCGCCGCCAGGGCGGTGATGATCTTGAACGTCGATCCGGTCGGGTAATAGCTTTCGGTCGCGCGGTTGGTCAGCGGCGCCGCGACGTCGTCGCGGTAGAGCGCGTTGACCTGGGCCTGCGTCATCGGCCGCGTGAAGACCGACGGATCGAAGGTCGGGAACGACCCCATGCCGAGGATCTCGCCATCGTGCACGTTCATCGTCACGAATGCCCCGGGCAGGCCGAAGGAGCCGACCGCGCTTTCCCCCGCCGCCTGTACGTCGGGGTCGATCGTCAGCTTCAGGTTGTTGCCGGGCGTCGGCGGCTCTGAGACGAGCTGGCCGCCGGGGGTCGGCTGGCCGAGCGCGTTGACCTGGATCTTGGTCATGCCGGGGTCGCCGCGCAGGAAGCGGTCGTAGGTGTACTCGACGCCGTCTTTGCCGACCTCGTCGCCCGGCTCCAGGTTCTTGTACGGGGCTTCTTCCAGCTCTTCTTCGTTGACCTCGCCGACGCTGCCGACGACGTGGGCGGCGCGGGAGCCGGTCGGGTAGGCGCGGACGAAGACACGCTGGACGGCGACGCCGGGGAAGTCGCGCTGGTTCTCTTCCAGGTAGTAGACGAGGTCGTAGTCGACGTCCTTGCGCAGCGTCACCGGAGCGCCGGCGGCGACCTCTTCGGATTCGCGGATCGTCCGCCGCACCTTGCGCAGCGACATCCCGGCGAGCTTGCCGACCCGGGCCAGCTCGGCCCGTTCTTCGACCGGGTCTTCGGGCAGTTTCTGGGTGCTGAGCTGGAGCGCCAGGCTGGTCCGGTTGTCGACCAGGACGTTGCCGTCGCGATCGAGGATGTCGCCACGAGGGGCGATCACTTTGAACTCGCGGGTGCGGTTGTTCTTCGCCTCGGCCAGGTACTCGTCGCCATCGAGCACCTGCAGATCCCAGAGGCGGAAGAAAAGGATCCCGAAGAGGACGACCGCAAAGCCGCCGAGGACCGCGGTCCGGAGGGCGAGGCGGCTGCTGGGGCGGTCGTTGGAGCGCTGGTACATCTGTCTGACCTTAGGCTCCCAGCACCGTCGGCCGCCGCGGCCGGCTGCTCGGATGCAGGTCGACGAGGGCAGGGCGCAGCGCCCGGCGCAGTCCCAGATAGAGCGGCCAGCCGAGGAAGAAGGCGAAGACCCCCTTGAGCAGGATGTCGCGCACGACCAGGCCGCTGACCGTGGCGTCGGCGCCGAGCATCAGCTCGACCGCGCCGAACCCGAGCTCGGCGAAGACGGTCAAGCCCATGCAGAGCAGCGGCGGCGCCAGCGGGCTGTGGATCTCGACCCGCTCGCGGAAGAGGCCGGCCAGGTAGCCGGTGCTGAGCAGGACCAGCGAGCCGCCGCCGAGCGGCTGCACCAGCAGGCAGTTGAGCAGGAACCCGACCGAGAAGCCGGTCACGGCGCCGGTCATGGTGCCGCCGAGCAGGCCCAGGGAGACGACCAGGGCCGGCAGCAGGTCGGGGCTGACGTGGAAGAGCGCCACCTGCGAGAAGAAGGAGAGCTGCAGGATCACCGCGAGGAGCACGATCGCGACCAGGCGGGCGAGGATGTTCGGAGTGAGGATCATCCGCGCGAGCCCCCGGTCAGGACCTGGACCAGATCGAGGTCACGGAGGTCGGCGTAGGGACGGACGTGGACCTGCTGGCTCGCCTCCTGGGCCAGGATCGAAGCCTGGGTCACCTCGCCGATCGGGATGTTGGGCGGGAAGCGCGACTCGATTTCCTCCGAGCGCCAGCCGGCCGTGACCACGGGCTGCCCGCGGTGGACGTGTTTGGTCGAGTCGATGAAGTCGAGGATGAGGTCGCCGGGGTCGCCGACGTTGGGCCGGATAA
Source organism: uncultured Solirubrobacterales bacterium (assembly GCA_963715395.1). GTDB lineage: Bacteria > Actinomycetota > Thermoleophilia > Solirubrobacterales > 70-9 > VAYN01. The sequence goes on from OY970238.1 coordinate 1,025,254, forward strand.
CGCCCTGGACACCGATCGGGACGACCTTGGCGGAGACGGCGCTGGAGTGGTCGGCGAGCAGCGTCACCTGGGCCGAGCCGCCGGTCACGGCGGAGACGGTGCCGACCAGGCCGTCACCGTTGACGACCGGGTCCTCGACCTCGACTCCGTCGTCGCGGCCCGCGTCGATCGTGACGTCGGAGAACCAGACGGACGGCGAGCGGGCGATCACCCTCCCGGTAACCGGTTCGTAGCCGGAAGGGATCGCTCCGCCGCGATCGAGTTCGAGCAGCTTTTTGCAGCTGCGCGTTTTCGGCCAGGGCGGCGTCGGCGGCGACCGCCTCCTTGCGGGCGACCGCGAGTTCGTCCTGCAGGCGGTCGTTGCGGCCGCGCGCGTCGAAGGTCTGGTCGAACCAGTTGACGAGGTCGCGGGCGGGCTTGAGGGCGCCGTCGGCGACCGACTGGACCGGGCTGAAGATGGTGCTGACGCCGCGCTGCAGGCCGTTCGACCCCGAGCCATAGGTGATCGTCAGCAGCACGAAGGAGCCGACGATCAACAGCGCGAGCACCGCCCGACGGCGGCGTACTTGCTTTCGATACACGTGGAAGACCTAAGTTCTTTGCTTTTTTCCGGCACGGTGGAGCGTCTCGAACTCCTCGAGCGAGATGCCCGAGCCGACCGCCACGCACGTCAACGGCGACTCTGCCAGTTGACAGGGCATCTGGCACTCGTCGCGTAGGCGCTGCTCCAGTCCTTGCAAGAGAGCGCCGCCGCCGGCGAGGGTGATGCCGCGATCCATGATGTCACCGGCCAGCTCCGGGGGCGTGCGGTCGAGCGTCTCTTTGACCGCGTCGACGATGTGGCTGACGGTCTCGTCGAGCGCCTCGCGGATCTCCTCGGAGTCCGAGCGTGACGGTTTTCGGCAGGCCGGAGACGAGGTCGCGGCCGCGGATCTCGGTTCGCACCTCCTCGGGCAATTTGGAGGCGGAGCCGGCCTCGAGCTTCACCTCCTCCGCCGTCTGGGTCCCGATCGCCAGTTTGTAGGCGTGTTTGCAGTGAGCGATGATCGCGTCGTCGAGCTCGTCGCCGCCGATCCGGATCGACTGCGAGACGACGATGCCGCCGAGCGAGATCACCGCCACCTCGGTGGTGCCGCCGCCGACGTCGACGACCATCGAGCCGGTCGGCTCGGCGACCGGCAGGCCGGCGCCGATCGCCGCCGCCATCGGCTCCTCGATCAGGTAGGCCTCACGGGCGCCGGCGGAGAGGCAGGCCTCCTCGACCGCGCGCTTCTCGACCCCGGTCACCCCCGAGGGGACGCAGACGACGACCCGCGGGTGGGCGAAGCGGTTCGAGTGCACCGACTGGATGAAGTGGCGCAGCATCTGCTCGGTGACGTCGAAATCGGCGATCACACCGTCCTTGAGCGGCCGGATCGCGGTGATCGTCCCCGGCGTGCGGCCGAGCATCCGCTTCGCTTCGACCCCGACCGCGTGGACCTGGCCGTTACGCGAGTCGATCGCCACCACCGAGGGCTCCGAGAGCACGATTCCACGCCCCCGAACGTAGACGAGGGTATTCGCGGTTCCGAGATCGACAGCCATGTCGCGACCGCCGAGCCGTTTCAGGTAGCTGAATACGCCCATGGGTGATTTCCAGGGCGGAATCATCCCAAACGCACCTAATCGGCCTGGGTGGTTCCGCTCAGGCGGAGGCGAAAAGGGCGGGCGCGAGCTCGATCAGGAGCCCCACCGGCAGCCCGACCACGTTGGAGACGCTGCCCTCGACGCGCTCGACCAGGGTCGAGCCGAGGGTCTGGATCGCGTAGCCGCCCGAGCGACCCCGCCACTCGCCGAAGTTGACATAACGATCCTTGTCGGCGTCGGAGAGCTGCTTGAAGACGACGGTCGTGCGTTCCAGCCCGCTCCGCTCCTCGTCGCCCTCCAGTACCACCAGCCCGCTCAGAACCTCGTGCGCTCTCCCTGACATGCGATCGAGGTATTCCCTCGCCTCGGCAGCGTCAGCGGGCTTGCCGAGCGCCTTGCCGTCGAGAACGACATCCGTGTCGCAGGCGATGACCAAGCGATCCGTGTTCGCAACCGCATGAGCCTTGCAGCCTTGCGTTCTCGACGACCTCGAACTCGGGATCCCCCCCGGTCAGCTCATCTACGCCCGGCACAACGACATCGAACTCAATGCCCAGCTTCGTGAGGATCTCCCGCCGCTGGGGAGACCCCGAGGCTAGGACAGCTCGGGGAACCAGATCCCGATCTCGCGCTCGGCGGACTCGTCGGCGTCGGACCCGTGGACCATGTTGAAGGTGACCTCGAGCGCGAAATCGCCGCGGATCGAGCCCGGCGCGGCCTCGACCGGGTTGGTGGCGCCGATCAGCTGACGCGCGGCCGGAACGGCTTCGGAGCCCTCGAGCACCATCGCCACCAGCGGGCCGCCGGTGATGAAGGAGACCAGCTCGCCGAAGAACGGCTTCTCGGCGTGCTCGGCGTAGTGCTCGTTGGCGATCGCCTCGTCCGCCTGCATCTTCTTCAGAGCGGCGATGCGCAGTCCCTTGCGCTCGAAGCGGGCGATTACCTCGCCGGTCAGGGCGCGTTCGAACGCGTCAGGCTTGACGAGGATCAGGGTCCGGCTCACGGCTGGGGCTCCTTTGGTCTGGTTTGGAATCGGGCGCCTCTTTCGGCGCGCGGCGCGGTTTCTCGCCCTCTGCATCGGCCGACGGGTTTTTTCGCCGCCGGTGCTTTTTTCCGGCGTGCGGGCCGGGCGTTTCGGGGATGGCTCGCCCTCGGACCGGCGCTCGCTCCGCTGCTGGCGGCCGGGGCGCTCGCCGCCGCCCAGGGTGGTCTCACAGAAGGGACAGAGGCCCCAGCGCGGGTCGACCGGCTTGCGGCAGGTCGGGCAGGGGTCCTTGAGGCGGCGCTGGCAGTTGGGGCAGCGGAGGTAGTTCTTCTCCACCGGGTACTCGCAGTTCGGGCAGGTCTGCTCTTTCGAGCTGCCGCACCCGCAGCTCCGCCGCTTTGATCTCGAGCTCGCGCTCGTGCGCGTCCTCGAGGAACTCCGGCGGACGCACGATCGCGTAGACGGCGGTGCCGATGTAGGGGAAGAAGGAGGCGACGGTGGCGCAGGCGACCAGGAAGGGGTCGGAGATGCGCCGGCGCGCGTCGAGGTACGTGTAGACGATCAGCGCCAGCCAGAGCACGACCAGCATCAGGACGAAGAGGGTGGCGACCAGGTTGAGGCCGTCGTTGGTAATGCCGAAGATTGCTAGTGACATGGGTGGGGCCCGCTAGAGGGAGCGGGCAGTCTACTTCGATGCGCGGGCCGCGAACCCTGTCGCCAGCGAGTGGGTGCCGGCCACCGCTAGAGGAAGAGGCGGCCGAACAGGTATCCGACGCCGAAGAAGACGAGGATCACGATCGCCACGACGGCGGCGACCAGGCCCATCATCGAGAGCAGTTCTGAGCCGGCGCCGCGTTTCATCGCCGAATCCTCGCACAGAGCGTGAGAGTCAAAGCGCCTCGCGCGCGGGCGCGATGCCGTAGTGAGAGCCGGCGACCAGGACGGCTCCTTCGGGGGGCTCGGAGGCGAGCTCCCTGGCCGGTGCAGTGCCGCCGCGAAGTCAGGCTCGGCCTCGGCCGGGAGACCGGCCGCCTCGCAGGCGGCGACCAGCTCGCCGGCTGGCCGCGAGGCGGCGCCCGGCCGGCCATGGGCTTCCAGCGCCCCACGCGGGACCTCGGTGCAGACCGCCCGCTGCAGCGCCGGCGCGAGCGCCCGCACCATCGCGGCGGCGTCCTTGTCGGCGAGGATCGCGAGGCAGGCGACGACGCGGCGGCCGGAGGTGACGGCCGGCAGGGCCTCGGCCAGGGCGGCGGCGCCGTCCGGGTTGTGGGCGGCGTCGACGAAGGTCGGCGGGTCGCTCGGCGATCTGCTCCAGGCGCCCCGGGACCGAGAGGCTCGCCGCCACCCTCGCCACCAATCCCGCGTCGAGCGATCCCAGGAACGCCTCCGCGGCTGTCATCGCGAGGGCGAAGTTGCGGCGCTGGAAATTGCCCGGGGCGAGCAGCACCACGTCGGCACCGGGATCCTCGGGCGCGCGGAGCAGGCGGGCGCCGCGCTCGAACGCGGTCTGCTCGGCCAGCGCCTCGACCTCGGGCGAGACTCGACCGAGGACCAGAGTCGTCTGGTCGCGCAGGACCGCCAGCTTCTCCGCCGCGATCTCGAGCTCGGTCTCCCCCAGCCACTCGGTGTGGTCGAGCCCGATCGAGGTGAGGACGGTGACCCGCGAGGGGATCGTGTTGGTCGCGTCGAGGCGGCCGCCGAGCCCGGCCTCGATCGCCGCCGCCTCGACCCGGGCGGAGGCGAGGGCGACGAAGGTCGCCGCCGTCGCCGCCTCGAACTGGGTGACGGCGTCGCCCTCCTCCAGGGTCCGGTTGACGCCCTCGGCCGCCTTGGCGACCTGTTCGACCGCGCCCGCCCACTCCCCCGCCCCGATCTCCTCGCCGTGGATCAGGGTCCGCTCCGACCAGCGGGCGGTGTGCGGCGAGAGGCAGGCGCCGGAGCCCAGCCCGTGCGCCTCCAGCAGCGCCGCGGTCATCCGCGCCACCGAGGACTTGCCGTTGGTGCCGACGACGTGGATCGAGGCGAAGCGGTGCTGCGGGCATGCCCAGCGCCGTCGTCAGCTTGTGCATCCGCTCGAGCCCGAGCCGCCAGCCGATCGGCTCCAGCGAATCGAGGTAAGCGTCTGGCTCGAAGGTGCTCAGCACCCAGCTCGGCGAGTTCGCCCCGGTAGCGCTCGAGCTTGCCGCGCTCCTCCTCGACGACCTCGACCGGGGCCTTGGCGACGAAGCCCTCGTTGCCGAGTTTGCGCTCGGCCCGCTCGACCTCGGACCGCAGCTCCTGGCGCCGCTTGTCGAGGCGCGCCGCGACCGCGTCCGCGTCGAGCTCCTCGGAGGGGAGCACCCGCACCGGGCCGATCGCGGCGACCGGCTCCGCCCCGACGCCGTCGAACTGCGAAGCGCGAGAGGCGGCCGACGAACTCGGGCGGTTCGACGCCGTCGATCACCGCCACCAGCATCGCCGCGGCCGGCACGCTCGACGAGGTCGCGCCAGGCGCGCAGGCGCTGGGTCAGCCCGATCCCGCCTTCCACGTCGGCCTCGGCGGCGTCGTCGAAGAGCGACTCGTCGGCGACCGGGAACGCGTGCACGACGAGGTGGCCACGCTGGGCCGGGTGGAAGGACCAGATCTCCTCGGTGACGAACGGCATCACCGGGTGCAGCAGGCCGAGCACCCGCTCCAGCGCGTAGAGCAGGTCGCCGAGACCTCCGCCTCGCCCTCGTAGAGGCGCGGCTTGACGATCTCCAGGTACCAGTCGCAGAGATCGCGCCAGAAGAACGAGTAGAGCTCCTGGACGGCGTGGGCGAAGTCGTAGGCCTCGAGCTTGCCCGTCACCGATGCCGACGGTCCGCTCCAGCCGCGAGAGGATCCAGCGGTCCTCGACGTGGAGCGGCTTCGGCGCCGGCTCGACCTCGGCCGTGTTCAGCAGGATCAGCCGGCGACGCGTTCCAGAGCTTGTTCGCCAGGTCCCGGCCCTGCTCGACCTTGGCGTCGGAGAAGCGCACGTCCTGGGTCGAGGACATCGCCAGCAGGCCGAAGCGGAGCGCGTCGGCCCCGTGCACGTCGATCTCCTCCAGCGGGTCGATCCCGGTGCCGAGGCTCTTCGACATCCGGCGACCGTCGCGGGCCTGGATCACCGAGTGCACGTAGACGTCGCGGAACGGGATGGCGCCGGGGAACTCGATCCCCATCATCACCATCCGCGCCACCCAGAGGAAGAGGATCTCGCGCGCGGTGGTGAGGAAGCTGGTCGGGTAGAAGGCGCGCAGCTCCGGCGTCTCGTCCGGCCAGCCGAGCGTGGCGAAGGGCCAGAGCGCCGAGCTGAACCAGGTGTCGAGCACGTCGCTCCTCCTGGCGCAGCTCGCCGCCGCACTGCGCCGCAGCGCTCCGGGCGGCTGCTCGGCGACGATCGTCTCCTCGCAGGGGTCGCAGTACCAGACCGGGATCCGGTGCCCCCACCAGAGCTGGCGCGAGATGCACCAGGGGCGGATCTCCCGCATCCAGTCGAGGTAGACCCGCTTCCACTGGGCCGGCGCGATCCTCACCTCGTCGCGTTCGACGACCTCGATCGCCGGCGCGGCCAGCTCGTCCATGCGGCAGAACCACTGCAGCGAGATCAGCGGCTCGATCCGCTCGCCGGAGCGGTGCGAGAAGGGGACCGAGTGGGCGTAGGGCTCCTCGGCGCGCAGCCGGCCCTCCGCGCGCAGGGCCGTCGACCACGGCCTCCTGTGCCTCGGCGGCGGTCATCCCGGCGAACTCGCCGGCCTCCTCGGTCAGGCGGCCGTCGGGACCGATCACGACGATCTCCTCGAGCCCGTGCTTGCGGCCGATCTCGAAGTCGTTGGGGTCGTGGCCGGGGGTGATCTTCAGCGCCCCGGTGCCGAACTCGGGGTCGACGTGCTCGTCGGCGATGATCGGCAGGCGGCGGCCGACCAGCGGCAGCACGCAGTGCTGGCCGACCAGGTCGGCGTAGCGCTCGTCGTCCGGGTTCACGGCGACGGCGGTGTCGGCCAGCATCGTCTCCGGGCGGACCGTGGCGACGGTCAGCACCCGGTCGGAGCCCTCGACCGGGTAGTCGATCGAGTAGAGGGTGTCCTCGACCTCGCGGTTCTCGACCTCGAGGTCGGAGATCGCCGAGTGCGAGCCCGGGTCCCAGTTGACCATGTAGTTGTCGCGGTAGATGTAGCCCTTGTCGTAGAGCTGCTTGAAGACGCGGTAGACGGCCTTCACGTAGCCCTCGTCGAGGGTGAAGCGCTCGCGCTCGTAGTCGAGCGAGGCGCCGAGCCGCTTGTACTGCTCGACGATCCGCGAGCCGTACTCCTCTTTCCATTCCCAGACCCGTTCGACGAACGCCTCGCGGCCGAGGTCCTGGCGGCTCTTGCCTTCCGCCCGCAGCTCTTTCTCGACCACCGCCTGGGTGGCGATGCCGGCGTGGTCGGTGCCGAGCATCCAGAGGGTGTTCTTGCCGCGCATCCGGTTCATCCGCACCAGCGCGTCCTGCATCGAGCCGTTGAGGGCGTGGCCCATGTGCAGGGCGCCGGTCACGTTCGGCGGCGGGATCGCGACCGAGAAGTTCTCCTCGGGCGTGCCCTCGGCCTCGGGATGGAAGTAGCCGCCCTCGATCCATTCGGCGAAGACCCGCGCCTCGACCTCCGCCGGGTCGTAGCGGGTGGTGCTCTCGAGCTTCTGTCGGTCCGCCGCGCTCACCGCGGCGAGTCTAAAGACGCTAAGCGGATTCCTCGCTGAGGTCGTCCTCGGCCGCGCCGATGTCCTGGTGCGCGGCCTCGGTGACGAGGGTCGGGCGGCGGCCCTGGGAGATCGTCTCCTTGGTCACCACGCACTTGGTGACGTCGCGGCGCGAGGGCAGTTCGAACTGGACGTCGAGCAGCGTCTCCTCGAGGATCGAGCGCAGCCCGCGAGCCCCGGTCTCCCGCTCCAGCGCCTTGTTGGCGATCGCCTCGAGGCTGTCCTCGGAGAAGACCAGCTCGATGTCGTCGAACTCGAAAAAGCGCTGGAACTGACGGGTGAGCGCGTGTTTGGGCTCGGTCAGGATCGTGGTCAGGTCGTCGCGGCTGAGCTGGTGGATCGCGGTGATCACCGGCAGCCGGCCGATGAACTCGGGAATCAGCCCGTACTCGATCAGGTCCTCGGGCAGCACCTGCTCGAACCATTCGCCGGCGTCCTTCTTCTCGCGGGCGGAGATCGCCGCGCCGAAGCCGATCCCGCGGTCGCCCACCCGCCGCTCGATCACCTTGTCGAGCTCGGCGAAGGAGCCGCCGCAGATGAAGAGGATGTTGGTGGTGTCGATCGTCAGAAACTCCTGGTGCGGGTGCTTGCGGCCGCCCTGCGGCGGCACCGAGGCTGTGGTCCCCTCGAGGATCTTCAGCAGCGCCTGCTGCACGCCTTCGCCGGAGACGTCACGGGTGATCGACGGGTTGTCGGCTTTGCGCGCGATCTTGTCGATCTCGTCGATGTAGATGATCCCCGTCTCCGCCTTTTTGACGTCGTAGTCGGCGGCCTGGATCAGCTTCAGGAGGATGTTCTCGACGTCCTCGCCGACGTAGCCGGCCTCGGTCAGCGCCGTCGCGTCGGCGATCGCGAAGGGGACGTTGAGGATGCGGGCCAGGGTCTGGGCGAGCAGCGTCTTGCCGCAGCCGGTCGGCCCCAGCATCATGATGTTCGACTTCTGCAGCTCGACGTCCGTCTCTTCGGACTGGGCGATCTGGACCCGCTTGTAGTGGTTGTAGACGGCGACGGAAAGGGAGCGCTTGGCGGCCTCCTGGCCGACCACGTACTCCTGCAGGACGTCGTGGATTTCGCGCGGCTTCGGCAGGTTCTCCAGCTCGAAGGCGGGCGGCGCGGTGAGCTCCTCGTCGATGATCTCGTTGCAGAGGTCGATGCACTCGTCGCAGATGTAGACGCCGGGGCCGGCGATCAACTTCTTGACCTGGCGCTGCGACTTGCCGCAGAAGCTGCAAAGGAGCTGCTCGTTCGAGTCTGTTGGTCGGGCCAGCGGAATCCCCTCCTAACGGGACGTTCTTGACTCCGGCAGCCCCAACAGCTTAGTCGGGGACACAAGCCGGTACGAGAGGCCGTTTACTGCGTGAGTACCGAGGTCCCTGCACGTGACCCAAGCCTTGCGCGCTCGCTACCGTGCCTTCTGTGCCGTCCGAGGTCGAAATCGCGCCGCTCGAGGCCGCCGAGTTCGAGCGGCTTCTGCCGCTGATCGCCGCCTACCAGCGCTTCTACGAAGTCGAGGAGATCGACGAGGAGCGCAACCGCGGCTTCTTCCGCCGCTTCCTCGCCCCCAGCGAGGAGGGGATGTTGCTCGGCGCCCGCCAGGACGGCGAGCTGGTCGGCTACGCCTGCCTCTACTGGCACTTCTCCTCGCTGAGCGCGACCGAAGCGGTGCTGATGAACGACCTCTTCGTCAGCGAGGCCGCCCGCGGCCGCGGCGTCGGCCGCGGCCTGATCGAGGCCAGCGCGAGCGCGGCGCGCGAGCGCGGCGCCTCCCACCTCGAGTGGGCGACCGCGCCCGACAACCTCACCGCCCAGCGCCTCTACGACAGCACGGGCGCCACGCGCAGCGAATGGATCGGCTACGAGCTGGAGATTTGACCCGAGCTAAGCCGCCGCGGCGGGCGGAGGCAGTCGATCGATCAGGGCGAGCAGGGCTTCCCGTTGCGCCCGCGACTCTTCCCGCCCTTCTTTCAGTTCGGCCAGAATCTGATCGGACTTCGCGTCCGACCGCTCGTTGCTCGCCCTGAGTTCCTTCATGAATTCCTGGTGGTCGCGGATCATCTGCTGAGTAACGAGCTCACTGCGCCTGTGCATATCCCGCATGAAGACCTGGTTCTCGTCGAAGGCGCGGTCGAAGCGGTCGAAGGCGGCCATCATGCGCTCGAATGCCTCCCTATTGCGCTCGAACGCTTGCCCATTGCGATCGAACGCCGCCCTCGTCAGCCGCATCTCCGCCTCGACCTTCTCAGACAATTCCCTTCGCCGCATGCGGCCATTCTGCCAGGCAAGGACGCGCGAGATGGGCTCGGTTAGTGCCAATTCTCAAACCGGTTAGCGTCGTGGGAGTGACGAGCGACCGGTTCGAGCCGAGCAGCACCGATGACCCCGAGGTGCGGCGCCTCTACGCGGACTTCATCCGCGAGACGGACGGGCCGCTGGAGATCGATCTGGAGGCGGAGATCGCGGCGGGGCCGCCGCGCGACCTGACGCCGCCGAACGGCGTCCTGCTGCTGGTCAGGGTCGATGGCGACCCGGCGGGGCTTGGCGGCGTCCGCCATCTCGACACCGACGTCGCCGAGGTCAAGAGCATGTACCTGGCACCGGCCTTTCGTGGCAGGGGGCTGGCAAGGCGACTGCTCGGCGAGCTGGAGGAGATCGCCAGGGACCGCGGCTGCACCAGCGTCCGCCTCGACACCTCCGACTACCTGACCGAAGCGATCGGGCTCTACCGCGCCGCCGGCTACCACGAGGTCCCCGACTACAACCGCAATCCCAAGGCCAGCCTCTGGTTCGAACGTCAGCTGTAGCGGTCCCAGCGCCGTAGTTCCGCCGTTGGGTCGGTCGCGACGCCGTTGACGTGGATCTCGAAGTGCAGGTGACAGCCGGTGCCGGCGGCGTTGCCGGTTTCGCCGACCGAGCCGATCCGCTCTCCCTCCCACACCCGCTTGTCCTTATGGACCAGAGCTGGACGGGGCATGTGCGCGTAGAAGTAGCCGCGGCGCTCGCCTTCGCCGTGGATCAGGGCGAAGTTGCCGTAGAGCACGGGATCGAAGCCGACCTCACGCACGCGCCCATTACGGACTGCGACCAGCGGCGCCCCACAGCGCGCGGCGATGTCGACGCCTTCGTGGATGCGACCGCCGCTGCGCGGCGCGTGGTATTCGCCGACGGCACCGCGGAGGCCATGCGACGCCCGAACTGGGAAGACATGGCCGTAATAGGGGACTCCGCCGCCAGGGCTGGCGATCCGGGCCGAGGCGGGCGCGCTCGCCGTCAGGGCGAAGAAAAGCGAGAGAGCGAGAAGGGCGCGGCGAGTCAGTGGTGTTCGATCACGCGGTCGACGATGTTGTACTCCTTCGCCTCCTCCGCGCTCATGAAGTAGTCCCGCTCGGTGTCTTTCGTGACTTTCTCGAACGGCTGCTCGGTGTGCTTGGCGATGATCTCGTCGAGGCGGCGGCGGACGTCGATGATCTCTTTGGCGTGGATCTCGATGTCGGTCGCCTGACCCTGGAACCCGGCCGAGACCTGGTGGATCAGGATCTTCGAGTTCGGCAGCGCCATCCGCTTGCCGGCGGCACCGCCACTGAGCAGCAGGGCCCCCATGCTCATCGCGACGCCGACGCAGATCGTCTGCACGTCGGGCTTGATGAACTGCATCGTGTCGTAGATCGCCAGCCCGGCATAGACGGAGCCGCCGGGCGAGTTGATGTAGAGGCTGACGTCCTTCTCGGGATCCTCCGACTCCAGGTGCAGGAGCTGGGCCACGATCAGGTTGGCGATGTCCTCGGTAACGGGGGTGCCGAGGAAGACGATCCGCTCGCCCAGCAGGCGCGAATAGATGTCAAATGCACGCTCGCCGCGCGACGTCTGCTCGACCACCATCGGGACCAGAGGACTCATTGACCGCAACTCTATAGAAGGCGTCCGCCGGTTCGACAGGCAGCCCGGAGGGGTCTGGTCACCCTCCGGTCGAATTTGTCGCCCACCCTAAAGGGCGCGGCTCCCGGAGATAGAGCCCGCCTATGGCGGGCAGAAGACAGATTGCATATCGCGCGCTTCGCGGACATTCGCCCGGAGGGTGACCAGACCCCTCCCCCAAACACGCACCACCGAGACGACTCAGGGTCCGGGAGCCCTCCCGCTACAGGTCGCGCGGACCCCGGCTCTCCGCGAAGCTGCCGTTCATCGGCAGTCTGCCGGAGCTCATTCCGTGGGAGGGATGCCGGTACCCCGAGGCGGGAATGTGGCCGAAGGCCGCGATATGCAATCTGATTCCTGCCCGCCATAGGCGGGCAGCATCATCCGGAGCGACGCCCGAAGGGCGCGCGACTCAATTCCCGCGGAGGGGTACCGGCATCCCTCCCGCCGCGCAAAGACCCGCGGCGCACCCCGACCTACCCTCAGTCGGAGTCCGGCGTCCAGAGGCCGCCGGCTTTCTCGCGCTCTTTCTCCGGCGTCCAGATCTGCTCTCGGGCCTCGGCCTGCTCGAGCGGGATCGGTTTGGCTGAGTCGGCCACCAGCTCGATCGCCTTGCGGGCTCGAAGGTCCTCGACGACCATCGCGTCGCGGCCGTTCTCGCGCAGGCGCTGGAGCAATTTCTCGGGCGAGATCCGCTCGTGTTCGGCGCTGTGCTCGAGCGCCTCGACCAGTTCCTCGTCGGAGATCTCGATCTCCTCCGCCTCGGCGATCGCGGTGACGACCGCCTCGCGCTTCAGCTCCCGCTCGGCGTCGGGCTTCGATTCCTCGATCAGCTCCTCGCGGGTTTTGCCCTGCATCTGCAGGAAGGCGTTGGGGTCCATGCCGCGCTGGGCCAACTGCCGTTCCATCCGCTCCCAGCGTTCGGTCGCACGGGCGGTGACCAGGTCGGCCGGCACGTCGACCGTCGCCGCGTCGACCGCGGCGTCGATGGCGGCGACGCGGAAGTCTTCCTCCGCCCTGCTGTTCAGCGCCGCGCCGACTTTCTCGCGGATGTCGCCGCGCAGCTCCTCCAGCGTGTCGAACTCGGAGGCGTCGGAGGCGAAGTCGTCGTCGAGCTCCGGCAGGTTTTTCTCCCGCACCTCTTTGACCTCGACGTTGAAGACCGCGTCTTTCCCGCTCAGGTGCTCGGCCTGGTAGTCCTCGGGGAAGCTGACCTCGACCTTGCGGTCCTCTCCGGGCTTGGCGCCGACGAGTTGCTCCTCGAAGCCCTCGATCAGCTGCCCGGAGCCGAGCGCGAGCAGGTAGTCCTCGGCCTTGCCGCCTTCGAAGGCGGTGCCGTCGATCAATCCCTCGAAGTCGATCAGCAGCGAGTCGCCGGTGGCGGCCTCGCGCTCGACCGGCTCCAGCCGGGCGAAACCCTCGCGCAGCCGCTCGATCTCGGTGTCGACGACTTCGTCGGGGACCTCTTCCTCTTTGCGCCCGACCTCGAGCCCTTTGTACTCGCCGAGTTTCGCCGGCGGACGTACCCCGACCTCGAATTTGAAGGTGAGCGGCTCGCCCTCGTTGTCGGGGGTCGAGACCATCTCGATGCTGGGGTCGCCGATCACGCTGAGTCGCTCTCCCAGCAACGCTCCTTCGTACCACTCGGGCAGCGCGTCGCGGATCGCCTCCTGCAGAACCGGGCCGAAGCCGAGGCGCTGGATCACCAGCGACGCCGGCGCTTTGCCCTGGCGAAAGCCGGGCAGCCGCATCTCTTTGGCCATCGCCCGGGCGGCGCGTGAAATGGCTCGCTCGACGTCTTTCGCGGGGACCTCGACCTCGACGCTGACGCGCGAGTCGGGAAGCTCTTTGGCGGAGGTCTGCATGGGGGCGTTTGACCCTAGAGGAATCGGCGCGTCGGGCTAGGCGCGGCGACGGGTCAGGGCGGTGCGCAGGGCCACCCCAAAGTCGATCGCGAAGGACAGGCCCCGGCCCAGCGATCCCGTCACCAGCCAGGCACGGAACCGGTCGGCCCTGCTCGCTCGGGCGTCATTCATTGGCGTATTCCAGCAGGGAGCTGTCGACCAGCCACTCGACCGGGGCGTGATCGTCGGTGTAGACCTCTCCCCCGGGCAGGCGCGGCGCCAGCTCCGCCGCCGCGGTGGAGGCGAGCGGGCGCAGGGCCGGAGGCAGCGCCTCGACGCTGTGACGGAGGCGGGCGCCGGAGAAGTCGCCGTCGCCGCCGACCAGCAGGGTGTTGGTGGGCTCGATCGGGTAGCGCAGGACGCGCGGGAACGCCGCCGCCATCGTCCGCCCCAGCACCCGCTCCAGCTCGTCGCTGCCCTCGGGATGGCCGACGTTGACGATCACCAGCCCGCCTGGGGCGAGCCGCTCCCGCGCCAGCTCGAAGAACTCGCGGGTCGTCAGGTAGAAGGGGATGTAGGGCTGCCGGTAGGCGTCGACCATGATCGCGTCGAAGCCGCCGTCGGAGCGCTCCAGCCAGGGCCGGGCGTCCTCGGCGTAGGTCCGCATGCGCGGGTTGCGCAGGTCGAGATAGCGGCGGCCCAGCTCGGTCAGCTCGCCGTCGATCTCGACCGCGTCGACCGCGGTCTCCGGGAAGAAGTGCCCGAAGGCGCGCGCCACGGTGCCGCCGGCATTGCCGAGGATCGCGATCCGCCGCGGTGGCGCCCGCCGCGAGGACGCCGCCAGCACCAGGTGCCCGTCCCAGTAGTCCCCGGTCAGGTAGGTGCCGGGCCGCCAGAGCGAATGCACCGCCTGGCCCTCGTTGAGCTCGAGCGCGCGGCTGCCGTCGGGGCGTTCGACCACCCGGGCGTACTGCTGGGTGGTCTCGGCCTCGTAGAGGACGCGGCCGGTGTCGGCGGCTTTGATCGTGCCGACGGGGAGCGCCATCGCCAGCGCCAGGAGGGCGGGCACGGCGACGAAGCGCCAGCCTACGCCGAGGGTGGCGACGAGGGCAAGCGCCAGGGCGAAGACGAAGAAGGTCCGCTGCGTCCCCAGCAGCGGGATCAGCAGCAGCGCCGAGAGCATCGTCCCGATCAGCGAGCCCGCGGTCGAGATCGCGTAGAGGCGGCCGACGATCTCGCCCGAGCGGTCGACGTCGGCCACCGCCAGTCGCACCGCCCACGGCGCCGCCGCGCCGAGCAGCGTCACCGGCACCGCGACCAGCACCAGCACGCCGAACAGCGAACCGGCGAAACCGCCGACCGAAACGGTGTCGAAGGCGTCGACCGAGAAGCCGAGGAAGGGACGCGCCGCGAAGGGGACGACGGCGATCAGCAGCGAAGCGGCCAGCACCAGCAGGCAGAGGCCGCGCAGGTGCGGGTGGCGGTCCGCGTAGCGGCCGCCGAACCAGTAGCCGACCGAGAGCGCGACCAGGACGACCCCGATCGTGTTCGCCCAGACGATCGTCGAGGCGCCGAAGTAGGGCGCCAGCAGGCGCGCCGCGGCGATCTCCACCCCGAGGCTGGCCGCCCCGACGACGAAGACCAACGCGGGCAATAGCAGCCGCTCAGGAACCGTCGGCTTCAGGATCCCTCCCCGCGGCGATCAGCTGTTGCTCGAGGCGGTCGCCGTGACCCGCCGCGACCGCGCGCTGCGCCCGCGCGTCATCCAGCTCCACCCCACGCTCGTGCGCGAGGTCGAGCAGGCGCTGCTTCTCGGTCCCCTCGCGGGCGGCCTCGAAGAAGACCCAGGCGAGCAGGCCGAGGCCGAGGAAGGTACCCTCGATCATCATGATCACGCCGGCCGTGCTCTGGTCCTGGAGCGGGGTCAGCCCCCAGGACTGCTCGCCGGCCGCGTACCGGGTGTAGAGGATCGTCCCCGACCACATCAGGACGTTGCCGAGGATCGCCCCGGCGAAGCGGACGGCGATCACGTAGACGACCTTCCAGGCGGCGGTGAACCATTGCGGCTTCGGTAGCGGGCCGAACACCGGCATCCACATCAGGCAGCCGAAGAAGATGAAGCTGGTGTGCTCGACCGCGTGCAGGAACGCCCCGCCGTAGGCCGCGTCGTAGAGGGCCGGGATGTGCCAGAAGAAGAGGTTGGCCGCCCAGAGCGGAAAGGCAACGAGCGGGTGGGCGAGGATCCGCAGGCGGTCGAAGACGCGGATCGCCAGGATCGGTTGCAGGAGCGGCCCGGTCAGCCCGAGCACCAGCAGCAGCGTCGCGACGTCGCCGAGCAATAGGTGCTCGACCATGTGGGCGATCACCAGCTCCTCGGCGATGTAATCGATCGGCGAGGCGACGGCGGCGAAGATCGTCAGCAGCCCCGCCGCGAAGCAGACTTGGCGCCAGAGCGGCACTGGCCGCCCCTTCGCCGCCAAGGTCGCCGAGCGCTTGGCGTAGAGCCCGGCGGCGAGGAGCAGGGGCACCAGCTCGAGCAAGCCGAGCAGCGCAGAGGAAAGGGCGTACGGCGGAGCCATCTCGGCTCAGCGTAGCGACGCCGATCTCCAGCTCGCCCCCGCGGGCGCTGGTAGCTTGGAGCCGCCGTGAGCGACCGCAAAGAACGCTTTCCCACCATCGGCAGCTACGGCTTCCTGTCCGATTGCCACACCGCCGCCCTGGTCTCCTACGACGGCGCGGTCGAGTGGCTCTGCATCCCCCGCTTCGACTCGCCCAGCGTCTTCGCGGCGATGCTCGACCGCGGTGCCGGCACCTTCCGGGTGAAACCGCGCGGCGTCGTCGTGCCGATCGGCCGCCGCTACAAACCGGGCACGCTGGTGATCGAGACGACCTGGGTCACCGACACCGGCTGGGTCGTCGTCCACGACGCGCTGACGATCGCCGAGTGGGCCGCCGCCGACGGCAAAGGCGGCCGCCCCGACACCAAACACGAGTCGGACCGCTCGCTGCTGCGGACGATGACCTGCATCGACGGCGAAGTCGAGATGGAGATGGAGTGCCTGCCCCGCTTCGGCTACGGCGTCGAGGGCGCGACCTGGCGCGGTGGCGAGCTCGGTGAGGCGACCGCCCATGACGGCAACGGCACCGAGCTGCGGCTGACCAGCGACATGGAACTCTCGATCGACGAGGGCGTCGTCCGCGGCAAGCTGAAACTGCGCGAAAACGAAAGCGGCTTCTGCGCCATCACCTGGGGCGAGGAGGAGCTGGGCGGGCCGCGCAGCGCCCCCGAGGCCTGGGAGCGCCTCGACTCGACCGAGGAATTCTGGCGCGACTGGTTGCGTGGCGGTGACTTCCCAGACCACCCCTGGCGGATATATCTGCAGCGCTCCGCTCTCGTCCTCAAGGGCCTGACCTACACCCCCACCGGGGCGATCCTGGCGGCTCCGACGACCTCGCTGCCGGAGGCACCCGGGGGGGAACGCAACTGGGACTACCGCTACTCCTGGATCCGCGACTCGACCTTCAGCCTCTGGGCCCTGCACACGCTCGGCTTCGACGAGGAGGCGCGCGACTTCATGGGATTCATCGTCAACGTCTGCAAGGACAACCCCGACCTGCAGATCATGTACGGGATCGGCCATGAGAGGGAACTCGACGAGTCGACCCTCGATCACCTCGACGGCTATGGCGGGGCGGCTCCGGTGCGAATCGGCAACGGCGCGTATGACCAGCGCCAGAACGACGTCTGGGGCGCCCTGCTCGACTCGGTCTACCTGCACGAAAAAGCGCTCAAAGGCTCCGGCACCCCCGCCGACCGCAAATTGATCGCCTACCAGGTGGAGGCTGCTATCGAGGCCTGGCCGGAGCCCGACCAGGGGATCTGGGAGTCGCGCGGCGAGCCCCGGCACTACGTCTCCTCGAAGATGATGATCTGGGTCGCGGTCAACCGTGGCGCCCGCCTCGCCCGCGGCAACGGCTTCGACGAGGTGGCCGACAAATGGGAAGCCAAAGCCGACGAATTCCACGCCGAGATCCTCGAGCGCGGCGTCCGCGACGGCGTCTTCCGCCAGCACTACGACACCGACGCTCTCGACGCCTCGCTGCTGCTGATCCCGCTGCTGCGCTTCCTCCCTCCCGACGACGAGCGCGTCTGCGCCACCGTCAACGCGATCGCTACCGACCTGACCGAACACGGTCTCGTCCGCCGCTACCAGGTCTCCGAGACCGACGATGGCCTCCGGGGTGGTGAGGGCACCTTCCTGATCTGTTCGTTCTGGATGGTCTCGGCGCTCTCGGAGATCGGCGAGTGCAAACAGGCGCGTGAACTCTGCGAGCGGCTGCTGGAGCAGGCCGGCTGGCTCGACCTCTTCGCCGAGGAGCTCGACGCCGAGTCGGGCCAGCACCTCGGCAACTTCCCGCAGGCATTCACCCACCTGGCGCTGATCAACGCCGTCTCGCACGTGATCGCCGACGAGCAGCGCGAAGACGGCGGCCGGACCGCCGTCTTCAGCGAAATGGGCGGCGTCCGCGGGGAGCGCTGAGCCCGCCCGGCCCGTCCTTCCGCCGCACGGATTCTTCCGCAGACAGAAGCTTTACAGACAGAACGTTTCGTTTGCTCTATATTGCGCAGGCCGAGATGACGAACCTCAACCGTTCGGACGACAACGATCTGCTGGTGGCGCTGCGACATCCGCTGCGCCGGGACATCCTTCGCGCGATGGGAGACGAGGAGGCGGTCAGCCCGCGGGAGATCGCGACGGCGCTGCAGCAGCCGCTCAGCAACGTCAGCTATCACGTCCGCGTGCTCGCCGATTGCGCAGCCGTCTCCCTGGTCAACACGAAACCGGTGCGCGGCTCGATGCAGCACTTCTACTGCGTGGCGATCGAGGCGCCCTGGGCGCGCCAGGTGCTGGGCCTGAGCAAGAAAGGCCGCGGCCCGGCGGGGGAGAGTTCCACCGGGCCCACGACTTAGCGGCCGGGAGGGGCATGGACGAGACCGACGACAGCTGGATCACCGCGACCGAGGACGCCGCCACCGAGTCCGCGGTCCTACAGCAGGTGCTCGACCTTCACCCGGTGCTGGTGACCGCCGCCGAGCTCGTTCGCGAGGTCGGCGGCGAGTCGCCTGACTTCGGCCGGCGCGACGCGATCGAGCGTGCAATTCGAGACCTCACCGCCGCTGGCCTCCTGCATCACCAGGGCGCTTTGGTGATGCCGACACGCGCCGCACTTCGTTTCAACGAGCTGCTGGGCCGCTAACCACCAACCGCCTGAAACTGGCTCGCAGGCGGCGGCCAAGCTCGGTTGCGGCGTCGTCGCCCGCCGGATCTTCGGCAGGGGCGCCGGTAACGAGGATCACCTCGGTGGCGGGATAGCTCTGAAGTTGATCTTCGACCGCCTGCACGAGGTCTTCATCACCGACCTTTGCCTCGGCCGCGACCCCGGCTTTGGCCAGCGAGGCAACGGTGATCACCAGGCGCCGCTGAGCCTCGCGGCGGGCGCCGTCGACGTCCGAGGCCCAGCGGTCGAGGAAGCCGATGCGGGCCGGCGAGAGCACCAGGACCTCGGCGAGGTCGGCCGAGCCGTCGTCGGCCTTCGCCGCGCCGGAGATCTCATGAATTACCCCGGGCTCCTCCACCGGGCTGCTGATGACCACCAGGAGGCGGCGGCGTCCCGACTTCCGGGCCGCCTCGCCAAGCGCCCCGCGCGGCCGCTGTCGCACCGCCCAGACAACGATCGCGACGGCGATCAGCGCGCCAACCGC
This sequence comes from uncultured Solirubrobacterales bacterium, assembly GCA_963715395.1. GTDB lineage: Bacteria > Actinomycetota > Thermoleophilia > Solirubrobacterales > 70-9 > VAYN01. The sequence continues at coordinate 1,044,126 of OY970238.1, forward strand.
GAGTCCCAGACCTGGACTGACGTAGAAGGCGGCGACGATCGGGACGACGATCGCGGCTACGACCAGAGGCAGCTTCCATGGCGCCACCACCACAGCCTGGCAGGGCGACCGCCGTCCCTCAAATCTCTCCCTACGAACCCTTGACAATCGCCACCGGAGTCACGCAGTTCCGCACCGTTTCGATCTTCACGTAGTCCCACCTCCCCTCGTGAGTTCGCCCTTCCCTGGAGCCGCTTCGCCCGCGGCTATCCGTGCAGACCGAAGTAATACTCTAAATATTTCTATCAATCAAGTCGCGTGCACCAAAGATTCAAGAAATAAACGAAAATTGCGGAACCGTTGTGGAAATTCTGAGTTTCTGGCTTTAAAGTCTTGTAATCGGCCGCCACCGCTGAAAAACAACCGAAAGAAGCCCCCTTGCCAAAGACGAAGAAGAAAGACGGCGTCGAACAAATCGTCGCCAAAGCGTTCGCCCACCCCCTGCGTGTGCAGATCCTGATCATTCTGAATGAGCGGGTTGCCAGCCCCAATCTGCTCTCCCAGGAGCTGGAACAGAGCCTCAACCTGGTCGCCTACCACGTGCGGGTTCTGGAGAAATACGACTGCATCGAGCTGGTCGACACGAAGCAGCGCCGTGGAGCCACCGAGCACTTCTACCGTGCCACCCGAAGGCAGTTCCTCAGCGACACCGAATGGGCGCGGATGCCCGAGAGCCTCCGCCCCGGCCTTGCCGGCGCAATGCTCAAGACGGCGTTCGAGGACCTCGAAGAAGCGGCGCAGAGCGGCACTCTCGACGAGGTGGACGATCTCCATCTCAGCCGCACGCCGATGGTCGTCGACAAACAGGGCTGGGCCGACGTCTCGGACCTGCTCGGCGAGACGCTCGACCGCGTGCTGGAGATTCAGGCGGAAGCCTCGGCGAGGATTGCCGAGGGCGAGGAGCCCGGCATCCTCTCCAAGGTGCACCTACTGCACTTCAAGTCGCCCGAGCCGACGCCCGATGCGGACGTCGAAGCAGCAGCAGTGCCGGAGCCAGCCGCAGGCGAGTAGCACCGCGACTGGCCCAGAGGCGGCGTCGCTCAGGAGCTGAGCGGCGCCGCAGCCTCCGGCGTCGCGACGACGAAGGAGAAGCTCTGCTCGAGGTAGAGCTGAACCGCCTCGGCGTCGTGGCTGGAGTACCCGATCGCCAGGTCCTGGCCGGACTCGAAGAGGAAGTCGCCGCCGCGCAGGCTGAGGACCACGGCCCCTTTCACGCCAGGCGCCCAGACGATCGGCCCGGCGAGGATCTTGGCCAGGTGGTCGAACAGCGGGTAGCCGCCATGCTCGGCGGTCTCGATCACCCGGGTGTACTCGTCGGGACCGAGGGCAAGCCCGTAGGGCCCTTCGACGCCGACCTCACGCAGCGCCGCGACAGCGCGGGCAACAGAGCGCGGGTAGTCCTCGGCGCTCTCGCCGAGGGACTGGGCCTCGACCGGGGAGGCTTCGACGATTCCGGTGATGCCGGCCTGGGGCCAGCCGTGGAAGACGGCGACGTTCTCGGCGATCGCGATCCGCTGCGCGGCCGCATCGAGCCGCTCGAGGTCGGCATCGACCGCGCCCCGGTCCGTGTCGCGCAGCTCCTCCAGTGAGACCGAGAACTCTGCCCGCATCTCGACCAGGGGCAGGACGCGGCGCTGGGCGGTGCTGATGCCGTCCGCCGTCGGCGGGTCGATCGTCTCGGTGCGGCCGAGATTGGTGGCGGAATGGCCCCAGCCGTGGGGGCCGCCGAAGTCGACCAGCCGGCGGGCAGCCAGCGAACCGCGCAGGCGCTCGCGGGCCTCCTCGTCGAGTAGCTCCCAGCCAGCGTCTGAGATCGGGGCATGGCCCCGCATCAGGTGGTTCACAGCTTTTCCTCCTTGAGGCTGCCGATTCCGAGCGAGTCGTCCGCTGCTTCCGGTTCGCCCTCGTCCCCGTCGCCGTCGGAGGCCGCCTCCGCCGCCTCGCCGTGGGCGACGATGTCGCCCTCCTGGAAGAGGACGCCTTCGCAGATCTGCCGCCAACGCGGGGTGCGCCGCAGGAGGAACTCGAGGTCCATCGCGAAGTGCTTGAACTCCTCCCCCAGGGCGTCGCCCATGATCGCCCGGGCGTCGGCGTCTGCCTCGACCGCGAGGCGCTGCTCGTACCAGCCGATGGCTTCAGCCTCCTCGGTCAGCGACGCGCAAAGGCGGGCGAAAGTACGGGTCTCCGCCGACAGCTCCTCGGGCGGCTCGTGGTACTGGTCGAATCCCATGTGACCTCGCTTCCAAACGGAGGGCGGTTCCCCACTTCCCTCCGACTCTAGAGTGTGAGGACCCGGCGCGCGATACCTGATGGCCGCGAGAAACGAAGAGACCCCCTCAGTACGACGCGACCCGCCGGCGGGCCCCGGCGGCGGGCTGGCCAGCGAGCACGCGCTCTGGGCGCGGTTCACCGAGACCCGGGACCCGGCGACGCGCGAGGAGCTGGTCCGCCGCTACCTCCCCTTCGCCAAGAACCTGGCCCTGCGCTACCGCGGGGCCAGCGAGTCGTTCGACGACCTGCTCCAGGTCGCCAGCCTCGGCCTGGTCAACGCGATCGACCGCTTCGAGCCCGATCGCGGCACCCCGTTCACCGCCTTCGCCTCGCCGACGATCCTCGGCGAGCTGAAGCGCCACTTCCGCGACCGCGTCTGGACGGTGCGGGTCCCGCGCGGGCTGCACGACCGCATGGCCGAGGTCGACAAAGCGATCTCGGCGCTGACGGTCGAGCTGCAGCGCTCGCCGTCGGTCGGCGAGATCGCCGGCCAAGCTCGAAGTCGACCCGACCGACGTGCTCGAGGTGCTGGAGGCCAACCACAACCGGCGGCCGCTCTCCCTCGACCGGCCGGTGGGCGGCGACGAGGAAGAATCGCCAGCCTCGGAGTGGGTCGGCGACGAGGACGAAGGCTTCGAGCTGGTCGAGGACAAGCTGGCCCTGGAAGGCGCCCTCCCCCATCTCGACGAGCGCGAGCGGCTGGTGCTGCAGCTGCGCTTCGTCGAGGACATGACCCAGTCCCAGATCGCCGAGCGGATCGGCCACTCGCAGATGCACGTCTCGCGGATCCTGCGCCGCACCCTGGAGCGGATCCGGGCGGAGGTCGCCGAACAGGAACCGGCGAGGGCCGCTGATAGCCCTGCTAAGCCGCCAGCGAGGCGATCGCGACGACGAGGAACTCGCCTTCGCTCGTCCTGCTCGACGCGGAGCTCGTCGGCGAGCGTCTCCAGCGAGCCGCCCAGCTCCGGGCAGGTCGAGGCTTTCGCGCAGGCGCTCGGCGCCGCCGCCCTTCATCGGGCCGACCCGCAGCTCGACGCCCTCTGGGCCGTCGGCGATGCTGAGCGAGACGTGGCCGTCGGTGAAGCCCTGCGGCGCCGCCGGCGGAGATCGCGTCGCTGAGCAGCATCGCGTCGGAGAGGCGGTCGACGGTGATCTCGTGGCGGGCGGCGAGGGCGCCCAGGACACGGCTGAGGATCGGCGCCGACCAGCTCCGGCGGCCCGACCCGCAGCGCGGTCGCCTCGGCCCGGATCGGCGCCTCTTCGAGGCCTGCTCGCGCTCGGCGCTGTCGTCGCGGGCGCCGCAGCGGCAGGTGCATCCTGATCTCGGTGCCGCGATCGACGCCGCCGTTGATCTCGAAGCTCGCGGAGAGCGCGGCGATCAGGGTCAGCCCGATCCGCAGGCTGGGCCGGTTGGACCTCGGGCCGCGGCCGGATGCCCCATGCCGAAGTCGCGGACGACCACGGTCAGGCCGTCGATGCTCCGCCGTCGCCTCGACCGCGAGCAGACCGGGCTCGTCGTCCGGGTAGGCGTGGACGACGACGTTCATGCAGGCCTCGGTGACCACCGTCTTCAGGTCCGCGATCCCCGGCTGTCGTCCATACCGAGGCGCTCCGCCAAGCCGGCGAGGGCGTGGCGGACTACGGCGACGTTCTCGGCGCGAGCAGGCAGAGACATCTGCAGCCCCGATCGATCGTCGGTCGGTCGTGTTCACATTCACCTATCCATGCCCATCGCTGGTCGGTCGCGAGCATAGCTTCCGATGCCCTGGCAAATCCTACCCCGCGCATCCGTGGCGAAAACGCTCGCTGGCCAGGTTGGCCCGCCTGCGGTAGCATCGGCACGTGATTCCCGCGCCCTTCGAGACATCCGCCGCCGAGCTCGATGACGGCATTCGCGTGATCGCCGTTCGCGGCGAGCTCGACCTCAGCACCGCGCCCGAACTCGAGGGCCCGCTCGACGACGCCGTCGCCGCCGGCGACGCGTCGGTGCTGTCGATCTTTCCGAGTGCGAGTTCATCGACTCGACCGGCATCGCCCTGATCGTCCGGGCCTGGCAGCAGCTCGACAGGGCGGCAACGGCGAGGCCAGCGGCCGCGCTCGTCGATCTGCAGCCACAACGACCAGGTTCGACGCGTCCTCGAGGTCACCGGCCTCGACGCGGTCGATCCCGATGCACGCAGCCGCGACGACGCCCTCGCCGCGCTGCGCAGCTAGACGGCGACGTCAGGCGTCACGGAACGGGTAAGCACTCGCCTGTCGGGTAGCGGTACTCGGCGCCCGCTCCCCGCCGTCCGAAACTTCCGCGTGAGCTGTTCGAGACGCGCAGCCACACCTGGCACTCGCTCGGGCTCGGCGACGAGCTGACCCCGCGCTTCTCGAAGAGAGCCATGGCGGGTTCGTGCTGGCGCTGCTGGTGATCGCCGCGACGCTGGTCGTCTACTACAGCGGGCGACGATCGCCCCCGGTTACGGCGAGTGGGTCCGAATTGGGACGGCGATCGTGCTGGTGCTGGCCGGTTCGCCGCCACGCACTGGCTCTCGAGGGCTGGCGCCCGGATGTACCGGCGCCTCGATCCGGCGACCGCGGGCACGGTTGGCTTCATCGTCCGCCTGCTGGTGATGCCGTGGTGGTGATCCTGGCGCTGCGGATCGCCGGCGTCAACGCCGGCGCGCTCGCCGTCGGCGGCGCGTTCACCGCGGTCGTGCTCGGCCTCGCCGCGCAGCAGAGGCTCGGCGGGATCTTCGCCGGGATCGTCCTGCAGAGCACGCGGCCGTTCCGGGTCGGCGAACGGGTGCGCCTGGTCGGCGGCGCGCTGGCCGGCTCGCTGGAGGGCACCGTCACCTCGCTCGGCCTCTTCTACACGACGCTGACCCAGGGAGCCGATCGTCTGCTCGTGCCCAACAGCGTCCTCATGCAGCTGGTCGTGGTGCCCCTGCGCGAGCCCGACAAAGTGGACGTCAGGGCCCGTTTCCGACCGACGCCAGCCCGCGACGAGTCGAGCAACGGCTGCTGCGCGAGATCACCGTGCCGACCCGCTACCGGCCGAGCGTCTCGCTGGAGGAAGTCGACCGCGACGGTGTCGTCCTGCGGGTGAGTGCGACGCCGCTACGAGCCGAGGACGGATCGCAGCTCGCCGACGAGGTACTGGAGTCGTTGCGCTCGCGCGGACGGGTGGAGCCCGAGGACTCGCTAGCGCGCGCTGAAGCCGAGGATTAGCCGCGCGGTCTCCAGCGGCACGTCGAGCTGCGGGCAGTGGCCGATTCCGTCGAGCTCGACCCACTCGGCCGCGGCAGCCAGGGTCGCGGAATCGGGCCGCCTCGACCGGCCAGTGGAGGATCCGGTCGGCGGTCCCCCAGACGACGCGGACGGGACACTCGATCTTCTCGGCCTCGAGGTTCCAGCCCTCCCGATCGGCGTGTTCCATCAGCGGCACCGCCCCCGTACAACTTGCCGCACCCAGCATCCCGTGGGCGATCAGCTCGATCGGGATGCGCCGTAGTTGGTGGCGAGGAATTCGGTGCCGCGGCGGCGGCCCTCCTCGGAGGCCAGGATCGTCTCCGCGAATGGCGCCGCGGTCTTGACCAGCTCCTGCATGGTCGAGAAGAAAGCGAGCGTCTCGTGGAAGGACTCGTCGCCCTCGGCCCAGCCCCCGGCCGGCGCCAGCGCGACCACCGACTCGGCGCGCCCGCGCGCCGCCAGCTGCAGGGCGACGTAGCCGCCGAGCGAGTTGCCGACGATGTGGGCGCTCTCGAAGCCGGCCTCGTCCATCGCCTGCTCGACCGCGTCGGCGAGCAGGGCGTCGGTGATCTCCCCGTCGATCGGCGGGCCGCCGGCGTGGCCGGGGAGGGTCGGGGCAAGGACGTCGTGCTCCCGTTCGAGGTCCGGCAGAACGAGGTCCCAGGTGCGCCAGGTGTCGGTGAAGCCGTGCAGGCAGACCATCGGCGCTCCGGCACCACCGCGATGAGATGGGGTGAAGGTCGTCTTCAGACCCAGGACGCTAACGCCCCAGGGGCGACATGTCGGCGTAGCGGTCGCCAGCCGCGACCCCAACCGGAGCGACCTCGTCGATCCGCCGCAGGTCCTCGTCGCTCAGAGCTCGACTTCTCCGGCGGCGACGTTCTGCTCGAGGTAAGTCGACGCCGCTTGGTACCGGGGATCGGCACGATGTCCTCGCCCTGGGCGAGCACCCAGGCCAGCGCGAGCTGACCCGGCGTGACGCCCTTCTCGGCCGCGATCTCGCTCGACCCGGTCGACCAGCTCGAGGTTGCGTTCGAAGTTCTCGCCTTCGAAGCGGGGGCTTGGCGGCGGAAATCGTCCTCGGCGAGGTCGCTCGGCGACGCGGAAGCGACCGGTGAGGAAGCCGCGGCCGAGCGGGCTGTAGGCGACGAAACCGATCCCGAGCTCGCGCACGGTCGGCAGGATCTCGTCCTCGGGCTCGCGGCTCCAGAGCGAGTACTCGGTCTGCAGGGCGGCGATCGGGTGGGTCGCGTGGGCGCGGCGGATCGTCTCCGGCGCCGCCTCGGAGAGGCCGAGGTGGGCGACCTTGCCGGCCGCTCACCAGCTCGGCCATCGCGCCGACCGTCTCCTCGATCGGCACTTCGGGTCGACCCGGTGCTGGTAGTAGAGGTCGATCCGCTCGACGCCGAGCCGGCGCAGGCAGGCGTCGCAGCTCCTGCGCACGTAATCGGGGTCGCCGCGGACCCCGAGCCGCTCGCCGTGCTCGCCGCGGACGTTGCCGAACTTCGTCGCCAGCACGACCTCGTCGCGGCGACCCGACGATCGCCGCTGCCGACCAGCTTCTCGTTGGTGAACGGCCCGTACATGTCGGCGGTGTCGAGGAAGTTGACGCCGAGGTCGAGGGCGCGCTGGATCGCTTCCGACGCCTCGACCCTCGTCGGCGCGTTCCGTAGAACTCCGACATGCCCATGCAGCCGAGCCCGAGCTCGGAACCTCCGGCCGACAGCGCTCGGGGCCTTCGTGCACCGAGCCTGCGGGGGGCCTGGGTCGTCGCGAAGAGCAGGATCAAGAGGTTTGCGAGGACGGCTACCGGGGTCGCGATCATCGAGAGCCTGCGGAAGAACTTCGCGAAGCCACCGTGGTAATGGACGCTCTCGAACAGGGCCAGGCCGACGACGTGGGCCATGTTGATCAGGCCGATCCCGATCGCGATCCCGATCGCCACCGCCTTCCAGCCCACCGGAGGGCCCGACCCCAGGCCGCCACCGCGGCGGCGAGGACGATGACGAGAATCGTGCCGACGATGCCGGCGCCATCCCGGCGAAGTCGGCGCGTGAGAAGCCGGGGATATATGCGGATTCGAGCTCCTTTTCTTCGCTCGATCGTTGCGTGCCGGGGGGCGCCTGTTCGACCTCGACGACGTGGGTGCCATCCTCGGCGGGGTCGATCATGATCATCCGCAGCGGCGGGTCGAGCGACTCCCGCGCCTTCTCGAATAGCCCGTCTTCGAACCAGCGGGCCTGCCCGGTGCGGTGCTCGAAGATCAGGACTTCGTCCGCCGGTGCTTTCGAGCAGCGCGTCCTGGGCGGCCTGGACCGGGTCGGGATCGCCGACATAGCCGGACGCGTCGACGCCCGCGTCCCGCAGGGCTTCCTCGAGCACTGCCACAGCCTCTGCTCCGCTTCCCGCTTCGGGTCGTCGATGTCGCCGATCGTGTGGCGAAAGACGTTCGCCTCGACCGCCGGCACGACGAGGCGCACCTCCACCCCACCGCCGTCGGCCTGGCGACGAATCTCGTCGATCGGCTCGTCGCCGACCAAGGTGTCGGTGACAATCGCCAGCAGTCGGTGGGTGGCGGTCGCGTTCACTCGCTGCCGTCTGGGGGAATCGGCTCGTCGGCCTCCCCGTACTCGGCCTCCTCCTGCTCCTCCGGCACCGGCACGTCGCGATCCGGAAAGCCACGCTGGTTGGAGTGGGTGGCGGCTTCTTCCAGCTGCTCCTCGGCCAGCTCGAAGCCCTCGGCCTCGCCCTGGCCGGACTCGATCAGCGGCTGTTCGGCAGGGTCGTCGCTCTCTTTCGGCACGCGGCCACCGATCCGCGCCGCTTCCTCAGCGGCCTCGGCCTCCTCTTCGGCGATCCTGGCCTCGTCCTCAGGGCTCATGCGAGTCGATTACCCCCGCTCGGAGGCGGCGAAACGCGTGTCGCCTCAGTTCGAATCGACACCGGTGGTGCCCGTTGCGGCGTGACCGAGGGCCCAGCCGGCGACCAGGCCGGCGGCGGCTCCGACGCTGAGCAGGGTGGCGGCCCTGATCGGGTTCCGTTTCAGCCTCGAAGCGGTCCCGTGGGCGGTGTGCTTGGCGGTCGACTTGGCCGCCCTGCGGGCAACGGCTTTCTTGATCGGTGACATGTGGACCCAGTACCCGGCGACTACGCGCCTACACGCTCTGGTGCGGACAGGCCGCGGCGCAGCTCGCGAGCGTTGGCCGGGGCGAATCCGCGCCAGTCGTTGTTGAGGTAGGCGAAGACCTCGCGGCGGGAGCGCCAGGCGGCCACGCGCCGCCGCCAACGGTCCAACTCCGCCCGCGAGTAGTTGCCGTCGCGCCCCCGGGAGCCGTAGTGGAGGCGCAGGTAGGCCAGTTCGCCGACCGGCCGAGCCGGCGGCAGCTTCCGGCGGGCATCGGCGCCGATCACCAGGGAAGCGCCGTGCTCCTCGAGCAAGCGCCGGACGTCCGCGGCGAACCAACTCGGGTGGCGAAACTCGAAGCAGTGCCTGCCCGGCGGCAGCAATCGCAGCGTCCGCTCGAGCACCTCGTCGTCGCGGGGGAAGTTCTCCGGCAGCTGCCAGAGGACGGGGCCCAGGCGGTCCGCGTCGCGCAGCGGCTCCAGCGGCTCCCAGAAGCGCGCGATCCCCTGCTCGATCTCCCGCAGCCGGCGAATGTGGGTGAGGTAGCGACTCGCCTTGACCGCGAAGAGGAAGCCGTCAGGGGTCTGCTCGACCCAACCTTCGACCGTCGCTCGCTTCGCCAGCCGGTAGAAGGTGGAGTTGACCTCGACCGTGTCGAAGACCTCCGCGTAGCGCTCCAGCCAGCGCGAGGCGGGCACCCCTCGGTAGAGGTCCTGCTTCCAGTCCTGGTAGCTCCAGCCGGAGCATCCGATCCAGACCGGTTTCACGGCGGCTGGCGCGGGCGCCGGCGTCGGCCTGGGTCAACTGGCCCCGGCCACGGCGTGCTCGAGCTCTTTCTTGCTCATTTTCGAGCGGCCTTCGATGCCGAGCTTCTTGGCGTCGTTGTAGAGCTGTTCGCGGGTCCGGCCACCCGGTCCTTTGCCCGATTGTTTGCCGCCGCGGCTGCTGGCGGAACGGCCGCGGGTCGAACTTCGCGAAGCGGTGCTCGATTCGCCCGAGCGCGCTTTTTCCTTGTTCACGGCACGGGCGGCGATCTCCTCGGACCGTTTCGTAGAGCGGCCGGCTTTTTCCTCGCTTTTTTTGATCTCTTTGTACTGGCGGTCCCGTTTGCTGCCTTTTTTCACGCCTCGTGGGGGCATTTCGCCCTCCTTCCTCAGCGGGCAGCGGCGCTCTCGCGCTGGCCCTGGTGGACACCCTCGGCGAACTCCTCGACCATCTTCGCGTCGAAGGCGTCGAGGTCGTCCGGTTTGCGGCTGGTGACCAACCCCTGGTCGACGTGGACCTCCTCGTCGACCCACTCGGCGCCGGCGTTGCGCAGGTCGGTCCGCAGGCTCGGGAAGGAGGTGACGGTGCGCCCTCGCACGACGTCGGCCTCGATCAGGGTCCAGGGGGCGTGGCAGATCGCCGCCACCGGCTTGCCCGCCTCGAAGAAGGCGCGGACGAACTCGACCGCCTCCGGTTTCATCCGCAGTTGGTCGGGATTGGCGACTCCGCCGGGCAGCATCAGGCCGTCGTACTCGCTGGCATCGGCGTCTCCGACGACCCGGTCGACCTCGAATTTCTCACCCTTGTCGAGGTGGTTGAAGGCCTGGATCTCGCCGGCTTCGGGGGCCAGGAGGTCCGCCTCGCGCACCGGCTGCGCGCACCGCTCCGAGCGGCTCGGTCAGCTCCACCTGCTCGACTCCCTCGTTGGCCGTCAAGAAGGCGATTCGCTTGTCTTTCAGCTCGTTCACCGTCGGTCCCCTCCTCACGCTTCGTTTGAAGTTGTAGGCCCGCCAGCCCGGCGCCGCACCGCAATGCGGTTGGTCGTCTCACCCGAGCGGGAACCGGGGCAAGGCCCGGTGAAAGCCGCAGGGCCCGAACCAGCGGGCAGTCCTTGTCCACCGTTGAATTACCCGCGGCGCTGGCGCACAAACGACGTCGGACCGACGGCTCCGCGCCGGCGGCTAGCCGACGCTGCGCCACGAGTCGGAACGCCGGCCCGGCTCGTAGCGACTGTCGATCCGCTTCAGGACGAGTCCCGGGAGACCGCGCTCGCGGGTCGCGTCGAGCAGTTCTCGGAGCTGGCCGACCGAGTAGCTCGGCGTCTGCCAGTTCTCCCCCGAGAGCTCGAGTTCGTCCAGCAGTTCACGGCGGCGCCGGTAGGGCTCGGCGAGCAGATCGTGACCTTCGAAGTAGAGAAGATCGAAGATCACGTAGGTGACAGCATCGTCTTTGGGGCGCGGAGCGCTCGGATGCCCCGCTTCGTCGAAGACGACCAGCACGCCGTCGAGCACCGCCTCACGGCTGCCGAGCTGGCGGGCGAGACGGCGCACCTTCGGGTGGTCGCGGCTGATATCGGTGCCGTCGCCATCGCTCAGGCGCAGTCGCCCCGGGCGGCCGTAGGCGATCGCGCGAGTCCCCCTCCACCGGACCTCCGCCGCCCACTCCCCCTTCCTCGGCAACCGGGCTGGGCGCGCCAGCATCGGCGCAATCGACTCTGGGAAAGGGTCTCGAACCTCCGCCGGGGGGTCCATCCGGTGGATCATCCAGTCCTTCGGGTCACCGGCCTGGAAGAGCGCGTAGCGGCCGCTCAGTCGCTCGCCATCGAAGCTGAAGACGATTTTCTTCGGCTCCCATTTCTGGGACTCGTAGGTGCCGTGATCCCAGATCCGCACCGTCCCGGCACCGTACTCGCCGGCCGGGATCTCGCCTTCGAACTCCATGTACTCGAGCGGGTGGTCCTCGGTGTGGACCGCCCTGCGGTTTTCCTTCGGGTCGTCCGGGACCCCATTGGGGATCGCCCAGGAGACGGCGACGCCGTCGTGCTCGAGCCGCAGGTCCCAGTGCAGCCGCCGGGCGCTGTGTTCCTGGACGACGAAGCGCGGCGCGCCTTTCTTGCGACGCCGGCGCCGGGGCGCAGGCTCCGGCGTCGTTTCGAAATCGCGCTTGGCCCTGTAGTCGCCGAGGCCGTCCACCGCCCCCTACTCCTTGGCGCCAAATGCCGTTGCCGCGGCGTCGAGACGGTGCGCCTCGAGTCGCTGTCGCTGCGCTTCCGCCCGGACCGCGAGTGCCTCGAAGTCGAACCCGGGCAGGCGATCCCCCAGGGTCCTGCCCAAGGCCCTCCAGAGCATCGTCTTGCCGGCGATCCCATTGCAAAGGGCCTCCAACTCGACAACCCGGCTCAGCGGCGAGTAGCCACGCACCTGGCCGTTGAGCTTGAGCCGGCCCAGCTTCCCGGCGACCCAGGCGCCGGCCGGCTTGACCTTGCTCTCGGCGACATCGAGCCGGCCCATCAGTTGCCGCAGCGTCTGCCGGTCGGCCTCGATTTCAGCGCCGACCTCGGCCAGGGCCTTCCCCAACTCGGTTCCCTCGTTGCTCCCCCGCGCTCGCCGGGCCAGCTCCACGCCGACCACGGAACCGGCGAGGTGGTCGTTGAGGTAGATGGCGAGGTAGCGGTTGGCCACGTCAGCTTGCAGGTGCCCGCCGTGGTTTGAAGCCAAACGCGACCGGGGTAGTCCCCGTCCACAATGAAAGGTCTGTCCGAAAACGAGGACCGGCTGGCCTGGATATTCGGCTCCTCCCGCAGCGGCAGCACCTGGCTGTTGCGGATGCTTTCGGACCTCCACGGCGTGATGCCGATCGACGATCCCCATCTCGGCCACCACCTCGGCGTCTGGCGACCGATCCCGCTCGCCTGGGCAGCCTGCGACGACCCGCCCGAGCTGAGCACGCTGCTGGGCGTCAAGGCAGAGGAGTCGGACTACTTCTTCGCCGAGCGCCACCGCGACGCCTGGCGGGAGCCGCTGCGGGATTTGATCCGGGCGAGATTCGAGGCACAGGCTGCCGACGGCGCCGGGGAGCTGGCGCGGACCGAGCTGTTCGTGGTCAAGGAGCCCGGCTCCCAGGTGGCGCCGTTGCTGGCGGACCTGTTCCCGGCCTCCAGGGTGATCTTCCTGCTGCGCGATGGCCGTGATGTGGTCGATTCCTGGCTCGACGCCTATCGGGAGGGCTCCTGGGCGATCCCGGGCGGAGCTTTCCCGGTTGCCCCGGAGGGTCGCATAGCCCTGATTCGCTGGCTCGCCGCCGTCTGGGTCTACCGCAGCCGAGCGGTGCGCGAAGCCTTCGACAGCCGCCCGCCCGAGGACCGGATCCTGATCCGCTACGAGGACCTGCGCGAGGACACCGCCCTCTATCTCGATCAGCTCTGCGCGATGCTCGATCTCGACCGCGGACGCTTGCGCCGAGTCGTCGCCCGCCACCGCTTCGAGGAAGTCCCTTCCGGGGCCCGCGGTCCGCGCCGGGCCATGCGCAGCGCCAGCCCTGGCGCCTGGCGCGGGAACCTGACGGCGGAGGAGCGCGCCGCGATGGAAGAGGTACTTGGAGAGGCACTGGTCGAATTCGGCTACGGCGAGAAGCCTGCCCGTCAGGCCGCCGGTGTCCTCTGATCGCGTGCCTTCGGCCGCCGGTCGCTACACGCACCGGTTCGGCGCCTCGCCGCCGCTCTCGCTCGGAGTCGAGGAGGAGTTGCTCCTGGTCGGCGATGACCACCGGCTGACAGCCGCCAGCGAGCTGGTCCTCGACCGGGTTTCCGGCCCCTTGGCCAAGCGCGTCTCGGCCGAGATCTTCGCCGAGCAGATCGAGCTGAAGACGGGGATCTGCCTGACCGCGGACGAGACTCTGACCGAGCTGCGCGAGGGACGGCAAGCGATACGCGAGGCCGGCTTTGGCCTGTTCGGGTCGGGCCTTCATCCGGCGGACGACTCGCCTCGGGCCACCCTGGTGAAGAAACCCCGCTACGAAGTGGTGCGGGAGGACCTCGGCGATCTGCTGCGTTCACCGCCGTGCGGGCTTCACGTCCATGTCGGCGTCCCCGATGCCGAGACCGCGGTCCGCATCGCCAACGCCTTCCGGCTCTACCTGCCGGTCCTGCAGGCGTTGAGCGCCAACTCCCCCTTTCGCGAAGGGGCCGACTCCGGCCACGCCAGCGCCCGCACGCAGGTGGTGCGTAGCTACCCGCGCTTCCAGGTGCCGCGGCAGTTCCGCGACTACGAGGACTTCTGCAGCGTCGCCGACCAACTGATCGCTGCCGCCGGGGTGCGCGACTACACCTACATCTGGTGGGACGTCCGCCCCCACCCGCGCCTGGGGACGGTCGAGGTTCGCGCGATCGACGTGCAGACGAGCGCCACCGGCTGCTGCGCCTTCGGCGCCCTGATCCAGGCGATCGCGGCGAAGGAGCTGGAGCGGCCGACCGAGCCGGGCCTCTACCGCGAGTCGCTGGAGGAGTCCTACTTCCAGGCCGCCAGCCACGGCCTCGACGCGGAGATCATCTTCGACGCCGAAACACCGGAACCGGCGCGGGAGGTGGGGGCGCGGGTACTCGAGTCGGTGCGGCCCTTCGCCCGCGACCTCGGTAGCGAGGGGGCGCTGGAAGAGATCGAGCGGATCCTGCGGGAGGGGAATGGCGCCGACGCGCAGCGTCGGGTGCACCGTGAAACCGGGATGGCGGGGCTGCTCGACTACCTGGCTGAGCGCACTCGCTGATCGGTGGTCGCGCTGCGGTCGGCCATCGGCGGTGGCGCGGCTTTGGCGGAATCCGGCAGCGTGAAGACCTTGAAGGACAGCGGCGCCTGAACCCGGTCGAGGAGCATGCACCGCGGGCAGTGCTCTATGCCGAGATGACTGGCGCTGTAGCCGCTTCCACATCGCTCGCACTTGAACATCGCTACCCCTCCTCGTTCCCATGGACTGACGACTGCTGGCCATCTACCCACTGGCCAGCGAGGACAAACCGGCGAGCCGGCTTGCACCTTTTCGTCAGCCTTGAGCCTTGCCGCTAGGCCGATGGCAGCTCGCGAACCACCTCGCGCGCCGGCTTGTCGTCGCGCAGGCCGAGGTAGCGCGGGTGGCGGAGCTTGCCGTCGCGGGTCCACTCGCTGAAGCCGAACTGGCCGACCAGTCGCGGCTTCACCCAGCGGGCGTCACGCGGCAGGCCGCTGCCGCGCGGTGAAGGGCGACTTCGCGGGATCTCCAGCGCTTCCAGCTTGCGCCGAGCATCGGCCAGGGTGCGTTGGTCGAAGCCGGTCCCGACTTTGCCCGCGAAGCGAAGGTCGTCGCCTTCGTAGTAGCCGACCAGCAGCGCGCCGAAGTGCTCGCGCGAGCCTCTCGGCGGGGTGAAGCCGCCGATCACCAGCTCCTGCTCGAAGGAGCACTTGAACTTCAGCCAGTCGCTGCTGCGGCGGTGCGTGTAGGGGCTGTCGGCGCGCTTGGCGATCAGCCCCTCCCAGCCCTTCGCGCAGGCCTCCTGGAAGAACTTCTCGCCGCTGCTCGTTGCGGTGCGGGGTGTAGCGGACCGGGCCGTGGAAGGAGAGGGCACGGCGCAGGGCGCGCTTGCGCTCGCGCAGCGGCAGGCCGGTGAGGTCGTGACCGTCGAAGCTCGAGCAGGTCGAAGAGGTAGAGGAAGACCGGGATCCCGGTCAGCCGCGCCAGGCGCGGGTTCGTGCGATGCCCATCCGCCCCTGCAGCTTCTCGAAGCTGGTGCGGCGAGCCGTCGAAGGCGACGATCTCGCCGTCGGCGACGAAGTCGTCGCCGCCTCGGCCTCGAGCGCCTCGATCAGCTCCGGGATAGGCCGCGCGTCAGGGCTTTGCCGGTGCGCGAGGTGAGCGTCGACCGTGCCTTCGCGGTCGACGATCGCCCGGATCCCGTCGAGCTTGCGCTCGAAGACCCAGGCCGGGTCGCTGAACGGGCGCGGCGGTCGAGCTTCGCCTTCATCGGCTCGATCGCTCTCGCCATCGGCCCAGCCACGGGCACGTACCCTGCGCGCGATGGGCGCCGTCAGAGTCAACGATCGCCGCTGCCGCGGTGCGTCCTCTCCGTTACTCGCCGCGGCGACGGGCCGGCGGTCCGGCGAGCCGCCTCGAAGCAGGCGCAGCGCAGCGTCGGCGCGGCCGCCGATCGTCGATCGGCCGATCCCCTTCGGTCCGCAGCGCAAACGGGAGATGGCGGCCTACTCGCAAGCGCCACTACGGCCAGCACCAGTGGCGCCTGCGCGACCCGAAGGCGATCGTCGAGCACATGGCCCAGACCGCGACCGCCGCCGCCGTCTACAACACCTTCGCCCCCGACGTGCCGGACGTCGAGCTCGGCGAGCTGCCCAACGTCTGCTCGCACTTCGTCGTCGGCTCCTCCGGCCAGATCTACAAGCTGGTCAACCTGCGGACGCGCTGCCGCCACACCGTCGGGCTCAACTGGACCGCGATCGGGATCGAGCACGCTGGCTACGGCGACGGCGACTTGCTCCGCGACCGGCGTCAGCTCCGCGCCTCGCTCTGGCTCACCCAGTGGCTGCGCTGCCGCTTCGGGATCGGCGTGCGCGACGTGATCGGCCACGACGAGAGCCTCAGCTCGCCCTACCACCGCGAGCGGGTGCCGAGCCTGCGCGACCAGACCCACGGCGACTGAGCCACGCCTCGATGCGCGTCTACCGCCAGCAGCTGGCCACATGAGAGCCTGCTAGGCCCTGCCCGGGCGACGGCGGTTAGACTCGCGCCGATGAGCGAGGCGATCGAACACGGGTTCAGGGAGGGCGACAAGGTCTGGGTCCAGGACGGCGACGGCAACCGTCACCCCGGCGTGTTCGTCGGCGACAACGAGGCCGCTGGCTGGTTCGGTGGTGGCCCCAGTGCCTATGTCGTGCACCCGGAGGCCCACAAAGCCGAGGTCGTATCGCTGTTCCGCGTCACCCCTCGCGACGGGTAACACACCTCCCCTGACGGCTTCCGGTCAGAAGGTATGTAGTTAGTATGAAACTGTTTTCATACGTTAGGAAAGCTTCCGGGGCTGGTACCGATATCCCACCCCGCGTACGGTTTCCACTGGGTCCACCCGCGCCGCATCGCGTAGCTTCCGCCGCAGGTAGCTGACGTAGAGCTTCACCTCATCCCGCTCTCGGAAGCCGTGACCCCAGACCATCCGCAGAATCTCACCGTGGCCGAGAACCCGGCCAGGATGTGCCACAAAGGCAACCAGCATCCGGAACTCGGTCGGGCGTTAGCCGTACCTCGACACCAAGTACCTCGACCCGGTGCTGGGACCGATCGACGTGGAGGAACTCGTCGATGAGCACCATTGCCCGCAGACCCTCGTTTCGTGGCCGGCGCAGCAGCGCCTCGATCCGCGCCAGCATCTCCCGCCATCCAACTGGCCTGGTCACACAGTCATCAGCGCCCGCGCGCAGCGCCTGCACGCGCTCGCGCCCACCGTGATCGCGGCCGGTGACGACCACCACGGGCACGTCGCCCAGCTCGCGAATCTTCGCCAGCACCCCCAACCCACTGCCGTCCCTGAGTTCGAGATCGAGTGCGACGACGTCAGGTTGCTCGGCGGAGAACGAATTCAGACCGGTTTGTCCATCGGCCGCCACGACGACCTCTATCCCGACGTCGGTAAGCACATCTTTCAGCGCCTTCCGCTCATCCGCATCGCCACCGATTGCCAGCACCTTGCGGGCATCGTCATGCGACGCTGTTCGCGTAGTAACCACGGCGGCGCCGCGAACTTCACTTTACTCAACACACTTTGTCAAGTCCCTACGGAGAACTGTGTTGTTTGAGTCGGCGCATACCGTCATAATCCAATCGCAACATCTTCCACTCGTCGAGACGGATCGCACCTAGCCGATCATAGAAATGCAACGCTGGCTCGTTCCAGTCGAGCGCACACCAGTCGAGGCGAACCTGACCCCGCTCCAGGGCCAGACCCGCCAGGTGCTCCATCACCGTTCGGCCGATGCCACCGCGCCGGTCCTGGGGACGCACATAGACGTCCTCGATCCAGATCCCCGAGCGGCACTCGAAGGTGCCGAACAGCGTCTCGACGTCCGCCTCCGTCGCCGGGCGGATCCGCAGCTCGCCGGACTCCACCGCTACCTCTCCTCCGCTGGGCCGAGAACCGGCTTGAGGTCGAGGATCGGGGTGCCATCGATCGCCTCGAGGTTCCGAACCTCGAGGCGAATCCCGTCCAGGGAGACGATCTCGACCCGGTGCAGCCCGATCGGATTCGGGCGATCGGGTGAGCGGGTGCTGAAGACACCCTCCTCGGGGCGCGTGAAGTCGTTACGAGGGTGAACCGAGAGGACATCGCGATCGGCGCGGTCGAGCCAGGTCAGGACGATCGCTTCCTGGCCCGCGCGCAGGCTTCGCAGGCCGTCCGCGACGCCCGGGTCGAAGACGAGCGAGGCGAGGGGCGATCCCTCGTCGCCCTGCTTGGGGGCGGTCGCGCGGTCCAGCAGCGGCGATTCGACCCGGCCGATCGGGCGTACTTCGAAGGACACGGGCGCCTGACGATTCACCCGTCGAGCTTATGCCTACGCGATGCCCTCGAACTCGTACTCGCGGAGGAAGCCCTCGAAGAGGCGGCGGTGCGCCTGCTCGTCGCGGAGGATCGAGATCACCATGTCCTGCGTGACCGGGTCGACCTGGTCGGTCTCCTCGACGATCCGGGTGTAGTGCTCGATCGCGCCGGTCTCGGCTTTGATCACGCCGCGGATCACGTGGACGGTGTCGGTCTGGTGCTCGGGCGGTTGCAGGAAGTTCTGCTCGGCCGCGAAGTCTTCGGAGCCCGGGACGACCCCGTAGAGCTCCTTGATCCGGTCGGCGAACTGGCGGGCGTGGCCGAGCTCCTCTTCGATGTCCTCCGCGAGCGACTCCTTGATCTCCATCGCCCGCACCCCGTCGAGGTTGACCGAGGCGGCGAGGTAGCTCATCACGGTCTCGATCTCCATCCAGTAGGCCTTCGTCAACAGCCCGACGACGTGATCGCGCGTGGCCGAGCTGTCGCCGCCGAGGATTCCCTTGCTGAGGCTGTTCAACTCCATCGCTCGTCACTCCCTCTCCGTTGGCTGGACCGTGCCTATTCCCTACCCGGGGGCACGACGGGTAATCGGAGGCTAGGCTGCCGCGCCATGGACACGACCGACGAGCTGCTGGCCAACAACCGCGCCTTCGCCGATCCGCTGGCCGACCGCCACCTCGACGTGGAGCCGAGCCGGCGGCTGGCGATCGTCACCTGCATGGACTCCCGGCTCGACGTCTTCGCGGCGCTGGGGCTTGGCGACGGCGAGGCCCACGTCCTGCGCAACGCCGGCGGGGTGATCACCGACGACGTGATCCGCTCGCTGGCGATTTCCCAACGGCGGCTGGGGACGCGGGAGGTGATGCTGATCCACCACACCGATTGCGGGATGGAAAAGATCACCGACGATGGCTTCAGGGCCGAGCTGGAGGAGGCCGCCGGGGTCTCACCCGAGTTCCCGATCGAAGCCTTCGCCGAGGTGGACGAGGCGGTGCGGGAGTCGATCCTGCGCGTCCGCCGCTCGCCCTTCCTCCCCCACCGCGACGCGGTGCGCGGCTTCGTCTACGACGTCGACACGCACTGCCTGCGCGAGGTCGAGGTCGACTAGCTGCCCATGGCGCGGGCGATGACCACGCGCTGGATCTCGTTCGTGCCCTCGTAGATCTGGGTGATCTTGGCGTCGCGCAGCATCCGCTCGACCGGGTACTCGTTGACGTAGCCGTAGCCGCCGAGGACCTGGATCGCCTCGACCGTCACCTTCATCGCGTTGTCGGAGGCGAACAGCTTCGCCATCGAGGTCCACTTGCCGAGGTCGGCGGGACGCTCGGGCTTGTCGGCCTGCGAGCAGGCTTTGTAGAGCAGCTCGCGGGCGGCGGCGGTCCCGGTCTCCATGTCGGCGAGCTTGAACTGGATCCCCTGCAGGGCGTTGATCGGCTTGCCGAAGGCGATCCGCTCCTTCGAGTAGGCGTTGGCGTAATCCGTCGCCCCCTGGGCGATCCCGACCGCCTGGGCGGCGGCGCCGAGGCGGGTGCGCTCGAGCGTGCCGAGGGCGACGCTCATTCCCTTGCCCTCGGCGCCGACCAGGTTCTCGTGCGGGACGCGGACGTCGGTGAAGGACGGCGAGCCGGTCGGCGATCCCTTGATCCCGAGCTTGTGCTCGAGTTTGCCGGGGTCGAAGCCCTCGCGCTCTTTCTCGACCACGAAGGCGCTGATCCGGTGGTTCTCGCGGTCGGTTACGGCGAAGACGACGTAGAAGTCGGCGACGGAGGCGTTGGTGATCCAGTTCTTCTGGCCGTTGATCACCCATTCGTCGCCGTCGCGGACCGCGCTCGTCCGCATCGAGGCGGGGTCGCTGCCGGCCTCGGGCTCGGAGAGGGCGAAGGCGGGCGACCACTCGCCGCTGGCGCATTTCGGCAGGAAGCGCTGCTTCAGCTCGTCGGAGCCGAAGAGCTGGATCGGCAGCGTCCCCAGCTCCTGGATCATCAGGATCAGGGCCGAGGAGGCGCAGGCCTTGGCGATCTCCTCGACCGCCATCTGCAGGACCAGGGTGCCGGTGCCGGTGCCGCCATATTGCTCGGAGAAGGGCAGGCCGAGGACGTCGTGCTCGGCCAGGAGCTTGCGGATGTCCCAGGGGTATTCGCTCTTGCGGTCGATCTCGCCGGCGCGCGGCGCGATCTTCTCCTGGGCGAGCTGGCGCACCATGTCGCGGAGGTCACGGGACTCTTGGGGGATTTCGTAGGTCTCAGTCATTGGGCCGGGCAGTTTATGGTGCGGCCGTGCCCGAGATCGCTCCCTATGGCTCCTGGCGCTCGCCGATCGACCCCGCGACCGTGGCCCGCGCCGGCCGGCGGCTGGCGGCGCCCGCCCTGGCCGCTGACGGCGCCGTCTGGTGGGCCGAAGGGCGCCCGGCGGAGGGCGGCCGGGTGGTGCTGATGCGGCGCCCGCCGGGGGGCGAGCCCGAAGACGTGACCCCGGCCGAGTTCAACGCCCGGACCCGGGTCCACGAGTACGGAGGCGGCGCCTGGACGCTCGCGGCCGCCGACCTCGTCGTCTTCGTCAACTTCTCCGACCAGCGCCTCTACCGGCAGCGGCTGGGCGAGGCGCCGGTGGCGATCACCCCCGAGCCGGAGACGCCGGCGGCGCTGCGCTACGCCGACTGCCGGCTGACGCCGGACGGACAGACCGTCATCTGCGTGCGCGAGACCCACGGCGAGGGCGAAGCCGTGAACGAGATCGTGGCGCTGCCGCTCGACGGCTCGGCGGAGCCCACGGTGCTGGCCTCCGGCCGCGACTTCTACTCCTTCCCCCGGCTCAGCCCCGACGGCGCCTGGCTCGCCTGGACCTGCTGGGACCACCCCAACATGCCCTGGGACGGGACCGAGCTCTGGATCGCCCCCTTCGACGACCCGGCCGACGCGACCTTGGTGGCCGGCGGGCCGGAGGAGTCGGTCTTCCAGCCGGAGTGGGACGAGGCGGGCCGGCTCCACTTCGTCTCCGACCGCGGCGGCTGGTGGAACCTCTACCGCGACGAGGGCGAGGAGATCGTCCAGCTGACCGCCGAGGAAGCGGAGCTGGCGCACCCGCAGTGGCTGTTCGGTGGGTCCACCTACGCCTTCCTCACCGACGGTGCGATCGCGGTCGTCCGCTGCGACCGGGCGGAAGAACGCCTCTTCCTGCTCGAGCCCGGCGAGGAGGTCCCGCGCGACCTCGAGCTGCCCTACACCTCGTTTGGCTTCCCCTCCCTCTCCAGTCGCGGCAGCGAAGTCGCCTTCGCCGCCGCCAGCCCGGCGCGGGAGACGGCGGTGGTCGTCCTCGACGTCCAGAGCGGTGCGCTGGAGGAGGTCCAGAGCGCCAGCGAGGAGCCGGTCGCCGACGGCTTCGTCTCGATCCCGCGGGCGATCGAGTTCCCGACCAGCGGCGGCGAGACCGCGCACGGGTTCTACTACCCGCCGACCAATCCCGACTTCGAGGCGCCTGAGGGCGAGCTGCCGCCGCTGATCGTCCAGAGCCACGGCGGGCCGACCTCGCACGCGACGCCGGCGCTCGACCGCGAGTTCCTCTTCTGGACCAGCCGCGGGATCGGCGTCGTCGACGTCAACTACCGCGGCAGCAGCGGCTACGGCCGCCCCTACCGCCAGCGCCTGCGCGGCAACTGGGGCGTGCTCGACACCGACGACTGCATTACCGCCACCGCCCACCTGGACGCGACCGGCGAGGCCGATGGCGAGCGGTTGGCGATCCGCGGCGGCAGCGCCGGCGGCTACGCAACCCTCTGCGCGCTCGTCTTCCACGACGAGTTCGCCACCGGCGCCAGTTACTACGGCGTCGCCGACACCGAGACGCTCGCCACCGACACCCACAAGTTCGAGTCGCGCTATCTCGACGGGCTGATCGGGCCCTATCCCGAGCGCGCCGACCTCTACCGCGAGCGCTCGCCGATCCACTTCGTCGAGCGACTGCGGGCGCCGGTGATCCTCTTCCAGGGCCTCGAGGACGAGGTCGTGCCGCCGAGCCAGGCGGAGACGATGGTGGCGGCGCTGAAGCGCAACGGCGTCCCCCACGCATACCTCGCCTTCGCGGGCGAGGCGCACGGCTTCCGCCGCTCGGAGACCGAGATCCGCTGCCTCGAAGCCGAGCTCTACTTCTACGGCCGCATCCTCGGGTTCGAACCGGCGGACGAGCTGGAGCCGGTCGAGATCGACGGTTCGGCGGCCGTCTGAGGGGTACACGGACCGGGTGGAGAGCCCGCCAGACACCGGCCTAGTCGCGACCCTGAAGCGGACCGCGACCGAGTTCATGGAGGACAACCTCACCGACTGGGCCGCGGCGCTCACCTACTATGGCCTGCTCTCGCTCTTCCCCGCGCTGATCGCGGTCGTCTCGGTGATCGGGCTGGTCGGCGATCCGAAAAGCACGACCGAAAGCCTGACCGAGATCGTCACCGAACTCGGACCGCAGTCGGCCGCCGACACCTTCTCGGGGCCGATCGAATCGATCGCCTCCAACCAGAGCGCAGCCGGCTTCGCCTTCGTCCTCGGCCTGGCGGTGGCGCTGTGGGCGGCGTCCGGCTACGTCGGCGCCTTCATCCGGGCCTCGAACATCATCTACGAGACCCCCGAGGGGAGGCCGTTCTGGAAGCTACGCCCGCTGCAATTGCTGGTCACGCTGGTGATGGTGGTCGCGCTGGCGCTGCTGGCCCTGTCGCTCGTTCTGACCGGCCCGATCGTCGAGGCGGTCGCCGGCCCCGTCGGCCTCGGCGACACCGCGGTCGACATCTGGAACATCGCCAAGTGGCCGGTGATGATCGCCGTCTTCGTGCTCATGGTCGACCTTCTCTACTACGCCGCCCCGAACGTGAAGCTGCGCGGCTTCAGCTGGGTCACCCCGGGTGCCCTGGTGGCGCTGGTCGTCTGGGTCGTCGCCTCGGCGGCGTTCGCCTTTTACGTCGCCAACTTCGGCTCCTACGACAAGACCTACGGGACGCTCGGCGGCCTCGTCGCCCTGCTGGTCTGGTTCTGGATCAGCAACCTGGCGATCCTCTTCGGCCACCAGCTCAACGCCGAGCGCGAGCGCAGCCTCGAGCTCGAAGAGGGCCGTCCGCGGGCCGAGCGGGAGATCCAGCTCGAGCCCCGCGACGATCCGAAGGAACCGCGGACGAACTAAGGGGCGCGTGGGGTTTCGCTGATAGCTCCTGGCGGCCGTCAGCTGACGACGCAGCTCCTGCCGCCTTCGCTTTCGCCCTTGGCGGGGAAGGCGCGGGCAAGCGCCTGGGCGATCAGCTCGGCGCGGGCGGCGTAGCCGGGGGAGGTGAAATGGATGCCGTCCTCGATGAACCAGGCATCTTTGACGTCGGAGGCCCAGTCGTAGACCCGCATGCTCGGGTATTCGAGGCAGCCGGCGAGAAGTTCTTCGTCCCACTTCTCCATGTTCTCTTCCGCGTAGGGATCGCCGGCTTCGACCAGCGAGCGGACGTTCACCCACATCACCGGTTCGTCGCCGATCGTGTCCATCATGATTTCGATCCGTTCCATCTCGTCGACGGCGGAGCCGACGAACACGTTCGCCGCCTCGTTGGTTCCGAGCGCCAGGACCCAGCACCCTCTGTAGCCTTCGAGCTTCCACGCTTCCGCCACTTCCTGGGCATTCGGTTCGCCTTCGAACTGCTCTTCGATCGAGCGGGCGCCGGAGATCTCGATGTGTTGTTCCCTGGCCCCGACGGCGGCGTAGCGAGCTTCGATCCGCTGGCTTTCGACCGGCAGGTATTCGGGCGAGGTGAGCCCCTCCGAGGTGGAGTCGCCGATGTGGATCACCGCTTTGCAGGAGGAGTGGGTCGAGGCCGCGGCCTGGGCGGGAGTCAGCGGCGCCGGCTTGGTCGCGCCGGCCGCGCGCGCTTCCTGGGCCCGCGTCTCCGAGCCTTCGGCCGGGGCGGAATTGACCCCCGCCATGCCGGCGGTAGCGACGATCAGGACGAGGGCGGAGATGCCGAGCGCTGCCCAGCCCTCGCGCGAGAGGGTCGCCGGGCGCCACTCGCCGGCGCGCAGACGCCGCCAGGAGCGGCCGAGGGCGCCGTGGCGGATCGGCTCCTCCAGGTAGTGCCAGGAGAGCGCCGAGATGCCGAGGATCGCCACCACCTGCAGCGCCGCGCGCAGCGGTTCGCGGCCGTTGGCGATCCCGCCCGGGGTGGTGAGGACGATGATCGGGAAGTGCCAGAGGTAGATGCCGTAGGAGCGCACACCGACCCAGACCAGCGGCTTCCAGCCGAGGATCGGGCCGAGCCGGCAGCCCGGGTGGGCGAGCGGCGCCAGCACCATCACCGTCGCGATCGAGAGCAGGACGAATCCGCCGCGGTAGAGGAAGGAGGAGTACTGGTCGGTCTGCCAGATCATCAGCGCGATCGCCAGCAGGCCGACGACGCCAAGCCCGTCGAGAGTGTTGCGGGCGCCGCTGCTGATCCGGCGGCTGAGCTTGCGGCTCGGCCAGACCATCGCCAGGGCGGCGCCGAAGAGCAGCTCCGAGGCGCGGGTGTCGGTGCCGTAGTAGACCCGCGAGGGATCGAGGCTCGGCGCGTAGAGGATCGCCATCAGGATCGCCGAGACGATCGCCAGTCCGAGGGCGACGATCGCCAGCCGCGGCCGCACCCCGGAGGGCAGCGGCGCCTCGTGCACGAGCTTGACCCCGATCAGGAGGATGAAGGGCCAGAAGATGTAGAACTGCTCCTCGATCGCCAGCGACCAGAGGTGGTTGAGCGGGCCGGGCGGAGCGAAGCGGGCGAAGTAGGAGACGTCGCCGAGGATCAACTGCCAGTTGCCGACATAGAAGGCGTTGGCGATGACCGCGTCGCGGAACTGCTGCGGCTGGGCGGGACCGAAGATCGTCACCCAGGCGACGACGACGATCAGCATCGCGAACAGCGCCGGCAGCAGGCGGCGGGCGCGGGCGAGCCAGAACTTGCCGAGGCGGATGTGGCCGCGGCGGGCAAGCTGCGAGAGCAGGATGTCGGTGATCAGGTAGCCGCTGAGGGTGAAGAAGATGCCGACGCCGAGCAGCCCGCCGGGCGCCCACTCGAACCCGAGGTGGAAGGCGATGACGGCGAGGACGGCGATTGCGCGCAGGCCGTCCAGCCCAGGCATATAGCGCTGGTTGCGCTTGATCGGTTCCGGCATCTGTCAGGCGCAATGCTACGAAGCCGCTCCGCTGTTCTTTATGGGCGCTATAGCGCCCATAAAGAACAGTGATCCGCTGGCGCCGCTGGTAGGTTCGATCCGTGGATCCCATCCGTTTCTCGTCCCGGAAGCGCCCGCTCTTCGCGCTGGTGGCGACCGCGCTCGTCGCCGCGACGGGATTCAGCGCCGCTCCGGCGAGCGCGCTCACCCCGGTCTCCTGCCCCAGCTTCACGGTGTTGCACAACGACCGCATCGGCGCCGCGGTGTTCCCTTCCGGGACCTACATGATCTCGTTGGGGGGCAGCTCGATCCTCGACTGCGATGGCGCATCGAAGCTGTTCGCGCGCTTCCTCGCCGACTACGACGGCGTCCTGCCGCGCCCTTGGCGCGTCGTGCCGGAAGGCAGCGGGAGTGCCTCCTTCACCACGGGTGGCAGTGGCGGTTTCTCGGTCTCGCTCGGCTCCGGAGGGGGCGCCGCCCCGAGCCACCTCGGCCGGCTCTGCCCAGGGTCCTTCACCGTCGAGGGCAACGCCACGGTCGACTCCCTCGCCTTCGCCAGGGGGAAGTACCTGCTCTACATCCCGCCCCGCTCCGGCATCACCTGCCGCCGCGCCTCGAGCCTCTTCACCCGCTTCCTGGGCAGCGGTGGCGGTCTCCCCTCCCCCTGGCGCCTGGTCAACCAAACCGGGACCTTCTTCAAGCCCGAACATCCCGTCCGCTCGGCCTTCCGCGTCGAGGCGGCGAGGGGTGCGGGCCCCGCCTGACATCGCGATCGGGCGAGTGCAGGCCGGTCGCAGCCCCCTGATTCGCCGCCTGGCAGTCGCCTCGCTCTGCGGGCAGTTTGTCTTCGTCGTCGCGATCGCCGTCGCCGGAGCGATCGAGCCCGGCTACAGCGAGGTGCGCGACGCGATCAGCTTCCTCGGCGCCCGCAACGCCGAGCGGCCCTGGCTCTTCGACACCGTGGTGGCGGTCTGGGGCGCTTCCTTCATCGCGGTCGCGGTCGCTCTCTCGCTCGACGCGCCGCGGACCTGGCGCGGGCAGTTGGGGCCGGCGCTGGTCGGCCTCACCGGCGTCGCCCAGATCCTCGTCGGCTTCCCCCTCCCGGCCGACTGCCGCGACACGATCGATGCCGGCTGCGAAGCCAGGGAGCTGGCCGGGCAGGTCTCCTGGCGGCACGAGGCGCACATTTGGGCTTACATAATCGGCGCCGACGCCCTGCTGCTCTCGGTCTTCGCGATGGCCTGGCGCTTTCACGGCGATGCCCGCTGGGGACGGGCCGACCTTCTCACCCTTGGCGCAGCGCTGCTCGGGCTGCCGATCTTCGCCGTCCTCTTCTTCCTCGCCGACGGTGGCATGGACGGCCACTACGGCCTGATCCAGCGCCTTTCGCTCGGCGCCGGCGCGATCTGGGTCGCCGCCCTGGCGATCGGCCTGCTGGCGATCCACGGCAGGCCGGGGGACGCCGCGGTCCGGCTGGTCGCGTGGCTGCGCCGGTTGCCGATCGGTCGCCTGGCGCCGGAGCCCGCGGACGGCAAGCCGGGCCCCCAAGCCGAGGACTCCGAGCGTTCCCACGTTTGACCCCCCTATGGGGGCGTCAAGTCTGGGAACGCCGCGAGTATCTAGCCTCGGGCGCGCGTTAGTACCCCGCCGGGTGCCTGGCGATGAAGCCGCGGTCGTCCGCCATGTCGGCGTGCCAGCGGGGGCCGGTGCCGCGGGTGTTGCCGGAGGTGTCCCAGCGGAGGCCGGCGATCACCGCGTAGGCGTGGCCGGCGTTGGCGTAGATGGTGATCCAGCGACCGCGGCCGGGATGCCCCCAACGGGTCATCGGGCCCGACGGCAGCGGGCTGGAGAGCAGCGACCCGCCGTGCAGGGCGAAGCTGACGGCGCCGGAGCAGTCGTAGCCGCGGTCCCACCAGCGGCCGTGGCCGCCGCCCCAGATATAGGGCTTGGCGCGGATCTGGTTGGCGGCCGCGATCACGCGCTTGACCGCGGGCGGCGCGTCGATCGGGGCGATCGCGTGGCCGCGGACGAGCAGCGCGCGCCCAGGGGGAGCGCTTGGGTCGTAGTTGGTCTGGCTGCTGGTCGCGGAAATACCGCCGGGCGCGGGAGCAGCCCAGGCCTTGGCGCCTGGAAGCGCGGCAACCAGCGCCGTCGCGAACACGGCAAGAGCGGTACAAAGAGCGGCGCGGTAGGCCACCCCACGGGCGTTGGACATCGGTCCTCCTTCGTAGGCCGGCGGGGTTAGCTGACGGGCTAGCGCTGAAGGAGTCTGCGCTCCCACCCGAAGGTGGGTTCGCCCCGAAAACTTGGGTCCCCCGCTCCCCGGATTTGCCGGGGATTAGGCAATTGTCTGGAGACGTTAACGCAGCAACCGGATCAAGGTTGCGGTGCAACCGTGGGCGAGGACGCGATCGGGGACTCCGAGGACCGGGGCCTATACGCCGATGACGTGGTCACCAGCATGTCGTCGGCCCCGGTCGTCGTCCGGTACCTGCTCGTGCAGGGTTAGGCGCTCGCCGCCAGCAGCTCGTCGAGCCGTTCGAAGGTCTCGTTCATGCCACCTTCCATGCCGGACTCGATCATCCCGTCGCGTTCCTCCTGGGTATGGAAGATCGAGGTCGCGACGATCCTGGTGCGGCCGCCGAGGTCCTCGAAATCCATGGTCTCAGCCGAGACGTGACCGGGCATCCCCTCCCATTCGAAGGTCCAGGCGATCCGCTCGGGCGCCACGACCTCGCGATAGACGCCGCGGAACGCGTGCTCGGTGCCGTCGGCTTCGCGGGAGACGAACCGCCAGCGTCCGCCGGGCCGGGCGTCGAGCTCCTCGACGACGGTCGTCGACTCGCGCATGCCCCACCACTGGGCCACCAGCTCGGGGTCGATGTGGGCCGCGAAGACGCGCTCGCGCGGGGCGTCGAACTCGCGCTCGACGTGGATCTCCCGCTCGCTCGGCAGGGTCACCGTCGCTTTCCGTACTGCCTCCTGCTCGCTCATGATGAATCTCCTTCCGTCCGCTCGAGCAATGCGTCGAGCCGTTCGTACCGTTCCTCCAGCATCAGGCGGTAGGAGTCGAGCCACCCCTGCAGGTCCTCGAGCCGTTTCGGGCCGAGGCTGCAATGGCGGGTCCGCCCCACCTTCTCGGTGCTCACCAGCTCGGCCTTCTCCAGCACCCGCAGGTGCTTCTTCATCCCGGTCAGGGAGATGCCGGCCGGCTCGGCGAGCTCGGTGACGCTGGCGCTGCCCTGACGGCCAAGCCGCTCGAGGATTCCCCGGCGAGTCGGATCCGCCAGCGCGGCGAGCGTCCTATCCACGGTCTGATACTGAACCATTTGGTTCACTATAGCAACTCCCGGGGGATTCACTGCCGACTGTAGCGCCCAGGAGGCCCCGCGAATCGGTCGCGGGGCCTCCTGGGCGTCGAGTGCTCAGCCGATTCCGTATGTGCCGGAGTTCGGCGCGTCGACGGTGAAGGAGCCGAACGATGTATAGGTGCCGTTCAGGCCGTGGAACTCGAATGCGGTGATCGCGGTCGTGACGTCGGGGGTCATTGTCATCGTCACCGTTTTGTCGACTTCGGCGACTTTGCACCCGTTTTTGAAGACGCGGCGGATGCGCATGTT
This sequence comes from uncultured Solirubrobacterales bacterium, assembly GCA_963715395.1. Classification (GTDB taxonomy): domain Bacteria; phylum Actinomycetota; class Thermoleophilia; order Solirubrobacterales; family 70-9; genus VAYN01. The sequence continues at coordinate 1,072,914 of OY970238.1, forward strand.
TGTGATCGAGAGATCCGCCGTGTTGACGTCGAGCGTCCAGGGAAGGCTTTTCGCTTCCGTGGCGGACACTTCGCAGCCGACGAGGTTGCCGAAGGCGCCGGAGCAGTTTTTGACTTCCCATTTTTTGATCGTCCCGGTGCTGCCGCCCGAGGTTGTAATCGTCGCCAGCACTTCGCAGGACATGCCGCCGGAGCCGGTGTTGAACACTTCGCCGCCGGTGAGGTTGATTTCGGTGTGTTTGGCGAGGTTCGAGCCTCCGTGTTTCCAGACTGCCGCGGACGCCGATGAGGCGGTAACGGCGAGCATGCTGACCGCGAGGGCCATAACGACGAGCAGACGCTTGTCGATCTTCATCTCTCCCATCCCTTCTGTCGTGACTGGTTGCTGTCGAGCCCCCAAGGGGCTCGAACAGGACGACATGTTTATACAACAAGGATAGTTTTAATAAGAGGAAGTAGAGCTAATGTCCAACTGGCGCTGTGGCGCTATTCACCGGCGACGTGCAGCTCCAGCGCGTGGATCTGGCTCTGCCCGTAGGAGCCGGTCTGGACCGGGCCGGCGGCGCTGATCAGGTCACCGGGGCCGGGCAGCGGCTCGGGCCGCAGGCCCTTGCGGACGTCGATCGCGGTCAGGCCCCGCAGCGTGATCCCCTGCGGGTCGCGGATCACGAAATGGGCGTCGCCGTCGCCGTCCGGGTCGACCCGCTCGACGTAGACGACCCGCCCTTCGGTCGTGCGGCAGGCGGGCCGGCCCGGTTCGCAGTGCGAGGGGGTGACGGTCTCGGCCGGCTTGGTGCGATCCGGCGGATTCGGGTTCGGGCGACCCTGGGGCCCGTCCATGTCGCTGCCACCGCAGCCCGCGATCGCGACCAGGGCGAGCAGGCACCCAAGGCCGGCTCTCGGCCTAATGGAAGTCGATGACGCTGCGAATCCCGTCCTGGGCCTCCATCAGCTCGAAGCCGCGGTTGACTTCGTCGAGGCTGAGCCGGTGGGAGATGAAGGGCTCGACGTCGATTTCGCCGGCCAGATAGCGGTCGACGAGGACCGGCACCTGGTCGCGGCCCTTGACGCCGCCGAAGGAGGAGCCGGCGACGCGGCGGCCGGTGATCAGGAAGCGCGGGACGATGTCGAGGGTCTCCCCCTTGCCGGCGACCCCGGCGACCGTGCAGAGGCCCCAGCCCATGCGCGCCGCCTCGACCGCCTGGCGCATCACGGCGACGTTGCCGGTTGCCTCGAAGGTGTAGTCGGCGCCGAAACCGTCGGTCATCTCGAGGATCTGCTCGACCGCGTCCTCGCCGCCGGCGAGGGTGTCGGTCGCGCCCTGTCCGCGGGCCAGCTCGAGCCGCTGCGGCGAGAGGTCGACGCAGACGATCCGCTCGGCGCCCCGCAGGCGGCAGCCGGCGACCGCCCCGAGGCCGACCATGCCGGCGCCGAAGACGACGCAGGTGCTGCCGGGCTGCACCGCGGCGGTGTTGATCGCCGCCCCGAGCCCGGTCGAGAGGCCGCAGGCGAAGAGGCAGATGTGCTCGAAGGGCGCCTCGGGGTTGACCTTGGCCAGGGCGATCTCCGGCATCACCGTGTACTCGGCGAAGGTCGAGCAGCCCATGAAGTGGCGGACCGCCTCGCCCTCGCGGGAGAGCCGGGTGCTGCCGTCGGGCAGGAAGCCCTTGTTCTGCTGCTCGCGGATCGCCATGCAGAGGTTGGTGCGCGGGTCGACGCAATGGACGCACTCGCCGCACTGGGGCGAGAAGAGGGTGACGACGTGGTCGCCGGGAGCGAGCGAGCGAACGTCGTCTCCGACCCGCTCGACGACGCCGGCGCCCTCGTGGCCGAGCACGGTCGGCGCGTAGCCCGAGGGGTCGGCGCCGGAGGCGGTGTAGAGATCGGTGTGGCAGACGCCGCAGGCGACCAGCCGGACCAGCACCTCGCCGGCCCGCGGCTCGGCCAGCTCGACCTCCTGGACTGCGAGCGGCTGCCCGAACTCCTCCAGCACCGCGGCGCGCATCCTCATCGTCGTGGTTCCCGCACCCTCAACCGGCTTTGAAGCGCGCCGCTTCCTCCGAGCCGCCGGTGGCGTCGCCCTCGCTGTAGGAGTGGGCGCCGGCGCCGGCCAGGGCGCCGCCGTCGACGATCAGGTACTCCTCGCGGATCGGGCGCCCGTCGAGCCAGCACTCGAGGATCTCGCGGGTGCCGGCGGCGTAGCGGGCCTGGGCCGAGAGGCTGGTGCCGGACGTGTGCGGGGTCATCCCGTGGTGGGGCATCGAGCGCCAGGGGTGGTCCTCGGGCGGCGGCTGCGGGAACCAGACGTCGCCGGCGTAGCCGGCAAGCTGGCCGCTCTCAGCAGGCCGCGGCGACGGCGTCGCGGTCGCAGATCTTGCCGCGGGCGGTGTTGATCAGGTAGGAGCCCCGCTTCATCTTCGCCAGCAGCGCGGCGTCGAACATGTTCTCGGTCTCGGGATGCAGCGGGGCGTTGATCGTGACCACGTCGCAGACCTCGACCATCGACTCGACGTCGGGGTGGAAGGTGACGCCGAGCTGCTCCTCGACCTCGGGCGGCAGCCGGTGGCGGTCGGTGTAGTGGAGGCCGACGTCGAACGGCTTCAGCCGTCGCAGCACCGCGGAGCCGATCCGGCCGGCGGCGACGGTGCCGACCTGCATGCCCTCGAGGTCGTAGGAGCGGGAGGCGCAGTCGGCGATGTTCCAGCCGCCGTCGACGACCAGCTGGTAGGACGGGATGTAGTTGCGGACCAGCCCGAGGATCATCATCACCACGTGCTCGGCGACGCTGATGCTGTTCGAGTAGGTGACCTCGGCGACGGTCAGCCCGTGCTCGATCGCCGCCTGCAGGTCGACGTGGTCGGAGCCGATGCCGGCGGTCAGCGCCAGCTTCAGGTTCGGCGCCTTGGCGATCCGCTCGGCCGTCAGGTAGGCGGGCCAGAAGGGCTGGGAGATGACGACGTCCGCCTCGGGCAGCTCGCGCTCGAAGACCGAGTCGGGGCCGTCCTTGTCGGAGGTGACGATCAGCCGGTGGCCCTGCCCCTCGAGGAACTCGCGCAGGCCGAGCTCGCCGGAGACGCTGCCGACCAGCTCGCCGGGCTTGAAGCCGAGCGCCCGCGGCGTCGGCGTGGTCTGGCCGTCGGGGTAGCGCTCGATCTTCGGGATCGCGTCGCGGGCGTAGGCCGGCGGGTAGCCGTCGACCGGGTCGTCGTAGAGCACGCAGAGAACGTTCGCCATGGTCAGGTCACCCTCTCACCCGAGAGGCCGCGGGCGCAATCGACAATCGTCTCCTCGACCGGGCGGGGCGACCAACCGAGCGTGGATTCCGCCTTCTGGCTCGACATCTCCACCTTCTGGCCGAGCTGCTTGGCGACCGAGCGGACGCTGGGGTCGACGACCCCCATCGCGCGGACGGCGAGGTCCGGCAGGTTGCGCTTCGGGACCTTCCCGGCGGCGGGCCCGAGCCTGTCGCGCAGCACCGCGGCGACATCCGCCATCCACTGGAAGCGGGCGACGGCGATGAAGCGCTCGCCAGCGGCGGCGGGATCGGTCATCGCCCGGATCTGCAGGTCGGCGACGTCGCGCACGTCGACGATGCTGAAGCCGATTCGCGGCAGCCCCGGCATCCCTTTCAGCAGCCGTTCGACCAGGGCCAGCGAGTAGGAGCGATCGTCGCCCAGGACCGGCCCGAGGATGGCGCCGGGGTTGACCACCGCCAGCTTCCCGGTCTCCCCCCGCTGCTCGGCGAGGTCCCAGGCCGCGCGCTCGGCGATCGTCTTCGACCGCGTGTAGGGCTCCAGATTCGGGTTGTCGCCGTCGGTCCAGTCGGCCTCCGTGAGCGGGGTCGGGGCGCTGATGACACCACCGCGGACCGCGGCGACCGAGGAGGTGACGACGACCCGGCGGACGCCGGCTTCGAGCGCCGCCTTCAGCACTCGCAGCGTTCCCTCCCGCGCCGGCACGATCAGCTCGTCGGGGTCCTTCGGTTGCGCCGGCGGGAAGGGCGAGGCGACGTGGAGGACGTGGTCGCAGCCCTGCACCGCCTGGGCCCAGCCGTCGTCGCCGAGCAGGTCGGCGGCGTGTACGGAGAGGCGATCGCCGGCGTCGACCACGGGCTCGAGCTTGGCCCTGAGCTCGGCCTCGCGGGCCGGGTCGCGCACCGTGGTGCGCACCCGGTAGCCGCGCCGCAGCAGCTCGACCAGGCACCAGCCGCCGAGAAAACCCGAGCCGCCGGTGACGAGAACCGTCTCTCCCTGTGCCTGTGATGCGTCCAATTCGACCCCCGCCGACCGTACCACCGCAAACTCGACCGTTTTGCCGCCGCCACCAATGCGAACATATGTTCCCACTCGACCCGAGGAGGAGCAAATGTCCCAATTCGACGCCTATGAAGACCTGGTTGGCAAGTGGCGCTGGCGCCTACTCGGCAGCGACGGCCGCACCGTCGCCACCTCCGGGGAGTCCTTCGATTCTCACTGGCACGCGCTGAGAGCGGCCGAAGCCGTTCGCGGTGCCGCCTCCGCCGCCCGCATATCCAGCGTGCCCGCCGACGGAGTCGACGACGCCCTCGGCGCGATCATCGACCGCGAGCTGGCCTGGAGCTAGAGGAGGCGGATCCGCCCCAGGGAGACGGCGTTTTCAGGGAAAGACAGCGTGCGCCCGGCAGGTTTCGCCGGAAGGGCTCACCGCTTTGGCGACGACTTTGTCCGTCCCGGGGCCGTCGGAGATGACGCGACGCAGCTCGAAGGATCCGCTGGCGCCGCGCGTGGTCGGGTGGGCCGACGCGGCGCGGACTCCGTTCCGTTTGAGGGTGGCGTTCCAGCGGACGCCGACGCGGTTCTGGTCGACCTCGAACTCGACCTCGATCCGGCCGTTCTCAGGGCTGAGCTTCAGCTTTGAGGAGGAGGCGCCGGAGCAGGTCCCGGCGCGCTCGATGTCGCCGTCCTTCGCCAGTGCCTGCGCGCAGGCGATGGCGACAAGGATCAAGGCGAGGAAGAGGGCCCGAAGGTACACGGCCCTCTTCCTACCACTCCGTCGTTGAACGAAACCTCAGGCGGCGCCCGAGTACCGCAGCGAACCCGGAGTGTCGAGCTCCTCCCCCGTCTCGATCAGGGTCTTGAGGCCGGAGAGGATCATCGGCCAGCCGCCCCACAGTTCCGAGTTGGCTCCGTCCGCAAGCTGGTCGTGGGTGACCGAGAGGCGGCAGGAGGTGCCGACCGGTTCGATCTCCCAGGTCACCCGCGAGATCCCTTCGTTCTTCACGTCGTCGCTCCAGAGCGCGGTGAAGGTCTGGACCAGCCGGCGCGGCGGGTCGACCTCGACGTTCTCGCCGCTGGAGATGTCGACCACGCCGGGCACCCCGGCCTCGTAGGTCGAGCCGGCCGTCCACTCGGACTCGACCCCCACTCCGAAGCAGTACTTCTTGCGCATCTCGCCGTCGGTGATCGCCTCCCAGAGGCGCTCGGGCGTCGTCTTGATGTAGATCTCGAACACGGTCATCGTGCCGTGCCCGCCGATCACGGTGTAGAGCTGCTCGTCATTCATCGTTCGTCTCCTCGATCTCTTGTTTGAGCTCGCTGAGCGCCGAGGCCCAGGGCTCCGCGTACTTGCTCACCCAGCGGTCGTGAACCAGCCGGATCGGGACGGGGTTGAGGAAGTGGAGCTTCTCGCGGCCGCGCCGCTGGGTGGTCACCAGCCCCGCCTCCTCCAACACCTTCAGGTGCTTCATGACGCCGAAGCGGGACATCGGCAACCGCCCCTCGAGCTCGCCGAGCGTCTGTCCGTCGCGCTCGAAGAGCTGGTCGAGCAGGCCACGCCGCGTCGGGTCGGCCAGCGCCTTGAAGACCTCGTCCATGGACCGGACTATAGGTGACCTAATGGTCACATGTCAAACCGGCGACTACTGCGGCGGGGACTTCAGGCGGGTCTTCTCGACCCGGGCCAGCTTGCGTTTCAGCCGCAGCAGCTGCTGCTCCTGCTTGGCGGAGCGTTTGTAGCCGGGGTAGGCGATGTTGGTCTCCTCGAGCGGGTCCTTGTCGAGGTCGTACATCTCCCACTGCGGCGCTTTACGGCCTTTGACGTCGTAGTACTTGGCGAGCTTCCAGCGCCCTTCGCGGATGCTGACGATGTGGTTCGGCGGTTTCGGGTAGGGCGGCGTGTTCTGGCCCGACTGGTAGTCGTCGTAGGTGAAGACGATGTAGTCCTGCGGCGGCTTCGCGGTCGCCGGCTCGAGGACCAGCTTCGAGTAGTCCACCCCCTGCCAGTTGGCCCGCGCCGTTTTCGGTGCCTGCGCGAGGCTGGCCAGGGTCGGCAGGAAATCGACGTGGGAGACGAGCGCGTCGCTGCTCTGCGGTCGCGGGAACAGCTTCGGGTTCGAGTAGACGAGCGGGACCCGGATCGCCTCCTCGTAGAAGTTGAAGTTCTTCTGTCGCAGGCCGCCGTGGGTCAGGCCCATCTCACCGTGGTCCGCCGTGCGAACGATCAGCGTGTCGTCCATCAGCCCGGTCTCTTCGAGCTTGTCGAGGACATTGACCAGGTAGCTGTCGGAGGAGCGCATCAGGTTGCCGTAGAAGTTCAGGTAGGCGCGCTTCTGTTCTTCGTTTTCCGGCTTGCCGGTGAGGTTGAAGATGCGCAGGAACTCTTCCTGGACGGTCGGCTTGGTCGAGAGGTCTTCTTCGTTGGTCGCCGGGATCGGCACGTCGCCCTTGAGCCAGGTTTCGTCGTAGCCGGCTTCGGTGAAGGTTTTGCTCGGGTAGAAGAGGACGTCGTGCGGGTTGACCAGCGAGATCACCATGAAGAAGGGCTGCTGCTGGGCCGCGGTCGAACCGAGGTACTGCAGGATCCCCTCCGTCCCGGCCGCGACGGTGCCGGTCTGGTCGACGAAGCGGCCGTCGTTGTCGACGTAGCCGCCGCCGGCCTCGGGGACGGTCTGGTTGGCGCCGGCGTCGGGCGGGTTCCAGCGTAGGAAGCCGTACTTTTCGAGGTCGGCCGGGACCGCGTGTTCCGGCGTCGCCGGCTTCGAGCAGTGCCACTTGCCCTTGTAGACGACGTTGTAGCCGGCCGCTTTCATCACCGTGGCGAGGTTCGGGATGTCGGTCGGCAGTTCGGCCTGGGGGTAGCGTTTCGAGGCCGGCATGTCTTCCTCGAGCGTGTTCTTGACTCCATGCTGGGCCGGGAAGTAGCCGCTCATCAGGGTCGAGCGGGCGGGCGAGCACATGCAGGCGTTGGTGAAGGCGCGTTCGAAGCTGAGCCCGTGGCGCCGCAGCCGCCGCATCCCCGGCATGTTCTGGCGCAGCCAGTTCGGCGGGAAGTGCTGGATCGCCCGTTCCTGGTCGGTGAGGAAAAGGATGATGTTCATCCCGGCGACGTCGCGGCCCTTGCCTTTGGCCGCCCCGAGCGCCCGCTCCACGCCGGCGCCCTGGGCCAGCAGGGCCGCCGCGGCCGCCCCCGCCCCGGTCCCCAGCAACTGTTTGCGCGTCAGCCCCTGCTTGCGGCCCTCGGATTCGCTCATTTGTTCCTCCGGAAGATGTTTACGGCGTTGCTGCCGAACGAGGTCGAGTAGAGGTAGCGGCCGTCGGGGCTGAGCGCGATCGAGCTGACCCCACGCAGCGCCCGGCCGGGCGCGCAGCCAGGCGTCTTGGGGGCGGTGAGGCAGCCGGCGGCACCCGGCTTCTGAGTCACGATCCCGGTTTCGCGGCTGCGGTCGAGGACGGCGATCGCACCGCTCTCGAAGGCGGCGACGTAGACGTTGGTCCCGTCGGGAGAGACGGCGATCCCCTCCGGCGCGACCAGCGCGCGGCCGAAGGAGCAGCCGACGGCGCGCAGGTAGACGAGGCAGGCTCGGGTGCCTTCCTTCTGGGTCAGGGTGCCGGCGGGAACGGCGCGGGTGAAGGAGGTGACGCTGTTGCTGAACAGCGAAGTGACGTAGACGTCGCCGCCGCCCGGGCTGACCGCGACCGCGTTGGCGCCGCTCAACTGCACGCCGGTGGTACAACCGGCGAGCGCGGCGTCGACGATGCAGCCGCTACCGTCGCTCGCCTGGGTGAGGACGCCGGTCGAGGGGTCGCGGGCGAGCACGACCACCCCGCTGGAGAGCGCCGTCGCCGCGTAGAGGCTGGTCCCGGCGGCGCTGATCGCCAGTCCCTCGGGGGCGCCGAGCGCGAGGCCGGGGGCGCACCCGGAGATCGCTTCAGCCAGGCAGCCCGTGGTCCCGGACGCCTGCGCGAGGGCGCCCGAGGCGGGGTCGCGGTTGAAGACGGCGATCGCGTTGCCGAAGAAGGAGCCGACGTAGACGTTTTTGCCGTCGGGACTGATCACGACGACGTCGGGCCCGACCAGGGCGCGGCCGCTGGCGCAGACCGGGACCGGCAGGCCGGAGATGCAGCCGAAGCCGACCGGAAGTTGGGTCAGCCGGCCGCCCTTGCCGCGCTGGAAGACGGTGAGGGCGTTGCTGTTCCTCGAGGTCGCGTAGACGTTGCGGCCGTCGGGGCTGATCGCGATCGAGTTCGGGCCGTCGAGGCCGACCGCTTTCGCGCAGCCGGTGCTTTCGTTGGCGACGCAGCCCGCCGGGCCTCTGGGCTGGATGAGGACGCCGGTGCGGGTGTCGCGCCTGAAGATCGCGATCGCGTCGCTGCCCGAGGAGGCGACGTAGACGTTCTTCCCGTCCGGGCTGACCCCGATCGCCCGCGACCCCATGAACGGGCCCGGTCCCTTGAGGGCGCGGGCGGTCCCGCAGCCTTTAGCTTTGGCCGAGCGATCGACCAGGCAGCCGCGCGGGCCCTTCAACTGGACCAGCGTGCCGTGCTTCAAGGCCTTCGCGTTGGCGCCCTTCGGTGCCGCCGGGGCCGTCGCCGGCAGCGTCAGGGCCAGGGCGATCAGGGCGAAGATCGCCGCAACCGCGAAGGGGGCCAGGCGGGAGTGTGGGAAGGGGGTGCGCATGGGCCGAGTTCTCCACAGAGCGCCACGCGCATGCGGAGATCGCCAACCTATGCGCCCCGACGGACGCCCAGCCAGCGCGAGCTATGAGAAGACTCGAGGCGTTCCCACATCTGTCCCCCCTATAGGGGGTGAAACTCTGGGAACGCGCTGAGTCTTGCCCTAGCGCCCGCTTGGCTTCAGGTTGCCGAGAACTCCGACGCGGATCCCCAGCCACGGGTAGGTGGCGGTGAAGAAGGTGTTTTCCTGGGGCTGCAGGCCGACCGCGGAGAGCCAGAGCTGGTAAACGGGCGCGTTGGCGATGCCGCCGTGCAGTCGTCGCCAGACCCGGCCGCCGCTGCGGCCCGAGGGCGGCGGCGTGATCGTGTCGGTCCACTCGACCACGTTCCCTCCCTGGTCGAGGGTCCCCCATGGGGAGAGAGTCAGCGCCTGGCCGACCGTGCCGAGACTGCCCGCGTAGCCCTGGGCGTATTTTTCGGCCGAGAAGCCGAACGGGTTGACGGTTTCGCAGGCCGTGGCCGTCTGGGTCGAGGGACACCAGGCCGGCGCCGGCGTTTTCGGCGTGTGGTAGATCGCCAGCGGCTGGGAGGAAGCGTTGGTGACGTCGCCGGTGGCGGGGTCGAGGGTAGCCTGCTTCGGCGCCGCGGCGCCTTCGTCGCCGAAGGCGCCGGGGTTGGTCGGGTACTGCCAGTAGGAGTAGGTGCCGCCGCCGCTGGGGTCGTAGTAGGCGGCCTTGATCCACTCGTTCTGGCTCGGCACGACGAAGCCCTTCTCGGCCGAGCGGGTCGCGGTGCGGTCGGTCATCGTGTACATCCCGCGCTCGGTCCGCCGCGAGAGCCGCACCCGGTAGGTGACGGCGGGGAAGCCGTTGGCGATGCCGGGCAGCTTGGAGAGCAGCCGGCCGTTGTAGAGCGAGTTGACGAAGCGGGCGCTGCGGAGGAAGTTGGCGAAGCCGTAGGGCTTGTCGGCCCATTCCGGCGAGGCCACCGTGTAGTGGCGGCCGTGGCGGGCGCCGGCGGAGAAGTCGATCTGGCCGAACCTGGGCCAAGCGGAGGAGCTCTCGGTGTCGCTGTAGAGGCGGTGCCGGTTGCGGCCCGCGGGGTCGGCCGTGTTGAGGAAGGCGACGTACTGGGCGACGGTGATCTCCAACTGCCCGATCCCATAGCGGTACTTGACGCCGCCGACCTGCTGGCAGGCCGGTCCTTTTTCGTCGGGCGCCTGTTCGCAGGAGGGATAGATCGCGTCCGAGAAGGGGACGATCCCGACCGAGGGGTTGCCCGGAGCGCCGACCTTGACCGTCTTCAGCGTCAGCACCGCCGGCTTCGGGGTCGCGGCCGAGATCCCCGGCAACGCGAGCGCCACGATCGCGACGGCGGTAAGGGCGCCGAGCGCCTGGTTGCGACGGACACGGAGCGCTGCGGAGAGTTTGGGCATCTGCGCTCATCGGCAGCGGAGCGGAAAGCGTTAGCGATGCATTCGCGCCGGGTATTCGAAGCGGCGATGGCCACCCCACTCGACGGAACCGTTGCCCTCGTCACCGGGGCGAGCAGCGGGATCGGCGAGGCCACGGCGCTGGCGCTGGCTGACCAGGGAGCGAACGTGGCGATCAGCGCCCGCCGGATGGACCGCCTGGAACGACTCGCCGGCCAGATCGTCGACAAGGGCTGCGCCGCCCTGGCGATCGAGAGCGACGTCGCCGAGCGCGAGCAGGCGAACGCCGCGGTCGAGCGCGCGGTAGCCGAGCTCGGCCGCCTCGACATCGTCGTCAACAACGCCGGCGTGATGCTGCTGGGCCCGATCGAGGACGCCCCGACGGACGAGTGGGAAGAGATGATCGACACCAACCTCAAGGGCCTGATCAACACCACCCATGCCGCCCTCCCCCACCTACTGTCGGCGGCCGGGGACTCCGAGCGCGGCTGCGCCGACGTCGTCAATCTCAGCTCCGTCGCCGGCCGCGAAGCCCGCTCCGGCTCCGGCGTCTACAACCTGACCAAGTTCGGCGTGAGGGCCTTCGGAGAGTCGTTCCGCCAGGAGTTCGCCGGCCGCCGGGTCCGCTCGACGACGATCGAGCCCGGCGTCGTCGCCACCGAGCTGACCGACCACATCCGCGATGGCGTCAGGGAGCAGGCGCGGGCGCGCTTCGGCGACATGGAGAAACTCGAGTCCCCCGACATCGCCGACGCGATCGCCTACGCGGTGACCCGCCCCGCGCACGTCTGCCTCAACGAGATCCTGATCCGCCCGACCGAACAGGTGCACTGAGGGCGCGGGGAGCGCGTGGCCTCGATCGCGACGATCGGCGTCTACGGCTTCGACCTCGACTCGTTCCTCGCGACCCTGGCTGAAGCGAAGATCGACCACCTGGTCGACGTGCGCCAGCGACGCGGCGTGCGCGGCAGCGACTACGTCTGGGCGAACGTGCGTCGCCTGGAAGCGGAGCTGGGCGGGGCGGGCGTCAGCTACACCCACGCCAAGGAGCTGACGCCGACGACCGAGCTTCGCGAAGTCCAGTACCGCGAAGACGACCGGCGCGGCGAGGGCAAGCGCTCCCGCACGGTCCTCGCCCCCGAGTACGCACGGCGCTACACCGCGGAGATCCTCGATCGCGCCGACCTGGAGCCGATCGTCAAATGGATCGGAAAGAGCTCCGCCGCCCTGTTCTGCGTCGAGCGCGACCCCGAGGCCTGCCATCGCTCGCTGATCGCGGAGCGACTGCGGCGCGACTGGGGCTTCAGCGTCCGCCACCTGCGCCCTGAAGACGGGGGTTGATCCAGCGTCGCGGGCTCAGCGAGCGGGGATCGCGGGTCGCGCATGACACCTGCCGCCGACCGTCTCCTCGCGGTCGTCGTGGACGATGCTGGCCATGATCCGGACCCAGGCGGCCTCGGCCCGTGGGTCGACCTCCGTCGTACCCGCGGCCGGTATGGCCAGCCTGACCCGCTCGGCTGGTGCAAGCGGGCGCCGGGGTTGGGCGACGACAAGCACGGCATCGACGGGGGCCGCCTGCCGGCGCGGGTCCATCCAGGCGCGAATCGACTCTCCCTCGGTACCGGCAAGCCAAACGACGTGCGCACCGCGCTCCCGTGCCACCTCTGCGAGCGGGGCAGTCTCAAGGTCGTGGATGACGACGACGTCGTCCGCGGTGACGGAGTCTCCAAGGAGGGCTTCGTTGGGCACCGTCAGCCGCCGCCGCGCCGCGATCCCCTGCTCCCGAAGCCCGCGCAGCAGGTCGTGCAGCCGCAGGGCCGCCTCCCGGCCGCTGGCGGTGCCGCTGACGCACCAGACGGTGCGGCCGGCCATCTCGTCCTCGGCTCTCCGGCGCACGGCATCGCCGGCCCGCGCGTGGCGGGCGTAGGAGGTTTCGAAAGGGTTCACACCCGGACCGCCGAGATGTCGAGCCGCAGCGCCACCTGCTCGCCGACCAGCAGGCCGCCGTTGGTCAGCGACTGCTGCCAGGTGAGGCCGAACTCGGTGCGGTCGAAGGCGCCCCGGCAGGCAATCCCGACCCGCTCGCTGCCCCAGGGGTCGACCGCCGCTCCTTCGACGTTGGTCTCAACCGCGATCTCGCGGGTGATGTCCCTGATCGTGAGGTTGCCGGTGACGCGGTAGGTGCCCCCCTCGATGTGCTCGATCCCGGTCGACTCGAAGCGGATCTTCGGGTAGCTCTCGGCGTCGAAGAAATCGGGTGAGCGCAGATGGGCGTCGCGATCGGCGTTGTTGGTGTCGATCGAGGCGACCTCGGCGCTGCCCCAGACGCGCGAGTCGTGGTAGTCCTCGGCCGCCTCCAGCGTCCCCTCGAACTCTTTGAAGGTGCCGCGGACGGTCGAGATCATCATGTGCTTGACCTCGAAGCCGACGCTGGAGTGGATGGGGTCGACCATCCAGGTCCCGCTCGGCACGCGGACGATCCCCCGGTCGGTCTGCAGCTGGGTCGTCATCGGACCTGCTCCTCTCGTCGAAATCCTCGTGTCTTAGGGCTCATTGACTCTGGTAGGGCGAGCGCGACCGCGTTCAAGGGCAGGATTTTGGGGGTATCTCAGCTCGTAGTGCCGCCTTCCCCAAACCACGTTGGCGTCCCGCTTCCGATCCACCGGGAGCGGGAGCTGATAGCCGCCTGCGGCTGTGGCGACGAGCTCGCCACCGAAGAGCTGGTCGAGGCCTTCCTGCCGGCGATCGACAGCGTCGCCCGCATCTACCGGGGCTTCTCGCGACTCGAACCGGCGGAGTTCCGGCAGGAGGGCGTGGTCGGGCTGCTGCGCGCGGCGAAACGCTACGACGGGTCGCGCGGCAACCCGTTCTGGGCCTACGCCTCGTGGTGGGTGCGCCAGTCGATGCAACAGCTTGTCGCGGAGCTGGCCGGGCCCGTCGTCCTCTCCGACCGCGCCGCCCGCCGCCTGGTCCAGATCAAGCGGGCCCGCGGCGCCTTCCAGCAGTCGCACGGGCGCGAGCCCTCCGTCGGCGATCTCGCCGTGGCCAGCGACCTGCCGCGCACGCAGGTCGAAGACCTGATCGCGGTGGAGCGGACCCCGCGGCAGCTCGACCAGCGGGTCGGCGGAGACGACGAGGGGGCGCCGACGTTTGCCGACGCGCTCCCCGACCCGCTGGCCGAAGACGCCTACGAGCGGGTCGACGACCTCAGCGAAGGCGAGCAGCTTCGTCACCTCAGCGAGGACCTGAACCCGCGCGAACGCGACATCGTCTTCGCCCACCACGGCATCGACTCCCGCGAGCACACCCTGCGTGAGATCGCAGGCGGCCTCGAACTCAGCGTCGAGCGGGTGCGCCAGCTCGAGGAGCGGGCGGTCGGGAAGGTGCGCGACGCCGCCCTCGCCCTCGACAGCAGGCCGTAGCGGCCTACGAACTCCGGCAGAGGCGTCGCCGCGAAAGGGCGCCGTCAATCAACGACCTAAGGAGGAACCATGCCTCTTCCAGTTCGTCGATCCGCCGCTTCCCCTCTGGCGGTGGAGCAGTGGGACCCGTTCCGCGAGCTGATGGAGGGGGTCATCTCGACCCGCCTCAGCGACGGCCAGCTCCACGTGCCCCGGTTCGACATCGAGGAGACCGAAGACGGCTGGATCGTCGAGGCCGACCTGCCCGGCGTCCCGCGCAAAGACGTGAACGTCGAAGTCCGCGACGGCGAGCTGCTGATCACGGGTGAGATCAAGGAGCGCGAACGCAAAGGCATGATGCGCCACCGCACCCGCCATACCGGCGAGTTCGAGATCCGCGTCGCCCTGCCGGAGGACGTCGACACCGAGCAGGTCGACGCCGCGCTCGACCACGGCGTGCTCAAAGTCGAGATCCCCAAGCCGGAGCGGGCGAAACCGCGCAAGATCGAGGTGGAGGCAAGCGAAAACGGCTCCGCGGAGAGCGAATGAAGGCGGCAGCGGGGGGCGCAACCCCATCCCCCAAATGGGGGCCCCAGGGTTAACCGCACCGGGGTGGACGGGTAGCTGCCCCTATCACCCACGCCGCCCCAGCTTCCCCCCGGGCGGGCACTGTCGAGGTACTGGTCGGCCTGCTGGCCGAACTCGACGTCGCGACCGAATCCGGCGTCTTCTACGACCGTGTCTACCGCGCCGTCTGCGCGCTCACCTCGATGCGCCGTGCCGCCCTGCTGCTCTACGACCCGACCTACCGGGCGGTGATCCCGATGGGCTCCTACGGGGTCGACGCCAGCCTCTTCGCCCGGGTCGAGGGGACCCTGGACGAGACCCCGATCGCCCGGGAGGCGCTCGAGCAGGATTGCGTGGTCGTGGTCAGCGGCGGTCTCGAGGGCCACGTGCCGGCCCGCTATGCCCAACTCGCCGACACCGAAGCGATCACCTGCACCCCGATCGCCGCGGCCCGCCGCTGGCTCGGGGTGATCTTCGCCGACCGCGAGGGCGAGCTGATCGACCTCGACGACGGCGAGCGGGAGACGATGCTGACCCTGGGCCGGCTCGCGGCGCTGGCCCCGCTCGGCTGGCGAGTGGACGACCCGACCCCGGTCGCCGACGCTGCCTGCTTCCTGCTCTCCGACCTCTCCCGCGCGACCAGCGGCGAGATCCTCCACGTCGACGGCGGCGCCCACGCGATCGGCGGCGTGCCGTCCTCGCTCCGCCCCGCTAGCTTGGTTTCCTGAGCGGCGACCCACACCCACTGGAGCGCTTCGTCGCGGCCCAGGACGAGGCCGGGACCTACGAGCGCGCGCTGGCCGAGCTGCGCGCGGGACGCAAGAGGAGCCACTGGATGTGGTTCGTCTTCCCCCAGCTCGCCGGGCTCGGGCACAGCCCGATGTCGCGCCGCTACGCGATCACCTCCCTTGCCGAGGCCAGGGCCTACCTCGACCACCCGGTCCTGGGACCCCGACTGCGCGAGTGCGCCGGCGCCCTGCTCGCCCAGAGCGGCCGCTCGGCGCGCGAGATCCTCGGCCCCGTCGATGCGGCCAAGCTGCGCTCCTCGATGACCCTCTTCGCCCGCGCCGCCCCCGCCGAGCCGCTGTTCCGCGAAGTCCTCGACGCCTACTACGACGGCGAAGCGGACGAGGCGACCGAGCGGATGCTCTGAGCCTCAGTCGAGGCCGTCCGTGGAGGTGGCGGTCAACCTGAACGGTTGCGGTAGTCCTTTGTGGCGCATAGCGCCACAAAGGACTACCGCAACTCCAGCGGCGGGCAGCTCGGCTCAGTCCAGCCCGTGCGGGTGGAGGTGGTCCTCCGCCATCCGTTTCAGGCCGACGCGGTCGATCTTGCCGGTCGGGTTGAGCGGCATCTCCTCGAGGACGAGGATCTCCTCCGGTGCCTTGTAGCCGACGCGGTCGCGGCAGAAGACGATCAGGTCGGCGCTGGTGGGGCGCCCGGCGCCGTCGCGCAGGGTGACGTAGGCGCGGACGTTCTCACCGTGGACGGTGTCGTGGACGCCGACGACGCCGGCGAGGGCGACCGAGGGGTGCTCGACCAGCGCCCCCTCGACCTCGAGCGGGCTGATGTTGGAGCCGTCGTGGACGATCACCTGCTTCTTGCGGCCGAAGAACCAGAGGTAGCCGTCCCCGTCGGCGCGGGCGAGGTCGCCCGAGTCCAGCCATTCTTCGAGCAGGACCTCGTCGGTCGCCTCCGGCGCCTCCCAGTAACCGGACATGCGGCTGCGGGTGCGAATCCAGACCCGCCCAACCGCTTCCCGATCGACCGGCCCACCGTCCTCGCCGCGGACGTCGATGCTGAAACCGCCGATCGGGCGGCCGATCGAGCCCTGCCTGATCTCCCCCGAGGGCGGATTGAGCGTCGCCAGGCCGACCTCGGTCATCCCGTAGCCCTCGACGATCGGGAAGCCGGCCGCGGCGGCGAACTCGTGCAGCAGCTCGGTTGACACTTTGTCGGACCCGGCGCGGCAGATCCGCAGTGACGCCAGGTCGTGCGGCTGCAGGTCGTGGTCACGGACGAGCGCCGAGAGCGCCGCCGGGATCATCGCCAGCACGGTTGGCTGGTGCTGGCGCAGCAGCGGCAGCAGCTCGTGGCTGTCGGTGGTGCGGGCGACGACCACCCGGCCGCCGACCGAGAGCGTGCTCAGCGCCCAGAGGAAGGAGCCGATGTGCGACATCGAAGAGCCCGGCAGGAAGGCGTCCTCGGCGGTCAGCTCGAAGGCGGCGGCGGCGCTGGCGATCATCCAGCGCAGCGACTCACGCGTGTGGGTGACTCCCTTGGCCGGGCCGGTGCTGCCGGAGGTGAAGAAGATCGCCGCCGGGCTCTGCGGGTCTATCGCCGGCTGATCGGTGGGCAGCGGCTCGCTGCCGAGCAGCTCCTCGAAGCTGTGCTCCCACTCGACCTCGGCGCCGGGCACCTCCGTCGCTCCGTAGGCGATCGCTCCGCGCTCCAGATCGCCAGCCAGCTCGCTCGCCCCCACGTCCTCGACCCGCTCCACGTGCGCCAGCAGCGCCTTCGCGCCGCTGACCTCGAGCGCGTGGTCGATCTCGCGGTGGGTGTAGCGGTAGTTGAGCGGGGTCGCGATCAGCCCGGCCTTGAAGCAGGCGAGGTAATGGACGACGAGGTCGATCCGGTTCGGCATCAGCGAAGCCAGCCGGTCGCCCTGCTGGAGGCCGAGGCCGCGGTAGCCGCCCGCCAGCCGGACGCCCTCCTCCTCGAGCTCGCGCCAGGACAGCGAGCGGGTGGCGGAAACCAGCGCCGGCTCCTCGGGCGCGGCCGCCAGGCCGACGCGCGGCAGGTCGTTCAGCGGCACACAGGGCTGGTCGAGCGGCATCCCGTCGATCTGCATCGGCGGGATCGTATGGCCCTGGCCTCGGGTCCGCCTGACCCAAGACGGATCCCGCCGACTCACACCGGCGGGATCGTCCTGGGCGGGTTGACTCGGAGGAGGATCGGTGCTGCTGAGTAACAAATACGCCAGTTGCGGAGCGCTCGCGTCCGGGGGTCCCTAGTCGACACCCCGGTCGGGGCCGGGGTGCTTCGGCCTTGCTCTAGATATCTGCACTGACTGGCGCGCGTGATCAGCGCCAGCCGGGCGACGGAGTCACCTGCCGCAGTCGTTGGCGACCTTGGGCCGGATGTCGTGAACCCTGCCGTTCTGGCCGTCGAACTTCGCGGTAGCCCTGTAGGTGTGCTTGCAGATGTCGCGGCTGTTGACGATCAGGCCGCGTTTGCCGCCGAACAGTTCGAGGCGGAACTTGGTGACCGGAGCGTCGGGCACGACGTCGAACGTGTTCCGCAGCGCCCGCCGGGCGGAGGAGACGCGGCCGACCAGCTCAATCTGGATCGGCTGATAGGCCGGCCCGCGCAGGTCGGCGACCAGGTCGGGCAGGGGATTGCTGGATGACCGCAGGTAGACCAGGCCACTGATCGGATAGTCGAGAAGCGGGCTGGTCGCCATCGCCCGGCCGTAGACGGCCCCCGCCGGGCACTGGTCGGCGGCGAACTGGACCCTCGTGCACACCGTCCCGATGTGGCTCTGGTCCAGGAAGGCCGAGCGGGGCAGCGTCACCTGGGCGCGGCGCACGTTGGCGTCGCCGGGCCGGGCCCTCAGGTCGGCGATCAATTTCGGGTTCGCGGCACGTCGGGTTCCGCCCTTCAGCCGCAGCTTCAGCCGCGGCGCGAAGCCCAGCGCGGCGCATTCGCCGACCTGGAAGCGATCGGACGCGGTGGCGCTGCCGCCACTCGCCCCGGTGACGCGGGCCAGAACCGACATCTCCTCGCAGCTGGTCGGCGCCTGCGTGAAGTTCTCCCGATCGACGCTGACGCGGACGTCGCGGACGTCGAGCGGGATCCCGTGCAGCACCGTCGGCAGCGGATCGCTGATGGCGGTGATCTGCGCCGTGCGCGGATCGACGTGGAGCGCCGTGCGGACGGCCACGTTGCCGAGATCGAACGGGCCGGCCACCGCGGGCACGACGACGGCCAGGCTGAGTGGCGCGCCCTTATAAGGACCCGCCAGGTAGACGCGGCCGGTGTGGACGTAGAACGGATTCGCCCCCGCCCCGGCCCCAGCCGAGGCCGTGCCGATCCGGCTCGCCGCCGGGCAGGAGGACACAGCCAGCTCCCCGGCGCCCGTGCCTTCGCCGGCCGGGATCGCCGCCAGGACCGCGTCCGGGCAGTACGGAACGCCCTGGAGGTCAGCGGTCAGGCCCGGCGGCAGCGTCAGATCCAAGCCGCTGAAGCGCTGCGTACCGTCCTCGCGCCGGAGGCTCATCAGGAACGGGCTGCTCGAGCCGGCGACCGGGTTGGCCACCCCGGCTCGCAGCTTCGGCTCCAGGGCGCCGGTCGGGCAGGGGCCGCCACCGGGGCCGGAGTCGACCGCGAAGGTCGAGGTCTGAACGCTCGCCTCCGCCGCGCTCGGGTTGTCGGGGTCTTTGGCCGACCAGGGGGTCAGCTCAGAGCGGATCTCGAAGCTGCCGCAGGCGGGCGGGTTGAGGAGCGGCGCCCGGTCGCCGGCGTTGAAGTGCAGCTTCAAGCTCGAGAACGGGACCTGGGGGTTGTCGTCGAAGGTCGAGACCAGCTGGCCGGTGACGGGGTGCGGCGTGACCCTGCCGGGGATCTTGACCAGGATGCCGCGCTCCTTCGACTCCGCCACCAGATAGAGCGCCAGCAGCGAGCGGAACGGGTTGTCGCCCTGCTTGGCCAGGTAGACGGCGCCCTCGAGGGTCTCCTCCAGCAGCGGCGTCTCCACCGTGGCGCTGCCGATCCGGCTCGACGGCGGGCACTGCACCGGGTCGTCGGTCCCGAGGCGGATCTGGTCGGCGCCGCAGGCACCGAGCCCGTCGGCGGCGGCCGGGTTGACCGACATCCCCGCCGGCAGGGTGACGGTGGCCCGCTTCAGGTGAGCCTGGGAGATGCCGTCGGGATCCTCGAGACCCTCGCTCGAGACCGTGATCGAGACGTCGAGCCCGGTCGGCGAGTCCGCCTGGCTCGAGCTCGGGCGGAGGTCGATCGTGGGGCTGAAGGGCACGTTCTCGCAGCCCGTCACCAGTGGCGCCGCGGCCTCGGCGCTCTTGACGTCGCCGGGGTCTTCCCAGGAGTCGACCCGGAGCCTGGTCACGGGCGGGGTCGGCGAGCATGCCGTCTGGTTGGTGAGGAAGGGCTTCGGATTGGCCCCGAGCTCGTCCTTCTCCTTGCAGCCGGCGAAGATCGTGCCCAGCGACGAGACCGAGGTTTTCGCCCCGAAGCCGCAGAGCGTGGCGTGTTCCACGTCAAGAAGCGGCGCGGTCTGGGTCACCGGCGCGGACTCGATCGTGATCGCGTAGCCGTCCTCCGGGCGCAGCCGCGGCGTCAGGCTGTAGACCCCTTTGTTGAACAGGTTGACGAAGACGAACCGAGCCGGGACGCCGCGCTCGGGCTCCATCGCGTAGATCGCGGCGTTGGTGATCGTCAACCCCGAGGTCAGCAGGGTGATCCCGCCGACGACGCTGCCAAGCGGGCAGGTGGTCGGGTTGGTGAGGGTCGCGCCGACGTCGGGACAGAGCTGTGGCACGGCCTCCGGGTTGCCGATGAACCCGGGCGGGATCTCGGTGTCGATGGTCTTGACCAGCTCGGTGGGGAAGAATTTGGCGGTGGTGGTCGGGAGCACGAGGTTGCGGCGGCGGCTGAGCGAGAAGCTGAGGCCGGCCGAGAACGGGTGCCCGCCAGCCTGCGTGTAGTCGTTCCCTTCGGCGTCGGCGACCAGGGTCTGGAAGGCGGTGATGCCGAATGGGATCGGCGGTCCGAAGACGAATTCGTCGACGGCGCTGACCGGCGCCGGAGTGCCGCCGCCGGAGACGGTCGCTTTCGCGATCGCCAGGTCGGGGGCGTCAGACCCGAGCGCAGCGCTGACGGAGAGGGTCGGGTAGGAGGCCCCGGGGGCCAGCGCGTCGGCGCGGGTGCAGACGGCTTTGGCCGGTTCCGCCCCGGCGGGCGGAGTGCTGGCGCAGCTCCAGCCGGCGCCGCTCGTCCCCAGCACGAAGGTCTCCTGTCCACCCGGCAACTCGACCGTCAGCGTGACCGTGCCGCTGGTCGAGTTGGCGAATTCGACGGCGGGGTTCTGAGCCGCGGCGGCGGTGGGCACGCCGGCCACGTTGATCGGGCTGATATTGGAGATGCCGACAAGCGAACCGCCGGCATTGGTGCCGGTCACCTGGCACTGCAGGACTTTCCCTTCGTCGGCGGCGACCGGCGTGTATTCGTTGCTGGTCGCGCCGGGAATCGATGCCCCGTTGAGCAGCCACTGGAACGTGTAGGTCGGTCCGCCCGTCCAGTTGGCGGAGGGAACGCAGATGCCTTTCTCGAGGCCGGTGCGACCGGTGCCGCCTTCATCGGTCACGGTCGGGCGCGAGCCGTTTTCCGTCGGCCCCGAGGAAGCGGGCGGCGGCGTCGCCGGCAACGGGCTGACCACTGCCGCGGGCACTGAGGAGAAGACCGCGGCCGCGGCCGCGTTCGTGCCGGTCACAAGGCACTGGATCACCGCGCCTTCGTCGGCGGCGGTCGTGGTGTAGGCCTGGGCGTTCGCAGAGGGAATCGCGACGCCGTTGCGGCGCCACTCGAAGCTGTAGCTGGGGTGCGTGGGGTCTCCCGGTGCACCCGGGAACCAGTTTTTCGGCACCCCTGGCGCGGTCTCGATCCCATTGCAGAAGAGCTGGTCACCGGCGACGGGGTTGGCGGAGGCCGTGTTTTTGACTTTGACGGCGTACTCGATCCGTTCGTCGCCGCGGCTGACCGATTCCTGGTCCCGTTCGAGTTCGAGGCTGAGGTTCGGCGCGGCCTTCGCCGTCGCGGCGAGGAGAGCGAGGAAGACCGCCGCCAGGCCGAGAGCCCCGAGGGCGCGGCCGACGCTGCTGTACTGAGACGCTCTCACTTCCGACCTCCCTGTTTGCCGCCGACGCTCCCATTGCGCTCGCGGGGCCCCCTCTTCTTGCCGACCTTGGCGCAGCGAACCTTGCCGCCGCGTTTCACCCTGCGCTTGCCCTTGGGGCAACGCGGCGCGCGTTTCGGCTTCAAGTTCCCCCGCCCGGCGAAGTCCGCGCTGATCGCGCCCACCCCGGGCGGGGGCGGGCCGGCCGGTCCCTGGCAGGCCGCGCCGACGCATGGCGCCGGCACGTTCGCGGGCGGAAACCCACCCCCGGTGCGGGCGACATAGACGTCCTTGGCGGTATCCCCGTCTTCGGGCAGGAGGCGGGAGAAGGTCTGGAAGGCGACCGTGTCGCCGTCATGGGAGAGAGTGGATACGTCCTGCAGCGTCCCGTCCGGGTCGGCGGTCCCGGGGAGCAGAACCAGCTGGCCGCTCCGCCAGAGATAGGAGTCGACAGCACCGTTGACGTCTCCAGGCAGGAGGCCCTCGGCCGTCTTGAAGACGACCGTGTCGCCGTCCTCGCTGGCCCAGCGACCGGCCTCGGCGAACTCGGTGCCGATCAGGTCGGGGAGCGGGACTTCCCGGCCGGCGACGTCGAACGGGCCGCCGTCGGCGCCGCCGGGAGCCGCTTTGGAGATGCGCTCGAGCGTGGCGGCGTCGGCGTCGTAGCGGTAGACGTCGAGCCGCGTGCCGTCACCGTCATCGGCCGTCAGAGCCGCCCGCGACTGGAAGAGCAGGCGGTGCCCGTCGCCGCCGGCCACCTCTCCCGCCGGGCCTTCGCTCACGGCCGGCACCGGGTAGGCCCGATTGAGGAAGGAGCCGGCGATGCCGCCCCAGAGGCCGCCGTTGTCGGCCGGGTCGAGGGTGCCGACGAAGGCGAGGCTGCCGTCGGGGTGCTCGGCGTCGTAGGAGAAGCTGTAGAGGTTGGGCTGGCCCGCGGCCGCGCTGTTCCCGGCCGGATTGGGGTCGTCGACGAGAACGCCTTCGGCGACGAAGTAGGCATGGGAGCCGTCACCCGAGATCGCGGTGGCTCCGTTGAGAACCTCCGCGCCGGCGCCGGCCACCGGGTGTCCGGCGCCGACCTCGCCCCCCGAGACCTGGATCAGCCGCTGCCCAGCGGGCAGCGCGGCGTCGTGGAGATAGAGGTCGCAGCCTTCCGAGGCCCCCGTTACAGCGCTGCAGCCCGCCCCGGTGTCGAGGTCGGAGTCGGCGAGCTGGCGATTGGAGGTGAAGTAGACCTTGGTGCCGTCGACCGAGGCGCCCTGGTAGAGGTCGTCGCCGTCGACGGCGTCGCAGGCGGGGGCGACGCGATCGCACTCGGAGCCGAACAGCTCCGCGATCACGGGGCCGGCCGGAGTCTCGCGGCGCTCGAGGATGCGCAGCTTGTTGGCCACCGCGTCGCAGTCGCCGGTCTCCGGCTGGCTCGGCCGGGTCGAGAAGTAGGCGCGCGAGCCGTCGGCCGAGACCGCACCCTGGTTGCGCCAGCCGACGCCGAAGTCGCCGATGCCGCCGAGGCGGGCTCCGCAGTTGCCACCCCAGACTTTGCCGTTACTGTCGCGGGCGAGCAGGGCCAGCGAGGGCGTGCCGCCGGCGTCGCGTGCCGCCACGTAGGCGTTGCGGTCCGATCCGGCCCCCGCCGGACTGGGATCTCCGAGCAGGTAGGCCGTCGAGGCTTCGCCCATCCTGAAATAGAGGTGGGAGTGATCGGCGGAGGCGCCCAGCGGTCCGCTGCCGGCGACGTTGAGGAAGGTATGCGGACCACCGTCGATCGGATCGAGCAGCGGCGAAAGCGGCAGGAAGGGGCCGCCCAGCTTGCGGCTGAAGGCCTGGCCAACCCCCAGTTCGAATTCCGATCGGGTCAGGCCGACGATCTGGAACCAGCTCGAGAAATCAGGGCTGAAACTGCGGGCCTGCGCGGAGCCGGTCCAGCCAACGGTGATCCCTGCCGGGGGAACGGTGAAAGCCGTGGTCCAGCCGGAGCCGGATCGGGTCGCGACGTAGGGATCGCCGATGATTCCGGCGAGCAGGCCGGGGGTCCCGCCCAGCGCCGCGCGCGAGCGGAAACTGACGCGTCCTCCGTCGCTCGAGACATCCGGGCCCTCGGCGAACTGGGAGTCCTTCTGGGGCGGGCTGACCTGCTCGAGCGCCATGCAGCTCGGCAACGCGGTCACGCCCTGCTGCTGGCGGAGCTGTTCGTTCGGGCAGTCCGCGGCCAGGGCTGGGCTCGCCACGACCAGGGCGCAGACGGCCACGCAGATGGTCCCGGCGAGCACGTGTCTCAGATCCACCCAGCGTCCGTGCGCGGACGCAGCCAAGCCCTTCCTCACGTCGCCTCCTTCATTTGCGTGTCCCCTGCCGATCTTTGCGTGTCCCCTGCCGATCCCTGTCGACCGTCGCCGCCGTCCCCTCCGACGACTCCGACGGCTCCGGAGTCGCGGCAATATAGGGAACGCGAACAGTTCGGTCAATCTCTACACCAGTTGCTGACACGGTACTGCTGAGTACCTAAGTGGGTGGGCCGCGCCGCGCGGCCCACCCACACCCCTTGATCGGAATCCCTGTCGATGACAGAGCGATCCTTACCCGAACAAACTCATTTGATTCCGTACCTACCGGCCGGAGACGCGTTCAGTGAACCACTGACGTCAGCTTCGCCGGCGGTCGTTTCGACTTTCCCGCTCAGCGCCACACTGCTGATTTCTTCTGGATTGTTCGGCGTGGCGGTCACATCGCCAAAGATTGTCGCCGACGGTGGGAATGGCGGCGACGGGGTCAGCGCATTGTCGATGTGCACGTCTGTGATCGTGATGGTGCCGTTGTCGTTGGCATGAATGACCCACGGCAGCCCTGTCGCGGTCGTCGTGGCGCTGGCACCGTTCAGCCCTTTGATCCCTTTGCAGCCGACCCCTTCAAACGAGTTGATCGTGCCTGTGCTGCCGGGCTGGAGCGTGGCTTTGGCAACGACGGTTGGGCAGTGCACGCCCGCCGTGCCCGTGTCGAACTGAGCTGTCCCCGAGAAGGTGACGTTCGCCGCTGCTTCGAGCGTCGCACCTTCGTCGGTCCATTCGGCCGCCGAGGCGGAAGCGGGGATGGCGAACGCCCCCAGCGCCAACGCCATACTGGCGAGCATGGTGATCTTTTTGATGTTCACTTGAACTTCCTCCTATGTATCTCTGGTTTGTGTCTGGTCCCTTACCGGGACCCCACGATCCATAGCGGAAGGTATGGGTACTAATCAAAGGTAACCGGCTAGAGGTACCCGCCCGGTTTTTAACTCATCTTTTTTTATGGTGCAAATCACGTGGCTCCAAATAGTAGGTACACAAGTTTGTGCGCGAGCTTCTACTTGGGACGCAAAATTGTGTCCCTCAGATCGGGAAGAGAGCCTCGTGCATGCCTTTGACCACCTCGAGGGCAAGCGCCGGGTCATCGCCGCCGAGTCGCAGGGACTCCACCTCGCCGTCGACGATCGCGTCGAACCAGGCCCCCGGGGTGCCGAGCGCCCAGGCGGTCGGGTTCCGCTTGGCGCCGGAGACGCAGGAGACGACCCGGCCCCGATCCAGCTCGAGGCTGACGGCGGCGACACCGGGCTCCTCCCGCTGCTCCCCAGGGGTCGGCCCGGCGAGAGCGCAAACGCCCGATGCGCTACCGGAAAGGCGCAGCAACGGCACGACGAGCAGAAATGCGGCCTCCACCTCGTGGCGCGCGATCGGGCCGGGTTCGGCGAGGTATTCCTGCTCCCAGCGCGCGGCGGCACTGATCGGCCCGATCGCGTGGCGCAGCCAGAGGGTCGCCTCGAGGGCCGTCGTCCTCCCCCCTTCACCGACCGGGGAGACCAGGTTCGCCGAGCGCAGCTTGGCCAGGCGCCGTTTCAGGGTCGGGTAGCTGTGCTCGGGAATGCTCGCGCTCAGCTCCGACAGGGTCTGCGGCCGCTCCGCCAGCGACCTGACGATCGTCGAGTCCCAGCCGGCGACCAGCGCCCGGACCATTCCCCGCGCCGGGGTGTCGTGCAGCGGCATCGGCCCGAAGGGAGACTGGCCCAGCCAGCGCTCGAGTACGTCCGCCAGGTCGAGCAGGCCGCTGCCCGCCTCGGTCAGATGGGTCACTGTCCCCTGGGAGTCGCTCCCCCTGTCGTCGACGGCCAGGGCGCCGATCTCCCGCATGTTGGCCGTGGCCAGGCGCAAGCTCGCCTTCGGCGCCCAGCCGAGCCGGCGCTCGATCCCACCCGAGCTGAGGGGAGTGTCCCGGTGGGCGCGCAGGATCCGGGCATTCAGCACCCGCGAGAAGACCGAGAGCGCGCGACTCCCCCGGCGTTCTTCGTCGCTCCCCGAGCCCGACTCCGGGCGCGCGTCGACCTCTCCCAAATCGAGCTCGCGCGACTGTCCCCACCGGCCCATACCCGTCGCCTACCCAGGCGGGCCACGGATCTATCCAAAAATGTGCAAATACCGATCCGCAAACGGACGAATATCTGTGATGGCTCCTACCCGGTCGGTCACCGAAGCGATGGCGTGATCAGCGCCACCGGCAGCGACAGGCCGGCGGCGCGGCGCAGGGTGGCGATCCGCCGGCCTGGCTGGATCGCCGGCCGGATCTCGCTGACCCGGTCGCCGAGACCGGCGACGGTTGCATCGAGGTCGGGGGCGACGAAGGCCAGCCCCCAGAAGAAGGCGGGGTGGTCGCCGCCGGCGCGCTCGATCGCCTCGGGCGGCTCCTGCACGACCTCGAGGATCGTCGGGCCAAGGCGGAAGAACGCTTGCCGTGGGGCGCCCGCCGGCGTCGGCTCCTCGCGGATCCGGCGCAGATCGAGTCCCGCGGCCTCGAGCGCCGCCACCGTCCGCTCCAGCGCCGCCGTGATCGCGACGACGTGGTCGAGGGTGGTGATGCCGTTGGGGTGCGGCGGCGGGGCGCCCGGCGGCTCACGCTCGGAGCGCGTCGTCGTCAACCCGTCGAGCTCGGTGCCGGCGGCCCCACGGAGCGACCACCCTGCAAGACCCTTGCCGGCGTCCAACCCGGCCAGCCTGATCCGCACCTCACCGACAACGAAGGTGTCGCCGTCGAGTGCGAACCCCGCCGCCACCCAGGGCTCGGGCGAGTCTGCCACCACCAGCTCGTCCACAGTCAGGCTCACGCGCCAACCGTAACTGGGCACGAGCGCTCGCCGCTGCGAACAGTTTGTCCTTGTCGCGGCGCGGGTAAGGAATTCCCCATGCCAATCGCACTCATTCTCATAATCATCGGAATAGTTCTTGCCCTCCTGGTGAACTACGCACTGGGGATCGTCTGCATCGTGATCGGCCTGGTGTTGTTGCTGTGGCCACGGATCGCGGCGGGGCGCAGCGCCCGCGTTTAGTCGAGTCTCCAATGCGGCGCCTGCTCCCGTGGCTCTTGACTGCCGCCGCGGCGGGCGGGGCGCTCGTTGGCTGCGGCAGCGACTCCTCCGCCGGGGAAGCGTCGCTGGTCGTCTTCGCCGCATCCTCGCTGGAGACGGCGATGAGCGAATACGCGGAATCGTTCTCCGGGGCTGAGGTCAAAAGCTCCTACGCCGGCTCCGACCAGCTCGCGGCCCAAATCCGTCAGGGCGCGCCCGCCGACCTCTTCGCCTCCGCCGACACGGAGTACCCGGAGCAGCTCCATGAGGAAGGGCTGGTCGAGGAATCGCGGGTCTTCGCCGGCAACCGGCTCGTGATCGCCGTCCCCGCGGGTAGCGAGATCGACTCGCTCGACGATCTCGCCAAACCCGGCACCGACCTGGTGATCGGCGACCCCAGCGTCCCGGTCGGCGGCTACACCCGCATCGTCCTCGACCGCCTGCCCGCCGAGCAGAAGGACGCGACTCTCGCCAACGTGCGCTCGGAAGAGCCCGAGGTGAGCTCGGTCGTCGCCAAGCTCGAACAGGGCGCCGCCGACGCCGGGTTCGTCTACGCCACCGACGTCCTGACCGCCGCCGACCTGAGCACCGTCCAGCTCCCCGAGGACCTGCAGCCCGAGGTCGCCTACGCGGCCGCGGTCCTCACGGGCAGCGGGCAGAAGCCCGAGGCGGAGCGCTTCGTCGACGGGCTGATCGAGGGCGAAGGCGCCGAGCGCCTGCGCCAAGCCGGCTTCCTGCCGCCGCCATGAGCCGGCGCTCGTGGTTCGGGGTGGTCGCCTTCCTGGCCCTCCTCGCCACGCTCGCCTTCCTGACGATCCCGATCGTCGCGATCTTCGCCGACGTCAGCCCGGCCCGGCTGCTCGACGCCCTCGGCGAAGAGAGCGCCCGCGAAGCGCTCTGGCTGAGCCTGCGGACGACGGCCATCGCGCTGGCGATCGTGATCGTCGTCGGCACCCCCGCCGCCTACCTGCTGGCCAGGCGCGACTTCCGCGGGCGGGCGCTGGTCCTGACCGCGATCGAGCTGCCGCTGGTGATGCCGCCGGCGGTCGCCGGGATCGCCCTGCTGGCGGCCTTCGGCCCGGAGGGGATCCTCGGCTCGCCGATCTCCTCCGCCGGCCTCGAGCTGGTCTTCCAGACCGCCGGCGTCGTCGTCGCCCTCGTCTTCGTCTCCGCCCCGTTCTTCCTGCGCCAGGCGATCGCCGCCTTCGCCGCGCTCGACGGACGGCTGCTGGAGGCGGCGCGCACCCTCGGCGCCGGGCCCTTCCACACCTTCGCGACGGTCGCGCTGCCAACCGTCCGCGCCGGGCTGGCGTCGGGCGTCGCGCTCGCCTGGGGACGGGCGCTGGGCGAGTTCGGGGCGACGCTGCTCTTCGCCGGATCCCTGCAGGGGGTCACCCAGACGGCGCCGCTGGCGATCTTCGCCGACTTCAGCAAACCGGACGGGTTCGTCTCGGCGCTGGCCCTCTCCGCCGTGCTGATCGTCGTCTCGGCGGCGCTGCTGCTGAGCGTCAAGCTGCTCGGCGGCGACCGGGCCCTGCACGAAGGCTCGCGGCTGTGAGCGGCGGCGGGGCCGCACTGGAGGTCCGGGCCTCGATGCCGCTGCCCGAGTTCTCGCTGGAGCTGGAGCTGCGGGCGGCGGCGGGAGCGCCGCTGGCGCTGGTCGGCCGCTCCGGGGCCGGCAAGACGAGCCTGCTGCGGATCGTCGCCGGGCTGCTCCCTCCCCGCAGCGGCCGGGTCGCGCTCGGCGAGGAGACCTGGCTCGACACCGGCCGCTCGCTCGACCTGCCGCCGGAGCGGCGGCGCTGCGGCCTGGTCTTCCAGGACTACGCGCTGTTCCCGCGGATGAGCGCCTGGCGCAACGTCGCCTACGGGGTCGAGGGCACGCGGTCCGAGCGGCGAGCGGCGGCGATCGCGATGCTCGATCGCTTCGGCGCCGCCGGCCTCGCCGACGCGCATCCGGCCACCCTCTCCGGCGGCGAGCGCCAGCGGGTCGCGCTGGCGCGGGCGCTGGCGGCGCGGCCCAGCGTGCTGCTGCTCGACGAGCCGCTGGCGGCGCTCGACACGACCACGCGGCGGCAGGCGCTGGCGCGGCTGCGCGGCCTGCTCGCCGAGCTCGCGGTGCCGGCGATCATCGTCACCCACTCCTTCGAGGAGGCGGCGCTGCTGGCCGAGACGGTGGCGATCCTCGACCGTGGGCGGGTGGTCCAGCTCGGCTCGCCGGCGGAGATCGCGACCCTGCCGCGCACTCCCTTCGTCGCCGATTTCGTGCGGCCGCTCGGCGGCTAGCCGGTCGGGCCGAAGCGCTCGGTGCGGATCCGCTCGGGCCGGTAGCCGGCGTCCATCAGCAGGCCGGTCGCCGCCTCGACGAAGCCGTTGGAGCCGCAGACGAAGGCGGGGCCCATCTCGAACGCCTGCGCGGAGATCAGATCGGCGTCGATGCGGCCGCGGTGGCCGTCCCAATCCGGCGGCGCCTCGCGAGTGAGCGCGAGGACGGCGTCGCCGTCGAGCTCGTCGGCGTAGATCACTTCCTCCTCGCTGCGGGCGGAGTAGACCAGCCGCATCGCCAGGTCGGGCATGGTCAGGCGGCGCTGGCGCAGCATCGACATCAGCGGCACCACCCCGGAGCCACCGCCGACCAGCAGCACCGGCTCCTCCCCGCGCCAGACGAAATAGGAGGTGAAGGGGCCGCGGATCTCGACTTCGTCGCCCTCGACGACGACGTCGTGGAAGTAGGGCGAGACCTCGCCGTCGGCGAGGCGGTCGATCGTCAGCTCGACGATCCCCTCGTCCGTCGGCGCCGAGGCGACCGAGTAGGAGCGCTGGGCCTGGTAGCCGTCAGGCGCGGTGAGGCGGACTTCGTAGTGCTGGCCGGGCAGGTGGGGAATCCATATCGGCGGCCGCAGCCGGAAGGTCTTGGTCCGCGGCGTCTCCCGCCTGATCGCCTCGACGGTGGCGATCTGCCAGCGCCCCGGCGCGCGCTGCTCGACTGCCGTCAGTCCGTCCAATAGCGCTCCTCCTTCCAGGGGTCGCCGTGGTTGTTGTAGCCGTTGACCTCCCAGAAGCCGGGTTCGTCGTGGTCCATCACCCGCAGCCCCCGGATCCACTTGGCGCTCTTCCAGAAGTAGAGGTGCGGGACCAGCAACCGCGCCGGGCCGCCGTGTTCGCGCGGGAGGGGCTCGCCCTCGTGCTCGGTCACCACCCAGGCCTGGCCACCGGTGAGTTCCTCCAGCGGCAGGTTGCTCGTGTAGCCGCCGTAGGAGTAGGCGGTGACGTAGGCGTCCTGCGGTTCCGCCGCCTCCATCAGGGTGTCGACCGAGACGCCGCGGAAGCTGGTGCCGAGCTTCGACCACTTGGTCACGCAGTGGATGTCGCAGGGAACGTCTTCGAAGGGCAGCGCGTGGAACTCGTCCCAGGTCCACTGCTGCTGCTTGGCAACCATCCCGTCGATGCTCAGCGCCCACGCCGCGGTCGAGACCGTCGGCGTCGGGCCGGCGGTCAGTACCGGGAAGCCGTGCTCGATGTACTGGCCGGGAGGCAGGCGCGCGGCGAGCTCCTCCGGGACCTGGCGATGACCGCCGAAGCCGCGCGAGATGAAGCCGTCGCTCACTACCGCGTGTCCTCGCAACTAGACACTGGTTCGAGAATAGCGCTGCCCGGGAACCTGGTTGAGATGGCCGGCGCGATCGAGGTCGAGGCGGCGCGACGGGCAGTACTCGCCCGGGTGCGGCCGACGCCGACTGAGGAGGTCGGCTGGGTGAGGCACTGGGACAGCGGTTGGCCGAGCGACGCGGTCGCCGACGGCCCGTTCCAGCCCTTCGACAACTCGGCGATGGACGGCTTCGCGGTGCGCGCCGTGGACGTCGGCCGGGGCCTGCCCGAGTCGCCGGTGCCCCTGTCGCTTGTCGACGAGTCGCGCGCCGGGCATCCCGCCGGTCTGCCAGCTCGGGAGCGGCGAGGCGATCGCGATCTCGACCGGAGCGATGCTGCCCGACGGGCGCCGACGCCGTCGTCCGGGTCGAGGACGCCGTGCGCGATGGCAGGCCGGCGTGCTCGCCCGAGCGCGAGTCTGTCGTCCCGGCGACAACGTGCGCCGAGCCGGCGAGGACATCGCCGCCGGCGACGACGGTCCTGCGGGCCGGGCCCGGCTCGGGGCCGGCCGAGCTCGGGCGCTGGCGACGATCGGGCTCGACCCGGCACCCTGTCCACCGCCGCCCCCGGGTCGCCGTGGTCACCAGCGGCGACGAGCTGACGCCCGCCCGGCCGGCCGCTGCGCGCCGGGCGAGATCCACGACTCCAACTCGCGCCTCGCTGCCGGCGCTGGCGCGGCTCGCCGGCGCCGAGGTCGTCTCGGTCGACTCGGCCCCCGACGAGCCCGCAGGCGACGGCGGCGCGCATTGGAGCGCGCGCTCGAGGCCGACGTGGCGATCGTCTGCGGCGGCGTCTCGGTCGGCGAGCACGACCACGTCAAGGCGGCGCTCGCGCGAGCTCGGGCGCCGAGGAGGTCTTCTGGCGGGTGGCGCTGAAACCGGGCGGCCCGACCTGGTTCGGCACCCACGACGAGACGCTCGTCTTCGGCCTGCCCGGCAACCCGGTCTCGGTGATGGTCACGTTCCTCCTGCTTCGTCGCGGCCGGCGCTGATCGCGATGGCGGGCGGCGAGCCGGCGGCGCGCCGAACGCCACCGCCCGCCTCGGGGCCGACTACGAGAAGCCGACCGACCGCGCCCACGCGGTCCGCTGCCGGCTCGAACTGGACGAGCGCGGCTGGGTCGCCTGGCCGCTGCCGCGCCAGGGGTCCCACGTCCTCACCTCGATGCTCGCCGCCGACTGCCTGGCGCTGATCCCGACCGAGACGCGGCGCTGGCGGCGGGCGACATCGTCGAGGTCGAGCTGCTCGACCGGGCTAGCATGGGCGGATGACCGTCACGGTCCGCCTCTTCGCGATCCTCCGCGAGCGCGCCGGGCGCGACTCGGTCGAGATCGAGCTGCCCGAGGGCGCCACCGTCGCGCGACGCCTTCGAGCGCCTCGCCGCCGCGCCCGGCCTCGACGAGCTGGTCGAGCGGATGCCGCTGCGGATGGCCGTCAACCGCGAGTACGCCGGCGACGGCGACGACGAATCGCGCGCCGGCGACGAGCTGGCGCTGATCCCGCCGATCTCCGGCGGCGCCCCCGCGCCCATGCTCCACGCGCGCGTCAGGACGAGCCGCTCTCCGCGACGAGGCGCTCTCGCAGCGCCTGGCCGTCGCGGATCCCGGCGCGGGCGGCGATCGTCACCTTCCAGGGCGTGACCCGGGAGGTCGCGAGCCTCGACTACGAGGCCTACCGGGAGATGGCCGAGGAGCGGATCGCGGCGATCCTCGCCGACTGCGTCGAGCGCCACGGCCTGCTCGCCGCCGCCGCCGAGCACCGGGTCGGCCGGGTGGCGCTGGGCGAGCCGGCGGTCGTCGTCGCCGTCTCCGCCGGGCACCGCGAGGAAGCGTTCGCCGGCGCGCGCGAGGCGATCGACCGGATCAAGGCCGAGGCGCCGATCTGGAAGCGGGAGCTGGACGCGCGCGGGCGAGGGCGAGCTGGGTCGAGGGCGCGCGGCGGCGACCTGCGGCCGAACGGTCCGGGCGGCCCGCGACATGAGCGAGCTCACGCCACGTCGGCGACGACGGCCGGGCGCGGATGGTCGACGTCGGCGCGAAGCCGACGACCGAGCGGCGGGCGACGGCGCGGGCGCGGCTGCGGATGTCGCCCGACGACCGCCGCGCGCGGTCGAGCGGCGGGGACGGGCCGAAGGGCGAGGTGCTCGGGGTCGCCCGGATCGCCGGGGTCCAGGCCGCGAAGCAGACCTCGACGCTGATCCCGCTCTGCCACCCGCTGCCGCTCTCCTTCGTCGACGTCGCCGCCACCGTCGACGTCGAGGCCGGGCCTGGTCGAGCTGCTCGCCGAGGCGCGCACGGTCGGCCAGACCGGGGTCGAGATGGAGGCGATGACCGCCGCCTCGGTCGCCGCGCTGACCGTCTACGACATGGTCAAGGGCCTGGAGCGCGGGGTCGCGATCGAGCAGGTCGTCCTGCTCGTCGAAGAGCGGCGGGCGCTCCGGCGAGTGGCGGCTCGACGAGCCGGCCGGCGAGTTGATGCGCGCCGCGCTCCTCACCGTCTCCACCTCGAAGGCGCGCGGCGAGGGCGAGGACGAGAGCGGCGCCGCGGCTCGCCGAGTTCGCCGCGAGGACTCGGGCTCGAGGTCGCGGCGCCGGGAGATCGTCGCCGACGACCGCGCGGCGGATCGAAGCCGCGCCTGCGCCACTTCTGCGACGAGCTCCGCGTCGAGCTGGTCCTGACCAGCGGCGGCACCGGCCTCTCCCCCGACGACGTCACCCCGGAGGCGACCCGCGCGGTGATCGAGCGCGAGGCGCCCGGGATCGCCGAGGCGATGCGCGCCGCCTCGCGCCCGCACACCGCCGCACTGGATGCTCTCGCGCGGCGTCGCCGGCACCCGCGGCACGGACGCTGATCGTCAACTTCCCCGGCAGCCCGCGCAGCATCGCCGAGTGCGGAGAGGCGCTCGCCGCCGGCGCTGCCGCACGCGCTGGCCCTGCTCGCCGGCGAGCGCCCGGCCCAGCAGCTGAGTTCGCAGTTCTTGGGCGCATGCGCACAAAAGCGACGCAATGGTCCGGCGAGGAGATCGACGCGGGTACCGTCTACGCGATGACCCTCGAGGACGCGCACGGCAGGCTGATCGGCGACCTGCGTGTCTCGGTCACCGACCGCTGCAACTTCCGCTGTCGCTACTGCATGCCGGCCGAGGGGATGGCCTGGATCCCGCGCGAGGAGATCCTCTCCTTCGAGGAGATCGAGCGGCTGGTGCGCCTGCTGGTCGGCCTCGGGGTCGACGACGTCCGGCTGACCGGTGGCGAGCCGCTGGTGCGGCGCGAATTCCCGGCGCTGGTCGAGCGGCTGCGGGCGATCGAGGGGATCGAGGACCTCTCGCTGACCACCAACGGCTACCTGCTCGCCGCCCAGGCCGCCGACCTGGTCGCCGCCGGGATCGACCGGGTCAACGTCTCGATCGACAGCCTCGCCCGCGCCCGCTTCTTCGAGATCACCCGCCGCGACGCGCTCGACCGGGTGCTCGCCGGGCCTCGACGCGATCGCCGCCTTCCCCGCAGGTGCGCCCGGTCAAGGTCAACGCGGTGCCGATGCCCGGCCTCGGCCGCGACGACGTCGCTGCGCTTCTGCGACCTCGCCCGCGAGCGCGGCTTCCAGGTCCGCTTCATCGAGTTCATGCCGCTCGACGGCGACCGCGCCTGGCGCGCCGAGGACGTGCTGACCGGTGCCGAGGTGCGGGCGATGATCGAGGAGGTCCACCCGCTGGTCGAGCGCCCGCGCGAGCCCCACGCCACCGCCCGCGTCTACGGCTTCGCCGACGGGCGCGGGGAGATCGGCTTCATCAACCCGGTGTCGCGAACCGTTCTGCGCCGACTGCAACCGGCTGCGCCTGACCGCCGACGGGAAGCTCCGCACCTGCCTCTTCTCCCTGCACGAGACGGATCTGCGCGGCCCGCTGCGCGCGGGCGCCGACGATGCGGAGCTGGGCGGATCGTCCGCGACGCGGTCTGGCGCAAGGAGCTGAAGCACCGGATCGACGAGCCCGGCTTCCGGCCGCCGGCCCGGACGATGAGCGCGATCGGCGGCTGAGCCGGACGGGCCGCCGTTAGCGCCGTGCCCGCTTGGCGTTCTTGCGATCGAGCGATTCGAGGAAGGGCATCGGGTCGATCGCGGCGCCGCCCTCGTAGTACTCGCCTTCCCAGAGCTCGAAGTGGAGATGGCAGCCGGAGGCGTTGCCGGTGTCGCCGACGTAGCCGATCACTTGGCCGGCGGCGACCGCCTGCCCGACGCGCGGCAGCGCCGGGCGGGTCAGGTGCATGTAGCCGAGGTCGAGCGAGGAGGCCTTGAGGTCGAGCACGGCGTAGTTGCCGGCCCGGGCGTGGTACTCGCTCATCGTGATCCGGCCGGCGGCGACCGCGACAAGGGGCGTGCCACAGGCGGCGCCGACGTCGGCGCCTTCGTGACCGCGACCGGCGCCGAAGCCGTCCCAGTATTCGTGCGGCCCGCGGATCGGGAAAACCTGTCTGCCGACGGCGCCCGGGGGCGGCACCGTCGGTTCGGCGGCGGGAGTGGCGCTGAGCCCGCCCTTGCCGCTGCTTGCAGTGGCGGCGCCAGCCTCGGCGGCGAGCAGCGACAGCCCGAATAGGAAGATGGCAGCGACGGCCCCGCCAATGCGAGTCCTGCGCCCGACAGTTCCGACCAAGATGCGTCCTCTCTCTTGAGCCGGCGGGGTTAGCTGTCGGGCTCGCGCTGAAAGAGTCGCGCTACGGACCAGCCGGTCCGATTCGCCCCTGGGGATCGAGTCCCCCGTGGTTCCCCCGCTCCCCGATCTTCAGTGATCGGGGATTAGGCAGTTGCGGTCGCGGCGCAGTATAGACACGCCCCCTGGCGTGAGAGCGCAGTTCCGCCCGCTATGCGGGAACAACTGCGCTCTCACGGCCGGTTTCGGCCACTGGCAAGGGAGGCGCGCTCTTTAAGAGACCTAGCCGATCCCCAGCCGAGAGGGAGAGCTGCGCAGGCGGGCCAGCTGCGCGGGGGTGTCGACGTCGAAGGGGCTGCCGAGGTCGTCGCAGGGGACCTCGTGCACAGGGACCTCCCGCAGCAGGGTGCGTGCGCCGGCGTCGCCGCGCAGCTCCCGCACGCGAGGGAACAGCTCGCGCTCGAGCAGCACCGGGTGGCCACCGACGCCGTGGTAGGTCGCGCGCACGGCGGGGCACTCGCCGCGGGCGGAGATCGTGCGGGTCAACGCTTCCGGGGAGATCAGCGGCTGGTCGCCGAGGACGATCGCGGCCGCTTCGGCGCCGCTGGCGTCGGCCGCCTCGACCCCGGCCCGCAGCGAGGCGCCGAGGCCGTCCCCCCAGCCCTCGCAGAACACCACCTGGGCTCCGTGCATGGGCACGCGGCGCCAGATCGGCGCGGCGTAGGCACCGAGCACGACGAAGACGCAGTCCAGCGGCGCCGCCGCGGTCGCGGCGAGCACGTGCTCCAGGAGCGGGTGTCCGCGGAGGTCGGCGAGTTGCTTGCGGGAGCCGAAGCGCCGGCCGACTCCGGCGGCGAGAACTACGCCGGCGATCACCGGGCCACCTCGTGGATGCGGCCGTTCGCGGCCGAGAGGCGGCCGCCCTCGCGCCCGTTCCGGACGGCGACGACCTCGGCCATGATCGAGAGTGCCGTCTCCTCCGTGCCGAGGCCGCCGAGGTCGAGGCCGATCGGCGCCGCGACGCGCTCGAGCTCCCGCTCCGACACCCCGGCATCGAGCAGGCGCGCCCGGCGTTTGGCCTGAGCCCGGCGGCTCCCCATCGCCCCTATATAAGGAGCTTCGGAATCGAGCGCGGCAATCAGGGTGGCGTCGTCGAGCTTGGGGTCGTGGGTCAGCACGGCGACGTAGGTGGCACGGTCGATGCCACCGAGCTCGGCCAGCGCCGCCTCTGGCCAGGCGGCGATCACGCGCTCGGCGTCGGGGAAGCGCGCCCGGGTCGCGAACCCCGACCGGGGGTCGATCACATAGGGGCGCCAGCCGGCCGCGCGCGCCAGCCGGCAGAGCTCGACGGCGAAGTCGACGGCGCCGAAGACGAGCAGCCGCGGCGGCGGCGCGACGACGTCGACGAAGAGCTCAACTCCCTCGACCTCGCAGACCCCGGTGCGTTCCATCCACATCATCGCCTCGGCGCGCTCGGCGGCGGCCTGCTCGAGCCCCACGTCGCCGAGCGCCCCGCGCGGCGGAGCGTCCGTGGTCACCAGCAGCTTGGCGCCGGCGTTCGCCGCCTCCTCGATCGGGCTGACCAGCGCCGCCCTGGCGGCGCGGCGCGTGAGCGCGGCGAACTCGGCCTGCGCGCCCGCCGGGTCGTAGGGCTCGACCAGCACGTCGATCTCACCGCCGCAGGGCAGGCCGACGTCCCATGCCTCCTCATCGGCGATGCCGAACCGCAGCAGTCGCGCCTCTCCGCCGGCCAGGACCTGCTCGGCGGCGCTGACGACCGCGCCCTCGACGCAGCCGCCGGAGACGGCGCCCGAAACCTCGCCCCGCTCGTTCAGCGCCATCTTCGAACCCGGCGGCCGTGGGGCCGAGCGGCGCACGGCGACGACGGTCGCGAGCGCCACCCGTTCGCCGCGAGCGGTCCAGCGCTCGAGGTCGTCCAAGACGTCCCTCACGGGGCACCCACCTCCCCCGCGTGCTCGCGCGGCTCGCGCGCGAACGGCCAGCGCCGGCCGATCGCCACGTGCAGAATCACCCCGGCGCCGAGGACGCCGATGCCGGCGAACTTGAGCAGCCGTCCGGGGAGCGGCGACAGCTTCGTCGCCGGCCAGCCCTCGAACAGCATCCCGACCAGCAGCGCGGCGGTGATCGCGGCCCCGCCGACGGCGACGATCGTCCCCAGCTCCAGCCCGGCGAGGTGGCGGAGCGCCAGGTAGGTCAGCCAGCCGCAGGCGATCACGGTCGCGTTGGCGACCAGGAGCCGCACCGAGCGGCGCCGGATTTCCGCGGGCGGCTGAATTTCGACCGGCAACAGGTAGGCGACGAGCGCGACCGCCCAGGCGAGCGGCAGCGTCGCCGGGAAGGTCCGGACGTGCCCGGGACCCGGGTCGGGGTCGAAGATCCCGCGCTGGTCGATGCCGCCCCCGGCGTAACCGAGCACGGCCGTCAGCGGCAGAACCAGGAGCAGCCCCGCGAGGCCCAGGTCCGGCATCGTCAAAGCAGCTTGTCGAGGGTGATCGGCAGGTCGCGGACGCGGACGCCGGTGGCGTGGTAGACGGCGTTGGCGACCGCCGCCGCGGTGCCGACGATGCCGACCTCGCCGATGCCCTTCGACCCCATCGGGTTGACGTGTACGGTCCTCCTCGTCGAGCCAGTAGCGCCTCGATCGCACGGACGTCGGCGTTGGCGGCGATGTGGTAGCCGGCGAAGTCGTGGTTGACCACGTGGCCGAACCGCGGGTCGACGACGCTGTGCTTCGTGCAGCGCCATCGAGAGGCCCTGGGTCATCCCGCCGAGCAGCTGCGAGCGGGCCGTCTTCGGGTTGATGACCCGGCCGACGTCGAAGACGCCGAGCAGCCGCGGCACCCGCAGCTCGCCGGTGTCCGCGTGCACGCGGACCTCGGCGAACTGCGCGCCGAAGCTGTACATCTCGTAGCGCGCCGATGTCGGGGTTGTCCGGCATGTCGCGCCGTGACCTCGATCCCCTCCGCCGGGACCGCTCCGCCGTGCTCGAGAGCCTGGCGCGCAGCTGTCTGCCGCGGCAGCGCAGATCGACGTTCCCCAGCAGTTGATGCCCGACGAGAAGCCGGCGCTCGAGGCCAGCGGCAGCGCGGTGTCGCCGATCTGCAGGTCGATCGTCCTCGACCCCGACGCTCGAGCGCGTCGGCGGCGATCTGGGTCAGCGCCGTCCAGGTGCCGGTGCCGATGTCGGCGGCGCCGATCCGGACCGCGTAGCGGCCGTCCGGCCCGACCCGGATCGTCGCGGCGTTGCCGGGCAGCCGCGACGACGGGTAGGTCGATGCCGGCGACGCCGTCGCCGACCAGCCAATCGCCCTCGCGGCGCGTCCGCGGCGCCGGGTCGCGCCGCTCCCAGCCGAAGCGGCGGGCGCCCTCGCGCAGGCACTCGACCAGGTGGCGGCTGGAGAACGGCAGGCCGGACTCGGGGTGCGACCTCCGGCTCGTTGCGGATGCGGAACTCGATCGGGTCGATCCCGCAGGCGAGCGCCATCTCGTCCATCGCCGACTCGAGCGCGAACATGCCCGGTCGCCTCGCCCGGCGCCGCGCATGATCGTCGGCACCGGCACGTCGAGCGGCGCGAGCCGGTGCGTCGTGCGCCGGTTGGGTGCCGCGTACATCGTCCGCGTGCAGGCGCCGATCTGCTCGGCGTACTCCTTGACCCTCGCGGTCTGCTGGACGACGTCGTGGGCGATCGCGGTCAGCCGGCCGCTCGGCGTCGGCGCCGAGCCGGATCCGCTGGATGCGTCGGCGGCCGGTAGCCGACCAGGGAGAACATCTGCTGGCGCGTCAGGGCGAACTTCACCGGCCGCCCGGGAACGAGCTGCGCGGCCATCGCGGCCAGCGTCAGCGTACGGAGCAGGGATAGACCTTCGAGCCGAAGCCGCCGCCGACGTGCGGGGAGATCACCCGGACCCGCGCCGGGTCGAGCCCGAAGGCGCCGGCCAACTGCTGGCGCGACCGTGTGCACGCCCTGCGAGGAGCAGTAGAGCGTCAGCCCGTCGTCCCGTCCCAGACGGCGATCGCCGCGTGCGGCTCCATCGGGTTGTGGTGGTGCATCGGCGTCGTGTAGGTCGCGTCGAGTTCGACCGCGGCGGAGGCGAGCGCGCCGTCGACGTCGCCGAGCTCGGTGTCGGCCGGTTCGCCGTTCTGCAGCTCGCCGCCGCCGGCGCCGAAGAAGGCCGCGTTCTCGGGCTTGCGTGAGGTCGTCGGAGTCGGGCCGCAGCTCGACGTCGTGCGGCGCGCTGCTCGTAGGCGACGCGGACCAGGCCGGCGGCGTCGCGGGCGATCTCGGCGGTCTCGGCGATCACGGCGCCGACGAAGCTGGCCGCGGAAGGCGACCTCGTCGGACTGCAGGACGGCGATCTCGGCGTCGCCGGCGTCGCGAGCTCGGGCGCGTTCTCGTGCGTGAGCACGGCGAGCACGCCCGCGACCCGCGCTCGCATCGCCGGCGTCGATGCCGGTGACACGGCCGGCGGCGATCTCGGCCTGCAGCGGGTAGAGGTAGGCCGGGTCGTCGACCGGCCACTCGAAGGCGTAGGTCGCGGCGCCGCGGACCTTGAGCGGGCCGTCGAGGCGGTCCATCGAAGCGCCGATCGCGTGCGGGAGTGACGCTGACGCTCATCGTTGCCCCTCTCGCCAGGTCCAGCAGGGTGCGGACGATCGCGTTGCGGGCGAGCGGGACCTTGAACGCGTTGCCGGGCAGCGGCCGGGCGTCGGCCAGCTCGGCGTCGGCGGCGGCGCGGAAGCTCTCCTCGGTCGGCGGCGCGCCGCGCAGGGCTTCCTCGGCTTTCCAGGCCCGCCAGGGCTTGTGGGCGACGCCGCCGAGCGCGAGGCGGACGTCGCGGATCGTCCCGTCGACGACTTCGAGCGCCGCCGCAACCGAGACCAGCGCGAAGGCGTAGGAGGCGCGGTCGCGCACCTTGCGGTAGCGCGAGTTGCCGGCGAACGGCCAGCGGCGGCAGCTCGACGGCGGTGATCAGCTCGCCGTGGTCGAGCACGGTGTCGCGCCGCGGTTCTTCGCCCGGCAGCCGGTGGAGCTCGGTCAGCGGAGATCGTCCGCTCGCCCCGCGGGCCCTCGGTGTGCACGCGGGCGTCGAGCGCGGCCATCGCCACCGCCATGTCCGACGGGTGGGTGGCGACGCAGGCTTCCGAGGCGCCGAGGATCGCGGCGTCGCGCTGGAAGCCCTCCCGCGCCGAGCAGCCCGAGCCGGGCTCGCGCTTGTTGCAGGGGGTGGTCAGGTCCTGGAAGTAGACGCAGCGGGTCCGCTGCAGCAGGTTGCCGCCGGTGGTGGCGACGTTGCGCAACTGGCCCGAGGCGCCGGAGA
Organism: uncultured Solirubrobacterales bacterium; assembly: GCA_963715395.1. Taxonomy (GTDB): domain Bacteria; phylum Actinomycetota; class Thermoleophilia; order Solirubrobacterales; family 70-9; genus VAYN01. Next base: position 1,113,153 of record OY970238.1, read on the forward strand.
GGATCGCCTGCGAGAGGCACGGGTAGCGACGCCGGATCCTGCGGTCGGCCGCGAGCTCGCTGTTGGTCACCGCGGCGCCGATCCGGATGCCGCCGTCGGGCAGGTCCTCGATCCGGTCCGAGGTCAGCCGGCGGACGTCGATCAGCAGGTCGGGGTTGGCGATCCCCAGCCTCATGTGGTCGACGAGGTTGGTGCCGCCGGCGAGGAAGGCGGCTTCGGGGTCGGCGTCGAGCAGTCGCGATCGCGCCGGAGACGTCGGCGGCGCGCTGGTAGCGGAACGGCCTCACCGGGCCACCTCCGCGATCGCCGGGACGATGTTGGCGTAGGCGGCGCAGCGGCAGAGGTTGCCGCTCATCCGCTCGCGGATCTCTTCGTCGTCGAGGGCGATGCCGTCGGCGTCGAGGTCCTCGGTCACCCAGCTCGGCCAGCCCGCCCCCGCCTCCTCCAGCATCCCCACCGCCGAGCAGATCTGGCCCGGGGTGCAGTAGCCGCACTGGAAGCCGTCGTGCTCGATGAAGGCGCTCTGCAGGGGGTGGAGCCGCTCGCCTTCGGCGAGGCCTTCGGCGGTGACGACCTCAGCGCCCTCGTGGGCCACGGCGAGGGCGAGGCAACTGACCGCGCGCCGGCCGTCGAGCAGCACGGTGCAGGCGCCGCACTGACCGTGGTCGCAACCCTTCTTGGGACTGGTGATGCCCAGGCGCTCGCGCAGGGCGTCCAGCAAGGACGTCCGCGTGTCGACGGTGAGCCGGTGCTCGGTTCCGTCCACGCGCAGGGCGATCTCGACGTCCATAAGGCCTCTTTCTTCGGCTATTCGCAGGGGCAACCCCTTGACCGTCAGCCCGGCCTCCCTCGGCACCCGGTCCCCGCCACACTCCTCGTGCGGCAATCTCGGCGTCCACGGTGGTGGATCGCACGGGGTCCATCAGTCTGCTCCCTTACTGGGGTTTCCTGAAACCCCGGGGTGGACACACTGAGCGGACGACGTTACTCCGATGGCTCAGGAGCGTCAACGTCTTCGAGGGTCCTGCCGCTGACCACCGACTTCGGTTGCTCGGTGACCACGTCGGAGCCGGGGAGCGCCTCGTCGTCGCGGCGCTTGATCAGCAGCCACTGCGGCTTCGCGCCTTGCCGGGTCCGCTGCAGGGCGAAGCCGCCGCGCAGCTTCTCGCCGTGGAGGACGAAGACCGCGTGGCCGCGTTCCAGTGCCTCCGGCCAGGCGACCCGGCCGCCCTGCTCGTAGCGGCCGCGGTCCCAGACGATCACCCCACCCTCGCCGGTCGGGCCCTCGAACTCGTTGTGGGAGAGCGCGTGGTCCTCGACCTGGACCGCGAGCCGTTTCACCGCCGGGTCCATCGACGGCCCTTTCGGCACCGCCCAGGAGCGCATGACCCCGTCGACCTCGAGGCGCAGATCGAAGTGGTGGGCGGTCGCCTGGTGCTCCTGGACGACGAAGACGCCGGCGCTGACGCCGCGGATCGCGAACTGCTCGTGGCCCTCGACCTTGACGGCGTCCGTCTCCACCCCGGCGACCCGCGCCCCCGTGGGCCCCTCCCCCAGGAACGAGACCAGCCCCTCGACCGCCGCCCGCGGCCCCTCGGCGTGGACCGCGAGGGTGCCGTCCTCGCCGTTCCGCACCCACCCCATCGCCCCGAGCTTGTGCGCGCGTCGCAGCACCGCGTCGCGGAACCCGACGCCCTGCACGTCCCCGCGGACGATCGCCCGCACAGCCGTCGCGTCCTTCGGTTTGGTCATGTGGGGAGGCTAGAGGGCGCCCCGGGGAGCCAGCCAGACGCTTTCGAAGTCGAGGTCGGTCTTGTCCCGGAGGAGATCGAAGTCGCCGTCATAGTGAAGGACGCCGATCCCGTGCCAGTCCGCGATGGCGGCGACGATGAGGTCGACCGGAGGCAGCCTGTGATGGCCAACACGGGCGAGCTGGCGCTGGGCCTCGAGGGCACGTTGTTCGATTCCCTCGTTCAGCGGCAGCATGGGAAGGGCAAGGAGTGCGTCCACCAAGTCGTCGTGGTCCCGGGCGTCACGCGCCGAGTAGCCCGCCTCGAGGAGAAACGGAAGCGTGACCGCCACGCTTCCTCGTTCGAGAGCCTGGGCGATCTCCTCACCTCGCTCGTCGGAGAGGGAGGCATCGCCCAGCCGTGCCCAGGCTGAGTTGTCGAGCAGCAGTTCGACGCTCACCGGCGAGCCCAGCCCGAGGCGCGAACCTCGTCCGCCGCCTCACGGCTCACCGGCAGATCGCGCGCGCGCACACGATCTGCCAGATACCGGCGCAGCGCCGTCCGATCATCCCGCTCGGCACGCAGCGCCGCGAGCTTGGCATCGGCGCCAAGCAGAACAAGCTCCCCCAGCTCGACGCGGTCCTCCCCGATCTCTTTCTGGAGTTCGTCGAGGGCGGCTTTGAGGGCGGGCGTTTCGGTGATGGCGCGTCTGCGGTGCTTCGTCGGCATCGGCTGAGTGTAGCACCAGGTGTCGCACCTATCCGGTCCGAGGTCGTCTCCTACCTATCATCGGCAGATGGCCCAAACGGCTGCATCGAGCGGAGACGGCTGATGCGGGCGGCGGTGGTACGCGAGTACGGACCGCCGGAGGGGTTGGTGGTCGAGGACATGCCGGAGCCCACGCCGATCCCCACCGAGGTGAAGGTCCGGGTGCAGGTCGCGGGCATCAACCCGGTCGACTTCAAGACCCGCCAGGGCCAGGGAGTCGCCGCGGTGCTCGGCGAGCCGCCGGTCCGGGTCGGCTGGGACGTCTCCGGCGTCGTCAGCGAGGTCGCCGGCGGGGTCACCCGCTTCAAAGTCGGCGACGAGGTATTCGGGCTGCCCTGGTTCCCACGCCAGGCGGGCGCCTACGCCGAGTACGTGACGGCCCCGTCGCGCCACTTCGCCCACAAGCCGGCGGTGCTGACCTTCGAGGAGGCCGGCGCCCTGCCGCTGGCGGGGCTGACGGCGTGGCAGATCGTCGTCGACACGATCGCCCTGCACGAGGGCGACGACGTGCTGATCCACGGCGCCGCCGGCGGGGTCGGCCACCTTGCCGTGCAGGCCGCGAAATATCGCGGCGCCAACGTGATCGGCACCGCCAGGCTCGAGCAGGCCGAGTGGCTGCACGAGCTCGGCGCCACCCGGGTGATCGACTACCGCAACCAGGACTTCGAGGAACTGCTCTCCGACCTCGACGCCGTGATCGACTTCACCGGCGGCTACGGCGAGGGCTCGCTCAAAGTCCTGCGGCCCGGGGGGATCCTCGTTTCCGTCCCCGGCGGCGTCCCCCCCGAGGTACTCGAGCTGGCCGAGCGCAACAACCGCCGCGCCACCGGCTTCCTGGTCGAGCCCGACCCGGTCGGCCTCGAGGGCCTGCTCACCCTGATCGAGGCGGGGCGGCTGGAGGTCAGGGTCGGCCAGGTGCTCGACCTCGACCAGGCCGCCGAGGCCCACCGCCTGGCCGAATCCGGCGAGGTCGAAGGCAAGATCGTCCTGCGCGTCGAATAGGGCTAATTTCCGCACAATCGAGCTAATCAGGCCCTTTTTTAGCTCGTTTCCGCGGTTCCAGGCCAGCTTTATACCGATATAACAGGCTTCCAGACCAGCTCCGTCCGCGGCCAGCTCGGCCCCCATGCCGACAGACTGCGACAGAAGCGTCGCGCCCTTCTCGACGCAGCGCAACGACGCAGCGTGACCAAGCTCCGTGTCTTCGGGTCTCTCGCCCGAGGTGAGGCCGGACCGGAGAGCGACATCGACCTCCTCGTCGACCTCCGACCCGGCAGGACGCTCGTCGACCTCGCGGGCTTTCGTCGCGAAGCCACGGAGATTCTCGACCTGCCTGTCGACGTCGCGACCGCCGACATGCTCAAGGAGCGCGTCCGCGGAGAGGCCGTGGCCGAGGCCCTACCCCTGTGAGTCGCGACGAGCAGGAGCGCCTGCGCGACATCAGGGATGCGATCGCCGCCATCCACGAACACTTGAAACGTGTGAACAAAACGGCGCCGAAGATGGATGACCCGCTCCTCCACGATGCACTCCTCGCTATCGATCACTTGCTCGCTTAGTGGCCTGGTTGTGAACAGCTCGGCGAGGACGAGTTAGTCCTCGAGCCTCGGGCTCAGGGCCGGTCCGCGGCCGGCTCGCCGAGCAGGTCCCCGAGCGTGCGCTCGAGGAAGTCGTTGCGGAGCAGCCCGCGCGGGTCGAGTTCGTTCTTCAGCCGGACGAACTCGACGGCATGGTCGCCGTACATCTTCGCCAGCGTCTCCGGTTTGGCGAAGACGTTCTTCACCAGGTAGACGCGCCCGTGGAATTTCTCCCAGAGGACGTCCGCCAGTTCGCTGAAGGCGGCCTCGGCCCGCGCCAGCCTCCGCCGGCTGGAGGTCTCGAACGCGTAGCTGACCACGAACCCCGGCATGTCGGCGCTCGCGGAGAGCATGAACGGCAGGTCCCTGGGCAGGAAGAGGGCATCGTTGAGGGTCGGGGTCAGGTTGCGTTCGGAGAGGAAACCGTGTGCGAATTCGAGCCACTCGACGAGATCGTCCTGGGCGCGGTCCCGGCCTCCCTCCGCCCCGGGGTCACTCGGCACCACGAAACTCTGCTGGGCGTTTCGCATCTTGAAGCCGAACCTCTTCCCGACGCGCTTTGCCCGTGCGTTGCCGTCCATGAAGAAGGCGAAGCCCTGGAGGTCGTCCACGTACTCCTCGCCGTCCTTGAACAGGAAGGTGAAGTAGACCCACCAGAACAGCCTGGCCATGAAAGGTACCCTCATCAGCCACTCGACGAAGAGGCGCACGAACAGCTGCGGGCGATGAAGCGGCATCCGCCGCCGATCCGTGGTCGTCGTGTAGGTGGAGGTGAAGAAGAGCGCGGTTTCGGAGCCCTTGCCGCGGGTGTCGAGGGCGGACCAGATCGCGTCGAGCTTCTCGGGGTCGGTGGGGTCGGAGTCCTTGAGGCGCATCTGCCTGACGGTAGGTACGAGGTTGGCGGCGAGGTCGGCGAAGCTTCTGAACTTGCGGACGATCGTTCGCACTCCTATCTCGCCCTCCGTGGAGCCGACCGAGAGCACGCGGTAGGTGATCGAGACGACGGCGCCGAGGTACCCGAGCCCGCCGATCACACCACAGTAGGCACGCTCCTCGGTCGTCCAGGTCGACGGCGGAGCGTCAAGCGCAGGCCGCGTGCAGTGAAGCAGCTCACCCTCCACGGTCAGCAGATCGAAGCCCTCGATCCACTCGCCTTCCTTCCCGTAGGAGGGCGAGAACCGAGAGAGGCAATCGCCGGACAGAGTGCCGCCCGCGGTCGCGTGCTCGGTGGTCACCGTCACCGCTGGGACCAGTCCGAGCGGCTCCAGCTTGGCGAGGATCGCGCCCCAGGTCGCGCCCGCGCCGACGCGAAGCTTGCGATCGGGCAAGACCTCGATCGAGTCGAGACGCATAATCGAGACGACGAGATCGTCACCCAGCGCCTGTCCGTCGAAGGAGTGCCCGCCGGCGCGAAAGGTAACCCTTCGACCGCCCTCCCGAGCGTAGGCGAAGATCTGACGCAACTCCTCCAGATCCGCGGGTGTGAAGACCTGTGCGCGGGCTGAGTACCGCCCCGAATAACACCCGAGCTCCTCTTCCGTGCTCGGCAGATCGATGGGTGAATCAGCCACAGTACGGTGATGGTAGCTTGATTAAAGAAATCCAATAGGTGGCGCTCCGCCGAACGCTGGGCCCTCGACCGCGACCCCTACCTGCTGGAGACGAGCGTCCCCGGCATCTTCGCCTGCGGCGACGTCCGCCTCGGCCCGGTCAAGCGCGTCGCCGCCGCGGTCGGCGAGGGCAGCATGGCGATCGCCTTCGTCCACCAGTACCTCAGGGAGCTGGAGCCGGCCGGCGGTCCCCGTCACCCCGCCGCGGCGTGAACCCACGCAGCCGCAGCGAGTTGGTGACGACGAAGACGCTGGAGAAGGCCATCGCGGCGCCGGCGATCAGCGGGTTCAGCAGGCCGGCCGCGGCCAGCGGCAGCGCCGCGACGTTGTAGGCGAAGGCCCAGAAGAGGTTGCCCTTGATCGTGCCGAGGGTGCGCCGGGAGAGCCGGATCGCGTCGCCGACGGCGCGCGGGTCGCCGGAGACCAGGGTGATGTCGGAGGCCTCGATCGCGACGTCGGTCCCGGTCCCGATCGCCAGCCCGAGGTCGGCCTGGGCCAGCGCCGGGGCGTCGTTGACCCCGTCCCCGACCATCGCGACTATCCGTCCCTCGCCCTGCAGGCGTTCGACCGTCGCCGCCTTCTCCGCCGGCAGCACCTCGGGGATGACCTCCTCGATCCCGACCGCCGCCGCGACCGCCTCTGCGGCGGCGCGGGAGTCGCCGGTCAGCAGCACCGGCCGCAGGCCCAGCTCCTTGACCTGGGCGACCGCCGCGGCGCTGGAGAGCTTGACCGTGTCGGCGACGGCGAAGAGCGCCCGCGCCTCGCCGTCCCAGCCGACGGCGACCGCCGTCCGCCCGGCGGCTTCGGCCTCCGCGCGGGCGCTCTCCAGCTCCGGCGGAAGCTGCATCGCCCATTCGGCGAGGAAGGCGGGGCGGCCGGCGATGACCGCGTGGCCGTCGACCACGCCCTGGACCCCAAGGCCCGGGTGGTTGGTGAACTGCTCGACCGCGGGCAGCCCCGGCTGATCATGCCCGGCCCGGGCGGCGATCGCCTGCGCGATCGGGTGCTCGGAAGCGTCCTCGACCGCGCCGGCCAGTCGCAGCGCCTCGCCCTCCTCGACCCCGGCAGCGATCCAAATGCCCGCGACCGACATCTCGCCGCTGGTCACGGTCCCGGTCTTGTCGAGGACGACCGTGTCGATCCGGTGCGTCGACTCGAGCACTTCCGGGCCCTTGATCAGCAGCCCGAGCTGGGCGCCGCGCCCGGTACCGACCAGCAGCGCCGTCGGGGTGGCGAGCCCGAGCGCGCAGGGACAGGCGACGATCAGCACCGCGACCGCGGCGGTGAAGGCGAAGGTGGCGCTGGCGCCGTTGCCGAGCCAGAAGCCGAGGGTGCCGAGGGCGAGACCGATCACGAGCGGGACGAAGACGGCGCTGACCCGGTCGGCGAGGCGCTGAACGGGAGCCTTGCCCGACTGCGCCTCGGTGACCATGCGCCCGATCTGGGCCAGCGCGGTGTCGGCGCCGACGCGGGTGGCGCGGACGACGAGCTGGCCGCCGACGTTGACGGTGGCGCCGATCACCTCGCTCCCCGGCCCAACCTCTACCGGCACCGACTCGCCGGTGACCAGCGACTGGTCGACCGCGGAGGAGCCGGACTCGACGACGCCGTCGGTCGCGATCTTCTCCCCCGGGCGGACGACGAAGCGATCGCCGACGCCCAGCTCCTCGACCGGGACGCGGCGCTCCTCGCCATCGGCGCCGAGCACGGCGACGTCCTTCGCGCCGAGGTCGAGCAGGGCTTCCAGCGCCGCGCCGGCGCGGCGCTTGGCCCGTTCCTCGAAGTAGCGGCCGGCGAGGATGAAGGTGGTGACGACCGCCGCGACCTCGAGGTAGATCTGGTCGGAGGCGGCGCCGCGCTCGCTGAGGAACTCGAACGGCATCGTCATCCCCGGCGTCCCCGCGTCGAGGAGGAAGAGGGCGAAGAGCGACCAGCCCAGCGCCGCGAGGGTGCCGAGGGAGATCAGCGTGTCCATCGTCGCGGCCCCGTGGCGCAGGCTCTGCCAGGCGGCCTGGTGGAACGGCCAGCCGCCCCAGATGACCACCGGCGTCGCCAGCAGCAGCGAGAGCCATTGCCAGTTCCTGAATTGCAGCGGCTCGATCATCGAGAGCAGCAGCACCGGCAGCGAGAGCGCCGCCGAGACGATCAGCCGCTGGCGCGGCGCGGCGGTCGGGTCGACGGTGTCCGCCGGCTCGGCGCCCTCATCGGCAGCCGGGAGCGATGCCGTGTAGCCGGTCTCTCCCACCGCCTCGACCAGATCCTCCGGCTCGACCTGGCGCGGGTTGAACTCGACCGTCGCCTGCTCGGTGGCGAAGTTGACCGTCGCCTCGACGCCCTCGATCCCGTTCAGCCGCTTCTCGACCCGGTTCGCGCAGGAGGAGCAGGTCATGCCCTCGATCGGCAGGTCGATCCGCTCCGATCTCGTCGCCGTCGTCATCGCTGCACCTCGACCGTGAACTCGGCAGTCCTCACCCGGCGGTCGTGCTTGAACTGTAGGAAGAGACGGTAGTTGCCGGCGGTCGGGAAATGGGCGCCGAAGGGAATCGTGTTCGGCGCGATCGCCTCGTCCGGGTGGACGTGGAGGAAGGCGAGGTCGCCCTCCCGCAGCGCCACCAGGTGGCCCTTGGCCCCGAGGTAGTCCTCCAGGTCGGTCACCTCCGCTCCGTTCCGGGTCACGGCGAACTCGAGGGCCGAGGAGCGCCCGGCCTCGATCGAGGCGTCGGCGAGGCGCAGCTCGTAGCCCGCGGTCTCGTCGACGGCCGAGGGCGCCGGGAACGGCCGCGGCTCGAACTCGCCGGCGGCGAAGACGTCGGTGGCCAGGGTGTGATCCTCGCCGCCGACCGCGAAGTCGGCGAAGCCGCGGTAGACGCCGGCGGCCGGCAGCTCGACCGACACGGTCCAGGTACCGGAGGCGTCGAGCTCGGGGTGCAGGTGCTGGAAGTGACTACCGTCGCGGCGCACGACGATCAGGTGCATCTCGCGTTCGTGCAGCCGGTCGAAGCGGTGGACCGGCTCGCCGTCGGGGGCTTCGATCTGGAAGCTGAGCTGACGCGGCTCCCCGACCTCGACGAACGCCGGAGCAAGGCGCAGCGAGTAGCCGCCCTCGGATATCGCGAGGCCGGTCGTCGCGCCCGCCGCCTCCTGCCCAGCGTGCTCGCCGCTCTCCGCGTGCCCACCGGCCTCCGCATGCCCGCCCATCTCCATCTCCTCTCCGTCGGTATCGGCCGGCTCGACCACCGATCCGACCGCGAAGGAAGCGGAGAAGACGGCGGCCAGGCCGACGGCGAAGAGCGCGACCCGCGCCTGGGTGCCGAGGCTCCCGACCAGCTTCTTCATCACGGCCTCTTTCGATAGGGGTAGGGGGTATCCGGGGTGAACCATAGCAAATACCTCCCGGGGGTATTGATACACTCCCCCGGAACGGACTCCCCCGAAAGGAACGAGATGGCCCAGCAGCCAGAGCACCCCGGCTACATCGGTGACAAGGACAAGGTCAAGAACCGGCTGCGGCGGATCGCCGGCCAGGTCGACGGCCTCGAGCGCATGGTCGACGACGAGCGCTACTGCATCGACATCCTCACCCAGGTCTCAGCCGTCCAGGCCGCCCTCGACAAGGTCTCCCTGGCGCTCCTCAACGACCACACCCGCCACTGCGTGGTCGGAGCGGCGACGCCCGAGGATCGCGAGGAGCTGACCGACGAGATGATGGGCGCCGTGGGCCGCCTCCTGCGCAGTCGCTGAAGGCCGGCGATGCGCTCCGCCGCAATCAGAGAGGATGCATAGATGCCCCAACCCCGTCGCCAGAAAAAACAGGCCGAGCGTGAGGACTATGGCTGGGTGATCTCCTTCGGCTGCAAGACGGCCGGGGAGCTCCGCCGCCTCAAAGTCGACACCGACCCTTCGTCCGACACGCGGCCGATCGAAGTCCCCTGCCTCTGCGGCGAAGTCCACCGGGTGACCGTCTCCCCCTACCGCCGCCGCCGCTCCGCCGACGAAGCCTTCGACATCGAGGTCGCCTCGCTCGACGAGCTGCGTAGCGACGGAGGCGCCTAGACCTCCAGCCGCGACTCCTCGAGGTCGAGCTCGCGCTCGACCCGGCGCATCACTTCGGTGGAGATCTCGCTGTCGTCGCGCAGGGCGATCAGGGCCTCGCGCTGGGCCCCGTAGAGTTCGTGCATCAGCCGTTGGTAGGCCTGCGATCGATCCTCGATCCCATCTTCGTCTTCCTCCTGTCCGGCTCGCACTTGGAAGCGGTGTTGCCGGAAGCGGTACAGGGCGCGGACGCGATCGATCGTGTCCTCACGGGTCCAGTCCTCGCCCGCCAGCCGATCCAGGCGCTCCAGCGCGGCAGCCGCGATCGCGACGCGGGCGTTGATCTCCTCCTGCTCCTCGACCCCCTCTTCCTCGTGCAGGCCGAGGCGGCGGATCAGCGCCGGCAGGGTCAACCCCTGACCGACCAGGGTGACGAGGATCACCGCGAAGGTGAGGAAGAGGATCAGGTCGCGGCCGGGCAGCGCCGCCCCGGCGTCGGTCTGCAGAGGCAGTGCCAGCGCCGCGGCAAGCGAGACCGCCCCGCGCATCCCCGCCCAGCCGAAGATCACCCGGTTCGCGGCGCTGACGCGGCGTTCGCGCTGCGAAGGGCGACGATCGACGGCGCGGATGATCGCGGTCGTCACGAAGACCCAGGCGAAACGGACGGCGATCACGACGGCGCAGGTGAGTGCGGCGTAGCCGACCGCCGAGCTGGCGGAGAGGTCCGATTCGCCGATCCCGTCGACGATCAACGGCAGTCTGCAACCCGATCAGGATGAAGAGCGTCGCGTTGAGCAGGAAGATCAGCACTCCCCAGAGTGCGTAGGACTGCAGGCGCGTTTCCGGCGCGACCAGCCGCGGCGAGTTCCAGCCGATGTAGATGCCGGCGAAGACCACCGCCAGGACTCCAGAGACGCCGAGCTCGTCGGCCGGCAGGAAGGCCGCGTAACCGCTGAACAGCGAGATCGTCACCTCGGTGATCGGGTCGTCGACGCGGCTGCGGATCTTCACGATCAGGTACCCGGCGACCAGGCCGATCGCGATGCCGCCGGCGACGGCCCAGACGAAGTCGAGCGCGGCGTCGGTCACCGAGAAACTGCCGCCGACCGCGGCCGCGAGGGCGACTTTGTAGGCGACGAGGGCGGTCGCGTCGTTGACCAGGGCCTCGCCCTCGAGCACGTTGACGGTGCGCCGCGGGACGCCGAGCCGGCGCAGGATCGCGGTCGCCGCCACCGGGTCGGTCGGCGCCACGATCGCGCCGAGGACGAAGGCCATCGCCAGCGGCAACCCGAAAACCGCGTGGGCGACGACCCCGACCGCCAGCATCGTCGCCAGTACCAGCCCGACCGCGAGCAGGACGATCGGCCGCATGGCTCGGCGCAGAGCAGGGAGATCGACGAAGAACGCGGCCGAGTAGAGCAGCGGTGGCAGGAAGAGCAGCAGGACCAGGTCCGGATTCAGTTCGATCTCGGGGATCTCCGGGACCAGGCCCAGCAGCAACCCACCCAGGACGAGCACGATGGGGTATGGGACCCGGAGCCAGTTCGCGGCCGCGTTCAGCAGCGCGGCCGAGACCAGGAGCGCGGCGATGAAGACCTGCAGGTCTCCCATGGGGAGATTCTGCCGATCCGCATCGGAGGCGACCAGCCTCACCCGGCGATGGAGCTAGATTTGACTCACCGATGGCGCGACCCAAGTTCGTACAGATCCCATCGCACCCGATCGCCAGGTTCGAGCCGCTCCTGGGCGAGCGCTTCGCGCACGTCGAGGAGGTCGCCGCGCAAGCGCGCGAGCGGCTGCGCGGCCGGGCGATCTGGCACGTCAACTCGACCCTGCGCGGCGGCGGTGTGGCCGAGCTGCTGCACGGGCTCCTCCCCTACGTCCGCGGCGCCGGCATCGACACCCGCTGGGTGGTGCTGCGTGAGCAGAATGAGTTCTTCACGCTGACCAAGCGCATCCACAACAACCTGCACGGCGACTCCGGCGACGGCGGCGAGCTCGGCCCCGCCGAGCACCGGCTCTACGAGCGCTGCCTCGCCGACAGCGCCCGCCACTTCTCGACCCTGGTCCGCCCCGACGACGTCGTCTTCCTCCACGACCCGCAGACCGCGGGCCTGATCGGCGCCGCGCGCGAGGCGGGCGCCACGGTGATCTGGCGCTGTCACATCGGCTCCGACGAACCGAACGAGGTGGCGCTGCGAGCGCAGTCCTTCCTCCGCCCCTACGTCAGCAAGGCCGATGCCTGTGTGTTTTCCCGCGACCAGTACCGCTGGCCGGCGCTCGACGGCGTGCCGAGCTGGACCCAGGCCCCGTCGATCGACCCCTTCTCGCCGAAGAACCAGGAGCTGGACACGGAGACGGTCGAGGCGATCCTCGGGGCGATCGGGCTCGGGGTGGCCCGGGAGCCAGCCGCGCCACCGTCCTTCACCAGCACCGACGGCACGCCGGACCGGGTCGAGCGCGGCGCCGAGGTCCTGCAGGAGGCGCCGCTGCAGGAGGGAGACTGGGTGGTCGCCCAGATCTCCCGCTGGGACCGGCTCAAGGACCCTCGCGGGCTGCTCACCGGCTTCGAGCGATACCTGGCCGGCGAGAACCTGCACCTGCTTCTGGCCGGGCCGGCGACCGCGGCGGTGGCGGACGACCCGGAGGGCGCGGCTGTCTGGGACGACGTCAAATCGGCCTGGAAAGACCTGCCGGAAGGCCTGCGCCGGCGTGTCCACCTGGCCAGCCTGCCGATGGACGACCTCGACGAAAACGCGGCGATCGTCAACGCCCTGCAGCGGCGCGCCGACGTTGTCGTGCAGAAGAGCCTGGCCGAGGGCTTCGGCCTCACCGTCGCCGAGGCGATGTGGAAGCAGAGGCCGGTGATCGGCAGCCGCGTCGGCGGGATTCAGGACCAGATCGTCGACGGCGTCAGCGGAGTCCTGATCGATCCCACCGATCTCGAGGGCCTGGCGGCGGCGATCGTCGCGATCCGCACCGACCCCGGCCGGGCCGCCCGCCTCGGCGAGCAGGCCAAAGCACGGGTAACGGAACGCTTCCTCGCCGCCACCAGGCTCGCCGAGTACGCCGAACTGCTGTTCAGCCTCGAAGGGGCCGCCGGTCAGGGCCAGCCTGTTCCGTCCGGGCGCCAGTGACTTCGTGGCCGCCGATTCTGAGCTCTAAGCCGCGACCGGCGCTAACGAGCGCGTGCCGAGCACGACCCGCGCACCCCGGCTGGGACTCACCGTGATGTTCCGCCGCTGGGCGACCTCGACCTCGTCGCCGGCGGCGCGCGGCTCACGCTCCCCGAGCAAAGCCCGCAGCACCACTTTCATCTCGAGCATCGCGAAGCTGGCGCCGAGGCAGCGCCGGCGGCCGCCACCGAAGGGGATCCAGGTGTAGGTGCCCGGCGACTCGTCGAGGAAGCGCTCGGGGCGGAAGGCATAAGGGTCGGGGTAGATGTCGGGGTCGTGGTGGATCAGGTAACCGTTCGCGACCAGGCTGCAGTCGGTCGGGTAGTCCCAACCGCCGACCTCGATCGGCTTCACCACCAGTCGCGGCGCCGCGTTCGGGAGGACGGGACGGGCGCGGAGCGTCTCCTGGATCGTCGCCGTCACGTAGGCCTCCTCGCCGGCGTCGATCTCCTCGACCAGCCGGTCAAGAACCGCCGGCTCGTGGACGAGTCGCGAGAAGGTCCAGGCGAGCGAGGAGGCGGTCGTCTCGTGGCCGGCGACCAGCAGGGTCAGCAGCTCGTCGCGGATCTCCTGCTCGCTCATCGGCGAGTCGTCTTCGTGCCTGGCCTCGAGCAGCATCGCCAACACGTCGTCGCCACCGGCACCCTCGGCCCGCCGCTCGGCGATCAGGGCGAAGAGGATCTCGTCGACCTCCTCCTGCATCCGCACGAACTTGACGAAGGGGCCGACGTTTTCCAGCGTGCGCATGAGGAAGCTGTCCGGCTTCGGCGGCACCAGGCTGATCGGGCGATCGCCGAAGGCGAGCATCCCCTGCAGCCGCTCCCGCAGGGCGTCGAAGCGGGCACCGGGATCGAGGCCGAAGACGGCGCGGAGGATCACTTTCAAGGTCAGGTCCTGCATCCGCGGGTGGAGCGCGACCGGCGTTTCCCTCGGCAGAGCCGCCACCTCCTCGGCCGTCACCTCTTCCATCAGCCCGGTGAGACGCTCCATGCGCTCACCGTGAAAGGCCGGCAGCATCAGTTTGCGCTGCTCCATGTGGGCCCCTTCGTCGAGCAGGATCACCGAGTTGCTGCCGACGATCGGTTCCAGCACCCGCGCCCCCTGCCCCGGCCGCAAGACGTCGGGGGGGGCCGTGAAGACCTGCTTCACCTCATCGGGGTCGGTGAGCATCACGAACGGCGGCGTCGCCGGCAGCCTGATCGTGAACCGCTTCCCGTAACGGTCCCGGCACTGCTCGAGGTAGGCGAGCGGTCGCGTCCAGAACCCAGCCAACTGCACCGCCGCCGGCAGCGACGGGCCCGGCGGTAGAGCGGAGCGTGCACCCATGCTTGCCTCCAGTCGACGGCGTCTAACTAGTCATACCTTGGCTGACGAGCCAGTGCACGTGAGATTGCGCACACAGCCTGGAGGCGGCGGGTGCCGCTCGCCTGGCGTCCGGTGTGGGAAGGCCGACGATCGGGTAGTCGAAGTGAGCGAGGAAGAGGTGCGGAAGGGAAAATGGTCACGGTCAGCGATCGTATGAGCACGGATGTCGCCGCGGTCCGCCCCGACACGACGTTGGTTGAAGCCGCGCAGCAGATGCGGTCCAGCGGAGTGGGCGGCATTCCCGTCTTGGACCACCAAAGCGAGTGCGCTGGGATCCTCACTGAGCGCGACATCGTCGTCCGTGTCCTCGCCGAGGAGCGCGAGCCCCTCGCCGCCTTCGTCCGCGACGTCGCCTCCATGCATCCCGTCATCTGCTCCCCGAGGAGGACATCTCTCTGGTGGCGAAACGGATGCGTGAGAACGAGGTCCAGCACCTGCCGGTTTGCCAGGCGGGTCAGGTGGTCGGCGTGATCTCCTTGGCTGACATCGTCTTCGGCCGACCGGACGAGGAGCGGGGGATGATTGCCCTGCCGCCGCAAGTCATGAGCCGCTGAGGCTGCCCCGCCCGATCGTCACACCGAAGGTCGAGGATCTCCGAGCCAGTAGCGAGGTCCGGAACCCAGCCGCGCCACCCTGTCGCCGGGGTTGGAGAGCTCGCAGCGATCAAGAGAGAGGCAACCGCAACCAATGCACTCCGTCAGGCCGACCTTGAGGCGTTCTAATTCGGCGATGCGCTCGTCGATGCGCGCGGTCCAGGTGGCGGAGAGGCGCGACCAGTCGCGGCGGGTCGGCGCCTGGCCTGGCGGCAGCTTCGCCAGCTCCTCGCCGATCTCCGCGAGGCTGAGGCCGACGCGCTGAGCGAAGACGATGAAGGCGATGCGCCGCAGAACCGGGCGCGGGTAGCGGCGATGGCCGGAGCCCGCTCGCACGGAGGCGATCAGGCCGCGCTCCTCGTAGAAGCGCAGGGCAGAGGCGGCGACGCCGCTGCGCCGTGCGGTCTCGCCGATCGTCAGCAGCTCGGTCATGACCCAAGGAAATCATGATTCGACCCTTGACTTCAAGTTCACTTGAACTTGTACGTTGATCTCTCAACCCCGATCGACGAGGAGGTCCCGATGACCGCGACTGCAAGCGAGCAGATAACCGAGGAGGTCACGTCTTGGCCGGGAGTCGAGGCCGGGGCCGGAAAGCGCGGCGAGTTCGCCTTCAAGATCGGCCGACGGGAGATCGGTCACCTGCACGGCGACCACGCCGCCCACTTCTTCTTCCCCAAGGAGACCTGGGCAGAGCTGAAGGCGGAAGGCCGGATCGAACACCATCCCGTGTTCCCCGACCGGGAGGGCCCGGCCGCGCGGCGGATCGAGAGTGCCGCCGACGTCCACGACGTGATCGCCCTGATGCGCCTCAACTACGAGATCGTGACGGCCCGTTCCGCAACGAGCTCCCCCTAAAGTCTTGGCGGAGAATCTGGTTAGTCCTCGAGATCGAGAATCCGCATTGGTGGGAAGCAGGCCATGAGCGATCGCCCGAACGGCAGCGAAGAGGGTCCGGCGGGCGACCGCCGTCCCTCCGACGGGATTCAAATTCCGATGCGGCGCCGCGAGATGATGGCGCTGTCGGCAGGGGCGCTGGCGAGTGCTGCCCTCTATGCCTGCGGCGCTGAGGAGGACGACCCGGCCAGGTCCGTGGCGGAAGGGACCATGACCAAGCCCGACTGCGTGTTGACGCCCGGACAGGAGGAAGGTCCCTTCTACATTGACCTGGCGCAGGTCCGCCAGGACGTCGTCGAGGATCGCCCGGGGGTGCCGCTCGCGCTCGCGGTGACCGTCGTCGACTCGAATACCTGCGAGCCGATCCGCGATGCCGCCGTCGACATCTGGCACTGCGACGCGCTTGGCGTCTACTCCGGCGAGCCGTCGGAGAGCAGCGAGGGCGAGACCTACCTGCGCGGGATCCAGTCGACCGGCGGGAACGGCCTGGCAGAGTTCGCCACCATCTACCCAGGCCAGTACCCGGGCCGGACGACGCACATCCACGTCAAGGTCCATACCGGCGGGCGCCAGAGCGACGGCACCTACTCCGGCGGTTACGTCTCGCACACCGGCCAGCTCTTCACCACCGATCGGCGCGACGCGGAGGTCTTCGCCCTCGCCCCCTACAACCGGAATACGGCCGAGATCACCGCCCGCGACACCGACTTCATCTTTCGGGATCAGGGCGGCTCGAGCTCGGCGCTTCGCCTCACCCAAGCCGGCAACGACCTCGCCCGCGATGGCCTTGCGGCAAGAGTGACGCTGGGCGTGGATCCCAGCGCCTAGGCCCGACCGGCGCCTGGGGTCAGCTCGCGGCTGATCCCACTTCGGATGCAGCCTTTTCGATCAGTGCGGCCACGGCTGCCGGCTGCGACACATAAATCGAATGGCTGCCCGCGGCCTCGGCAACGGTCGAACCTGCCCGGGCTGACATCTCGCGCTGGGCGGGCGGAGGGATCATCCGGTCTTCGGTCGCGATCAGGTACCAGCTTGGCTTGGACCGCCACGCCGGCTCACTGATCTTTTCGCTCAGAGCCTCAACGCCCCACGGGACCTGCGAGTCGGCCATGAACTCCGCCTGCTCGGTACTCAGGTCGGCTGCGAACGAAGCCTGGAACTTTGCCCGGTCGAGGAACAGAAAGCCGTCCCGCGGCGGCAGAATTGGCGGCACAGGTGCGTCAGGCGGCGGATTGGCAATGAGCGTTTCCACCGACTCGCCCTTGTCCGGCACGAAGGCCGCGATATAGACGAGACCAGCGACTTTGGGATCGTTACCCGCCTCGGTGATCACCGCTCCGCCGTAAGAATGGCCAACGAGAATGACCGGCTCGCTCTGCGCGTCGATGACGCGCTTGGTCACGGCGACGTCGTCTTCGAGAGAAAGCGTCGGATTCTGGGCGACGCTGACGCTGTAGCCGCCCTTCCTCAGGGCGCTGTAGACACCCTGCCAACCGGAGCCGTCCACGAAACCGCCGTGAACGAGAACGATGCTCCGAGCTGCTGAGTGAGCATCCATGCTGGTCTCCTTTCCCAGGTAAGAGTGGGCGCTTTGAGGCTACTTGGCCCCGCACCGAGGGTCAATCGGCGCGAAGGGTCCTGGGGATGCATTCGGAGAGCCCGGTCCCGGAACGCACGTCAGCGTGAGGCGCCCGCGGCTGCCAGTCCCAGCGCCACGGCATCCTCGACGACGGCGACGGCCGGGTCCGGCGCATGGCGGGCGAGTCGCGCCCGCGCGTCGTGGCCGACTTTGGCCGCGACAGCCGCGCTCGAGGCGCCGATCGCGGCGGCCGGAAGCCACGGTGCTTGCCGGGTCCGCGCGAAGAGGCCAGCGGTCAGCGCCCCCATGGCCAGTCGGCCGACGAAACCCGGCGGCGCGAGCCTGCTGGGCGTTGCCGGCAGCTTGTCGGCGACGAGCTCGCCGGCCGCCGCGGCCACCAAGAGCCGCCTGGTCCACGGCTGCCGGAATATCCCGGGCAGGGAGGGGTCCGGGCGCGCCACCACGGCCGCCAGGCCGAGCTGGCCGCGCAGACCGGACGCGGCTCCGAGGAACAAGCTGCCGACGATTCCCGAGTGCTTGTGGTCCGGTCGCATGCCGACCTGCATTGCCTATGACTATGACGGTTCCACCGCTCCGGCACCTGACCATGCGCGCCGCCGAACTGCGCCAGCGCGACCGCCCCCGGCCCGTCGGGCGGGAAGCTAGGCCCCGCGCCCCACCACGATCGCGACGGTGCGGCCGCCGCGGGTGAGGACCGCGCGGGAACCGGCGGCGCCCTTGCCGGCGAGGCTCACCTCGCAGACGACCCGCTGGCCGCCTTTGCGGCGCTGGAGGCGACAGGTGACCTTGGCGTCGCGGCCGTTCTCGCCGCGGCTGCCCCGCGGGCCGGCGGGGCCCTGGGTGCCAGCCGCGCCCTGGACACCATCAGCCCACTACCGGCGAGCACGACGTAGACCTCCTCGGCCCGCTCATGGCGGTGGACGAAGGGCGAGCGCTTGCCGGGGTGAAGGCGGAAATGACTCACCCCGGTCTGCTCGGCGTCGAGGTCCGCGCGTGCCACCCGCGCCTCCCACCGCTCGCCGAACCCGTTCGCCGGCGCCACGTCCTCGACCTCGCCGAGGTTGATCCGCGTGAAGGGAGTCGCCATCGACCCGAAGCCTAGCTTCGCCCCAGATCGCTCAGGGCGTTGCCGGCTGGTTCACGAAGGCTTCAAAGGCGCGACACGGCTGCCCCCGCAGGCCCGGACAGGAAGGCAGGCCGGTCGGCACGCTCACCCCGGGCACGACGGGCAGCAGGAGGTTCGAGGGCGTGTCCGCGCCGTAGGCGATCGCGACCTGTGCAGTGCCTTCCGGCTCGGCTTGATCGAAGGCCCAGATCGGCTGGGTGCCGTTCGGGGCGGCGATCGTCACCCGGATCCGCGAGCCGGCGCGATAGGCGTGACCCTCGTAGTAGAGCGGGATCGTGACCGGCACGAACTGATCTGGCGGAAGCGGTGAGACGTCGGCTTCGCGCAGGCTCAGCACCGGCTCGAGCGCGGTGCTCTTTTCGGGGTCGAGCTCGCGCGCGCTGCCTCGCACCCAGCCGTTCTGGACGAAGGTCTCCTTGCCGTCGGGCCTGCACCTCACTGATCGTCGCCTGGAGGTCGACGTTGGGAGTCGAGGCGCGAACCCATACGTTCACGGCCCCGGCCCCGAGGACCGTCGTGTTCGCGGTAAGCGGAGCAGTGAGGTAGGAGACGGCGCTCCCCGGCGGACTCTGCGCCCATTCGTATTTGGGGGCGGCCGTCCAGAGGCCGCCGGAGCCGGCGCCGGTGTCGCCGCTGAAATCGGTCCTCGGCAGGGCGTCGGCGTCCCAGGTGAATTCGTCGGCGTGTGCGCCGGCGGGCGGAGCGCCGCTCAGACTGCCGTCCGGACGAGAGGTACCAGGCCTTGGCCTGGGTTCCAGGGACCGGGAATCCGTCGAAGGACTTCTCGAAGCCGGGGTAGGGCCGGCCCGGCGAGAGCCCGCCGGCGCCGTTGTCGAAGAGGATCCGGACCGGCTTCAGTTTCTCGAAGGCATTGAGCGCCAGCCCGTAGGTCGGCAGCAACTGGATCGGATCCAGCGGCAGCGTGATCCCTGGTATCCCCATCGCTTCCTGGAAGATCAGCGGTGCCGCGGCGCGGACCGCCACGGAGGCGAGGAGCGGCGGCCGTTTTGCGACGTAGAGCTGGAGGAAGTCGAACCAGCGGTTGAACGTCGCCGGGTCGAGCGAGTCGACGTGGGTGCCGTTGGTGAAGGTGAACCACTTCCGTTGCGTTCCGGTGAAGCGCTTCGGCCAGCGTCGGGCAGTGGCCACCGGTCTGCTCGTCGGTCCACTGGCAGGCCATGAAGGTCGGCACGTCGATCTGGTCGACGAAGGTGATCGGCGAGAGCGGATCGGCGACCTCGGGTTTGTAGTGGTCGTTTTCTTCGACCTTTTTGAGGAGGTCCACCGCCTCGGGGTGCAGGGCCTGGTTGGCAGCGCAGGTCTGGTCGCCTTCCTGGATGCGTTTGTGGGCCCATTCCTGGCCCGTCGTCGGAGAAGCTGCTTCGGCGTCGTGGACCCGTTCTTTCGCCCACTCGAGTGCGAACCCGGTGTTGAGGATGCCGCCCGGATACAAGGTCGTCTGGGTGTTATCGATCACCGACAGCGGCGAGATCGCGGCCAGGCTCGGCGGCTGGGTGGCGGCGGTGAAGAGCTGACTGATCCCGCCGTAGGAGATCCCCATCATCCCGACTTCGTGGTGCAGGACCCAGGGCTGGTTCGCGATCGTCTCGATCACGTCGTAGCCGTCGAGGCTCTGCAGCGGCTCGAAGAAGTCGAAGGCGCCGCCGGAGCAGCCGGTGCCTCGCATGTTGACGTCGACCACCGTGAACCCCATCAGGTTGGCGATGATCGAGATCCCGCTCTCGGGGCCGGCTGGGTTGGCGTAACCGTAGCCCGAGTACTCGATCAGGGTCGGCGTCGGGCCGCTCGGCAGCGGTGGCAGTTCGACCCCGGGAAGGATTTTCGTCACGTCCTGGGGCGGGTGGACGTCGATCGCCAGCTTGACCCCGTCGCGCGTGGTCAGGTACCCGTATCCGCTCGACGGGATCGACTGGTCGTAGATATCGGTGCCGGGCGGCGCCGACTGGGTCGTGAGGACCTGCAGCGGAACCGACCTCGGCCCGCCTGCGGTCAAGCCGACGGTGTAGCCGCCGCCGGGCTCCACTTCGCGGAAGAGGGCCCCGCCGAGGTCGTTGGCGCTCTTCGTCGCGACCTCGAGATCTTCGCCGTCGTAGAGGGACACCTGGGCGCCCGGGGAGAGGCCGGTCACATAGACCTGTTCGACGCTCCCGCGCGCCTCGAACGACGGGTCTGCGGCGGCGGACCCAGGAGCGAGCAGCGACGCGAGTAGACCGCAGCCGAGCGCCACCCATAACGGCGCCCCACGCCAGCCTCGCCGGCAGTCGACTTCTCCGCCTCTACTCAAGATTCAGTACTTGTACCACGCAACACAGACTTCGCAAACCCCAAGATCCTGGCCCGGTCACGCCTGACATCGTGCGCACCGGCGTGTTCGGGCACTTTCGGTGGGAAGTTCCCGAAACTCGAAGAGCCGGTTTGACCGACTACGGGGCCCCCCACGCCCTGCGATCGGCGAGCGCGATCCCTACGAATCGGCGAGCTGACGTTGGGTCTCGGCCTCGACGTCGAGCGGCTGCAGGCCCTTCCGCATCCGTCGTTCGTTGCGGGCGATGACTAGCTGGCGTACCTCTACCCGGAGTGTTGCCTCTTGGCGAGCGCGGCCGTCCAAGTCTTCATTGGGCTTCGCGAGCAGCCGCGCGGCTTCGACTCCGACGTCGATTGGGGCCTCGCCGCGGCGCTTCAGCCGGTCCGCCTTTGCCTCGAGCATCTGCCTGACCTCAGCGGCCAGGATCGCGGGGTCGATGGTCCGCTCAGGGCTTCTTACATAGCGAGGCAGCGGCAGGTCGTGGTCGATCGCCAGGGCGCCCTTCCCGATCGAGTCCCAGCCGCCGGCTACACGGCGGAAGAGGATGCCCGCGAGCGGCGCGGCAATGCCGGTGAAGAGCAGCAGGCTCACGCACTTACCGGTCGGGGACATCGCAAGCACGAGATCCACGCCGTCAAGGGTAAACGGCCAGGGCTGCCCTCTGCGAAGTGCATGTCCGTCAAGGTTGTGCATCCGCGCCCCCGGGGGATTCGGCAGGTGGCGAGCTGGAACCAGTCTTCCCTTCCCTCCCACCTGCCCGCAACGGGCGTGACGAGTTCGTTCGCCCGAAAGACCAGATCTCGCCCTCCGGGTTGTTCTTGGAGTTGGCGATCACCCACCCGTCCCGTGCCCTCCAACCAACTCGTCCTCACCCGCTGGCGCTAGGCCTCTCCTGCAGCGCAATTTTGCGCGCGCGAACGGGCTGCTTTACCTTGACTTTCTCTAAGTAATGAGTCACTTTCTCCTTTATTTCAAGCGAGCTGTATGGGAGAGAGGGCATGTGGAAGTCAATTTTTACGAGTGTGAGTTTGGTGCTTGCTGTCGGCTTCGCCGTCGGCTGCGGGAGCGGAGAGGATCAAGCGACGTCAGCGGTTCTCACCAAGGCTCAGTTCATTGAGCAGGCCGACGCAATCTGCGCGAAAAGCCAAAAAGAACGCGAAGCTGCCTGGGAGAGAGAATCCTCCGACAGAGAAGGGGAATCATTGGATGCCGGCCTCAAAGAAGTGGTCGCTCCTTCTTTGAGGCGTGAGGCCAGAGAGCTAAAGGCTCTTTTGCCGCCTGTGCGAGATGAGGCGCAGATCTCGCGGATGCTGGAAACGTTCTCGGGTGCTGGCGGGGCCGTCGCGAAAGAAGGCGCGAAGGGGCTGTCTCGTTCCGGCTTTCCGGAGTACCAACGTGAAGCAGACTGCCTACGGCCTGAAGGTCTGCGGCTCTTCCTGATCGGGCCGGCGAGGTGTAGTTCCTCACAACGTTGTTCATCCGGCCTCCTTGAAGGCTGGGGGTGCGAGCCACCCAGATCAAGGAGGACACCGGATGAAGATCCACCCTAACGCCCGCAGTCGTCTGAAGGCGCCCGGGCCGACCAACCGCTGGGCCTACGGAGCCATCCATGGCTCCTCGGCCGAGCGCACCGCGGCGTTGGGCCGGCTGGGTCGATCACTACAACTTCAGAAGGCAGTGATCCAACCTGCGCGGGCGGCGTCATCGATACGTACGATGCCGCCCAGCATCACTACGCTCATTCTAGAGAGCGCACAGGATTACGAGCGCGCATTCTGAATTTCGTGAGATTTGCAGCGAAAACTCTTTGGTAGTTCTTCCGAGAACGCTGCCGATTTCACTGACAAGACCAATTCCCTTGACTGCTCGGGGAGCGGTCGGCTACTCCTAGCCGTGCAAGTGGCCGGCAGGCCATGCCTACCGGCCTCAACACATCTGCTTGGCGGGAGAGCCTCAGTTGCATATCTCCAGCCCGGCAAAAGAAAGGTAGGACACAATGAAGAAGTTGATGCTACTCGCCCTTGCGGCTGTCAGCGCGATGCTCTTTGCGCTGCCCGCAGCCGCCTCGGCTGAAACCTGGCAGATTGACTGGAACGGCGGAAACCATGCCGCCGCGCTCAAATTCAAAACCAAAAGCGGAGTGACCTCGCTGACAACGACAGCCGGGGACACCGTCACCTGTCAATCAAGCAGTGGTGAAGGCCAGTACAACACTACAACGACAGGGTCGACCTCCCTGCTGTTCCATTCCTGCAAAGGCCCGAGCGGTACGACCTGCACCACTGCTGGTCAGGCGAGTGGGACAATCAAAGCCAATACTCTCTCGGTTCACAACTTCTGGGTGAACAAACATGGAGTTAGGACTCGTGGCATCCTGTTGAAACCGCCTGTAGGGGGTGACTTCGCTACCTTCAAATGCACCCTTTTCGGCTTTGGGCCGGAAATCACAGTTACAGGAAACGGGGTCATTGGAGAAGTGGAGCTGACAGCAGCGTGTAATACCCCGGCTAACGTTGCCCACTTGAATTTCCAATCCAGCCAGGCCGGTCATCAGACAATCACCAAACTGTGGAATACAGAAACGAGCACGGTTTGGGATCTCACTGCTGACAAAGACGGTGCTCCCTCAACATCGTCGCAGGATGGAACAGGCACGATCGAATTCACGATTCCTGCCACCGCGACATGCTGACGTCTCCTATCGGTTAGTGCATTTCCGCATTCTGCACGGCGGGGCCACGGATTGTGGCCCCGCCGTGCCTCTTGTGGCGTCAACCGATCGCTTGCCCACTGGGCGAGCTTCGGTTGCGTCCCTCCAGCCCGGCAAAAGAAAGGTAGGACACAATGAAGAAGTTGATGCTACTCGCCCTTGCGGCTGTCAGCGCGATGCTCTTTGCGCTGCCCGCAGCCGCCTCGGCTGAAACCTGGCAGATTGACTGGAACGGCGGAAACCATGCCGCCGCGCTCAAATTCAAAACCAAAAGCGGAGTGGTCTCGCTGACAACGACAGCCGGGGACACCGTCACCTGTCAATCAAGCACTGGTGAAGGCCAGTACAACTCTACAACGACAGGGTCGACCTCCCTGCTGTTCCATTCCTGCAAAAGCTCGAGCGCGCCCTGCACCACTGCCGGGCAGCCGACTGGGACAATCAAAGCCAATACTCTCTCGGTTCACAACTTCTGGGTGAACAAACATGGAGTTAGGACTCGTGGCATCCTGTTGAAACCGCCTGTAGGGGGTGACTTCGCTACCTTCAAATGCACCATTTTCGGCATTGGGCCGGAAATCACAGTTACAGGAAACGGGGTCATCGGAGAAGTGGAGCTGACAGCAGCGTGTAATACCGCGGCTAACGTTGCCCACTTGAATTTCCAATCCAGTCAGGCCGGTCATCAGACAATCACCAAACTGTGGAATACAGGAACGAGCACGGTCTGGGATCTCACTGTTGATAAAGACGGTGCGCCCTCAACAGCGTCGCAGGATGGAACAGGCACGATCGAATTCACGATTCCTGCCACCGCGACATGCTGACGTCTCCTATGGGTTGGCGCAGTTCCGCTCGCTGCAGGGGCCACGGATGTGGCCCCGCCGTGCCTTGTCTCGAGGCCAACCGATCATGTGCTCAGGCAAAAGTGCGCGCGCGAAAACTTGGCAAATCGCAAATTGCAGGGCATATGAGCGAGGAATGCCAAGAACGAGACGCGCTCGCCGGCGATCGCAGTTGACCGTGGGCGACTAAATCGGTTACTTCTTTGGGTACGCTGGGAGTTGCGCATCTCGGGGCCTACGTGCTCGAGCATCTTCGATGTAAATCTGGGAGGGGAAGAATGGGAAGGGTTCGACTGAGCTGTTCAGCCAAGATGGCCTTGGCCATCTTGGCGTGCGTGACGATATTCGTCATGCCGGGTACCGCGGCCTATGCTGCCGAAGAACCCCCGAAATACGTCTCGAGCTTTGGACCTGACGGAACGGAAGCCACCGGGTTTGGTCGAGCCACTGCCAGCGCCGTGGACGAAACTGCTGAGGTCATCTACGTCATAGATCAACAGAATGGGAGCCTCCTAAAGTTCGGTCTTGATGGGCAGCCCGCGAACTATGGTGGATCGGCCGCTTACATATCAGGCAACGCAATCACGGGCCTTTCATTCTTCTCGGGCCCCAGCGAAGCCCAGGTCGCCGTAGATCAAAATAGCCACGACGTGTATGTCACGAGTGGCAATGCAGTGACTGCATTCCACGCGAACGGCGAGCCAGCCATATTCGCGGGTGGCCCTGGAGCGGGAACCAACTCAATTGAGGGGTTCAGCCAACTCTTTGGAGTGGCGACCGACCTCAAAGGAAACATCTATGCAAGCGATTTCGCCGACTTCGCAACTGGCAGTGTAAAGATCTACACTCACGCGGGCGAGGCAATCACGCAATTTTTCAGCGCTGGTCCCGCAAATCTCGCCGTCGACAGCAAAGGAAGAGTGTACGCAACCCGCTGGTGGGATAATTCCGTCCGTAGATACTCTCCATCGAAACTTCCGATCACCGGAGCCACCACCTTTACGCCAGCTCCTGATCCGCTCAGCCCTGGCGACTCTTTCAGTGTCGCAGTCGACGTGACCACCGATGACGTCTACGTGGCCCAGTCCGGCGGCGATCCCAGGGTCGTGCGGTACAGCGAAACTGGAGAAGTCCTCTCCACGTTTGCCGGAGCCGGGGAAGAGGGGGAAGTCTCGTTCTCCGCGGGGGTTGCCGTGCACGGAGTCAAAGGGCTCGTATTCGCTTCCAGCTCGCCTTCGGAAGGACTGTCACAGGTCAGAATCTTCGAAACGGCGAGATATGTTGGGCCGCCGCGCGTCGATTCAGTGTCTGTGAGCGAGGTCACGGCAGATACCGCAGTCCTGCGTGCTCAGGTCAATCCGGGAAGCGCTGAGACGGATTACCACTTTGAGTACGGCCCATCCGACTGCTCTGTAGCGGTATGTACCAGTATCCCCATTGGCGGCGCTCTCCTGGAAGCCGGTTTCAAAAGCATCAAGATTTCGCAGCCAATCGTTGGCTTGCAGGCGGGTACGACCTACCACTATCGAGTGGTGGCCGAGAACGAACATGGACAAGAGATCGGCCCGGCGGCAGGCGATCACGTCTTTGCGACGCAGGCGGAGTCCCTTGGATTCCAGCTGAGCGATGGCCGCGTGTGGGAAATGGTGACCCCCTCGAACAAGCGGGGCGGTGTGCTCTCGACGAGCAACAACGGCCTAATTCAGGCCAGCGTCGAGGGGGATGGACTTGCTTACCTCAGCATAAATCCAGTCGTGACCGACCCTGTCGGTAATCGCAGTCTGGAAGCTACTTCCGGGTTGGCGCGACGGGGCCCGGACGGATGGGCGTCCGAAGACCTGAGTCCACCCAACCAGGAAGTCGCACCCTTCATCACTGGGTTGAAGGGAGAATACAGGCTCTTCAGTCCGGATCTGTCTCGCGCGCTGCTTGAACCGATGAGCTACACGCCCCTATCTCCAATAGCTACGGAACGAACTCCCTACCTTCGCGAGAACGCCGATCCGCCGACCTACACTCCGCTGGTCACCGGGGAGGAGGGCCACGCGAATGTTCCTGACGGAACTGAATTTGGCGGACCGAAAGGAGTGACGCCAGTAGTCAGGATCGCGGGGGCCAATCCCTCGTTCGATCAACTTGTGCTGAGGTCAATTGTGCCCCTGGGTTCGTCTGGCGATCCAGTCCACAGCCTCTATGCCTGGAGAGCCGGAGAGCTTCAGCCGGTGAACATCCTCCCGGAGTCGGAAGGCGGCACGATGGTCCCCAGCAAGTTCATCGGGTCTGGCCTCGGGTCGGTGCAGAATGCGGTGTCGGCCGATGGCTCGAGGATCTTCTGGAGTACTGGTGAGTATGATGAGGGGAATCCCGACACTACCGCGCTGTACGTGCGGCACATGGCAACTGAAGCGACGACGCGGCTTGATGTCGTGCAGCCCGGATCAGGCGGCGAGGGCGAAGCAAGGCCGGTATTTCAGGGCGCCAGCTCCGACGGGACGGTTGTGTTCTTCACGGACTCTCAACGTCTGACTGATGACGCAAGCGCCGCAGGGTCCGATCTATACCGATGTGAGATCCCTCTGGGTTCGTCATCAGGCTGCGCGACCCTGACCAATGTCAGCGCTCCGATGGAGGGATCCGGTGAAAGCAGTCAGGTCCAGGGCATCCTGGCCGGCCTGAGTAGAGATGCGAGCACCCTGTACTTCGTGGCGAATGGAGTGCTCGATGATAAAGCGAACGAGAACGGGGACAGCGCCGTGTCCGGGGAGCCAAACCTGTATGCCTGGAATGAGTCAACCGGAGTTGGATTCATTGCAACGCTGTCATCCGCGGACTCTCATAACTGGGGGAGCCACAATGGGACGGCAGGGGTGACCTCTTCGCTCACCGCCGACGCGTCACCTAACGGGCGCTACCTAGCCTTCATGTCGGAGCGCAGTCTAACTGGCTTCGACAATCGTGACTCCGAGAGTGAAGCTCGTGTCCAGGAGGCGTTTTGGTACGACGCGGTGGAGGATGAGTTGATCTGCGTCTCATGCAACCGAACCGGCGCCATGCCCAGTGCTTTCCGTAAGCCCAGTTACATAAAGGCGATTCCTCTGGTGGACCCACGCGTCTTGTGGGAGGGGCGCTGGCTGGCGGCGACTCTCCCTCAGTCCACGATCGTACAGACAAGTGACTTCTCACTCTATCGTCCGCGCTTCATTCTGGATAACGGGCGCCTGCTCTTCAACGCCTTCGATGCTCTTGTGCCGTCGGATGCGAACGGCGACTGGGACGTCTACCAGTATGAGCCGATTGGGATAGGAAGTTGCGGTGCCTCGTCGGGTGACGCGGCAACGGTGCTGGTCGCCGACGGTTGCGTCTCGTTGGTGTCCTCAGGCACCGCTGAAGACGAAGCCGCCCTTCTCGATGCGAGTGCGAGCGGTAACGACGTCTTCTTTCTCAGCAGGGCCAGGCTGGCAGTGACCGATGAAGACAACGAGCTTGACGTCTACGACGCTCGGGTTGACGGTGTGGCCGCCGTGCGCTCGTTCATCCGTGACTGCGCAGGGGAAGATTGCCAGGATCTGGTGCTACCCCCAGCAGACTCCAACCCCACCAGCACTTCGTTCGCGGGGCCAGGCAACCTCAAGAAGGTGAAGCACTGTCCGAGGGGCAAGCGGAAGGTGCGCCACGGCAGCAAAGTGCGTTGCGTGCCCCGAAAGGCCAAGCAGCCCATTCGGCACTCCGACCGGAGTGGGAGGCGAGGCCGGTGAGGCGCATTCGATATCCGCACCGGTCCGCAACTGGGTCTACGGAGGAGCTCATGGCAATACTGAACAAGGTCGCTCTGTCTCTGTTGTCGCTGGTCGCGGTCTCCCTGGTTCTGCTGCCGGCCTCCTCTGCCTTGGCGGCGCCATCTCCCTGGTGGCAGGTACTGACTGGGAGCAGACCGACGAGCATGTGGGAACCGCAGCCCGGAGTGCTGGAAATCGAAACGGAGCTCGCGGAATTCTTCGGCGAAGAAGTTGCGGCGGCCAAAATCGAAATCGAGGGCACGCCCATCGGCTGCCTTGGGGTGCAGAGCCCGATCGGCACCCTCGCGTGCGAATTCACCACCTCCTTTTCACCTACCGAAACGGCCGGTGAGCTTGAAGCGCTTCTCAATACGACCCTGGGTCCCGACGCTGTCAAAGTGACGGGCGGGCCGGTGGGCGGAGACAACTTCATTGTGACCAGCGCCGGCGCTGTACCGGCTCTGGAGATTACGCCCGCCGAAGCGGGGCCAGGTGAACCCGTTGGCTCCGCGGCTCTAAAAGTGATCTCCCCAGGGGGCAGCGGTCGTCTTGTGTTGACGATCACCAACCTTGGAGATGCTCCGGTCGATGCGTCGGGGACCCCTGTAACCATCGTGGATGAACTGCCCGAGGGAGCAGAGGCAAATCGTGTCGAAGGATTTGCGGGAGCACAGGGAAACGCGGGACCAGTGTCCTGCAGCATCGAAGCGAGCGATCTCGTGTCCTGCTCGTTTGAAGATGTCCTTCCCTCGTATGAAGCTATCGAAGTGGAAATTGTCGCCAGCCTGAAAGGCGACCCCCCAGTCCAAGGCGCGCCCGGCAGGGTGACGGTGTCGGGCGGTAATGCGCCAGCTGCCACGGCGGCTCAAGCGATGAGAGTCTCCCCAGAGAGAGTGCCCTTCGGCGTAGAACACTTCTCGGCGAAGGCTGAAGAAGAGGGGGGCGCTTCCGCTACGCGCGCGGGGGGCCATCCCTTCCAGTTGTCGACGACGATCGCGCTCAACTCTGGACCTCTCAGCCCGGGTGCCACGCGCAGGGATACCGTGGTGGAACAGCCCGCCATGCCGCGCAATTTGCGGTTCCCCTTACCCGCCGGTGTGGTGGGGGTCGTGGCTGGGATGCCGCAGTGCGACATGGCGTTGTTCCTCAAGGGAGCCGAAGGTGACGGTTGTCCTGACGAGAGTGCGGTGGGGGTTGTCGCGGTGACGATCATCGAAAGTTCGAACTTCGGGCTGGTTCGAATTCCGGCGCCGTTGTTCAACCTTCCCCCTGCACATGGAGAACCTGCGCGGTTTGGGTTCCTGCCAGCTGGGGTCCCGCTGGTGATCGACACGGAAGTCGATCCTGACAATCAATATCGAGTGGTCGCCAAAGTCAGCAACGCGACTCAGTTGGCGCAGTTCCTTTCTAGCACCGTCGTCATATGGGGTAGTCCGGGAGACCCTCGACACGACACCTCCCGCGGCTGGGAC
The DNA here is from genome assembly GCA_963715395.1 of uncultured Solirubrobacterales bacterium. GTDB lineage: Bacteria > Actinomycetota > Thermoleophilia > Solirubrobacterales > 70-9 > VAYN01. The sequence continues at coordinate 1,142,756 of OY970238.1, forward strand.
TGCATTGTTCCGGACGAAAAAAGCCCCTGTGCACGCCCCCAGGGCCTTGGCGAAGCGGCATTCCTGCGCCAGCCGGTGTCCTGTGTCACGCCGATGGACTTCCACGCGGAGATCGAACCATGGAACGTGCCTTACGGGAGCGCGGTCAAGGAGGCTGAAGCTGTCGGCGAGTCGATGAACGGATGCAATCAGGTTCCGTTCAGCCCGTCTATCCTCGCCTCGCCGACGAACTCTGCTGCCAGCAGCTCCAGCGGCCTTGACTTCCGAGTCGACATGCCCGGAATCGGACTCCTCAGCTCCAAAGCGAAAGCTGCTGAAGGGCAGGCAAAGAAGGTCGAGGTCGCGTTGCCAGAAGGGGTGACGGTGAATCCATCCCAGGCGAACGGTCTCGGCTCCTGTGCGCCCGCGGACTACGCGCGTGAGAGGTACGACTCGCGGCCTGGAGAGGGGTGCCCGGAGTCATCCAAGATCGGCACTGTGGATATCGCGACGCCTCTATTGGAGGACGAAGCACATGGATCTGTCTATGTGGCCGAGCCATATGACAATCCATTGGGGTCCCTGGTGGCGCTGTACATGGTCGCGAAGATTCCACAGCGAGGGATCTTGGTGAAACAAGCCGGGAAGGTAGAGCTCGATCCAAAGACGGGGCGGATCGTGACGACGTTCGATGATCTACCGCAGGTCCCCTTCGACTCTTTCAACCTGCATTTCAGAGAAGGGTCACGGGCCCCACTTGTGATGCCGCCGAAGTGCGGCACCTACGAGATGGTGGCTGAGTTCACGCCTTGGCACGCGTCGGACCCGAATAATCCTCTGCCGAGCGAGGTCATCACCAGGACCAGCTCGTTCTCGGTCGATCAGGGCCTGAACGGGGCTCCGTGCCCAAGCGGGACGCCGGCGTTCAAGCCGGGATTCGTCGCCGGCGCGCAGAACAACGCGGCCGGCAGCTTTTCACCCTTCATCGCCCGCCTCACCCGCGACGACGATGAACAGGAGTTCAGCCGCTTCTCGATGAAGCTGCCGAAGGGAGTGATCGGGAAGATCGCTGGGATCCCGTTCTGTTCCGATGCGGCGATCGCCGCGGCAAGGGCGCGGACCGGGCCCGACGGGGGTCAGGAAGAGCTCGACAACCCGAGCTGCCCGGCGGCGTCGCAGATCGGACGCACGCTTGTTGGAGCTGGTGTCGGCCCGGCGCTGAGCTACGCACCGGGGAAGATCTACCTAGCCGGGCCGTACCAGGGGTCGAAACTGTCGATCGTCGCCATCACCACGGCCAAGGTCGGTCCGTTCGATCTCGGCACGGTGGTGATCCGCCAGGCGCTGAAGGTCAATCCCGAAACGGCCGAAGTCTCAACGGACGGCACGGCGGCGGACCCGATCCCGCACATCCTGCAGGGGATCGTCGCCCATGCCCGTGACATTCGGGTCTACGTGGACCGGCCTGACTTCGTCCTCAACCCGACCAGCTGCAAGCGGATGGCGGTCGCCGCGACCGTTTTCGGCTCCGGGCTTGACTTCGGCTCCGCGGCCGACGATCAAGCCGCGAACGTCGACTCGCCCTTCCAGGCGGCTGGCTGCGCCAGCCTCGGCTTCAAGCCGAAGCTGTCGCTGCGACTCCGCGGTGGCACCAGGCGAGGGGACACGCCGCGCCTAAGGGCCGTCCTCGAGGCTCGCAAGGGCGACGCAAACATCGGCCGGGCCCAGGTGACCATGCCGCACTCGGCCTTCCTGGAACAGAGCCATATCCGGACCGTGTGCACCCGGGTCCAATTCCGGGCCGGGGGAGGCAACGGCGAACAGTGCCCGAAAGCCTCGATCTACGGGCGGGCCAAGGCGATCTCGCCGCTGCTCGACGAACCGCTGGTTGGCCCGGTGGTCCTGCGCTCGTCGGACAACCCACTCCCCGACCTGGTCGGGGCGCTGCATTCGAGCAAGGTCGACGTCACCCTCGTGGGCCGGATCGACTCGCTCAATGGGCGCATCCGCAGCACCTTCGACACGGTGCCGGACGCGCCGGTGACGAAGTTCATCCTCGAAATGCAGGGTGGCGACAAGGGGCTGATCGTCAACAGCACCAACATCTGCAAGGGGAAGCATCGGGCAACCGCCGACTTCAGCGGGCAAAACGGCCGAGGCCACGTCTTCAAGCCCCTGGTCAAGACGAAGTGCGCGGGCAAGGCGGCCAAAAAAAGGCGGCAAGCGCCCTGAGATCAACTGGCTGCTGCTGCCGGCGAAAGCGCCTGAAACGCATCGATGACCGCCCGCGATAGCGCAAAATTGCCACTCATCTCGAGCTGAGGTTCGGAGGCTGTGGTGACCTGACGAATCCAAGCAGCGGGAGTGCCTGAAGCTGAGGCCTCTACGGCTCCTTTAAGGCGAGCCGTGCAGGAAATGACCGTACCCTCCTCGACGCAGAGGATGACGCCGGCGAAAACGGGTTCGGCGCCTCCACGGACTTCCACCGAAAGGCGGCACCTTCCCGATACCTTCGGCCCCAGGCGGATCAAGGGGACCGCGAGCAGGAATGCGGCCTCCGCATCGACGGTGACGATCTTCGCCTCTGGCTCCCTGAGGAACCGCTGCTCCCAGTCAACCGCTGCCATGAGCGGGAGCACCGCACGGCGCAGCCATTCGGTGGCTAGATACGGAACGCCTTGACCGTTGCTGGCCTGCGCGTCGACCAGGTTGGCGAGTCGCATCGAGCCCAGCCTGCGCTCGAGCGACGAGTAGCTGATTTTGGAGATCAGCATGTTCAACTCGGTCAGCGAAAGCGATCGCGTGGCCACCGCCCGGACAATGTTGGCCGACCATCCGCCAACGAGCGCCTTGGTCGCGCTTTTCGCGGCGACGCTGCCGATCGTCAGCGGCCCGTTGGGGGATGTCTGTAGCCACCCTTCCAGGGCACACGCCACGACGAGGAGCGCCTGTCCAGCTGGTGAGCTGCTGTACTCCGCCGTAGCGGGAAATTCGTTGCGGCGGCGTCGCCGGACAAGACCGAGGTCCGCGAGTGTGCGCGTATAGAGCCGCATCGTGCTCTGCGGCGGTGAGCCCACTGCCTGGCGCAGCTCGAGCAGGTTTCGTGGCCCGTCCTCCAGCGCCTTGAGGATCTCGATGTTGAGCGGCGTCGCGAGCAAGGTCAACGCTTGAGTTCCCGTGCGGGTTACATGTGCTCGACTCCGGCCCATGGGTGGGGGTCTCCCTGTTTCTCCCGTTACGTTCGCGGTGCGGGTAAACTGCGTGAGCTCAACAATCATTGATTACTTAGTTTCTGCACCACCAGACAACTTCAACATCTTCGCGCTGCGGAGTCCATCGTCAAGACCACCATCCGAAAGTTGCAGCTCAAGAGAGTCGTAAGGCGCGGCAAATGTCCCAAATATCCTGCAAAACGCAGAACAACAGTAATTCGCGGGCGTATTTTTGCGCCTACGTAATCTTGGGTTCGGGTAACTCAACGGTACTATAGTGGTACGAGTGAGTCTAGTTGGTTTAGAAAACTGGGTCTCGATCTCGCGAAATACGACCTCCACTGGGCCGTCGACGCTGCGCGCGCTCGGGTCTACCAACGGCTGAACCCCCGTAGTGTCGGTTGCAAGACCCAGCGCGTTGAGATCGTCGGTCACAAGACCAAATTCTAAGAGGCTCGCAACACGATCTTCCCAAGGTCTATCGCAAACCGGATCTAGCTAAAAGCGGCCCACTCGTGCCGCACCAACGTCCGCAACCGCTCGCGCTCGCCTGCGTCTCGGCGAATCATGTGCGCGTAGCTCCGCAGAGTGAACTCAGGAGTCGTGTGGCCGAGCTGGTGCATCGCCGAGACCGGATCCTGGCCGTCGGCGATCAGGATCGAGGCGAATGCGTGTCGCAGGCTGTGTGGGGAGAGTCCGGGCGGGAGCGGAGGACGCCCTCAGAGCTCGAGCATTTGATCGGCGCGATCGGTTGCCGGCATGAGGATGCGCGCCCGGATGTTGTCCTGGACCGGTCCAGGCGGCCGTCGATTTGAAAAAACCCCTGCGATTTGCAGGTCTTTTAGGGTGGCTGACCGGATTCGAACCGGCGACCGCCTGGACCACAACCAGGAGCTCTACCGACTGAGCTACAGCCACCACGCAGCTTTCAATCTAGCGGGCCAGGGCGGGGATTACGTCGCGGCCGATCGTCTCGATGGCGTCGAGGTCGCGGTGGAGGAGGTGCTGAGCCATGACGCGGGTGACGCCGGCGTCGGCCAGGTCGCGGAGTCGCTCGAGCGCCTCGGGGACCGTGCCGACGATCCAGGTCTCCGGCACGTTGGCCAGGAACGCCTCGCCGTCGTCCCCTTCGTGGCGCCATTGCGCCAAGCGGGAGGCGCGGTCGCGGAGTTCGTCCTGGTCCCCCGCCACCAGCCAGGTCGTCATCAGCGAGAGCGGCAGCGTCTTCGGATCGCGGTCCGCGGCTTCGCAGGCCCCATCGAGCTGAGCGCGCAGCTCGCCGAGCTGCACCGGGGTCGCCGTGGTCGTGTTGTACTCGTCGGCGAGGTCCGCGGCCATGTGCACGCTCCGTGGCCCACCTTTGGCCCCGAGGATCAGCGGCGGGCGCGGTTTTTGCACCGGCTTCGGCAGCGCGTCGAGGTTCAGCGCGCTGTAGTAGCCGCCCTGGTAGTTGAACGGACCGTCTTCCCAGTAGCGGGGGATCAGTTCGAGCTGCTCCTCGAGCCGGTCCATCCGTTCGCCGATCGGCGGCAGTGAGAAGCCGTAGGCCTCGTGCTCCCCCTCCCACCAACCGGCGCCGAGGCCGAGCTCGACGCGCCCGCCGGAGACGTGATCGGCGGTGACGACTGACTTCGCCAGCACCGCCGGGTGGCGAAAGGTCGCCGGCGAGACCAGCGTCCCCAGCCGCAGGTCGGTGGTCGCCGCGGCAAGGGCGGCGATCGTCGTCCAGGCATCGAGCGAGCCGCGCTCGCGCCGGTCGGCCACCGACAGGTAGTGGTCGGAGCGGAACATCGTCCCCACCCCGTGCTCTTCGCAGCTCGCCGCCAGCGCCCGCCAGTCCTCCCAGGTCACGTCCTCCTGGCCCTCGATCATCAGGCAGACGTCCATGCGGTCCTCCTTGCGGTCGCGGTGTGGGTTCCCGCCCCTCTACCCGCTGGCGACGATTTCAGCGAAGGCGTGGAAGCCCGGCGCGGTGCGCTCCGTCAGCGCCGCCTCGACCTCGGCGGCCCGCTCCGGGAGCGCGTGGGTGCCGGCGTCGCCGAGCGCCGCGACCGCCTCGTCGATCATCTCCGGCACCGCCAGCCAGGCCTCGACCAGGGCGAAGTCGGCCTCGGGATGGAAGAGCACTCCCCAGGCGTTGCCGGCGCGGAAGGCCTGGTGCTCGGTCCGGGCGGAGGACGCCAGCGGCGTCGCCCCGTCGGGCAGGTCGAAGACGTCGCCGTGCCAGTGCAGGACCTCGGTGCTGGGAGCGAGCCCGCCGAGCACCGGGTCGGCCGGGTCGCTCATGTCAACCGGGGCGAAGCCGATCTCCGGCCCCTCTCCCGGCCTCACCTCGGCCCCGAGCGCCCGCGCCAGGAGCTGCGCCCCGAGGCAGATGCCGAGCACCGGCATCCCCCGCTCCACCGCCGCGGCCAGCCACGCGCGCTCGGCCGCCAGCGCAGGGAAGCGCTCGACCTCCTCGACGTTCATCGGCCCGCCCATCACGACCGCGCCCGCCACCTCGTCGTGCGCCGGTAGCTCCTGGCCGGCGAGCGGTTTCACCGTATGGACGTGGAGCGCGCCGCAGGCGTCGAGGATCCGGTGCGGCCCCTCCCAGGGGACGTGCTGGATCGCCAGCAGGGTGGGACGCTCGTCCGCGCTCATCGGGGCCTCAGGCTAGCCTGAGGCGATGAAGATCACCGCCAAGGTGCCGATCTGCCCCAACGCCTCGATCAAGAAGGCGTCCTGATGGCCAAGCGCTGCGGCGCCCGCTTCCGTCCCGAGGCCCGCCCGGCCACCGCGACCGGCGCCGGCGCCCGCGGCGCGATGGCGATCGGCGCCCTCGCCGTCGGCGCCGCCGCGATCGGGGGCTTCGCGATCGGCCGCCTCGCCGTCGGCAAGCTGGCGATCCGCCGCGCCAAGATCGGCAGGCTCGAGGTGGAGGAGCTGGAGGTCGGCAGGCTGACCGTGCGCGAGGAACAACGGCCCGGGTGACGATTCCACGTTTGACCACACTGGGGTGTGGTCAAATGTGGGTACGCGCGGTTCTCCCAGCCCTGGCGCTGACCGCGCTCGTTCTTCTCCCCGCCGCCCCGGCCCAGGCGCTCGGTCCCTACCCGGACCTCGGCTCCTGCCAGGTCTTTCCCGATCCGCCGGCCTCACTCTCACCCCGCGCCCCGTCCCTCCCCAACCAGGCCGCCTGGAACCAGGACATCTCGAAGGCCCCGCGCGACCCGCGCTCGGCCGCCTACATCTCCTACATCAACGGCAGCGGCGGCGACCGTCTCCACCCCGACTTCGGCTCGCCCCGGCCCTACGGCTTCCCCTTCGCCGTCGTCGGCCCGGGCCAGCGCAAGCTTCCGGTCAACTACACCGCCTACGGCGAGGAGAGCGACCCCGGACCCTTCCCGATCCCGCCCGGCGCCCCGGTCGAGGGCGGCAACGGCAGCGGCGGCGACCGCCACGTGCTCGCCGTCGACAGGTCGACCTGCACCCTCTACGAGCTCTACCGCGCGTTCTACGTCCCACGCCCGCGCCCACACTGGAACGCCGACTCCGGCGTCGCCTGGGACCTCGACTCGGCGGCGCTCCGCCCCGAGGGCTGGACCTCGGCCGACGCCGCCGGGCTGCCGATCTTCCCCGGCCTGATCCGCTACGACGAAGTCGCCGCCGGCCGCCTCGAACACGCGATCCGCGTCACCTTCGAGAGCACCCGCGACGCCTGGGTCCACCCCGCCTCCCACTGCGCCGGCGACACCGCCAGCGCCAGCGCGCCGCCGATGGGGTTGCGACTGCGGCTCAAGGCCGGCTACGGGCTCGGCGGCTTCAGCGGCCACGCGCGCACGATCGCCGAGGCGATGAAGCGCTACGGCCTGATCGTCGCCGACAACGGCTCCAACTGGTTTTTCAGCGGCAGCAGCGACCGCCGCTGGGACGACGAGAACCTGAGCCAGCTGAAGCGGATCCCCGGCAGTGCCTTCGAGGTCGTGAAGAGCGCCGCCGGCATCCACGCCTGCTGAGGGAAGCGCAGATCCCAACGCAGAGCCGGATCGTGAGCTCGCTGTACGATTGACTGACGAGTCAATCGACACGAAAGGCTGTCACATGGCTTCCAGCAGCGGCAGGGTCTCTCCAGCGGACTTCCCACCCCCCGTCGAGGTCGAGAAGGAGTTCGTCAAGCGCTCCCTGGACGGCGAGGACGAGCGGATCGAGATCGGCGTCGCGATCGTCGGCGGCGGAACCGCCGGGCTCGCCTGCGCCAACCGCCTGCTGCAGCTTCTGGCCGACGACCCGGAGACGCTGGAGAAGCTGGGCGAAGTCCCGGTCGCGGTGATCGAGAAGGCGAAGACCTGCGGCGGCCACAACCTCTCCGGCGCGGTGATGCGCCCCGAAGCGCTGGAAGAGCTGTTCCCCGACCTCACCCGCGAGCAGTGGCGCGAGGAGGGCTTCGGCTTCGGCGAGGTGAAGAAGGAGGCGATCTATCTCCTCCCCAACGGCAAGCGCAAGCTGCGCATCCCGCCGCCGCCCCCGCAGCGCAACCACGGCAACGAGGTGATCTCGGTCTCCGCCCTCTGCCGCTACCTGCAGGCCCAGGCCGAGGAGGCCGGCGCCTACCTACTGACCGAGACCTCGGCGACGCAACTGATCGTCGAGGACGGCGCTGTCGTCGGCGTCCGCTCCGGCGACAAGGGCCGCGGCAAAGACGGCGAGGAGCTCGGCAACTTCGAGCCCGGCACCGACATCGCCGCCAAGGCGACCGTCGTCGCCGAGGGCTGCTGGGGCCACCTGAGCGAGGCCGCGGTGCGCGAGTTCGACCTCGACGAGGGCCGCGAACCGCAGGTCTGGGAGCTCGGCGTCAAAGAGGTCTGGAAAGTGAAGAAGCCGCTCGACCGGGTGATCCACACGCTCGCCGGCTGGCCCCTGAAGATCTCCGCCAAGTACCACCAGATCGGCGGCTCCTGGATCTACCCGATGGTGGATGAGAAGACCGGAGACGACCTGGTCTCGATCGGCTGGGTGCTCGACCTCGACTACGCCGACGCCACCACCTCGGCCCACGACCTGCTGCAGCAGTTCAAGACCCACCCCCTGGTCCGCGACATCCTCGAGGGCGGCGAGCGGGTCGGCTGGGGCGCCAAGGCGATCCCGGCCGGCGGCTACTGGGCGATGCCGAAACTCTCGGCGCCGGGCGCGGTGATCGCCGGCGACGCGGCCGGGATGCTCAACCTGGCGGCGCTGAAGGGCGTCAACTACGCGATCAAGGCCGGGATGCTGGCGGCGGAGGCGATCTACGCCTCCCTGAAGGAGGACAGCAACGACTTCAGCGCCTACGAGCAGGCGATCGAGGACTCCTTCATCGGCAAGGAACTCTACGAACAGCGCAACACCCGCCAGCCCTTCCAGAAGGGCCTGCTCAAAGGCGGGCCGCTGGTCAACCTGATGATCGCGACCAAGGGCCGCTTCCCCGGCGGACGCTGGAAGATCCACCGCAACGACGCCCAGCCGATGTTCATCGGCAAGACGAAGGAGGGCTATCCCAAGCCGGACGGCAAGTACATCTTCGACAAGCTCTCCAGCGTCTTCATCAGCGGCAACGTCACCCGCGACGACGCCCCGAACCACATCCGGGTGCGGAAGACGGTGCCGCGGGAGATCGCCGAGACCTGGACCTGGATGTGCCCGGCCGGCGTCTACGAGATCCCCGACGACGCGCCGGAGAGCGGCGACGTCGAGGTGATCGTCAACTACACGAACTGCGTCCAGTGCGGCGCGATCACCGCCAAGGGCGGCCGCCTGACCCCGCCCGAGGGCGGCGACGGCCCGCTCTACCAGAACACCTAAGCGCTACTTGGGGGAGCCCGGGTCCCGCAGGCGCGCTGCCGTGCGCCAGCGGACCCGGACGTCGCGATAGGTGACTCCGGGATCGACCTCGTCGGGGAGGTTCTCCCGCTCGCTGCCCGAGGTCGCCTCCAGGTCGGTGCGACCCTCGGGTGTCCTTGCTTCGCCGTGCAGGTCGACGTCGGTCCGCGGTTTGTCCTTGAAGCGCAGGCGCTTTGCCCTGACGCTGGCGCCGATCTCGACGTCCGGACCCTCGATTCGGTCCGGGTCGTCTCCCTTCCGCCCCATGGTCAGCTCTCCTGCGCCTGCCTGACGTCTCGGATCGTGATTCGCCCGCCGGGGCCCGAGCCCTCGATTCCCTCCAGCTCCACTCCGAGATCCTCGGCGGTCCGCAGCGCGGCCTCGGTCGCGTTCAGCTCTCCGGCTTTTCGCTGCTTGCGCCGCTCGGCAATCTCCTTCGCTTTGCGAGCCGCCGCCAAGCCGACCGTTTTGGCCTCGAATTTGGCCACGCTCAGCAGTCCTCCCCCTACCGCCTGACCGGCGGTTTCGCCAAGATCGCCGACAGCCTCGCCGGCGCCTTCGCCGACGTCGCCGACCGCTTCTCCGGCGCCTTCACCAACCTCCCCCACGGCCTGGCCAGCGCCTTCGCCGATCTCCCCGACCGCCTGCCCAGCCCCTTCGCCGACGTCCTCCACAGCCCCCTCGGCCCCCTCGCCGATCTCCTCGACGGCCTCGCCGGTCTCGCCGAGCGCGTGCCCGGCGCCTTCGCCGAGCTGTTCGGTAGTGCGCCCCAGGCTCTTCACCAGCTCCGGGTTGCGGTCGATCGTGGTCAGGACGCGATCGACGACCGCCGCCACGTGATCGAGCCGCACTTTCAGCAATGCCTGCGCCTCGACGCCCTTGATGTCGATTCGCAGCTTGCCGAGGTGGACGTCGACACCGGCGTTGAGTTTGACCAGGTCGAGGACCTGCGCTTTCAGGGCGACGTGGGCGTCGAGTTCGTCGACCTCGAGGTGGATCGAGTCGACCTTGATCGTCGGGACGTCGAGCAGGACGTCGGGATCGCCGCGCTGGTCGTCCAGATCTGATTGCGCATAGGACTCGTACTCGCGCTCGGCGACGGTCCCGTCGTCGCCGACGTTCTGGGCAAAGCGGTATTTGTCGGTTTTTTCCGAGGCTCGCTTGGTTTTCTGCGGGGCCATCAGTGACCTCCTCGGGCGAGTTTCTGCGTTCCCCGCCGGGCGCCGCGACCGACGCCGCCAACGCCCCGTTTTGCACCTTTACCCACTTGGCCCGCGGCCTGCCCCGCCCCTTCGCCGACCTGTCCCACCGCGCCCCCCGCGCCTTTGCCCACGTCCTGGACCGCGCCTTTTGCTCCTTCGCCGACGTCCTCGACCGCCTCGCCGGTCTCGCCGAGCAGGTGACCGCCTCCTTCGCCGACCTCCTCGACCGCGTGCCCGATCCCTTCCAGCAGCTCGGGGTTACGGTCGAGCGAGGTGAGGACCCGCTCGAGAATCAGGCTGACGTTCTCGAGCCGCGCCTTCAGCAGCGCCTGCGCCTCGACACCCTCGATCTTCAGCTCGACCTTGCCGAGGCTGACGTCGGCGCCGACGCTGATCTGGACCAGATCGCGCACTTCCGCCGACACCGCCACCTGCGCCCGCAGATCGTCGACCTCGATGTCGATCTCGTCGACCTTGACGACCGGGACGTCGAGCAGGACGTCTGGCCCATCCGGAAGCTGATGCGGGTCGACAACGGTGTAGTCGGGGAACTCCTGCTGCGACCGTTTCCGTTTCGACTCAGCCATCTTCCTCGCTCTTGCCGGTCAGTTTGTCTTCGACCTGGTCCGCGGCTCGCTCGAGGTCGAAATTACGGGCACGGAGGTACACGGCCCGCGCCGCTACGGCTAACCCGGCGCCGAGCGCAAGCGCGCCGACGCCGCCCAGCCGGTGCCGATGTTCGCCCTCCGTGCTTCCGTTCGACGACTCCTGCCGGTCGTAACGGAGGTAGGTCTCCGCCGCGGCGGCCGCGAGCTTGTTGATGTCGATCGGCATCACCGCCTCCGCCTACTCCTTTCGCTCGTGCCGCAGCAGCCGGTAGGTGATGGCGGCGACGGTGCCGCCAGCGACAGCCGCGGCCCCGATCGCCCGCGGCGCCGAGGGCCGCTTGCCGGTCACGCGATCGATCACGACGCGATTGAGGAAGCCGGTCATCTCCGTTTGCTGGTCGTTTTCGAGCGTGAACGGCTGCTTTTCGCGCTGGAGCGCGACCGTCCGCCGCTACTGCGCGAGTTCGATTTTTTCGACGTGCTGGATTTTTTCGACGTGCTGGATTTCGAGCCGCTCGATCCCGAGGATTTTTGTTTCACGAGCTCGCCCTCCTGAATCGTTCCGCGCCAGGCGTCGGAGGCCGTCTCCTTCATTTCGATGAAGGCCTTGAACCGCGCCAAGTCGCCTCGTACAGCTCGCTTCACATGGCGCATGCCGCGGCCCGCTTTCTCGATCCAGGAGCCCGGCTCGACGTCGAGTGAGACCTGCACGCGGGTCAGCCTGGGCGCCAGTTCGTGAAAGGTGACGACGCCGCTGTGAACGACCCCCTCTTTCACGCTCCACTGGATGCGTTCGTCGGGGCGCTGCTCCTCTATCTCGGCGACAAACTCCTTCGACATCCCCCAGATCTTGGTCCGGAAGGAGACCGTGCAATCGTCCTCCTGGGTCGCCTGGTCGAGGCGGTGCATGAACTGCGGCCATTCCTCGAACTGGGTCCACTGGTTGTAGGCCTCTTTCAGGGGCACGCCGATGTCGGCCGCCTGTTGCACCGGCATGCGCCGGCCCTTCCCGACCCCTTTCATTTCCTGGCCGTCCCCGCTTCCTTTCTTCCCTTTCCCCCCGAGGCCCGGCAGGCTCGGCATCATTTTCCTCCCGGCTTTTTTGGCCATCCCCTGAACATCGGTGGCCTCGCCGACTTTGTCCTCAACCGCGTCTTTCGCGCCGGCCAGTCTTTTCACGACCCTCCCGGCGACCGGCACCGCAGCGGCCAGAGCGGCGCCGGCGGCAACCCCACGCACGCCCGAGAGCGTGTTGTCGCTGCCGTTGCGGCGGCTGTGCCCGGCGCCGTTACTGGAGACGCTGTCGCTCACCTCGTGGGCGATCGTCCCCAGCGCGGACCCGATCGCGCCGCCAAATTCCTTCACGTCCCTGGCCATGGTTCCCTCCTCGGCCCATTGGGTCGGATTTCCTATCCGTCCCTTGTACCCGACCGCTGAGCCGGTAATCGCGTCAGGTATTGCGGCAGTGCCTATGTCCCGAGGTCGACCGGCTGGCCGATCGGCAGCCAGCGGACGCTGCGCCGGAACCGCTCCGGGGCGCCGGCGAATTCGTGTTCGACGGCCTCGCGTCCCTGGCGGAAGTGCTTCCAGCCCTCGTAGTGGATCGGGATCACGGTCCTGGGCTTGATCTCCTCGCAGAGCTCGACCGCCTCGGCCGCGTTCATCGTGTAGCGCAGCGGGCCGGTGACCGGGAAGCGGACGCCGCCGAGGTGGACCAGGGCGGTGTCGACGTCGAGCCGGTGCGCGACATCGAGCACGCCGTCATAGAGGACCGTGTCGCCGGAGATCCAGAGCACTCCGTCCTCCTGTCCCACCCAGGCGATCGCGAAGCCGATCACCTCGCCGACGATCGGGTGGCTGAACGGCGGACCGTGGCGGCACGGCGTCGCGGTGATCTCTATCGGCGTCCGCCCCGGCGCCTCCAGCCGCGTCGTCACCCAGGCCGCCAGCCCGCGGGCGTTGCCGCCGAGCCGCTTCGCGCCCGGGATCGTCGTGATGACCGTATCCGCGCTCGGCAGCATCGCCCGCCCGGCGTCGTCCAGGTTGTCGTCGTGTTGATCGTGGGAGAGCAGAACCGCGTCGATGTGCCCGAGGTCGGCGACGCCGACCGCCGGCCCATCCAGCTTGCGCGAGCTCGTCCCCCAGCCGAAGTTGTATCTGCGCCCGGGAGGGTCGAAGGTCGGGTCGGTCAGCAGCGACCAGCCCTCGACCTCGATCAGCACCGTCGGCCCGCCGATATGGGTGACGCGAACACCCTTCACGCGTGGTCCTTGGCCCAGGTCAGCGCGTAGTCGGCGGCCTCCTCCCAGCCCTCCTGCGCCGGCAGCAGGTGGGCCATGCCGTCGTACTCCTTGACCTCGGTCACGGTGTCGGACTTGTAGTGCTTGGCGTTGGAGCGCTGGATGCTCGGCGGCATCAGGTGGTCCTCGCCGCCGGAGATGAACAGCAGCGGCGCCCGCTCGTCGTTCTTGTAGTCGACGTAGGAGCTCTGGTGCCCGGGCGTCAGGTTGGCGAAGGCGCTTTCCCAGAAGATCGCGCCGGAGGCCGGGATCGCGTAGCGCTCATACAGCCGCAGCGACTCCTCATCGCTGAAGGTGTTGGCGAAGGCGTAACGCCATTGCTCGGGGGTCAAGGCGACGGCCCGGTGCCGGTTGGCCGGGTTTTTGAGGACCGGGAAGCTCGCCCGGACCTGCGACAGCGGCACGATCGGGACGCCCTCGGTCGGCGCCGAGTTGATCGCCACCCCGGCGGCGCCGAAGCCGTGGTCGAGCAGCACCTGCACGAAGACCCCGCCGGCCGAGTGGCCGATCAGGATCGGCGGCTTCTCGAGCGCCGAGATCACCGACTCCAGGTGCTCGATGATCTGCGGCACGGTCACCGCCTCGACCGGCGAGGGATCCTCGTTCAGCGCCTCGACCTCCACCTCGAACCCGGGGTAGGCCGGCGCGATCACCTTCATCCCGGCTTTTTCGTAGTGCTCGATCCAGTGCTCCCAGCTTCGCGGCGTAACCCAGAAGCCATGGATGAGGACGATCGTGTCGGGCGGTGAGGGCTGGGAGCTCATGCGGGTCCTTTCGGGAGGCCGGGGCTGGGATGGCTGGCGTGTCGATCATTATCGTGTCCCTTGCCCGTTTTCAAAATGGAATTCCTACGTAAAGCTGCCCTCGGCCCCCTCCTCGCCCTCGCGGTGCTGCTGCCCGCCGCCGCCGCGGGTGCCGAGGAGCCCAGGGCAGGGCAGTCCGAGGGAGCCGCTCTCAGCGCCCTCGGCAGCACCGTCCTCGGCGCGATCGCCGCCAGCAGCGGCGCCGACGAGGCGATCGGTTCGCTCGGCCGGGGCCTGGCGCTGATGGAAGCCCGCGAGCGCGTCGCCGCCGAAGCCGAGCAGGCCGCCGCGGCGGCTGCCGCGGCCGAGGCCCACGACCCACCCGGCCCGATCGTCCCCGGCGACCCCTCGACGCTGCCGCCCGCCTCAGCCGGCTCCAACGGGACCAAGGTCCTGCACCACAGCAGCGCCGAGCGGGAGAAGATCTTCGCCAACATGCACGCCGGCGGCGGCGAGTCGACCTCGATCCTGCTGACCGGAATCGCCCTACCGCCTCCGAACGCCCCGCAGCAGGTCCAGGACGTGATCGACAACGCCAACGCGATCATCGGCCGCCCCTACGTCTGGGGCGGCGGCCACGGCTCCTTCTACTCCTACGGCTACGACTGCTCCGGCTCGGTCAGCTTCGCCCTCTACGGCGGGGGCATGATCCCGCGCCCGCTCACCTCCGGCGACCTGGAGGGCTGGGGCGCCCCCGGCCCCGGCAAGTGGATCACCGTCTACGCCAACGCCAGCCACACCTTCGCCGAGATCGCCGGCCTGCGCTTCGACACCTCCGGCACCGAAAAAGGCACCGGCCCCCGCTGGCACCTCGGCAGCCGCCCGACGGACGGCTACGTCGTCCGCCACCCGCCGGGCTTCTAGGCGACCCCGCCCCGCCTCAGTACTTCCCGGGCAGCCAGCAACCTGGCAGGACTCCGAGGCATGGACCGCATGGGCGATCTTGCCGCCGCTGACCCCGAACGAGATCGTCGCCGAGGCGCTCCGCCAGTTCGACGAGAGAGAAAGGAGCCCAGCATCAGGAGCCTCGCGGCCGCCCTGCGGGTCGCTCCCACGACGATCTACCACCACTTCCCTCCCACGGCGCGATCATCCAGGCCGCCGTCGAACGGTCTGGAACGCGGCCACCGCCGGCCTCCTGGAGCTGGTCTCGAATCCGACGCCGAGGGCCTGCGCCGCCTGGTCGAGAGCCTCACCCGCCCCTGACGACGGCGATTCGATCGCCCGATCCTCGCGGCTACGCCCCCGGCTGGATTCGAACCAGCGACCATCGGCTTAGAAGGCCGGTGCTCTGTCCACTGAGCTACGGGGGCCGGCGGAGCTAGTTTGACTGACCGTTGGGCAGCAGTCATGCTGAGCGCTTAAGGGGATCTCACCAATAGGGAGGACGGATGCAAGCCTTGAGGGGGAAGTTGACGTACGCGAACGTGATTTCGACCCTGTGCCTGTTCATGCTCCTGGGCGGCGGCGCCTATGCCGCGACCCAGCTGCCGAAAAACAGCGTCGGCGCCAAGCAGATCAAGAACGGCGCGATCACCGGCAAGGAGATCAAGCAGGGGACGATCGACACGAGCAAACTGACGCCGAGCACGGTCGCGAGCCTCAAGGGCCAGAAGGGCGACCTTGGATCGGTCGGCCCGCAGGGACCTCAGGGAACGGACGGAGCGGAGGGAGCGGAGGGTGTGACCAATTCCGGCGCCTACGCGACCGTGGTGCCTCCGGAAAATACGGTGGATCCACCGACCTTTCTCGGAACCCATCCCGGCTTCACCGCGGTCGAACGGGTCCCTCCTGAAAGCGAAGAAGAAGCACAGGAAGAAGCAGAATTTGGCGTCTACTGCCTGACGCCGGCGGCCGGCACCAGCATCGAGCACCCGCTTACGTCGGCGAACTGGGCGGATTCCGGCAGCAAGGGCGTCTTCGTCGAACCGCTGGCGCGGGAAGTCAACTTCTCGAAGTGCGCCGAGGGCAGGCTCGAGGTCCGCACCTACCAGTTCTTCGCCTTCGAACCGGGGGTCCCGAAGCCGTCGAACTCCGTCTCGTTCACGGTCTTCGTGCCCAGCCCGAACCCATAGGCTGCACCGATGCCGAAGGTCTCCCTGCCCGGGACCGAACTGAACTACGAGCGCGCCGGCGAGGGCGAGCCGCTGCTGCTGATCCAGGGGATGACGGCCAACCACCTTGCCTGGGGGCGGCCGTTCTCCTCGCTGCTGGAGCGGGAGTTCGAAGTGATCGCCTTCGACAACCGTGGCATGGGGCTCTCGAGCCCCGCCACGGAGGGCTTCTCGATCGCCGAGATGGCGGCGGACACGGCGGCGCTGCTGGAGGCGCTGGAGATCGAGAGCGCCCACGTGCTCGGGATCTCGATGGGCGGCATGATCGCCCAGGAGCTGGCGCTCGCCCACCCCGAGCGGCTGCGCTCGCTGACGATCGGCTGTAGCTACTGCGGCGGTCCCGGCTCGCAGCTGATGGACCCCGCCGACTTCCAGGGGATGGTCGAGGCGATGCAATCCGGCGACCCCCAGCGGGTGCACCGGGCGATGTGGGATCTCAACCTCTCCCCCGGCTTCCGCGCCGAGGAGAGCGGCTACGCGGAGTTCGTCGCGATGGCCGAGGCGCTGCCGGCCTCGCGCCAGACGATCGGCTTCCAGCTGCATGCGATCAGCGCCCACGACACCAACGCCCGGCTACCCGGGCTGACCGTGCCGACCCTGGTCGTCCACGGCACCGTCGACCGCGTGCTCGGCTACCCGAACGGCCCGCTGATCGCTTCGCTGATCCCCGAGGCCCGGCTCGAGACCCTCGAGGACGTCGGCCACATGTTCTGGTGGGAGCAGCCCGAGCGCTCGGCCGAGCTGATCCGCGAGCACGCTACTTGCAGCCCGCCGGATCCAGCTCGCCGTTGACCTTGAAGACGTAGTCGGGCTGGGGCACGATTTCCGGCTCTTCGATCACCAGCTCCAGCGCCGGGTCGTCTTTGACCCAGGCGTAGATCGGGAACTGGTACGGGTTGGGGATGTCGGCGTTGTAGGGGCCGAGGTCCTGCGTGTACTGGCTCAGGATCAGGTAGTCGTAGTCGCCTTCGTTGATCAGGCGGCGGAACTGGCTGCAGCTCGTGGCCAGGCGGTAGGTGCCGTTCGGGCCCTCCTGGCCGATGTACTGGACCTCGTTGGTGAGCTTGCCGCCGTAGAAGCCGTATTGGCCGAAGATGATCTCGCTGGAGCCGGCGATCCCGATCCGCGCGTGATCCCGGTTGCGGGCGAAGTTGTAGGCCTTGCGCGGCCCGCCTTCGCCGAGGAAGGGCAACGGGTTCGCGTAGTGCTGGTCCGCGTACTGGACCTCCTGCGCCCGGCCCAGGACCACCGCCAGCAGCACCAGCACCGTCGCCGCCCCCGCCACGACGGCACGGCTGACCTTGCCGCGGGCGCGGCCGAGCCCCAGCGCCGCCGGGGCCCAGACCAGCAGCAGGGTGAGGAAGATCGTGCCGACGATGTAGGTGGTGAACCAGCGCGGCGTCGAGAGCACCGTGATCGCGTAGACCCCGGTTAAGAAGAGCAGCGTCTTCCAGGCCCGGGCGTCGGGAGCACGCAGCGGTCGCGCGACCGGCAACAGCACCAAGGCCAGCAGCAGGCCGGGGATCAGGTAGCGCGTGTTGGTGAAGAACCCGGTTGGCGAGCCCTCCTGCCCGGCCGCGGTCAGCGGCGTGAAGATGTAGACGACGGCGGTCGCCAGTGCCGCGGCGGCGACCACACGCAGGATCTTGTTGTTCGAGCGCCAGACGATGTAGACCGCGGCGGCCCCGGCCATGATCAGGATCAGCGGCCAGAGCGGTCCCAGCGCGTTGTCGAGCTCGGGGAAGAACCAGCGCCGGTAGATCGTCGGTTCGGTCAGGTAGTCCGCCACCGCGAAACGCGGACGCGGGTCGAGCGGCATCTGGTCGGGCGTGGGCAGTTTGAGCGGCCCCCAGTCTGACCTGTGGGATCGGGTTGCCGCCGGTCTTGAAGGCAGCGCGCAGATACCAGTAGCCGCCGACCACGAGCATCGGCACCGTCATCACCCAGGCAGTGGTCCAGCGCCGGCCCCTGCCGCTGAAGAGGACGACGCCGACCGTGATCGCCGCCACCGGGATCAGGAAGGTGAGCTTGACCGAGGCGGCGAGGCCGGCGGCGATCCCGGCCATGATCAGGGGACCCTTGTCGAGCAGGGGCGCGTCGCGCTCGGGCGTGTCCTGGACCGCCCCGCTCGCCGGCGCCCGCCGTTGGTGGCCGTTGATCAGGAAGGCGACGAAGGCGAGCAGGAAGGCCAGGCCCATGATGTCGTTGCGAGCCTCGCCGGGCTGGGTTTCGATCATCACCCCGGAATCGAGGACGATCGCGGCGGCGACCAGCGTCGCCGGGCCGACCTTGTAGGGGCGGCCGACGCACCAGGCGGCGAGCAGCGCGATCGGCAGCCAGATCAGGTTCTGCAGCGGCGCCAGCCAGTCGCTCTTGAAGAGGACGATCGTGGCACCGTTGATCAACTCGGTGCTGGCCGGGTAGAACCAGGCCGCCAGCCGCAGCGGGTCGGTGAAGTGCAGCGGCGCGGTCGAGTGGTCCTGGGCGATCGCCGCCGAGAAGGGCATGTGGTACCAGGTCGTATCGCCCCCGAACATGCCGAAGTCGAGGCTCGACTGGGACGGGAAGGTCCACTCGGCGACGGTGAAGGAGGCGACCCCGAGCGCGATCAGGAAGGCGATCGTCTCGACCCGCGGCGCCTCCACTTCGCGGCCGTTACGGGGAGCTTTGGCCCGGCCCAGCGCGGCCGCACCGAGCCCGACCGCGATACAGAAGACGACGATCCAGCCGAAGTAGAGGATGCTGAGGGCGCCGAGGATCTGCAGCGCGACGACCAGCAGAGCGACGGCGATCGTGGCGTCGGCGAGCCGCGCCAGGGCGCCGGAGAATTCCGGCACGATCCAGCGGCGCAGCCAGTAGCCGCCGAGGCCGAGCGACGCAACGATCCCGATCAGGGCGAAGCTGCCGGCTATGTAGGAGCCGAAGGAGGGTGCCACGGGCGCGAGATGCTATTCGCCGCGCCCGCGGCGCACCGCTGCGGCTAGGAAGCGGCCGCTGGAATGCGGCAGGAGACCCCGGTCCCAGCCAGTCCGCAGTAGCCGTTCGGGACCTTCTGCAGGTACTGCTGGTGGTACTCCTCCGCGTAATAGAAGGGACCGGCCGG
Source organism: uncultured Solirubrobacterales bacterium (assembly GCA_963715395.1). GTDB lineage: Bacteria > Actinomycetota > Thermoleophilia > Solirubrobacterales > 70-9 > VAYN01. Next base: position 1,161,915 of record OY970238.1, read on the forward strand.
CTCGACCTCGGTCGTGATCGGCTCCTTGCCGGCGGCGCGCAGGTCGGCGTCGTAGGCATCCCGCATCATCTCCGCTGTCGCTTTCTGGGCGTCGTTGGCGAAGTAGATGCCGGATCGGTACTGGGTCCCCACGTCGTTGCCCTGCCGCATCCCCTGGGTCGGGTCGTGCTCCTCGAAGAAGACCTTCAGCAGGTCGGCGTAGGAGATCTTCTGCGGGTCGAAGGCGACCAGCACCGCCTCGGCGTGGCCAGTTCGGCCCGAGCAGACCTCGTCGTAGGTCGGGTTCGGCGTGGTCCCGTTCTGGTAGCCGACCGCGGTCGTGTAGACGCCGTCGAGGTCCCAGAACAGCCGCTCCGCCCCCCAGAAACACCCGAGCGCGAAGTAGGCGACCTCGATCCCCTCCGGGAACGGCGGCTTGATCGGGGTGCCAAGCACGGCATGGGTATCGGGAACGCCGAAGGCGGGCTCGCTGCGGCCGGGCAGGGCATCCTCGGCCGAGACCATCTGCGACTTTCCGGGATTCAGCATCGTCATCAGCTTTCCAAGTCTGTTCATAGGTAGTTCCTCCTACCACCTACGTTACGGAGGCTGTCCAGTCGGCCTACAGCACGTAGCTAACGCCGGTCAGCTCCTCGGAGACCTCCCAGAGCCGGGCCGCCGTCGCCTCGTCGCGGCCGGCCTTGACCGGGCGTACGACCTTGGGATGGCCGCGCTGCTCCTCGAAGCCGTCGGGGCCGATGAAGAGGCCGCCGTCGAGGTTGGGACGGGTGCCGGCGTAGAGCTGCGGCAGCGCTCCCATCTCCGGGCTCTGGGCGAGCAGGCGGTTGGTGAGCGCAAAGACCGCCCGGTCGAGCGCCGGCGGCGCCGCCGACTGCAGGTTGGTCGCCGAGTAGCCGGGATGGGCCGCGAGGCTCTTCACGGGCGAGCCGGCCGCGCGCAAGCGCCGGTCCAACTCCAGGGCGAAGAGGACGTTGGCCATCTTCGACTGCCCGTAGCCGCGCCAGCGCCGATAGCTGCGCTCGCCGTGGAGGTCGTCGAAGCGGACCCGGCCGTATTTGTGCGCGGTGCTGCTTACCGTGACGACGCGGGCGTCATCGCGTCCCCGCATCTGGGGCAGCAGCAGGCCGGTGAGCGCGAAGGGACCGAGGTGGTTGGTGCCGAGCTGCAGCTCGAACCCGTCGCTCGTGAGGCGGCGCTCGCCGGGGGCCATCACACCGGCGTTGTTCATCAGCAGGTCGAGGCCATCGTGGCGGCCGGCAAAACGAGCGGCGAAATCGCGGACCGAGTCGAGACTGGAAAGGTCGAGGGACTCGACCGTGACCTTGGCGCCGGGAACGGCGGTGCGGACCGCGGCCGCCGCTGCCCCGGCCTTCTCGGCGTTGCGGCAGGCGAGCACCACATCGGCGTGGGCCTCCGCCAGCGCCTGCGCGGCGACCAGGCCGAGGCCGCTGTTGCCGCCCGTGACCACCACGGTCCGCCCCGCCTGCTCGGGAATGTCTGCCGCCGTCCACTTCTCCCCCATCGATTCCTCCGTTCGCCGCTGGTCTCAGTCGAGCTGAGCCTTTTGGTTGCGCCACAACCCAAAGGCTCGCCTCGCCAATATATGTGAATCTCTCTTACTTTGCTCTCCGGCTAGAGTCGAGTCTGTGCAGAAGGCCCAGAAACGCAGCAGCTACCACCATGGCGACCTGCCGGCGGCGCTGGTCGACGCCACCCTCGAACTGATCCACGAGAACGGCGTCCACAGCTTCTCGGTGGCAGAAGCGGCGCGACGGACCGGGGTCAGCATCTCCGCCCCCTACCGCCATTTCGCCGACCGCGACGAGCTGCTGGCCGCCTGCGCCACCGCTGCCTGCGAAGAGCTGAAGCGCGGTTTCGACCCGGTGCTCGCCGCTCATGACACGCCCGCCGACCAGCTCACCGCGGCGATCGCCGCCTATGTCCGCTTCGCCGCCGAGCAGCGGCCGATGTTCGAGGCGCTGTTCGGCGCCGGGCTCGACAAGTCCAAGTACCCGGAGCTGGCGGAAGCCAGCGCCGCCGTGCTGGAGGCGGTCGCGGCCCCGGCCCGCAAGCTCAGCCCGGGCGGCGACGAAGAGGCCACCGCTGTCCTGGTCGAGGCGCTGACCGGGCTCGCCCAGGGCTACGCGACGATGCTGCTCGAGGGCAACTTCGGCGAGCCCCCCGAGGCCGTCGACGTCGCCGCCGAGCGCGCCGCCGCGGCCACCGCCGCCCTACTGCGCGGCCGCAGCCTGCTCTTTCAGTAGGCAACACCCACACTTTGGGAGCCGGCGCCGCGGAGGGCGTATCTTGATTCGAAGCCGCGGGTCGGGAGGTCGCCAGTCGAGTCCAACTCAAACACTGGAGATGACCATGGCCACCTTCACCACCGACGACGGCACCCACATCTACTTCAAGGACTGGGGCGAGGGACGCCCGGTGGTGTTCAGCCACGGCTGGCCACTCACCGCCGACGCCTGGGATGAGCAGCTGTTCACCGTCGCCTCCAACGGCCACCGCGCGATCGCCCACGACCGCCGCGGCGGGGGGCGCTCGAGCCAACCCTGGGACGGCAACGACATGGACACCTACGCCGACGACCTGGCCGCTCTGCTGGACATGCTGGACGTCAGGGACGCGGTGCTCGTCGGCCACTCGACCGGCGGCGGCGAGGTGACCCGCTACATCGGCAAGTACGGCACCGAGCGCGTCGCCAAGGCGCTGCTCCTGAGCGCGATCCCGCCGCTGATGCTGAAAACGGACGCCAACCTGGAGGGATCGCCAATTGAGGTGTTCGACGAACTCCGTGCAGGCGTGGCTGCCGACCGCTCCCAGTTCTACAAAGACCTGAGCGCTCCGTTCTATGGTGCCAACCGGGACGGGTCCAACGTCTCCCAGGGCGTGCGGGACGCCTTCTGGCTGCAAAGCATCCTGGTCGGCTACAAGTCCGCGTACGACTGCATCAAGGCCTTCTCGGAGACCGACCTGACCGAGGACCTGAAGAAATTCGACGTCCCGACTCTGATCATCCACGGCGACGACGACCAGATCGTCCCGATCGTCGCCGCCGCCCGTAAATCGGTGGAGCTGGTCCCGAATGCCGAGCTGAAGGAATACCCGGGCGCGCCACACGGCATCCCGGTCACCCACCGGCAGCAGTTCGACGCCGACCTGCTGGCTTTCGTGAGCTCTTAGAACGGGAGGGTGGATTCCCAGCCGGCCGACGGGGTACGGTCCTCCCCATCGGTTGCCTGGTCGTACTTTTCGCCTTCATCTCGCCACGGCTGGCGCTGTTCGCGCTGTGGCTGTTCAGCGACCTGCTCAGCCGCGCCTTCGACAGCTGGTTCGTGCCCCTGCTCGGCTTCTTCCTGCTGCCGTGGACGACGCTCGCCTACGCGGTGATGTGGAGCGCCAGCTCGGACCGCGTCTCCGGCTTCGAGTGGTTCATCGTCATCCTCGCCTTCGTGATCGATCTCGGCTCCTACGCGAACCGGGATCGGGCGCGGCGCGCCTGAGTACCGCTTCCGGCGCGTTACGCCCGGTAGGGATAGGCGACCCGGATCTGCGCTTTGGAGACGACCAGGAATGGGCGCTCACTCACTGTGCCGTCTGAAAACGAGGTGATTTCGACGTTGGTCAACGACAGGAAGTCGGAGTCACGCCGGTTGAGCACGTCCGAGAAACGGCTCTGGTAGCCCTCGGGAGGCAGGGTCACATCGCCGACGACAAGCTGCCTGTCGGTTTCGAACACCGCCCGCTCGACGCGGTGCGAAATCTGCTCGCCCTCGTTCATCCCCGTCCCTATCGGCAAAACACCTGCAAACCGGAGTGTACAAACGTCCAGGAATCTGAAGACGACCCAGGCTACGCGTCTCGACACTTCCTATGGACGCAACCCACTTTGCCGCTCACCGAGCGCATCGGCAAGAGCTGCAAGCTGCTCCGCGGGCGACGGCCGGGGGCTGCTTTGGATTGGACCGCGAATTTTCAGAACATCTGAGACCGTGCCTGCGGTTCGGACCTCCAGAACGGCGTCGGTTACCGCGATCCACCATCCGAACTTGCCAACGCCCTGGCCGCATTGCGGGGGCCAACTCTCCCGCAAAAAAATCATGACGACGCACATTGCCTGCCTGGAGTCGTTGTCACAAGCAGCAAGGACATCCCCGAACGTGATGTACCGGTCATGCGCGTCTCGGGTCATGCGCTCGCATGCGAACTTCAATATCGCGACCCAAATCTCGAGCAGCGACAATGCTGCTGGGATCTCGCTCATACCCCTGACGCTCAACTCGAGTCGCTGGTGGTCAACTACACCCAGCAGCGATGGCATCGAACCCGCAAGCCCGGCGACGTCGGCCTCCTGCCCATCCAGGTCAAAGCCTTGCTGCAGCTCATTCAGAGTTGGCCAGCTACCGGCGGATTGAAACTGCTCAAAACAGCGGAGAAGCAGCCCCTGATTCTCGTGCGCCCATTGGCTTGCCTCTAAGTCCTGCTGATCATCTGGATTCCTACAGTCCAATAGCGCGAGACTGTACCTGAAACGGCCGATCTCGATGGAACGTCGACCTGTCGAAGCGATCTCGCTGTATCGGGGCGCCCGGATCGATTCCGTTCTAGGCCTGAGTTCGCCTGCGCCGCTGCATCGCTTTTGTGCTCCACGCAAGCCGCAGAAGATCACGCTCACGATTGAACCGAGCGGGCCACTCGGTGTCATAACGAGCAATGTGGATCCCCTGGTCGGCCGGCTCCGTCCCTCGCACCGTCAAAGACCGAGGATCAAGGCGAGGGCGTCGTCCACCGCTCGCAGCTCATCGGCGTCAAGACGCCCCGCCGAACGTCCAAGGCGCCGTGGATCTACAACCGTGGTCTGCTCGACGAGAACCTGCGTCTCACTCCCCTCCATGGTGATCACGGGTCGGAAAGTGGCCGGATGGGCACTCGTCGAGGTGGGCGAGACCAAGGTCGTACTCAGCCCCATGAACTCGTCGGCTTGGACGACGACCGCGTAGCGGGCACCGCGCTGCTCTCGTCCACGCGCGCCTCGCGGAGCCGGCAGCCTGAAGACCTCGCCGCGAACCACGTCAGTCGAGTGCTTCGGGGGCGAGTTCCGCCATCTGCTCGCGAACGACTCGCATCTCGGTTCGATCTGCCTCGTCAGCAGTCAGTCGCTCGACCTCCTCAGCGATGGAAGATCGTGACCGGCGCCTTGCCGCCGCCTCTTGAAGCGCAGTGCGGACAGCCTCTGAGTCACTATTCGCCTCGCCCCGCACGACTCGCAATGCGGCAGCCGAGCTGTCGTCGAGGCGAACGTGAAGGGATCGGCTCACGGCCTAAGCGTAGCACGTATTGTGCTACGAATATCGGGGCGGCTGGATTTGAACCAGCGACCTTTCGGCCCCAAACCGAATGCTCTACCAGACTGAGCCACGCCCCGAGAGGACCGATTCTAGGGCCATTCGGCTCGCAAGCAATCGATCCATGCCTGAAGCCTCGATCGCAAATCATCGACGACCCCGGCCCAGAATGCACAGAGCTCCTATGGATCCTGATCCCGCGTGGTGCTGGAAAGAGAAAACAACTGGATTGGACGCGAGCCGCCGGATCTTCTTGGTGACTTCGCCCCGCTTTACGGGAAGCAAGGCGGCGCCGCCGGGCAGTCGTTAGCGTTGGCGGCCATGGTGGACGTGCAGCCGTTCAACGCATTGCACTACGACCTCGGCAAGGTCGGCTCGCTCGACGCCGTCGCCGCTCCCCCTTATGACGTGATCGACTCCGCCGGGCGGGCGCGGTTGCTGGAGCGCTCCCCCTACAACGCGGTCGAGATCGACCTGCCGAAACCGTTCGACGCCGCCTACCCGCCGAGCGATCCCGGCGGCGACCCCTATTTGGAGGCGGCGGAGACGATCGATGCCTGGCGCTCGGAGGGCGTGCTGGCCCAGGACGACCGACCCTCGATCTGGGCGCTGACCCAGGACTACACGGCGCCCGACGGCGGCAAACACAGCCGCCACGGGATCCTCGTCCGGGTGCGGGTCGTCGACTACGACGAAGGCGTGCGCCCGCACGAGCGCACCCACCCCGGCCCACTGCGGGACCGGCTGGAGCTGACCCGTGCCACCGGCTACAACCTCTCGCCGATCTTCTCGCTCAGCACCGAGGACGCCTGGCCGCTGGTCGAGCCGGCGCTGGCGCCGGAGCCATGGGGCGAAGCGACCGATGAGGGCGGCACGGTCAACCGCGTCTGGCAGGTCACCGACCCGGCCGTCCACGCCGCGGTCAGCGAGCGCCTCGCCGGCGCCGAACTGCTGATCGCCGACGGCCACCACCGCTACGAGACCGCGCGCGCTTTCCGCGACGAGATCGGCGGCGAGGGCCCGCACGACTACACGCTGATGGCGCTGACCGGGCTCGACGACCCCGGGCTCACGGTCTTCCCCACCCACCGCCTGCTCTCCGGTTTCCGCGATGACTCCGAGCGCCAGCGGCGCCTCGGCAGCGGCCTGCGCGAACTGTTCGAGGTGACCGAGATCGACAGCTCCGAGATCGACCCGGCGGATGAGGAGGGCGTCGGCGTCTTCGGGCTCTACGACGCCTTCCACAAGCAGGCCTACCGGCTGCGGCTGAAAGACGTCGCCGCGCTGGACCGCCAGCTCGAGGGCAAACCCGAGGCCTACCGCCGCCTCGACTCCGCGATCCTCGAGACGCTCGTCCTCAAGGGCCTGGCCGGGATGAGCGACCACGACATCGACGAGCGCCGCGGCCTGGAGTACGCGAAGAGCGTCCCGGATGCCCTCGCCATGGTCGAGCGCGGCGAGTTCGACGTCGCCTTCATCCAGCGCCCGGTCCCCGTCGATCAGGTGCGCGCGGTCGCCGCCACCGAGGAGAACATGCCGCCGAAGTCGACCTATTTCTTCCCCAAGGTGATGACCGGGTTCGCCTTCAACCCGGTCCGCTGAGGCCGCCGCGTAGGATCGGCCCGTGGTCAAGATCTACACCAAGAAGGGCGACGACGGGACGACCTCGCTCTGGTACGGCGGTCGCATCCCCAAGCACCACGGCCGCACCGAGGCCTACGGCGCCCTCGACGAGGCCTGCTCGCAGCTTGGCGCCGCCCGCGCCCTCTGCGGCCCCGGCGAGGCCGAGCTCGCCGCCGACATCCTCCGCCTCCAGGACGATCTCTTCGTCGCCGGCGCCGAACTGGCGACCGCGCCGGAGGCCGAGGGGCGGCTGGAAGACGGCGTCAGCCGCACCACCGATGAGATGGTCGCCGTGTTGGAGCGGCTGATCGACCGCTACATGGCCGAGGTCGAACTGCCGCCGAAGTTCGTCATCCCCGGCGGCAACCAGCTCTCGGCTCAGCTCGACGTCGCCCGCACGGTGATCCGCCGCGCCGAGCGCCGCATCTCCGCCCTCGCCGACGCCGGCGAGCTCAGCGGCGAGACCGTGATCCACTTCGTCAACCGCGCCTCCGACCTCGCCTACGCGATGGCGCGCTACGCCGACGCCGACGACCCGGCCCTGTTCGAGGGCCGCGGCAAGTCCTAGCTCGTGAGGATCGTCGCCCGGCGGATCGACGGCTACGCCCACGAGGTCGATCTCGAAGGCGGGCACGAGCTCGTCGTCGACGAGCCACCGGCCGTGGGCGGCACCAACACGGGCCCGCGGCCGACCCAGCTGCTCGGCGCCAGCCTCGCCGGCTGCATCGCGATCACGATGGAGATGTACGCGCGGCGCAAGGATTGGGACATCGGCAAAGTCGAAGTGACGGTAGACATGGAGTACGAAGACCATGTGCCGCGGACCTTCGACGTCTCGGTCGACCTGCCGGCAGGGCTGGACCAGGAGCAGCGCCACCGCCTGCTCGCGATCGCCGCCCGCTGTCCCGTGCACAAGGTCCTCGCCGGCGAGGCGACGGTGACCGTCAGCGAGCGGCTGGAGGCGGCCTGATGGACCTCGGCCTCTCCGGACGCACCTGCGTCGTCACCGGCGCCAGCCGCGGCATCGGTCGCGAGACCGCCGTCCAGCTCTGCGGCGAGGGCGCCAACGTGCTCCTGGTGGCCCGTAACGAGCAGCGGCTGCGCGAGGTCCAGGAAGAGGCCGACGGCAGCCGGCGCTCCGGCCGGCGGCCGCGCCGCCGTGCTCGCCCTCGACATCACCGCGGAGGAGGCGGGCGAGCGGATGCTGGCCGTCGCCACCGAGTACTTCGGCAGCCTCGACGTCCTCGTCAACAACGCCGGTGTCGCAAGCTGGCGCCAGCTCGAGGAGGTCCCGGACGAGGACTGGCGCGCCCAGTACGAGCTCAACGTGATGGCACCGATGCGGGCGATGCGCGCCGCCGCCCCGGCGATGGCCGAGCGCGGCTGGGGCCGCATCGTCAACGTCTGCTCGACCGCCGGCAAGCGGCCCTCGGCGGCGATGCCGGAGTACTCGGTGGCGAAGGCGGCCGAGCTCTCGCTCTCGCGCCTCTTCGCCGATCGCTACGCCAAGACCGGCGTCCTCGTCAACGCGATCTGCCCCGGCCCGGCCGAATCGGAGATGTGGATGGACCCGGGCGGCCTGCTCGACCAGTCACGCGATCTGAGCGGCGCCGCGAGCCGGGAGGAGGCGCTGGCCGAAGCCGGCTCGAAGCGCCCGATCGGCCGCCTCGCCGACCCGGCCGAGATCGCCGGCGCGATCGTCTTCCTCTGCTCCGAGCGCGCCTCCTACGTCGCCGGCGCGGCCTGGTCGGTCGACGGCGGCACCGTCCAGGTCATCATTTGATCGGGCGCCCGGTCGAGGCGGCGGTGCTGTTGCCGCTCTACGGCTGGCCCAAGGAACCGGGCCTCGTCTTCACCGAGCGCCGCGCCGACCTGCGCCGCCACGCCGGCGAGATCTCCTTCCCCGGCGGACGCCGCGACGAGGAGGACGCCGACCTGCGGGCGACGGCGCTGCGCGAGGCCGAGGAGGAGATCGGCCTCGACCCCAGCGTGGTCGAGATCGGACAGATCCTGCCGCCGACCAAGACCTTCGTCACCAACTACGTGGTGCACCCGTTCGTCGGGCGCATCCCCCACCCCGGCGAGCTGTCGCTGCAGCCGAACCCGGCCGAGGTGGAGACCGTCCTCACCTTCTCCCTCGACCTGCTGCGAGAGAACTACGCGATCCGCCGCCTGGTCCGGCGCGGCGATCCCGATCCACACCCCCACCTACGAGGTGGAGGGTCAGTTGATCTGGGGAGCAACCGCCCGGATCCTCGGCGATTTCCTAAATCGGGTCTGAGGCGGCGTAGCCAAGCCTGGGAAGGACGCAGGGAGCGTGGCGTGCTCCGCACGCGACCGACCGAGGACGCCGCCAGGCGCCGGCTACGGCGTCTTAGACGGCTGCGGGACGATGCGGATGTAGGGCTTTGGCTCCTCCCAGCCCTCGGGGTAGGTCTCTTTCGCTTCGTCATTGGAGACCGAGCCGGCGATGATCACGTCGTCGCCCTGCTGCCACTGGGCCGGGGTCGCGACTTTGTGTTTCGCGGTCAGCTGCAGCGAGTCGATCACCCGCAGGACCTCGTCGAAGTTGCGCCCGGTCGTCATCGGGTAGACGAGGATGAGTTTGATTTTCTTGTCGGGACCGATGACGAAGACGTTGCGGACGGTCTGGTTGTCGACCGGGGTGCGGTCCGCGGCGTCGCCGGAGACGTCGGCCGGCAGCATCCCGTAGGCCTTGGAGACGTTGAAGTCGGCGTCGCTGATGATCGGGTAGTTCGGCGCCGTCCCCTGCGTCTCGGCGATGTCGTTCGCCCAGGCCTCGTGTTTGTCGAGCGGGTCGACCGAGAGGCCGATGATCTTCACGCCCCGTTTGGCGAACTCCGGCTCGATGCTCGCCATGTAGCCGAGCTCGGTCGTGCAGACCGGGGTGAAATCCTTCGGGTGCGAGAACAGCACGACCCAGGAGTCGTCGATCCAGTCGTGGAACTTGATCCGGCCCTCGGTCGTGTCGGCCTCGAAATCTGGTGCTATGTCACCGAGTTGCAGCGCCATCGAACCGCCTCCTCTCGCGTATTCGTTTTTCGCTCTTAGTTACTCTTTTACCTTAATTCCCATCCGAGTTTAGCTATTTGACTTCGCCGGCCGGAGAGAGCAGTCCCAGAGCCGCATCCACCATCCTCTGGGACCACTCGGGGCCGCCATTCGGTTCGCCGACGGCGATCTCGACCGGTATCCGCCAGGTCCGCGACGCGGCCCGAACCGTCTCCGCCCCGGCCTCGAGCAGGGCTGGATCGACGCTTCCGCTCGCCTCGTAGACGACCCCCCGCACCGGCGTGTCGACCAGCTTTTCCAGCAGCCGCTCCAGGCGCGGCCGGTGGATCGCCGCGACCGCCTCAGGCTCTCCGGCCGCCGAACCGAGCAGGATGGAAGACGACGGCGACGTCGCCGACCACCTCGAGCACCGTCCCGACCCGGTCGGGATCGGCCAGCGCCGGCTCGATCCCGGCCGCCTCGATCGCCGCCAGGCCGTGCTCGCCGCGACTGGTCCCGCGCACCGCCCAGCCCTCGTCCAGCAGCCGCCGCCCCAGTTCCCTGCCGCGGCAACCGCAGCCGACGATCAGCGCTCGCGCCAACTCGGCCCGCTACGCCGATTCGAAGGGGCCGCGGTCGCGCAGTCGCAGGCGCTCGTCTTCGGCGACCTTCTCCTGCAGCTCCGCCTCGGTCATCTCGGGGGCACCGCGGCGGCGGCGCATCTCGTTCTGGGCTTCCATCATCTGGCGGATGTCGTCGATCTCGTTCTGCGCCTCGACCTCGGGCGAGCGGGTCGGCTTCCAGTCGATCAGATCGGCGTTGCTGCCCGGATAGAAGCGCCCGACGAGCACCAGCACGCCGACCATGAACGCGAGCAAAGCCAGGGTCCCCAGAATGAACCACACGCCACAGGATACGGTTCTTTGCCATGTCTGAGGCATACGTACTAGACGCGATCCGCACGCCGATGGGCGCCTACCGCGGCGCCCTCTCCGGCGTCCGCCCCGACGACCTAGCCGCGCACACGATCGCGGCCGTGGTCGAGCGCAGCGGCGTCGACCCGGAGCGGATCGTCGACGTCTACTTCGGCGCCGCCAACCAGTCGGGCGAGGACAACCGCGACGTGGCGCGGATGGCGGCGCTGCTCGCCGGGCTGCCGCAGAGCGTCCCCGGCGCCACCGTCAACCGCCTCTGCGCCTCCGGTCTGGAGGCGATCAACTCCGCCGCCCGCGCGGTCAAGGCCGGCGAGGGCGACTTCTACCTGGCCGGCGGCGTCGAGTCGATGAGCCGGGCGCCCTGGGTGATCGAGAAGCCCGAGCGCGCCCTCCCCCGCGGCCCGCAGACGATGCACGACACGACCCTCGGCTGGCGCATGATCAACCCGCGCATGGCCGAGCTCGGCGTCTCGACCGAGTCGATGGGCGAGACCGGCGAGAACGTCGCCGAGCGCTACGGGATCAGCCGCGAGGACCAGGACGCCTTCGCCCTGCGCAGCCACCAGCGCGCCGTCGCCGCGGTCGAGGCCGGCAAGCTGGCGGAGGAGATCGTCGCCGATCGAGGCCCCGAGGGGACGCGAAACCGTCCTGGTCGAGGCCGACGAGGGGCCGCGCCCCGACGCCTCGCTGGAGAAGCTGGCGAAGCTGCGTCCGGTCTTCCGCGAGGGCGGCACCGTCACCGCCGGCAACGCCTCGACCCTCAACGACGGCGCCGCCTGCCTGCTGATCGGCACCGAGGCAGGGCGCGAACCAGCTCGGCGCCGAGCCGCTCGCCCGCGTCGTCGCCACCGGAGTCGCCGGCGTCGACCCCGCCTACATGGGCATCGGCCCGGTCGAGGCGATCCCCCGCGCCCTCGCCAACGCCGGCCTCACCCTCGAGCAGATCGACCTGGTCGAGCTCAACGAGGCCTTCGCCTCGCAGGTCCTCGCCAGCGCCCGCCAGCTCGGCATCGAGGAGGAGCGCCTCAACGTCAACGGCGGCGCGATCGCCCTCGGCCACCCCCTCGGCTGCTCCGGCGCCCGCCTCACCGGCACCCTCGTCCGCGAGCTGCGCCGCCGCAACGCCAAGTACGGCATCGCCACCATGTGCGTCGGCGTCGGCCAGGGCCTGGCGACCGTCTTCGAAGCGGTCTAAACCGGCTCCGCGGTTCCAAACCCACGTATACCGTGGAAAAGGAACCACGCGATCGGATCGGGCCTGAGGTAGCCTCGCCAGCGGTGAATTCGAGCTTCAAAGAGCTGGCCAGCGTCGACGGGACGGTCACCCCGACGGCCGAGGCGATGGTGCCGATGAAGGACGACGGGCTCTACCGCGGCGACGGCGCCTTCGAGGTGATCCGCCTCTACGAGGGGAAGCCGTTCGCGCTGGTCGACCACCTCGACCGGCTCGAGCGCTCGGCGGCGGCGATCGAGCTGGAGTTCGACCGCGGGAGCGCTGGAACGCGAGATCGAGGCGCTGCTGGCCGAGGCCGGCAGACGTCGACGGGCAGATGCGGCTGATCGTCACCCGCGGCGGCCGGCGGATCGCCGCCACCGAGCCGATCCCCGACCACGGCGAGACGCTGACGCCTGGCCACCGTCACCTACTCCCCGACGGTCATCCTCAACGGGGTCAAGTCGCTCTCCTACGCAGCCAACATGCAGGCCAGCCGGATCGCCAAGGGCCGCGGCGCCGACGAGGCCGGTGCTGGTGACTCCCCGAGGGCATCGTGCTCGAGCCGCCGACCTCGGCGATCTTCTGGGTCTCCGCCGACGGCGACGCTGCGCACGCCGGCGCTCGAGCGACGGCGTGCTGGAGTCGATCACCCGCGACCGCCTGGTCAAGGCGCTCGACGTCGACGAGGGTGACCTGGCAGGTCGACGACCTGCGCGCCGCCGGCGAGGCCTTCCTCGCCTCGACCACGCGCGAGATCCAGGCCGTCGCCGCGATCGACGGCGCCGACCTTCCGAGCCGCGCCCGGCCCGCGCACCCGCGAGGCCCAGCAGGCCTTCGCCGAGACGCTCGGCCGCGAGCTCCGAGAACTTTGACGACCACGAGAGGAACAGGGCGAGATGGACTTCCAGCTGAGCGACGAGCAGCGACTGATCTCCGAAGCGGCGCGCGAATTCGCCGACAAGGAGATCATCCCGCGGGTCAAAGAGAACGACCGCGCCGGCCGTTTCGACCGCGAGCTGGCAAGCAAGCTCGGCGAGGTCGGCTACCTCGGCGCCCCGGTCACCGAAGAGTACGGCGGCCGCGGCCTCGACTACATCGGCTACGGCCTGATCGTCGAGCAGGTCGGCCGCGCCGACTCCTCCGCCCGCACCGTCGTCTCCGTGCAGACCTCGCTGGTCGCCGGCTCGATCGAGCGCTGGGGCACCGAGGAGCAGAAGCAGACCTGGCTGCCGAAACTGTGCTCGGGCGAGTCGCTCGGCTGCTTCGGGCTGACCGAGCCCGACACCGGCACCGACGCGGCCAACCTGCGCACCCGCGCGACCAAGACCGACTCCGGCTGGTCGATCAGCGGCCAGAAGATGTGGATCTCGCTCGGCAACTTCTCCGAGGTGGCGCTGATCTTCGCCCAGACCGACCCCGCGAAGAAACACAAGGGGCTCGCCTGCTTCCTCGTCCCGACCGCCAGCGAGGGCTTCTCCACGCCAGGAGATTCACGGCAAGCTCGGGCTGCGCTCCTCCGACACCGCCTCGCTGGCGCTCGACGGGGTCGAGGTCGGCGAGGACGCGATGCTCGGCGAGATCGGCGACGGCTTCAAGGTGGCGATGAGCGCCCTCGACAACGGCCGCTACAGCGTCGCCGCCGGCTGCGTCGGCATCTGCGACGGCTGCGTCGACGCTTCCGTCGAGTACGCCCAGGAGCGCAAGCAGTTCGGCGTCCCCCTGGCCCGCTTCCAGCTGGTCCAGGAGATGATCGCCGACATGATCCTCAAGCGCGACGCCAGCCGGATGCTTGTCTACCGCGCCGGTGCATTAAAGGACGAAGGGATGCCGAACACGACCGAGACCTCGGTCGCCAAGCTCTACGCGACCGAGTCGGCGGTCGAATGCGCCAACCTGGCGATCCAGGTCCACGGCGGCGCCGGCTACGTCGACGACTACCCGGTCGAGCGCTACCTGCGCGACGCCCGCGTCACCACCCTCTACGAGGGCACCTCGCAGATCCAGAAGCTGATCATCGGGCGCGCCGCGACGGGCATCAACGCGATGCTGCCGTTCGAGGAGAGCTAGGGCCACCTTGGCCGAGATCGTCGAGACCACGGTCGACGAGTTCCACGTCGCCCTGCTGCGGCTCAACCGGCCGGAGGCGCGCAACGCCCTCTCGCCGGAGATGAAGGAGCGGCTGCTCGGCGAGCTCGAGCGGCTCGACCCCGACCCGGAGGTCCGCTGCATGGTGATCGCCGGCTCCGATCAGGCCTTCGCCGCCGGGGCCGACATCAGGGCCCTGGCCGAACGCGACATCGGCGCCCCCTCCGATCCCGAGGGAGCCGCCTTCTGGGCCCGGCTGGCGGCGATCGAGACGCCACTGGTCGCGGCGGTCTCCGGCTACGCCCTTGGTGGCGGCTGCGAGCTGGCGCTGGCCTGCGACATGATCGTCGCCGACAGGGACGCCCGCTTCGGCCTGCCCGAGGTAACCCTGGGGATCATCCCCGGCGGCGGTGGCACCCAGCGCCTGGCGCGGGCGATCGGCAAGCAGCGGGCGATGGAGTACGTGCTGACCGGCCGCCGCTTCGACGCCGAGATGGCAGCCGGCTGGGGCCTCGTCAACAAGACCAGCCGCAAGGGCGCCTGGTTGAACGAGGCGATCGAACTGGGCCGGACGGTCGCCGAGCGGCCGCCGATCGCCACCCGCCTCGGCAAGCGGGCGGTCCTGGCCGCCGGCGAAGTCGGGATGGCCGCCGGCCTCGAAGCCGAGCGCGGCCTGTTCGACCAAGCGATGGCGACGGAGGATCGGGTCGAGGGCATGCAGGCGTTCCTCGAGAAGCGCGAGCCGGACTTCAAGGGCCGGTGACGGTCACCGCCGTCGGCATCCTCGGTGCCGGCACGATGGGCGCCGGCATCGCCCAGGTCGCGAGCCTCGGGGGGTTCGAGACGATCGTCTACGACCCCGATCCCGAGGCGCTGGAGCGCGGCCAGGAACTGATCGGCGCGGCCCTGGCCAAGGGGGTCGAACGGGACCGCTGGAGCCTGGCCGAAGGAGACGAGGCCGTCGAGCTGCTTTCCGGCACGACCGACCTGGGAGACTTCGCGGACTGCGACCTGGTGGTCGAGGCGGCACCCGAGATCCTCGACCTGAAGCGTGACCTGTTCGCCGCCGTCGCCGCGGTCTGCGACCCGGAGACCGTCCTCGCCACCAATACCTCCTCGCTGCAGGTCGCCGAGATCGCGGTCGGCGTCCCCCACCCGGAGCGGGTCGTCGGGATGCACTTCTTCAACCCGCCCGTGCTGATGAAGCTGGTCGAGGTGGTGGCGGCCGAGCGCTCCTCCGAGGCGGCTCTGGCCACGACCACGGCGGTTGCCGAACAGATGCGCCGCATCCCGATCCGGGCCAAGGACAGCCCCGGCTTCGTCGCCAACCGGCTCGCCCGCCCCTTCTCGCTGGAGTCGCTGCGGATGCTCGGCGACGGGGTCGCCGACGCGGAGACGATCGACCGCGTCGCCCGCCTCGGCGGCGGCTTCCGCATGGGCCCGTTCGAGCTGATCGACCTGATCGGCCTCGACGTCAACCTGACGATCGCCCGCTCCTTCTTCGCCCAGGGCGGCGAACTCGGAGCGCTGGCGCCCGAGCCCGATCCAGGAACGGCTGGTCGAGGAAGGCAAGCTCGGCCGCAAGAGCGGCCAGGGCTACTACGGCTACGGCGATGGGATCGAGCGCGAGATCGACCCCGAGCTCGGCATCCTCGCCCCCACCCTCGATCCCGAGAAGCTGAGCCTGATCGACCCCGCCGCGAGCGAGGTGCTGGCCCGGCTCTTCGCCCAGATCGCAAATGAGACCGCCTTCGCCCTGGAAGAGGACATCGCCTCGCCCGAGGACATGGACACGGCGATGCAGTTGGGCTTCAACTGGCCGCTGGGCCCGTTCGGGCTCGCCGCCAAGATCGGCTCGACGCGGGCCGTCGGGGTCCTCGAGGCGCTGCGGGCCGAGAAGGGCGAGGCCTACCGCCCGGCGCCTCTCCTGCGCGCCGAAGCGGAACGGAACGGCGCCGCGTGAGCAGCGAGCGCAAGCCGCCCTCCGCGATAACCGCCCGCCGCAACCGCGATGCCGCCGCCTCGCTCCCCTTCGAGGACGAGGAGGACTTCGCCGAGGCGAGGCGGGGCCTGGTCGCGCCCTTCTCCCCGGCCACGATCAAGGGCGAGGAGGGACGCGTCATCTGGGACCTCGAGTCCTATGACTTCCTCGAGGGCGAGAGCCCCGACACCGTCCACCCCAGCCTCTGGCGTCAGAGCAAGCTGAACCGGATCGCCGGACTGTTCGAGCTGGCGCCGGGCTTCTTCCAGCTCCGCGGCTTCGACCTCTCGAACATGCACGTGGTCGAGGGCGAGCGGGGGATCGTCGTGATCGACCCGCTGATCTGCACCGAGACCGCAGCCGCGGCGTTGGCCCTCTACCGCGAGCACCGCGGCGAGCGCCCCGTCACCGGGTTGATCTACACCCACAGCCACATCGACCACTTCGGCGGCGCCAAGGGCGTCGTCTCCGCCGAGGAGGTCGCCGAGCGCGAGATCCCGGTCCTCGCTCCCGCCGGCTTCCTCGCCCACGCGGTCGGCGAGAACGTCTTCGCCGGCACGGCGATGGCCAGGCGCGCCGCCTACATGTACGGGGCGCGGCTCGGGCGCGGGCCCGACGGCCAGGTCGGCGCCGGCCTCGGGCAGACGACCTCACTCGGCACCGTGACCCTGATCCCGCCCAACCTCGACGTCACCGAGACCGGCCAGGAAGAGACGGTCGACGGGGTGCGGGTGGTCTTCCAGATGACCCCGGGCACCGAGGCCCCGGCCGAGATGAACTTCCACTTCCCCGACCAGCGGGTGCTCTGCATCGCCGAGAACGCGACCCACACGATGCACAACACGCTCACCCTCCGAGGGGCGCTGGTCCGCGACCCGCACGTCTGGGCGCACTACCTGAACGAGTCGATCGAGCTCTTCGGCGACAGGACGGACGTCCTGTTCGCCGGCCACCACTGGCCGCGCTGGGGCAGCGAGCGGATCGTCGATTACCTGAAGAAGCAGCGCGACCTCTACGCCTACCTGCACGACCAGACCCTGCGGCTGATCAACCAGGGCCTGACCGGCCGCGAGATCGCCGAGACGCTCGAGCTGCCGCCGAGCCTCGCCGCGGAGTGGCACTGCCGCGGCTACTACGGCTCGGTCAGCCATAACGTCAAGGGCGTCTACCAGCTCTACATGGGCTGGTTCGACGGCAACCCGGCGCACCTCTGGGAGCACACCCCGGTCGAGTCGGCGCGCCGCTACGTGGAGTTCATGGGCGGCGCCGATGCGGCCCTGGCCAAGGCGCGCGAGTCCTTCGACGCAGGCGACTACCGCTGGGTCGCCGAGGTCGTCAACCACCTCGTCTTCGCCGAGCCCGAGAACCAGGGGGCGAGGGGGTTGCAGGCCGACGCGCTGGAGCAGCTCGGCTACGGGGCCGAGAACGCGACCTGGCGCAACTTCTTCCTGATGGGCGCGAGGGAGCTGCGCGAGGGCATCGCCGGCACCCCGACGGACGCGGCGCCTCCAGACGTGCTCGCGCAGCTCTCGGTCGAGCAGATCCTCGACGCGATGGCGATCAGGCTCAACGGCGAGCGCGCTTGGGACGTAGAGCTGACGATCAACTGGGAGGTGACCGACCCCGGCGAGCGCCACCTGCTCGAAGTCGAGAACGGCGTCCTCAACCACCGCCACGACCGCCACCACCCAGAGGCGCACGCCACCCTGATCATCGAACGGCGGGCGCTGAACGAAATGCTGAGCGGGGCCGCCGAGCTGGCGGAGCTGGCGGAGACTGGGCGCCTGCGGGTCGAGGGCGACGGGGGCAAGCTGGGCGAACTGCTGGGTCTGCTCGACGAGCCCGACCCCGGCTTCGCGATCGTCACGCCCGAGCGATAACGGCCGGCGCAGCGTGGGCGTCGCCGGACCGGCGGGCCTCAGAGCCTGCGGGCGTCGCCGGGGTGGGGAAGCTTCTCGCGCACACGGTGCGCCAGGGCAACTGCCATCGCCCCGTCGCCGACCGCGCCGCCCACGCGTCGCGGCGAGCCATGGCGGACGTCGCCGGCCGCAAACAGGCTGGGGATGCTGGTCTCAAGCGCCAGCGGATCGCGCTCCAGCGGCCACTCGGAGGGCCGCGCGCCATCGCGGATCAAGTCCGGGCCAGTCAACACGAAGCCGGCTGCGCCGACCCGCACGCCGCTGCCAGCCGCCCACTCCGTGCAGGGCGCGCCGCCGATGCAGATGAACATTGCCGTTGCCGGCACCTGTTCGGCCTCGTCTCCGGGCCCCCGCACGATCGCCGCCACCAGCCGGCCGCCCTCGCCGATGACCGCGTCGACCTCGGAGCGCAGCCGCACCTCGATCTGGGGATGAGCCTCGATCCGCTCCATCAGGTAGGCCGACATCGACTCCGCCAGCGAGTCGCCGCGGACCAGCATCAGCACCCGGGCGCCGGCGTTGCCGAGGTGCACCGCCGCCTGGCCGGCGGAGTTTCCACCGCCGACCACGATCACGTCCTCGTCGCCGCATTGCGCCGCCTCGCTGCGGCCGGCGCCGTAGTAGACGCCGCGACCGAGCAAGTCGTTGACGCCCTCCGCCTCCAGCCGGCGCCAGGCCATGCCGGTGGCGGCGATCATCAGCGGTGCTTCGATTTCGTGGCCGCCCTCGAGCGCCAGCGAGAAGCTGGCGCTCTCGAGCCGGGCACTCTCGACTCCACGCAGGAGGACCAGCTCCGCCCCGAACCGCTCCGCCTGGCGACCGGCCAGGCGAGCCAGCTCGGCACCGCCAATGCCGTCGGGGAAGCCGAAGAAGTTCTCGATCATCGAGGTGTGCGACGCCTGGCCACCCGGCACCTCGTTGTCGACGACCACCGTGTCGAGGCCATCGGAGGCGGCGTAGACCGCCGCCGCGAGTCCTGCTGGACCGGCTCCGACGATCGCGACGTCGTAGCGGCGTCGCTGCGGCGGCCCCCGCACTCCCCACGCCTCGGCAACCGACTCGATCGTCGCCGCCGCGATCACCCGGTCGCCGTCGATCAGGACCGGCGGCTCGGCATCGGTGGCTCCGTGGGCGGCGAGAAGCTCGCTCGCCTCCGGCGTGCCGGCCTCGAACCATTCGAATGGTTGGGCGGCGCGGGTGAGGAAGTCGCGGAGCCGGTGGTCCTCCGCCCCGAGTCGATGCCCGACAACCTGAACCGGCGGCCGGGCTGGGCTCATCCGGCCCGCAAGCGGAACATCATTTCGTCCGGGTAGCACCAGCTCCAGTCCTCGCCGGGCTCGGCCGAGCGGATGATCGGGTGCCCGGTCTCCCCGTTGTGGGCGGTGGCGTGTTTGCCGATCGAGTTGTCGCAGCAGCCGATGTGGCCGCAGGTCTGGCACATCCGCAGGTGCACCCACTGCATCCCCAGGGCCAGGCACTCCTCGCAGCCGGCGATCTCGGCCGGGAGGTCGACGACCTCAACCTGATCGAGATGGGTGCATTGCGTGGCCGTCAACCGAAGATACCCGGGCGGTCAAACGACAAACAGCAAGAACCAGACGACCGCGGCCAGCAGCGAGACCGCGATCAGCCGCATCCCCAGCTCGCGGTCCTTGGGCCACTCGATCGCCCCGAGCAGGACTCCCACCGGCGGGAAGAGCACCGCCAAGATGAACGGGAAGTAGAGGCTGAGGCGCTCGCCCATGGCCCCAACATATGGGAAAAGCTAGGGAGCGATCTCCACCGGCTCGCCGCCGGGCATCCAGTGCGCCTCGACCGGGGGCGGGCTGTCGCGCAGGTACCACTCGGCGTCGAGGGCGCCCATGCAGCCGGTGCCGGCGGCCGTGACCGCCTGACGGTAGGTGTGGTCGACGACGTCGCCGACCGCGAGGACTCCGGCCAGATTGGTCCGGGTCGAGCCCGCCTCGGTGACGACGTACCCGTCCTCGTCGGTGTTGACCTGCCCGACGACGATCTCCGATTTCGGGGTGTGCCCGATCGCGACGAAGGCACCGCTGGCGTCGATCTCCTCCTGCTCGCCGGTCTCGGCGTTGCGGAGGCGGACCCGCTCCAGTTTGCCGTCCTCACCGGCGACGAACTCCTCCGGCACGAAGGGCGTCTTGAGATCGATGTTCTCCTGCTCGCGGGCGCGGTCGAACATGATCTTGGAAGCGCGGAACTCGTCGCGGCGGTTGACGATCGTGAGCTCACCGGCGTACTTGGAGATGAAGATCGAGTCCTCCATCGCCGAGTCGCCGCCACCGACCACGATCACCCGGTGGCCTTTGAAGAAGGCGCCGTCGCAGACGCCGCAGGTGGAGACGCCGCGGCCGGCCAGCTCCATCTCGCCGGGGATGCCGAGCCGTTTCGGCTCCGCCCCCATCGCCAGGATCACGGTCTTGGCGCGGTGCTCCTCGTCGCCAAGGAAGACCTTCTGGACGCCGCCGTCGGAGAGCTCGACCCGGTCGACGTCGTCGGTGACGAAGCGGGTCCCGAAGCGCTCGGCCTGAGCGCGGAACTGGCTCATCATCTCCGGGCCCATGATCCCCTCGGGATAGCCCGGATAGTTCTCGACGTCGGTCGTGTTCTGCAGCTGGCCGCCCCACTGGAAGCCCTCGAACACGAGTGGCTCGAGGTTGGCCCGCGCCGTGTAGAGCGCCGCCGTGTAGCCGGCGGGCCCACCGCCGATGATGATTACGTTCTCGATCTTCTTCGGATCAGCCATTTCTTTCCGCCTGGAGTCTATTACTTTACTTTTTATAGTAGCCCCCTCGACGGTCCACCGCAAATCCCCCGATGGTCGGCTCCAAATCCGATTCCGCGCTGCCGCCGCGGGTCACCGGCAAGCCCTCCATCTCCCAGCGATGAACCGTTTTGCGGAGCTGGAAGAAGGCGATTATGCCGAGTGGGATCGGCATCCAGAAGGCAACCAAGCGGAAGACCAGAACCGCCGGGAAGACGGTCGTCTCGGGGATGCCGAAGAGGACGAAGGCACCGATCATGCCGGCGTCGACCGCTCCCGACCCCGGCCGGCGCCAGCGGGAAGAGGTTGGCGACCATGCCGAGGAAGAAGCCCTGGACCACCACCGCCAGTGGCACGTGGACGCCGAAGGCCTGGAAGGAGGCCCAGAGCACGCCGATGCTGGCGGCCCAGAACCCGGCGGCGCCGAGCACCGCGAGCCCACCCCGCGACGGGTGGGCAAAGAGGCCGATCGCAAACCGGAACCCCTCCCCCACCGTCGCCGGCACTTTCGCCGCGGTCTCGAGGAAGGATTTGGCCCGCTCGCCGTGAGCGTAGGGCGCCAGCCGGCGCTCGAGGTCGGGTGGGATCAGGGCGATCAGCACGCCGATCACGATCAACGCCCCGGCGATGCCGGCGGGGATGATCGTCAGCTCGACCGAGTTCTTGCCCTCGAGCACGCCGGTTCGCAGCAGGATCCCGAAGACGATCAGGGCGATCGGGTAGAAGGCGTAGTGGAGGGTGATGAAGGCGACCATCCGCCGGGCGACGTCGCGCCGGCGCATCCCGGCTTTGCGCAGCGCCCAGTAGGTGAGGGCGATGCCCCCCGCGCCCCCGGCCGAGAACAGCAGCGTCGCCGCCACCCCGGCCATGTTGATCTCGTAGGTCTCGACCCAGCGCAGGCGCAGCGCGTCGCCGCCGACGACCGCCTTGAAGAGGGCGACGTAGGTGAGATAGGCGACGACGTTGAAGCCGATCGCGACCCCGATCCAGAGCGGATCGGCCTCGTCCAGCCGGCTCAGCGCGTCGCCGAGGCCGACCAACTTCGGGAAGAGAAAGTAGATACAGCCGAGCAGCAAGAGGACGGCAAGCCCCGTCTGCACCAGGCGCCGCGTCGTTATGAGCGGCATTTCGACGGTCGGTTTGC
Organism: uncultured Solirubrobacterales bacterium; assembly: GCA_963715395.1. Lineage (GTDB taxonomy): Bacteria > Actinomycetota > Thermoleophilia > Solirubrobacterales > 70-9 > VAYN01. The sequence continues at coordinate 1,183,966 of OY970238.1, forward strand.
CGTTCGCCGAGTCCTCTCCAGACACGCTATGGACGCTACCCGTTCGCGAGGCGCTCCAAGCGACGAAGAGCACTATTGACGCCATGGACGAGCGGCTCGGCGAGTGGCTCGCCGCGCCTGACCACGGCAACCAGCGCCGCGCCGGCGATCAGATCGGTCACGTAATGCTCGCCGAGGTAGACGAGCGCGAAGCCGAGCGTTCCGGCGTATCCCCAGCCGATCGCCCCCTCGACCTTGCCGGCTTCGGCGAGCGAGAACGCAGCCGTTACCGAGGTGGCGAAATGCAGCGAGGGCATCGCCGCCCAGGGATTGCCGCCGAGGGCTCCGTACATCGCCGGCCAGGCCGAGCGCCAGGTGCCTTCGCCGACCTCGACCATGATCCGCCGCACCTCTTCGTCGGTCACGCCCTGCTCCGCGGACCACCACGGCGGGGCGGTCGGGACCGCGAAGTAGGTCGCGCAGCCGAGGTCGAAGACCACGGCCATCTGGCGGGCGGCGCGCGGGAAGCGCTCGTTGTCGCGCAAGAGGACCAGGACCAGGGCCAGGTAGGGCTCGATGAACCAGAGCCAGTGGACCCAGGTGAGGAAGCGGTCGACGGCGCCGCCTCGCGGCAGCCGCGAGAGCAACCGCTGCAAGCGCACGTTAGGGAGTTGGCCACCGCCGATCGCGCGGTCGACGGCGATCGGGTAGCGGCTGCGGAGGCGACTGCGCAGGGCCTCGGGATCGTCGTAGGGGATCTCGTGGGCCATCGTGAATGCCCACATCTGCATCGCGAAGAGAGCGACGTCGCGTTTCTTCGAGCGCGGGTAGAGGACGGCGACCGCGAGCGGCCCGGCGGCGCAGGCGGCGACCGTCACCGGAGCGGGGATTCGCAGGCGCTTGCGCAGCAGCGGCACCGCGAAGGCAGCACCGACGACACCCACTGCACCCGCCCTCACCGCAAGGCGAAGCGCGGGTGATGGCCGGGAACGCCTCCTCATAGGGTGCGCGAGTATAGGTAGGACCCATGAGTGAGAAGCTTTGGCGCGCCGCCTTAGGCGTCCTCCACGTGATTAGAATGGCCGCGCTTTGACGCCGCACTCCCCTGGCACTGACCAGATCGACACCTTGCTTTGGATCGGCTTTATCGCCGCGGCGATAATCGTCGTCGCGATCAACGTCGCGCTGATCGCCGCCGTCCGCAAGAACCGCGCCCAGCGCGGCGCGACTCCGAGTCGAGACCGGCGGCAGCCGCCAGCTCCAGTTCCGGGTCGGCGCCGTCCTCACCGTCTTCGCCGCCGCGATCTTCGTCGTCAGCCTCGTCTTCACCGGCAAGGCGCGCGAGACCCCCACCTCCGGCTCCGCCGGCCTGGTCGCGGCCAAAGACGATCCGCTGACGATCAGGGCGACCGGCCAGCAGTGGCTGTGGCGCTACGACTACCCGAACGACTCCTTCTCCTATTACAAACTTGTGGTCCCGGTCGACACCGCGGTCGAACTGGAACTGCTCTCGACCGACGTCGTCCATACCTGGGACGTCCCCGACCTCTCCGGCAAGCGCGACGCGGTTCCGGGCAAGACCAACAAGGTCGTCTTCCGCGCCGACAGGAAGGCACTTTCGAGGGTCAGTCGGCGACGCTCTCGGGCCAGGCCTACGCCGCGATGCGGACCGCGGTCGAAGTCGTCTCGCCGCAGGCCTACGAAGAGTTCCTCAAACAGCAGAAAGCAGACATCGAGGCCGCCCAGGACCGCGTAGTCAGCCTGATCGAAGACGGAGAAGTGCCATGAACGAGAAGCCTGGTCCCGAGCTGGTCATCGATGGCTTCCCCAGGCGCCGCCCGCGCTGGATCGAGCTGACGACCAGCGCCGACCACAAGGACCTCGGCCGCATTCTCGTCTGCGGCGCGCTCGGCTTCCTCTTCATCGCCCTGGTCGAGCTGCTGCTGATGCGGCTGCAGCTCGCGATCCCGGAGAACACCTTCCTCTCGCCGGTCACCTTCAACCGGATGCTCTCCTGCTACGGCGCCACCGCTGTCTTCCTCTTCGCGATCCCGCTCGCGCTCGGATTCTTCTACTACGTGGCGCCGCTGCAGATCGGCGCCCGCGGCACCGCCCTCCCCCGCCTCGGCCAGATCGGCGTCGGGCTCTGGGCGGCCGGAGCGATGGTCCTCTACGCCGGCTTCCTGTTCACGCCGTCGGAGGCCGGGGTCAACCCGCTGGCGCCGCTGACCGAGGTCGCCTTCCTCTCCAGCAACGGCGTCGACGGCTGGGCCGCCGCCACCGGCCTCTGCACGCTCGGCTTCGTCTTCCTCGCGATCGACCTGCTGACGACGCTGCGCAACATGCGGGCTCCGGGCATGGCCTGGCGCCGCGTGCCGGTCTTCTCCTGGGCGGCGACGGTCAGCTGCTGGCTGATCCTGGTCATCGGCCCGGTTCTGCTGGCGGCGCTGACGATGCTGATGATCGACCGCAACTACGACGGCGTCTTCTTCGCCGACGGCTCCGGCGGCGCGCCGCTGCTCTGGCAGCACCTGAGCTGGATCTTCTTCTCCGGCGCCTACATGCTGGTCCTGATCTTCGCCCTCAGCGCGATCGCCGAAATCGTCGCCGCCTTCTCCGGCAGGCCGCTGTTCAACCGCGGCACGGTGATGGGCTCGATCGTCGCGATCGCCGTGCTCGGCACGCTGGCCTGGATGCAGAACATGCTGACCGCGCCGATCGGCATCGGCTGGATGTACTTCGCGATGCTGATGTCGCTGGCGCTGATCGTCCCCTTCGGCCTGATCTTCTTCAACCTGATCGCGACGATGAGCCGCGGCGCGCTGCACATGCGGGCGCCGCTGCTGTGGGCGGTCGGGGCGCTCTCGGCGATCTCGATCGGCCTCGCGTCCGAGGTCTCGCACTCGATGGTCGCCGCCGCCTGGCAGCTCAAGAACACGACCGACTCGACCGCCGCGACCCACTTCGCGCTGGTCGGCGGCGCCGTCTTCGGTGGCTTCGCCGCCCTCCACTACTGGTTCCCGAAGATGACCGGTCGGACGATGGGCGAGACGCCTCGCCCGCATCTCCTTCTGGACCACGGCGCTCGGCCTCGTCCTCGCCTTCGTGCCGCTGTTCTTCGCCGGCGGCCTCGAGGGCCAGGTGATCGACGCCTACAAGTTCTTCGACGGCACCGGCGTCAACGCCTACAACCTGATCGCCTCGATCGGCACCCTGGTGCTCGCGATCGGGATCGTGATGACCCTGGTCAACGCGATCCAGAGCCGCGTCAACGGGCCGGAGGCCGGACATGATCCGTGGCACGGCGAGTCGCTCGAGTGGTTCGCGCTCTCGCCCCCGGATCCGCACAACTTCGACGTGCTGCCCGACGTCCGCAGCGCCAACCCGATGCGCGACATCCGCGCCGCGATCGCCAACCGCGGCCGCCGCAGCGAGGCCCCGACGCGCGAGCGCCAGCCGGTAGCCTGACCGGAATGCAAGCCGGCGCCGGCGCGCCTAGCGCGCCCACCCCGACGGCAGCCACGCCTGCCCCGCGTTCCGCCGCGATGACGGTGGTCCGCGACTACCTGACGCTGACCAAGCCGAGAGGTGCAGTCGCTGCTGCTGTTCACGACGGTGACGACGATGTACGTCGCCGGCGACCCCTCGCTCGGCCTGATCCTCCTCACCTGCATCGGCGGCGCCCTCTCGGCCGGCGGCGCCGGCGCGATCAACCACGCGGTCGACCGCGACATCGACCGCACGATGGCCCGCACGGCCAACCGTCCGGTCGCCTCCGGCCGGGTCTCGGCACGGGCCGCAATCGTCTTCGGCACCCTGCTCGGCTGCGCCTCCTTCGTTCTGCTGGCGCTCACCGTCAACCCGCTGGCGGCCGCCCTCTCGCTCTCCGGCCTGTTTGGCTACGTCTTCGTCTACACGCTCTGGCTGAAGCGGACGACGCCGCAGAACATCGTCATCGGCGGCGCCGCCGGCGCGGTGCCGCCGCTGGTCGCCTGGGCAGCCGTCACCGGCGAGCTCAGCGGCATGGCGTTCTACCTCTTCGCGATCGTCTTCTTCTGGACCCCCCCGCACTTCTGGGCCCTCTCGCTGCTGATGAAGGACGAGTACGCGAAGGCCGGGATCCCGATGCTGCCGGTGGTCCGCGGCGAGGACGAGACCCGCCGCCAGATCCTCCTCTACGCGGTCCTCCTCTACGCGGTCACGCAGCTGCCCTTCTGCGCCGGCGGCCTCGGCGTCGCCTACCTGGTCCCCTCGATGCTCCTCGGCGCCGTCTTCATCGGCTTCGCCACGAAGCTGCTCCGCACCGCCGACCGCCGCTGGGCCCTCCGCACGTATCTCTACTCACTGGCGTACCTGGCCCTGCTGTTCCTCGCCGCGGCGATCGACGCCCAGCTCGCCTGATAGAAATCCGGTCTCAATGGATCGCGAAGCCGCCAGAAAGAACATGAGCGCCGCGCTGGTTGCCGGCGGGCTCTCCGCGGCCGTCTTCGCCCTCTGCTTCGTCGCCGCCCTCCTCTACATCGCCCAGTAACCGATGGCCGAGCACCGACACGTCCCCGAGCCCGGCGAGCTGGTCTACCAGCCGAAGCCCTCCTGGGCCCCGGTCTTCTTCGCCTTCGGCATCCTCGGCCTGGTTGCCGGCACCTTCGCCTCCGGCTTCATCTTCGCGCCCTACATCTACGGGCTGATCGGCGCCGTCATCACCCTCGGCGCCTTCCGCAGCCTCGTTCGCGGCGCGATCCGCGACTACTACCGCCTGCCGCGTCGGCAGAGGGTTCGCAGCGCCGCACTCCCGGTCGAGACGATCACCGTCCCACAAGCCCTAGCGGGCTTCGCTCAGCCCGGCGTCATTCCCGACGTCGCGCCCTCGGTGGTCCAGACGCGGACGATGTCGCGCATCGAGAGCACGCCGACCGGCTCGGGACCGTCGAAGACGACGAGGTGGCGGACGCCGCGGCGCGACATCTCAGCGGCGGCGCGCTCGAGGCTCCAGTCCGGGGCGGCAGCGATCACGCCCTCGCTCATGTGCTCGGCGACCAGCTCGATGTCCGGATCCTCGCCAGCGCCGACCGAGACCAGTAGAGTCGCGCTCGGTGACGATCCCGGGAGTCGGCAACTCGGCGTCACTGACCAGCGCCGCCCCGGTCCCCTTCTCGACCATCTTCGCCGCCGCCTCGCGCAGCGTGTGCGATGGGCCGACCGTCAGCGACACCTCCGACATCCCGTCTCTCACCTGCATCGGTCCCTCCTTTTCGGCAGTCCCTTGAGATAGTGCGGATAGCCGCAAGCCTACTCCAATTCGCAAGGCGCGACAGGACGCTTTCACGCGGCCTCGACATATAGACTCCGGCCGGCCGCCAGCCGTATGCCAAGCCCCTCGCAACTCATCCGCCCCCTGCTCGCCCTCGCCGCCCTCGCAGGCGTCGTCCTGGCCGTGTCGGGCTGCGGGACCACGACCGCCGATGAGACCCGCGGGCGCGTCCTCTTCGTCCAGAAATGCGGCACCTGCCACGCTCTCGCCCAGGCCGGCACCACCGCCCAGATCGGCCCCGATCTCGACGACGCCTTCGCCGCGGCGCGCGAATCGGGCCAGAACGGCGACACGGTCGAAGGGATCGTCAAGGCCCAGGTCGAGCTGCCCCGCCCGAGCACCGACAACCCCGCCGTCTCGATGCCGGCGGAAATCGTCACCGGACAGGATCTCGACGACGTCGCCGCCTACCTCGGCATGTACGCCGGAGTGCCTGGCGCGGCGCCGCCGAAAGTACCGGGCGGCCCCGGCGCCCAGGTCTTCGCCAGCAACGGCTGCGGCGGCTGCCACACGCTCGCCGAGGCCAAATCTGGCGGCGTAACCGGCCCCAACCTCGACGAAGTCCTGCCCGGTCAGAGCGCGGCGACCGTCCACGAGGACGTCGTCGACCCGAACAAAGTGATCGCCAAAGGCTATCCGCCGAACGTGATGCCGGCCAACTACGGGGACACGCTGTCGCCGAAAGAACTCGACGACCTCGTCCAGTATCTGATCGAGAGCACCTCCGGCGGCAAAGCCTCCGGCTCGAGTTCCAAAGGCTGACCCAGCAGCGGCCCGGCCGCTGCGATCATTGCGACGATGCGGCAACGCCTCAAAGACCGCCTCGAGATCTCCCCGCACCGCTACGCGCAGGTCACCGCCGTGGCCCTTGCCGCACTGGCGCTGATCGTCCTCACCGGTGCCGCCGTGCGCCTGACCGGCTCCGGACTCGGCTGCCCCGACTGGCCTAAATGCCACGGCGGCACGGTGCCGCCGCTCGACACCCATGCGGTGATCGAGTACGGCAACCGCCTGCTGACCGGCTTCGTCGGCCTTGCCGTAATCGCCGCCTGCGCGCTCGCCTTCTTCCGCGTCCCCTACCGCTGGCACCTGGCCCTGTTCGGCGCGCTGCTGCCACTCGGCGTCCTGGGGCAGGCGATCCTCGGCGCCCTCGTGGTCAAGTTCCACCTCGCCCCGGGCCTGGTGATGTCCCACTTCATCCTCTCGATGATGCTGCTCGACGCGGCTTTCGCCCTCGCCTGGTGCGCCCGCTACGAGCCCTGGGAGCGACGGCGCTCGAGCGACCGCCTCGGCGTCTGGTCGGTGCGGGCCCTGATCCCACTCGGGCAGCTGACGATCCTGGCCGGCACGATCGCCACCGCCTCGGGCCCCCACGCGGGCGCGCACGAGGGAGAACTCGTCCACCGCTTCGACTTCCAGGGCGGGGAGACGCTGGAGTGGGTGGTCCAGCGCCACGCGGCGATCGCCGCCGTCTACGGCCTCGCCGCAATCGCGGTCTGGTTCCTCCTGCGCCGGCCTGGGGGCGACAGGCGCGCCGTCAAGCCCCTCACCGTGGTTCTGGGCCTCCTCGCCCTCCAGGGGCTCATAGGGGGCGTCCAGTGGGCGCTGGAGCTTCCCAGCGAGATCGTCTGGCTGCACGTCGCCCTCGCCACCCTGAACTGGCTGGCGATGCTGTGGACTGTGGCGGCCGCTGGGCGGTTGGAGCCGCGGGGGAAATCGGCCCCGGCCGGCAAGCGAGCCCAGCCGTGCCGAGTCGGCTGCCGCCGGCGCCGTCTAGCTTGCTCCCTTTCGCGCTATCGATCGGCGTCCTCAGTCTCGTTCAAGCGGCCCTCGTCGCAGCGCCCACGTCCAGCCGTCGCCCCTTTCCTCTCAGGGCTGCGGAGCAGCTCCTGGGCGCTGGTGCTGCCGCTCTCGATCGTCGTCGTCGTCTCGGCGATCGCCCTCGAGGAGGCCGTCGCCGACTTCCTCACCTACCTGGCCCTCGTTGCCGTCCCGCCCCTCGCCGCCCTCGCCCTGGCGGCGATCGTCCGCGGCGGGCGGCCCCCACTCGCGCTTCTGACCGTGCCGCTGTTCGCGATCGCCTGGGCGGCACGCGACTCACTGAGCGGCGAGACGGCGGCCCTGATCCTCTCCGCCCTCGCCTGCGTCAGCCTCGGCTGGCTGCTCGTCTGCGTCGTCCCCGGGCGCTGGGTGAGGCTGGGGATCTACGCGATGGCGGCAATCGACGCCTGGCTGGTCGGCTCCAACCTCCTGCAGGGGCCAAACGCCGTCCTCAACGCGGCCGCCCCGGCGGGTCTCCCCCAACTCCAGTTCGTCTCCTTCGGCTCGGCCATGATGGGCTTCGGCGACATCTTCATCGCCGCCGTCCTCGGCGCCCTGCTGGCCAGCGACCGCCGCCTCCAACTGACCGGCGCCGCGATCGCCGCGATCGTCTGCCTCAGCTTCGACCTGCTCTTCTTCGCCCTCGAGACGCTGCCCGCCACCGTGCCCGTCGCGCTGACGCTGGTCGTGCTGGAACTGCGAATCCCCAGCCGGCTCAGAGCTTGGTCGCAATCACGCCGATCATCACCCCGAAGCCGGCGATCATCGTCGAGGACATCGTGATCACGCCGTAGACGAGAATCCGTCCCATCGAATCGAGGCGGCCGTCGATCCGCTCGAGGTGCATGTCGACCTGTCCAAAGCGCTTATCAACTTTTTCGAACTGGCGATCGACTTGCTCGAACCGGCGATCGACTTGCTCGAATTGCCGATCCACTTGCTCGAACCGGCGGTCCACCTGCTCGAACCGGCGATCTACCTCGTCGAAGCGTTCGTCGACTCGGTCGAAGCGTTCATCGATCCGCTTTCCGAACTCGTCCAGGCGCTCGTCGGTCCAGCTCTGTCTCACGGTCTCCATATTCGCAGACTAGCCGGAGAGATGTAAGGAGTTGTCTGCGAAACGTAAAGGCTTCGCCTCAACTCTCGCGCCGCTTGCGCGCTACCCAGCGATAGCCATGCCAGAGCGCCCGCGCAAACGAGCACCAACCCCCAGATCGCCCCCACCAGCGGCCGCGTCAGCAAGCGTCAGCGCAACGATCGAAGCCCCCGCCACCATCACGATCACAACCCACCTGAAAACCGCCTCCTCTGAGATCTTCATCTATCTATCTTCGGCCCCGAAACGGCCGCGAAAACCAAGCCTGGCGAGGACGCAGGGAGCGAGGTGAGGGGAGCGCACTTCTAGTGCGTGACCCGATCCGAGCGACCGAGGACACCGCCAGGCGCCGGTTTGCAGCGGCCCGGCTAAAGGATGTAAACGGTTACGTAAACGACGATCCACATGATGTCGACGAAGTGCCAGTAAATCCCCGGCACCTCGACACCGAGGTGGTCTTTCGCCGCGGGGCCGAAGTGGCCGCGGAAGGCTCGGATCGTCGCGAAGGTGAGCAGCAGCAGACCGACGAAGACGTGGGCGCCGTGCAGGCCGGTGAGGCTGTAGAAGATCGAGCCGAAGCCGAGGTCGCGAGCGCTGAAGCCGATGTGCACGTACTCGTTGACCTGGATGAAGAGGAAGGCGGCGCCCAGCAGCCAGGTCAGCACGAGGCCGATTTTGAGCCCGGCGTGATTGCCGCGGCGGATCGACTCCAGGGCGTAGTGGATCGTGAAGCTGGAGGAGACGAGGATCGCCGTGTTGATGCCGGCGACGGCGACCGGGAGCTCGTACGGGTCCGGCGGCCAACTGTCCGGGGACACGACGACGCGAAGGAAGAAGTAGGAGGCGAAGAAGGCCCCGAAGAGCATGATCTCGGAGACGATGAAGAGGAGGATCCCCAGCGTCTGTTTGTCGATGCGCGAGCTCTCGTTGGCCTCCGGCGGGCCGTGATGCTCGTCGTCGAGCGTGCCCAAGGGCGACGGTTGCGCTCTCCATCAGGACTCCCCTCCCTCGGCTACGGCAGCGGCGACGGCCGCGGCGGGCCGTCCGACCTCGACGTGCTCGACCGGCTTGTCGGTGATCTCGCGGACGCGCCCGATCAGGTCCTCTTCGAGCCAGCGCGAGCCCTCACCGGCGAAGGTCGAGATCAGGATCTCGTCGATCCGGTAGTGCTCGATCGCGTTCTTGACGGCCTGGAAGGGGTCGGGACTCATCGGCTGACCGGTCGCGTCGATGTCGGCCCGGTAGAGCTCGGCCAGGGTCGAGGCGAGGTCGCGGACGATCTCGGCCTCGCTGACGTCTTCGGCGCGAGGGCAGACGATCGTGTAGCGGTGGGGACTGGCGGTCGCCCGCTCCTTGAGCCGACTGACGAGGTCAGGCGCCGCCACGGTCTGGGTCGCGACGACGAGGGTGTGGATCAGGTCCCAGCGGATCGCGTCGTCTTCGATCCGGACCGGGATGTGGGTCACCTTCGTCTCCGGCTCGAACCGGGCCTTCGCCCACTCGACCAGGTCCTTGCGGGTGAGGCCGAAGCGGGTGTCGTAGAGGCAGGACAGCAGCACCTCGCCGGGTTCGTGGGCGCGGACGGCGTCGTCGAGCGCCAGCGAGGGCTCGGGGTCCAGGACCTCGCCGACCGAATCGATGCCGAACTCGGCCAGGACGGCCATCGTCACCTCGACCCGGGCGCGGGCGGCGTCGTGCAGCTCGTCGGAGTCGATCAGCTGGCCGACCGCCGGCTCGTTCTGCGGCGCCGCGACGACCACGCCGGAGACCTTGTCCTGGCGCTCGCGCACCGCCTGCAGCAGCTTGCGGCCGCCGGCGACCTCGTTGAGGAAGACCAGCAGCGGCCGGCCGTCGTCCTCGGCGCTCACGATCGAGCCCACCACGCTCGGCTCTTTCTCCGGCACCTCGGCCCCTTCGCCGGGCATGATCGCGTGTTTGGCGCCAGGAACGCCGAACTCGTACGGACCGCCGACAACGCGCGGGATCTCGGGGAAGTTGAAGATCGGCGGCGGCGAGGAGACCTGCCACTCGATCGAGTTGGCGCGCCAGGGGTTGGCCTCGGCGCGCGGGCCGAAGCGCCAGCTGACGACCATGTTGTAGAGGAAGACGAGTTGGGCGGCGCCGAGCACGAAGGCGAAGACGCTGATCAGCAGGTTCCACTCGCCGAACTGGGTCGCGTAGTCGGCGACGCGGCGCGGCATCCCGTCCATGCCGACCCAGTGCATCGGGACGAAGGTGCCCCAGGTCCCGACCAGGGTGCCCCAGAAGTGGACCCGGCCCAGTTTCTCGTCGTACATGCGCCCGGTCATCTTCGGGAACCAGTGGTAGATCCCGGCGAAGATCGTGAAGACGGAGCCGCCGAAGAGGACGAAGTGGATGTGGGCGACGATGAAGTAGGTGTCGGAGACGTGGATGTCGATCGGCACCATGCCCAGCATGACGCCGCTGATGCCGCCGATCGTGAAGGTGACGATGAAGGCGAGCGCGAACAGCATCGCCGTCGAATAGGTGTGGATCTTGCCGAAGTAGAGCGTGCCCAACCAGGAGAAGATCTTGATCCCGGTCGGCACCGCGATCAGCAGGGTCGTGATCATCATCGGCACCCGCAGCCAGCTGAACATGCCGGCGACGAACATGTGGTGCGCCCAGACCGAGTAGCTGAGGACGACGATCCCGATCAGCGCCAGGGCCATCAATCGGTAGCCGAAGATCGGCTTTCGGGCATGGGTCGAGATGACCTCGCTGATGATCCCGAAGCCGGGCAACATCATGATGTAGACGGCTGGGTGCGAGTAGAACCAGAAGATGTGCTGGTAGCTGATGACGTCGCCGCCGGCCGCGAAGTCGAAGAAGTTGGTGTGGAGGACGCGGTCGAAGAGGACCATGAACTGGACGCCGGCGATGAACGGGGTCGCGGCGACGACCAGCAGCGAGGTCGAGAGGTTGGCCCAGACCAGCAGCGGCATGCGCCAGAAGGTCATTCCGGGCGCACGCATGGTGATGATCGTGACCAGGAAGTTGAGCGCGGTCGCGATCGAGGAGGCGCCCGCGAACTGGACGCCGAGGTTGAAGAACGACTGCCCTAACGGAGCGCCCGGTGGAGAGCGGCGCGTAGCCGGTCCAGCCGGCGTCGAAGGCGCCGCCCGGCGCCAGGAAGCTGCCGATGAAGAGCAGGCCGGCGAGCGGCAGCATCCAGAAGCTGAGCGCGTTGAGGCGCGGGAAGGCCATGTCCGGGGCGCCGATCATCAGCGGCAGCACGTAGTTGGCGATCCCGGCGAAGACCGGGATCACGAAGACGAAGATCATCAGCACCGCGTGGGTGGAGAAGAGGCTGTTGTAGGTGGCGGCGTCGACGATCTGGGTGCCCGGCTGGGCCAGCTCGGCCCGGATCAGCATCGCCATCAGGCCGCCGACGAAGAAGAAGAAGAAGGTGGTGACGATGTACTGGATGCCGATCACCTTGTGATCGGTGTTGAAGCGGAAGTAGTCCTTCCAGCTGGTCGCGCCGTGCTGGGAGTGGTCCTCGGGGATCGTCGGCGCGCCGGCGGCCCAGCGCAGCCAGTAGTCGAAGCAGCCGAAGCCGGCGAGGAAGCCGAGCGGGGCGAGGATCAGCGGCACGACCACGTGCGGGTAGCCGGTCTGCTCGGTCTGGTAGAGCGGCAGGTCGGAGATCGCGCGCAGGGCGATGACGAGGCCGAAGCCGAATGCGCGCAGCGGCGAGGGCACCAAGCGCGCCTCGAATCCATCCCGGTCGCTTGATCGCAGCCACCATCAGTTGCCCTCCATTATGCCCCGCCCGCGCCCACGGGGGCGGCGTCGGTGCTCTCGTCGTTGGTGACCGCTTCCAGCAGAGGCTGCCGGCGCTCTCTGGTCTCCAGGCCGGCGACCCATTCGTGGAAGTCCGCCGGGGACTCGACCACGACTTTGGCCCGCATCGCCGCATGGCCGAAGCCGCAGAGCTCGGTGCAGATCAGCTGATAGGTGCCGATCTTGTCCGGGGTGACGATCGCGGTCGTCGTGATCCCGGGCACGTTGTCTTTCTTGATCCGCCACTCGGGGACCCAGAAGGAGTGGATCACGTCGAGCGCGTGCATCTTGAAGTGGATCTGGCGGTTGACGGGGACGTGCAGCTCGCCCTCGCTCCAGACGTAGTCTTTGCCCGGGTAGGCGAAGCTCCAGGCGAACTGCTGGGAGAAGACCGAGACGCGTCAGCGGGTTCTTGACCGGCTCTTCGATGTCGTCGAGCACCTTCCAGCTGTAGCCGCCGGCGAAGAGGACGATGATCGTCGGGATCAGCGTCCAGGCGACCTCGAGCCGGGTGTTGCCGTGGATCGGCTCGCCGTCGGATTCGTCGCCGGGCTTGGCTTTGAATTTCCACAGCGCGTAGAAGAGCATCACCATCACCAGCGAGAAGACGAAGGCCGAGAGGACGATCATCACGTTGAGCAGATCGTCGATCTTCGGCGCCGCCGTGGAGCCTGCCTGGCCGTTCCAGTTGATCGGGACCATCACCGCGGAAATGAGCGCCGTGCAAGGCAACCGTGGCGGCGAGCATCTTCACTATCGGGAGGCGGCCGTACATCAGGCGGCGGGCATTCTATTGAAGCGGCGGCGGGAGGTTTTCTGCCCCTGCGCGACGCCCTCTCCTGGCTAGACCGGACGCGGCAGATCCTCCAGTTCGCAGCGGAGGCGGCGAGGACCCCGCGGGCCACTCCCTCCCAGCTCCAGAGCCGCCCGACGGTCTCGACCAGGGCCGCGCGGGCCTGCTCTCGCTGCGCCCGGCGTCGAAGCGCCAGCCAGCCGTTGAGCCGGTCGGCGATCGCCTCGACCGCGCCGGGCTCGACCGCGAAGGAGGTCAGCCGGCCGACCTCCGCCGGCAGCGCGCCGGCGAGCTGGCGCGAGACCTCGAGCATCCCCGAGTGCCCGGCCGAGACCGGCAACGCGCCGCAGGCGGCGGCCTCGACCGCGACCATGCCGAAGGCCTCCGGAAAGGTGCTCGGCATCACCAGCGCCTCGGCGCGCGGCAGTCAGCGTCGCCACCTCGTCGTGCTCGAGCCGGCCGATGAACTCGACCGAGCCGGCCATCGCCCGGGCGGCCTCGGCGTAGCCGGCGGGCGGATCGGCGAGGAAGGCCGAGAGGATCGGCAGCGGCCCTCTCCTCCCCGCCCTCGAGCGCCCAGCCGCGGCCGGCGATCTGCCGTCGCTTCGTCGAGGTCGCCACGTTCGAGCGCCGCCAGCAGCCGCCGCAGCCCGTCCTCGTACTCGCCGAAGCCGGCGATCTGGAGGCGGGCCTCGGGGTGGCTGCCCGGACCAGCGGCCAGGCGGCGAGCAGCAGGTCGACGCCCTTGGAGACGATCAGCTTGCCGACGAAGATCGAGCGGTTCGCGAGAGCTGGATCAGGGCTCCTGCGGGCGAGGCTCCCGTGCTCGAGTCCCTGCATCCGCTCCCACGGGCGGAACTCGTCGACGTCGACGCCGGGCGGTCCGAGGCGGGTCTTGTCTTCGAAGCTGGGGTAGGTCGGGGAGAGCCGCCCAGAGGGATCTCGGCGGTGTGGCCGGAGCCGACGAGGACGCCCGATGCGGCCTCCATGCCCTCGTAGGCGTAGGGCAGGAAGCGCGGGTGGGGTTTGACCGTGTACTCCAGCGCCGAGCCGTGGATCTTGGCGGCGAACGGGCCGACATCCGCGCGGGCGAGGATCGCCGGGCCCATCACCAGATGGTTGGCGAGGGCGGCGTCGACGCCGCCCGCCGCTGGCGGCGACCTCGCGGACCGCGTCGACGTTGGCCTCGATGTAGCGGTCGAGCTCGGCCTCGGTCAGCTCCGGGAAGGCCTTGACCTCGAAGCCCTCGTAGGGGTCTTTGACGTAGACCGGCAGCAGGCCGTGGATGTCGGGGTTGTGGATCTGCGACCCCCTCGATCCGGACCTCGCGGTCCTGGCAGAGCAGGTGGACCTCGTGGCCGAGCCGGGCCAGGGCCCGGGCCAGGTTGACGTTGTAGATGTTGCTGCCGGTGCCGCGCAGCATGTAGCCGTGGAAGATGAGGACACGCATCGGTGCCGCCCAAGCTATTAGTGTTCCCGGCGGTGAACTCGAAGCAGCTCTACAGGATGCGCGCCCCGGCCTCCGGCCGCGAGGCGCTCGCCCACGCCGAGCCCGGCCAGGTCTACGTCGACCGCGAGACCGGCGAGGAGATGGAACCGGTAGCCATGGTCCTCCCGCTCGCCCCTTCCGCGTCCTCCCTGCCCCGCACCCCGGAGAACCTCCGTGCTTGCCGCCGCTGCGACCAGCTGATCGGGCTGGACGTCAGCGACTGCCCGTACTGCGGGCTACGCCAGGCAGCGCTTTAGCGAGCGCCGCCTTCGTTCCGCTCTCTACCTCCCTGACCGGATCGCCTCAAGCCAGGGGCGAGCACAAATGCCAGAGCGATCGCCGCAACACCGAGAGCGATCAGATAGACGGTTCCGGAATCAGGGCCAATCTGTTCTGCCGCAACCGCCGAAACCAAGCAGATGATTGCCCAGGTCATCGGATCTTCTCGGACAATACGTTTCATTAGCTGGAGGCTACCTGAACCAGAAGGGCAACGCAGTACAAGACGCTCCCGATGCAGAAGCCTGAGAGCGCCCCCGCTTGATCGCGCGCTCCCGCTTCTCCTGTGTGGCCAGCGAGTAGGCAACCCCGGCCAGCACGCTTCCGGCAGCAGCCGTTGCGAACGGCAGCTCGACTCCGATGGTGTTGGGCCATGGATCTTCGACTCGCGGCAAGACGGCAACGGCAAGTAGCAACGGGGCGACGGCTCGCATGCCTCCGACCCTGACCGAGCCTGGCGCACGCGTGGTGCGTTAAAAGTCAGGTGCGCATCACGAAGGAAGGACGAACTACGGTTTTTTGACCAGCGTCGCGGTGTAGAGCAACCGCGCGTTCGAGTAGTAGCAGCCGTAGGTCTTGGTTTTGCCGACGCCCTGCTGGGGGTTGCCGGCCTGGATGTCTTCCTTGGAGGAGCAGTGCTCGGGCAGGCGGCTGCCGCGCCAGGTGTTGTCGGCGTCGACGTTGAAGGCGAACATCGGCGCCCAGGTCGGGATCGTCAGCGCCACGATCTGGCCTTTGAGCACGGTCAGCGGGTGGTCGAGGGCGAAGATCGGGGTGGTGCCGAAGTAGGGGTTGAGGATCTCCAGCGGGCTCTGGCGGACCAGCGTGTACTTGGGCGGTTTCGAGCCTTCGACCGGGCGCAGGATGCCGATCCGGGCCTGCGAGGGGCGGCCGAGGAATTCGTCGAAGAAGCCGACCTCGTCGGAGGTGGTCGGCGTTTCCACCGTCGAGGGCTTGGCGAGGGTGATCGACCAGGCGACGATCTTGCCGTCGAACGGGGCCTCGTAGGGACGGGCGACGCCGCCGGCGATCGCCTGGAAGCCGGTCACGTGACCCTCGACCCGGCAGGGGGTGATCTCGACGTCGTTGACGATTTTCCCGGGGCAGGAGGCAGGCGGGGTTTCCGCGGTCTGGCCGAGCACGACGACGCGCAGCGGCGCCGAGTCGGCCTGGCCGGGAGCGGCCACGGCGATCAGCAGCGGCGAGCAGGCAGGCGGCGGCGACCAGGATCGCCCAGGCGCGGCCGCTGTGGCTTTTCTTCTCGGTCATAGGCATGAATTCACGCAAACACGGGGCAGGGACCCCGGTTGCGCCGCGATTCTGCCTTTCGGAGCGGGGGAATGCGGCTGCGCCGTCCCGCTTGCACGATCCCGGCCAAGCAGCGGGCGGTAGGGTTGCCAGCTCCAGATGGAGGCTTCCAACCGTGCAGACGACTTCATTCCCGCCGGTCTCGCCTCCCTGGGAATCGAGGCCGACGAGATCGAGCTGGCGGTGATCGGCGCCGCCCACGAACTGTTCTGGCCGGCGATCCTCGATCTCTTCGAGCTCGACACCGGCGACTTCGCGCCGGAGCTCGCTCCCGACCTCTCCCAAGCCGCCGGCAGCATGAGCGCGCTCGACCTGACGCTGCGCGGCCAGGCCGCCGCGATCGCCGCCGGCGAGGCCGACCCGGCGGAGCTGCTGGAGGCAGGCGCTGGAGCGGATCGCCGAGCGCAACCCGGCGATCAACGCCGTCGTCGAGACCTTCCCGGAGCGCTCGCGGCAGATGCTGGCGGAGGCGCCGCGCGGGCCGCTGCACGGGGTGCCGGTCGTGATCAAGGACGAGTGGCCGCTGCCCTGGCGGGCGCAGCGCTTCGGCGCCGCCGAGATGCTGACCCCGACCGCCCCGGGCGAGTCCGGCCCCTACCGCGCCCTGCGCGACGCCGGCGCGGTGATCGTCGGCGTCGGCAACATGCACGAGCTCGGCGCCAGCAGCACCGGCAACATCTCGGTCTACGGACCGGCTCACAACCCCTGGCAGACCGGAGCGCTGCCCCGGCGGGTCCTCGAGCGGGCCCGGCCGCCGCGGTCGCCGCCCGGCTGGTCGCCGGCGCGGTCGGCGCCGACGGGATCGGCTCGATCCGCTTCCCCGCCGCCTACTGCGGCCTGACCGGGCTGAAGCCGACCTTCGGCCGCGCGGCGATGGACGGCCACCACATGGCCGACGTCTCGACCACGATCGTCTCCGGCCCGCTCTGCGCCGACGCCGCCGACTGCCGGCTGCTGGGCGCGGTCCTGTTCGGCGAGGACCTGGCGGCGGGCGAGGCGCGAGGACTGCGGATCGGCGTCGTCCGCGACACCGTGTCCGAGGACGTCGCCCCCGACGTCCGCGCCGCCTGCGAGGAGGCGATCGAGGCGTTGCGGGCGGAGACCGGCGGCGAGGTGCTCGAGATCGAGCTGGCCGACATCGAGCCGGCGGCGCTGGCGACGGTGCTGATCGCCAACACCGAGGGCCTCGGCAGCCTCAGCCCGAAGCGACTCGACAACCTCGACCCTGAGCTGAGCCCGATCGCCCGCGGCTTCGTCAAGTACCGGATGCTGCTGCCGGCGGCCGCGAGCGTGAAGGCACAACGGGTGCGGACGCTGATGCGCCACCGGCTCGTCGCCGCCTTCGCTGACGTCGACGTGATCGCCTGGCCGACGGTGCCGGCGGTGGCGCCGCCGCTGGCAGGCGCCGCTGGTCGAGCTGCCCTCCGGCACGCTCACCGCCGACCAGGCCAACGTGCGCGGCGCCGGCCTCGCCAACCTGACCGGGATCCCCGCGATCAGCGTCCCGGTCGGCCTCTCCGAGGGCTTGCCGATCGGCCTGCAGCTGCAGGCCGCCTGGGGCCGCGACGAGCTGCTGCTCGACGCCGCCGAGGCGCTGGAGCGCGCCAACGACCGCCGCTGGGTCGACGCGCTGCCGCCGCTGGCACAGCAGGCCGAGACCACGGGGGCCTAGCGATGCCGGCGATCGTGGTCGAAGGGCTGGAGCGCGCCTTCGAGCGAGGTGCTGGCCGTGCAGGGCATCGACATCGCCGTCGAGGAGGGCGAGATCTACGGCTTCCTCGGCCCCAACGGCGCCGGCAAGACGACCACGGTGCGGATGCTGACGACGCTGCTGCTGCCGACCGGCGGCAGCGCCACCGTCGCCGGCCACGACGTGGTCAAGGAGGCGCGGGCGGTGCGCGGCTCGATCGGCGTCGCCCTGCAGGAAGCGGCGCTCGACCCGCTGATGACCGGCCGCGAGCTGATCCGGCTGCAGGCGACGCTGCAGGGCATCCCGACCGCCGAGGGCAAGCGCCGCGCCGACGACCTGCTGGAGCGGGTCGACCTGGTCGCCGCCGCCGACCGCCGGGTCGGCACCTACTCCGGCGGCATGCAGCGCCGGCTCGACCTCGCCGCGGCGCTCGTCCACGAACCCCGGGTGCTCTTCCTCGACGAGCCGACCACCGGCCTCGACCCGGTCAGCCGCAAGACGATCT
Source organism: uncultured Solirubrobacterales bacterium (assembly GCA_963715395.1). Taxonomy (GTDB): domain Bacteria; phylum Actinomycetota; class Thermoleophilia; order Solirubrobacterales; family 70-9; genus VAYN01. The sequence goes on from OY970238.1 coordinate 1,202,044, forward strand.
GGGAGGAGGTGCGGGCGCTGAACGACGAGGGCACCACCGTCTTCCTCACCACCCAGTACCTGGAGGAGGCCGACCAGCTCGCCGACAACGTCGGGATCATCGACAGCGGCAGGATCGTCGCCGAAGGCACGCCGGAGTCGCTGAAGGCGGAGATCGGCAACCCCCACATCCAGCTGCAGCTGGCCGCGGGCTCGGTCGCCGAGGCGGAGTCGATCCTGGCGCCGATCGGCAAGCTGCTGCCGCCGAAGGACGGCAAGACGGTCCTGGTCGAGGTCGAGAACGGCGCCGCCGACATCCCGCGCGTGGTCCGGGCCCTCGACGAGGCCGGGATCGCGGTCGAGTCGCTGGAGCTGGTGCGGCCGACCCTCGACGACGTCTTCGTCGCCAAGACCGGCTACCACCTCGAGGAGGAGAGCGAGGAGAACGCCGAGGAGGCGCCGGTCGAGGCATGAGCGCCCTGGCGACCAACGCGCGGGTGGTGCGAGCGCTGGGCATGCGCTCGATCCGCCAGACCTTCCGCCGCCCGCAGCTGATCGCGCCGATCATCGTCTTCCCCACCCTGCTGCTGGCGATCCAGACCGGCGGCGCCGGCGGCGCCGTCGAACTGCCGGGCTTCCCCCCGGTCCAGAGCTTCCTCCAGTTCATGCTGGCCGGGGCGATGATGCAGTCGCTGATGCTGGCCGGCAACAGCGGCGGCATCGCGCTCGCGGTCGACATCGAGATGGGCTTCACCGACCGCCTCTTCTCGGCGCCGATCCCGCGCTTCGCGATCGTCCTCGGGCGGCTGGCGGGGACGGCCGCGCTCGGCCTCTTCGCGGCGCTCTGGTTCCTCGCGATCGGGCTGATCTTCGGGGCCGAGATCGAGAGCGGCGTCGCCGGGGCGCTGCTGGCGATCGCGCTGGTCACCGCGGCGGCGATGGCGGTCGGCGGGATCGGCGCCGCGATCGCCCTGCGCACCGGCAGCGCCAGCGTCGTCCAGGGCCTCTTCCCGCTGGTCCTCGTCGTCCTCTTCCTCTCCTCGGCCTTCTTCCCCGCAGGAACTGATGATCGAGCCGGCGAAGACGATCGCCGAGTACAACCCGCTCAGCTTCGTCGTCGAAGGGATCCGCGAGCCGATGATCTCCGGGATCGACGCCGCCGACACGCTCTACGCGGTGCTGGCGATCCTCGGCATCGTCGTCTTCGGCCTGATGCTCAGCGCCCGGGCGCTGCGCCACCGGCTGCGGGTGGGCTGATGGAGGCGACGCTGACGTCCCGGCCTGGCGCGCCAACCTGGCGACGATCGGCGCGCTGATGGCGCGGGCCAAGAACGAGCTGCTGCGGGTGCCGGGGGCGGCGATCCCCGGCGTGCTGGCGCCGACGATCTTCTTCCTCGGCCTCAACGGCGTCTTCGGCGCCCTGACCCAGCTCAACGGCTTCACCACCGGCACCTACGAGAGCTTCATCGTCCCGGTCAGCATGCTGCAGGGAGCCGGCTTCACCGGCGCCGCGGCCGGGGTCAACCTCGCCCGCGACATCGAGCAGGGCTGGCTCGACCGCCTGCTCGTCTCCCCCGCCCCGCGCTGGGTGCTGCTGGCGGGGACGGTGCTCGCGGCCAGCGCCCGGGCGCTGATCCCGGCCAGCTTCGTGCTGGCGATCGCGCTGGCGCTCGGCGCCGGCTGGCCCGGCGTCGACGGCCTGCTCGTCACCTACTTCATGGTCGCGGCGATGGCCGCGGTCGCCGCCTGCTGGGGCTCGTTCCTGGCGCTGCGCTTCAAGAGCCAGTCGGCGGCGCCGCTGATGCAGGCGGGGATGATGGCGCTGATCCTGACCACGACCGCCTACGCGCCGCTGGCGCTGCTCGCAAGGCTGGCTCCAGGACGTCGCCCGGGTCAACCCGGTCACCGAGGTGGTCGAAGCGGCGCGCCAGGGCTTCGTCGGCAGCGTCACCTGGGCCGACACCTGGCCCGGCCTGCTGGCGCTGGCCGGGCTGCTGGCCGTGCTCGGCGCCCTCGCCCTGCGCGAGATGCGCCGCACCGGCAGATGACCCGGCCGTCCGCCTGTGGGTCCGGCCCAGCTGGCGGAGGCGAGCGGGTACTGCGGCAAGGGTGGCTGGAAGGCGAGCGCGAGGGGACAGCGCTACGCGTACACGCGGCCGAGCCCGGGGCGGTACCCGTGGCAGTGGTACTGGGACTCCTGCTTCGCGGCGATCGTCTGGCGGCGCTTCGAGCCAGCCCGCGCCCGAACCGAGCTGGAGAGCCTGCTCGCCGCGCAGCGACCCGACGGCTTCATCGGCCACACGATCTTCTGGCACCAACCGGTCTCGCTACCCCGGCTCGCCTTCTACAACGTCGCCTCGCGCAGCGCCTTCCAGACCGAGACGATCCAGCCGCCGCTGCTGGCCTGGGCCTGGCGGATCGCCGTCGGCGACCCGGCCGCGGAGCCGCGAATCGCCGCGCCACATGGACTGGCTCGCCGCCAACCGCGACCTCGAGGGCGACGGTCTGCTCTGGATCCTGCAGCCGGACGAGTCGGGGCTGGACGCTTCGCCCAAGTTCGAACCGGTCTGGGGCTGGCGCTCGAACGGCCGGATCGGCTTCCCGCTGCTGGTGCGGCGCAGCCGCAAGCTCGGGTTCGACGCGCGGCGAGCGCGGGAGCGTGGCCACCCGGTCCTCTGCGAGACCCTGGTCAACACGATGTGGTCGCTCTCGCTGCAGGCGATGGGACGGCCGTCGGCGACCCCGGCCCTGGTCGACCGACTCTGGGACGAGCGCCGCGGCCTCTTCGTCGACGAAGCACAACCGGGGACGATCAGGCCGGAGCCAATCACCTGGGCCTCGCTGGCGCCCCTTGCCCTGCCCGACCTGCCGGAGGAGATCGGGCGGCGGCTGATCGAGGAGCACGTCCTGAACGAGCGCGAGTTCCTGACCCCGGTGGCGCCACCGTCGGTCGCGGCGTCGGAGCCGAGCTACGAACCGGACGGCGGCCGCGGCCCGATCCGCCGCTACTGGCGCGGGCCGACCTGGGTCAACTCCGCCTGGATGGTCTGGCTCGGCCTGCGGCGCCTTGGTTACGACCAGGAGGCCCAGCGCCTCGCCGACGGCCTGATCGCCGCGGTCGAGCGCGAAGGCCTTCGCGAGTACTACGACCCGCGAACCGGCAAAGGCCTAGGCGCCAAAGACTTCGCCTGGTCAGCCCTGATCGCGGAGCTCGCCGATCCAGATACGGCCTATCGCTTCAAATAGTTCGCTGGCAAGGACGCAGGGAGTGAGACGAGGGGAGCGCACTCCAGTGCGTGACCCGAAGGCGAACGACCGAGGACGCCGCCAGCGGGCTATTTGTAGCGATAGGTGATGCGACCGCGATCAAGGTCGTATGGCGACAACTCGATCTTGACTCTGTCCCCCGGAAGGATGCGGATGTAGTGCCTGCGCATCTTGCCGGAGATGTGGCCGAGCACGTCGTGGCCGTTGTCCAGTTTGACCCGGAACATGGTGTTGGGGAGAGCCTCGGTGATCTCCCCCTCCATTTCGATCTTTTCCTCTTTAGCCATGCGGCGCGCAGCGTACCTGACAGGAGGCTCCCAGCGCGACGCTATGCCTCCTCGGCGGTCCAATTCAGCCAGTTACGGACGTGCTCGAGCGCCGTGGCCCGGTCGCCCACCTCCCCCGCGTACTGCGCCGCCTCCAACTCAGCCAGGGCCTCCCCGAGACGCGGCCCAGGCTCGATCCCGAGTTCCCGGGAGAGCTCGTCACCGCGCAGTAACGGCGGCGGCGGACCCTCACGGCGCCAGTCAAGCGCGGCGGCAACCATCTGCCGGGCCAGCGAGAGGTGCGCCTCGACCATCTCCGGGCTGGCCAGTGGCCCGGCGCCGCGGGCCGAAAGCCGGTCGGCGACGGTGAGCAGGGTGACGTCGACCGCTACCGGTTCGGTCGCGCGCAGGTACTCGTGAACGCGGCGCGGGGGCAACGGGGCCTCGGGGATGAGGAAGCCGAGGCGAAGGTGGTGCAAAGCCAGGCCCTGCAGGTGCTGCGTCAGGCGACGGCTGGCGCGAAGGCGGCCGCAGATCGCGCCGATGATCTCGGCGCCGACCTGATCGTGGCCGCGGAAGCCGATGAAGCCGTTGTGTTCGGCCCGGGTCGCGGGCTTGCCGATGTCGTGGAAGAGAGCGCCGAAGCGCAGCGCGGTGCCGCGACTGACCTCGTCGGCGAGGGGTTCCGCCAACAGCTCGGCGACCTCGGCGGCGCTCTCACCGGCAAACCGGTCGAGGTCCGCCTCCACCTCCAGCGCGTGCTCCAGCACCGCCAGGGTGTGCCCGTGGACGTCGAGGTGGTGGTTCGGTCCCTGCTCGACCCCCCGCAGGTTCTCCAGCTCCGGCAGGATCACCGCCGTCAGCTCCAGCTCGTCCAGCAGGGCTAGGCCGCGCAGGGGGTCGGGACCACCCAGGAGCTGGCGCAGCTCGGCGAGCTGGCGCTCACCCGCGGGGTCGGCGGCCCGCGCGGCGGCGGCGCGCGCCAGCCCAACAGTGCCGGGATCGATCTCCAGGCCCAGCTCGGCGGCAAGGCGCGCGGCCCGCAGTAGGCGCAGCGGATCGGAGGTGAAGCTCTGCTCGCCGACCGCGCGCAGGACTCGGCGGTCGAGGTCGGGCAGGCCGTCGAAAGGATCAAGCGGCTCACCGCCGCCCAGCGGCACGGCGACGGCGCCGATCGTGAAGTCGCGCTCGGCCAGGTCCGCGTCGATCCCGTCGCCACGCAACGCCGTCGCGTCGATCTGCCAACCCTGGCTCGGCGAGACGATCCGCCAGGTCCCAAACTCGGCCGAGAGCTCGAAGGCGTGCTCGCCCAGCTCGGCGGCAATCGCCCGTGCGGCTGCGCCCGGATCGCCGGCGACGGCGAGGTCGAGATCGCTCACCTCGCGCTCCAGCGCCGCGTCGCGAACGGCGCCGCCGACGATCCAGGCATCCGCGGCGTCAGTCAGCGCCCGCCGGGCGCCGATCACCAGCGGCGAGGCATCGAGACGGTCGCCCAGGCTCATGCCGCGCGCCGCGGCACCCGGGCCGAGACACCACAGGTGACCTCGTAGTTGATCGTGTCGAGGCGAGCGGCGACCTCCTCGGCGAGGATCGCGTCCTCACCCTGGGCGCCGATCAGAACGGCCTCATCGCCCGGCTTGACCGCGGTTTCCGGTCCCAGATCGACCGTGATGTTGTCCATCGAGACCGTCCCGACCAAAGGCTGCCGGCGGCCGCCAACCAGAACCTCGGCGTTGTTGCTGAGGCCGCGGCGGACGCCGTCGCCGTAACCGAGCGGGATCACGCCGACCCAGGTCTCCTCAGGAGCCCGCCAGCGCTGCCCGTAGCCAGCGCTGGCCCCGGGCTCGAAGCGCTTGACGTCGGCGACGTAGGAGCGCAGCGAGAGCGCCGGCTTGAGGCCGTGCTCGGCCGGATCGGCCTGAAAGGGATCGAGACCGTAGATAGCGACCCCGCAGCGCGCCATGTCGAAGTGGGAGCGGGGCTCGCGGAAGACCGCGGCGCTGTTGGCGGCGTGGGCGATGACCGCTGGGAACTCGGCCTTGACCGCGGCTGCGAGCGCCTCGAAGCGGGCGAGCTGCTCACCGAAGAAGGCGGAACCGAGTTCGTCGGCGGTGGCGAAGTGGGTCCAGATCCCAGCCAGCGCGAGGTTGGGATCGCTCTCGCAGGCTCGGGCCAGCTCCAGCACCTGTTCGGAGTCGGGATTGCCGAGCCGGCCCATGCCGCTGTCGTACTTGACGTGGACACGAGCCGGTCGGCCCTGAGCGCGGGCGCGCGCCGCGACCAGTTGCCGGAAGTCCTCATGCCAGAGCGCCAGCTCGGAACCGGCCGCAAGGACGACGTCGACCTCGGCCGCGGTCAGCGCCCCCATGGTCAGCAGAGGGATGTGCTGGAAGCGGCGGCCCACCTGTTCGGCCTCGGTAGCCGTCGCCACCCCCAGCCGCGTCGCCCCGCCGGCCAGGGCCGCGGTGGCGCAGCCATCGGCGCCGTGGCCGTAGCCGTCGGCCTTGACCACCGCGCAGAGCTCGGCGCCGTCGCGCAGCTCGGCCTTGAGCCGGGCGCAGTTGGCGCGGACGGCGTCGAAGTCGATCCGGGCGACCGCCCGCTCCATCGGCTTACTCGTCGTCGACCAGCGCGGCGAGGGCGTCGGCCCTCGTGACCATGCCCGCCAGGCGCCCGTCGGCGTCGACCACAGGTAGGTGGTTGTGGTGGGTGTCGGCGATCTTCTTGGCGACACGATCGGCCGCCTCGTAGTCGTGGACGACGATCGGGTCGGGCGTCATCAGCTCCGAGACCTTGGTCGCGAAAGCCTTGTCGAGGCGCTCCTCGAAGCCCTTCATCGAACCGACGAAGACAATCCCACCCATGATGTTGAGGTAGTGCGGCAGGTGCAGGTCGGACTCCTCGTCGCTGAGGATCAGATCTGACTCGCTGACGATCCCGATCACCCGTCGCTCCTCGTCGACGACCGCGATCGCGCCCATGTCGGTCTTCGCCAATAGGTCGATCGCCTTGCGGGCGTCGTCGTCGGGCGAGACGCTTGGCACGTCGGTGTTCATGATGTCCGCTGCCGTCTTCACGCCGCGAGATTATTCGACGGGCTCGTTGGGACGCAGGCCCCTCGGGATCGAGTCGATCACGTCGGTCGCGATCACCGACTCCGCGGCACCGATACGAACGGCGGCGTCACGACCGGCGCGGGCGTGGGCAACAACCGCGGCGCAAGCGGCAGCGAACGGCTCCAGCCCCCGCGCCAGCAGGGCCGCGACGATCCCCGAGAGGACGTCACCAGTTCCGGCCGTGGCCAGAGCGGGAGCGGATATGGCGTTGACGGCGACGCGCTCGCCGTCGCTGACGATCGTGTCGTCGCCCTTCAGCACCACCACTGCCTCCGCCTCACGGGCTGCTTCGCGAACCGAGGCAAGCCGGTGGTCGGCGATCTCCGCCGAGTCGCGGCCGAGCAGGCGACCGAGCTCGCCGGCGTGCGGCGTCAGCACGGTCGGCGCTTCGCGGGCGGCGATCGGGACGAGCTGCCCGGCGAAGGCGTTGAGTCCGTCGGCATCGATCACCAGCGGCGCCTCGATCCCTCCGACGACCTCCTGCGCCAGTTCGACCGAGCCTGGGTCACGACCCAGGCCGGGCCCGAACACCCCCGCCGCGGCCCGCTCGAACGTCCGCAGCACCGCCTTCGCCGAGGCGGGCGCCAGGCAGCCGTCGCCGCCCGGGCAACCGACCGACATCACCTCCGCCTGGCCGGCTTCGAAGACCGGCTCGAGCTCCGCCGGGACCGCGACCGTCGCGTAGCCTGCGCCGGCTCGGATCGCCGCGGTCGAGGACATCCGGACGGCACCGGTGAGTCCCCGTGAGCCGCCAGCGATCGTTACCTGGCCGGAGCTGAACTTGGTCGAGCGTGAGCCGCGACTGGGAGCGAGCGCCAGGACCGCGGGGTCGATCACACCGCCTGCCGGCCGGCTCGGTGCCCCATCCGGAATTCCAATCGGCACGACCCGCAGCTCGCCGGTGTGCCACTTGCCCGGCGCGATCCGCTGGCCCAGCTTGGCGGCGTGAAAGCTCACGGTCAGGTCGGCCTCTACCGCGACCCCCTCGATCTCGCCGCTTGAAGCGTCGACCCCGGAGGCGATGTCGCAGGCGACGACGGGTGCTCCAGACCGGTTGATCGCGTCGATCGCGGCGGCTGCCGGTTCCCGCGGTGCGCCCGAGAACCCGGTCCCGAAGATCGCGTCGACGACGGCGCCGGAGCCAGCCAGCCAACCGTCGAGATCGGTCGGCACCTTCTCCGACCAGAGGTCGACCAGCTCGACCTCGAACCCCATCCGGCGTAGATGCTCGGCGGCGACATGGCCATCGCCACCGTTGTTCCCCTTCCCGCAGACGACTCGCACGGGGCCTTGCGGGGCAAGTCCGGCGACCGCCTCCCCCAGCGCGGTGCCTGCGGCCTCCATCAGCTTCTCCGAGGGCACGCCCTGCTCCTCGATCGCCCACGAATCGATCGCCCGAATCCCCTCAGCGTCGTAGAGCGGGGTCAGCCAGGACTCCATCCCGACCAGCCTAACCGGGCGCTGTCCCGGCCTGGCGACCCGAGCCCGCCGGACTACTCGCCGATACCGGCGATCAGCTTGGCCGTCGCCAGGTCGCCGGAGGAGCCGGTGCCGATCGCCAGGTAGTCGATCGCCTTCAGGTAGGGCTTCGCTTCCTCGAAGTCATCCTCATCGTCGGTCCCGGCCGTCAGAGAGGAAGCGAGCTTCAGCGCCGCCGGGCCATCGGCGAAGCCGCTGATCGGGGTGCCGCCGAGAGCGTCGACGGCTTCCCTGTAGGTGGGGTCGTCGGCCAGGGTCTGGCTCGAGCTGTCGGCCAGGGCCCGCTGTGCCGCCGGCAGCCCGTAGGCGATCGCGATCCGCTTGCCCTGAGCGGCGACGACCAGCGGCTTCGGACCGAGATCGTCGCTACGCACCGAGAAGCCGCTGGCCTTGCCGGAGATCGCGGTGACCCCGGGCGTGCCGCTGGCGCGGAGCAGGAGGCCGACGTTGGAGACGGTGTTGGTCGCTTCCGTCGAGCCGGTCGTGGTCAGCACCGCGGCCCCGGAGAGGCTGCTCTCGCTGGTGCCTTCGGCGAAGACGCCGAGGTCGCCGATCGAGGCGGCGATCTTTTCGACGTCGATTCCGGCTTCCCTGAGGGTGCTCTTGAATTTCCGCGGCGGGATCTCGCCGGGAATGCCGTTGGCGTCAATCTGGTCAAGTGCTTCGTCGAAGCGGTCGCCGAAGTCGGCGGCGGCGACGGCCGCAACCGAGTCGGCCGGCAGCGAGCCCAGCAAGCCCGAGACATCGCCGCTCGGTGGGTTCTCGCCGGTGAGGTCGGAGCTGAAGTCGATCTCGATCTGGTCGGAGCCGGGGATCAGACTGGCGACGGCGGTCGCTTCCTCGGGTTCGATGCCGGCGCTGTCGAGAAACTGCCTAGCTTCCGGGTCGATGGTCCCACCGGACTGGTCGATCAGGGCGCCAACGTCGACGAAGACATCGGCGAAGCCGCCATCGGCGGCGGCGGCGAAGGTGCTGGCGAAGATCTCCGCGTCGGCCAGCGAGTCGCCACCGGAGGCATCGACAGCGTCCTTGAAGGTGCGCTCGTCTTCGGCGAAGACCAGCAGGTCGTCGACGATGCCGATCGTCATCTTGTCGTCGCGTTCGACCTTGTAGTCGACCCCTTCGTAGGAGCCATCCCGAGCCGGCCCGTCGCTGGACTTGGCCTGGTCGTCGATGAAGGCCTGGGTCGCGTCGGTGTCCGTCGTCTGCACCGCGGCTCCGTAGCCCGTGAAGTCATCGCCGTCGTAGCTCTCGAAGAAGAGACCCAGCTTCTCGCCGAGCCAGGGCGCGACTTCTTTCTCGTAGTCGAACGGTTCGCCGGAGTCGTTTGCCGACTTTTCGAGTTCGGAGACGATCAGGTCGCCGAGGTTGTCGACCCCGGCGATGCTCCGCGCCAGCGCATCGACGTTCGACTTCAGTTCGCCTTCGGGCTGCACCACCGCTTCGATGTAGAGCGGCGATTTCGCCGGGGCGGCGCTGGCCGGATCGGTGCCACCGCTGTCGCCGCCCGCGCTGTCACCGCAGCCTGCGATGGCGAGAGCAGCGGTGGCGGCAAGAGCCGGGAGGACGAGACGGGCCTTCATGCGAGCGGCATCCTAACCAGACCGCTACTCGACGGTGACGGTCTTGGCCAGATTGCGGGGCTGGTCGACGTTGAGGCCGCGAGCGCGGGCGATGTCGTAGGCGAGCAGCTGCAAGGGCAGGATCGCGACGATCGGTTGCAGGATCCAGTCCGTGCGCGCCACCTCGACGGTCTCGTCGGCGACTTCGGCGGCACGCTCACCGCCGGCAGTCGCGATCGCGATCGTCTGGGCGCCGCGGGCGCGTACCTCCTCGACGTTCGAGAGCACCTTCTCCAGCACCGGACTGTCAGTGGCGACGCAGACGACCGGCGTCGACTCGTCGAGCAGGGCGATCGGGCCGTGCTTCATCTCCCCCGCCGCGTAGGCGTCGGTGGGGATGTAGGAGACCTCCTTCAGCTTCAGCGCCCCCTCGAGGCAGACCGGAAGGCCGATGTGGCGCCCGAGGTAGAGGAAGAAGTCCTGGTCGCTGTGCGCGGCGGACACGGCCGCTACCGGCTTCTCCACCGCTGTCAGCGTCTCCTCGATCTTCGACGGCAGCGCCTTCAGCTCCCCCACCAGCTCCGTGATCCGCTCGGCGGGCAGCGTCCCGCGCAGCTCGGCCAGGCGCAGTCCCAGCAGGTACATCGCCGCGACCTGGGCGACGAAGGTCTTGGTCGCCGCGACGCTGATCTCGAGCCCGGCACGGGTATAGAGCACGGCGTCGGCTTCGCGCGTCACCTGGCTGCCCATGATGTTGGTCACGGCGAGCACGGTCGCGCCCGCCTCGCGCGCCAGTCGCATCGCCGCCAACGTGTCCGCCGTCTCGCCCGACTGGGTCATCCCGATCACCAGATCGCCAGGCCCGACCACCGGGTTGCGGTAGCGGTACTCGGATGCGATGTCCATCTCGACCGGCACCCGCGCCCACTCCTCGATCGCGTAACGGCCGATCAGGCCCGCGTGGTAGGAGGTGCCGCAGGCGACGATCACGATCCGAGACGCTCCGCGGAGGAACTCGTCGGAAAGGTCGACGTCGGAGAGGTCAACCCCGTCGTCGCCGGGCAGACGATCGGCGACGGTCTCGGCGACGGCGTCGGCCTGTTCGTGGATCTCCTTCAGCATGAAGGTCTCATACCCGCCCTTTTCGGCTGCATCCGCGTCCCAGGTCACCTCTTCGGGCGAGCGGGCGATCGGCGCGCCCCCGGTGTCGGTGATCCGCACCTCACCAGCTTCGATTTCGACGATCTCGCCGTTTTCGATTGGCATCGCGGTGCGGGTGTCGGCGAGGAAGGCGGGAATCGCCGAGGCGAGGAAGGTCTCCCCCTCGCCGATGCCGGCGACCAGCGGGCACTCCTTGCGAGCGCCGATGAGGCGCTGGGGCTCGTCGGCGTGCATGGCGACGAAGGCGTAGTGGCCGCGCAACTCGGCGTAAGCGGCGCGAACCGCGGCGGCGAGGTCACCGTCGTAGTGGGCGGCGATCAGGTGGGCGACCACCTCGGCGTCGGTCTCCGAGGTGAACTCCTCGCCTTCGGCCTGCAGGCGCTTGCGCAGCCCGGCGTGGTTCTCGACGATCCCGTTGAGGACGATGTGGACCTTGCCGGAACCGTCGTCGTGCGGGTGGGCGTTCGCCTCGGTGACCCGGCCGTGGGTGGCCCAGCGGGTGTGGGCGATTCCGGTGTGGGAAGGCGGCAGGGCACCGGCGCCGTTGGCGGCCCGCTCATCGACGGCGGCGCGCAGGTTGGCGAGATTGCCGACCGCGTGAACGCTCTCGACGCCACCGTCCTCGATCAGCGACAGCCCAGCGGAGTCATAGCCGCGGTATTCGAGCTTTTCCAAACCCGAGAGCAGGAGCTCCTCGCAGGGGCGACCGCCCACATATCCGACTATTCCGCACATGAAGGCGAGTAAGGGTAGAGGGCCGGCCCGCTCAGGACAGCTCTTGGCGCACGATCGCGACCAGGCGATCGCAGACCGCCTCGGCCTCCTCGCCCGTCGGCGCCTCGACCATCACCCGTACCAGGGGCTCGGTTCCGGAGGGTCGCAGGAGCACCCGCCCCCGCCCCTCGAGCGCCGCGTCCTCGGCCTTGACCGCCTCCCAGACCGGGGCGGCACCGGCGATCGCCTCGCGGTCGGCGACCTCGACGTTGACCAGGGTCTGGGGCAGCTTGTCCATCGGCACGGCGTCGGCCAGCGCCGCGCCGTTCAGCTCCCGCATCGTCATCAGCGCCGCGGCGATGCCGTCGCCGGTGGCGACGAAGTCCGAACCGATGATGTGGCCGGACTGCTCGCCACCCAGCGACCAGCCGCGACGCTGCATCTCGTCCAGCACGTAGCGGTCGCCGACCTGAGTCACGGCGACCTCTATACCGGCCTCCTCCATCGCCCGGTGGAAGCCGAAGTTGGTCATCACCGTCACGACCACGCCGCCGTTCAGCTCGCCGCGGGCGGCCCGGCCGCGCGCCGCCAGGGCGATCAGCTCGTCGCCGTCGTGGACGCGGCCGCTGCCGTCGACCGCCAGCATCCGGTCCCCGTCGCCGTCGAAGGCGAAACCGATCTCCGCCTCGGTGCTTGCGACCCGTTCGATCAGCGGCTCGAGGTGCGTGGAGCCGCAGCCGGCGTTGATGTTGCGGCCGTCCGGCTCGACGCCGATCGCGTCGACGTCGGCGCCGAGGCGCTCGAAGATCGCCGGGCCCGCTCTGTGGGTGGCGCCGTTGGCGCAGTCGAGCACGATCCGGTGGCCCGAGAGGTCGAGCGGGAAGGCGGCGGCGAGCTCGCGCAGGTAATCGTCGAGGCCGCCGTTGAGCTCGCGCACGCGGCCCGGCTCCGTCGCCACCGGGGGGTGCTCGAGCAGCGACTCGATCCGCGCCTCCAGCTCGTCGCCGAGCTTCGTCCCCTGCCCGTTGAAGAACTTGATGCCGTTGTCCTGGTAGGGGTTGTGGGAAGCGGAGACGACCGCCGCGAGATCCAGCCCGAGGCGCTTGACGAGGATCGCCGCGGCCGGGGTCGGCAAGACCCCGCCGAGCAGAGCGTCGCCGCCGGCAGCGGCGACTCCCGCCGCCAGGGCGGCCTCCAGCATCGGTCCCGACTCGCGGGTGTCGCGGACGATCAGGACCTGCGGGCGCTGGGCTTGCAGTGAAGCGGTGGTGGCCCTGCCGAGCGCGGTGGCCAGCTCGGCGCTGAGGAACGTTCCAGCCTCTCCTCGGACCCCATCGGTTCCGAAGAGCTTGCGCTCGGTCGTCACCCAGCCCCCGTCAGCGCTTGCTGAACTGAGGCTTCTTGCGGGCCTTCTTGAGGCCTGCCTTGCGACGCTCCTTGACCCGCGCATCGCGGGTCAGGAAGCCGCGCCGCTTGAGATCGCCGCGCAGCTCCGGGTCGATCTCGGTCAGTGCCCTGGCGATGCCGTGACGGACCGCACCCGCCTGGCCGCTGATGCCGCCACCGTGGACGCGGACGCGGACGTCGACGTTGCCCTCGTACCCGGAAACCGTGAGCGGCTGGACCGCCATCGTCTGATGCAGGGGACGGGGAAAGAACTCCTCGAGGCTGCGCTTGTTGACTTCGATCTTGCCGTCGCCGGGCAGCAGGGTGACGCGGGCGATGGAGCTCTTGCGTTTGCCGGTGGCGAGGTAGCGAGCGCCGCTCTCCATCTTCGCCGGCGCCCGGCTCGCGGGCTCCTCGTCGCTGGCCAGCTCGGCCTCACGGCGGGCTTTCTCCTCTTCCTCGGCCTCCAGCCGCGCCCGCTCTTCCGCGCTCAGCTCCCGCGTCTCCGAATCAACCGCAATCGGCTCGAGATCGGCGCCCGGAATCACATCTTTTTTCTTCTCAGCCTTCGGCTCCTCAGCAGGCGCCTCCTCAGCAGGCGCCTCCTCGGCAGCCTCAGCGGGTGCCTCCTCGGCCGCGGGCTCCTCAGTGGCAGCAGGCTCCTCCGCAACGGCCTCGGACTCCTCAGCTTCGGGAGCGGGCTCGTCGGTAGGCGACTCGACCTGCTCGGCCGCCTCAGGCTCCGCCGACTCGGCCGGTGCATCAGACGTGTCATCCGCGGGTGGCGCGGGGGTGGGCTCGTCGCCCGCAGCTTGCGAGGACGACGAGTCCTCCCCGGCGACAGGACCCGCGGGCGCCGCGTCCGAACCCTCGGTCGTCTCGTCGTCCGGCTGAATCTCGTCGCGCGTCTCGTCGTCTGCCATCAGTTCGTCTCCATCGGTTTGGGCTGCTGCGCCGCATGCGGGTGATCCGGCCCCGCGTACACCTTCAGCTTGGTTATTTGCTGGCGGGCGAGGCGGTTGCGCGGGAGCATGCCCTTCACCGCCTTGCGGATCACTTCCTCGGGACGGCGCTCGAGCATCTCGGCCAGCGTCCGCGACTTAATCCCACCGGGATAGCCGCTGTGGCGCCAGTAGGTCTTCTGCGCCAGCTTGTCGCCGGTTACCCGGATCTTCTCGGCATTGACGACGACGATGAAGTCGCCGGTGTCGACATGCGGGGTGTACTCCGGCTTGCGCTTGCCACGGAGGGCGTCGGCGATCTGCGTAGCCAGCCGACCCAGGGTCTTGCCCTCGGCATCGACGACGTACCAGTCTCGCTGGCGGTTGGCGGGAGTAGCGACAAAGGTCTTCATCGTGCAAAAACCGCGCGGTCGATCTCCACGCGGCCGGGGGATCATAGCCACCTTGCGACCTATACTGCCGCGCCAGCAATGCCGAATCCCGTTCGGGCGTCCGAACGGGGGCGGAGGAACCGCAGAGACCAAAGCAGGTCTCCGGGGCGAATCGGACGAATCCGTCCGTAGCGCATCTCTTTCAGCGCGAGCCCGACAGCTAACTCCGCAGGCGAACGAAAGAGAGGGTTGGCGGTGCGCGACAACCGAATGTCCCGGCCTGGCTTGGCGGGAAGGATTTGCACGATTGCGACCATCGCCCTGCTGACCGTTGGCGGCGGTAGCGCCTCGGCGTCGATGGGAGGCGCGCCGACGCCGAGCGGTAGCCCGCCCCCGCCGGGCAGCCCGGCCGGGACCCCGAACGCCGCCCCGAGCGCCGGCGCCCTGACCCTCGTCGCCGGCGAAACGAAGCCGCGCAAGTCCTTCTACTTCGGCATTCGCTACCCCCGCCTCAGCTACACGATCGGCAGCAGCCAGCCCCAGAACGACCTGCGGATCGACGTCGTCAACATCGCCGGCGAAGTCGTCAAGACCTTCTACCGAGACGACGTCGCCCCGAACGTCCCCAACGGCCTGCGCTGGGACGGCACCACGAACGAAGGCCGCCCGGCGCGCAACGGCCGCTACAGCTTCCGGATCGGCCCCCAGACCGCCGCGGTCCCCGCCGCCCGCCGCGCCACCCAGTCGACCGCTCTCACCCTCGGCTTCGCCCTCTACGGCTACGCCTTCCCGGTCCTGGGCGCCCACGAATTTGGCCTCAGCGCCGGCCGCTTCGGCGCGGCGCGCTCCGGTCACACGCACCAGGGCCAGGACGTGATGGCCAAGTGCGGCCTGCCGCTCGTCGCCGCCCGCGGCGGCACCGTGCAGTACGCCGAGTACGAGGCGAACGCCGGGTATTACGTCGTCATCGACGGCAAGGGCACCCCAAACGACTTCATGTACGCGCACCTGGCCGAACCCTCGCCGCTGCAGCTCGGCGACACCGTCCGCACCGGCCAACCGATCGGCATCGTCGGCGACACCGGCGACGCCAGCGGCTGTCACCTCCACTTCGAGATCTGGGGACCGCCCGGCTGGTACGAGGGCGGCTCCCCCTTCGACCCCCTCCCCTACCTCGAAAAGTGGGACGCCTATTCCTGATTGGCTAGGGACGGCGAGGGCGCTCGCGTCTCGCCGTAGATGGGCGTGCTTCGGAAGGCCCGCGCTAGTTCGCGCAGCGCTCGCAGCGGCCGCGCAGGACGACGTCGTGCTCGGTCACGTCGAAGCTGATGCTCTCCGAGAGCTTGCCGATCGCCTGCTCTAATTTCGGGTCCTCAAAGGGCACCATGCGCCCGCAATCGCGACAGATCGCGTGGTGGTGATGGTGGCCGTCGGGCTCGATCCGCTCATAGCCGGCGGTGCCGCGGCTGACCTCGATCCGCCGCAGCAAGCCGAGCTCCTCCAACTGCTCGAGCGCTCGGTAGACGCTGGCCCGGGCGACCGGTGGCGTGCGACGACGCAGCTCGTCGTCGAGCTCCAGGGCCGTGACCGCGCAGTCATGGCCCGCCAATGCCTCGACCACCGCGGCGCGGGCGCCTCCGCGCCGGTGGCCGGCCGCCCGCAGAGTCTCCAGCGCATGCCGTGCCCAGTCCATGTCGGTGCGGGTTGCCATCTAGGCGATCGTAGCCTTCGCCCGGACCTGTTTCCCGGGACGCAGCCCCAGCAGCCAGCCGAGCGACAATGCGATGAGGTAGGCGGCGACTATCGCCAGGGCAACCGAGGCCCCCGCCGCGGTGCCAACGTAGTAGGAGAGATACAGGCCGGCGAGGCCGGCGACCACCGCGATCGCCGCGGCGATGCCGATCATCGGCACGGCTCGGTCCGTCGAGCTGTCGCGCCGCCGCAGCCGGACCGACGAAGACGGCGACGACGAGCAGGTTGCCAAGACCCTGCACGGCAACGACGATCGCCGCCGCCAGCAGGATCAGCAGCGCCGCATCGGCGCGAGCCGGAGAGAGACCGAGAGCCGAGGCGCCCGCGCGGTCGAAGCCAGTCGCGAGCAACCGGCCGTGCAAGAACCAGAGCGCTACCCCGACGACCGCTACCAGCACGGCCGCGGAGACGAGGTCAAGGTCGGTCGGGCCGAGGATGTCGCCGAAGAGCAGGCTCTCGACGCCGGGCGGCGAGTCCGGGGAGAGCGCGAGGAGAACGCCGAGGCCGAACATCGTCGTAACCACGGCCGCGACGCCAACCTCGCGGCTGACACCCGGGAGCCGCGAGGCGACCGCGATCGCCAGCGCCGCCAGGGCGATCGCCGGCGTCGCCCCGAGCAGCAGCGGGATCCCGGCGATCGCGGCAAGGACCAAGCCGGGGAAAAGAGAGTGGGCAAGGGACTCGGCCGCATAGGCAAACTCGTAAAGGACGACCCAGCACCCCAACGCGCCACCGGCCAGGCCCAGCAGCGTCATCTCGGCGATCGCCCGCCGCATGAACTCTTCCTGGAAGGGCTCGAACACGATCAGTGATGGTGATGGTGGTGCGGCGGCAGGATCGCCCTGCCGGTCCCGGGAATCTCGACGATGGCGCCGCCATAGGTGGCTTCGAGCACCTCGCGGTCGAGTGCCTGCTCGGGTGCGCCGACGGCGATCTGGCGACGGTTGACACAGAGGACCGAGTCCCAGCGACGGGCCTGCTCGAGGTCGTGGGTGGCGATGACGATGCCGTGCCCTTCCCCCGCCAGCGCCGCGATCAGCGTTTCGAGGCGATCGGCGGCGGGCCGGTCGAGGCCGGTGAACGGCTCGTCCATCAGCAGCACCCGCGCGTCCTGGACCAGAGCGCGGGCGATCAGAACCCGCTGGCGCTGGCCGCCGGAGAGCTCGCCGAAGGTCTCCTCGGCCTGCGTGGCGAGGCCAACGCGGTCCAGTGCCTCCCTCGCGGTCTCGCGCTCGGCGCGGCCGGGCCGGCGCCACCAGGGCAACCGCGAGAGCGATCCCATCATCGCCACTTCGAGCGCCGAGACGGGATAGTCGAGGCGCGAGCGCTCGGTCTGCGGAACCGAACCGCAGGACGCGCCGACCCTGAGGCTGCCGGCGAGCGGGCGCAGCTCGCCGAGAACCGCCCGCAAAATCGTCGTCTTGCCCCCGCCGTTGGGACCGAGCAGCGCCAACCGCTCCCCCGAGCGCAGCTCGAAGGAGACCTCGGCCACCGCCGGGGGGCCGCCGCCGTAGCCGACCGCCAGGCCAGCCGCCTCGATCAAAGGCTCAGCTTGCATCCACGACTGCCGCCGGTGAAGCCGCGAACCACCGCGTCCGCGTTTGCCTGCTCCATCTGCAAATAGGTGGCGCCATCCGAGTCGGCCGGGCCGAGCGAGTCACCGTACAGCGTGTAGTCGGCCGAGGCGCCGGTCTGGCGGGCGATCGCGTCGGCCACCTTCGGGCTCAGGGAGCTCTCCGGGAATATCGCCTTCACGTTCTCGCTTTCGATCAAGCCGACCAGCTCGCTGAGGTCCTGCCCCGATGGTTGTGCCTGGGTCGTCTGCGAGGGGATGATGGCGCCGACGACGTCGATCCCGTAGCGGTTGGTGAAGTAGCCGAAGGCATCGTGATCGGTGACCAGCTTGCGCTGACCCGGAGGAACCGAGTCGATACAGGCGGCGATGCCGCCGTCGAGCTTGCGCAGGCTGGCGAGGTAGGCGTCGGCGTTGCTTTCGAACTCGCCTTTCCTCGAAGGGTCGGCGACGGCGAGGCGGCGCTCGATCTCGCCCACGGCGGCCTCGGCGTTGCGCGGGTCGTGCCACCAGTGCGGGTCGTACTCGGAGTCGTGCTCTTCATGTCCCCCGCCCTCCTCATCGGCATGCTCGTGCCCCTCGCCGGGCAGGTGGATCGGGACGGTGGTGGCAAGGTCGACGACTTCCGCGTCCGCGCCACCGTCGGCCACGACCTCCTCGATCCAGGTGTCGAGCCCATCGCCGCTGGCGAAGACCAGCCCCGCGCCCGCCACCGCCTCGACGTCGCTGGGACGTGGTTCGTACTCGTGCGGGTCAGTGTTCGGCTGCAAGATCTGCTCGACCGAGACAGCGTCACCTCCAACCTCCCGCACCCAGTCGCCGATTTGGGTGGTGGTCGCGACGACGTCGAGTTGCTCCCCGTCGCCGGAGCTCGAGCTCGCCGCAGCCGACAGCGAACAGCAGGACAATCGCGCAGGCGGCAACCGCGACCGGCCACATCGAGCGGGCCCTCCGGGATGACTCTCTCAAGACGTTCGATCCTCTCTCGCGCGCCGGGCGGACGCGGTTTCAGTTGGCACTGAACAAGAGAATAATGAGAATGATTCTAGTTTGCATTTAGACGAACTTGGCGACTGATCAAAGCCCGCCCCGAGGCGACGACGGCGAAGGCCGCACCGGAGACGCAGGCGATGGTCGCCCCGGGCGGAGCGTCGGTTTTGACCGAGAGCCAGAGCCCGAGCGTGCCCTCGGCGGCGACCAGGGCGATGCTGGCCATCTGCCAGCTCAGCATCCGCGCGGTAAAAAGGCGAGCGGTCGCGGCGGGAACGACGAACAGCGCGGCGACGAGGAGCGCCCCGACCACGGACAGCGTCGCCGTCGTCGCCAGCGCGATCAGGACCAGCAAGCCGGCGTCCAGCAGCCGCGCTTCGGTGCGATTGGACGCGGCAGCCGCGGGGTCGAAGCCCTGGGCGAGCCAGCGACGACCCACCAGCAACGTAGCGACCAAAGTCGCCACTGCGGCCGCCACCGCCAGTGCGATGTCCCCGTCGTCGACCAGAAGCAGGCTGCCAAAGAGCAGAGTCTCGACATTTGCGCCGGAGCCGAAAACGTCGCTGGCGAGGATCACTCCGGCGGCGAGACAGCCAACGAGGACCAGCGCGACGATGCTGTCCCGCTCCCTGTCCCGACCACGGCCGAGAAGGGTGTTGCCCGCCGTGAACGCAAGCGCGGCGCCGAAGGCACCCAGGGGGGCGGCGAAGCCGAGCCCATCCGCCAGCACCAATCCGGGGAAGGCCGCGGTTCCAACGGCGTGCGAGAAGAAGGCGAGACCGCGCAGCACGATCCAGGTACCGAGCAGACCCGCCGGGACCGCCAGGATCAGGATCTCGATCAGACCACGCTGGACGAAGGGAAGTTCAAACGGCTCGAAGGATGCCGACAGGATAATGAGAATGAATCCAATTTGTATCTGGCCTTGGCGAGACGCAATGTGAACATCTTTAACAACCAATTTGCGACTTTTGCTTGTGATCCATACAAATAATCAACATGTATTCGTCTAAGGAGGGAATGCCTACTTAAGCCATCCCGACCCACCGAAGGAGCCCCCCGGTGAAAAGAACCCGACCCGAAGTAATCGATCAGCGACTGGTCAGGGCGTTGGCCCACCCGCTCCGGATCAAGATCCTCGAGATCCTCGGGGAACGGGTCGCCAGTCCCAACCGACTCTCGGATGACCTCGACGCGGGCTTGAGCCACGTCGCCTACCACACGCGGGCGCTCGACAAGTGCGGTTGCCTGGAGCTGGTCGACACCGCGCAGCGCCGCGGCGCCACCGAGCACTTCTACAAGGCCTCTCCCCACTCGTTCATCGGCCAGCGAATCTGGCGGCGGGTGCCGCGCGCCCTCCTGGGGGGCGTCTCCGGCGCCACCCTGCAGAGCTTCATGGACCGCGCGGTGGCGGCACTGGAGGCGGGCACGATCGACGGCCGGGAAGACACGACGCTGTACTGGATGCCCGTCCGCCTCGACGAGCAGGGCTGGAGCCAGGTGACGGCGACGATGGAAGAAACCGTCGACAAGGTCCTGGCGATCCAGTCGGAAAGCCGGGAGCGACTGGTGAGGCGCAAGGGCCGCGGCGCGATCTCGGCGATCGTCGGCGTCGCCAGCTTCGAGACCCCGCATTCGCGCGAAGAGCCGGCCTAGCGGGCGGTCACTCCCACTCGATCGTCGCCGGCGGCTTCGATGAGATGTCGAGCGCGACGCGGTTGACTTCGCGGATCTCGTTGATGATCCGGTTCGAGACTCGCTCCAGGAGGTCATAGGGCAGTCGCGCCCAGTCGGCGGTCATCGCGTCGTCGGAGGTGACGGCGCGGATCACGATCGGGTAGGCGTAGGTGCGACCGTCGCCCTGGACGCCGACCGAGCGGACGACCGGCAGCACGCAGAAGCTCTGCCAGAGCTGGCGGTAGAGCTCGGCCGCGCGGATCTCCTCCTGCAGGATCGCGTCGGCGGCACGGAGGATGTCCAGCCGCTCTTTGTTCACCTCGCCACCGACGATCCGGATCCCCAACCCAGGTCCCGGGAAGGGCTGGCGCCAGACCATCCGCTCCGGCATCCCGAGCTCCGCGCCGACCGCGCGAACCTCGTCCTTGAACAGCATCCGCAGCGGCTCCACGAGGTCGAAGTCGAACTCCTCCGGCAGGCCGCCGACGTTGTGGTGGGACTTGATCGTCGCCGCGTGGTCGGAGCCACCGGACTCGATCACGTCGGAGTAGAGCGTGCCCTGGACGAGGAAGCCGACGTCGTCGAGCTTCGCCGCCTCCTCCTCGAAGACGCGGATGAACTCCTCGCCGATGATCTTGCGCTTGCGCTCGGGATCCTCGACCCCGGCCAGCTTGGCGAGGAAGCGCTCTTCCGCGTCGACGTGGACGAGCGGGATGCCGAACTGGTTGAACGCCTCGACTACCTGTTCGGCCTCGTTCAGCCGCATCAGGCCGTGGTCGACGAAGACGCAGGTCAACCGCTCCCCCACCGCCCTGTGCACGAGCAGGGCGGCGACCGAGGAGTCGACGCCGCCGGAGAGGCCGCAGATCACGCGGCCATCGCCGACCTGCGCCTGGATCTTCGCCACCTGCTCGGCGATCACCGACCGCGGTGACCACTGCTGCTCGCAACCGGCGACGTCGCGCAGGAAGCGGGTCAGGATCTCGGTCCCGTACGGGGTGTGGACGACCTCGGGATGGAACTGGATCCCGTAGAGGCCGCGCTCCGGCATCTCCAGGGCGGCGACCGGCGAGCCGGGGCTGGAGGCGAGCGGGGTGAACCCCTCCGGGGCCTCGAAGACGGCGTCGCGATGGCTCATCCAGCAGCTCTGCTCCTCCGGCAGCCCGCCCAGGAGGCGGCCGCCGGCGTCGCGGAGGACGAGATCGGTGCGGCCGAACTCGCCCGCCTCGGCCGACTCGACCCGGCCCCCGAGCGCCAGCACCATCGCCTGCATCCCGTAACAAATGCCCAACAGCGGAATCTCGAGATCGAGCAGCTGGGTCGGGAACGGCGGCGCCCCCGGCTCGTAGACCGAGGCGGGGCCACCGGAGAGGACGAGCGCTTTCGGCGCCCGCTCGCGGATCTTCTCGACCGGCGTGTTCGAGGGGAGCAACTCGGCGAAGACCCCGCATTCGCGGATCCGGCGAGCGATCAGCTGCGAGTACTGGCCCCCGAAATCGAGGACCAGCACCTCCTCCACCCCGCGCACGTCGTCGGCCGGCAGCCCACCGCCAGGCTCGACGATCAGCTCGTCGTCGGCTCTGGCGGCAACCCGCTCAGTCATCGCTTACGGCTACCCCCGCGGAGACCGCTGCGCGCCCGTTCGACCCCATCCCGACTGCCTGCTCGTTCTGGAGCTTCTTGCCCTCGCTCATCAGCGCCGGCGCGACCATCACCTCGGCCCGCTGGAAGGAGCGGATGTCCTCGTAGCCACAGGTGGCCATCGAGGTTTTCAGCGCCCCCATCAGGTTGAAGGTGCCGTCGTTCTCCTGGGCCGGGCCGAGCACGATCTCCTCCATCGTCCCGTCCTGCTTGGTCGAGACGCGGGTGCCGCGCGGCAGCGAGGGATGGAAGGTGGCCATGCCCCAGTGGAAGCCGCGCCCGGGGGCCTCTTTGGCGCGAGCCAACGGCGAGCCGACCATGACCGAGTCGGCACCGCAGGCGATTGCCTTGGAGACGTCGCCACCGGTGCGCATGCCACCGTCGGCGATCACGTTGACGTACTCGCCGGTCTCCAGCATGTGCTGGGAGCGGGCGGCGGCGACGTCGGCGATCGCGGTCGCCTGCGGGACGCCGATGCCGAGCACGCCGCGGGTGGTGCAGGCGGCGCCGGGACCGACGCCGACGAGGACGCCGACCGCGCCGGTCCGCATCAGGTGCAGGCCGGTCGAGTAGGAGGCGCAACCGCCGACCACGGTCGGCACCGGCACCTCGGCGATGAACTCCTTCAGGTTCAGCGGCTCGACCGTGGTCGAGACGTGTTCGGCCGAGATCACCGTGCCCTGGACGACGAGGATGTCGAGGCCGGCCTCGACCGCCACCTCGTAGTGCTCGCGCACCTTCTGCGGCGTCAGCGAGCCGCAGACGACGGCTCCGCGGGCCTTGATTTCAGCGACCCGCTTGCCGATCAGCTCCGACTTGACGGGCTCGGCGTAGATCTCCTGCATCAGCCGCGTCGCCACGTGCTTGGGGGCGGCGGCGATCTGCTCGAGTCGCTCCTCGGCGTCCTCGAAGCGGGCCCAGATTCCCTCCAGGTTGAGCACGCCGAGACCGCCCAGCTCGTTGACCAGCACAGCGGTGTCGGGGCTGACGACCCCGTCCATCGCCGAGGCAACCAGCGGCAGTTCGAAGCGGTAGGGACCGAGGGTCCAGCTGATGTCTATGTCGTCGGGATCGCGGGTACGACGCGACGGGACGATGGCGATGTCGTCGAATCCGTATGCGCGCCGCCCCTTCTTGCCGCGGCCGATTTCAATTTCCAAGTGATTCCTCCAGGGCTGGCGTTGAAACAGCCAGCCTACACTTCCGCCGGGACCTCCAAATCGTGCACGGCGACCTCGCCGAGCAGGCGCTCGACCTGATTGCGGTCGACGGTGCCGGCACCGAAGTGCTGGGTCGACTCGGCACCGCAGGCGACGCCGTAGGCGAGGCAGTCCTCGGCCGAGCGGCCCTCGTAGCGAGCGGCGACGTAGCCGGCCAGGAATGCGTCCCCGGAGCCGACCGTGGAGACCGGCTCCAAGGGTTCGGTGTGCACCTCGAGCAGGCGCCGGTCGGAGTTCTCTCCGACCGTGGCCACGCAGCCTTCGGGGCGCGTGATCGCGGCCTCGACGGCGCCGAGCCGGACCAGCTCTCGCAATCCCTGGGCGAGATCGCCGGGGTCGGCGAACTCCTGCCCGACCAGCTCCTCCGCCTCGCGCTCGTTCGGGGTGACCATCGCGGCGCCGGCCCGGACCCCGGCCAGCATCGCCTCGCCCTCGGCGTCGAGCACGACCGAGACGCCGCGGCGGCTGAGGTCGGCGATCAGGCGGGCGTAGAGGTCGTCCCCGGCCCCGGGAGGCAGCGAGCCCGCCAGCACGCAGATCTTGGTGCCGCCGGCCAGGTAGCCGATCCGCTCGAAGAGCTTCTTGACCTCCTCCGGGCTGACCGCCGGACCGCGCTCGTTGATCTCGGTCTGGTCGCCGGAGGTCGGGTCGATCACGGCGAGGTTGATCCGCGTCTCGGCGGCGATCCGGGTGAAGTCGGTCAGCACCGACTCTTCGCGCAGGCCTTCCAGCACCCGCGTCCCGGTCGGCCCGCCGACGAAACCGGCCGCGATCACCGGGCGGCCGAGCAGGCTCAGGGCGCGGGCGACGTTGATGCCCTTGCCTCCGGCCACGGTGCGGCTCTCGACCGCGCGATGGCGGCGGCCAAGCCGAAAGTTCGGCACGGCGACGGTGCGGTCGATTGCCGCATTCAAAGTCACGGTGAGAATCACAGCGTCATCACTCCGGTTCGCTCCCCTCAGTCGCTTCGGCGGGACAGACGGCGGTAGAGCAATACCCCGCCAATCAGTATCACGAACCCCGCGACCGCGATAGGGATCAAGTTGTCACCAAGAAAGCTGCGGGCGCGGTCGAAGGCGCTGGCCTTGCGGATCGAGCGAGCGGCGCGCAGCGAGACCGTCGCCGCGTGGCGGCCGTCGACGAGCACGGTCGCCTTGCCGAGCACGGCGCCGCGGCGAATCGGGCCCTCGACCTCGGCCGGAGCGCGGACATCGACGTCGAGGCGCTGGCCGCGGCGCAGGCCGACGGCGACGGGCCGCGCGGCGCGCAGCGGCAATTCGCCGCCGGAATAACGAATCGCGGGCGCCGCCATCTCCTCGCCGGCGCGGATCGGCAGCCGCCGCCGGTATTGGGAGAAGCCGTATTCGAGCAGCTCGAGGTTGGCCTGGTAGCGAGCTTCTTCGCTCGGGGAGCCGATCGCGACCGAGATCAGGTCGACCCCCTTGCGGCGCCCGGAGGCGACCAGGACGTAGCCGGCGTCGAAGGTGTGGCCGGTCTTGATCCCGGTCGCCCAGGGCACCATCCACAGGAGGTCGTTGCTGTTGGCGATCCGCCGCGGTGGCCGCAAGCTGCGGAGGACGGCGGTGCGGGCGCCGACGATCCTGGCGAAGGCGGGGATCCGCATCAGGCGGCGGCTCAGCGTCGAGAGATCGGCGGCGCTGGAGTAGTTGCCGCGCTGATCGAGTCCAATCGGGTTCGCGTAGTGGGTGTCGGCAAGGCCGAGAGCGGCGGCGCGGCGGTTCATCTGAGCGACGAAGCGAGGCTGGGACCCGGCCGCGGCGAGGGCGAGGTCGTGAGCGGAATCATTGCCGCTGCGCATCAAGAGGCCGTGGAGAAGATCGCCGACGCTGACCCGCCGACCCGCCCGCAGCCCCAGCAGCGACTCGCCGTAGATCGCTTCGTAGGGAGCGGCTCGCACGACCCGGTTCAGGGGCAGCTCCCGCAGCGCCACGTAAGCGGTCATCAGCTTGGTCGTGCTGGCAATTGGCAGTCGCTCGGCGGCCGCGTGCGAAGTCAGCACTTCGCCGCCGCGGGCGTCGATCAGGCTCCAGGCGCGAGCTTCGACCGACGGCGGCCTCTCGGCCGCTCCCGCCCTGCCGTAGGGGAAGGCGAGCATCGCCGCCAGCAACAGCGCCAGCAGCCCGACACCGAGACGGCGCCAGCTCATCTGAGTTTCAGCGTCTCGCCCGCGATCAGGATCTGTGGATCGACTTCCGGATTCAGCGCGAGGATGCTGGCGACCGGAATGCCCGTCCTGTGTGCGATCGAGACGAGGGTGTCGCCGCTCTTGACGACGTAGGTGCTCGCCGTCGTCTTGCGCCCGGCGTTCTTCTTGGCGGGCTGGTTGCGGTCCTCGCCCTTGTCTGAAGAGTCGGAGCCCCCGAGCGAACCGGCGATGGCGATGATCACGACCAGGATCGCGCCCGCCAGGGCGACTACGGCGAAGATCCTGGTGGCGGCGCTGGTGCGTTTTTCCATTGGACTGGGTCGAGATCGGTTCGGAGGACGGGGATCGTATAGCCGCTACAGGCGCCCTCAGGCGGTCGAAACGTCCCAGACGGCGGCCCGCAGGCGCTCGGCCGCGGCCGCCGGGTCGGGGTCGGCGGCGATGCCGCGCGAGGCCGCGACCAGAGCGGACGCCCGCCCGGCCGCGAAGGCGGCGCCAAGCAACTCCGGCTTGCCGCCCTGCGCGCCGACGCCGGGGACGAGGAAGATCGAGCGCGGCATCAGCTCGCGCAGGTGGGCGATGTGGAGGGGCTCGGTGGCACCGACAACCGCGCCAATCCCGCTCAGCCCCCCCTCGCCCAGCAGCCGGTCGGAAAGGCCATCGACGAGCCGGGCCAGGCGCTCGTGCAGAGGCTGGTGCGGAGCGGGTAGGTCCTGGACGTCTTTGGCGCCAGGGTTGCTGGTCCGGACCAGGACGAAGACGCCGGCGCCGGCGCTCTCGGCGGCCGCGACAAGCGGCTCCAGGGCATCGAGCCCGAGCAGCGGGTTGGCGGTGAAGGCATCGGCGCCGAGCCCGGTGACCGTCCCCCACGGAGTCGGCGTCTCACCGACCAGGGACTGGGCGTAGGCGGCGGCGGTGACGGGCACGTCGCCACGCTTGCCGTCGGCGATCACCAACAGCCCGGCTTCCCGAGCCGCCGCGCAGATCTCCGCCAGTGCGGCCCACCCCGGCGCCCCGAGGCGCTCGAAACATGCGAGCTGCGGCTTGACCGCGACGCAAGCCGGGCCCGCGCGATCGATCAGCAGGCGACAGTGGGTAACGACGGCGGCCGCGGCGAGCTCGGCGGCTAGAGCGCCGGGCCCGGAGGCTGCCGGCCCCTCCCCGGCCAGGCTGGCCGGGTCGGGGTCGAGACCAAGGCAGATCTGGCTGCGGCGCTCATCTACGAGCGCCGCGAGCCGATCGGCGAACGGGGTCAGAGAGTCAGCCGCCCTTGACCTTGGTCTTCAGAGCCGAGCCAGCGGAGAAGCGTGGAACCTTGCCGCCCGGAATCGTGATGCGCTCGCCGGTGCGCGGGTTGACGCCCTGGCGGGGGCCACGCTCGGCGACATGGAATTTGCCGAAGCCGGTGAAGCTGACCTCGCCACCGGAACTCAGGGTGTCGGTGATCGCTTCGAGCACAGCGTCCACGGCATCGCTGGCAGCCTTTTTGCTGCCAAGCCGGTCGTCGCCAGCCAGTTGATCCAGAAACTCAGCCTTGGTCACGTCGGAAATCCTCCTCGGGGTTGAAGATGCGGGGCAATCTAACAGTGGCTTCGGCGTAAGCGGCACGCACTACTCATGCCCTTTGTCACGAACCACTGACGGACATCGCACCGATCAGCAGCGGCGGCGTCCGCACCGAGCCCCCGAAGGGGACCCAGCGAGCCTCCGCCCCGGCGGCCTCGACGGCCCCGAGCATCGCGACCAGGTCGCTGGCGATCGTGAACTCGCGCAGCGGCTCGGCCAGCTCGCCGTCCCGAATCGCGCGGCCCGAGGCACCGACCGAGAAAACGCCGGTGACCGGGTTGACGCCCGAGTGCAGGCCGGCGACGTCGGTGACGAAGACGGCGTCTCCAGCCGCGCGCAGCAGCTCCGCGAAGGAGAGGTCCCCGGGCGAGACGACGAGGTTCGAAGGCGAGACCGAGGGCTGCGAGCGATAGCCGTGCCTGGACGCATTCCCGGTCGAGGCGCGGCTTTCGCGATTGGCCGTGTAGGTGTCGTAGAGAAAGGAGCGCAGGCGGCCGCCCTCGATCAGGGCGGTGCGCCGGCGCGGCACGCCCTCGCCGTCGAAGGGCGCCGAAGCGGGGCCGCTGGGGTCGCGGCCGTCGTCGTGCAGGGCGAGCGCCCCGCTGGCCAGCTCCTCGCCGATCCGCCCGGCAAATGGCGAGCGGCCGCGCTGAACGGCCGCGGCGCCGAGGGAACCGCCGATCAAGCCGGCGAAGCTGGCGGCGACCGTCGGGTCGAGCACGACCGGGCACGAGCGAGAGCTCGGCTTCGAGGCGCCGATCATCGCCACGGCGCGGGTGCCGGCCTCGGCCCCGATCGCCTCCGGGTCGAGGCCATCGGGGCCGCGAGCGAGCCCGAAGCCGAGGCCGGTCTCACGCGCCCCGCCATCCTCGGCCAGTGCCTGCAGGTAGGCGAAGCAGTCGGAGGACTCGAACTCGCCGGCGACCCCGGTCGAGGAGGCGATCGCCACCCGTTCCGCGGAATCGCCGTAGACGACCTGCTCGACCCCGACGACGCGGGGGTCGGTGGCGAGCGCGAAGCGCTCGACGCCGAGCGCGAGCTCCGCCGCTTCCGCCGTGGTCCAAGAATCGACGGAGGGATCGCTCAGCCCCGCCAGTGCCTCGATCGGCGCCGGATCGGCGGGAAGAGCGAACTCGTCCTCGTCGGCGACCGCCGCCGCCTCGGCGGCGCGGGCCGCGATCGCGCCGACGCCGGCCTCCGAGAGGTCGGTGCCGAAGGCGTAGCCGACCCGGCCGCCGATCCAGGCGCGCACGCCGATCCCGCTCTGAGTCGCCGCGGTGAGGCTCTCGACCTCGCCGCCGTGGACCCGCACCTCGCGGCCGGCGTCACGCGAGGCGTAGGCCTCGGCGGCGCCGGCGCCGGCCTCGACCGCCGCCTCGACCGCGCGCGCGGCGGTGGCGCTCAGCTCGGTCAAAGCTCCGTCCCCCCGACCGTCATCGCCCCGACCCGGACATGGCCCTGGCCGGTGCCGACGGGCGCTTTCTGGCCGCCCTTGCCGCAGATGCCGGTCTTCATGAAGAAGTCGTCGCCGACCGCGTCGATCGCCATCAGCGCCTCCAGGCAGTTGCCGATCAGGGTGGCCCCGCGGCAGGGCCGGGTCACCTGGCCGCCCTCGATCAGGTAGCCCTCGGAGACGCCGAAGACGAAGTCGCCGGTCGCCGGATCGACCTGGCCGCCGGCAAAGGAGACCGCGTAGAAGCCTTTGCCGACCTCG
Organism: uncultured Solirubrobacterales bacterium; assembly: GCA_963715395.1. Taxonomy (GTDB): domain Bacteria; phylum Actinomycetota; class Thermoleophilia; order Solirubrobacterales; family 70-9; genus VAYN01. Next base: position 1,230,606 of record OY970238.1, read on the forward strand.
GCGATCATCGACTCGGGAGTGGCCTCGCCGGGGGCGATGTAGGTGTTGGTCATGCGCGGAATCGGCAGGTGCCGGAAGCTCTCCCGGCGCCCGTTGCCGGTCGGCGCGGCGCCTTCGCGCTCGGCGGTCAGGCGGTCGTAGAGGTAGCCGCTGAGCCGCCCCTCCTCGATCAGCTGGGTTTTCTGCGTCGGCGTGCCCTCGTCGTCGATCGCGTCGCTTCCCCACTCGTTGGGCAGGCGCCCGTCGTCGTAGGCGTTGAGCAGCGGCTGGGCGACCTGCTGGCCGAGCTTGTCGACGTAGACGCTGGCCCGCTTCTGGATGTGGTCGGCCTCGAGCCCGTGCCCGGTCATCTCGTGGAAGAGGACGCCGCCGAAGCCGCCGCCGACGACCACGGGCATCGAGCCCGACGGCGCCGGGCCGGCGTCGAGCAGGGTCAGCGCCTTGCGGGCGGCCTGCTCGGCGATCAGGCCGGGGTCGTCTTCGAGCAGCTCGAAGCCGCGGTGGGCGCCGAGCGTCTCGGCACCGGTCTCGACCGAGTCGCCGCGGCGGGCGACGGCCTGGGCGCCGATCCGGGTGCGGGTGCGGTCGTCGCCGGTCAGCAGGCCGTCGGAGTTGGCGATGGCGACCTGGCGCCGCGCCTCGGCGTAGGAGGAGGTGAACTGGGCGACCTCCGCGGCCTGGCCGCGGGCGCGCTCGTCGAGCTCGCGCAGCAGCGCCGCCTTGCGCTCGGCGGGGACCTCTTCGGGGCGGCGCTCGATCGGCACCGGGGTCGTGACCACGGCCTGCAGCGCCTGGGGCTCGCGGCGCTCGCCGCGCAGCGCCGCGGCCGCTTCGTCGGCGGCGCGTTCGAGATCGGCCGGGTCGAGGCCGTCGACGTGGGCGAAGTAGGTGGTGCCGCCCTCGACCACGCGGACCCCGGCGCCGTCCTCGGCGCCGGACTGGACGGCCTCGATCCGCGACTCGTCGATCGACATCGAGAGACCGTGACGTCGTTCGGCGAAGACCTCGGCGAAGCGACCGCCGTTGGCCAGGGCACGGGAGAGGACGCGGGACCCAACCGCCGGATCGAGCAGCTCACTCATGTCTTCTGTCGCTTTCCGGCTACCTCGATCAGGCGCCCGGCGGCGACGAACAGCTCCGCTCCCGAGGTCGAGTCTTCAGCGTGGTCGCTGCTGCGCCCGTTGGGGTAGTAGAGACGGGCGAAGGGGCGGCGAGAAATTCGGCGACGGCGCATGTAGGCGGCCGCCTCGTCGGCATACCCGGAGACCCGGTCGAGCAGGACGCGGTGCGGCTTGGGCGGCATCAGCCCTCGCCACCCTCGCCGGCGCGGGCGAGGTCCCGCAGTGTCGAGCGCATGTCGAAGAACATCAACGAGGCGAGGGCGAAGCGCTCGGTGATCGCGATGGCGCCGAGGCCGGCGTGGCGAAGAGCGAAGACCTCGCCCTGCTCGGTCGCGACGTGGACCTGCTCGACCGGCTCCTCGCCCGCCCGGTCGGCAACGGCGAACAGGGTGGCCGCGTCCTCGCGCCAGCGATCGTGCTCACCAGCGGTTGCGGCGAGAACCGCACCGCTGGAATCGAAGATTGCCGCCCCGCGGAGATCGGGCGACATCTCGGCCAGGAAGGCCAGCGCCGCCTCGGCGGCGTCGCCTCTGGAGACCTCTGTCGCGGCAGCGTCGGACATTTAGACGACGGACTCCACGACCAGGCACGCCTGGATAACGCGCCTGGCGGGCTGCGCATCTCCGCGTCCTCGGGCTTGCCTTTGCCCACCGGCAAAGGCCGCGCCCTGCGTCCTTGATCTGCTTGGCCAGGCGCGTTCCCAGTCGCCCCTCGTCGTGAAGTCCGTCATCTAGGTGAAAATACCGGTCCGTGTCCCTGGCCCGAGCATCTTGGATCACCGTCATCGTCGTCTGCGCGATCGCCGCGGTCCTCTTCGCGATCAGCGGTTACACCGGCTACACGATCACTTTGGTCGCGGTCGGCCTGGCCGCCGCGGTGAATCTTCTGCCCCCTCCGTAGGGCCGCTAGCCGGAGCGGAACGGGCCTGAATCGCTGTCGTCGGGCTCGCGGAAGGAGGTCTCGGGCTCGGCGTGGATCAGCACCTCGGCGTGCGGGATCTCGGCCTCGATCGAGTCGCGCATCTGGTGCGCCAGCACGTGCGCGCGCTCGAGGCTGGTCCCGGAGCGGTATTGGACGTGGAAGTCGATGTGCCGGCGGTTGCCGGCCCGACGCGCACGCAGCTTGTGGTACCCGGCGACCTCGGAGGTACGGGCCCTGGCGATCGCGGCCTCGATCCGGTCCATCTCCGCGTCGGGCAGCGCTTCGTCGACGAGGACGCCGGAGGAGCGGCGGATGATCCTGATCCCGGCGACGACGATCGCCATCGCGACGACCAGCGCGGTGATCGAGTCGAAGGCCGCGATGCCGGTGACCTCGACCACCCCGAGGCCGACGAGGACGCCGCCCGAGGTCATCGCATCGGTCCGCAGATGCGCGGCGTCGCCCTCGAGGGCCGGCGAATCGAGCTCCTTCGCTCGCCGGTAGAGGACGGTCGAAACGACGACGTTGGCGACCACCGAGAAGCCCATCACGGCGATGCCGATCCCGAGCGAGCTCGACCTCGGAACCGACGGCAAGCCTGTGGCTGGCCTCGTAGATGATGATCCCGGCGCCGACCAGGATCAGCATCCCCTCGATCGTCGCCGCCAGGTTCTCGACCTTCTCGTGGCCGTAGGGGTGCTCGGCGTCGGCCGGCTCGTCGGCTTTGCGGACCGAGATGAACGCGATCACCGAGGCGACCAGGTCGATCAGCGAGTGGATCGCCTCGGTCAGGATCGCGATCGAGCCGGTGATCGCCCCGGCCGCCAGCTTGAGCGCGATCAGCAGCGCGTTGGAAACGATCGAGAGTGCGGCGGCGCCGCTTTTGGTGCGGATCACGGTGCGCTCTCCGGCGCCGCTTTCAGATGATCGAGGAGGAGCCTGACGGCGCGGCCGCGGTGGCTGATCGCGTTCTTCTCCTCGGCGCTGATCTCGGAGAAAGTGCGGAGATCGTCGGGACCGGTGTCGTCCGGGACGAAGGCGGGGTCGTAGCCGAAGCCGCCCTCACCTCGCACCTCGGCGAGCAGGTACCCATCGCAGCGGGCCTCGAAGACGTGCTCGTGCCCCTCCGCGTCGATCAGGGCGAGGGCGCAGACATAGGCGGCGCGACGGTCGCCGCCGGCGGCGTCGACTTCGCGCAGCAGCTTCGCCAGGTTCTCCTCGTCGCTGGCCCCCTCGCCGTCGTAGCGGGCCGAGTGGATGCCCGGCGCCCCACCGAGGTCCTCGGCGGCGATGCCCGAATCGTCGGCGATCACGACGGCACCGGTCGCCTGCCGGGCCGCGCGGGCCTTGATCAGCGCGTTGGCGGCGAAGCTGTCGCCGTCCTCGGGCGGCATCTCCACCTCCGGCGGCAGCGTCTGCAACGCGACCTCCGGCATCAGTTCCGCCATCTCCGCCAGCTTGTGCCGGTTACGAGTGGCGAGGATCAAGCGACCCGCTCCTGCACCTCCCGCAGGCGGGCGATGCCGCCCTCGGCGAGAGCCAGTAGTTCGTCGAGGGAAGCTCGTGAGAGGGGCATCCGCTCGGCCGTCGCCTGCACCTCGACCAGGCCGCCCTCGCCGGTCATGACCACGTTGGCGTCGACCTCGGCGTTGGAATCCTCGACGTAGTCGAGGTCGCAGAGGGCGCGGCCGTTGACCATGCCGACGCTGATCGCGGCGACGGAGCCGTTCAACGGCATCGTCTCCAAAGCTTTTTTGTCGATCAGTTTCTGGAAGGCCTGCCGGAGGGCGACGTAGCCGCCGGTGATCGCGGCGCAACGGGTGCCACCGTCGGCTTCGAGCACATCGCAGTCGACGTAGACGCTCCGTTCGCCCATCGCTTTGAAGTCGACGACCACCCGCAGCGAGCGGCCGATCAAACGCTGGATCTCCACCCCGCGGCCGTCCTGCTTGCCCTTCGAGATGTCGCGCTGCTTGCGCTCGCCGGTCGAAGCCGGCAGCATCGCGTACTCCGCGGTGACCCAGCCTTTGCCGCGGCCCTGCATCCAGCGCGGCACCGTTTCGTTGATCGAGGCGGTGCAGATGACCCGGGTTTTGCCGATCGAGATCAGCGCCGATCCGTCGGCGCTGGCGACGAATCCGGGGTCGATCGTGACCGGGCGGATGTCGGCCGGGGCGCGGTCGTAGCTACGGGAGGCTGGCATCGCGCGAGTCTTTCACGCGAGCAATAGCCGCGCCGACACCTGTCAGCGGTGAGGATGGACGCGGAGGCCGCGCTGGCCGAAATGCGCGTCGAAGGAGAACGCCTCACCGCCCCCGTCGCGCTCGATCAGCGCGAAAGAGGTGGCGTCGACGTAGCTCCAGTGCTTGTCGCCGTGACGCTCGAGGATCTCCCAGGCGGCGGTCTCGACGTCCTCCTCCAGCCGCACCAGCTCGATCGCGCCGCTGGCGCGAAAGCGCCGCCCCCACTCGATCGCCTCGCCTCGCCCGACCCTGACCAGCAGCGCGGTGTAGGTCTCGGCGAAGACGTAGTTCGAGGTGAAGAGCGCGGCGCCCTCGGCCACCAGCTCCGAGAGCGCCGCCCGCGCCCGCTCGTGCTCCGCCTCGGCGGCGTTGCGGAGCGCGACGAAGGCGCTGGTGTCGACGAAGACCGACCTCATTGGCCGTAGAGGTCGCGGTCCAGCGTGGTGACGCTGGTCCCCTCGCGCCCGCGCCCCGGGGACTCGTCCACGAGGTAACGGAGAAGGGGATCCGCGGCCAGGTCCGGACGGCGGGCTCGCTCGGCGTCGATCAGCTCGCGCACGACGGCGGCGATGCTGCCCGACTTGCCGGCCCGCTGCCGGAGCCAACGGTGCTGTGCGTCGTCCAGATATAGCTGCGTCCGATGTTTCATGCCGTCATACAGCATACGGCGCAGGGTGGACGGAATCGGCGTGGCTGTGGCTTGTGCAGTCGTCATCGCATCTCTCGCTTTCCGCGCCTTCAGCAGGGAAAAGGGCAGCCCTTGGCCGCCCCAACCCTTATTTGAAGGCGACCTTGTTCACCGCCTCCTTGATCTTGTTGACGATCACGTCCGCCAACTCCGTCCCCTGTTTGCCGTTGAAACCTTTCATCGCCGCGACCATCCCCACCATCAGCAGCGAGACCAGCAGGATCAGGCCGACGTACTCGACCGTCCCCTGCCCCGCCTCCCCGGCCAGAGCCCGGATCCGCCGCACCCGCCACTCGACCGCGGCGTGCAGATACCCCATCAGCGCGTAGAACATCGAAGCCTCCTCTCTCGGTTGCGGCTCCAATGCTCGGTGGCGAGTACGCGCACGGATCCAGACCCGAACGCGACAAGTTCGCAACGCGATCGCGCCGGAATCCCGACTATCGCTTCCGCGCGGCCAGCCGCCGCGGATAACCTGCCCCGGTGCGCGTCCTCGTCGTCACCAACTTCGAGCCCGATGACGCGGCGCCGCAGCGGGGGCGCTGGGTCCGCGACCAGATCGACGAGGTGCGCCAGCGGGGCATCGACGTCGACGTCTTCAGCTTCCCCCCGGGCGCGGCGAGTACATCCCGGCGACCCGGCGCCTGCGCTCCCTGCTGCGCCGCGAGCGGTTCGATCTCGTCCACGCCCACTACGGGCTGGCCGGCTGGTGCGCGCGGCTGGCGGGTGCACGACCGCTGCTCGTCACCTTCCACGGCACCGACGTGCGCCACGGCATCGTCGGCCCGCTCTCGCGGCGGCTCGCCTGGCGCGTCGAGCTGGTCGCCGCCGTCTCGCGGGCGCTTGTTCGAAACCGAAAACGGCCGGCCCGGCCTCCCTCCCGTTCCCGGCTCCGCCGTCCTGCCCTGCGGCCCGGACCTCGGCCGCTTCGGGCCGATCCCCCGCGCCGAGGCGCGGTCGCAGCTCGGACTCGACCCGGGCGGCCGCTATCTCTTCTTCGCCGCCAACCCGACTCGGCCCGAGAAGCGCTACGACCGCGCCAGCGCGGTCGCCGCCGCCAGCGACGCCGATCTGCTCAGCGGCGGCTCGATCGACCCGGAGCAGATGCCGCTCTGGCTCAACGCCGCCAACGCGGTCCTCGTCACCTCCGACTACGAGGGGTTCGGGATGGTCGCGATCGAGGCCCTCGCCTGCGAGGTGCCGGTGCTCTCGACCCCGGTCGGGATCGCCCCCTACGCGCTTGCCGGCATCGACGGCTGCCTCTGCGCCCCCTTCGACGCCGATGTCTGGAGCGCCGCGGCGCGGCCGCACCTCGACTCCGCCGACCCGCGAGTGGCCGGTGCGGCGCGCGCCGACTCGCTCTCGGCCGCACGGATGGCGGAGCGGGTGATCGAGGCCTACCGCGACGTCACTCGCACCCCGGTATTAGATTGAGCCCATGAGTACCCGGGAAGCAGGCGACGAGAGCCTCAGCGCGCAGGTCGAGGAGGCCGAGCGCAAGCTGAAGGACGCGGCTGACGTCGCCGGCGCCGCCGAGCGCCGGGCGAACGCCGAGATCGAGGCCCTGGAGGCGGACCTGGAGCGCGAGCGCGCCGAGGCCGAGGAGGCCCGCGAGAAGCTTCGGCTCGCCCACGAGGAAGAGCTGCAGCGCGAGCGCCAGGCGAAAGAGCGCGCGATCGCCGCCGCCCAGGAGCGGCTCGGGCGAGATCGAAACCGAGGCCGAGGCGGCGGAGAAGCGGATCGAGGAGGCCGAGCGCCGGGCCGAGGAGGCCGAAAAGACCGTCGGCGACGAGAAGGCTCGGGCGCGCGAAGGCGCGGCGGCCTGGCTGCGCGAGCAGCTTGACTCGATTCGCCGAGAGGCTGAGGGGCGATAGCCGTAAGCCTCCGAGTTCGACGTCGCCGTGGTTGGCGGCGGCGCCGCGGGTCTCTGGACCGCGCTGCGCGCGGCCGAGCAGGGCGGCAGCGTCTGCCTGATCTCCCGCACGCCGCTCTCGCAGAGCGCCAGCTTCTGGGCCCAGGGCGGTCTGGCCGCGGCGCTCGAGCCCGACGACTCGCCCGCCAGCCACGCCGCCGACACGATCGCCGCCGGACGCGGGCTCTGCCGCCCCGCTGGCCGTAAAGGTGCTGACCGAGGAAGCGCCGGCGGCGGTACGGGATCTGCTCGCGCGCGGGGTCGTCTTCGACCTCGACCACGAAGGCCGGCTGGCGCTGGGCCTCGAGGGAGGTCACGCGAGCCGGCGCATCGTCCACTCCGGCGGCAGCCAGACCGGGCACGAGCTGACTTCGAAGCTGGCGGCGATGGTCGCCACAGAGACCGGGATCGAGGTCCGTGAGCGCACCTCGGCGACGACCCTGTGGAGCGACGGAGAACGCTGCCACGGCGTGGTCGCCGATTCCGGTCCGATCGGCGCCGCCGCAACGGTGCTGGCAACCGGCGGCGCCGCGGCGCTGTGGCGGCGGACGACCAACCCCCGTGGCGCGATCGGCGCCGGCCCCGTGCTGGCGGCCGCCGCCGGCGCAGACCTGGCCGATCTCGAGTTCTGCCAGTTCCACCCCACCGCCCTGGCCCTGCCCGGCTCGCCCTTCGACGGCGTACTGATTACGGAGGCGGTCCGCGGCGAGGGAGCGACGCTGCTCGATGCGGCGGGGGAGCGCTTCACCGACGAGCTGGCGCCCCGCGACGCCGTTACCGCGGCGATCCTCGACCGCATGCAGGCCGAGGCCGCCGCCGACGTGAAGCTCGACCTGCGCGAGATCGACCCCGCCCGCTTTCCCAACGTCTTCGCCTCGCTGACCGACGCCGGCCTGCAGCCGCGCACGGAACCGGTGCCGGTCGCGCCCGCCGCCCACTACATGATGGGTGGGATCGCGGTGGACCTCGACGGGCGCGCCTCGCTGCCAGGGCTCTACGCCGTCGGCGAGTGCTCGTGCACGGGTCTGCACGGGGCCAACCGGCTCGCGTCCAACTCGCTCAGCGAGTGCTTCGTCTTCGGCGCCCGCGCCGCCACCGCGGCGGTCGCCGAGGGCGCCGAGCGGCGCGCGCCCGGCGCTGCCGGACTGGCAGTTCCAGCCACCCACTCAGGAGACCAGGGACGCGGTCTGGCGCCGGGCCGGGCCGAAACGCAACCCCGACGACCTGGCCTCGCTGGTCTCCAACCCGTACCCGCTGGCGAGCGCGATCGCGACCTGCGCCCTGCACCGGCGCGAGTCCCGCGGCGGCCACCTGCGGACCGACTGCCCGCGGACCGACAGCGAGCTCGACGGCGTCCATCTCGTCCTCTCCCCTGGACGCGAGGTCCGCCGCGAGGAGTGGCGCTGAGCGGGATGTTGCTCGGCGTCGACGTCGGCGGGACCTTCACCGACGCCGTGCTGCTCGACGACGGCGACGTCTACAGCGCCAAGGTCCCGACCACTCCGGGGGCGGAGTCGACGGGGGTGATGCGCGTCGTCGAAGCGGTCCTGGATCGCGCCGGCACCGGCGCCGACCAGGTCGAGTCCTTCGCCCATGGGATGACGGTCGGGACCAACGCGCTGCTGGAGGAACGGGGAGCCCGCACCGCGCTCGTCGCCACCAGCGGCTTCGCCGACCTGCTGGAGATCGGCCGCCAGGACCGCCCCCACCTCTACCGCCTCTGCGCGCCGAAGCCGACGCCGCTGGTCGAGCCGGAGCTCCGCCTGGAAGCTGAGGAGCGGACCGGACCCGCCGGAGTCCTAACCCCGCTCGCCGAGGGAGAGCCCGAGCGGCTGGCCGAGCTGCTGCGCCAGCGCGGCGCCGAGTCGGTCGCGATCTGCCTGCTCTTCTCCTACCTCGACCCGAGCCACGAGCGCCGGCTGGCCGAGCACTTCCGCGAGCAGCTTCCCGGTGTCCACGTGTCGGCCTCGCACGAGGTGCTGCCGCGCTTCCGCGAGTACGAGCGCTGCTCGACGACGACGATCGACGCCTACCTCAGCCCCCTGCTCGGCCATTACCTGGGCCGACTCGCAGGAGACGTCCAAGGCAGCGGGCCTGCCCGCTCCTCAGGTGATGCAGTCCTCGGGCGGGGTCGCCCCGGCGGCGGAGGCGGCGCGGGCCGGAGCCTGGAGCGTGCTCTCGGGCCCGGCGGGCGGCGCGGTCGGAGCGGGGCTGCTCGCCCGCCTCAGCGGCGACGGCAACGCGCTGGGATTCGACATGGGCGGGACCTCCTGCGACGTCTGCGTGATCGAGGACGGCGAGGTCCGCCGCACCGACGGGCGCCGGATCGGCGGGCGGGTGATCCAGCTGCCGATGGTCGACGTCCACACCGTCGGCGCCGGCGGCGGCTCGATCGGCTGGCGCGATCCCGGCGGTGCCCTGCGGGTCGGGCCGCGTTCGGCCGGGGCCGAGCCGGGCCCGGCTTGCTACGGGCGCGGCGGCGAAGAGCCGACGGTGACCGACGCCAACCTCCTGCTCGGTCACCTCGCGGCGGGCTCGCGCCTGGCCGGAGGCGTCGAACTCGACGGTGACGCAGCCGCGGCGGCGGTCGCACGCTTGGCGGACTCACTCGGTCTCGAGGCGCTCGAGGCCGCGACCGGAATCGTCCGGGTCGCCAACCAGGAGATGGTGCGAGCGCTGCGTGTGGTCACGGTCGAGCGCGGCATCGACCCCCGCGGCTTCGCCCTGCTTCCGTTCGGCGGCGCGGGCCCGATGCACGCGGCGGCGATCGCAGCCGAGCTGGGGATCGAGACGATCCTCTGCCCGCGCGCCGGCGGGGTCCTCTCGGCGCTCGGCCTCTGCGCTTCCGAGCGCCGCCGTGACACCACCCGCACGGTGATGCTCAGCGGCACCGACCTCAGCGCGGAGCGGATCGCCACCGAGGTCCGGGATTTGATCGCTACCACCGGGACCGACCTGCCCGGGGCCAAGCCCGAGGTCGTCTACGAGATGCGCTACGCCGGCCAGGCCTTCGAGCTGCCCGTTCCCGGCTCGGTCGACCCCGACCCGGCCGAGCTGGGCGAGCGCTTCGAGCAGGCTCACGAGCAGCGCTACGGCCACCGCGACCCGGAGGGCGAGGTCGTCCTGGTCGATATCCGGCTGGCGATGGTGGTGCCGGGGCCGGATCTGCGCCCGGCCGCCGCATCCGGCGGCAGCCTCGAGAAGGGATCGCGACAGGTCCTGTTCGAGGGCGAGTGGATCGAGACCCCGGTCCTGCACGGGGAGCCACCCGCCGGCACCACGGCCGAGGGCCCGGTCGTCTTCGAGCTACCCGAGGCGACCCTCGTCCTGCCCCCCGGCTGGAACGCCAGCGTCGACGACGCCGGCACGATCGCGGGAACGAAGCGATGAGCGGAATCGACCCGATCGCCCTCCAGGTCCTGGTCGGGGGCCTGCGCGCCGCATGCGAGGAGATGGGCGCGACGCTGATCCGCTCCGCCTACTCGGCCAACATCAAGGAGCGCCACGACTGCTCGACCGCGCTTTTCGACGCCAGGGGCGAGCTGGTGATGCAGGCCGAGCACATCCCGGTCCACCTCGGCTCGATGCCCGACGCCGTCGCCGCCATTCTCGGCGAGGAGCAGCGCCCGGGTAGCAGTTGGATCCTCAACGACCCCTACCGCGGCGGTACCCACCTGCCCGACGTGACGCTGATCTCACCGGTCTTCTGCGCCGGCGATCTGCTCGGCTTCGCCGCCAGCCGCGCTCATCACGCCGATATCGGCGGCCCGACGCCCGGTGGGATGCCAGCGTTTTCGACGACGCTCGAGGAAGAGGGCGTCGTGATCCCGCCGACCCGGGCCGAGGAGGGCGAGCTGGAACGGCTCGCCAACCTGATGCGCTCACCGCGCCAGCGCCTCGCCGACCTACGGGCGCAGCAGGCGGCCAACCGGGTCGGCGAGATACGGCTGGAGGAGTTGGCGGCGCGACACGGCCTCGACCACCTCCGTGCCGGGATGGATGAGATCCTCGCCTACGCCGAGCGTCGCACCCGCGCCGCCCTCGCCGCCCTGCCCGACGGCGTCTACAACGCCGAGGACGTGCTCGAAGACGACGGGCCGGGCCGGGAACGCGACGCCGTCCTGCGAGTCGAGGCGACGATCGCCGGCGATCAGCTCCGGCTCGACTTCGGCGGCACCGACTCGCAGGTCGCCGGCAACCTCAACTGCCCCCTCTCGGTGACCAAGTCGGCTGCCTTCTTCGCCGTCCGCGTCTTGACCGACCCCGAAGCCCCACCCTCGGCCGGCGCCCACCGGCCGATCGAGGTCGTCGCCCCTGAGGGCTGCCTGCTCAACGCCCGCTTCCCCGCCGCGGTCGTCGCCGGCAACGTCGAGACCTCGAGCCGGGTCGCCGACCTGGTGATCGCCGCCCTCGCCGGCGCGCGCCCGGTCCCTGCTCAGGGCCAGGGCACGATGAACAACCTGACGCTGGCCAACGGCGACTTCACCTATTACGAGACGCTCGGCGGCGGCCAGGGAGCCTGCCCCGACGCCGACGGGCCGAGCGCGATCCACGTCGCGATGTCGAACACGCTGAACACGCCGGTCGAGGCACTGGAGACCGAGTTCCCGCTACGGGTCCGGGAACTGGCGGTTCGTCGCGGCAGCGGCGGCGGGGGCACCCACCGGGGCGGCGACGGGACCGTGCGCGAAATCGAGGCCCTGGCACCAATGCACTTCACCCTGCTCAGCGAGCGCCGGCGCCATCCCCCCCGTGGCCGCGGCGGCGGTGGCGACGGCAAAACGGGGCTGAACCTGCTCAACGGGGAGCCGCTGACGAGCAAGGCAGAGGGCGATCTAATGCCCGGCGACCGGCTCAGAATCGAGACTCCCGGGGGCGGCGGAAGTAGTTAAGGACATTTAATTTTGCGATTTGGCCTCGCTCGTCTAGAATGCGCGACCTCGGGCAGGCAGCACGGCCTTGCACAAGGCTCGGAGGCGCGCCCAGCCCCCTGTTTTTTCACGACTCACCACCCTAACTAGGTACTGATTCCACATGCCGATCGCTTTCAAGGAATGGGCTGTAACGGTTCGCGCTCTAGCCGAGGGCGAGCAGTTGCTGACCCTGCGCAAGGGCGGTATTCGCGAGGAGAACAAGCACTTCGAACTCGAGCACGAGCGCTTCTTCCTCTACCCGACCTTCGACCACCAGCGCAACGACCTGGTGCGCGAATCCCACCACCCTGAGCTCTCGCGAGCCCTCGAGGAGGGCGTCTGGCCCGACGAAGAGCCGCCGCCGAAAGCTCTGCTGCAGGACGGCGGCATCCCCCAGCCCGACCGCGTCCGGCTGCGCGCCTGGGCTGAAGTGACGGACCACGTCACGATCAACGACCGTCGCACCCTCGACAGCCTCTCGCCGTATTACATCTGGACCCCGGATTACGCCGAGAAGCGTCTTGCCTGGAAGCGGCGCCACCCCCTTCACATCCTCTTGCTGCGGGTCCACCGCATCCCGCGCCCGGTCACGGTGCGCGTCCGCGACGAGTACCACGGCTGCCGCTCCTGGGTCGAGATTGATCGCGACCTGCCCTTCGAGGGCACGCCGGTGATGGCCGACGAAGAGTTCGACCGCGCCCGCCAGGAGATTCGCGAAGTTTGCGGAGATCCTGAGCCCGCGCTGGTTTGAGCTTCAGACTCGCTCGCTAGTCTCGATTCGTGTCCTGGATCGAGACCGAGTCGCTGAGTTTCACCGCTCGTCACGACACCGAAGATTCGGCGTTCGCGGAGCGGACTCTGGACCGGATGGAGGACCTGCGGCTGCGGCTGGAAGATCGGTTCGAGCGTGTTCCTGGCGAGGTCACCGTGGTCATCCACACCAACCCGGCCTGGCTGACGCTCGCCCACCCCTTCCTCCCCGCCGCGCGCTGGTCGGCGGCCCCGGCCGGGCGCCGCTACCTCGCCGGCTGGGCGATGGCGACCGAGCTGCACGTGCTCAACGACCCGCACATGGAACGCCGCGCTGCCGGCGACGACTCGAAAGAGGCTCTGCGCGGCACCGCCGAGCGCCTCTATGCGCAACTCGTGATCGCCGCCAACAACGACGCCCTGCCCCCATCCTGGACCCCTCGCCGCTTTGCCCGCTACTTGCGCTGGGCCTGGCTGGTCGAGGGCGGCGCCCAGTACTTCGCCCGCCAGGTCGGCCTCTATCGAGCCGCCGTGATCCGGCGCCTGCGCGAGAGCGCCCGCCCCTCATTCCCGCCGTCACGCCGCGACGCGGTGATCCTCGGCGGCACGATCTTCGACCTGCTGGAGAACGAACGCGGCCCCGAGGCCTGCGAGCGGCTGGTCCACGAACTCAAGGCCGGCGGCCCGGTGCCGACGATCGAAGATGCCTTCGACGCCCGCTTCCGCGACATCGAGGACGCCTGGCGCGACCACCTGCGCTCGATGGCGCGCCCGGCCGGCGTCAGCTGAGCTGGTAGAGAACCCAGACCAGGATCACGGCGCCGAGGAAGGCGACCGCGACCCAGAGGGCGAGACGACTGGCGGACGTTTCGCCGCTTCCACTACGCAGCCGCGCCTCTTCTTCGAATTCCGCCCGTTCCGGGTCTGCGCCCTCCTCGACCATCGTTTCGGCGAGTACCTGGCGCGCATTCTCGGCAAGATCGGAAACGACGAAGACGTCGTGAGGACCCGACGCGAGGAAGTCCGGGTTGTCGAACCCACGGCTGCGTTTGAGGATGCTGGGTATGCCCGCCTCGGTCAGCAGCCCCTGCAGCAGCTCCGCTTCGGCCTGGGTGCGGCCGAAGCCGACTTTGACCAGCGGCCCACCGCCGCCTCCGCCACCGCCACCGCCCTCGCCACCATGGGAACCGCCCCCACCGCCGTGGGCACCGCGCTGGTGAGCGCCGCGTTTATGTGACGTCGAGCTCGACATCGGCGATCTTCAAGTCCTTAAGAAGGTAGCCCTTTACCTCGGGCGCCTCCGGGTTGGCCAGGGAGACGATCAGGTAGATCTGTTCCGGCCAGGCGACCGCTTGGTTGACGTCGGTCTGCGACGGATAAGCGGCGCTCTTGGTATGCGAATGGTAGATCGCCAGCAGCTCCCCGCCATCCCCTTCGATCGACTTCAGCGCGTTGTACTGGCCCTGCGGATCCATCTCGTAGCGCAGCGGGCTGGCAGCGGAGTTGGTCACCCGGACCACCTCGGCCGCCTCGCCATCGCGGCCGCCGACCATCCCGCAGCACTCGTTCGGCAGATCCTCGCGCGCGTGCGCGACCATCTCGCCGATCAGGTCTTTGGAGATACGCATCGCTCTCGTGGAAGGCTCTCGCCTACCACCAGACAGTGGAGTCGAGGTTCTCGATCTCCTCGAGAGGCTTCGTGTAGACGCCGGAGGAGAGGTACTTCCAGCCGTCGTCGGGGATCAGGAAGACGACGTTGCCGGAATCGAGCTCACCGGCGATACGGCTGGCGATGGCGGCGATCGCGCCGGAGGAGACGCCGGCGAAGACGCCCTCCTCGTCGAGCAGTTTCTTGGTCCAGATGATCGCGTCGCGGTTGGAGACCATGATCTTCCGATCGAGGATCGAGAGGTCGATGATCGGCGGGATGAAGCCGTCGTCGAGGCTTCGCAGCCCCTGTACCAGCTCCCCCTGCATCGGCTCGGCAGCGACGATCAGCGTCTCCGGATTGGCCTCCTTGAGGCGACGCCCGTTGCCCATCAGGGTGCCGCCGGTGCCGAGGCCGCCGACGAACGCGGTGACCTCGTCGAGCTCGTCGAGGATCTCGACCGCGGTGCCGTTGTAGTGAGCCAGCGGATTGGCCTCGTTGCCGTACTGGTAGGGCATGTAGAAGCTCGGGTCGTCGGCCAGCTCCAGCGCCACCTCGACGGCGCCGTTGGAGCCCTTCGCGCCCTCCGAGTAGACGATCTCCGCCCCGTACATCGAGAGCAGCTGGGTGCGCTCCTCGGTGACGTTGTCGGGCATCACCACCTTCAGCGGATAGCCCTTGCGGCGGCAGATCATCGCCAGGGCGATGCCGGTGTTGCCGGAGGTCGGCTCGAGGATCGTCTGCCCCGGTTCGATCGCGCCCTCCGCCTCGGCCGCCTCGATCATCGATTTGGCGACGCGGTCCTTGACCGAGCCGGTCGGGTTGTGCCCCTCGAGCTTGGCGTAGATGCGGACGTCGGGCTTGGGCGAGAACCGCGGCAGCTCGACCAGCGGCGTATTGCCGATCGACTCGACGATGTTGCCGAAGCGTCCCCCGCAGGGTCTGTTGAGTAGATCGTCGCGAAGCATTGCCCTCTCCCTTACTTCAAAAAGTATAGCCAGGCATGGAATAGACGCTCAACAAGCCTTGCGCGGCGCCGGGGAGGCGAGTAGTTTCGCTCGCGCCCGGGTAAGTGGCCTCCGGGTAAAGACCCTGGAATGGAGGAAGCTCCGATGAAGAGGAATCACCTTTCGATTCTGCTCGCGGCCTTGGCGGTGCTCGCCGTCGCCGTGTTCGCTGCAGGCTGTGGAGATGACAGCGACGACAGCGGCGGAGGTGGCAACGGCGGCGGCGCGACGCTCACCGTGGGCTCTGACATCCCCTATCCCCCGTTCGAGCAGGGCAAACCGGGCAACTACACCGGCTACGACATCGAACTGATGGAAGAAATCGCCAAACGGATCGGTCGCACGGCGGAATTCCAGGACACCTCGTTCGACACGATCTTCCGCGACCTCGCGCAGGGCCGCTTCGAAGCCGTCGCCTCGGCGACCACGATCACCGACGAACGCGAGGAAACGGTCGACTTCACCAACCCCTACTACTTCTCCGAACAGGCGATCCTGGTCCAGGAGGGCAGCGACATCGACTCGGTGGAGAAACTCAGCGGCACGACCATCGGGGTCCAGCAGGGCACGACCGGCGAAGAATTCGTCGAAGAAAAAGTCGACGAGGATGAACTTCGCTCCTTCCCGCAGGGTCCCGATGCGGTCAACGCGCTCAAATCCGGCGTCCTCGACGCCGTCGTGATCGACATCCCTGTCGCCGAAAACGCCGTCCAGGCCGGCGGGATCGAAGTCTCCGCCGCGATCCCGACCGAAGAAGACTACGGCTTCGCCGTCGCCCAGGGTGACGAGGAACTGCTCGAAGAAATGAACGAAGCCCTGGAAGAACTGAAGGAAGACGAAACCTTCACGACGATCTACGAAAAATGGTTCAAACGGGCGCCGGCCGAGGCGCTGCTCACCGCCACGCACGAAGCGAGCTGAGCAGACCGGACCAGGACTGAGAGGGGCGCCGAGTGGCGCCCCTTTTCGTTCCCACGACGTACTCTGGATCGGGCTAACCAGGAGAAGCGATGCAGGAACTCATCAACCAGTACTTCGACGTCGGCTTCATGGTCGACCATTTCGACCAAGTGCTGGAAGGCTTCTGGCTGACGGTCCAGCTCTCGATCGTCGCCGGCATCCTCTCGCTGATCTGGGGACTGATCCTGGCGCAGCTGCGCCAGTTGCCGGGCAAGGCCCTGTTGCCGGTCCGCTTCGCCACGATCGCGTACATCGACGTCTTCCGCGGCATCCCGCTGCTGATCATGATCCTGCTGATCTCCGGCAGCATCCCGTCGCTCGAGTTCCTGCCGGAGTGGCTGCGGATCCCCCAGTGGTTCGGCAAACCCGACAACTTCTGGTTCGGCGTGCTCGCGATCACCGTCACCTACGGCGCCTACATGGCCGAGGTCTACCGGTCCGGGATCGAAGCCGTGCCCCGCGGCCAGATGGAGGCGGCCCGTTCACTCGGCATGAGCCACCGGCAGGCGATGCGCAACGTGATCCTCCCGCAGGCGGTTCGCAAGGTGTTCGCGCCGCTGCTCAACGACTTCATCGCGCTGATGAAGGACACGACCCTGGTCAGCGCGATCGCGCTCAGCGAGGTCGCCTTGGCGGGGCGCGACCTGCAATCGCAGTTCTTGAACAGCTCTGGCCTGGTCCTCGGCGCGATCATGTTCCTCGTCGTGACCCTGCCGCTCGCCCGGTTCGTCGACAAACTGATCGCCCGCGAGCAGGGCCGCTTCACCCGCGGCGCCCCCCGGGTCGAGGCGCTCTGATGGAGAGCATGGCGCCGGCCGGCAGCGCGATCCTGCAGCTCCGGAACATCCACAAGCGCTTCGGCCAACTCGAGGTGCTGCGCGGAGTCGACCTCGAGGTCAAGCAGGGAGAAGTCGTCTGCGTGCTCGGGCCGAGCGGCTCGGGCAAGAGCACGCTGCTGCGCTGCGTCAACCTGCTCGAGCCCCCCGAGCAGGGAGAGATCTTCCTCGAAGGGAAAGACATCTGCCGGGGGCCCGACTCCGGAACCGGCGAGCAGAGCTGGGAGCTGAACTTCGTCCGCCAGCGGGTCGGGATCGTCTTCCAGCAGTTCAACCTCTTCCCGCACAAGACGGCGATGGAGAACGTGACGATGGCGCCGGAAAAGGTGCTCGGCAAACCCGCCCAGGAGGCACGGGCGAAAGCGGCGCGACTGCTGGAACGGGTTGGGCTCGCCGACAAGCTGGAGGAGTATCCGGAACGCCTCTCGGGCGGTCAGCAGCAACGGGTCGCGATCGCCAGGGCGCTGGCGATGGACCCGCACGTGATGCTCTTCGACGAGGTGACCAGTGCCCTCGACCCGGAGCTGGTCAAGGAGGTGCTCGACGTGATGCGCGAGCTCGCCGACGAAGGGATGACGATGCTCGTCGTCACCCACGAGCTCGGCTTCGCCCGCGAGGTCGGCGACAAGGTCGTGTTCATGGACGAAGGCGTGATCGTCGAGCAGGGCAATCCGGCCGACGTACTCGACAGCCCGCGCCAGGAGCGGACCCGGAAGTTCCTCGGGTTGGTGCTCGATCGCTAGGGAGCGCCGCCGGCCATCGCCGGCAGGATCACAACCGTGTCGCTGTCTTTGACGCCGGTGTCGAGCCCGTCGAGCACCCGCACGTCCTCGTCGTTGAGGTAGACGTTGACGTAGCGGTTGAGGTCTCCGTCCTCGCCGAAAAGCTGGGCCTTGGTGTCGGGGTGGGCATCGGTGAGAGCGCGCAGCACCTCGCCGACGGTCCCCCCTCCTACCTCGACCTCGGACTGGCCGCCGGCTTTCGGCCGCAGCACCGGGGGAATTCGGACGGTCGCCATGGAGCGGTGATCCTATCTAGGCCGCGAAAACCAAGCAGTTCAAGGACGCAGGGAGCGCCGTGTGCTCTGCACACAAGCGACCGAGGACGCCGAAATGCGCCGGTTTGCAGCGGCCTAGCGGTCTCCGCCCGCGCCGGCGCAGAAGAGCTCGTAGTCGGGGAACTGGCCCATCTCGGACTCCGGGACCTCGGGCGCGTTCTCACCGCAGATCGGGCACTCGGGGTCGCGGCGGACCTTCAGCTCGGTGAACCTGGTGCCGAGCGCCTCGTAAAGGAGCAAGCGGCCGACCAGCGGCTCGCCGATGCCGAGCACCAGCTTGATCACCTCGTTGGCCTGCAAGGTCCCCATCGTCCCGGCCATCACGCCGAGCACGCCGTTGGCGGAGCAGCTCGGCGCCAGCTCGGCCGGCGGCGGCGTCGGGTAGAGGCAGCGGTAGCACGGCCCCTCGTAGGGGACGAAGGTGGAGATCTGCCCGTCGAAGCCGAGGATCGAAGCGGAGACGACCGGCTTGCGCAGCCGCACCGAGGCATCGTTGAGCAGGTAACGGGTGGGGAAGTTGTCGGCCCCGTCGACGACGATGTCGTAGTCGCCCATGATCTCGAGGATGTTCCCGGCGTCGAGGCGCCCGTGGTGCTCGACGACGTCGACGTCGGGGTTCAACCCTTCGATGAAGAGGCGGGCCGATTCGGTCTTCCGCATCCCGATGCGTTCGGTGTTGTGGATCACCTGGCGCTGCAGGTTGGAGGCGTCGACGACGTCGTCGTCGACCAGGCCGAGCGTGCCGACACCGGCGGCCGCGAGGTAGAGCGCGGTCGGTGCGCCGAGCCCGCCGGCGCCGAGCAGCAGGACCTTGGCGTTCAGCAGCTTCAATTGGCCGTCGACTCCGACCTCGGGCAGCAGGGTGTGGCGCGAGTAGCGGTCGCGCTGCTCGGCGGTCATGCCGCTGGGGGCGACCACCGGAAGTCCCTGCTCCTGCCAGGCGAGGATCCCGCCGGCCATCGAGGCGACGTTGTCGTAGCCGAGCCCTTCAAGCTGCGCGGCGGCAATCGCCGAGCGGTTGCCGGAGCGGCAGTAAAGGATCGTGCGCGCCGCTTTGTCGGGCGCGGCGGTGGCGATTTCGTCGGCGAGCAGGCCGGGCGGAACCAGCTTGCCGTTCTCGAGGTGGGCTTCCTGGTACTCGTGCGGCTCGCGCGTGTCGATCAGGACGACGTCGCCGCCCTCGATCTCCGCCGCTGCCTCAAAAGGCTCGATCTCCTCGATCGTCTGAATCCCCGCACCGGTTGCCATTTTTTCGAAATCTCCTAAATCCGGATCAGCATTACTTCAAAAAGTATAGCGAGCTACGGGAGAGGCAGTGGGTCAGTTTGAAATAGCCGCCAAACGCCCTTGATTCCGCGCTAGTTTCGCCTCGTCCTAGACGAAATGGCGCCCGCGACGGTGGAACGTCCGGGCGCCTGGCACCGGAAACGGAGTTCCGATGCAGGCGAAGCGTATTCGGCGAAAGCCGGTAGACGATGAGAGCACGCAGCGGGCGATCCTCGCCCTGGTCTTGGCCACCCACCCGCACTACCGCACGATGGCCGAACTCGGCAAGGAGATCGGCAACAAGGAAGCCGTCGAACGCGCAGTCAGGAAGCTGAGCGACTACGGCCTGATCAGGCTTCATGGGCACACCCTGCTCCTGACCGATGCCGCCTACCACTGCCACCGACTGGATGCCTGGTGAGCGTCGCAGAGCGCTTCGGCGAGAACCTGATGATCTACCGCAAGCGGGCCGGTCTCAGTCAGGAAGAGTTGGGATTCCGCGCCTCGCTCCATCGCACGGAGATCAGTCAGCTAGAGCGGGGTGTTCGACTAGTAGCGCGGATCGACACGCTGGTGAAGCTCGCTGGCGCTCTGTCGGTGCCGCCCGGCGACTTGCTCAAAGGCATGGCATGGAGTTCGGGATCAACGCGAGTAGGCCGCTTCCGGGTTTCCCGATGAGCGGGGGCTACGATGAAGGCATGGCGAAGCAGTCCAAGAAGCCTGCGGATCTGAACCGCTTAGCCGCCGCCATCGTGGGTGACGCGACTAACGGCGCGCCCGCAGAGCCTGAGACCGTCAAGGCAAGAGCTGGTCGCCTCGGTGGGCAGAAGGGCGGCAAGGCACGCGCTAGCCGAATGAGTGCCGAGGAACGCTCCAACGCTGCTCGTCGCGCTGCTCAAGCTCGCTGGAAATCTCGTTAGGGGGAGAATGCGGCACCGCCCGTCCCTTTAGGGGGAGTGGCTCCCTTTTCCGTCCACTTGCTTACGCATAATGGTCAGTATGAACAGGCTGACCATCAAGAGGCGCGCCCAGATCATCGGCTGCTTGGTCGAGGGCAACAGCATTCGCGCCACGGTGCGAATGACCGGCGCGGCCAAGAACACCATCGTCAAGCTGCTCGCCGACCTGGGCGAGGCCTGCACCGAGTACCAGGACGGCGTCTTTCAGGATCTCCCCTGCAAGGTCGTGGAGGCCGACGAGATTTGGAGCTTCTGTTACTCGAAGCAGAAGAACGTGCCCGAGCAGTTCAAAGGGACGCCGGGCTACGGAGACGTTTGGACCTTCACGGCGGTCTGCGCCGACACGAAGCTGGTTCCGTCCTGGCTGGTCGGCGAGCGCACTTCCGACGATGCCTACGTCTTCCTCAACGACCTGGCGAGCCGGATGGGGAACCGCATCCAGCTATCGACCGACGGGCACCGGATGTACGAAGGGACGGTGGGACCGGCCTTCAGCCAGAACGTCGATTGGGCGCAGATCCACAAGACCTACGCAACGGGTCCCGAGCAAGGCAAATACAGCCCGGCGGTCTGCGTCGGGACGAAGCGGCTCACCCGGAAGGGCGACCCGGACCCCGACCGGATCTCAACCAGCTACGTCGAGCGCCAGAACTTGACCATGCGGATGGGGATGCGGCGCTTTACGCGGCTGACCAACGGATTTTCAAAGAAAGTCGAGAACCTCGCCCATGCGGTCTCTCTCCACTTCATGCACTACAACTTTGCCCGGCCCCATGCAGCGGTTAAGAACCGCTACCCGCGCACCCCGGCGATGGCGGCCGGCGTGGCTGACCGAATCTGGTCGCTGGAAGACATCGCGGCGCTGCTCCACTGATCACATCTCTCGGCTCGACTACGATGAATTGGATATGAACCCAGAACGGAGCGCCCAGGCCCTTCTCAAAACCGCTTGGCAGCAGGACGGCCAGACGGCGCTGCCGGTTGATCCCTTCAGGATCGCGCAGAGGCTGGGGATCAAGGCGTTCAGCGCTGCCTTGGATGAAGGAGTCTCGGGACTTTTGATCAAGCGCGCAGGTCAGGACGCGGAGATCTACGTTCACGCACAGGACAGTTCCAATCGCCAGCGGTTTACCTGCGCCCACGAGCTTGGTCACTACGTCAAGCGCAGCGCGACGGGCGACGAGGCATGGGAGTACGTCGAGCAGCGCAATTTGATCTCGACGGCGGGAACGAACCAAGAGGAGATCCACGCAAACCAATTCGCCGCCGCGCTCTTGATGCCCAAGGACGAGGTTGTCGCTCGCTACAAAGACGGCGCCAGCGCGGCGACTCTCGCACCTGAATTCGGTGTCTCGGCTGACGCCATGCATTACCGCCTGAAAAATCTCGGACTCATCTAATGAGCAAGGGCGGTTCCGAGCAGGGTGCCTCGTCAGAAGCATTGCCCACGCTGCCAAGCGCGGATGAGGAGCTTGCTCGCGTCCAAGGTTCGCCAGTCGTTCCCATCTCCGATTTGAGCGAAGACCATAAGAAGCGCTACTACGAGGCGCTCATTTCGCAGCTTGAGACCCGCGCCAAACAGGCGGAAGACAACCGTGGGCTACGAGAAAGAGTCGCCGACCGGGTGTCGTGGGCCGCGGGCATCCAGGTGGGGATAGCGGACCTCGCATTCCTGATCTATGGCTTCGCAAACGACTGGCACATACCGGGAAGTACTGTGTCCGCTTGGCTAGCAGCAGCCGTGATCCAAGTGATTGCCGTGGCCTTGGTCATCGTCAAATCGCTTTTCCCGCAGGATGATTCGAGCTAGGCCCCAAGCGGGGCTCTCCAAGAATCTTCGCGGCTCAAACCTGGTCCCTGGAAGAGATCGTGGCGCTGCTGGACTGAGCGTTCTTAGAACCCTGGAAAACCTCGCCAAGTGCTGGCGCATCGGGGAGGTTGCGGAACAGAGGCTCGGTTCCTGGGATTCTACGTGGCCGCTCCACCCGCTCGGCACGGCGGAACGTCAGCTCTCCGGTTCGCGGCGGCTTGTTGATCCTCTTCCCATCCAACAGCTCGGCAATCGTCAAAATCTGTATGCGCGGATGCTTACCCCAAGTTCCGACGCCCTCCGAGCCGGAGCGATAGAACCCAGCGCCAGCAGCTAGCTCGCGCATGGATCTGGTGGGTTTCCGCATGGTGATCAGGACACCGATCTCTGCGCCTTCGTCCTCGATCACGCCTCGCAGTTCGCGAACATGGTGCACACCCGTCTTGCCCGATTTCACAGAAAGGATCACCCGCCGCGTCTTGCCACCATCTTTCTCATGGAAGTACAGCTCGCCGTCAATGCCGCCGTCGCGTCCCTTCTTCTTCTGCTCCGGGCGGGCGCCGACGAGTCCAAGCGCCCAAACCTCAAACTGAAACGGGTCTTCTCGAGCGAGCTGTGCGGCCTCCTCCACAGTCGTCGGCTCTCCGGTAACGGAGAAGTCGATTTCCTCGCCAAAGGCGTCGAATAGGCGGCTCTTAATCAAGTTGGTTGCCTGGTAAGTGACATCGATCCCGATCCAATGACGCCCAAGTCTCTCGGCAACGGCAACCGCGGTACCGCAGCCGCAGAACGGATCAAGCACAACCTCATTCTCATTGCTGCTCGATTCAATGATCCTCGCCAGCAGCGATTCCGGCTTCTGGGTCGGGTAACCAAGTCGCTCTGCCGCCCTTGCGTTGATCGGATCGAGATCGGTCCATAGATCCTGTAGGGGCACCCCAGGTTGCT
Organism: uncultured Solirubrobacterales bacterium; assembly: GCA_963715395.1. Classification (GTDB taxonomy): domain Bacteria; phylum Actinomycetota; class Thermoleophilia; order Solirubrobacterales; family 70-9; genus VAYN01. The sequence goes on from OY970238.1 coordinate 1,253,645, forward strand.
CATCCAAGAAGCGCTTGAAGCGCGGAACCGCTTTTGGATCCTGGGGAATGTAAATTCGCCCTTCCTCGTGCATCTGATCCATGTTCTCTTTTGAGTAAGCCCAATACCGCCCTCTATAGGGTCGGCGGCCATGCCACTCATAGCTAACGTCGCCCCCTGGCTTTGCTGCGGTTAGATCGCCAAGCTGATAGCGACGCCCCGTTCCGGGCTCGATCTGCGTGTATTTCGATTCGATGTAGGCCTCGTCGTAAGGCGTATAGAGGGGGTTCCAGGACCACTCTTCAGATTTCGTGTAGAAGAGGATCACGTCGTGGATATGACCGTGGATGCGCCGTCCCTGTTTGGTGTCGCTGTGGGCGCTGCTCCGCTTCCAGACGATCTCCGACCGAAAGCACCGGGGTCCGAAGATCGCGTCCAGCAGAAGCTTTAGGTAGTGGCTAGCCGTGGGATCGCAATGGAGGTAAAGACTTCCTTTTGGCGTCAGAACTCGGTGCAGTTCCACTAGCCGAGGGGCCATCATCGCTAGATAGGCGAGCATGTTGCTCGCACCCAGGATGGTCCGAAAGGCCTGCATCGTGCGCGAGGCATCTCCGGCGCGCTCGACAACTTCCTCGTATGCCTCGGCGGCGCTCTGATCCCAGCGCCACGTATCGCCAAAGGCCTTGATCTGCGCTGCCGACCTCGACCCATCCTGCTCCGAGAAGAGGACGTTGTAGGTGGCGTTGCTGTTGAACGGCGGATCGAGATAAATGAGGTTGACGCTCTCGGCGTCGACGTATCGACGCAGAACATCCAGGTTGTCGCCGTAGAAAAGTGCCCCGCTTTGGGCCATGGTGCCCCCTCGTCAGGCCAGCATCGACCGGCTCTACTTGAGAATCAATGAATGAATGGGAAATCCCGGAGCGCTAGAACCCTTTTACAGCAGGCCGCATGGAAGCCAGCCGTTCAAACTGACCCACTGCCTCAGTAGAGCCGCAGCAGTTCTCTTCTTCAATTTGGGTACGTTTGGAGTTCTTATCTAGTACTCAAGAGAAAGGGATCTGTGAAAACCCGGTTGACCACTGCTGTATTGGCGGCTGCCCTCGCGCTCGCATTCGCGGCGGCGCCGACCTCCGCCGCCGACAAGGACTGTGCCGACTTCAATACCTGGAGGCAGGCGCAGAACTTCTACAAGAAGCATGGTGGCCCGCGATACGACCCGCACCGTCTCGACGCTGACCGCGACGGCATCGCCTGCGAGAGCCTGCGATAGCGAAGAGCCCGCCCCCTCGGAGTGAGGGGGCGGGCTCTTGCTGGAATCGCTTCTGGACTAGGTGAACTAGGCGAAGCTGGGACGCATCTGACGCAGCCTTTTGACCCGCTCCTCGATCGGGGGGTGGGTCGAGAAGAGGCCGGCGATGCCCTTGCCGGAGAAGGGCTTGACGATGTAGAGCGGCTCGGCCGCCTGGTTGACTTTCATCGGCATCGCCTGCGCTCCCTGCTCGAGTCGCAGCAATGCGCTCGCCAGGGACTCCGGGTTACCGCAGATTTCCGCCCCGCCCGCGTCAGCCGCGTACTCACGCTGGCGCGAGATCGAGAGCTGGATGATCGTGGCCGCGATCGGGGCCAGCAGGACCAGCGCCAGCGAAGCGACCAGGCTCAGCGGCGAGTTGTCGTCGTTGCCGAACCACATGAACATGTAGGCGAGGTAGGTGATCGCGGCGCCGATCGCCGAGGCAACCGACTGGATCAGGATGTCGCGATTCCTGATGTGCGTGAGCTCGTGCGCGAGCACGCCGCGAAGCTCGTCCTCGGAGAGCAGTTTGGTGATGCCGCGGGTGACCGCGACCGCCGAGTGCTTCGGGTTGCGCCCGGTCGCGAAGGCGTTGGGCTGATCCTGGGGGATCATGTAAAGGCGGGGCATCGGCAGCTCCGCGCGGGTCGTCAGTTCGCGCACGATCTGGTAGAGCCGTGGCGCTTCGGACTCGTCGATCGGCTGGGCGCGGCTCATTTTCAGCGCCAGTTTGTCGCTGAAGAAGTAGGAGCCCAGGTTGATCAGCAGGGCGATCGCGAGGAAGATGCCGGCCGTGCTGGGGCCGCCGATCAGGGCGCCGATGACGACCAGCAGCCCGGAGAGGGATGCCAAGAGGATCGTCGTGCGCAGGGTGGCGCCGAAGGTGGACTGTTTGGTGGTCTTCATCGAGTCAATGCTCCTAGGTTCGCTTTGCCCGGCAAGTATTGCGGCGCCAGGCGGCGTTGAACATAGGGGGCAGCCCCTATTCGTGCCGGTGCACCACCCAGGGGCTTCTAGGCTTGATCGATGGCCCTGGCGCTGATCCTCATACTCGCGGTAGCGGTGGTCGTGCTCGCGACCAGCCTGCTGCGCCTCAGACGGCGGTTCGGGCCCCTGGAGGGCCTGATCGAGGAGATGGAGAAGGTCGACCTGAGCCGACCCGGCCCACTGCTGCCCCCCTCGATCGACGGCTTCGGCGAGACCGAGGAGGTGGAGCGGATCGAGCTCGCCTTCCTGCGGATGATGCGCCGGCTCGAAGCCGAGCGGCGGCGGGCGGGGTCCGCGGCGCTGCAGGCGCAGGAGCAGGAGCGAACGCGCGTCGCCCGCGACCTCCACGACGAGGTCAACCAATCCCTGACGGGCCTGTTGCTGCGACTGGAGGCCGCTCGTGAGGCGGCGCCGCCGGAGCTGGAGGAGGAGCTGGCCGAGACCAAGGCGCTGGCCAACCAGGCGATGCGGGAGCTGCTCTCCTTGGCTCGGCAGTTGCGGCCGACCGCGCTCGACGACCTCGGCCTGGTGGCGGCGACGGCGGGGCAGGTCGAGCAGTTGGCGCGGGGAGAGATCGAGGCCACGTTCAATGCCGAGGGCGACTTCTCCGACCTTCCCGACGACGCCCAGCTCGTCGTCTACCGGGTCGCCCAGGAGGGCCTCTCCAACGCCGCCCGCCACAGCGGCGCCGGTCGCGTCGAGGTGGGGCTGCAGAGGCTCGACAACGGCGGAGTCGAGCTGGCGGTCGCCGATGACGGGCGCGGTTTCGCCTTCGACGAGTCCGAGGGCGGCCTGGGGATCGCCGGCATGCGCGAGCGGGCGCTGCTGATCGGCGGCGAGCTGACGATCGAGTCGCGGCCCGGCCGCGGCACCACGGTGCGGCTGACGGTGCCGGGCGAAGGTTGACGGGCCGATTTCCCGCCATATAGGCGTATTTCCGGCCCATCAACCACACTTAGGACGATGAGGGTGCTGATCGCCGACGACCACGGAATCGTCCGCTCCGGGATCCGGCTGCTGCTGGAGCGCCAGCCCGACATCGAGGTCGTGGCCGAGGCCGGCGACGGCGCCGAAGCCCGCGACCTGGCGGTGCGGGAGCGGCCCGACCTGGCGATCCTCGACGTGAAAATGCCGAAACTCACCGGGCTGCAGGCGACGCGGGAGATCAAGCGCCAGGCGCCCGACGTCTCGGTCCTGATCCTCTCCATGCACGACGACGAGCGCTACCTGTTCGAGGCGCTGAAAGCCGGCGCCTCCGGATACGTGCTGAAGGCGCAGGCGGACACCGACCTGCTGGCGGCGATCCGCGCGGTCGAGCGCGGCGAGCCGTTCCTGACGCCGGAGGCGCAGCGCACGCTGATCAAGGACGTGCTCGAGCGCGGTTCCAGCGGCGAAGAGGAGCTGACCCCGCGCGAGGAGGAGATCGTCAAGCTCGTCGCCGAGGCCAACACGACCAAACAGATCGCCGAGGTCCTCCACCTCTCGGAGAAGACGGTCGAGAACCACCGCGCGAACGCGATGCGCAAGCTGGGGATGCGGGATCGGGTCGAGCTGGTCCGCTACGCGATCCGGCGCGGCCTGATCGAGCCCTAAAAAGGGCCCAGCCGGGACCCGGGGTTTGATTGACTGGGCGGACCCAGTCCCCATGACGTCCACCGCGGAATTCCAAGAGAAACGCTGGCTGGCCCTGGTCCTGCTCTGCTCGGCGCAGTTCGTCGTCGTGCTCGACGCCTCGATCGTCAACGTCGCCCTGCCCACGATCGGCAGCGCCCTCGACTTCTCCCAGGAGAACCTGCCCTGGGTCGTCAACGCCTACATCCTCACCTTCGGCGGCTTCCTCCTGCTCGGCGGCCGCACCGCCGATCTGCTGGGACGGCGGCGGGTCTTCATGGCCGGTCTGGTCCTGGTCGCCGTCGCCTCGCTCGCAGCCGGCTTCGCCACCAACGAGGGTCAGCTGATCGCCGCCCGCGCTGCCCAGGGTTTGGGCGCGGCGATCATCTCCCCCGCCGCCCTCTCGATCGTGACCACGATCTTCCGCGACGGCGCCGAGCGCAACAGGGCGCTCGGGGTCTGGGGCGCGGTCGCCGGCTCCGGCGGCGCCGCCGGCGTCCTGCTCGGCGGCGTTCTGACCGACGGGCTCGGCTGGGAGTGGGTGCTCTGGGTCAACGTCCCGGTCAGCCTGATCGCCCTGGCGCTGACTCCGCGGCTGATCGCCGAGAGCCGGGCCGAGGCCGAGACGCGCGCCTTCGACGTCGCCGGCGCGGTCACGGTTACCGCGGCGCTTTCGATCCTCGTCTACGCCGTCGTCGACGCGACCGACAAGGGCTGGGGGTCGGCGCGGACGCTCGGCCTGATCGGCCTTTCGCTGGTTCTCTTCGCCGCGTTCGTCGCGATCGAGCTGCGGGCGCGCAAGCCGTTGGTCCCGTTCTCGATCTTCCGCATCCGCACCCTGACCGGCGCCAACGTGGTCGGGATCCTGGTCGGCGCCTCGCTGTTCTCGATGTTCTTCTTCATCTCCCTGTATATGCAGCAGGTGCTCGGCTACAGCGCCATCCACGCCGGCCTCTCCTACCTGCCGCTGGCGCTGACGATCATCTTCTCGGCGGCGCTCGGCTCCCAGCTCGTGACCAAATTCGGCTACAAGCCGGTGCTCGCGGTCGGCCTGCTGTTCATCGTCGCCGGCCTGCTCTGGTTCAGCCGGGTCTCGGTCGGCGGCGGCTTCACCACCGACATCCTCGGGCCTTCATTGCTGGCGGCGGCCGGCCTCGGCTTCTCCTTTGTGACGACGACGATCGCCGCGGTCTCCGGGGTCGAGGAGCACGAGGCCGGGCTCGCCAGCGGCCTGATCAACACCTCCCAGCAGGTCGGCGGTGCCCTTGGGCTGGCCGTGCTCTCGACCTTCGCGACCTCGCACACCGAGAACCTGCTCGAATCCGGCACCGGGCTCCACCAGGCCCTGACCGACGGCTTTCAGGTCGCTTTCCTCGGCGGCGCCGCGATCGCGGCGGTCGGGTTCGTCCTCACCCTGGTCCTGATCCGCGGCAGCGACAGCCGCGCCCACGTCGAAATCGGCAAGGCCGCCGCCGAGGGCGCGGAGGCATAACCGACTGCGTTCAGTAGGATTTAGAGCAGATGCTGTTCTCGACCAAAGCCGAGTACGGAGTGCGCCTGATGGTCGAGCTGGGCCGCCAGCCCGGTTCGACGCCGATCTCGCTCAACACAGTCGCCGAAGCGGAGCGGCTGCCGCTCTCCTATCTCGAGCACCTGGTCGCAAAACTGCGCAAGGCGGACCTCGTCACCTCGACCCGCGGCGCCCACGGCGGCTACCGCCTGGCGAAGCCGGCCGAGGAGATCACGATGGACGCCGGTGGTCGAGGCGCTGGAAGGGCAGATCGCCCCGATGGAGTGCTTCCACGAGACGCCCGAGGGCAAAGTCCTCTGCTCGCACGAGGACGACGGCGACCGCGCCTGCGCGACGAAGCTTTTGTGGACGCGCGTGCAGGGCGGCGTGACCAAGGCGCTGGCGGGCACGACGCTGGCCGAGCTGGTCGAGTTCTCCAGCCCCGGCGGATCGCAGCGAGGCCGCAGTCGTCCGCGCCGCCTGACTTCGAGACTTTCCGAACACCTAGAAACGGAGTGAAATTGGCTGAGCTGGAGATACGCAACCTGCACGTGAAGCGCCGAGGACAAGGAGATCCTCCGCGGTCTCGACCTCGACGTCGAGAAGGGCAAGGTTCACGCGCTGATGGGGCCGAACGGCTCCGGCAAGTCGACGCTCGCCAACGCGATCATGGGCCACCCGGCGCTCGAGGTGACCGAGGGCTCGATCACCTTCAAGGGCGAGGACATCACCGAGGCCGACCCCGACGTGCGCTCGCAGGCGGGCCTCTTCATGGCCTTCCAGTACCCGGTCGCGATCCCCGGCGTCTCGGTCAGCAAGTACCTGCGGATGATCATCAACTCCCAGCGCGAGGCGCGCGGCGAAGAGCAGATCAAGATCAAAGACTTCGCCAAGGTCGCCCAGGAGGCGATGGCGCTGGCGAACATCCCCAAAGACTTCTCCAGCCGCTACCTCAACGACGGCTTCTCCGGCGGCGAGAAGAAGCGGATGGAGCTGCTGCAGCTGGCGCTGCTGCGGCCGGAGGTCGCGGTCCTCGACGAGACCGACTCCGGCCTCGACATCGACGCCCTGCGCACCGTCGCCGAGGGCGTCAACAAGTTCGCCGGCCCCGACATGGGCGTCCTGATCATCACCCACTACCAGCGCATCCTGCACATGGTCAAACCCGACTTCGTCCACGTCATGTTCGAGGGCCGGATCGTCAAAGAAGGCGGCCCGGAGCTGGTCGGCGTGCTGGAGGAGAAGGGCTACGGCTGGATCCGCGAGGAGGTCGAGGCGGGCGCCACCGCCTAGCCTCGCGACCATGGAGCCGGCGACCGCGAAGGAGCTCCTTCCCGATCGAGAAGGTCCGCGCCGCCTTCCCGGCGCTGGAGCGCGAGGTCAACGGCCAGCCGGTCGCCTACCTCGACAGCGGCGCCAGCTCGCAGCGGGTGCTGGCCTCGATCCAGGCGGTCGACCGCTACGAGCGGCGCCACCACTCCAACGTCCACCGCGGCTCCCACACGCTCTCGGCCGAGGCGACCGACGCCTACGAGGGCGCGCGGGCGACGGTCGCCGACCACATCGGCGCCGCCGACCGCCGCGAGGTCGTCTTCGTCCGCAACGCGACCGAGGCGATCAACCTCGTCGCCCGCGCCTGGGGCGACGCCAACGTCGGCGCCGGCGACCGCATCCTGCTGACCGAGATGGAGCACCACTCCAACATCGTCCCCTGGCAGCAGCTGGCCGAGCGGGTCGGCGCGGAGATCGACTGGGCGCCGATCGACGAGGACGGGCTGCTCGACATGGACGCCTTCGCGGCGCTGCTGGAGCGCGGCCCGAAGCTGGTCGCGTCACCCACGTCTCCAACGTGCTCGGGACCGAAAACCCGCTCGCCGAGATCTCCCGCCTGGCCCACGCGGCCGGGGCGCTGGTGCTCGCCGACGGCGCCCAGGCGGCGCCGAAGCTGCCGCTCGACGTCGCCGAGCTCGGGGATCGACTTCTACGCGCTGACCGGCCACAAGCTCTACGGCCCGACCGGGATCGGCGCGCTCTGGACCCGGCTCGAGCTGCTGCGCGAGATGCAGCCCTTCCTCGGCGGCGGTTCGATGATCCGCAAGGTGACGCGCGAGGGCACGACCTACGCCGACGTCCCCGCCCGCTTCGAGGCCGGCACGCCGGCGATCACCCAGGCGATCGGGATGGCCTCGGCGCTGCGCTGGCTCGACGGGCTCGGGAATGGAGGCGGTGCTGGAGCACGAGCGGCAGATCGCCGACTACGCGCTGGAGCGGCTGCCGGAGGTGCCGGGGCTGCGGATCTTCGGCCCGCCGCGCGGCGAGTCGCGGGTCGGCCCGGTCTCCTTCGAGATCGAGGGCGTCCACGCCCACGACGTCTCCGAGATCCTCGACCGCCACGGCGTCGCCGTCCGCGCCGGCCACCACTGCGCCCAGGTGCTGATGGATCGCCTCGGGGTCGCGGCGACGGCCCGCGCCAGCTTCGGCGTCTACACGACGCCCGAGGAGATCGATCGCCTGGTCGAGGGCCTCGAAGACGCCCGGCGCGTCTTCGGCCTCTAGCTGCCGATCAGTCGATCGGAAGGACCTTCGATTTGGCGGCCTGGCATTTGCCGCGCTTGGCGACGGTGGCGTAGTAGGTGCCCGAGGGCAGGTTTTTGCCGAGCGGGATCGACCACTTGCCGTTGTCCGCGTGGTGTCCTTGCCCGAGCAGCTTTTGCTGCCGTTCAGTTCGCGGTACATCTTCACCTTGCGACTGCCGAGGCAGGCCTGCCGTGGCAAGCCTTCAGCTTGCCGTGGAAGGCCGGGAATTTGAGGCTGACGACGATCGTCGTCGAGTTCTTCCCCGCGCTCGATGCCAGCGGCGGGCAGCAGAGCGACGACGATCGACGACCACGAGCATGGCAGGTCAGCGACATGGCGAACTGCGGGCATACATACCCCTCCCAGTCGAAGTTAGACCCGTCACTCTAAAGGTCCTCAAGCAAAGGGAGCGCAAGGGCTGACACGCGGCTGCGCTAGCCTCGGACGCATGGACGAGCTCTACCGCGACCAGATCCTCGAGCACTACAAGCGGCCGCACAACTTCGGCCGGCTCGACGATCCCGACCTCGAGTTCGAGGACACCAACCCGTTCTGCGGCGACGAGCAGCACGTGACGATCCGCCTCGGCGACGACGACCGGGTCGAGGAGATCGCCTTCGAGGGCAAAGGCTGCGCGATCTCGACCGCGGCGACCTCGCTGCTGACCGACGAGCTGGTCGGCAAATCGCGCGAGGAGCTGCTGCGACTGCCCAAGGAGTACGTGCTCGAGCTGCTCGGGATCGAGATCTCGGCGACGCGGATGAAGTGCGCGATGCTGGGCCTGAAGATCGTCAAGAGCGCCAGCCTTGGCCAGCCCGCCGAATGGGAGGACGAGGGCGAGGCCGGCGACCCGAGCGAAGCGGTCGCCGACCTCGGCTAGTCACCGCGCCGCCCTATGGCGCTTTCGCCAGCGTCTCCTCGCTCGGCTGCATCACTGCGAACACCGCGCCGAACTGGTCGGCGACGACGGCGAAGCGGCCGACCGGCATGTCGATCGGGCCGAAGTTGACCTCGCCTCCGCCGTTCTTGACCTTCTCCACCGCGGCGTCGGCGTCCTCGACCGTGAAGTAGACGAGCCAGTGCGGCGGGACCTCATCGGGTAGACCGACGGCCGCGAGGTCGAGCATGCCGCCGACCATCGCGTCGCCGGCTTTCCAGACGGTGTAGGTCCCGGCACGCTCCGACTCTTCGTCGTCCCAGCTCCAGCCGAAGACGGCGCCGTAGAACTCCTTGGCGGCCGCCGTGTCGCGGGTGCCGAGCTCGTTCCAGCCGAAGGTGCCGTACTCGTTGACGAGCTCGGCACCGGCGAAGGTGTTGGGCTGCCAGATGCCGAAGACGGCCCCGGTCGGATCGATGAAGACGGCCAACTTCCCGTAGTCGGCAGGTTCCATCGGCTCGACGATCACCTGGCCGCCCGCCTCACGGACCGCGTCCGTCGTCGCGTTGGCGTCGGCGACGGAGATGTAGGTGCTCCAGGCCGGCGGCTGGCCCTCCTGCATCAGCGGCACCATGCCGGCGACGTCCCTGCCGTTCTTTTTCGCCCGGCGGTAGCCGCCCATTTCAGCCGAGTTCGGCAGCTCCGGCACCTCCCAGCCGAACAGATCGCCGTAGAAGGCTGGCGGCGGCCTCGACGTCCGGCGTCGCCAGGTCGACCCAGCAGGGCGTGCCGGGCGTCGTAGCTGGTTCTCTCGCTCATCTCAAATCCTCTCCTCGAAGGTGGTCTTACGAGCATAAGACCACCCCGGTGGCGCGAACTCATCGCGATCTCGTGAAGGCCGGTCGCGCCCGGCCGCTAAAATCCGACCGGAGAAGTAGGATTAAGTCTCGATCCGCACGAACCGTGCTGAGGAGCAACTCACCCTCTTGACCGACACCGCAGGAACGACCATCTCAGTGTGCCCGGCTGCCGAGCTCACGCCCGGTCAGATGCGCCTGGTCGAGCACGACGGACGCAAGATCGGCGTCTTCAACTGCGATGGGACGCTGTACGCGATCGAGGACCGCTGCTCCCACGACGACGGACCGCTCGCCGAGGGCGAGTTCGACCCGGCCACCTGCACCGTCGAGTGCCCCCGCCACGGCTCCCTCTTCGACCTGCGCACCGGCAGGCCGAAGACGCTCCCGGCTTTCAGCCGGTGCAAACGTTCCCGATAGCCATCGAGGACGACACCATCACCCTGGAGGTCTCCTGACATGGCAACGCCCGAGGTAGTCGCAGAGAAAAGAGAACTGGCCGGCATCAACGCCGACTACAAGGAGAAGTTCGGCTTCCACGACTCCGGAGACCGGCTACGCCTACAAAGCGCCGAAGGGGCTCTCACGAGAGGTCGTCGAATCGATCTCCGACTTCAAGGAACGAGCCGCAGTGGATGCGCGACTTCCGGCTCAAGGCGCTGGAGCACTTCGAACTCGCGCCCGACCCCGAAATGGGGCGGCGACCTCGATCAGATCGACTTCGACGACATCCACTACTTCGTCCGCGCCTCGGAGAAGAACAGCCGCGACTGGAGCGAGGTCCCGGAGGACATCAAAAACACCTTCGACCGGCTCGGCATCCCCGAGGCGGAGCGCAAATTCCTCTCCGGCGTCGGCGCCCAGTACGAGTCCGAGGTCGTCTACCACCAGGTCAACGAGAAGCTCGAGGCCCAGGGCGTGATCTTCACCGACATGGACACCGCGCTGCGCGAGCACGAGGACCTGGTGCGCGAGCACTGGGCGACGATCATCCCGCCCAACGACAACAAACTGGCGGCGCTGAACTCGGCCGTCTGGTCGGGCGGCTCCTTCGTCTACGTGCCGGCCGGGGTCAAGGTCGAGATGCCGCTGCAGGCCTACTTCCGGATCAACACCGAGAACATGGGCCAGTTCGAGCGGACGCTGATCATCTGCGAGGAGGGCGCCGACGTCCACTACATCGAGGGCTGCACGGCGCCGGTCTACTCCAGCGACTCGCTGCACTCGGCGGTGGTCGAGATCGTCGCCAAGCAGAGCTCGCGGGTCCGCTACACGACGGTCCAGAACTGGTCGCAGAACGTCTTCAACCTCGTCACCAAGCGCGCCGTCGCGCACGAGAAGGCGACGATGGAGTGGGTCGACTGCAACCTCGGCTCGAAACTGACGATGAAGTACCCGTCGATCTACCTGCTCGGGCCCGAAGCCCACGGCGAGATCCTCTCGATCGCCTTCGCCGGCAACGGCCAGCACCAGGACGCCGGCGGCAAGATCATCCACGCCGCCCCGCAAGACCTCGTCCTCGATCTTCTCCAAGTCGATCTCCAAGGACGGCGGCCGGGCGACCTACCGCGGGCTGCTCGAAGTGGCGAACGGCGCCACCGAGACGCGCTCCAAGGTCGTCTGCGACGCGCTGCTGCTCGATGAGGACTCGCGCTCGGACACCTACCCGACGATCCGCATCGACGAGAACGACGCCGACGTCGGCCACGAGGCGACGGTCTCGAAAATCGGCGACGAGCAGCTCTTCTACCTGCAGAGCCGCGGCCTCGACGAGGAGGAGGCCTCGAAGATGATCGTCAACGGCTTCATCGAGCCGGTGACCAAAGAGCTGCCGATGGAGTACGCGGTCGAGCTCAACCGACTGATCGAGCTGCAGATGGAGGGCTCAATTGGCTGAGGTCGCGACCGAACCCGCTTGGCTTTCGGGGAGGCGCCAGCAGCGGCGCCTCTCTCGCGCGAGAGCCTGCCGCGCCGAGTCACCGATCGAAGGACGAAGGGCTGGGAACTTTCCATCCCGACGCTAAGGCGAAGGGCTGGGAATTCATCGACATCTCCGAGGCTGGACTTCGAGGCCTACGCGGCGACGTCGAGGTCGAGATGGCGGGCAGCGAGGGCGCGACCGTCGATCTCGCTCTCGATGCCGCTCTCCTCGCACGCCGAGCTGCTGCGAGGAACACCTCGGGTCACTCGTCGTCGGTCGAGGACCCGTTCGTCGCCCGCAACGAGGCGGGCTGGAGCGACGGCGTGCTCGTCCACGTGCCCGCGCGGGGTCAGGCTCAGCGAGCCGATCCGGGTCGAGGTTCCGGTCGATCGCGACGGCGCCGCGGTCGGCTGGCGCACGCTGGTCGTGCTCGAGGAGGGCGCCGAAGCGGAGGTCTGGGAGCACTGGTCCTCGCCCGGCGACGAGGTCGACGGGCTGCTCAACTCGGTGGTCGAGCTGAGCGTCGGCCAGGCGGCGACGCTGCGCTACGTCAACACCCAGGACATCTCCGAGCAGGCCTGGATCTTCGCCACGCAACGCGCCCAGGTCGAGCGCGACGCGCGGCTCGACTGGGCCGCGCTCGGCTTCGGCTCGGCCGTGGCAAGGTGCGGATGGAGACCAAGCTGGCCGGTCCGGGCTCCGAGGCCCGTGTCACCGGCGGCTACGCCGGCGGCCCCGGGCAGCACCTCGACTACGACACCACGCAGGAGCACGCGGCGCCGAACACCAACTCCGACCTCGCCTTCCGCGGCGTTCTCGCCGCCGGCGCGACGGCTGTCTGGCGCGGCATGATCAAGGTCGACCCCGGCGCCCAGCAGACCGACGCCTTCCAGGAGAGCCGCAACCTGCTGCTCTCGACCGAGGCCCACGCCGACGCGATCCCGGGCCTGGAGATCCTCGCCGACGACGTCCGCTGCACCCACGCGGCAGCGATCGCCCAGATCGACAAGGAGCAGCTCTTCTACCTGACCTCGCGCGGGCTCGACCCGGCGGCGGCGAAGTCGCTGATCATCGAAGGCTTCCTCGAGTCGCTGGTCGAACGGCTCGCCGCCGGTCCGGTCCGGGACGAGATCTCGGCCGCTCTCGAGCGCCGCCTCGCCGAGATTCTGTAGAGCGGTCCTCCCGTCTCTGGGAGATCATCGTCCTCGCGATACCGACGACCACGAAGACGACCGGGAGCAGGTAGAAGACCCAGAGGTAGTGGCCGACGTGAGCCAGCGGCAGCATCGAATTGAGGATAGGCAGGTCCCATTCTCGCCTACCCGTTCGAGACGGATAGCAGGTAGAGGCCGAAGCAGGTGAAGGCGACCATCACGGCCAGCATCCAGTACTGGGAGCGCGAGGCCTGGCGGTAGTCCGGCCAGTAGACGAGGGCGCGGTCGTGGGCCAGGGTGAGGCCGATCACGTGGCCGACGATCAGGGCGCCGACCTGGACGTACCAGATCGCGTTGGCGCTGAGGATCCGGTAGTTGACCCCGGAGGAGGCCGTGCCGAAGAGGTCCGTCGTCGCCGTCCCAAGGGGGTCGGAGAGCAGGTAGGTGAACTGGGCCTGCTCCTGGAAGACGAAGAAACTGAAGTAGTGGGCGACGAGGTAGGCGAGCGCGATCGGGATCAGCGTGTGGGCGAAGCCGACGCGCAGGGTCGCCAGCGACGGGGCGCCGCGGACCGTGCGCATGCCGCGGACGCCGAGCATGTAGACGAGGGCGACGCCGGCGAAGCAGAGCAGGATGAAGAGGGTGTCGGTCAGCCGCAGGGCGGCGAGCAGGCCGAGGCCGCGGTCGACGAAGCCATTCGAAGGTGCTCTGGATCGCGCTCTTGAAGGCGCCCTCGGAGGCGCCGTCGAAGCTGGTCGTCGCGATCGAGGCGATCACGACGGCGGCCGATCCGGGGATCGTCGCCCAGCGGGTGGCGGCCGAGAAGGGACGGCGGCGGCCGAGCCGCCCGTCCTTCACCCCGAACCAGCCGAGCTGGGAGAACATGCCGAAGTAGACGGAGAAGATCTCCCCCCGCTCGCACCAGACCTCGGTCCCGAACAGGGCCATCATCGCCAGCGTGTAGCCGCTGTAGATGAGGACGGCGGTGGCGACCGTGGCGGGGTCGAGGCCGACCGCGATACCTCCGGTTGAGCCGTAGACGACCTCCAGCCAGACGACCGCGATCAGGCCGATCGCAGCCGGCCAGCGCCCGAGGAACTCCGGGTAGGCGAGGTGGGCCGGGCGCTGCCCGGCGATCGCCGTGAAGCCGGCGCCGGCGACGCGGCCGACCGCCCGCCAGGGGTTGAAGGGCCGGAAGATGTCCCCGAGCACCGCCGAGAAGAAGGGAAAGCCGAGCCAGCAGGTGACGAAGATGAAGGTGAGGGCGAAGTTCCGGTCCGGCGCTTCGGTCCCGCGCAGGCCGGCGTAGACGGCGACGCCGAGCAGGAAGAGCCCGATCAGCCCGCAGAGCGCCTGAACCGGCCAGCCAAGCAGGGCGCGGGACAACCCCGCTCCGAGGGGACGCAAGTGCTCCTCCTCGAAGCGGGGCTTGCGCCAGGCGACCGATAGCGCGACGAAGGAGACGATCAGGACGATCGACGCCCCCCATGCGAACAGCCAGGCGGGGATCGGCAGATCCTGCCGCGAGGCCAGCGCGTGCGCGAACGGCAGGAAGCTCACGGGTTGACCCGCAGCTCCGCGATCTGCTCTTTGCGGCCCTCGAGCTCGACCTCGAAGATGCCTTCGATTTCGGCCGGGAACTCGAAGCTGACCGTCCCGCCCGCAGGCACCTCCTCCATCAGGTCGTAGCCGTGGACGTGGACCTCGTCGGCGACGTCCGACTCGACCCGGAAGCGGACTTCGTCGCCGGCGCTGTACTCGAGCTCCTGGACTCCGCCGACGGGTTCGCCGTTGCGGATGACCACGGTGGGCTCTCGGCGCCGCCGCTCACCTGCGATCCGCTCCCGCTACCCCCACCGCCGCCTTCGAGTTCGGCGCAGGCGATCTTCTCGGGGCCGGTCGGTTCCTCGTGGTGCTCCCCACCGTGGACGAAGAGGGCTTCGCCTGCGGAGGCGGCGCCGGCGGTCTTCTGATCGGACTCGGTTTCGTGGATGACGACCGAGCCGGCCTCGCCGGCGGGGACTTCGCGGCTGCTCGACGCCGTGACGCTCGCCGCTCCGTCGGCCTTCGAGCTGAACTCGAGGTGAATCTCGTTCGGCGGCTCGTCAGAGCCCTTGGCGTTGAACTTGAAGTGCGGCCCGCCGGGGTCCGTCTGGTCACAGCTTCCGGAATGCAGGTGGGCGACGTAGGCGGTGCGCGGCTTCAGGCCGGTCACTCGCAGCGAGACGGTGGTCCCGCCATCGGCGCGTTCCACGGTCGCCTCACCGGCCAGGGATTTGTAGCCGGATGGAGCATCGGAGACCAGCTCGAAGGGACCGCTGACGGCGTCGCTCTCGTCCTCGCTGGTGGTGTCGCTGCTGCCACAGGCAGCGAGGCCCGCCGCGACAACAACCGCCAGTAGCGCGAGAACCACCTTCTTCATGTCTTTCATGCAGTTCTTCCTCTCTCGGTGGACGCTCGCTGCGGTGCGAACCGGCTAGCCGGTGCTGGCGCGAGGCGCGGAAACGTCGGTCTGGCCCCTAGGCGGGCGGGGCGCGACCGGAGAGCGAGAAGGCGAGGAGAAGCCCGCCGCCGGGAGCAAAGGAGCGGGGACGCAGGGGCGACCTGAGCGCGGCGTGTCCCGGTGCGACCGCGTCGGGAACCCGAGGCGATCCGGTCCGAGAGGCGGACGATCGCCTCGTGGCCCGGGTAGCGCCCGAACAGAAGACAGGCGAGCAGCGCCAGGAGAGGCACTGCCGGCAGTAGGAAGGCGCCAAGCTCAGCCACGGCGACCCAGGATAACGTCCGGGCGTGCGCCCCGGACGCGAGAACATCGCCGCTCCCGACCTCCCGGAGGGCATCCCCTGGGTCGGCCAGGAGCCGGAGTCGATGCCGGCTCTGACCGCGGGTGGCCCGGCCCTGGTCCACTTCATCGACTTCGCCCAGCTCAACAGCGTGCGGACGCTGCCCTACCTGAACGAATGGTCGCGCCGCTACCGCGAGGCCGGGCTGAGCGTGATCGGCGTGCAGTCGACGCGCTTCCCCTTCGGCAACGACCCGGCCATCGTCGCCGCCGGCCTAACCGGCTTGGGTGTCGAGTTCCCGGTCGCGATCGACGTCGAGCGTGAGCTCTGGAGCAGCTACGGCTGCGAGGGCTGGCCCAGCCTCTTCCTCTGGAGCCTCGGCGGCGCCCTCGCCTGGGTCCACTTCGGCGAGGGCGAATACCTGGAGACGGAGATCGCGATCCAGGAAGAGCTGCGGGAGATGGACGCGCTGCAGTCGCTGCCCGAGCCGATGGCAGCGCTGCGGGCGACCGACGCTCCCGGCGCCCGGGTCATCGCCCCCACCCCCGAGGTCTTCCCGGGCGGCTCCTGGGAGCGAGCCTGGACGGCTGGCGAGGACGGCGAGGAGCTGGTGCTCGAGTACGAGGCCGGCGGCGCCTACGCGACGGTCGAGGGCGAGGGCGAGATCACGGTCGAGCTGGACGGCGAGCCGGCCGGGAGCGTCACCGTCTCCGGCGCCGCGCTCTACCCGCTGGCGGAGCACCAGCGCCACCAGGCGCACCGGCTGACCCTTCGCCCCTCCCCCGGCCTGCGAATCTGGTCGCTCAGCTTCGCCGCGGGGCCACCTGGGTAGAGAAGCGCCGGACCCGCAAGCAATCCAACCAAGGAGATACAGATGATCGCCAAGCTTGATTTCGTCGGGGATTCCGTCGACGGACGCCGACCGATCGCGCGAGTTCTACGTCGAGACGCTCGGGTTGAAGCCCGACGAGAAGTCCAACTACGAGTTCTGGGTCGGCGACACCTGCTTCGGCATCTGGGAGCCGGAGAAAATGGGGATGGAGTTCGCGCCGCAGAAAAACGCTCACCCGGCGCTGCACGTCGACGACGTCGCCACCGCCAAGGCCGAACTGGAAGCGAAAGGCGTCGAGTTCGGGGGCGGCGTGTTCGACACCGGCGTCTGCCACATGGCCTTGTTCACCGATCCAGACGGCAACGACCTGATGCTGCACCACCGCTACGCCGCATAGGCCGTAGCGACCGACCCTAGGCGCGGGCCGCGAGCTCCTCGCGGATCTCCTTCGGGAGCATGAAGCGGACGTCCTCGTGGACGGTCCGCAGCTCCGAGACGTCGTCGGCGCCGCGCTCGCGGAAGAGGGTGACGAGGCTCTCGACCAGCTCCTCGGGGGCGCTGGCGCCGGAGGTGATGCCGACGGTCTCGACTCCCGTCAGCCACTCCTCCTGGACCTGCGTGTGGTTGTCGATCAGGTAGGAGGCGGCGCCGTGTTCGCGCGCGACCTCGACCAGGCGGTTGGAGTTGGAGGAGTTGGTCGAGCCGATCACGAGGACCAGGTCGCACTCGCGGGCCAACTGCTTGACCGCGATCTGGCGGTTGGTCGTCGCGTAACAGATGTCGTCTGACTTCGAGCTGACGATCCCGGGGAATTTGGCCCGCAGGGCGGCGATGACCTCGGCCGTCTCGTCGACCGAAAGCGTGGTCTGGGTGATGAAGGCGACCTTGTCGGGATCGGGCACCTCGAGCGACTCGACCTCCTCGGCGGTTTCGATCAGGACGATGTTGTCGGGCGCCTCGCCGGTGGTCCCTTCGACCTCCTCGTGCCCGTCGTGGCCGATCATCACGATCGTGTAGCCCTCGGCGGCGAAGCGACGGGCCGAGACGTGGACCTTGGTGACCAGCGGGCAGGTCGCGTCGATCGTCTGCAGGCCGCGGGTGGCGGCGTTCTCGTGGACCGCCGGGGCGACCCCATGGGCGGAGAAGACGACCATCTCGCCCTCCGGCACTTCGGTCTCCTGCTCGACGAAGATCGCGCCGCGTTTGGCGAGCTCCTCGACCACGTGCTTGTTGTGGACGATCTCCTTGCGCACGTAGACGGGCGCCCCGTGCAGCTCCAGCGCGCGCTCGACCGTCTGCACGGCGCGGTCGACGCCGGCGCAGTAACCGCGCGGCGCGGCGAGCAAGACCCGTTTCGGGGCGGCGGTGGCGGTTGCTGCCATATCTGCAGGGTAGCTAGCCTTGCGTAATGAGTACCGAAGGACGCCATCTCGACAGGCTGACCGCAGTCGACGCCTCGTTCCTGACCAACGAGAGCTCGAATAGCCACATGCACGTCGGCGCGATCCTGATCTTCGAGGGACCGCCGCCCCGCTACGTCGATTTGGTCGAGCACATCCGCGGCCGCCTCAGTCAGGTGCCCCGCTTCCGCCAGAAACTGGTCGTGCCGCCGTTGGAGGCGGGCCGACCGCTGTGGGCGGACGACGTCAACTTCAACCTGACCTACCACATCCGCCACACGGCACTGCCGGAGCCGGGCGGCGAGGCACAGCTGAAGCGGCTCGCCGGCCGTGTCTTCTCCCAGCAGCTCGACCGCTCGAAGCCGCTCTGGGAGTTGTGGCTGGCGCAGGGACTGGAGCGCGACCGCTTCGCGATCCTGACCAAGACCCACCACGCGATGGTCGACGGCATCTCCGGCGTCGACATCGGCACCGTCCTCTTCGATCTCGAGCCGGTGCCAGAGCCCGCCGCGGTCGAAGACGACTGGGTGCCGCAGGCCGAACCGGGGACGACCGAGCTGGTCGCCCGTGGGGTCAGCGAGGTGATCGCGGCGCCGGTGAAGCTGGCAGAGCGGGCCGTGGACGCCGTGCGCAACCCGGAGACAACGGCCCGCAAGGCGGTCGAGGCGCTGGAGGGGCTGAGCGAGATCGTCACCGCCTTCGCCGACCCGGCCCCTGATGTGCCGCTGAACCAGCCGATCGGTCCGCACCGGCGCTACGTCTGGGCGCGCTCGGAGCTGGCCACCTTCAAGCGGATCAAGGACGCGCTCGGCGGCACCGTCAACGATGTTGTCCTCGCCGTCGTCACCGGCTCCGTCCGCAACTGGCTGCAGGCGCGCGGGGTTCGTACGGAGGGGTTGGAGCTGCGGGCGCTGGTCCCGGTCTCGATCCGCAACGAGGACGAGCGCGGCAATCTAGGCAACCGGATCGCGCTGATGCGGGGGCCGCTGCCGGTCTACGTCGAGGACCCGGTGCGGCGACTGCGCGTAATCAGCGAGGAGATGGAGGGGCTGAAGCGCTCCAAACAGGCGCTCGGCGCCGAGGTGATCTCCCGCTTCAACGACTTCGCGCCGCCGACCCTGCTGGCCCAGGCCTCGCGGATCAACTTCTCGACCCGGCTGTTCAATCTGATCGTCACCAACGTGCCGGGGCCGCAGGTCCCGCTTTACGTGCTCGGCCGGGAGATGGAAGAGGTCTTCCCGGTTGCCTTCCTGCCGCAGAACCACGCCCTCGCGGTGGCGATCATGAGCTATCACGGCAAAGTCGGGTTCGGCCTGCTCGCCGACTACGACTCGATGGAGGACGTCGAAGCGATCTCCGACGGCATCTCCGACTCGCTGGCCGAGCTGGAGCAGGCCGCCGGCGCGGCCGCCGCTTCCGCTGCCTGATTGGGCACTTAACCCACCCATGGCGGGGTTGAGCGCCCAGCCTTAGAGACGATCTCTACGCTTGATCGATGCCCCTGCTGGTCATCCTCTTCATCGTCATCCCGATCGCGGAGCTCTACGTGATCATCCAGGTGGGGCAGTGGATCGGGATCTGGCCGACGCTGGCGCTGCTGCTGGCCGATGCCGTGCTGGGCTCGATGTTGCTGAAACACCAGGGCCGTAGCGCCTGGCGCCGCTTCAACGAGGCGCTCGCGCAGCGGCGTTTCCCCGGCAAGGAGGTCGCCGACGGCCTCCTGATCGTGGTCGGCGGCACGCTGCTCCTGACCCCCGGTTTCCTCACCGACATCGCCGGCCTGCTGCTCCTGATCCCGCCGACCCGCGCGATCGCCCGCCGCCTGCTGCGGCGTTTCACGATCGGCCGCTTCGTCGTGGTCAACGTCGATGGCCGGATGACGGGCGGAGGCCGCGGTCCAACCGGGCCCGCGAGCGCCAACCGCCCCTACGATCTCGACGGCAACGCCGAAGAGGTTCCTTTGAACGGTGGCGACCGCCAACTACCGCACGCCGAAGAGTGAGCTTCGACTAGACGCGTGCTTCGAGCATCCGCCGGATATCCGCCCTCTTCCCGGAGTCAAGGGGCAGATCGTCGACACGTTCCAGCAGCAGCCCAGGCTCAACCAGACCAGCCCGCAGCGCGTCCTGCGCGAACTCCCAATCGCGTGCCTCTCCGCGTGCGCACTTGGCGAGCACGAGATCGTGGGCTTCGAGGCAGAGAGCAACCGCTGACTGGTCCGATGCCGGTCTTGGCGCCACCTCGATAGCGATGAAGCGACTTTCCCACCCTTGCGGCCCCTTCGAGGTCTCTGGCCCAACCCCATGGGCGTAGTAGCCATAACTGCGATGGAACGGTGAGCCGTCTCCCAGAGCGCCATCGATTACGCCGGACTTCTCTGGCGCATATCGCGGCTCCAAGTCGACCCTGCGCATCAGCCAATCTCCGCCACGATTTTTCGCCTCTCGGCCTCGCTCAGGATCCCGGAGAAGGGCGAGTTCTGACGCAAGTCCCGGCTGCGCGGGCCCTCGTCTTCGAGGGCCTTGCGAACGCCGGCGAGCGGACCTTCCAGGATCTCTTTCCACTGTTCTGCATAACGAGGGTCGATACTTCCCGAATCCCTCCAATAGAGCACCAAGGCAAGCGCCATGGCGGCGGTCCGCCTATCGAGACGGCGCGCAACCGCGCGGTGATACGCAAGGCTACGCAACTCCGCTGAGCGCCCCTCGGCGTCGGTGGACTCGCCGTCCCAGAGCAGGCCACGCGGTTGCAGACGATCTGCCCGGCTGCGCTCCTTGTCCACGGCGGACTCAAGGACGTGACTCCTCCCCGCAGCGCGCTCGCGGGCGATCCCCTCGTGGAGGTCGACCAGCGAGTACACCGGAATCGCCCGACGCCCGTCGATGCCGATTACGACCGGGATCATTTCGCGGTCGATCCATCGCCTCAGCGCGGTGTGGCTAATTCCGAGAACCCGGGCCGCGAATGCCGGCGCAACGGCGTCGCCGAGCATGCCTTCTAGGTTCAGCCGAACTCTGCCGATCTCACGATTGCCTGGCGATTCGCGCTCGGCGCGTCGTAGACGGACGATGTTGCTGAAGATGCCTTCTCGGTCCTTTACGGAAGCCACTGAGATAAATGGTAGTCAAAGTTTCAGATTTTGACAAATAATTGAAACTTTAGGTGCTCTCTCTTGCTTCTCTGACAGCCTCAGCCGCGTCTCCTGGCAGCGTTAGGAGGACCCTGCCCTCCTCGTCGTACCGGACCTCCCACATCGGATCCGAGCGGCCATAGCGATTAGCGCTCCGACGCCCGAAGGCTCCGAGCATTCCCGCGACCGTGTTCCAGCCGTAGCGGGCTTCGATCGCGTCCGCGAGATCATACGAGGAGACCTCCTGGTCGGGATGGCGGGAAAGGAAGTCGAGCAATCTTCGCATGGGGTTGCCGCTTTCCCTATACGCACGCCTAACCGTGGCACGATCCCAGTCGTGCACGAACGAGCCACTCTTGCCATCCTCGCCAGTGGGGGCCGGCAAGGCTTCTCGCTTGCCTTCGATGAACTCGGTTACCGCCGAGACCAGCTCCGCCGGAATCGCCATCATTACGTATGCCATGGTGATCTGCCTCCTTCGCCTTGGGCACTCCAGTCAGACTAATCTTGACATATATCGCTATATGTCAAGATTAATTCTTAAATGAAAGCGAAGAGTCAGTTTTGCCTTGATTACGCGGCGCCTTCTCCTAAAGCGAAGGAGCGGCGGGCAAGAGCTTTCACCCTCGCCCGCTGTCTCCGTGGGGCTACTACTAGGCGACTCGACGCGAGCGCAGCAACGCCGCGCCTCCGGCGAGTAGACCGAGAGCGCCGACGATCAGCGCTGCGATTCCTAGGCCCTTGCTGGCACCGCCAGAATCGTCAGAGTCCGAGCTCTCGGAATCCGACGCCGCGGCGCGATGGTCGTCTCCGCCAGCGGTAACGGCAACCTGCGGCGCCGGCTCCTCTGAGTCCGGCCCGCCGATCCAGCGCACCACTTCCCCGTCGTCGTAGGTCTGTAGCGCCTTGAACGTCAGGGCCTCGCCGGCTTTGTCGGGAATCTGGACCGAGATCGGGAAGTCCTGAAACTGCCCTGCTTGTACCCCGGCTTTGCCGTCAGCCGTCCAGGTCATACGACTTACCTGTTCGGTGATTTCCTCCCCGTGGCTGGTCAGCGGTTCCGCCAGCTTCTCCATCTGCACCTGCACCGACCAGCCGGCAACCGGCTGGTAGGAGGCGAAGACGAATCCGGGCGGGAACTGCACATCCACCCTCGTCGTCGCCGCATCGTCTCGCTCGTTGGGGACGCGAACGTTGAGGACGGTGTAGTCGCCCGCGGTGGCTTCTTCGGGCTGAAGGGTGACATGGGCGCTGGCGCTGGCCGGGATCGCGAGCAAGACCAGCGCGAACAGCGCAAGAGTTGACTTGAATTTCATCGGGTTCCTTCCGTTGACCGTTACTCCGAATGGGTTGCCACCCAATAGGTGGCGCGCTCACTCGGGAGGCCCGCGCCCGGCGAGCGCCAACGTCAAGAAGGCAAGTGTGGCGAGCAGGAGAAGGGCGGGCGCCAGGTAGAGCAGGGCTTCGGTCATCGGATCGGGACCTCGACTTCTGCGGTGTATTGATCGAAGGCGGAAACGCGCATCGTGACTTCGAGCTCCCAGTCGCCGGAGACGCTGAGGAGTGCCCCCTGGACCGTGTAGTGGCCGGGGCCGGAGCGCTGGGGCTCGAGCGGCAGCGGCCCGATCGACTCCTCCGGCAGCGTCGTGCTCACCTTTAGTTCTTTGAGCCGAGTGAACTGCGTGCCGCTCTTGGTGTCGAAGAGATAGAGGTGGATCTGGTTGGAGCCGACGCGGGCCGGATCGACGGTCAGCTCCAGCTCGGCGGGGCCGAGGGCGGCGCTGTCGGAGAACGGCCCGGACTGCGCCGACGTCGGCGGCGGGTAACCGGCCAGCGCCGCGGTAACGCTGAGGACGACGACGATCAGCGCCACCTCCCCGCGGAGCGCTCGGCGCAGCAGCAAGCCACTCCGTGCCGGCGCCTCTCCTCCCGCGGCGATCCGCTGCAGGCGGGGAACGGAGCTGTAGCGGTTGTAGGCGCCGAGAGGGATCAGCGCGGCGGCGAGCAGGACGAACTTGATCAGGACGGCGCGGCCGTAGGCGGTGTCGAACAGGCTGTCGAGGTGGCGGACGTAGGCGTACGCCTGACCGATGCCGGTCAGCAGGATCACCGTCACACAGGCGAGTGCGAGTGGCGAGAAGTGCACCAGGACCGCCGCGAGCAGGCGGCTGCGCCGAGCCGGCTCCAGCTCACGGGTCGCGGCGGGCAGGATCAGGACGAGGGATGCCAGCCCCCCGACCCAAACCGACATCGCCACGACATGCAGGACGTTGGCCGGGAACAGCAGCGCGACCGGCGACTGCGTGCTGGGGTGACCGGAAAGCGCCGGCTCCAATGCGATGAAGGCCAGTGGCGCAAGCAGCGCCGCGACCGACCAGGAGGCAGGGCGGCGAAGCGCCGGCACCGCACCGAGCCCGAGCAGCATCCAGGCGAGCGCGGTAAGGCCCCAAACCGTACCGAACCGAGTGCCGAGCTCCTCGCGCAGGATCGTGGCGTCGAGCGCCGAGGTGGCGGATACCCCCGCCGCCTGGGCGGCCTCGAAGACGATCGCGGCGACAGCGCTAATCGCCCCGGCGGCCGCGGCCACGAGCAGCACGGTCCGCAAGCGCCACTCGAAGGCGCGGCTTGCCCGCTGCGAGGGTTCGCCCTCACCCCCCAGGCGCCGCCGAGCCGGCCACCAGACGCTTAAGAGGAAGATAAGAGCGCCGAGCGCGACCGCCAGCGCCGCGTACTGCGTCCCGCGAGCGATCCCCAGGCCGATCTCCGTCGCCGTGCCGGAATCACCCGCGGCGGTCAGTTCGGCGACCGTCTCCTCCGGCGCCCGCCCAGCCTTCCCGATCGAGAAGACATAGCCGCCGGAGACGATGTGCCCGTCGGCGGAGACAACCCGGTAGGTGGCGGTGAAGCTGCCATCGGAGAGGCCGGGCCTGAGGTGAACGCCAAGCTCCGAGCCTTCGCCATCGGGGTGGAAGGCGTCGCCCTCGTCGACCCGCGCGCCCTCACCGTCGTAGACCCGCACCGCGCCGAAGTTGCCCTCGACCGGCTCGCTGAACCGCAGGACCACCTCGCTCGGCTGCTGCTTCACGGTCGCACCTCGCGGCGGTGAAGTGTCCTCGAGCGTCGCGTGAGCGACGGCTGCGCTCGGAATCAGCAGCATCGCTGCGGCCAGCGCAATGAACGCGAGCTGGACCCTGTGAAGGAGGCTCGGCACTACCAGGCTTCCTTAGCGGGACGGTCCTCGTCGCCCTCCTGGCCGTCTCGGCGGCGGCGGGCGATCAGCACAGCCGCGCCTCCCATCAAGACGATCGCCGCGCCCGCGATCAGGAAGGGAGTCTTCGACGTGTCGGCCGGGCCGACCCAGAACAGGGTGCCCTCGATCGCGCCCTTGCGCCCGTCGATCCGCAGCGGGATCTCATAGTCGAAGACCTTGGTGCGCTTGCTCTCGTCTTCGACCTGCGGCGGGGTGCCGGTCGCCATGTAGTGCATCCGGTGGTCGTGCCAGCGCAGAGTTCCCGAGTCGTCAACCGTCTTCCAGACTGGCGGCGCCTCCGCGTCGCCGCTCTCGGGGACCGGTGCCTCCGCGTACCGGTCGACATTGAGGAAGGTGGCGGGCGAGCGCTGGTTCTTCTGCACGGTCCCGTCGCGCAGGATGCGCGCGAACGGCTCGCCCTCGTATCCGTAGATCAGCACCTCGTGGCCGCCGCGGTCGACCAGTTCCATGTCAGCGTCGTAGTTGAGGACTTCGAAGCTGACGCCGGGCACGCTCGGGCGCACCGAGTCGATTTCGGAGCGGAAGTCGGGGTTGCCTTCATGGCCCAGGGCCGGCGAAGCCGTCAGCAAGCAGAACAACGTTGTCGTGGCGGCGAGCGCCGCCAAGCGCTTTCGCACAGGTTCCTTTCGGTCGCGCGCATGGCGGACCGAAAGCTCGAAGTCGCCAGGCGCTAGTTCTGAGTGAGCAGGCGCACGGGCGGCGGGCGCTTCGCCAGCGAGAACGCGATCAGGCCGGTACCGCGCGGCCGCCAGCTCTCGGGTGCTGATGGAAGCGGCCGTGGAGAGACACGGGCCGTCCGCCGAGGGGGACGGGTTCGTCTGGCGACGAGCTTCACGATCAGCTCCTCGCCGATGTAGAGACCGCCGAGCAGCGGAATGGCGATCAGCAGTGCCGGCGCCATGAACAGAAGCGCGTCGGTCGACCCTGTGGCGACAAGGCCGATGACCCAGCAGAGGGTGATGACCAGCGCCCGTCTATCCGTGAAGTGACCCGCCATGTTCGACCGGAACAGTATTAGAGAGCACCGGGGCGAGGGCCTTACCTGAGCAGCGATGCCTTGGGCTTGCGCTCAAGAGGTGGCTTGTAGACGACAGCTAGCGGAGCGGTCGGTCCGAAGCGAGCAATGAGGACAGGGGTCACCGCTTCCGGATCACGGGCGCCCACCACAACCTTGTTCTCTTTGATGTCGATACCGATCCGGGTGACCAGTCCGCGCAAGCCGAGTGCGCCCCAGGCTTCATCCCGGATGAGACCAGCCAGCATGGTGAGTTCGGCCATTGAATGGATCGCCGGAATGCCGTAGCCGACGATCCGCTCGGGGGCGCGGATGCCAGGCGTACTGCGTAGGGCCGTGACCTGGGCATCCTGGTCGCCGGTAAAGCGAACATAGATAAGCCCACCAGCGGCTTCGTCGATCCAAGAGCCGGCGTAGGTATTGCGGGCGTTCTGAGTGAACCATTGGTGTAGGGCGCTCGCGCCTTCGATGTTGTAATCGAGGCGGTACTCGAGCTCGCGCAGGTCCATATCGCGGAGAGGAACGCCCCAGGTCCTGCGGGCGACAAGCGCCGAGGGATCTCCACGCTGCAGCGCTTCCCGGAGAGCAAGGGCGCGCGCCTTGAGCGCCTCACTGTCTGCATTGAGGTCGAGGTCAAGCCCGTGCTCGCGCCGAAACCGCAAGATCTCGGCGACACTCGGCAGGGGCGGGCGGATCGCATCGGGGCAGCCACGCGGATAGAGGCGGTGCGACGAACCGCCGACCGAGACTGCTAGCCGGTCTCGACAGCGGGTCCCCGACTTGACCATCAGCCAGCCCTCGAATGTCACCGGGCCCGCCCGTCGGGCACGACAGGTAACTTCATCTCCAACGAGCGCACAGCGAGCGTGGCCGAGTGCGCCCGGTCCCTTAGGCGTAATGCGGCGGGAGACACGGGTCAACTCCTGCCCGGTACCTGGCTCTACAGTCGTAAGGACTTCCGTATCCCGCACAGCGCAGCTGATCGTGTAATGGATTAATGCCTTGGAATCGCCCGCGAGCGCGAGGTCAGCGACGCAATCGTTGTCGAGGGCGAGGTCAGAGGGAGTAGCTGCGGGATCACGATAGTCGCGGAATTCCGCATTTGCTGAGGCGCCCACATACAAAGACGCACCAGTGATCAGGGCAAGGGCCGAAATGGACGCTCGTTTCATCGAAGTACGAACCCTCGGCACAATCGAAATATCCCCTGCCAGCACGAATAGGCACCCCTGCCGAATCAGGCGACCGCCAACTGAGTCAAGAAATCCCCTCGGGTCGCGTCGAACTAAGTACCCATATCGTACTCACAGGGAATCTATTAGTTACCGCGCCTAGTTACCGCGCCTGAAAACGGCCGGGCCAGTTGGCGAAACAGAGAGCTCGGGCCTCGGGACCCTTATGGCGCCGAGTCTCTAGAAGCCGAGTGCGAACTTGGCGTCGTCGGTCATCATTTCCGGGGACCAGGCGGGGTCGAAGACCATCTTCGGGTGGACGGCGGAGACGCCGGGGAGGTCGCCGACGAACTCCTTCATCTGTTCGGAGACCTGGGGGCCGATCGGGCAGGCCGGCGTGGTCAGGGTGAAGGTGACGTAGACGTCCTCTTTCTCGATCGCGACGTCGTAGACGAGGCCGAGCGAGACGAAGTCGAGGCCGAGCTCGGGGTCGATGACCTCCTCGAGGGCTTCGTAGACGTCTTCCTCGGTGAGGGCTTCGGTCTGCGGCTGAGTGGCGGGTGCTTGATCGTCTGGCATCGCTCAATGGTAACCGGGTGACGGCGGCGGGCCGGGTGGCAGCGGCTCGGGCGGGGGGCCCGTGCCGGCGGGCGTCAGCTCCATCTGCCACCAACTGACGTCGTGCCAGCGTCCCGCCTTCCAGCCGATGCGCTGGCTGATGCCGATCCTGGTGAAGCCGAGGCGCTCGTGCAGGCGGACACTGGCCTCATTCGGCAGCGTGATGCCCGCCCAGGCGACCTGGAGGCGCTGCTGGCGGAGACGCTCGAAGAGGGCCTCGTACAGCGTCTGGCCGTATCCCCTCCCATGCTGCTCTGAGGCGACGTAGACGGACACCTCGGCCGCCCAGCGGTACGCCGGGCGCTCCTGCAGCCGCGATGCGTAGGCATATCCCACCGTCTCCCCCTCCGCTTCGCCGATCAACCAGGGATAGCCGGCTATGACCCGCTCGATGCGGCTCGCCATCTCCCCCGCCTCCGGGGGCCGTTCCTCGAAGGAGATCGGGGTGGTTTCGACGTAGGGGGCGTAGATCGCGGCGCAGGCGGGCGCGTCCCGGGCGGGATCGGCGTCGCGGATGCTCAGCCCACTCATCGCCGCAATTTACCCTCACCGCACACCATCTTTTCGCCCCAATAGGCTCCCGGCCGATGAGCGACTCGGGCCTGATCCTGCGGCGGTCGATCGGCATCGTCTTCGCCGACGGTGGCCTGCTGGCGCTGACGTCGGCCCTCCCGGCGGGCGCTCGCGAGCACGGCGAGGAGGAGATTGCGGCGGTGCTCTGCGATCCCGACGGGGCGCCGGTCACCTTCGACGAAGCGCTGCTCTCGACCGAGTACGGCGAGAACGGCGTGCAGCGACGGGCGACGCTGGAGCTGTGGCCCGACGCCGAAGGCGGCCAGCCGCTGCGCGGCGCCGGGTCCCTGATCAGCTCGACCTCGGTGCGGCGGCCGGGGCTGAACGCGGAGATCGCCTTCTTCCGCTGGTCGGTCGAGGGACGCGAGGGCCTGGGCACCTACGAGGTGGCAAGGCCCGATGCCTGAGATCGAGGCGATCGTCTCGGACTTCGGCGGCGTCCTGACGACGCCGCTGCTGAGCTCGTTCATGGCGGTCCAGGACGAGATCGGGATCTCCCCCGAGAACCTCGGCAAGGCGATGGCGGCGATCACCGAGGAGGACAGCGAAAATCCGCTCTACGCGCTGGAGCGGGGCGAGGTCACCGAGGTCGACTTCCTGGCCCGGCTGGGCGAGGGCCTGGAGCCGCTGCTCGGCCACAGGCCGGAGCTGCACCGCTTCCGCGAGACCTACTTCGAGGCGCTCCATCCCAACCTGCCGATGATCGAGCTGATGCGCGAGCTGAAGGCGAGCGGCAGGCGGATGGCGATGCTGACCAACAACGTGCGCGAGTGGGAGCCGTTGTGGCGCTCGATGCTGCCGGTCGACGAGATCTTCGAGACCGTGGTCGACTCCGGCTTCGTCGGCGTCCGCAAGCCGGAAGCGCGGATCTACGAGATGACCCTGGAGCGGCTCAGTCTCCCGGCCGAGGTCTGTCTCTTCATCGACGACCTCCCCCACAACTGCGACGGCGCCCGCGAGGTGGGCATGACCGCCGTCCACTTCCGCGACAACGAGCAGGCGATCGCGGAGATTCGCGCGGCGCTCGCCTGATCAGGCCGTCCGCTTCCTGGGGTTCCAGGGCGAAGGCTCCCTTTCCTCCCACTCCTCCCAGATCGCCTCGACCATGCGCGCGGCGATGCCGTCCCGATCGCGCCAAACGGTCCGCGGCCCGCTCGGAGTCTCCACCTCGTCCTCTGCCCATGGCTCATCGATCCCGAGGCGGCGTGCCGACTTCTTCAGGGGATTGGTCAGGTTGAAGGGCAGGCTCTTCGGCCCCTTCAGCCCCAGCGCTTCGACAAGGTCCAGCGAGGAGATCTCGCCATGGTCAGCCAGCTCGCCGAAGAAAACCTGTGCTCGCTGCAGCACGCTGTCGCCCAGGTGCTCGCCTTCGAGAAACCGTTCGCAGGTTGGTTTGTCGTAGTCCGGCGATGGACTGGAGATCGAAGTCGGCGCCCCGCCCTCTTTCAGCTCGAACCCGCGCTCCGCCAGCCGCGGCGCCAGCAGATCCGCGAGGCCATCGAGTAGTTGCTCTGCAGTCATCTTCTGCTTCGTCATTACCTTCCCCCCTATGTGTAGGTGTGTATTTCGTAGATATATATTTATACACAAGGGTCCGAAAACCAAGCAGGTCGGGGGACGCAGGGAGCAAGGTGAGGGGAGCGCGCTAACAGTGCGTGACCCGATCCGAGCGACTGAGGACCCCGAGATGCGCCGGTTTGCAGGGCCCGACTAGTTGTCGGAGCCGGCGCGGTCCCAGACGTACAGCTCGACGGCCTCGACGGCGAGGGCCATCAGGCGCGGCGGGGAGAGCAGGCCGAGGACCAGCTCCAGCGCGTCCTCCTCGGTGACGCCGGCGTCGACGGCCTCCTCGCCGCGGAAGCCGGCGGCGAGCTTGAGGGCCTCGCGGCGGTTCTCGCCGAGGGAGCCGAAGGCGCCCATGAGGAAGTCGCGGTTGGGGACCGGCTGGCCGACCTCGAGCGAGCCGTGCCAGGCGGCGAGCATCGAGAGGTCGTGCTCGTCGAGCTCGGAGATCGCCTTCGCGTAGTGGACCTCGAGCTCGGTGTCGGGGATCTCGTCGACCCAGGCGCGGACGGCCTCGCCGAGCAGCTGGCGACGAGCCTCACGGCCGACCGAGTCGGCGATGGCGCGAACTGCGTCGGCGGGGTCTACGAAACAGAGGGACATCGGCTGGTGTCGCAATCTAGAGGGGGCGGTAGACGGCAAAACGGGAGGCGGAAACGCCCGCTTTGCGGCTTTGTGACGCGGTCTGCGCCCGCCCAGGCCACGCCGGAGGCCAACCTATGCTGGGTCGCTTGCCGTATGCCGCTGAAC
Source organism: uncultured Solirubrobacterales bacterium (assembly GCA_963715395.1). Classification (GTDB taxonomy): domain Bacteria; phylum Actinomycetota; class Thermoleophilia; order Solirubrobacterales; family 70-9; genus VAYN01. The sequence goes on from OY970238.1 coordinate 1,283,519, forward strand.
CTGATCCAAGGACCTCCGAATTCCGGTCGCGCCGGGCTGATCCGGCGCCGCTTCGCGGCGGCGCTCGACCGACGACCCGGTCCTGGTCGTGCCCACCGTCGACGACGTCTTCGCCTTCGAGCGCGAGCTCTGCGCGACCGGAGCGGCGCGCTGGGCGGGGCGGCGATGACCTTCGGGGGCCTGTTTCGCACGGTCGCGACCGCTGGCGGGGTGCCACCCGGGGCCGAGCTCTCCCGCGCCCAGCGGCTGCGAGCGATCTCGGTCGCGGTCGAGGCGCGGCATCGGCGCGGCTCGGGCCGCTGCGGCGCTCCGCCGCCCGGCCCGGCTTCGCCCGCGCCTTCGAGCGCCTGCTCGACGAGCTGCAGGGCGCCGGGGTCGAGCCCGCCGCCGGTCGAGGCGAGCGCCGCGCACCCTGGAGGGCTCCGCCTACCTCAGCGACATCGCCACCCTCTTCGCCGGCTACGCCGAGCTGCGCGACCGGACCCGGCCGGGTCGACTCCCACGGGATCGCCCGCGAGGCGATCGCGCTGCTGCGGCGCGACGGCTCCTTCTGGGGCGAGCGGCCGGTCTTCCTCTACGGGCTCGACGACCTCACCCCCAACCAGCTCGAGCTGGTCGAGGCTCTGGCGGCGCGCGCCGAGGTGACCGTCGCGCTGCCCTTCGAGGAGGGCAACGCGGCGCTGGCGGCGCGCTCCCGCCTGCTAGGCCAGTTGCGGGAGCGGATCGGGATCGCCGAGGAGACCGTGACCGAGGCCGCCCCGGCGAACACCGAGAGCCCCTGCTCTTCCACCTCGCCCGGGCCTTCGGAATGCTCGGGGCAGCGCCGCGGGAGCCGAGCGGCGACCTGCTGCTGCTGCGCTCGGCCGGCGTGCGCGGCGAGGCGGAGGCGATCGCGACCGAGGCGTCGAAGCTGATCGCGGGCGGCGCCGACCCGGCCGAGATCGCGATCGCCCTGCGCGACCCGGCGCGGCGGGGCGCGGCGATCGCCGCGGCGCTGGAGGCCAACGGGATCGCGACGGCGCTGGAGGCGGAGCTGCCGGTCGCCGGCACCGCCGTCGGCGGCGCCCTGGTGGCGCTGCTCGAGGCCGAGTTCGGCGCCCGGCGCGCGAGCGACCTGCTGCGCTACCTGCGCGGGCCCTCCGGCTTCTCGCCGGGCCGGGTCGACTGGCTGGAGCGCGGCGCTGCGGCGCGGCCGGGTCGAGGACGCGGAGACGGCGCTGGCGCTCTGGCAGGGCGAGGAGGGCGAGCCGCCGCGTGACCTGGTGCGGCTGCGCGAGGCGGCGCGCCGGTCCGCCGCGGCGCTCTCCGCCGAGGTCGGGCGGCTGGCGGCGACGATGGCCGCGCGGCCGCTGCGCGGCGAGGGCGACGGCCCGCGCGCTCGGCCCCGGCGACGGGCTCGAGCTGCGGGCGGCGGGCGCGATCGCCGACGCGCTCGGCGAGCTGGCCGAGCTGGGCGACCTGGCGCCGCGACCGGAGGAGCTGGCGGCGACGATCGCGGCGCTCGAGTTCCGCGTCTGGAGCGGCCCGGTCGAGGGCCGGGTGCGGATCGCCAGCCCCTACCGGCTGCGCGCCGGCCGCTTCGACCACGTCTTCGTCGGCTCGCTCCAGGACGGCGAGTTCCCGCGCCGCGACCGCGGCGGCGACCCCTTCCTCTCCGAAGCCCAGCGCGACTCGCTCGGGCTCGACCCGCGGCGCGACAGCGAGGCCGAGGAGCGCTACCTCTTCGGCGTCTGCCTCTCGCTGCCGCGCCGGCGCCTCTTCCTCTCCTACCGCGACAGCGACGAGAACGGCGGCGCCGAGGCGCGCTCGCCGCTGCTCGACGACGTGCGGGCGCTGCTGGCGCCGGCGCCCGACGGCTCCTCGCCCGACCCGGTCGAGGAGGCGATCACCAGCAGCCGCGACCTGGCGCGCGTCGTCCATCCCCTGGCCGAGGCGCCCTCGGAGGACGAGCTGGCCCGGGCGCTCGCCGCCCACGGGCCCGACGCCGACCCGCGGGCGCTGCTCGCCGCGGTCGGGGTCGACGGTGAGCTGAGCGCCAGCGCATCGGCGGCCGGATCGCCGCGGCCCGCGCGGCCGAGGCCGCCTCGCGGGCGCCGGGCCCGCTGACCAACCCGGCGGCGATCGAGTCGCTGGCCGCGGTCGCCGCCTACGGCGGCACGACCCTGGAGGGCTTCGACCTCTGCTCCTACCGCTGGTTCGTCAGCCACGAGCTCGACCCGCAGCCGCTCGACCCGGTGCCCGACCCGCTGGTCCAGGGCGGGCTCATGCACGCGCGCCCTCGACCGCCTCTACCGCGAGCGCCCCGGCGGCGACGCCCTCCCCCGCCCCGGCTCCCTCGCCGCCTGGATCGAGCGCGGGCGCGAGCTCGTCGCGGCGATCGTCGCCGAGCGCGAACTCGGCTCGCCACCCGGCCGAGCGGGCGATGGCGCGGCGGGTCGAGCGGCTGCTGGAGCGCTTCCTCGCCGAGGAGGCCGAGCGCGAGACCGGCGGCTTCGAGCCCTGGCTGCTGGAGGCCGCCTTCGGCGAGCACGAGGAGAGCGAGCGGCCGACGCTGGAGCTCGACGGCTGGGGCCTGCACGGGGCGATCGACCGGGTCGACCGCGCCGCCGACGGCCGCGCCGTGGTCATCGACTACAAGCTCTCCGGCGCGGTGACGCCGCGGGAGAAGTTCGAGGAGCAGGCGAAGCTGCAGCTGCCGCTCTACCTGCTGGCGGTGGCGCGAGCACTGGGGCGCCGAGCCGGTCGGCGGCCTCTACCACCCGCTGCGCGGGACCTCGGTGCGGCGGCCGCGCGGCGTCGTCGCCGCGGAGGCGGCCGGGGACCTGGCCGGCTACGGCCTCTACGACCGCGACGTCGTCGACGACCGGAGGGCCTGGAGGAGCTGCTGGCGGACTCGCGGCGGCCGGGCCGGCGAGATCGTCGCCCGCATGCGCGCCGGCGATATCCGCCGCGATCCCGGCCCGCGCCGCGGCCTGCGCGGCCACGACATCTGCCCCCCGTTCTGCACCTTCGCCCCGATCTGCCGCCGCGACCGCGCTCCCCGAGTACGAGGAGGACGAAGAGGTGGAGGAGCGATGAGCGAGCGCACGCCCACGCCCGAGCAGGCGGCGGCGATCGACGTCAGCGGCCGCGACGTCCTGCTCGAGGCCGGCGCCGGCACCGGCAAGACCGGGGTGATGGTCGACCGCTACTGCCGCCTCGTCTGCGACAAGGGCGTCTCCCCCGACGCGATCCTCGCCTTCACCTTCACCGACAAGGCAGCGGCCGAGCTGCGGCAGCGGATCCGGGCCGAGCTGGCGCGGCGGGCGGCGGCCGGCTCGGAGCGGGCGGCGGAGCTGCTGAGCGCGATCGGCGGCGCCTGGGTGACGACGATCCACGGCTTCTGCAACCGGCTCCTCGCCGGCCACCCGGTCGCCGCCGGCATCGACCCCGGCTTCCGCGTCCTCGACGCCCCGGAGACGACGCGCGCCGCCCGCGAGGCCTTCGACGAAGCCCTGCGCGACTTCCTCGCCGCCGCGATGGCGACCGTCCGGAGCCGAGTCGCGGGAGGAACTGGTCGCGGCCTTCGACATCGACGGGTTGCGGGGGATCGTCGCCGGCGTGCACGCGGAGCTGCGCAGCCGCGGCGAGGCGGAGCCGCGGCTGCCGGAGCCGCCGCCGAGCGACCCGGTCGAGGCGATCGCCAGGGCGATCGAAGCCGCCGGACAGGCCCTGGAGGAGCTGCGCGAGAGCGATCCGAAGCGCGAGCTGGTCGAGCGGGCGCTGGCGCGGCTCAGCGCGCCCGGGCCCCACCCGACCTGGACGAGCTGCGGTCGCTGCGCACCGACAGCAAGGCGAAGGCGATCCTCCCCTACCGCGAGGCGATCGAGGCGGCGATCTCGCGCACCGCCGAGGCCGGCGAGGGCGGCGTCGCCTACCGCCACCTGGCCGAGCTGCTGGCAGCTCTTCTCGGCCCGCTTCGAGGCGGCCAAGGAACGGCGCGCCGGGATCGACTTCGAGGACCTGCAGATCCTCGCCGCGCGGCTGCTGGAGCGGGCCGAGATCGGCGAGGCCTACCGCAGCCGCTTCAGCCACCTGCTGGTCGACGAGTTCCAGGACACCAACCGCCTGCAGCTGCGGCTGATCGAGGCGCTGCGCGGGCCGCGCAGCGAGCTGGTCGTGGTCGGCGACGAGCTGCAGTCGATCTACGGCTTCCGCCACGCCGACCTCGACGTCTTCCGCCAGCCAGCGGGCGCTGGTCGAGCAGCGCGCCGACGCCGAGCTGATGGAGCTGAGCGGCAACTTCCGCTCGCGGCCGGAGCTGATCGGCGCCGTCAACCTCTTCGGCGCGGCGCTGTTCGGCGACGCCTACCGGCCGCTGCGGGTCGGCGCGCCGCCGCCCGAGGATCCTCCGGCCGGCCAGGGCCCGCCGGTCGAGCTGCTGCTGACCGCGCGCGACGGCTGGGACGAGGAGGAGATCGAGCTGGAGCCGGCGATCGACGGCCGCACGCCGCTCAACTGCCTGGCCGAGGCGCGCGCCGTCGCCGCCCGCCTGCGCGAGCTGGCCGACGCGGGCGTCGACGCGCGGCGAGATGGTCGTGCTGCTGCGCGCCTTCACCCACCTCGACGCCTACGAGGACTCGCTCGAGCGCGCCGGCCTGCGGCCCTACGTCGTCGGCGGCCGCGGCTACTGGTCCCAGCAGCAGGTCTCCGACGTCTGCGCGCTGCTGGCGACGATCGCCAACCCGCTCGACGACCAGGCCCTCTTCGGCGCCCTCGCCTCCCCCGCCTGCGGCGCTCGCGCCGGACACGCTCTGGCTGCTGCGGGCGGCCGCCGGGACGCGGCGCCACGTCTGGCCGGCGCTGGAGCGGGCCGTCGGCGCCGGCGAGGCGGAGCTGGCCGAGCCGGAGCGGCTGGCGCAGATCCCCGCCTCCGAGATCGAGCTGCTGCGCCGCTTCGCGACGACGATCGCCGACCTGCGCGAGCGCGGGCCGCGGCTCTCGCTGGCCGGCCTGATCGAGGCGGCGACGACCGAGACCGGCTACGACCTGGCGGTGCTGATGCGGCCCGCCGGCGAGGCGCGCTTCGCCAACGTCCGCAAGCTGATGCGGCTGGCGGCCGAGTTCGAGGCGCGCGAGGGCCGCGACCTGCGCGGCCTGCTCGACTTCCTCGCCGCCCGGGCCGAGAGCGACGCCGAGGCCCAGGCCGCGACCGCCGCCGAGGGCCACGACGGGGTGCGGATCATGACCGTCCACAACGCCAAGGGGCTGGAGTTCGACGTCGTCGCCGTCCCCGACCTCTCGCGCAGCCTGCTGGCCGGGGCGCGGCCGCCGCTGCTGACCCTGGGCCGCGAGCAGCCGCCGCGGGTGGGGATGCAGCTGCGCCGGCTCGGCAGCGGCGCGATCAACCTCTTCGACTACGCCGAGCTCTGCGAGGAGGCGCGGGAGCGCGACTCCGAGGAGGGGCTGCGGCTGTTCCACGTCGCCGCCACCCGCGCCCGCGAGCGGCTGATCCTCAGCGGCGTCGTCAAACCCGAGCCCGGCCGCGAGACGAAGCCCGGCACGCCGATCGTCGAGCGCCTGGTCGAGGCGCTCGGGGTCGAGCGCGACGCCGACGCCGTCGTCGCCGTGCCGCCGCCCGGAGCCGCGCCCGGGCCTGGAGGCGAGCTTCTCGCCCCTCGGAGATCGCGGTCCGCGTCAACCTCCCCTCGCCCGAGCGTGCGGCGGAGCTGCGGGCGACGCGGCGCGCGGCCGCAGCCGACCGCCCGCTCGGCGACGGCCCGCCGCCGCTGGTCGAGCGCCGCCCCCCGATCGTCCCCAGCCGCCCCCTCTCCTACACCGCGATCTCCGCCTACGAGGAGTGCCCCTACCGCTTCTACATGGAGCGGGTGCTTGGGGTTGGCGACCGCGGCAGTGCTTCTTCCCGCAGAGCGGGCATAGAGCGACTGCCGCACCCTCCGATGGCGAGGGCTCGCCGTCGGCCCGGGAGGAGCGCACGGCCCAGGGGGCCGCCGTGCACGCGCTGCTGGAGTGGAGCCAGGCGAACGGCTGGAGCGAGCCGTCCGAGGAGCTGGCGCGCCGCCACGCGCTCGCGGCCGGGCCTCGATCCCGACGCGAACGGGCTGGTCGAGGCCCTGCTGGAGCCCGTCCGCGGCTGGCTCGGCTCCCCCCTGCTCCGCGAGCAGATCGACGCCGGCGCCGCGACGGCGCGAGCCGAGGTGCCGATCCTGCTCGGGAGTCGGCGAGCACCGTCCTGCGCGGCTCGATCGACCTCCTGGTCGAGCGCGCGGGGGCACCACCGCTGGTCATCGACTACAAGACCGACCGCCTCAAGGGGATCCAAGCCGGCGGAGCACGCGGCCCGCTACGAGACCCAGCGCGCGATCTACGCCCTGGCGGTGGCCGAATCGCTGGCGGCACCGGAGGTCGAGGTCGCCTACGTCTTCCTCGAGCGCCCCGGCGGAGCCGGTGCTCACCAAGCTCGGCCCGGCCGAGATGGAGGCCGGTCGCGAGCGCCTCGCCGCCGCCATCGCCCGGATCGGCGGCGGCGAGTTCCCGCGGCGCCCGCGGAGGAACGCAGCTGGGATCTCTGCCGCGGCTGTCCGGCCCTGGGGCGTCTCTGCTCAGGCCCTCAGGAAGGCTCGGCTGACGAATCCAGCTTCGCTGCCAGCTCGTCGAGCTGAAGCTCCTTCAGCCCCTCGCCGACGGCGTCCAGCTCGGCAGCGCAGTAGGTGACCAGCTCGCGGCCCTCGCGGCAGAGGTCGAGCGTCTCGCGCAGGCCCGCCTGGCCGGAGTCGAGCCGGTCGATGATCTCCTCCAGCCGCTCCACCGCGACCTCGTAGCTATCCGGCTTCTCGCTCAACGTCTCCCTCGATCTTCGCTTTCACGCGCCCATCGGCGAAGCGCAGTCTTACCGCCGCGGCGGCGACAGCGCTGTCGGCCGAGGTGACGGGCTCGCCGGCGTCGGTCTCGGCCAGCGCGTAGCCGCGCTCCAGGGTCCGCTCGGGGTCGTGGGCGCGCAGGGTCACGGCCGCCCTCCGCAGCGCCTCCGGCGCCGTTGCAGCGAGCGGGCCGCGGAGCGCTCGATCCCGGCGCCGCGGCGGCTCTCCACCGCAATCGCCGCCGTCGCGCGCTCGATCCCCCGGCGCCGCGCCCGCTCGAGCACGACGGTCGCGATCCGCCGCTGGAAGCCGCCGCGTTCGCCGAGGCCGCGTTCGGAGGCGGCGCGGATCTCGCGGATCTTCTGGTTGAGGCCGCTGCGCTCGCGCTGCAGCGCCCGCGCCGGGCCCCGCGCCAGCGCCGCCAGATGCCGCGCCCGGGCGCCGATCGCCCCTTCGCCGGCGCGCCGCAGCGAGGACGCGGAGCGCTGCAGCTCGCGGCGGGCGCTCGCCGCAGTCGAGCGGCACCGCCGCCTCGGCGGCGTGGGTCGGGGTCGAGCAGGCGACGGCGGCGACGTCGTCGATCAGGGTCGAGTCGCGCTCGTGGCCGATCGCGCTGATCACCGGCACCCGCAGCATCGCCACCGTGCGGCAGAGGGTCTCGTCGCAGAAGGCCCAGAGGTCGGCGAGGCTGCCGCCGCCGCGGGTGACGACGATCGCCTCGACCTCCGGCCGCGCCGCCAGGCCCTGGATCGCCGCCGTGATCGCCGGCGCCGCGTGACGGTCCTGGACCGGCGCGAAGGCCCAGACCACGGTGCCGCCCCAGCCGCGCCGCCGCAGCCCGGCCAGCAGGTCGCGGCGCGCCGCGCCGGTCTCCGCCGTGACCACGCCGATCGTCTTCGGCAGCAGCGGCCGCGCCAGCTGCTTCTGCAGCTCGAACAGACCCTCCGCGCCGCAGCTGCTTGCGCAGCGCCTCCAGCCGCGCCAGCAGGTCTCCCTCGCCGGCCAGCCGCACGTGGGTGGCGCGGAAGCTGAAGCTGGGCGAGGCCTGGCCGCCGCCGGGGTAGTAGTCGGGCCCGCCGGCGATCACCAGTTCGGCGCCGTCGCGCAGCGCCCCTCGGGCAGGCCGGCCTTCTCCAGGTCGTTGAGCCAGATCGCGCAGGGCACCGCGCCCTGGCTGTCGCGCAGCTCGAAGTAGGCCTGGACCTTGCTGCGACCGACCCCGGTCACCTCGCCGATCAGCTGCACCCGCGCCCGCTTGCGCATCCATCCCTGCAGCCGGCGCGCATAGCCGCCAACGGGAAATGGCCCGGGCAGGCTCACGAGTGGCGTGCGAGGCCAAGCAGATCAAGGACGCAGGGAGCGTGGCGTGCTCCGCACGCGAGCGACCGAGGACGCCGATATGCGCCGGCCACGCGCGTCACGCGGTGTGCTTCCAGCGCTTCGCCCAAGCCCGCAGCTCGCCGATCGCCGGCCCCAGCTCCTCGCCGATCTCGGTCAGCGAGTAGGTGACCCGCACCGGGCGAGCCGGCTTCGACCTCGCGCTCGACCAGGCCTTCGTCCTCCAGCTCGCGCAGGCGCTGCGAGAGCAGGCGGTCCGAGAGGCCGGGCACCGCCTTGCCGAGCTCGCCGAAGCGCATCGGCCGCTCGGTCAGGGCGCAGACGATCGCCCCCGTCCAGCGCTTCCCGATCAGCTCGATCGCGGCGTGGAAGTGCGGACAGACCGAGCCGGGAGGGCCGGCGAGGACCTGGGTCGAAATGACCGGTTCCACGACTAGCGAGCTTACTGAACGTAAGTGATGGGCTTTTGGAGCGGGCGGGCGGCTCAGCCGGTGCAGGCGTCGGTGGCAACCGGGGCGGAGGCCTGCGCGAGGGCTTCGCGAATGTCCTCGGCCGGAATCGCGAACCCTCCCGGCTGGCCCGAGGTGGTGGCGGCGAAGACCGTGCCGACGACCCCGCCCTGGGCGTCGACCAGGGGACCGCCGGAGTTGCCGCTGCGCACCGGCACCGCGCAGGGCCACGATCGTCCGCTCGATCGGGCCGTTGCCGTAGGAGTCCTCGCTGATCGTGGCGCGGGTCTCGCCGAGCCGGGCCGGCGTGACCGCGTAGGGCCCGTTCTCGGGATAGCCGAGCACCGCCGCGCCGGAGCCGGACTCGCGCTGGTCGGAGATCGGCAGGGTCGGCAGGTTGGCGCCGACCCGCAGCAGCGCCAGGTCGTCCTCCGGCCCGTAGTAGACCGGCGTCGCGTCGAGCTCGACCCCACCCTGGGTGGTGACCGTGGTGTCCTCGGAGCCGGCGATCACGTGGGCGTTGGTGACGACCAGGCCGGGACGCACCGCCCAGCCGGAGCCCTCGACCCCGAGGCCGCAGGCGGTGCCGAGCACGCGCACGACCGAGTCGCCCGCGCCCAGCACGTCGGGGTCGGTGGCGATCGCCTCCTCGGGCGCGGGCGACCGGCGCCGCCGGACCGGTCACGGACGGCGCCGGGTCGACCCGGTCGAGCGCGTTCAGGACCGGGCCGGAGGGCGGCAGCACTTCGTTGAGGCTGCGCAGGATCAGCGACTCCTGGACGTCGGCGCGCAGCCGGTCGGTCCCCGGCGCGTGCAGGGCGACGGCGCCGAAGACCCAGGCGAGGCCGAGCGCGACCGAGGCGATCAGCGCCGCCCCGCCGGCGCCGTCGGCGAGGTGCAGGAACGGGCTTGCGGATCACCTTCGCCCGCAGCCCGAGCGCGAAGCTCTCGACCGCGACCGCGACCAGCGCACCGACCAGCAGCGCCCCCAGCGCGGCGCAGAGCGGCGCGTAGGGGGACTCCGAGCCCTTGGCGAGCACCAGCGGCCCGAGCCGGCTGCCGGCGAAGGCGCCGGCGCCGAAGCCGACGAGGGTCATCGCGCCGACGATCAGGCCCTGTCGATAGCCCCACATCCCGAGCGCGATGGTGAAGGCGACGATCGCCCAATCGAGAACGGTCACCACTGAATACAAGCATGCCGGGGATCGCTCTATTACCTTTCAGCTCAGTGAGTCAGTTGTCATCCGAGGTGGAGCGGCGACGTCGCCTCGTCACCCGCACGCTTCCCCTCGCGGTCATCGCGATCGTCGCCTTCGTCGTGGGCGCATCCGTCGGCGCCCCCGGCTCGCCCGAGAAGGAAGCCGCCGAGCGCTTCGCCGATGCCTGGGCGGGGGACGAATTCGCGGCCATGTACAGGGAGCTGAACCCGGCCTCGACAGGCGGCGATCAGCGTCGACGAGTTCGCCGCCGCCTACCGCGAAGCCGAGCAGGTGGCGACGCTGCGCTCGCTCGAGTCCGGCTCGCCGCACGAGCCCGGACTCACGCGACGGCACGACCGTGGTGCCGGTCCCGATGACGATCTCGACCGTCGCCTTCGGCAGTTTCGAGGAGGAGATCGAGCTGCCCTACGACGACGGCGGCATCGACTGGAACCCGAGCCTCGTCTTCCCCGGTCTGCGCGACGGCGAGCACCTCGAAAGCCAGATCGAGCTGGCGCCGCGGGCGCCGATCCTCGCCGGCGACGGGACGCGCGCTGGCCGAGGGCCCGGCGGAGGAACGCGAACACCCGCTCGGCAGCGCCGCGATCGACGTCACCGGCGAAGTCGGCAGCCCCGACGAAGAGGACCTGCCGCGGCTGGCACGCCAGGGCTTCACCGCCGGAAACGCCGGTCGGGATCAGCGGCCTCGAGCGCGCCTTCAACGCCCGCCTCGCCGGCAAGCCGGGCGGCTCGCTGCTGGCGCTGAACGAGCCCGGCACCTCGGTGCGGGTGCTCGCCCAGGCCAAACCCAAGCCGGGCGCGCCGGTGAAGACGACGATCGACCCCGAACTGCAGGAATCGGCGGTCTCGGCGCTGGCCGGGCGCTCCGGCGGCATCGCCGTGCTCGACACCCGCAACGGCGACGTCCGCGCCCTCGCCGGCCAGGCCTTCTCCGCTCCCCAGCCGCCCGGCTCGACCTTCAAGATGGTCACCACCGTCGCCGCGCTGGAGAAGGGCGTCGTCTCGCTCGACGACGAATTCGAAATCAGCGACGGGATCAACGTCGGCGGCCGCTTCATCTACAACGCCGACGGCGAGTTCTGCGGCGGCACCTTCCGCGAATCCTTCGCCCACTCCTGCAACGCGGTCTTCGCCCCGCTGGGACCGGAGATCGGCAACGACGACCTGGTCGAAGCGGCCGAACAGCTTCGGCTTCAACTCGCCCCCCACCCTCTACGCGCCGCGGATCGTGCGCGAAGTCGACCCGGCGGAATCGACGATCCCGACCGAGATCGGCGAAGAAATCGACCTCGGCGTCTCGGCGATCGGCCAGGGCGAGGTGCTGGCGACGCCGCTGCAGATGGCGAGCGTCGCGCAGACGATCGCCAACGGCGGCGTGCGCGAGCCGACCTCGATCGTCGCCAACAAGAAACTGCGCCCGGAGACGGAGCCGGTGCGAGTGATGTCGAAGAAGCTCGCCGACGAGATGACCGAACTGATGATCGGCGTCGTCACCGAAGGGACCGGCACCGCGGGCGCGATCCCGGAGGCGCAGGTGGCCGGCAAGACCGGCACCGCCGAGCTCGGCCCGAAGCCGGGACAGGAGAACGAGGAGAACCCGATCCAGATCAAGGACGCCTGGTTCGCCGCCTTCGCCCCGGCCGAGAAGCCGCGGCTGGCGGTCGGGGTGCTGCTGATCGAAGCCGAAGCCTCGGGCGGCGAAGTCGCCGCGCCGGCCGCGGCCCAGGTGCTCTCCGCCGGCCTCTAACCGGAGGACCGCCCAGACCTAGAGGTCGAGCGTGACCTCGCCGTCTTCGTCGTCGGCACCGTGGATGTGCAGGGTCAGCGGCCGGTTCTCGTTGGCCGATTCCGGCAGCAGGAAGATCGCGACCGAGCCCTCGATCGGACCGAGCTGTGCGGTCGAGTCGAGCACCGGGATCTGTTCTTCGGGCTTCGACTTCGCCGCCGAGCGGGAGGGCGTAGAGGCTTTCGCTCGGCAGCACGTCGAAGATCTCGTGGTCGGCGTCGGTGATTTTCAGCGTCTCCGGCAGGGTCTGCGGCTTGTCGCTTTCGTTCTGGACTTCGAAGAAGACGCCGAAGTAGGTGGTGCCTTTCGGCGGCGGCGGCTGGCCGACCAGGTAGGCGGAGTCCTCGGTGTCGTTCGGGTTCAGGTAGCGCGAGAAGGTGACGTTGAAGGAGAGCTCGCCGAGCTCGACCGGCTCACCCTCGACGACCTCCTTCTCGTGGCTCTCGTAGCCGCAGGCGGAGACGCCGACAGCGAGGGCGGCGAGGGCCAGGGCGGCAAGCAGCGGCAGGAGGAGTCTGCGGTTCAGGGACATCGGCGGCGAGAGTCTATTAGGAAGGTTCTACGGGATGCCGGTCGCGTAACGGTTGCCTCCGGCGACGGCGATCCGGTCGCGCTCCCAGGCGCCCGACTCGAGGCCGTCGCGGAGCCTGCGCAGCGCCTCGCGCCAGCCGCGCTCCTGCCAGATCGAGGCCGCCGAGAGCAGCTCCAGACCGCGGTCGAGCGCGCCCCGGCTCGGTCCAGAGAGCGACCCGGACGGTGGTCAGCGAGCCCGGCCCTTCGGTCAGCTCCCAGACCGTGTTGTTGGGGATGCGATTGGCGCGACCGCCCCTGGCCGCGCTCGACGATCAGGTGGGGCTCCTCCAGCTCGACGATCGTCGTGTCCATCCAGATCGAGCGCAGCGGCGCCTTGACCCGGAACCGGGCGCCGGCGCCGACGCCGGTCGACTCGATCCGGGTCAGGTGGAAGTCGGTGAGGAAATGATCGGTGAAGCGGGGCCGGATGGAGAGGTCGCCGATCGTCTCGAAGACCCGCTCGCGCGGGACGTCGATCTCGACTTCGGCGCTGATCGGACCCATCGCGGCGCGATTCTATTCCCCGGCTGCGTCCCACGACCACCGTCACGAATATTGAGTGACGCGGGCAAGAAGGCACGCTAGGATCGTTTCGGGACGCACGAAAGGAGGCCACCATTTTCGACAGCGTCAGCAGTGCCCCGCTCGACGACCGCTATTCCACCGGAGCAATCCCCGGTGAGGGCACCTTCTTCTGCCTGATCTGCGGTTCCCAGCTCTCGATGGAAGAGACCGATGCGCTTCCGGAGTGCCCGCGCTGCGGCGGCTCCCGATACCGGCGCGACTCGATCTTCGCCGAACACCAGGACCACAGCGCCACGACCACCGAATTCCCGGTCCCCAGCACGTCGACGCCCCCGAACTGGCTGGACGAGGCCCGCAACCACGCGGCCCCTGGCTACTGCCTGGCCATGCGGGGAGACGACGGCGAGATTCGCATCTTCCAGATCGAACGGGGCTGGACCCGGATCGGCCGTAGCCCGACCGCCGACCTCAGGCTCGACGATCCCAGCGTCTCCCGCCGGCACGCCTTGCTCGTCGCCGAGCCAGGTAAGCCGTTGCGCATCCTCGACGACCGCAGCCTCAACGGCGTCTTCGTCAACGGCGAGACGGTCGAGTGGGCGCCGTTGCAGGACGGCGACGAGCTCGCGGTCGGCCGCTACAGCGTCTACGTGCTGCACAGCTAGAGCTCCTTCACGCCGAGCTGCTCTTTTTGCCTCCAGGGGCGGCAAAAAGCTCGGTTCGATTTCCGGCCACCCCCGTCCCTAGGATGACTGCGGTGAACTCCTCGCCGAACCCGGCCGATCCTTCCCTGCCCCCCGCCGCGTCGGGAATTTCCGCCAGCGCCGACCGCGCCCGCGCCGAGCTCCACCAAGAGATCGAGCGGGTCCGCCACGGCGTCGAAGAGATGCTGGCCGAGCAGAACCAGCCGATCGACGAAGAGCTCCGGCGCGAACTCGACAGCATCCGCGAGGAAACCCGCCTCTACGTCAAGAAGCGCGTCCGCAAGACGGAGAAGAAACTAGAACGCTCGATCCGCAAGGTCGACGACCGCACCACGGCCCTCTCCCAGCGCATCGACCAAGTCGAGGCCGACCGCCAAGCCGCCGAGTACCGCCTCCACACCGAAACCGAGCGCATGCTCGACGGTCTGCTGCACGAGGTGCGGGCGATCGCGGATCTGCTGAGCAGAACCAGTCGGTGAAGGCGCGGGTCGGGTGGCCCCTTTCGCTTAACTTTTTTGAGGATCGCGCTCCGCCCGTCCGACCCTTCGCTGAGGCAAAAAAGTACAAGACGCTTCAGGGGCCACCCGACCCCCGCCCCACGGAGCGGAAGCATTGGCTCAACAGAAGCGCAAAAGTAGGCCTTTTGCAGCAGATTCGTCTCGCTTAAAAGCTTCCGAACTTCGGAAGCTCGCAGCAGGGACGAGCATCTCGACTGAACGGTCCGGTTGGAGGGACGGGGTGCCCCATCCCTCCCCCAAACGCCCCGAATCACTCGGTCGAGATGCTTGGGTCGGCCTGGACCTTGTGCGGCACGATCATCAGGAAGTTGCTGGTCGCGTCTTCCGATAGACCGAGAACCCGGTCGGCCTCTTCGTCCTGGCCGGTGGCGCGGAGTTCGGTGGCGTAGTGGGTCATCAGGTCGTCGATGTCGATCAGGCCCTCGGCGTCGAGGTCTTTGAGCTCGACTTTGGCGCCCTCGCCGAGGCGGCGCTGGATCGCGTCGCGGTCGATGCCGAAGGCGTTGTGGCGAACGTAGACGCGGCCGCCGGTCATCCCGGCGCAGGCCCAGGGACCGAGGTCGCCGAGGACGAGGGCGCGGCCCGAGGTCATGTACTCGAAGGCGAAGCCCTTGACGTTGGCGCGGTCGACGATGCAGCCGCGGCTGTCGTCGATCGCGTGTTCGGGCTCGCCGGCGAGGACGACGTCGGCGCCGGAGAGGCGGATGCAGAAGCGTGAGTCGGCCGAGCCCTGGACGTAGAGGCGACCGCGCTGGGCGCCGTAGGCGAAGGACTTGCCGACGGAGCCGTTGAGGCGCTTGCCCTTGGCCCCCTTGCCCTTGAGGATCGCGATCGAGCCGCCCAGCATCGCCTTGCCGACGCCGTCCTGGGCGCCGCCCTCGATGCGGATCGAGACGCCGTAGGCGTTGAAAGCGCCGAGGCCCTGGCCGGCGACAGAGCCGCCGTTGAACTCGAGGCTGGCGAGCACTTCGTCGTTGGACTCGGGGCCGTCTTCGAAGATGCGCGAGCGGGCGATCGCCCCAGCAAGCTCGGTGCCGAGGACGCGGTCGTCGGCGTCGGTGGCGCGCGGGAACTCGTTGCGGATCGTCCGCCCTGGGCAGATGTCGCCGGCGAGAGCGGCGATCTGGGTCGAGGCGTCCTTGATCTCCATCCGGATCGGCCGGGCGACGACGAGGCCGGCCTCGGCCCGCGCGTCCTCGGTCTCCGCTACGGGCAAGTCGATCGGCTCGAGGTCGAGGAACTCCTCCAGCGGCGTGATCAGCGGCGCCAGATCGACCTTGTCGTGGGCGGCGATCTGCTCCAGCAGGTCGTAGCGGCCGACCAGGTCCTGGGCGCGTTCGTAGCCGAGCGAGGCGACGACCTGCTTGACCTCCTCCCCCATCGAGGAGAAGAAGCGGGCGCAGCTCTCGGCGGCGATGTCGACCTCCTGCGGAGTGAACTTCTTCAGGCCATGGGCCTGGGCTTCGTCGGTCGTCTCGATCTGGGTGGCGATGCCGACGTGACAGGTGTCGAGCTGGCAGCCGCGGCAGATCGTGCAGCCGAGGCTGACCATCGCCAGGGTGCCGAAGCCGACCCGGTTGGCGCCGAGGCAGTGCAATTTGACGATGTCGTGGCCGGTGCGGTAGCCGCCGTCGGCCCAGATCTCGACCCGGTTGCGCAGGCCGGCCTCCATCAGGGCTCGGTGCACTGCCCGGGTGCCGATGTCGGAGGGCAGGCCGACATGGCGCAGAGCGTGCTGACGGGCGGCGCCGGTGCCGCCCTCGAAGCCGGAGAGGGTGATGATGTCCGCCCCCGCCTTGGCGATCCCGAGCCCGATCGTGCCGATGTTCGGCACCACCGGGACCTTGACCGAGACGCGCACGTCTGGGTTGACGGTCTTCAGCTCGTCGATCAGCTCGGCCAGGTCCTCGATCGAGTAGAGGTCGTGGTTGTTGGAGGGTGAGATCAGGTCGGTGCCGGGCGCCGCGTTACGGGCGGCGGCGACCTTCTCGGAGACCTTCTTGCCGGGCAGGTGGCCGCCCTCGCCGGGCTTGGCGCCCTGGCCGATCTTGATCTCGGCGACGTAGGAGGAGTTGAGCATCTCCGCGGAGACGCCAAAGCGCCCCGAGGCGACCTGCTGGCCGCGCCATTTGCGGTATTTCCCGTACATGTCGCGGATCTCGCCACCCTCGCCGTTGACGCAGAGGATGTTGGTCGCCTTGGCCGCCTCCGCGTAGGCGCGGAAGGCCGGCTCCGACTGCGAGCCGAAGCTCATCGAGGAGATCACGATCGGGTAGTCGTGATGGCCGATGCCGGCGTCGACGTTGGCCGGGTCGACCGGGTCGCGATCGCCCTTCAGGCCCATGATGTGGCGCATCGAGATCGGGCTCTGGCGCTCGAGATCGCGGACTTTCTCCGAGTAGGCCTCGTAGGAGCCGGTGCCGTTGGCGGTCGCGATCGCCGCCTTGTAGACCTTGGGGTAGAAGCGGAACGTCTTCGCCGGTTTGGCGGCCTCGTCGTCGCCGCTGAGGGCGCGGGCGCGCTCGTTGGTGTCCTCGTCGAGGTCGGCGAAGCCGGCGCCGCCCTTCGCCGAGGAGGCGAAGGCCTCGGTCTGGAAGATCTCGGCCAGCTCCGGCTTGATCCCGATCGAGGAGAACTGGCGGGCGTAGCCGCGCACCTCGTGGATGCCGATCGTCGAGATCACTTTCTCGATCCCCTTGGTCAGCGCGGCGCAGAGATTGCTGACATCGGACTCGTAGTCCTCGACGCAGATCACCTCGACCATCGTGTACGGGCAGACGCCGTTGGCACCGAGGCCGAGGGCCAGCATCGTGTCGTGGACGTTGCGGATCGCGGCCGAGCGCAGGACGAGGCCGCAGCGGCGGCGCAGGTTCTCCTCGCCGGGCTCGACCCGGAACTGCTTCAGGGCCATGTCGACCGCCGAGGTCGCCAGGTGCGGGTCGAGGTAGCGGCGCTCGCCGTCGTAGACGGTGCGGTCGGTGAGGACCAGCAGCTCGGCCCCGTTGCGGACCTTCTTCACCGCTTCCTGCTTGATCCGCTCGATCGCGCCGCTGGTCGTCTCCGACTCCAGCAGCGAGATGTCGACCGCGGCGGCGCGGCCCCGGAACTCCTCCCAGAGGTCCTCGAGCAGGTAGGTGCGGTGCTCGCGGGCGATCCGGCGGTAGGTCGAGTCGGAGAGCGGCGCCAGGCCGTGGTGGCCGCCGAGGATCACCGGGAAGGCGGTTTCGACCGTGCCGGTGTCGAGGCTGGCATCGTCGATCGAGGGGCGGTGGCCGAAGACCGCGCGGGTGGAGAAGTGCTCCATCTCGCGCTCGCGGTCGATCGCCGGGTTGGTGACGACGGCGACCGTCTCCTTGAAGTAGTCGGCGAGGTTCTGGCGCTCCGGCGAGAGCGCCGCCAGCGGCCCGTCGTAGCCGAGCGAGCCGACCGGCTCGGCCCCGTTGGAGGCCATCTGCTGGACCAGTTTGACGTCGTCGCGCTGCCAGCCGAAGCCGGCGAGGACCCGGTCGGAGACCTTGACCGGCTCCTCGGGGCCGGCGTCGGAATAGCCGGGGACGTCGGTGCCCTCGAGCGGGCCGCCGGCGTCGATCGCGCGCTCGTACGGCGCGACGGCGTCGATGCCGTTGCGCTTCAGCCAGCCGTCGCGGACGCTCCGCAGCATCTCGTTGTGCGGGTGCAGGGTCGAGTGGCGCTTGGCCCGGTCGATCAGCACCATCGCCTTCTCACCCGGCGCCAGCGGCTTCGGCTCGGAGACCATCCGGCTGACGGAGACGACGCCCGGCTCGGAGCTGAACACGAAGTCGTCCTCGGTCTCGACCTGCCAGAGCGGGCGCAGGCCGAGCGCATCGGAGGAGAAGACGCACTCGTCACCGTGGCGGGCGATCAACGCCACCGGGCCCTGGGCGAACGGACCCATCGCCTGGCGCAGGTACATGTAGAAGCCCTGAAGATCCTCGGGCAGGCTGCGGATCTCCTCGACGATCGGCGGCACCACCATCTCCATCGCTTCGGCCAGGCTGAGGCCCTCGCGGCTGACCAGGGTGTCGATCGTCAGGTTCAGGTCCTGCGAGTCCGAGGCGCCGGGACGGACCGGCACCGAGAGCATCTTCGCCTCCTGGCGCAGCTGTTCGATCGTGTTGATCTCGCCGTTGTGGCCGAGCGCCGAGAACGGCTGGACCCGCTTGAAGGAGGGCCAGGTGTTGGTCGAGTAGCGGTTGTGGCCGAAGCTGCCGATCGTCTCGAAGCGCTCGTCGCGGAGGTCGGGGTAGTACTCGCCCAGCACCTTCGGCGCGCCCATCACCTTGTAGACGCAGGTCGTCGCGGAGAAGGAGGGGACGTGGACGCCGAGCTGCTGCTCGAGCTCGATCAGGAGCTCGAAGAGGACGGGATCGCGTTTGGCGGCGTCGGGGACGAGGCCGGCGAGCTGCCAGAAGTGGGGCTCCTCCTCGCGCGCGGTCGGGCCGAGGGCCGGCGAGTCGACGACGCCGATGCGCTCGGCGAGGATGCGGAACCCGCCCTGGGCGAGCAGCTCGCGGGCGTCGTGCTGGATCTTGTCGAGATCCTGGGAACGCTCGACGAAGATGTGGGCGACGGCGAAGGCGTCGTCGAGCGTCAGCGAAGGGTCGTGGCCGCCGGAGCGGACTTCCTCAGCCCAGATCTTCCGCGGCAGGTCGAGCATGAGACCGCAGCCGTCCCCCTCGCCGTCGACGTTGCCGGCGCGGTGGAGCATCTTCTGCAGAGCCGGGATCGCCAGCTCGATCGGCGCGTGGCTCGGCGTCGCGTCCTTGCGGACCGAGGCATAGATCGCACAGGCGTCCTTGTCTTCGACGCTCGGCGGTGAAACCAGTGGCTTGTAGGGCAGCTCAGGCGAGTAGCGCTTGACGCTCGCGCCGGCGGACTGGTGCTTCGGCATATGACCTCCCGGTTTCCACACCTTCTCCGAGCGGGTGCGCGACGGGTTGACGGGCCGAAAGATTATAGGGGCAGATTCAACCCCAGGACATCGGTTCGTATCCGCCCTCGGGCTGGACGCCGATCAGCATCGCCGTGACCTTGGCGTCGGAGCGGTTGAGGATCGTGCGGCTGGCCGGCGGCTCGATCGAGGCGAAGGTGCCGGCGGGCGCCGGATGGTCCTCCCCGGCGATCCGCAGCACCGCCTCGCCGTCGAGGATCGCGTAGAGCTCGACCTGACCGCTCTCGGCCTCGTCGTGCTCGGGGATCTGGCCGCCGGGCTCGATCTCGACCAGATTGAAACCGAAGGCCGAGGTGCCGAGCGCTTTGCGGGCGAGCATCCAGGTGCAGTCGCCCGAGCCCTCCATCGACTCGAACTCGTCGCGGTGCTTGATCGAGTACCCGGCCGCCATTAAGTTCGACCATACCCCCGGATGGCCGATCCAAGCCCCCGTCAGCGGCTCCAGTCGGGTTCGTAGCCGCCCTTGACCAGCGTCTTTACCTTGCCACCGCGGTAGGGGATCGTTGCGACCCGGTGGTTCGGACCGGGTTCGAAGCCGCCCGTGAAGCCGATCACGGTGGTGCCGTCGCTGGACAGCGCGGTGCCGACGAAGCCCTGCTCGCCGGCCGGGCCGATTCGCCGCTGGGCGCCGGTCCTGGGGTTGACGGTGACGGCGAAGCTGGTGTCCTGGCCGGTGAACTCGGCCAGCAGGCGATTGCCGTTGGCCGACCAGGCGGTCGGGACCAGGCCCTGCAGCAGTGCGCCGACCTTGGTCTGGGTCAGGCGCTTCACCTGCCCGCCCTGCCGATTCATCAGGTAGAGCTCGTTCTTGGGACCGTATTTACGCTGCCCGGCGCCGAGCAGCTTGACGAAGACGATCTGGTTGTTCGGCCCCCAGAGCGGCGTCTGGGAAACACCGTCTTTGGTGATCTGGGCCGGTTTGCCGCCACCAATCGGGCCGACGTAGACGTTGCTCTTGGCCCGGAAGTTTTCGCTGTTGGCCTTCGAGTAGGCGAGTTCGGTGCCGTCCGGCGAGAAGCTGATGCCGCTGAAGTAGCCGCTGTCGACGGTGCGCAGCAGGGTGCCGCTGGTGACGTCGATCAGGACCAGGTTCCGTTTGCCGAGTTCGGGGCCGCGCAAGGCGGCGACGAGTTTCGAGTCGGGCGAGAAGGTGACGTAGAAGCTGTCCTGGAGTCCGGTCAGGACGGTCTTCGAACCGCCTCCGGCGGCCGCCGCCAGTTTCAGTTCACGCTTACCGCCGGACTTTTCGTGCTGGAAGGCGATCACGTCGCCGTCGGGCGAAACCTTCGGGTTCGTCCCCGGCCCGACCCTGAAGGCGCCGCCGCCATTCTCGTTGGCTACGAAGACCGAGGGTTGCATCGGATTCTTGACGTAGGTCAAGGTGGCCTGGGCGGCGGCGGGAAGCGCGGAGAGCGCGGCTGCGGCTGCGGCTGCCGCGATCAATCTGAACTTCCGCTGGCTTGGCATGGCCGCGATGCTAACCGCGGCTCCGGCCGCCGCGCCAAACGGCGAGGTTGCTCTTACCCGCCTATAGGACGGGTAAGAGCAGACTCATCGCTAGCCCGGCCCGACGATCGCGGCGGCGACGAGGCCGCCGCTCATCCCGATGAAGGAGACCACGGCGAGGACGCGGTACCAGGCTCGTTTGTCCGTGTCGGGGGCAAAGGCGAGCGGGACGAAGAGGAACGGGTTGACCACGGTGCCGACGACCAGGGCGACCGCGATCACGGTCGGTAGGTCGGGGACCGCGAGGCCGACCGCGATCAGGATCAGGCCCATCATCACGTAGTCGAGGTGGACCTGGCGGATCCGCTGGGGGGCGACGATGCCGATCTGGCGCAGCCACTCCGGCTTCTCGTCGCGGACGACCATCGCCCAGCCGAGCAAGCCGCCCAGGGCGAGCTCGATCAGGCCGACGCGGACTACCCAGTCCATCTCAGAGCTCGGGGACGTCGGCGCCGAGCGGCGCGAACGGCAGGCGGCGGACCGGGGCCCAGCCGGCGCAGCGCTCCTCCAGCGCCGCGACGACGTTGCCGGCGTCCTGCCAGGTGGTCCAGACGAGCACGGTCGGGCCCGCGCCGGAGATCGTCGCGCCGAGGGCGCCGAGCTCGGTCGAGGCGTCGACGATCTCCATCGAGCGCGGGTAGAGGTCGCGCCGGCGCGGCTGGTGGATGTGGTCGTGGAGGCCGCGGGCGACGAGGTCGAGGTCGGCGCTGCGCAGCCCGAGCACCAGCAGCGCCGCGGCAGAGACGTTGGCGACGGCATCCGCAAGCGGAACCTCGGCCGGGATCGCCTCGCGGGCGAGCTTGGTCGAGACCTCCTCGGGCGGGATCACGACGATCCCCTCCAGGCCCTCCGGGGGGTCGAAGCGGGCCGCCATCGGACCGCCGTCGGGGCCCTCTCCGCAGACCACGAAGCCGCCGTAGATCGCCGCCGCGACGTTGTCCGGGTGACCCTCGATCTCGGTCGCCCGGGCCAGCATCTCCTGCTTCGACAGCGCCAGCTCGAAGAGGTGGTCGGCGGCGAAGAGGCCGGCGACGATCGCCGCGGCACTGGAGCCGAGCCCACGCGCCAGCGGGATCTCGCTGCGCAGCCGGAAGGCGATGCCGTCGGCGGAGTGCAGGCTCTCGAAGGCGCGGACGAGGAGGTTGTCGCGCCCGGTCGATACCTCGAGGCCACCGGGATCGAGGGAGAACTCCCCCGTCTCCTCCACCTCCAGCTCCAGATGCAGCGAGACGGCCGCCGCCATCGCGTCGTAGCCAGGGCCGAGGTTGGCCGAAGAGGCGGGGACGCGGACGAGTCGGTGGCGCGCGGTCAATCGAAGACGGCTCGCTCGACGGCGCTGAGGTCGTTGTCGCAGTTGATCACGGCCGGGGCTTTGCCGAGCGCGGTGTCGGGGTCCTTGAGGCCGTGACCGGTGAGCACGCAGACGACGGACTCCGGGGTCTCGGCGCCCTCGACGACCGGGAGGCCGTTGGCGAGCAGGCCGGCGACCGAGGCGGCGGAGGCGGGCTCGCAGAAGACGCCTTCGCGGTCGGCGAGCCAGCGGTAGGCGTCGAGGATCTTCTCGTCGGAGACGGCGGCGACGCGCCCGCGCGAAGCGGTGAAGGCGGTCATCGCCTCCTCCCAGCGGGCCGGGTTGCCGATCCGGATCGCCGAGGCGACCGTCTCGGGCTTGGCGACTGGCGCGCCAGTGACCAGCGGCGCGGCGCCCTCGGCCTGGAAGCCGTAGAGAACGGGCGCTACTGGGCTCGAACCAGTGACCTCACCCATCTCAGCGAGCTCCTGGAACCCGCGCCAGTAGGCGGTGACGTTGCCGGCGTTGCCGACCGGGATCGCCAGCGCGCCCGGCATCTCCCCCAGATCCTCGACGACCTCGAAGGCCGCCGTCTTCTGGCCTTCGATCCGGTGCGGGTTGACCGAGTTGACGAGTTCGATCGGGTGCTTCTGAGCGAGCTCGCGGACGATCGTCAGGGCGTCGTCGAAGTTCCCCTGCAGGGCGACCACGCGGGCGCCGTGCATCAGTGCCTGCGCCAGCTTGCCGATCGCGATCTTGCCCTCGGGCACGATCACGGCCCCGCGCAGCCCCGCTCGCGCCGCGTAGGCGGCGGCACTGGCGGCGGTGTTGCCGGTCGAGGCGCAGATCACCGCCTCCGCCCCACGCCCCTTGGCGCGGGAGACGGCGACCGTCATCCCCCGGTCCTTGAACGAACCGGTCGGGTTGGCCCCCTCGAACTTGAGGTATGCACGAGCGCCGATCCGCTCCGAGAGCCGCGGCGCCTCGATCAGCGGCGTCGAGCCCTCGTTCAGCGTCACCACAGGGTCTCCCGGCTCGAGCGAGAGCCGGTCCCGGTAGCGCTCGATCAGCGGCGCCGCCATTACCGATGGCCTCGCCGGTTTGCAGGGGCCATCTAGAACTCCTCCTCGATCACGTGGATGGACCGCGGCGCCGAGCGCAGATCGTCGAGCTCGGCGAGCGCCTCGACGGCGGCGGCGAAGCGGGACTCCAGACACTCGTGGACGACCATCACCAGGCGCGCGTCGTCGCCGGCACCGCGCTGGACGACGCTCTTGACCGAGACTTCGTGGTCGCCGAGCACGGTCGCTACCCGCGCCAGCACGCCCGGCCGGTCGGCGACCTCGAGGTAGAGGTAGAAGGAGGAGGTGACATCAGCGACGACCGGGAGCTCGGTCCGGGTCTCGTGCACCGGGGTGTCTCCGGCGAGGATCGAGACGAGGTCGCCGAGCACCGCCGAAGCCGTCTGCAGCCCCCCGCTCCCGGCCCCGACATCGTCACCTCGGTGATCGCCGGCGCCTCGACCATGACCGCGTTGAAAGGCCCCTCGATCGGCGACAGCGGGTGCCCCGGGTAGAGGAAGCAGGGGAAGACCCGGACGCTGATACCGCCGTCGCGGCGTTCGGCGGCGCCGAGCAACTTCAGCGACAGGCCCAGCTCCTTGGCGTAGGCGAGGTCGTCGGGCTGGATCCCCTCGATTCCCTCGTAGGAGACCTCCGACAGCGTCACGGGCGTGTGGAAGGCGAGGCGGCCGAGAATCGCCATCTTCGCCGCCGCATCGGCACCGCTGACGTCGTCGCTGGGATCGGCCTCGGCGTAGCCGAGCTCCTGCGCCCGCGCCAGCACCTCGTCGTAGCCGGCTCCGGTCGCGGCCATCTCGCTGAGGATGAAGTTGGTGGTGCCGTTGACGATCCCGAAGACCTTCGAGATCTCGGTCGTCCCGAAGCTCTCCTGGATCGTGCGGACGATCGGGATCACCCCGGCGACGGCGGCCTCGAAGCGCAGCTGCACGCCCGCCTCGCGGGCGACCGCGAAGAGCTCGTCCCCGTGCTGGGCCAGCAGCTGCTTGTTGGCGGTCACGACCGGCTTGCCGGCGCGCAGCGCCTCGAGCACGAAGTCGCGCGCCGGGTCGGTCCCGCCGATCAGCTCGACGATCAGATCCGAGCCGGCGACGATCTCGCCGAAATCCCCTTCCGAGCTGGTGAGGACACCGGAGATCTCAGGCCGGCGACCGGTCGCCGCCTCGACCGCGTCGGCGCGCTCGGCCAGTAGCTCGGCGAAGGCGGCACCGACGGTCCCGCGCCCGAGCAACCCGATGCGCACGGGTTTGGAGGGGTCGCTAGGCATCGCGGGAAGTGAGGTCCTCGTAGGTCTCGCGCCGGACCACGACCCGCGCCTCGCCGTCGTGACAGAAGACGACCGGGGGTCGCGGCACGCCGTTGTAGTTACTGGCCATCGCGTAGCCGTAGGCGCCGGTGACGGGCGTCACCAGCACGTCGCCCACCGCCGGTTCGGCCAGCATCGCGTCGCGGACGAGGATGTCGCCGGACTCGCAGTGCATGCCGGCGATCGTCACCAGCGTGTCGGGCGTGGCGGCGGCGCGGTCGGCGACGATCGCCTCGTAGCGGGAGCCGTAGAGCATCGGCCGCAGGTTGTCCGACATGCCGCCGTCGACCGCGACGTAGGTGCGGACGCCAGGGATCTCCTTGACGGTGCCGACCCGGTAGGCGGTGACACCGCCGTTGGCGACCAGCGAGCGGCCCGGCTCGACCAGGATCCGCACGCCGTCGCCGAAGACCTCGGCGACCCCGCGGACCTTGACGTCGACGTAGGCATCGATCGAGGGCGGCTCGTCCTCGGCGGTGTAGGCGACGCCGAGACCGCCGCCGACGTTGACCACCTGGCACCAGTCGCCGGCCAGTTCGCCGAGGGCGCGGATCGCCAGCGTGTAGGGCTCCAGCTCGAAGATCTGGGAGCCGATGTGGGCGTGCAGCCCGACCAGCTCCAGCTTGTCGGAGGCGAGCACCCGCTCGATCGCCCGCGCCGCCAGCCCGTCCTCGAGCCCGAAGCCGAACTTGGAGTCGAGCTGGCCGGTGGTGATGTAGTCGTGGGTCGAGGGCTTGATCCCGGGCGTGACCCGGATCAGCACCCGCTGCGGCGACTCGAGCAGCCGCTCGCAGCGCTCGATCTCGTCGAAGGAGTCGAGGATCAGGTGGCGGATGCCGGAGCGGGCGGCGAAGAGGATCTCCTCGTCGGTCTTGTTGTTGCCGTGCATGTGGATGCGGTCGGGGTCGAAGCCGGCGCGCAGGGCCATGTGCAGCTCGCCGCCGGAGGCGACGTCGACCGAGAGGCCCTCCTCGGCGAAGAGCCGGTAGGCGGCGGTGCAGGGCAGCGACTTGCTGGCGAAGAGGACCTCGAAGTCCTCGCTGCGGCGCTCGAACGCCTCGCGGTAGGCGCGGGCGCGGGCGCGGATGTCGTCCTCGGCGTAGATGTAGGCGGGGGTCCCGACCTCGGCCGCGAGGTCGACCAGGTCGCAGCCCGCTACCTCGAGATGGCCGCGCTCGTTGACCCGGCTGCCGGCCGGGTAGACCGCCGAACCCTCGATCGGATCGCCGCTCGCGACCGACCCCGCCTGTTCTCGCTCCGCCATCGGTCGGCATTCTGACGGTTCCTGACGGCGCTCGGGCCGTACAGGGCAAGGACGCAGTGGAGCGTGGCGTGCTCCGCACGCGAGCGACGCGAGGACGCCGCCATGTGCGGCTCCGGCGCCGTCAGCGTTTGCCGCCGAGCAGGCCGCCGACCGCGCCGACGGCTTCGTCGACGACTTTGCCGACCGTCGATTCCGGGCCGACGACGCCGTTGACGACGCCTTCGGTCACGGCGGTGACGCCGCTGTCGTCGAGGGTGCCCCCGAGCGCCGTTTCGTCGACTTTGTTGACCGTGTTGTTGACGGTCTCGGTCGACCTGGCCCGAGGGCGAGGAGGTCGAGTCCTCCGAGCCGCCGCCACCACCGCTGCCGCCACCGCCGCTCGACCGCCGCCGACCGCCACCGGACTCTGGGACCGGAGCCGTCGCCCGGGCTGGTGGTGCGTTGGGAGCCTGCGGCGCGCGTTCCCGGCGCCGCCCCCGCCCTGCCGACCGACCGGCGTGCCGGTCGCGGAGTTCTGGCCGCCCGCCGGCGCTGACGATGCCGCCACCGGCGGCGGCGGACCCGCCGTCTGCCGCCGAGGTCGGCCTGCGCCTGTCCTCCGCCGGCACCTCCCGCCGCCGGCGCACCGGCAGCGGCCGTCGGACCGCCGCCGTCAGCAGCCCGCGGCGAGCCGCCGAGCCCGCCACCGGCCGCGCCTCTGAAACCGCCGCGTCCTCGTCGCCACCGCCGAGCGCGGCGAGCGGCCAGTCCCTGAAGACCTGAGCCGAAACGAGCACGACAAAGACCGCGATGGCGATGGCGATCAACGTCGCCCCTCCCATCGCACCTACCAGGTAGGTGTGGGCCTGGCGAATCATGGGGGGCTACCTGATTGCTAAAGGTAACCCATCGGGTCCGTCGGGGAGCCGTTTATACGAACCTCGAAATGCAGGTGAGGTCCGAGGCAGTGCCCCGTGCAACCCGTGTACCCGATGATCGTCGCCCTGCGAGACCGACTGCCCGGCCGAGACCGCGAAGGAGGTCTGGTGGGCGTAGCAGGTGGAGAGCCCGCCGCCGTGGTCGATGCAGGTGAAGTTGCCGTAGCCGCCGCTTTCGGCGTCGGACTGGAGTAGGACGACGCTGCCGGAGGCGGCGGCGCGGATCGGCGTCATTTCCGGCACGGCGATGTCGACGCCCTCGTGCATCGAGCCCCAGCGCGGACCGAAGCCGGAGACAACGGCCCCGTTGACGGGCCAGATCAGGCCGCCGCTGCCGCCGATGATCGGGCCGGCCGGAAGCGGCGCCGAGCCGCTGGTCGCGAGCTGGGCGGCGATCTCGCCCTGGATCGCGGCGACGTCGCCGTGCAGCTCCTCTTCGTGCGTGCTGATCTGCGCCAGGGCCGATTCCCGCCTGTGGCGGGCGTCGACAAGCTGCTGCTGGCGGCTCTGCAGGGCGGCGCGGGCGTCGATCAGCGCCTGCTGTTCGGAGGCGATCGCGTCGCGCGCGGCTTCGATCCGCTTCTTGGCGCTGCGCAGGCGGTGACCAGTTCCTGCACCTCGTCGCGGAGGTCGCGCACCCGGCCGACGATCGCCTCGTCCATGCCGTGCAGACGGTCGAGGTATTCGGCCCGAGCGGCGAGGTCGTCGACGTCGCCGGAGCCGACGATGACGCTGAGCACGTCGGGGCTGCCGGTTTCGTACATCGCCACCAGTCGCTCGCGCAGGGCGACGAGGGCACGCTTGAGCCGCGCCCGCAGTTCCATCCAGCCGGTCGTGGGCGACGTCGAGCTCGGCGACGGCCGCGTTCAGCTCCGCCTGCTTGGCCTCGAGCCTGACCCGGACCGCGGCCTCGCGGGTGCGGATCGCCGCCACCTCGCCGGTGAGCTGGTCGATTTCGTCGCCGTAGCGGGAGATCGTCGTCGTCAGCACGCCCTTGCGCTCGCCGACCTCTTCCAGCTTCGATTGCTTGGCTTCAAGCTCGGATTCGAGATCCTCGGCGGACGCCGGGGCGGCGATGAGCAGCGTGCTGAGCGCCGCGAGGGCGACGAAGAGCGCCACCGCGACGGAGCGGTTCCTAGGCATCGTCACGAGGCTAGCCAAGCCGGATTCCCGACCCAGCGACCGTGGCCGCCCCTGCAACCGGCCTTGCGATCAGCCTCTGCCGGGAGCGTTCTCGACCCGCAGCAGGGCCTGGGTCGGCCTCCTCCTCCATCTGCAGGGTCGTGTGCTCGATCCCGAAGCGCTCGGCCAGGGTCAGCTCGAGCCGACGCCGGACGAGGTCGCGGTCGCAGTCGCGGGCGACGACGACGTGGGCGGCGACGCGCGCCGAAGCCGGCGGTGACGGTCCAGACGTGCAGGTCGTGGACCGAGCGCACCCCCTCCTCCTCGCAGATCGCCGCGCCCATCCCGTCGACGTCGAGGTCGGCGGGCGCCGCCTCCATCAGCACGTCGAAGGGCTCCTTGATCAGCCGCCAGGAGGAGGCGAGGATCAGGGCCGCGATCAGCAGGCCGACGATCGGGTCGACGATCGCCGAGCCGCCGAGCAGGACGAAGGCGCCGGCGACGACGACGCCGAGCGAGCCGAGGGCGTCGGCGACGCTGTGGCGCAGCACCCCCTCGAGGTTGATGTCCTCGCGCTCGCCGCGGGCGAGGACGACGGTCGCGGCGAGGTTGCCGGCGAGGCCGAAGAGGCCGAGCGCGAGCACGCCGGCGCCGTCGATCGAGGGCGGGTCGGAGAAGCGGCCGACCGCGGCGACCGCGATCGCGACGCTGACCGCGACCAGGAGCAGGCCGTTGACCAGCGCCGCCAGCACCTCCGAGCGCTGGTAGCCGAAGGTGCGCCGCGCCGACCGCCGGCAGCAGCGCCAGGCGGGCGGCGATCAGGGCGAGGACGATCGCGCCGACGTCGGAGAGCACGTGCCCGGCGTCCGCCAGCAGCGCCAGCGAGCCGGTGAGGATGCCGCCGACGACCTCGGCCACGAGCAGGCCGCCGTTGATCGCCAGCGCGATCCACATCCGGCGCCGGCTGTCCGCCCGCCGGGCGTCGAGAGAGTGCGAGTGACCGTGCGGTCCGTGCATGCCCCGAGCATAAGCCTGCCGATGGGCCTCATAAGTCGCGCTACAGGACGTCTGACGGCCCCTCGGCCTGCGGTTCTAGGCGGGCACTGGCTCCTTGGGCGTCTCCATCGCCTTGGCGGCGACTTCGGCGCCGTAGCCGAGGCGCTCGGCGTAGTCGCGCGCCTGCATCCGGGAGATGACCATGCGCTGGATCTCCGCCGTGCCCTCGAACAGCTGGTAGATCTTGGCGTCGCGGAAGAACTTCTCCAGCGGGCACTCGGTGCTCCAGGCGTAGGGGCCGACCAGGTCCATCAGCGTGGTCGTCGCCCACATCGTCACGTCGCCGGCCTTGAGCTTCGACATCGAGCCCTGGCCGCCGGTCATCGGCACGCCGTTGCGACCCATCCAGGCGGCGCGCTGGACCAGCAGCCTCGCCCCTTCGATCTCGGTCGCGACGTCGGCGAGCGTCTGCTGGATCCGCTGCGTCTGCAGCAGCGGCGTCCCGCCCTCGGACTGACCGTCGAGGTACTCCAGGGTCCACTCGTAGGCGGCCTGGGCGATGCCGAGCGCCGAGGCGCCGACCAGCGGCCGGGTCACCTCGAAGGTCGCCAGCGCGTCGGCGCCGCGCGATTTTTTGCCTTCGCGGCCGCGCTGCAGCTTCTTCTCCAGCTTCTCCTCGCCGCCGAGCAGGTTCTCGACCGGGATGCGGCAGTCCGTCGAGCACGATCTCGGCGGTGTGCGAGGCACGGATCCCGAGCTTGGTCTCCTTCTTGCCCTGGGAGAGGCCGGGGGTGTCTTTGCCGACGACGAAGGAGGCCTGGCCGCGGGTCCCGAGCTCGGGGTCGACGGTGGCGACGACGACGTGGACGTCGGCGATGCCGCCGTTGGTGATGAAGACCTTGGTCCCGTTGAGGATCCACTCGTCGCCGTCGCGCTTGGCGGTGGTCTTGAGGCTCTTGACGTCGGAGCCGGCCTGCGGCTCGGTGACGGCGTAGGCGCCGAGTTTGATCTCGTCTTCGTTGCCGAAGCACTCCGGGCACCCAGCGGGCGATCTGCTCGGGCGTGCCGGATGAGGCGATGCCGGCGGCGGCCAGTCCCGGAGCCGGAGATCGCCAGGGCGATGCCGGCGCAGCCCCAGTGGAACTCTTCGGCGGAGATCACCTGCATCTGACCCTCGGAGTCGCCGGCCGTGCGCTGGATGCCCTCGAGGCCGCCGAAGCCCTGCACCCGGGCCTCCCTAATTACATCCCAGGGGATGCTCTCCTCTTCGTCGTGCTTGCGCGCGGCCGGGCGGATCACCTCGCGGGCGAACGTCCGGCATTTCTCCTTGTACTCGAGCTGCTCGTCGTTGAGTGCGAAATCCATCGTTTCCTTCCTCGCCGTGGACCGATTGACTGGTCAGTCAACCAGTCGCCCACACTTTATCTGACCAGCCAGCCAGCTCCGCTTATGTAGCGTTGGCCGCGTGAATCGCGATCGCCCGATCAACGCCGACGTGTCGCCGTCCGAGACGCCGTCCGCGGACCGCCCACCCGCGCCCGAGCCGGCGGACAAGAAGGCGGCAGCCGAAACCCGATCCGAAGCCGGCGCCGGCGAAACGCCAGCGCCGCCCGATCCCCGGCGCGATCAAGGGAATCGCGGCGCTCGTCGCGATCGCGATCGTCTTCATCGTCGCCGCCGTGATCGGCGGCAGCGGCGGCTCCGAGAGACGAGCCCGACGCCGCCCCCGCGCCGTCGCCCGCCCCGGTCGTCGAGAACGACGCGACCGAGGCGCCGCCTGCGCAGACCGTCGAACAGCTCGGCTTCCCCGGCTTCGCGACCGGCAACACGACCCGGGTCGGCGGCTCCGACCCGGCCGCCAACGCCGCCGCGGTCGCGCTCGCCGTGTTCCCCTCGACCACGCCGCGCGCAGCGGCCCGCGGCGGTGACGCTGGTCGGCGAGGACGACTGGGCCGGGGCGATCGCCGCCTCGGTCCTGATGTCCGCCCCGGTCCGGGCGCCGATCCTGATCTCCGGCAGCGACGGCCCTGCCCGAGCCGAGCGCGGAAGCGCTCGAGGCGCTCGACCCCCAGGGCGCGACCGAGACCGGCGGCACCACGGCCTTCGCGATCGGCGACGTGGCGACGCCCGACGGCGGCTCGGTGACCAGTGTCAAAGGCGGCTCCGCCGCGGCAACCGCGGCCGCGATCGCGGCGCTGCGCGACCGGCTCTTCGGCTCCGGCCCGACACAGATCGTGATCGCACCCGCTGGGCGTCCAGACCTGGCGATGCCGGCCGCCGCCTGGGCGGCCCGCTCCGGCGACCCGGTTCTCTTCGCCGAAGGCGACCGACTCCCTCGAGCCCACCGTCGCCACGCTCAAACGCCATGACGAGGTGCCGGTCTACGTCCTCGGGCCCTCCTCGGCGATTTCCTCGAAAGCGATCCGCGCGATCGGCAAGATCGGCAACGAGGTCCACCGGGTCTCCGGCGAGGACCCGGTCGCCAACGCGATCGCCTTCGCCCGCTACGCCGACGGCGGCTTCGGCTGGAACATCAACGACCCCGGCCACGGCTTCGTCCTCGCCCGCGAGGACTCGCCGCTCGACGCCGCCGCCGCGGCACCGCTCTCGGCCTCCGGGACCTGGGGCCCGCTGCTGCTCACCGACAGCGCCACCGCCCTGCCGGCGGCCGCTACGTGAATACTTCCTCGACGTGAAGCCCGGCTACACGACCAACCCGACCCGCGCCTTCTACAACCACGTGTGGGTGATCGGCGACCAGGAGGCGATCGACGTGAACCAGCAGGCGCGAGGTCAACGAGCTGGCCGAGCTGGCCAAGATCGGCGGCGAAGGATGAGCGAGGCGGAGAACCCCGAGCTGCTGACGCGCTCGCGCGAGATCACGCCGGAGGACATCCGCGCCCTCGCCGGCGCCGTCACCCCCCACTTCGCGCTGCAGATCCGCAATCGCATCCGGCGACTGATCGAGCCGCTGCCGCCCGAGCACCCGGCCCGGCTCGAAGGCGAACGCAAGATCGCCCAGCCTCGAAGAGCTCGCCAAGCACAGCGGCGAGCCGCGCGGGACGCTCGGGATCGGGCATTGAAGTACCTCGCCCCTGGCGTCTGGCGGCTGAAGGAGCTCCCGGCTACCCGAGCGTCAACGTCTACCTGGCCGAGGACGTCCTGATCGACGCCGGCCGGACCTGGGACCGGCGACGGATCTTCGCCGAGCTCGAGGGCCGCGAGATCTCGATGCTGGCGCTGACCCATGCCCACCCCGACCACCAGGGCGTCGCCAAGGACGTCTGCGAAGCCCGCGGGGTGCCGCTCGCCTGCCACGCAGACGACGTCGAGGCGATGGAAGGGACGCGGCCGATGCAGGAGGCTGCGGCGAGCAATCCCGTCAACCGGGTGATCCGCGCGATCTGGCAGGGACCGCCGTACAAGGTCGATCGCGTCCTCAAGGAGGGCGACGAGGTCGCCGGCTTCCGCGTCGTCCACGCACCCGGGCACGCCCGCGGCGAGGTGATCTTCTTCCGCGAGTCCGACCGGGTCGCGATCTGCGGCGACGTGATCCGCAACATGAGCTACGCGACCGCGCTGCCCGGGATCAAGGAGCCGCCGACGATCTTCACCTACGACCCGGCCGAGAACCGCCGCTCGATCCGCAAGCTGGCCGAGCTCAACCCCTCGCTGATCCTGCCCGGCCACGGCCCCGCGGTGACCGACATCGCCGCCTTCGAGCGCTTCGTCGCCGCTCTGCCGTAGCCCGCCGGGGACTTAAGAGACAGCCTGACAGTTCGGTCGGCCTGCGTTTTTCAGCACGACGTAGCCGGAATAGCTCGCGCCCCAGTGGAGCACCTGCCGGCATTCAATTTCTTCACCGGCTTCCTTGCCGGGGAACCAAGTCCCAATCGTGCAGTCGAAGCGGCTATTGCTCTGGCGGTAGCACTGACCGACCCCCCACCCAATGCATTCCCGTAAATCGGCACATAGGTCCTTGGTGTATTCCTTGCTCGCGTTCTTGGCTTGCCCAAAGCGCATGTGCCATTGGAATGCGTTGGCACTTCCCGCGCTGAGGACTAGAGCCGTCAACGTGACCGCGATTACTGCCTTGACCCGCATTAAGACTCCTCTCATTCCTTAGAAGGTCGTGAGAATACCCAAAGGCGGGCCGACCTTTCGCAAGTGCCGTCCAGCAGCAGGAGCGCAGCTTCGGCCCCAGAAAGGGGTTACTTGATTTCACCCACTGGGACCTACTCCGAAGGGAGTCCAGCATGAGCACGCTCAAGCAGAGGCGACCGTCTCCGGCGATGGTCGTCGCGGTGATCGCGCTGATCGTCGCCCTCGCCGGCACCGCCTACGCGGCGCAGACGATCAATGGCGGCGCGATCAAAAAGCAGACGATCGGCGGCGGCAAGCTGAAGAAAAAGACGCTTACCGGCTTCCAGATCAACACCAACAAGCTCGGCGTCGTGCCGTCGGCGAAGCGCGCCACCCACACCTACTGGGCGGTCGTCAACAACCCGGCCGGCCCCGGCAACGCGACGCTCTGGCCCGCGCCAGCGACGCCGGCATAACCGCGACCGAGGCCGGCGGTGCCGTCACCGTCGTCTTCCCGGCCAACGTCATCGGCTGCGCCAACGTCTCCTCGCGCAACAACGCCGGCACCACGGTGCCCAATGCCGGCTACGCCCAGACCAACATCTCGGCCGCCAATCCCAACGCGATCGAAGTCCACACCCGCGACAAAACCGGTGCCAACGAGGACGCCGACTTCCATCTGGTCGTCGTCTGCCCGTAGGAGCCGTGACTCAGCGAACGAGACGGACCTCGACCCCGACGTCGAGGTCCGTCCAGGCACGATCGGCGGTCAACGCCGGCAGCCCTTCGGAGGCAGCGAGGGCGAGGCAGATCCGATCGGCCAGGGAGAGCCCCGCCGCCCGCGTCGGCTGACGCAGGCGGGCGGCGCGCTCCGCCTGCTCCGCGCCGAGCGGAACGAGTCGAGCGGCCATGCCTTCGAAATCTCCTCGCAGCCGCTCCACGGCCATGCCCGTGGAGAGAACTTTCTCGACGACCTCCGCCCAGTTCGCAGTCGAGATCGCCGCCCCAGAGAAGTGGCGCAGCGTCTCCTCGCCCCCGCTCTCATCGAGGATCGCCGCGAGCACGGCGGAGGCGTCGAGGACGACGCGAGGTCCCACGCCTACTCCTCGCGCTCTGCTTCCACCCGCCGCTGGTCGAGCAGCTCGGCGACCAGATCGCGGTCTCCGGCCGCCGCGCGGAGGTCGCCACGCAGTCGCTCGAGGATCGCTTGTGGCGTCTGCAGAACGAGCCGGCCCCGCTCGACGCGGGCGTCGAGAACGTCGCCCTCTCGAAGATCGAGTTCTTTGCGCAAGGTGGCTGGTATCACTATGCGTCCCTGTCTACCAAGCTTTATTTCTGCCATCAAGTGAAAAGTGTGCCAAATTTGTGACTTTGTGGCAATCAACCCGGAAAGCGGGCCTGCTCCATGTCGACGAGCTCGCCGCGGAAGGGAACGCCCTCCGCCATGAGGTGTCGGCGCTGGCGGGCGCCTTTGGCGAGCGAGCCGTCGGCGCGGACGACGCGCCACCGCGGCAGGTCGGGCTCGTCGACCTCGGAGAGGACCGAGCCGGCAAAGCGGGGCGCGCCGGGCGAGACGTCGCCGTAGGTGCTGACGAAGCCCTCGGGGATCTCGCGCACACGCTCGAGCACTTCGAGCTCGCGGGATCCGGGCACGTCGGTCAGGGCGCCCCCGGCCCGAAGGCGTCGATGATCCGGTTCTGGAACTCGCTCAGCTCCTCGGGCGAGATGAAGTAGGTCGGCGGGGTGAGGAAGAGGCCGTCGGCGCGCTCGGCCGTCGCCTCGACCCGGGCCCGGACCTTGTCGAGCGGGCCGGCGGCGCAGTAGGTCTCGACCATCTCGTCGCTGATCGCGGCGGGCACACCGGCGAGGTCGCCGCGGCGGAAGGCGTCGCCGGCGGCGACCGCGTTGTCGGCGAAGCCGTGCAGCTCCCAGAGCGGCATGTAGGTCTTGACCGTCGCGTAGAAGGAGATCGTGCGCCGGGCCATCTCGATCGCCCGGCCCTCGTCCTCGTCGATCGCGCAGCAGACGGTCGGCAGGTAGTCGAAGTCCGAGCGCTCGCGGCCGGAGCGCTTCAGGCCCGTCTCGAAGGCGTCGACGACGACCTCGTCGATCCAGCGCAGGCTCTGGATCGGGTGCCCGATCAGGCCGTCGGCGACGTCGCCCGCCATCCGCGCCATTCCACCCTGCACCGCGGCGGTATAGATCGGGACGGCCTCGCGCGGTGCCGGGTGCGGCCGGATCCAGCCCTTGATGTCGATGTCGTAGTACTCCCCCTCGTAGCGGATCGGCTCGCCGGCGCTCGCCTGGCGCATGATCAGCCGCGTCGCCTCGATCGCCTCGCGCAGGTGCGGCGCCGGTTTGCCGTAGGCGGCGTTGTGCCAGGTTTCGTTGAGGCGTTTGACCCCGGCGCCCATCCCAAACCGGAAGCGCCCGCCTGACATCTCGTCGATGTCGAGCGCGGTGACGGCGTGGATGAAGGGGCTGCGGGTGAAGGCCCAGACGATGCCGGTGGCGACGTCGATCCGCTCGGTCTTCGCCACCAGGTAGGCCGCCTGGGTGACGGCGCTGCGGAACAGCTCGGGGGCCCAGACGCACTCGACCCCCGCCGCCTCGGCCCGCAGCGTCTCCGCCTCGAGGTCGGCGACGGAAGTACCGATCGCGGCGACGGAGATGCGGTCGAGGGCGCTCATCGGGATCTCGGCGCTCAGACCGCGGCCGGCTCGGCGACCCGCGCCAGGACCACATCGGCGACCCGTTCGCGGTGCCACTTGGAGTCGCCGAAGATCGCCGCGTTGGAGCGTCCGCGCTTGAGAAAGAAGTGGAGGTCGTGCTCCCAGGTGAAGCCGATGCCGCCGTGCACCTGGATCGAGGCGTCCGGGACCCGCCAGCCGGCGTCGCCGGCGTAGGCCTTTGCCATCGAGGCCGCCAGCGGCAGCGACTCGGGCTCGGCGTCGGCGGCCCAGGCGGCGCCGTAGACGGCGGAGCGGGAGTTCTCGGTCTCCAGCAGCATCTGCGCGCAGCGGTGGGAAACCGCCTGGTAGGCGCCGATCGGGCGCCCGAACTGCTGCCGGTCTTTGGCGTACTCGACCGCCATCTCCAGCGTCCGCTGGGCGATCCCGGTCGACTCGGCGGCAAGGGCGACGCAGAGACGATGAAAGACAGGCAGGTAGTCGGCGGCCTCGCCGGGCAGCGTGTCGGCGGCGGCGACCCGGACGCCGTCGAGGCGGACCGAGGAAAAGCGGCGGGTGGGATCGATGCCCTCTTCGGCGCTGACGGTGACCCCTTCGGCGCCGCGCTCGACCAGGTGACGCCTGCCGTCGCTGGTCGCGACGAGGAAGAAGTGGGCGCTGGCGGCGTCGGGGACGAGCGTCTTTTCGCCGTCGAGGATGACGCCGTCGCCATCGGGCCGAGCCTCCAGCGTGAACTCGCCGACCGTCGCCGAGGAGTCGGCGTCCCAGAGCGCCGGGACGCCGCGCAGCTCCCCCGCCGCCAACGGCCGCAGGAAGCGCTCGCGCTGGTCGTCGCTTCCGCAGAGGCTCAGCGCCAGGCCGGCGATCGTGTTGGAGAAGAGCGGCGAGGGAGCGAGCGCATAGCCCATCTCCTCGAAGAGAACCGCGAGCTCGACGATCCCGAGACCCTGCCCGCCCCACTCCTCCGGCAGCGCCAGCCCGGCCCAACCCAGCTCGGCCATCTCGCGCCAACCATCGGCGTCGAAGCCGTCCTCGCTGGCCGCGATCTCGCGCATCCGCGCGGATTTGAAGCGGGAGGCGAGGAAGTCGTGGGCGGTCGACTTGATCGCCTGCTGCTCGTCGGTGAGGTCGAAGTACATAGGTAAGCGACAGCCCCTAACGCAGTCTCGGCAGGCCGAGCACGCGCTCGGCGATGATGTTTTTGAGGATGTCGGTGGTGCCGCCCTCGATCGAGTTGGCGCGCGAGCGCAGGAAGCCGTACTGCCAGGCGCCGTTGGCGATCGCGTGCTCGGAGCCGCGGGTGAGTGGCGCGTAGGCGCCCTCGATCTCCAAGGCGAGCTCCGTCAGGCCCTGGTTGATGTCGGCCCATTGCCACTTGCCGAGCGAGCCCTCCGGACCGGGAATCCCCGACTGCATCGTCTTGGTCAGCCCGCGGTAGGCGTTAAGTCGCATCGTCTCGGCCTCGATGTGGAGCTGGGCGATGCGCTGGCGGTAGTAGGTGTCATCCGCGGCCGAGCCGCCGTTGACGCGGACCTCGGTGGCGAGCCGGGCCAGTCGTCCGAGAGCGTTCTGGATCTGGGCGATCGCGCCGAAAGCTAGCCCAGCGCGCTCGTTCATCAGCGTCGTGATCGCCACCACCCAGCCGTTGCCGACACCGCCGACGACGTTGGCGTCGGGGATCCGCGCTTCCTCCATGAAGACCTCGTTGAACTCACCCTCGCCGGTGATCTGGACCAGCGGTTTCGCTTCGACACCCTCCTGTTCCATATCCATCAGGAAGTAGGTGAGCCCCTTGTGCTTGGGCGCGTCGGGATCGGTGCGGGCGACGAGCATGCACCACTTCGCGTACTGGGCGAACGTGGTCCAGACCTTCTGTCCGGTCACCACCCATTCGTCGCCGTCCTTGACCGCGCGGGTCTTCAGCGAGGCGAGGTCGGAGCCGGACTCGGGCTCGGAGAAGCCCTGGCACCAGATCTCCTCGCCGGTCAGGATCGGCTCCAGGTAGCGCTGCTTCTGCTCGTCGGTGCCGTGGGCGATCACCACCGGCCCGCCCATCGCCAAGCCGAGCACGTTGGCCGGGCTCGGTGCTTCCTGGCGCGCCGCCTCGCCGACGAAGATCGCCTGCTCGATCAGCGTCGCGCCGCGGCCGCCGTACTCCTTCGGCCAGGAGATCCCAGCCCAACCGGCCGCGTGCAGCTTCAGCTGCCACTCACGGCGAAAGGACATCGCCTCGTCGAGGCTGCCTTCGGGTTCGGGGCCCGGATGGTTCTCCCGCAGCCAGGTGCGAACCTCTTCGCGGAAGTCCTCCTCCGATGGCGACAGCGTCAGGTCCATCGCCAGCGAGCATATAGGGCGCCTGGCCAGTCAGCCAGCGCTTTGATTTCTTCGACCTGCTGGTTCAGATCCGCTCGATCAGCGTTCCCGTGCCGAGCCCGCCGCCGCAGCACATCGTCACCAGACCCATCTCCTTGTCGGTGCGCTCCATCTCGTGCAGCAGGGTGGTGATCAGGCGGGCGCCGGTCGAGCCGAGCGGATGGCCGAGGGCGATCGCGCCGCCGTTGACGTTGACCCTGTCCATGTCGGGGTTCAGCTCGCGCTGCCAGGCGACGACGACCGAAGCGAAGGCCTCGTTGATCTCGACCAAATCGATGTCGTCCATCGTCATCCCGTTGCGTTCGAGCAGCTTCTGGGTCGCCGGGATCGGGCCGGTCAGCATGATCACCGGGTCGACCCCGACCGTGGTCTGGTCGTAGATCCGGGCCCGCGGCTTCAGGCCCAGAGCGTCGGCCCTCTCACGCGCCATCAGCAGCACGCCGGCGGCACCGTCGGAGACCTGGGAGGAGTTGCCGGCGGTGATCTTGCCGTCCTCCTTGAAGGCTGGCTTCAGCCCGGCCAAGGCCTCCAGCGTGGTCTCGCGCAGACCCTGGTCGGTCACGTAGTTGTCGCCGTTGACGGCGTAGGGGATCGTCTCCCGCTCGAACCGGCCCTCCTCGGTTGCCTTGGCGGCGAGCTGCTGCGAGCGCAGGCCGAACTCGTCGAGCTCGGCCCGGGCGATCTCCCACTTGTCGGCGATCATCTCAGCCGAGAGGCCCTGCGGGATCAGGTTGTAGCGGTCCATCAGCTCGGGCGAGAACGGCGAGCCGTGCTCTTTCATCACCTCGTAGCCGTCGGCGAAGGAGATGTGGCCCATGTGCTCGACGCCGCCGCCGACCACGACGTCGTGGACGCCGCTGGCGATCTGCGCCGCGGCGAAGTTGACCGCCTGCTGGGCGGAGCCACACTGGCGGTCGATTGTGGTCGCCGGCGTCTCGATCGGCAACCCGGCCTCGAGCCAGGCGTTGCGGCCGATGTTCACGCCCTGCTCGCCGAACTGCTGGGCGCAGCCGGCGATCACGTCGCCGGTCTCGGCCGGGTCGACGCCGGAGCGCTCGAACAGCTCGCCGTAGACCTTGGCCAGCAGGTTCGAGGGGTGCTGGTCCTTGTAGTAGCCCTTCTCCGGATGGCCGCGACCGATCGGCGTCCGCGCCGCCTCGACGATGACCACCTCACGCCCTCCGAACTTCCCGCTGCCGCTCTCAGCCATCCGATTCTCCGTTTCGCTCAAGTTCGTGCCTAACTCCAAGATACTCGACTGACTGGTCAATCAGCCAGGATTTTGGGCACACAGCACGACCCCCGGGGAGACTGATAGGAACCCCGCCCATGAGCGCTAACCAGGGGTACGAGAGTCCGGGGATCGCGGGGAGCGGGGCAATTGCCACCGGCCTCGCCGCTGTCTCGACCACGACGGCAGACACGATCCTGCTCGCCCGCAGCGAGGCTTCGGCCTGGCGCGCGGAGGAGAAAGTGGTCGCCGCCTGCGCCAAGATCGAGGGGGCCGAGCCCTCGCGGCTGCGAGTCACGACCGATCCCAAGGACCTGGCCGACTGCGACATCATCGTCGAGGCGATCGTCGAGGAGGTCGAGCCCAAGGGCGAACTGCTGGCAACGATCGCCGAGGCTTGCCCCAACGCCGATCTCGCGACCACGACCTCGTCGCTCAGCATCGCCGCGATCGCCGCGGCGGCCGGGACGGACAAGCTCTTCGCCCTCCACGTCTTCAACCCGGTGCCACGGATGAAGCTGGTCGAGGTCTGCTTCCCCGACGGTGCCGCCGGCTCCCGTGAGCAGGCCCTCGCCTGGTGCGCGGCCCTCGGCAAGACCGCCGTCGAGGTTCCGGATCAGGCCGGCTTCGTCGTCAACCGCCTGCTCTTCCCCTACCTCTTCGAAGCCGTGCGGATGATCGAGCGGACCGGCATGGAGGCGGGCGAGATCGACACCTGCATGAAACTGGGCGCCGGGCACCCGATGGGCCCGCTGGCCCTGCTCGACTTCGTCGGCCTCGACGTCTCCGAGGCGATCGGCAACGCGCTCTACGCCGAAAACGGCGAGGCGGCAAGCAAGCCGCCGGGACTGATCGTCGAGATGGTCGGCGAAGGGAAGCTCGGAAGAAAGAGCGGCGCCGGCTTTTACAGCTACGACTAGACCGGCGCATATCGGCGTCCTCGGTCGCTCGCGTGCAGAGCACGCCACGCTCCCTGCGTCCTTGATCTGCTTGGCCTAGCCGCAGCTCCTACTTTTCCCGGACAGGTCCCAGATCACGTCGGCCTCGGAGATGCTCTGGCGGCGTGCGAGGACTTCGATCTCGTCCCAGGGGAGCTCGGCCTCGGGGAGCTCATCCCAGCGGGCGAGGTCGAGGGCCTCGATCGAGCCTTTGAGCGCCGGGCCGAGATGTTCCTCGGAGCGCAGCAGCGCCCTCAGGACCTCGAGCTGCTTGTCGGTCAGGCGTACAACCCACATGCGGTACCTCCAACTTTCGGGCGAATCGCGGGTTGCCCGGAGAAATTAGGCAGCCGGACGGACGGAACCGCTGATCCGGACCGCCTCGATGCGGTTCTCGCGAACCGCCTCGACCCGGATCGTGTAGCCGTTGGACTTGATCGAGTCGCCGCGTTTGGGCAGCCGCCCGAGCTCGCCGAAGACGTAGCCGCCGACCGAGTTGTAGGCGTCGGTGTCGACCGGTAGCTCGATCCCGGCATCGGCCAGATCGCCGAGCGAGACGTGGCCGCGAACGAACCAGTCGCCGTTGCTGAGCTGGCGCAGCGCCGCCGCGCGGGGGTCGGTCTCGTCCTCGATCTCCCCCACCACCTCCTCGAGGATGTCCTCGACGGTGACGATCCCGACCGTGCGGCCGTACTCGTCGACGACCACCGCGATCGAGGTGCGCTGCACCTGCAGGTCGTGCAGGAGATCGTCGAGCGGGCGCGTCTCCGGGATGATCAGCGCGTCGCGGATCACCGGCTCGATCGAGGCATCCGGCCCGTCGCTCATGTAGAGCCGGATCAGGCTGTTGTTGTGGACGATCCCCTTGACCCGGTCGGGGTTGTCGTCCTCGATCACGACCAGGCGCGTGTGGCCCGAGGTGACGCAGCGCCGCAGCGCCGCCTCGACGGTCTCCGAGGCATCGACCGTGACGACGGTCGGGATCGGGGTCATCACCTCGCGCGCCTCCTGCTCGTGCAGGTGGAAGACGCCGCCGAGCATCCCGGCCTCGCCGGGGTCCAAGCGGCCCCGCTGCGCCCCGCGGGAGATCAGCAGCCGCAGCTCCTCCGGCGAGGTCTCTTCGCCGGTCTCCTCGGGATCGACGCGGAACACGCGATAGACGAGGAACTGAGCCGGGGCGTTGGTGGCGACGATCAGCGGGTGCAGCGCGGTGCGGAAGAAGCCGAGCGGCCGCGCCACGCGCATCAACACCGACTCGGCCCGGGCGATCGCCAGCATCTTCGGTGCCTGCTCGCCGAGGATCACATGCAGGAAGGTGACGATCGTGAAGGCAAGCGCGATCGCGATCGCGACCGAGACCGCGTGGGCGAAGAAGTTGCCGAACAGCGGCTCGAAGAGCTCGGCCAGCGCCGGCTCGCCGAGGAAGCCGATGCCGAGGGAAGCGACCGTGATCCCGACCTGGCAGGTGGCGACGTACACGTCGACGTGATCGATCAGGTCCAGCCCCTTGGTCGCCGCGGCGACCCCCTCGTCGCGCAGCTGCTCGAGGCGTGAGCGGCGCGAGCGGACGATCGCGAACTCAGCCGCCACGAAGAAGCCGTTGACCGCGACCAACAGCAACAGGAGGATGAGCAGGACGATGCTCATCGGTTATGCGGCCCGGTACTTCGGGCTGGGACGTCATCGGCCATTCGGCGAACGCAATATAGCTGGCCGCCCACGCAGGACTTTCGATAAATGCGATATTGGGAAAATAATGCGCGTCGCGACCCTCAGCGAGATGCTGGAAGAGGTGGTCCGCCTCGGCGAGGCGACGGGCACGGAAGACCACGCGCACGAGCTCCGCGGTGAACTGGAGGGACGGCTGGCGACGGTGCGGGCGGCGGTCTCCGGCGCCGGCAGCCCGCGGGTGATCGCCTTCGAGCGCCTGGACCCGCCGCGGGTCGCCGGCTTCTGGATCCCGGAGATGATCTCGATCGCCGGCGGCGTCGACGTCGCCGGCGACCCCGGCCTCAACCCACCCAGCGTCGGCTGGGGAGAGCTGGAAAGCCTCAACGCCGACGTCGCGATCGTGATGCTGGATTGCTCCCTGATCGATGCCAAAGCGCAGGCGATGGAGCACTGGGAGCGGATCCAGGCACTGGGAGCCGACCGGGTCCTCGCCGTCGATGCGACGCCGGCCTTCTCGGAGCCGGGGCCGGAGCTCGTCGACGGCGTCGAGCTGCTCGCCCACCTACTGCACCCGGAGCTGATGGACCCGCCCGGCAACACCCTGTTCGTGCCGCTCTCGGCCCCGGTCTCGCGACCCACTCCCGGAGACTGAGTCCTCAGGCGACGGCCACGCCGGCGAACAGGGAGATCGCGGCGACCGCCGCGATCACCACGTACTCGGCCACCTGCCGTCTCGGCCCGAGCATCCCGCGCTCGCCAGCGACGATCGCCGCGGCGCAGATGCCGCCCCCGATGAGGCCGCCGAGGTGGCCGCCGATGCTGATGTTGGAGGCGCCGAAGGTGAAGACGAGGTTGATCACGATGAGGAAGCCCAGCTCGCCCGCCAGCGCGTTCATCCCGCGCCCCCGGGCGATCACGAACGCGGCGCCGATCAGCCCGAAAACGGCTCCCGAGGCGCCCACGGTGAGGGCATTGGGATCCAGCAAGAGAGCACCGCAGGAGCCCGCAAGCAGCGAGGCAAAATAGATCGCCACGTACCGAGGCGTGCCGAGAGCCGGCTCGAGCAGGCGGCCGAGGAAGAACAGCAGGAGCATGTTGAAGCCGATGTGGATCAGGCTGGCGTGCAGGAACCCGCTGGTCACCATCCGATACCACTCGCCTTCGGCGACCGATGGGCCGAAGAGGCCGAAGTCGACGACGATCCTGCCGCTGGGGTTGTTGAGGCCGCCGGTCCCAGCCGCGATCTCGATCAGGTAGGCGATCGCGTTGAGCCCGATCAGGACGTAGGTCGCCGGCGACTGCCAGAACCCGATGGCGCTGCCGCCGGCGCCGCGGACGACTTTGGTTCGCTGCCGCGCGCACTCGGGGCAGCGCATCCCGACCGGGGTCGGGGTCATGCAGTCGGGGCAGATCGGCCGGCCGCAGGAAGAGCAGGAGACGCCGGTCTCGCGGCCGGGGTGGCGGTAACAAGTCTCAGCCATCGGGATGGGCAGCCTACAATCGCGGCCGATGGAGCCGCCCAGCCCAGCCCGCCTCTACGCCACGCTGGCCGGCGCCTTCCTCTTCGTCTTCGGCCTTGCCGGCTTCGCCGAGGACCTTTCCTGGCTCAACTTCCTCCACGTCGCCAGCGGTGTTCTCGGCC
The DNA here is from genome assembly GCA_963715395.1 of uncultured Solirubrobacterales bacterium. Lineage (GTDB taxonomy): Bacteria > Actinomycetota > Thermoleophilia > Solirubrobacterales > 70-9 > VAYN01. The sequence continues at coordinate 1,326,570 of OY970238.1, forward strand.
TGCTCGCGGCCTTCGCCGCGGCGCGCCTTTACGCCTTCGGCCTCGGCCTGATCTACATCGGCCTGGCCGTCTTCGCCTTCGACAGCGACGGCTGGCTGCACCTGACGATTGGCGTGCTCGGGCTCGCCGCAGCGGCCGGGACCTCAGAGGCGCGAGCGCAAGCCGCCGGAAAGAGCCTTTAGACCGCTCTCGCTCCTCTGCTTGCTGCGGCGGCGCAACTCCAACAGCACCAGGGCGCCGGTAGCGACGCTGCCGGCGCCGACCGCGACCACGGGCCGCACCCAGTTGCGCGGGTCGCGCAGCGCCCGCAACTCGCCCTCGGAAAGCTCCTCAGCCCAGTCGGAGAGCTCCTCGGCGGCCGCCTGGGTGACCGCAGCAAGCGTGTCCTCGAAGCGGCCCGACAGCCGCTCCGGCGGCTCGATCGGGCGCAGCGCGTCGCTCAGAAGCTGCTCGACGTCCCAGGTGCTGCCGCTGAGGGTCTCGCCGGAATCAGTCATCGCCCATCTCCTCTTGCAATTGCTTGATCGCACGGTGGATCAGCACCTTGGTCGCGCCGTCGGAGCGGCCGAGGGCGCGAGCGATCTCGCGGTTGTCCATACCGAGCGCGAAGCGCATGATCAGCGCCTCGCGCCGATCGTCCGAGAGGTGCTCGAGATTGGCCATCACCTGCCGCAGCTCCTCGCGGCCCTCGGCGATCGCGACGGTGTCGTGGCGCGCCGCGATCGGGTCGGCGCTGTCGAGCGGCGTCTGCGGACGCCGCGACCGATCCCGGTAGTAGTTCGAAGCGAGGTTGTGGGCGATCCGAATCACCCAGGGGCGCAGCGGCCGGCCGTCGGACTCGCGCCGCGCCCGGTCGAAGTGGCGGTAGGCCTGCAGAAAGGCCTGCTCGGTCAGGTCCTCGGCGTCGTGGTGGTTGCCCACCCGGTAGTAGGCGTAGGAATAGACGTCGCGAAGGTGGGCTCGGTAGAAATCCTCGAAGGCGCGGTCGAGCTCCGCCTTCGCCGCCGGCCCGAGGTCGCCAGGCTCGACGTTCTCCGTGGGACTCACGGGCCAAGCCTAGAGCACATCAGGCAGCCCGCCTCGACCGCTCGGTCCGGCGCAGGCCGGCCACCCAAGCCTCGGCGTCGATCTCCCCCCGGATCAGGGCGGCGAGTCCGTTCAGCGCCTCCGCTGGCCCGCCGGCGGAGGCCACCGCCTGGGCCAGCAGCGGCGTCGTGTCGAGCCCCTCCGAAGCCTGCCCGATTATGTCCTGAATCTGCTCCGCCGGGGTGCCGTTGCCGAGCAGCTCCCCCGCCCGGCGGTTGCGGCCGGTCGGGGCCATCATCGTCGCCGTCAGGTCGCCGACCCCGGCCAGGCCAGAGAACGTCTCGAGCTCCGCCCCGCGCTCGATCGCGTACTCGATGCACTCGCGCCAAATCTCGGCCACGGCGATCCCGGCGGCGTTGAGCCCGTGCGGCTCCGCCGCGGCCGCGGCCAGCGCGGCGGCGTTCTTAGCCGCCCCCGCCATCTCCACGCCGGTGACGTCGCGGGAGCGCTCGCAGACCAGACCAGCCCGGTCGAAGACCTCGCCGAGCTGAACCTGCAGGTCGACGTCGGCCGAGCCGAGGACGAGAGCGGCGGAGCCGGAGACCGCCTCGCGGGCGTGGGCGGGGCCGCCGAGGCAGGCGATCGCGCGGGCACGCACCCTTTCGCCGACGTATTCGGCGGGAAGCTGGCCCTGGGGGGCGATCAGGCCCTTGGTCAGGAGCAGGACCGAGGAGCGACCGCTGACGCGGTCGGCGATCGCCCCGACCGCCTGCGGCAGCGACTTCGACGGGATCGCGAGGCAGATCAGGTCGAGACCGGCGAGCTCGATCTCGGACGCCTGGCGGACGTCGATCGGCTCCGGCAGCGGCACACCCGGCAGGTAGCGCTGGTTCTCCCCCGCCTCGACCAGCTCCGCCACCCGCTCGGCGGTGCGGGCGCCGAGCTGGACCTCGAGCCCGCCGCGGGCGAGCAGGACCGCGACCGCCGTCCCCCAGCTCCCGGCACCGATCACCGCGGCGCGGCGCATCGGCGGCAGCCCGCCGAGGTCTTCCCACTGCAACAGCACATTGGGCCAGATCCGCGCCGTGACGGTTTCCGCCAGCGCCTTCGAGGGCTCCTCCGCCCGCGGGAAGGTCATCGCCCGTCCCAGCCGGACCCTGACCTCGCGCGGCCGGATCCGCCAGCCGCGGCGGACGTCTTCGGTGCCCAGCACCGCGGTCGGGAGCACCGGCGCTCCGGTCTGCAGCGCCAGGCGACCGACCCCCCGGTGCGGGTGACCGAGGGTGCCGCGGCGAATCCGCGTGCCCTCGGGGAAGATGCAGACCGCGCCGCCGCGCTCGACGATCTGGCGCGCCGTCTCCATCGCTTCCTCGTCGGACTCGCCGCGCCGGATCGGGAAGGCGCCGAGGCGGGAGAGGACCCATCCCTGCCAGCGGCGCTCGAACAGCTCGACCTTGGCGACGTAGTTCATCGGCCGCCGCCACGGCAGGCAGCCGCCGACGGCGAAGGGATCGAGGAAGCTGCGGTGGTTGGAAGCGACGATCAGCCCGCCCTTGAGCCGGGCGTGCTCGCGACCGGTCCGCGCGTAGCGGAAGTAGACGAGGAAGAACGGCGTCATGAAGATCCTCGCCAGCAGGTAGAGGACCCAGTTGACGCTGTGCTTGCGCGTGTAGGCGTGGTAGCCGGCCAGTCGCTCAGCGGTCACGCAGAGCGCTACACGGCGGGGGCCGCGCGGTTACGCAAGGCGCCTTGGCCAGCTACCAGGCGCGTTCCACCAGGTCCGCGAGATCGGCCCTGGTCAGGGGCGGGCCGGGGACGAAAGCGAGCTCGGAACGCTGCAGCATCAGGTCGAGCGCCTGGTCGAGCTTGGAGCGATCGGCGCCGGCGGCCCCGAGGCCGGCGGGATCGCCGCCGAGCCGGAGGACGCGGGCTTCGACATCGCCGGGGTCGGTTTCGATCGCTGCGCAGAAGGCAGTGAAGCGATCCGGAGCTCGCTCGACCAGCAGCGCCAGGGCCCGCGGCAGGATCGCCGCGTTGGTCTCGGCGTGCGGGCTGCCGCAGGCGCGCACCAGGCTCTGGCAGACGACGTGGTGCAGGGAGAACATGCCGGAGTCGATCGCGTAGCCGCAGAGCAGCGAGCCGAGCGCCAGCGCCGCGACGTCACGCTCCTTGCGGGCCTGGTCGAGCGCGGACGCGATCAGCTCCGCCCCGCGCAGCGCCGTCATCTCCGAGACCGGGTTCGAGAACGGCGTGTAGAGCGAGTCGGCGCCGTGGGCGAGCGCGTTCATCGAGCTGGCCCGCAGCTTCGGCTCGGGCTGACAGGTCATCGCCGCCGGGTCGGCGAGGACCAGCGCCGGCCGCACCATCGAGCGGACGCGACTCTCGGCGCCGGCCGGGAGGCGGTGGATGCCGGTCATCTCCGCCCCCGACATCGTCGTCGGGATCGCCGCGACCTTGACGCCAGTCGCCGAAGCGATGGCCTTGGCGACGTCGATGGTGCGACCACCCCCGAGGGCCACGAGCGACTGAGAATCGACCTCGTCAAGCAGCTCGGCGGCGAGGTCAGGCACCTGCCCCTCCCCCACCTCGTGCACCGCCGTCGCCGCCGCGGCCAGATCGGGAGCGCCGGCGAGCGCCCGTCCCGTGCTCAGCAGTTCGAATGGCGAGAACCCGTGCTCGCCCAGAAGCTGGTCCGCCTGGGCGACCGCCTCATGCCGAAGGACGACGGTGCGGCCGGCGTCGCGCCAGATGAACTCGCGGCTCACCCCGCGAGTTCCGTGCGCGGGTTCCTCACCGGTCGCAGGTTCGGTTCGACCTCGGCCCGCAGGTGCTCATAGTCGGGAGGAAGCGAGAGCTTCTCGCCGAGGTGCTCGAGCGGCTCATCGACGGTGAAGCCAGGCCCCGTCGTCGCCAGCTCGAAGAGGACGCCGCTGGGCTCGCGGAAGTAGACCGAGCGGAAATAGAAGCGGTCGATCTCCGGCGTCGGCTGCGCACCGGCGGAAATCGCCTTCTGGCGCCATTCCATGTGCTCCTCGGGAAGCGAGGCCCAGGCGACGTGGTGGACGCTGCCGGCACCCTGCACGCCGCGGTCGGCCGGGGGCTCGTCAAAGACGTAGAGGCCGCCGCGCTGCTCGCCGCGGGCTTCCCAGGCCCCCTCGACGGGCTCGAACTCCAGCGCTTCCAGCAGGGCGGCGCTGGCCTCCGGCGCGGCGCTGTAGGCGCGCACGGCGTGGAAGCCCTGCAGCGCCAGCTCGCTCGGAATCTCGGGATGATCGGCAATAAGGGGGGCGTCGGGCACCTCGACGACCATCAGCTCGTGGTCGAGGCCCTCCGGGTCGGTGAAGCGGAGACCGGTTTCCTCGCGCTCCGATTCGACCCCGTTGGCGCCAAGGCGCTCGGCCCAGAACGTGAGCGAGTCCTCTGAGGCGACCCGCCAGACGACGCGGTGGACCATGCCGGCGCCGGCTCGTCCGGGCGCCACACCCGGGTACTCGAAGAAGGTGAGATCGGAACCCGGGTCGCCGCCCTCGTCCGCGAAGAAGAGGTGGTAGACGGTCGGGTTGTCCTGGTTGACCGTTTTCTTGACCAGCCGCAGCCCCAGCACACCGGCGTAGAAATCGATGTTGCGCTGGGCGTCCTCGGTGATCGCCGTTATGTGGTGAATGCCCTCGAGCTTCATTGCTCACGTATAGCATCCGACCATGAGCCGCGGTCGCCGACGAACTGTAAAAGCACTGGTGGTTCTCGGATCGATCCTCGCTTTTCTCAGCGTCTTCGCGATCTGGACCGAGCGGCAGGCGCTCAACACCGACGACTGGGTCTCGACCAGCGGCCGGCTGATCCAGAACCAGACGATCCGCGCCGCGCTCAGCGACTACCTGGTCGACCAGCTCTACGAAAACGTCAACGTCGAGGCGGAACTGAAAGACATCCTCCCCGGAGACACCAAGGATCTCGCCGGCCCGGCCGCCGGCGGCCTGCGCCAGGTGGCGGGGAATGGTGCCGAAAGGGTGTTGGAAACGTCGACCGCCCAGGATCTCTGGGAAGACGCCAACCGCTCCGCCCACGAACAGCTGCTCGCCGTCCTGGAGGACAAGGGGGAAGCGGTCTCGACCGAAGAAGGGACGGTCAGCCTCAACCTCGGCAGCCTGCTCACCAATCTCGCCGACCAGGTCGGCTTCGGCGCTGACCTGGCCGCGAAACTGCCGCCCGACGCGGGCCAGATCGAGATCCTTCGCTCGGACGAGCTGAAGACCGCGCAGAACATCGCGGTCGCGATCAAAGGCCTGGCCCTGGTCCTCTCGATCCTCACCTTCGTCGCCTTCGGAGCGGCGATCTACCTTGCCCGCGACGCCCGCTGGGTTACCGTGCTCTCCAGCGGCATCGGCCTGGTCGCCGCCGGCTTCGCGGTGATCGTCGTCCGCCAGATCGCCGGGGGGATCGTGGTCGACCAACTGGTCAAGGTCGAAAGCGCGAAGCCTGCGGGGGAAGCCGCCTGGTCGATCTCGACCTCGTTGATGACGAGCATCGCGACGACGGTGATCGTCGTCGGCCTGCTCTTCGCGGTCGCCGGCTGGCTCGCCTCGCCGACCGGCTCGGCCCGCACCACCCGCCGGGCGATCGCACCGGTGCTGCAGCGCTACGTCGCCTACGTCTACGCCGGCCTGGCGGTCCTCGTCTGCATCTACTTCCTCTCCGGTCCGACCCAGGGCCTGCGCTCCTTCCTCACCACCCTGATCGTCGCCGGCATGGCCGCCTTCGGGATCCACGAGCTCCGCAAGCAGACGCCGAGGAGGAGCCCGACGCCAACTATGGCGATGTCATGGGCCGGACCAAAGGCAAAGTGGTGAGCGCCGTCAAAGGCGCCAACATCGGCCGGAGGGCGCGCCTCGAAATTGCGCCGCCGGACGTGCGGCGCCCAGGGGCGGGTGAGGCCTCAAGGCGGAGGCCCCCACGGCGGTGCTGAGCGACGAGGACGCGCGTCTCCAGCGGCTCGAGAAGCTTGCCTCGCTGCGCGAGAAGGGCATCCTTACCGATGAGGAGTTCGCGGCCGAGAAGGCTCGTTTGCTCGGCAGTTCCGACTCTTGACCGCGGAGCACGGCTACGAAGTACTCGTCGTGTACCAGCCGAGTACTCATTCAGTTTCCATACATGAAATGGTCCACGTGACTCTGCAATCGCTCCATTACTCAGGAGAGTTACATGAGAGACCGTTTCCGCCCCAGGCTGTCCTACGCGAACGTGATGGCCAGCATCGCTGTCTTCCTCGTTCTCGGGGGAGGGGCATATGCGGCGACCGCACTGCCGAAAAACAGCATCGGCGCCAAACAGTTGAAGAACGGCTCGATAACGGCCGCCAAGCTGAGCGCAAGTGCCAAAACTACGCTGAAAGGCGCGACGGGACCGCAGGGAATCCCCGGTCCCGCGGGAGCGCCCGGGGTGACGAAAGTGACCGTCAGGTCGGGTCCGTCCGCAAACGGCAACTCCACCGCCTCCTGCCTGCCCGGCGAGGTGGCAACGGGTGGCGGTGGCTTCGCCGAAGACCCCGAATCATGGATCTGGAACAGCACTCCTGTCCAGGTGAATGGGCAGGTTCCAACCGCCTGGGAAGCGTCGGCTGAAACCAAAACCGGAAATCCGAGCTTCGTTCAGGCCTACGCCATCTGCGCGGCGCCATAGGCGTCCGTTAACCGAGTGGGACCGCGGCGGCCCTTGGGCCGCCGCGAGAGCCCGCCGCCGGGTTCGAACCGGCAACCTCCCGATTACAAATCGGGTGCTCTCCCAGGTTGAGCTAGGCGGGCGTGGTGGCGAAGGTGGCTAGATGGATGTGACGTTCAGGTTCCTCGGGCCGGAAGAGGGTGGCGTCCTCACCGAGGCCATAGAAGCAGCTTACGGGACCACCTATGACGCCCGCTGGGTATATGACAGCGCGGAGGTTTCGGCCCGCCTCGGGGACGGTCGCTACATCTCCTGCATCGCCGAGTCGGCCGAGGGCGACCTGCTCTGCCACATCGGCATGAGCATGGCGGCGGCGCGGAGACGCCGTAGCCCACTCTGGCCAGGCGGTGACCCTGCCGGCTGCCCGCGGGCAGCATCTCTTCACCCGTACCAAGCGCTTCCTGATGGACTGGGCGCGGGACGAGGGGCTGGCGGGATTGTTCAGCGAGGCGACGGCGGCCCACCCCTACAGCCAGCGCGCGAACATCGAGCTGGGCGCCCACGAGACCGGCTTCCTGCTGGGCTGGATCCCGGCTTCGGTCGCCAACGACGCCGCCGCCGCGGCGCCGCGGCGGCGGCAGTCGGCGGCGCTCTTCTACACCAAGCTCAACGATGGCCATGAGCGGCGCGTCTACGCGCCGCCGCGCCACCACGAGATCGTCGGCCAGACGCTGGCCCTGTGCCAGCTTCGCGGAACGCTGGCGACGCCGCCGACGGGCGCCGAGCTGGCGAGCCGGACCGAGCTGCGGGTCGAGGTCGACGAGGATCACAACCTCGCCCTGATCACCGTTCACACGCCCGGAGCCGACCTCGAGACGGTGATCTCGGCCGAGCGCCATCACCTCTTCCACCGCCGCTGCCTCGACGCGATCTACGTCGACCTGCCGCTGGAGCAGCCGGCAACCGCTCTCGTCGCCGACGACCTCGAGCGCCTCGGCGTGTCCTACGCCGGAGTCTTCCCCAACCACCGCACCGACGGCGACGTGCTGCGGATGCAGTCGCTACACCGGGTCCGAGTCAAGGCCGACGACATTGCCGTCGCCTCGGACCACGGCCGCGAGCTGCTCGATTACGTCTTGGCGGACCTCCCCACCGGTTGATGGGCCGAAAATACGCCTATATGAGCGGAAATCGGCCCGTCAACCTCTAAGCGGCTACCTCGCGGGATGCGAGGTGGGAGCCCACCTTGCGCTTGACCCGCTGCAGGGCGTTGTCGACGGTCTTGGTGTCGCACTCGAGCCGCTCGGCGATCGCCTCGTAGGAATGACCGTCGAGGTAGAGCGAGAGGACGCGGCTCTCGAGATCGGAGAGCACGCCGGAGACGCCCGAGAGACAGGCGACGAGGCTGGACAGCTCTTCCGATGCGATCACCTGGTTGACCGGGTCGTGGACGCTGGGGCCGGGCAGGATCTCGTCCAGGGTCGTGTCGGAATCGCCGGCCGCGGCTGGCGTCTGACTGAACGAGACGTACTGGTTCAGGGGCGTGTGCTTGTTGCGAGTCGCCGTCTTCACCGCGGTGATGATCTGGCGGGTGATGCAGAGCTCGGCGAAATTGCGGAAGCTCGACTCGCGATCGGTGCGGTAGTCGCGGATCGCCTTGTAGAGGCCGAGCAGGCCCTCCTGGATCAGATCGTCGGACTCGCCGCCCAGCAGGAAGTAGGACGAGGCCTTGAGGCGCACGAAACCGCGGTAGCGACGGACGATGACGTCGTAGGCGTCGGTTTTGCCTTCCTTGGCGAGGGCGACCAGATAGTGATCGTCAAGCTCAGCTTGAGAGTTAGCGTTGGGGGTACGAACAGTCGAACGCCGAGGCGCGGCGGCTGGCGTTTGCTGCATAGGCGTAGATAGAGCCACAGATCCTTCTCCTTGCTGAAGGGTCGTGGCGCCGCTTACCTCCCCCGAGGCGCCTCTATTGACGAGGTCACCTCACACTCAAGCTGAGGTTCACCCTTGTTGCGCCGCTAGTTTACGTGGGCGCAGAGTTCTGTCAACCCCAGATCGAAGCTTTTGCAAACGCCGTTGCAGTTGTCAGAGGCTCAGCCGCGCTGGCGCCGCGCCTCGAAAAGCAACGCGGTGGCCGCCGCCGAGACGTTGAGCGACTCGACCCGACCCCGCCGTGGGAGCGATATGAGGCCATCGCAGGCGGCGGCGACGCGGGGGCGCAAGCCCTTGCCCTCGCCGCCCATCACCAGCACCGTGGGGCCCTTGAGATCGGCCTCCCAGGCAGGAGACTCGGCCTCGGCGTCGGCTCCCCAGATCCAGAAGCCGGCGCCCTTGGCGTCGGCCAGCCAGTCGGCGAGATTGCGGACGTGGGCTACCTGAAGGTGCTCGACCGCCCCGGCCGAGGCCTTGCAGGTGGCGGCGGTAACGGCGGCGGAGCGACGCTCGGGGACGACGACCCCGCTGGCACCGGCGAACTCGGCCGAGCGGCAGACAGCCCCGAGGTTGCGCGGATCCTGGACCTGATCGAGGGCGACGATCAGGGCGTCGTCGGGGCGCAGCAGACGGCGGGGATCCGCATAGGGGTAGGGATCGACCTCGGCGACGACGCCCTGGTGGTCGGGTGAGCCGCAGAGCCGCTCCAACTCCTCCGCCGACGTCCCCGGCGCCCGCCAGACCCGGTGCACCCGCCGTCTCCCCCGCTCCGCCTCCTGGACCGGCTGCTTGCCGTAGATGACCTGGTTGGCCATTCAGCCCTTGGGCACCAGACGAGCGCCGTCACTGGAATCGCGAACCTCCCAGCCAAGCTCAGCAAGCTGATCCCGAATCTCATCGGCCCGCTCGAAGTCTTTCGCGGCTCGAGCCTGCTCTCGCTCTTCCATCAGCTCCATAGCCCGCCCGTCGGCCTCAGCTCCCTCATCCGGCTGGGTAAGGGAACTGAGCCCGACGAGCTCCAGCATCTCCCCGAGCGCCCGCACCGCGGCGTCGGTGTCAACCTCGCCACGGTTCGCGTCGCCAACCAGCTCAAACACCTCGGCCATCGCTCGCGCCGTATTGAAGTCATCTGCAAGCGCATCTCGAAAGGCCGCGACCCGGACATCGGCCGGAGAGTCCGGGGAGGGCTCGACGGAGCCTCCCCGCTGTTGCGACGGCGAGTCCTCCCCGGACTCTCCCCCACCGCCCGAGGCGACAGCCGAATGCTCCCGAAAGAAGTTCCTCAGCCGCTCAACCTGGGCGCCGGCCTGCTCCATCTGCTCCGCCCCAAAAGCCAACGGCTGCCGGTAATGCCCCGAGATCAGGTACGCCACGACCGCCTCACGCCCGTATCTGTCGAGCGCCTCCGACAACTGGAAGATGTTGCCGTCGGATTTGGACATCTTCTCGGCCCCGGTCTCGATCATCCCGTTGTGCATCCAGATCTGGGCGAAGGGACGCCCGGCCGCCTCGGACTGGGCGATCTCGTTCTCGTGATGGGGGAAGACGAGGTCAGAACCGCCACCGTGGACCGCGAACGAGTCCCCCAGCTCGGCCTCGGCCATCGCCGAGCACTCGATGTGCCAGCCGGGACGTCCGGGGCCCCAGGGGGAATCCCATCTGGTGTCCTCGCCCGGCTTGTGCGCCTTCCAGAGGGCGAAGTCGAGCCCATCCTCCTTCAGCGAGGCGGAGCCCTGCCTCCTCGCCTTGATCCATGTCCTCGGTGCGGCGGTTGGAGAGCTTGCCGTAGCCGTCGAAGCTGCGGACCCGGAAGTAGACGTCGCCGCCGGACTCGTAGGCGTGGCCGGACTCGATCAGGTCGGCGATCAGCTCGACGATGCCGGCGATCGTCTGCGACGCCAGCGGCTCGGCGTCGGGGCGCCCGAGCCCGAGCCGATCGGTGTCCTCGACGTAGGCGCGGGTCATCCGCGAGGCGAAGTCGGCTGAGGGCTCCGCGGCCGCCTCCGCGGCGGTGTAGATCTTGTCGTTGATGTCGGTGACGTTGACGACCAGGCGCGTCCTGTGTCCCTCGGAGCGCAGGAAGCGGGCGAAGAGGGAAAAGACGACGAAGGGGCGGGCGTTACCGATGTGGATGCGGCTGTAGACGGTCGGGCCGCAGGCGTAGATCCCGACCTCCTTGGAAAGGTCGAGAGAGCGCAGCTCGCCGCTGAGCGTGTCCCTGATTCGCACCTCGCGCATCGCGGGGCCGAGACTAGATCATCCGTAGCGGCTAAAAGGTGCGGTAACCGGCGGTCGAGGCGTCGGACTCGCCGCGCAGCCAGACCGGTGCGGTCTCCGCCGCCGCGGCCTGGGCCTCGCGTTTGGCGCGCTTCGCGCTCGCCTTGATTTCGTCCTCGGTCGCCTCGCGGACCCGCTCCTCGCGGCGCTTCGCCTGGATCTGGATCCGGTCGGACTCGACCCGGAGCTGGTCCTCGGCCCGGGCGCGAGCGGCCTCCTCGGCCTCCCGCTCGACTTTCTCGACCAGCCTGCGGACGCTCTCCTCGGCTTCGCGGCGGACCTCCTCGGTGCCCGTCCATCACCCGTCGCTCGATCTCGGTCTCCAGCCGCACCGCGGTCTCGTGCGACTCCGCCGCGGCCGCCTCGGCGTCGGCGGCGCGCTGCTCGGCGGCGGCGATGCGCCGGTCGGCCTCCGCGTCGATCTCCCTGCGCGCCTCGATAAGCCTGCGCTCGATCTCCTCCTCGAGATTCCGCGCCGCCTCGGCGATCGCGCTCTCCGCCTCGGCCCGGACTGCACTCGCCTGCGCCGCGACCGCTTCGCTCTCGCTCTGGGCGCGCCGCTGCAGCTCCTCGAAGGCCCGCTCGGCGCGATCCCGCGCCGCCTCGGCTCCCGCGACCTTCGACTCCGCCTCGCTCCTTGCGGCGCGCTCGGCGGCGATCCGCTCGCGTGCCTCGGCGGCGACGCCGCGAAGCGTGCCCAGTGCCCGCTCCCTCAGCTCGGCGCCGACCCTGTCGGCGCGCGCCTCGGCCTTCGCGACCCGCTCCTCGCTGACGCGAACCCACTCCAGCGCCTGCTTGGCGACGCCGTGCATGGTCTCGGTCGCCTCACCGACGGCCCGCAGCTGCCTGGCTGGATCGCTCATCCCCGCGCAACCTACTATGGGCGCCGGAGGCCACCGGAAGGGGTGGCGGCGCCATTCGCCGCAATTTGCGCGAGAGCCTTGGACGAGAGAGCCGGAGACGACTCGTCAGGCGGACTGCTTGGTCTGGCGCGCGTGCAGGTCCCGCTTGAGGACCTTGCCGGTGGCGTTGCGGGGAAGCTCGTCGAGGAACTCGATCTCGCGTGGCGTCTTGTAGCCGGCGAGGTTGGCCTTGACGTGGGCCTTGAGGTCGTCCTCGCCGACCTCGACTCCCGGCTTGGCGACGACGAAGGCCTTCAGCCGCTGGCCGAACTCGGTGTCCTCGACCCCGATCACCGCGATCTCGGCAACCGCCTCGTGGTCGGCGAGCAGGTCCTCGACCTCGCGCGGGAAGACGTTCTCGCCGCCGGAGACGATCATCTCGTCGTCGCGGCCGTCGATGAAGAGGCGGCCGCCGGCGTCGATGTGGCCGACGTCGCCACTGCAGAGCAGGCCGTCGATCGACTCTTTGCCGCCGCCGCCGGTGTAGCCCTCGAAGGACATCTCGTTGCCGACGAAGATCCGGCCCGACGCTCGCCCCGCGGCACCTCGTGCCCGGCCTCGTCGACGATCCTCACCGTGGTGCCGCGCGGTGGCCTGCCGGCGGTGCCGGGGGCAGCGCGCAGATCCTCCGGGGTGGCGACGGTGGCGTAGGCGACCTCGGTCGAGCCGTAGAGGTTGTAGACGGTGTCGCCGAAGCGGTCCATCCAGGCGATCGCCAGCTCGCCCGGCAGGGCCGACCCCGAGAGCGAGGTGATCCGCAGCGAAGAGAGGTCGTAGGAGGCGAGGGTCTCCTCCGGCAGGGCGAGGATCCGCTGCACCATCACCGGCACCACCGGCCAGCACCTGGGCGCGGCTTTCCTGCACCGCCCGCAGCGTCCCCTCGGGGTCGAAGCGCCGGCGCAGGACCATCGTCGAGGCGGTCGGCAGGCTCATGATGAAGTGGAAGAAGCCCCAGGAATGGAAGAGCGGCGCCGCGATCATCATCGTCTCGCGACTGCGGAAGGGGATCTTGTCGATCAGCGCCGCGATCGACATCAGCCCGTCGGGGCTGGAGCGCTGGGCGCCCTTGGGGGTGCCGGTCGTGCCCGAGGTGAGGATCACGAAGCGCGGTTTGTCGGGCGGCGGCTTATGGTCGCCCTCGTCGCCGGCGGCGATCAGCTTCTCCAGCGTCAGCTCCTCCGGCTCCTCACCGTCGTCGACCCAGCCGACGATGCGGGCGACCGAGTCGTCGACCCCCTCCAGCAGGCCGGCGAACTCGGAGTCGTAGACCAGCGCCTTCGGCGCCTCGCGGCGGGTCACCTCGACCAGCTGCGGGCCGGCGAACATCGTGTTGAGGTAGAGCGAGCTGGCGCCGAGCTTGGCCGCCGCCAGGGTCGCCTCGACGAAGCCGCGGTGGTTGCGGCACATGATCCCGACCCCGTCCCCGTGGCCGATCCCCATCCCGGCGAAGGAGTGGGCAAGGGCGTTGGAGCGGCGCTGCAGTCGCTCGAAGCTGAGCGCGCCGCGTTCGTCGACGAGGGCGATCTCGTGCGGGTAGTGAATCGCCGCGGTCGTGATGCCGAGCGCCGGCGAGGCGCCCCAGCGCAGGAAGGCGGAGACGACCTTGGCGGACTTGTCGGGGCGGTGCAGACCGAGGACGCCGGCCTCGTGCAGCATCCTGACCTCGAACGCTTTGTCCGAGGCGGCCTGGCGACGCTTTGCCGCAATCGAGTCGGAGTTGCTCATTCGGCCGCCAAGCCTAATCGCTCTCGATCGAAGCCACCGCTATGCAGGCGACTCCCTCGCCGCGGCCGATCCAGCCCATGCCCTCGTTGCTGGTCGCCTTGACGCTGACCCGGGCCGAGGTCGCCTCCGCGAGTGTTCGCTCCATCTCCGCCTTGTAGGGACCGAGCCGGGGCTCCTCGCAGATCACCGTCGCGTCGACGTTGACGATCGGGCCCGGCGATCGTCCCCACCACCGTGCGCAGCAGGTCGATCGAGTCCGCCCCCCGCCACTGCTCGTCGTCGTCGGGGAACATCGTGCCGATGTCGCCGCCGCCGCCGGCGCCGAGGATGGCGTCGATCACGGCGTGGGTGAGGACGTCGGCGTCGGAGTGGCCGGCGAGGCCGCGCGGGTGCTCGATCTCCACACCGCCGAGGATCAGCGGGCGGCCCGCGGCGAAACGATGGCTGTCGTAGCCGATGCCGACCAGGTCAGCCGACGCGGCTGCCGAGTGGCGCCAGGCGCCGCTGGCGCTGCTCGAAGACGCAGATCTCTCCCACCCCGAGGTCGTCGAGGAAGTCGACGGCGCGGTCGTAGGCGAAGCCGACGTGCTCGGGGAGGTGGGCGTCGGAGGAGAGCGCGAAGGGCGCCCCCGCCTCGACGCACATCTCGGCGAAGCCGCGGGCCGGGTAGAGCTCGCCGACCGGCTTGCGCAGGCCGGCGGTCGAGACCTCGACCGCGATCCCGCTCTCGGCGATCGCCTCGACGGCGGGCTCGTAGAAGCTGGCGCAGGTCGCGGTGCGGCAGCGGCCGCGAGCCGCCCCAGACCTTGACCAGGTCGGGGTGGGCGAGGATGTCGAAGAGGCCGGAGCGGGCGCAGTCGGCCAGGGCCTCGAAGTAGCGGCGCCAGACCTCGTCCGGATCGCTGCTGCCCTCCCAGACGTCCCAGCCGGGATGGTCGACCGCCTCGTCGCCGATGAAGTGGACGGAGCCGACGACGTAGTCGAAGTCGCGCGCCTCGAGCAGCTTCGCGGTGCGGGCTTCGGCGCCGGGGACGAAGTCGCACTCGATGCCGAGCCGCAGCGGCGTGCCGCGGACGAACTCGCAGTAGGCGTCGAGGTCGTCGTGCGCGTTGCTCTCCCAGAGTGGATGGCGCCAGAGGTCGAGCGCCTGGCGGAAGCGGTAGACGTGCTCGGAGACGCCCAGCTCCTCGACCCCGGCCGCCGCGGCGGCGGCCAGATAGCGGTCGACGTTCTCGCTGGTGAAGTAGCGCTCGGCGGCAGGTCCCCGTCGTCCGGGCGCAGGTGCAGGTGGTAGTCGGTCAGCATGGGAACGAGCCTAGATGACCGCTCCTCCCAGGCGCGGATACGCTGCGCCGTCATGGTCCACCTGCGGATCGTCGTCCCGTCAGATCGCTCGGGGAAGGTCGTCGACCTGCTGGAGACCTCCCCCGCCGCCTGCAACCTCGTCGTCCTGCCCGGCGCGGCCCGCAAGCCCGCGGGCGACGTGATCCTCTGCGACATCGCCCGCGAGGAAGCGAGCGTGCTGATCGCCGACCTGAAGGAGCTCGGAGTCCACCGCGACGGCTCGATCGCGCTGGAGCAGATCGACTCGCAGCTCTCGAGCGCGGCCGACCGGGCGGAGCGGGCCGCCCGCGGCGCCCCCTCCGACGCGGTCGTCTGGGAGGAGGTCGAGGCGCGCACCTCGGAGAGCACCGAGCTCGGCGGCAACTTCCTCATCTTCATGACCATCGCCTGCCTGATCGCCTCGGTCGGCATCTTCCTCGGTTCGCCGATCCTGATCGTCGGCGCGATGGTGGTCGGGCCCGAGTTCGGTCCCGCTCGCCGGACTCTGCGTCGCGCTCGTCGACCGTCGCCTCGACCTCGCCAAGCGCTCGCTGGCGGCGCTCGCGGTCGGCTTCCCGATCGGGATCTCCGCCGCCTTCGTGTTCACCCTGATCTGCCGGGCCACCGATCTGATCGAGACCGACTTCAGCGGCGAAGCACACCTGCTGACGCAGTTCATCTCCCGGCCCGACGCCTTTTCCTTCCTGGTCGCCGCCTTCGCCGGCGTCGCCGGGATCCTCTCCTTGACCTCAGCCAAGTCGGGGGCGCTGATCGGCGTCCTGATCTCGGTCACGACGATTCCAGCGGCGGCCAACATCGGCGTCGCCGCCGCAATCGGCGACTGGTCCGAATGGCGCGGCGCGATGGTCCAGCTCGTCGTCAACCTGATCGCGATCTGCCTGGCCGGAGTCGACCACCCTGGCGGTCGAGCGCTGGCTCTACCGACGCCGGCGCAGGCGCCACCTCGCGACGACGGCCGCGGCGCCGCCCGGCTGAGCGGCGAAGGAACCTAGACTGCCGGCCCCATGGCCCGCCAGCTCCTCCTTCTGCTGATCGCCTTCACCGCCGGCACTGCCCTCGCCGCGCTGCTCGGCGCGGTCAACCTCGGCATCGCGCTCGGGGTCGGCCAGCTCTGCTTCGCGGCGGTGCTGGTCTGGGTCCTACTCCGGGACTGAGCCGAACCGCTCGCCGAGCAGCAGCTCGGCCACGCGCAGGTCGAGCGGCGTCGTCACCTTGAGGTTCCGCGGCGAGCTCGGGTGGATCAGCACCGTCCCCCCCGCCGCCTCGACCAGCATCGCCTCGTCGGTGGCCGCGTCGCGCACGTCGGGATCGACCGTCCAGCGCGGCGCGCAGCGCCTCCGCGCGAAAGACCTGAGGCGTCTGCGCCGCCCAGAGGCGCATGCGATCGAGCGTCTCCTCGATCTCGAACCCAGACTTTTGGTCGTCCTGTGACAAAAAGTCAGGGTTCGACGCCGAAGCCTGCTTGACCGTGTCGGTGACGGGAGCGGCGGCGATGACGCCGGCGGCCTCGGGGACCTCGTCGAGAACAGTGACGAGCTCTTCGACCAGCTCGGCAGTGAGCAGCGGCCGGGCCGCGTCGTGGATCGCGACCAGCTCGGTGTCCACCGCCGCCATCGCGTTGGTCACGGACTCGCAGCGGGTGGCGCCGCCGTCGACGACGGTCAGGCCATCGCCGTCGAGATCGTGGTCGTGCCCGGGCGGAGCGGCGATGACGATCGAGTGCACCGACTCGCACGCCCGGAAGGCATCGAGCGACCACTCGATCATCGGCCTCCCCGCCAGTGGCACGAAGGCCTTCGGGCCGCCGGCTCCGAGACGCTCCCCGGAGCCGGCGGCCGCGATGACCGCGGTTACTGCGGGCGCCTCAGGCGGTCGCCGCGAAGCGGTCCTCCAGCAGCCCGTCCAGGTATTCCTCAGCGCCGTCCTCGTCTTTGTCGAGGGCGTACATGAACTCCGACGCGAGGATCTTCTTGGCCCGCGTGTACATCTGCTTCTCGCCGGTGGAGAGACCCTTCTCCATCTCGCGGAGCGCCAGGTTGCGCACCACCTCGGCCAGCTCGAAGACGTCGCCGGTCTTGATCTTCTCGCGGTTGAACTTGAAACGCCGGTTCCAGTTCTTCGGCATCTCGGACACGTCGTCGGTGAGGACGGCTGTGACCTTCTTGATTTCCTCCTCGTCGATCACGCGCCGCAGACCCGCCACTCCCGCGTTTTCGCAGGGAACCATCACCGTCAGCTCGTTGTGGAGAATCTTGATCGTGAGGTATTCACGCTCGGACCCCATCAGCTCGCGGGTCTCTTTCTTCAGCACCAGGCCAGCCCCGTGGTGCGGGTAGACGACCTTGTCGCCCTCCTCGAAGTCGCAGACGTATTCAACGTCCTCCTCGAAGGCTGCCTCGATGGCCTCGTCTAGCTCGGGAATCGGTGGCTCCTTTCGTCTTCGACGGCGCTCATCGCCGTCAGCTCTGCAAGTACCGGTCGACCAGATCGACCTCCTGGAGCCGGCGCAGGCCTTCGCGGATGTCTTTGGCCCGGGGGGCGCCGACTCCGTCGATGGCCGCGAGGTCGGATTCGGAGGCCGCGAGGACCTCCTCCAACCCACCCAGCTCGTGGATGATCTTCTGGACGACAAGTTTGGGAATACGGGGCACCCGGCCGAGGGCGCGGTAGCCGCGCGAGGCGACCGGGAAGTCGAGGGTGTTGAGCTTGCGGTCGTAGCCGAGCAGCTCGGCGAGCCGACCGAAGTCGAGCACGTCCTGGTGGGGCATGCGGCTTAGTGCCTGCAGCACGCCGGCCAAGCTCCCCTCGGTGTCTTCGACGGAGTAGTCGCGGATCAACGCCGTCTTGTCGGTGGCGACGCCGACCATCGTCTCCTCCAACTGCATCTCGATCAGCCGGCCCTCGGTGCCGAGCTCGACGATGTAGCGCTCGACCTCGACCGCCATCCGGGTAACCAGCTCGGCCCGCTGGAGGACGGCGAGGGCATCGTGGAGGACGCTCCGCCCCTCGAACTCGAGCACGGTGAGGCGGGCGGAGACCTGGTCGAGGCGCTCGCGGTACTTCTCCAGCGTCGCCAGCCCCTGGTTGGCCTTGGCCAGCACGGCCGGGATCTCCTGCAGGATGTACTTGGTGCCCTCGACGTAGAGCGAGACCACGTCGCGGCGCTGGGAGATCGCGATCACCAGGGCGTCGGTCTGTTTGGAGACGCGCTCGGCGGTGCGGTGGCGGGTACCCGTCTCCGAGGAGAGGATCGTCGGGTCCGGCATCAACTGCACGTTGGCCCAAGCGATCGTCGTCGCCTCGCTGTTGAGCACGATCGCCCCGTCCATCTTCGCCACCTGGTAGAGCATCGCCGGCGAGTAGTCGACGTCGAGCTTGATCCCACCGGAAAGCATGTGGGAGATATCGTCGAGGTCCCCGACGACGATCAGACCACCGGTGCGTGAGTGGACGATATTGTCGAGCCCCTCACGCAGCGCGCCCCCCGGGGCGACGACGTCGAGGGCCCTCAGTAACCGAGGATCCTGACGTTCAGAAAGCTCATGGAGCTCATCCCCGGACAAAGGTGGCATCCCCACTAGGATGGCAAAAAGCGCTCTGGAATGCGGTCTGGCAATACCCGAGTGGACAGCTCGGGATCTGTTTTGTCAACCGGATCGATCACTCAAAAGTTCCGTTGTATGGATTTCGCGCTTCAGAGGTGAAAACGGCGGTGGTGACGGTGGTGCCTCAGTTGCTCCGGGTCCGGTTCCCCCGCCACGGCGGGGTCGGGGCCCACCGGTTCGGGATCGCGGACGAACGCCCAGGTGAGGCAGGCGCCGACAGCGCAGAGAACGGCCGCGACCCAGGTCGAACCGGCGACTGCCGCGGCGAAAGAATCGCCGTCGCCCTGTAGTGCGTGGAAGGCGGCTCCCGTGGCGGCCAGCGCGACCGCGCCCGCCAGGACCCGGTCCATCGCCAGCACCCCGGAGGCGATCCCCACCTTCTCCCCCGGCATCGCCGCCATCGCCGCGGTCGACATCGGCGCGTAGACGAGTCCGAGGGCGACGCCGAACAGCAGGTAGGCGACGAGGATCAGGCCGAACGACGTGTCGGCGCCGACTCGGGTCAGAAGCAGCAGCCCGGCAAGGCCAAAGAGCATCCCCACGGTCATCAGCCGCCGGGCGCCGAAGCGCCCGATCAACCTGCCCGAGAAGGGCGAGACGAAGATCATCGGCGCCGTGATCGGCAGGATCAGCAGGCCGCTGGCGATCGGCGAGTGGCCGCGGACGTCCTGCAGGTACTGCGGCTGGAAGAACATCACCGCCCAGTAGGAGCCGACGAGGGCGAAGGCGGCGGCGCTGGCGCCGAAGTAGGGCCCGTTGCGGAACAGCGCGAAATCTACGATCGGGTCCGCCCCACGGTGCTCGAGGCGCCAGAAGAGGAACAGGGCGGCAAAGCCGCCCAGGGCCAGGCCGGCGACGGCCCCGGCGCTCCAGGCCCGTGACTGGACCAGGGCCAGGACGACGGCGGTGACCCCGACGGTGAGCGCCGCCAGTCCGGGCCAATCGATCCTGGTGCCGGCGCTGGGATCGGTCGACTCGCCCGCGGCGAAGGCGGTGATCGCGATCCCGAGCGCCGCCACCGGCAGGTTCATCCAGAAGATCACCCGCCAGTCGATTTCGATCAGCAGGCCGCCGGCCAGCGGCCCGATCGCCAGCGCCACCGCCGAGACCGCGGCCCAGATCCCCAGGGCACGGGGCTGCTCCTCGCTTGGAAAGGCGTTGCAGACCAGGGCGAGGGAGAGCGAGAGCATCGGCGCCGCGCCGGCGCCCTGGATGACGCGCCCGAGGATCAGCGTCATCTGGTCCCCGGCGGCGCCGGAGACGACCGACCCGGCGGCGAAGACCACCGTGCCGATCAGGAAGACCCGCTTGCGCCCGAACATGTCGCCGAGCCGCCCAGCGGTAACGACCAGCACCGCGATCGTCAGCAGGTAGCCGTTCATCACCCACTGCAACCCCTCGCTGCTGGCGCTCACATCCCCCCGAATCTCCGGCAACGCCAAAGCCACCACCGTCGAATCGAGCATCAACAAGAACAGCCCCGAGCAGGCCCCCGCCAGCGTCCACCACTTCCGCTCCACGCGCGCACCCTACGAGCGCCGGCGGCGGCGCCTCTCGCTAGGTGGTGGCGACGAGGTCGCGCTGGGGGTCGATGCCCCAGCGGGTGCCGGCGGCGACCAGGTCGTCGCTGAGGGGCCAGCGGTCGGGTTGCTCGTCGCCCTCGAAGGCGGGGCTGGCGCCCTTCAGGACCATGCTGCCCTTGTTGTCGCCGATCGCCCGGATCTCGGCGACGTCCTCGGCGCTGAGGCGCTGCTCGGCCGGCAGGGCGGCGAGTTCGACCCGCTTGGCCTCGATCGGGCAGGCCTCCTCGCCGACCTCCTGGATCAGGGTCGGCGCCACGCACTCGACCGCCGGGTGGGCGAGGTTCCACTGGCAGGCGAGCTGGATCGGGGTCAGCTTGGCGCGTTCGGCGATCGGCAGCAGCCGCTCCAGCTTCTCCGTCCCGGACTCGATCCAGCCGGCGGGACGAAACGAGCGGTGGTCGGTCCGGCCGAGCTCCATGCCCGGCCGCAGGTCGCCCCAGAAGAGGCCGCCGTAGTCGACGACCCGGGTCAGGACCCTGACGTTCGCCCGGGCGGCGGCGTCGAGGCAGAGCTCGCCCGGCCAGGGCTCGAGCGGGTTGAGGATGACCATCGCCCAGTCGATGCGGTCGCCGAAGCGCTCCAGGCAGGCGATCAGGTCGAGCGTGAAGCCGTTGGCGGGGCCGGGCGCGACGCCGATCCGATCCGCCAGGCCGGCCTCGCGCAGCGCCGCCATCCCGTCCCAGACGACCTCGCTCGAGTAGCCGACGCGGTCCGGGTTATGCAGCAGCAGCAGGTCGAAGGAGGAGGCACCGATCCGCTCCAGGCTGGCCTCGGTCGCCATCCGCAGGTAGCCGGCGTACTCGTCGGGGCCGCGCAGGGCCGGGTCGGTGAAGCGCGGGAAGCCCTTGGGACCGTTGCGCTCGCCCTCGTAGAAGTCGTGGCCGACGGCGCCGACGAGGCTGTAGCCCTCGCGCGACACGCCCTCCAGCGCCCTTCCCAGCACCCGGTCGGCCTCCCCCTGCCCGTAGGCGTCGGCGGTGAGGACGGTGTCGATGCCCTTCCCCGGTCGCAGCAGCTCGACCAGGCGCTCCTCGCCGATCGCCTCACCGAAGTGGAGAAACTGGCCGCCGCTCCAGGTACCGATGGCGCTGCGGCCGGGCTCGCTCAAGGTGACGCTCGGCTCAGGACTCGGGAACGTCGTGCGCCGGCTCGTCGCCGTCGCCCGATCCGTGCTCGCCGTCGCCCTTCTTTGCGCCGACTCCGACCGCCGCCGGCTGTGGCTTCTCGGCCGGCGGTTTGCGCTTCGGCTTCTTCGGGGCGATGATCGTCAGGCTGAGCGGTTTGTCCTCCTCGTCCCCGGCGGGGTCGCGGGCGACCATCACGGTCGAGCCAGGCGTCATCTCGCCCTGGCGCAGGACTTCGTCGGCCAGCGGATCCTCGATGTAGCGCTGGATCGCGCGCCGCAGCGGGCGGGCGCCCATCGACGGGTCCCAGCCCTTCTCGACCAGCAGGTCCTTGGCGTCGTCGGTCAGCTCGAGCTGCAATTCGTGCTCGGCGACCTGGACGCGGACCCGGTTGATCATCAGGTCGATGATCTCTTTGACCTCGTCCTTGGCCAGCTTGTGGAAGACGATCACCTCGTCGATCCGGTTCAGGAACTCGGGCCG
Source organism: uncultured Solirubrobacterales bacterium (assembly GCA_963715395.1). GTDB lineage: Bacteria > Actinomycetota > Thermoleophilia > Solirubrobacterales > 70-9 > VAYN01. Next base: position 1,348,232 of record OY970238.1, read on the forward strand.
GAAGACTTTCTTCAGGTCGCTCATGATCCGGTTCTTCATGTCGCCGTAGGACATGCCGGTCTCGTCGGCGACGGTGAACCCGATCGAGGTGTTCTTGGAGATCTCCGAGGCGCCGATGTTCGAGGTCATGATCACGATCGCGTTGCGGAAGTCCACGGTGCGGCCCTGGGCGTCGGTGAGGCGCCCGTCCTCGAGGATCTGCAGGAGGATGTTGAAGACGTCCGGGTGGGCCTTCTCGATCTCGTCGAGCAGCAGCACCGAGTACGGCTTGCGCCGCACGGCCTCGGTCAGCTGGCCGCCCTCGTCGTAGCCGATGTAGCCCGGGGGCGAACCGACCAGGCGGCTGACCGCGTGCTTCTCCATGTACTCGGACATGTCGATCCGGACCATCGCCTCCTCGTCGCCGAAGAGGAAGTCGGCGAGGGTGCGGGCGAGCTCGGTCTTGCCGACCCCGGAGGGGCCGAGGAAGATGAAGGAGCCGGCCGGGCGCTTGGGATCCTTGATCCCGGCGCGGGAGCGGCGGATCGCTTTGGAGACGGCGGTGATCGCGACCTCCTGGCCGATCACGCGCTTGTGCAGTTCCTCCTCCATGCGGATCAGTTTCTTGGTCTCGGCCTCGGTCAGTTTGAAGACCGGGATGCCGGTCCACATCGAGACGATGTCGGCGATCTCTTCCTCGCCGACGACCGGGCGCTCGCCGTTCTCGCCATCCGCCCACTCGTCTTCGAGCTGGCGCTTTTTGGTCGTCAGCTGGCGCTCGGTGTCGCGCAGGTTGGCGGCCTTTTCGAACTCCTGGGCCTCGATCGCGGTCTCCTTCTCGCGCCGCGTCGTCTCGATTTCCTCCTCGAGGTCGCGGTAGACCGGCGGCGTGCTCATCGACTTGATGCGCATCCGCGAGCCCGCCTCGTCGATCAGGTCGATCGCCTTGTCGGGCAGGAAGCGGTCGGAGATGTAGCGGTCGGCGAGCTCGGCGGCGGCCGCCAGGGCGTCGTCGTTGATCGTCACCCGGTGGTGCTGTTCGTAGCGCTCGCGCAGCCCCTCGAGGATCTTCACCGTGTCCTCCGGGGAGGGCTGGTCGACCCTGATCTGGGCGAAGCGACGCTCCAGGGCGGAGTCGCGCTCGAGGTACTTGCGGTACTCGTCGAGCGTGGTCGCGCCGATCGTCTGCAGCTCGCCACGGGCCAGGGCCGGCTTCAGGATCGACGCCGCGTCGATCGCGCCCTCGGCGGCGCCGGCGCCGACCAGGTTGTGGAGCTCGTCGATGAAAAGAATGATGTCGCCGCGCTGGGTGATCTCTTTCATCACCTTCTTGAGGCGCTCCTCGAACTCGCCGCGGTACTTGGAACCGGCGACCAGAGCGGCCAGGTCGAGCGTGTAGATCTGCTTGTTCTTCAGCAGCTCCGGCACCTCGCCTTTGTTGATGCGAGCGGCCAGCCCCTCGACGACGGCGGTCTTGCCGACGCCGGGCTCGCCCAGCAGCACCGGGTTGTTCTTGGTGCGGCGGGAGAGGATCTGCATGATCCGCTCGATCTCGGTCTCACGACCGATCACCGGGTCGAGCTTGCCCTCCTCGGCGAGGCGGGTGAGGTTGCGCCCGAACTGGTCGAGCAGTTTCGAAGACTTTTTCCCCTCACCCTGACTGGCGCCGCTGCCGCTGCCCTGACGGCGTCCGCCGGGGCCGGACAGCATCCGGATCACCTCGTTGCGGATCTTGTCGGAGTCGGCGTCGAAATCGAGCAGGATGCGGGCGGCGACGCCCTCGTTCTCGCGCACCAGGCCAAGCAGGATGTGCTCGGTGCCGATGTAGTTGTGGCCAAGCGAGAGCGCCTCGCGCAGTGCCAGCTCGAGCACCTTCTTGGCGCGCGGCGTGAACGGGATCTGGCCGGAGGTGACCTCCTCGCCCGATCCGACGATCCGGACCACCTGCGAACGAACCCGTTCGACGGTGATATCGAGGGACTCGAGGACCCTTGCGGCCAGGCCCTCCTCCTCGCGCAGCAGTCCGAGCAGGATGTGCTCGGTGCCGATGTAATTGTGCTTGAGCGTGCGCGCCTCCTCCTGGGCCAGGACGACGACTTGGCGAGCTCGCTCGGTGAATCGCTCGAACAAAAGAATCCTCTTCTTGGTCGAACCCGGTAGACCCGGGTTTGTACCGGTAGACGCCCGATCGTTATCGGCAAGCGTCCATGTGTCCCATAACTCTACCGAGAGCGCCCGGCCGGCCTTTTGCCGCTTCCCTTCGGTAACTGCGGGGTTTCAGGTCTTCATCGCGGGAAACAGCAGCACCTCGCGCAGGCTGCTGGCCCCCGTCAGCATCATCACCAGGCGGTCGATGCCGAGCCCGACGCCGCCGGTCGGCGGCATTCCCTGTTCCAGCGCCTCGACGAAGGTCTCGTCGTAGGGCTGGGCCTCTTCGTCCCCCCGATCCTGCTCGATCGCCTGCTGCTCGAAGCGGCGGCGCTGCTCATCCGGGTCGTTGAGCTCGCTGAAGGAGTTGGCGATCTCGACGCCGCCGACGAACGCCTCCCAGCGCTCGACCAGACCCGGCTCGGTGCGGTGGGCCTTGGCGAACGGCGAGAGCTCGACCGGGTAGTCGAAGACGAAGGTGGGCTGGATCAGGCTCGGCTCGACCTCACGGGCGAGCAGCCCGTCGACCAGCTTGCCCCAGCCCTCGGCCGGGTCCGGCTCGGTTCCCATCGCCGCCGCCAGGGCCTCGCGGGTCGGGTGCTCGAGGATGTCGACGCCGGCCCGCTCGAGGATCGCCTCGCGCATCGTGATGCGGCGCCAGGGCGGCGCGAAGTCGATCTCGACCTCGCCGCGCTCGACCACCGTCGTGCCCAGCACCCGCTCCGCCACCTCGGCGACCAGCAGCTCCAGGTCGTGCGCCGTCTTCTCGTAGTCGGAGTAGGCCTCGTACCACTCCAGCATCGTGAACTCGGGGTTGTGCTTGTGCGAGACCCCCTCGTTGCGGAAGTCCTTGCCGAGCTCGTAGACGCGGTCGATGCCGCCGACGACGAGCCGCTTCAGGTAGAGCTCGGTCGCGATCCGCAGGTAGAGGTCGCGATCGAGGGCGTTGTGGTGGGTGGTGAACGGCCGGGCCAGGGCGCCACCGTAAAGGGGCTGCAAAACCGGAGTCTCGACCTCGACGTAGCCGTGTTCGTCGAGCCAGCGGCGGACCTCGCTGACGGTCCGGGCCCTGATCTGGAAGACGCGGCGGCTCTCCTCGTTGGCGATCAGGTCGAGCTCGCGGCGGCGGAACCGCGTCTCGGTGTCCTCGAGGCCGTGGAATTTGTCCGGCGGCGGGCGCAGGCTCTTGGAGAGCAGCCGCCAGTGGTCGATCGCCAGCGAGAGCTCTCCCCCGCGCCGGGTCGCCATCGCGGTTCCCTCGGCGCCGACGATGTCGCCGAGGTCGAGGTCGACCAGCAGCTCGTAGGCCTCGGGGCCGATCAGGTCCTCGCGGGCGTGGAGCTGGATCTGGCCGCTGCCGTCGCGGAGATCGAGGAAGCAGGCCTTGCCGTGGCCGCGGCGGGCGACGATGCGGCCGGCGACCCGGTGCCGCGACTCGGTCTCCACCCCCGCCGCCAGCCCCTGATGCGCGGCCCGCACCTCGGCGATGTCCTCACGCTGGGAGAACTCGTGCGGAAACGGCTCGATCCCGGCGTCGCGGATGCGCTCCAGCTTCTGTCGCCGGTCGCGCAGGACGTCGGAGATTTCAGGTTTATCGGTCACGTTCTGAGAGCGCCGGAGAGCAAGCAGATCGGGGGAAGCAGGCCGGAGCCGCGAGCGAGCGTACCCCAGTACGTGAGCGAAGGGGCGAGGACCGATGACCCCGAGATGCGCCGCTGTCCGGCGCTCTCAGGCCTTCTCGATCTTCGTGATTTTGAGTTTTTTCTTCGGCCCGCGCGGCACCTCGACGGTGACCACGTCGTTCCGCTTGTGCCCGATCAGGGCCTTGCCGATCGGCGACTCGTTCGAAAGTTTGTGCTCGAGCGGGTTGGCCTCGGTCGAGCCGACGATCTGGAATTTCTGCGAGTCGCCGGTCTTCTGGTCTTTGACGTGGACGACCGAGCCGTAGCCGACTTCGTCGGTGCCGATCGACTTCTCATCGATCACGGTGGCGCGGCGCAGGCGCTCTTCGAGCTGGGCGATCCGTCCCTCGAGCAGGGCCTGTTCGTTCTTGGCGTCGTCGTATTCGGCGTTCTCGGAGATGTCGCCGAATTCGCGCGCCTCCTTGATCCGTGCCGCGACCTCGCGGCGTTTGGTCGTCGAGAGGTGCTCGATTTCCTCTTTCAGTTTTTCGAGACCCTCGGGGGTCATGACCGCCTGACGACTCACTTTGCACTACCTCGCTTTGGCTATTGGGAGGAGTCGGGAAAACGACTCCCAGACCGAAAAAAACGCCCGGATGCGGCGTCCTGCATCGCCACACCCCGGCACAGAGTCGCGGGATTATAGCGAGGGCGCAGGCTGGGCAATCAGGGGCGTTTTACGAAACCGCCAGGGGCTGGGCGAGGCCCCCGATCAGCTCCCTGGCGCGCCCGAGATCGGCACTGCGCTGGAGCTCGTCGACGACCTCGGGAGGAGCTTGCAGCCGCTCCGTGTACCAGGGGTAGAACTTGCGCAGATAGCGCTCGGCCCGCTCGCTGCCAAGGTGCTCCTCAGCCCGGTCGACGACCCAGAGCAGCTCCGCCGCCACCTCCTCGCGCGACGGCGGCTGCCGGCGCTGTCCGGTCAGTTCCTCGAACACCCACGGGTTGCCGAAGGAGCCGCGGGCGATCATCACCGCGTCGGCGCCCGACTCCTCGTAGGCGCGCCGGGCCGCCTCGGCGCTGGCGAGGCCGCCGGAGACGATCACCGGCACCTCGACGCGCTCGACCAGCTCCCGGGTCAGCTCGTAGTCGGGGGAGCCCTTGTGGCCCTTGGTCGCCGCCCGTGGGTGAAAGGCGATCGCCGCCACCCCGGCCTCCTCGGCGAGGCGGATCGCGAGGTCGAAGCCGGAGCGGTCGCCGGCCTCGATTCCCGAACGGAGCTTGACCGTGACCGGGACTCCCCCGCCGCCCTCGATCGCCCCGCGCGCCAGGGCCAGGGCGAGCTCGGGATCGCGCAGGAGCTGGGCGCCGGCGCCGGTGCGGCGGACCTTCGGCACCGGGCAGCCCATGTTGATGTCGATCAGGTCGGCGCCCGCCTCCGCGGCGATCTCGGCGCCGGAGCGCATCACCTCGGCGTCGTGCCCGAAGAGCTGCAGCGAGACCGGGTGCTCGTCGGGATGGATCCGCATCAGCTCGCGCAGGGTGCGCTCGTTGCGGTAGTGCAGGGCGAAGCTGGAAACCATCTCCGAGACGGCGAGCCCGGCGCCGTGCCGTTTCGCCTGCAGCCGCACGAACCAGTTACCGATGCCGGCCAGGGGCGCCAGCAGGACCCGGTTGGAGATCGGCACGCCGCCGATCTCGAAGGGGTCCGTCAGTTCATGTCTGGTTCCGTTCATGGATCAGCCTCAGCCCCTTCAGGGTAAGCAGGTCGTCGACCTCCTCGATCGTCTCGGTGAAGGGAACCACGGCCGAGGCGTAACCGCCGGTGGCAAGCAGCCTCGGGTTCGGGAGTTCCTCTTCGATCCGCCTGACGATGCCGTCGATCAGGCCGGCGAAACCGAATATGAAGCCGGAGTGGATCGCCGCGCGCGTCGAGCGGCCGATCGCTTCCCGCGGCTCTTCCAAGTCGATCCTGGTGATCCGGGCCGCCCGCTCGATCAGGGCGCTGAGCGAGGGTGCGAGACCGGGCCCGATCGCGCCGCCGAGATACTCGCCGTCGGCAGAGACGGCGTCGATATTGATGCCGGTCCCGAAGTCGACGGAGACGCAGGCCTCGCCGAAGCGCTCGTAGGCGGCGATCGCGTTGACGAGACGGTCCGCGCCGACCTCGAGCGGGTTCTCGATCCGGATCGGCATTCCCGTCTTCACCCCGGGACCGATCGCCAGGAACCCGGCGTCGAGGTAGCGCCGGGTGAACTGTTCGTACTGGGTCCCGAGCGGGGGCACGACCGAGGAGACGCAGACGGCGTCGAGATCGGCGAGGGACATCTTGCAAAGGGCGAACATTCCCGCGATCCGCTCCCCCAACTCGTCGCCGGTGGCGCCCGAACGGGTCTGGAAGCGCCAGTGCTCGACCAGTCGCTCGCCGTCGAAGGCGCCGAGGTGCGTCTGCGTGTTTCCCACGTCGACCGCCAGCAGCATGCGGGCGATTATCTACGGATCGGACTGGCCGGGTAGCCAGGCGGGGACTTTTGCGCATAGGATCTGGCGCTGTGAACGCGCGTCTCTACGTCATTCCCGCCTCGCACCCGAGCATCACCGCGGAACTGATGCTCAAACACAAGGGCATCGCCTACAAGCGCACCGACCTGCTGCCGGTGATCTCGAAGGGAGCGCTGCGGCTCGTCGGTTTTTCCGGTGTCACCGTGCCGGCGCTGAAGATCGAGGGCAGCAAGGTGCAGGGCTCGCGGCCGATCGCGCGCGAGCTGGAGCGACTGCGGCCCGAGCCGCCGCTGTTCCCCTCCGACCCGGAGCGGCGAGCCGCGGTCGAGGAGGCGGAGCGCTTCGGCGACGAGGAGCTTCAGCACCCGATTCGCCAGATCCTCTGGTGGTCGATCAAGCGCGACCGCAAGCCGCTGCGCAGCTACTCGGAAGGCGCCAAGATCGGGATGCCGATCGGCCTGGCGATGAAAACGGCGGCCCCGATCGTCGCCCTCTCGGCCCGCTTCAACGAGGCCGACGACGAGAACGTGAAGCGCGACCTGGCGGCGCTACCGGGCCTGCTCGACAAGGTCGACGAGCTGATCGCCGCTGGCACGATCGGCGCCGAGCAGCTCAACGCGGCCGACTTCCAGATCGCCACCAGCCTTGGCCTTGCCCTGACCATGGACGATCTGCGGCCGGCGATCGAGAACCGACCCGCCGGCCAGCTCGCCAAGCGCATCGTCCCGGACTATCCGGGCAAGACCCCGCCGATCCTCCCCGCCGCCTGGCTGGAGCCGCTGCGCGGCCAGGCAGCGACGGCCTGACCCTAGGAGGAGGGACTAGAGCGACCCGACCCGGTCGACGCGTTCGCCCGCGGGCAGGGCGGCGAGCGCATCGGCCAACCGCGTTCCGTCGGGCAAGGCAAGCTCAGGGTCCAGCTCCAGCAGCGGCACGAGGACGAAGCGGCGGCTGCTGACCCCGAGATGCGGCAGCGTCAGGCGCTCGGTTTCCAGCTCGAGATCACCGAGCAGCAGCAGGTCGACGTCGAGCGGACGCGGGCTGTGCCGCGGGGTGGCGAAGGATCGTCCCCGCTCCGCCTCGACCGCCTTGCAGACGTCGAGCAGGGCCTCCGGCTCGAGCCCGGTGCGGACCCGAACCGCGGCGTTGAGGAAGTCGGGCTGGTCGAGGATCTCGCCGACCGGCTCGGTCGCGTAGGCGGAGGAGACGGCCTCGACCTCGATGCCCTGCTCCCCCAGCAGCTCGACCGCCGCCCACAGATGCCCGGCCGAGTCGCCGACGTTGGAGCCGAGGCCGAGGTAGCCGCTTCGCACCGGGACTACTCCTCCGGCGCTTCGGCCTCGTCCTCGTCGACCGCGCGCTCCTGGGTCACCTCGACCGCGACCTCCTGGATCGCCAGCGGCAGCGGCGGCTCCGGCTTCGCCGCCCGCACCCGCACCGATTCGCAGCCGTAGCGCTCGATCAGCCGCTGGCCGATCACCTGGGCCAGGCGCTCGAGCGTCTTGTAGCTGCGCTCGGTCGCGGCCAGGGCGACGATGTCGCAGACCTGGGCGTAATCGACCGTGTCCTCGAGCCGATCGGTCAGCACCGCGTCACAGTCCGGCACGTCGAAGGAGATGTCGAACTCGAGCCGCTGCCCAACCTCCTGCTCGGCCTCGGTGACGCCGTGGTGGGTGTAGATCGAGAGCCCGCGCAGCTCCACTTCAGCGCTCGACTCGATGCCGTTGCCGTGTGGGCCCTGAGCCTCCATCCCGGCAACCTACCCGAGGATCGCGTCCGCGACGGCGATCGCCTGGCTGACCTCGGCGACGTCGTGGACCCGCAGGACCTCGGCCCCCTCGATCGCCGCCAGCAGCGAGGAGGCGATGCTGCCGCCCAGTCGCTCGTCGGCCCCCGACCCGTCGAGCTTGCCGATAAAGCTCTTGCGCGAGGTGCCAACCACCAGCGGCCGGCCGAGCTCGCGTAGCTCCGCGAGCCGGCGCAACAGCTCCAGGTTGTGGGCGGCGGTCTTGCCGAACCCGATACCGGGATCGAGCCAGATCCGCTCCTCCCCCACGCCGGCGTCGACCGCCGCCTCCAGGCGAAGGGCGAGAAAGGCCTTGACCTCGTCGACGACGTCGTCGTAGCGCGGTTCGTCCTGCATCGTGCGCGGCGTTCCCAGCATGTGCATGAGGACCACGGTGGCGCCGCGATCGGCGCAGAGCGCCGCGATCTCCGGGTCACCGCGCAGGGCGCTGACGTCGTTGACGATCTCGGCCCCAGCCTCGAGAGCGGCGGCGGCGACGGAGGCCTTCGAGGTATCGACCGAGATCGCCGCCTCGCCCCCGGAGAGCGCCGCGATCACCGGCTCGACCCGTCGCAGCTCCTCCTCCGCCGCCACTTCCTCGGCCCCCGGCCGCGTCGATTCGCCACCGACGTCAAGGATCGCCGCGCCGTCTACTTCAAGCTGGCGACCGTGCGCGATCGCCGCGTCGGGATTGAGATACATCCCGCCGTCGGAGAACGAGTCGGGGGTCACGTTGACCACCCCCATCAGCTTCACGCCGTTAATTAGCTTGCGTCGCCGCCAGCGAAGCCTGGGCGTGGGCGCGGATTGGGGCGAGCGCCCTCGCGCTGGGTCGGCTCCGGCTCGGGGGTCGACTCGACCGGTTTCGTTGACTCTCCGTCGTCGGCAAAGACGTCCTCGGGGGCCTTGCCGGCGAGCAGCGCCACGAACTCTTTGGCGTCGATCGTCTCGCGCACCAGCAGCAGTTTCGAGACCTTGTCGAGATCCTCGCGGCGTTCACCGAGCAGGCTCTTGGCGGTCTGGTGGGCACCCTCGACGATGCGGCGGATCTCGTCGTCGATCTCGCGCGCGATCTCGTCGGAGTAGTCGGGTTCGGCGGAGAATTCGCGGCCGAGGAAGGGCTGGCCGCGATCGTGGCCGAAGACGCGCGGGCCCAAGCGCTCCGACATCCCGAATCGCATCACCATCTGCTTCGCCGTCTCGGTCACCTTTTCGAGGTCGTTGGAGGCGCCGGTGGTGATCTCACCAAAGACGATCTCCTCGGCGGCGCGGCCGCCCAGGGTCATCGCCATCGTGTCGGTCAGCTCGGCCCGGGTAGTCAGGAACTTGTCCTCGGTCGGCAGGCTGATCGTGTAGCCGAGCGCCTGACCGCGGCTGATGATCGAGATCTTGTGGACCGGGTCGGTGTTCTCCAGAAGCTGCCCGACGATCGCGTGCCCGACCTCGTGGTAGGCGGTGATCAGGCGCTCCTTCTCGCTCATCACCCTGGTTTTCTTCTCCGGGCCGGCGATCACGCGCATGATCCCCTCCTCCAGCTCCTTCATGCTGATCTCGCGACTGCCGGAGCGGGCGGTGAGCAGCGCCGCCTCGTTGATCAGGTTGGCGAGGTCGGCACCGGTGAAGCCAGGGGTCTGCCCGGCCAGCGTGTCGAGCTCGATCTCACGGCCCAGCGGCTTGCCGCGGGTGTGGACCTCGAGGATGTGCTTGCGGCCTTTGCGGTCGGGGCGGTCGACGACGACCTGGCGGTCGAAGCGGCCCGGCCGCAGCAGCGCCGGGTCGAGGATGTCGGGCCGGTTGGTGGCCGCGATCAAGATGATGTTGTCCTTCATCTCGAAGCCGTCCATCTCGACCAGCAGCTGGTTCAGCGTCTGCTCGCGCTCGTCGTGACCGCCGCCCATGCCGGCGCCACGGTGACGGCCGACGGCGTCGATCTCGTCCATGAAGATGATGCAGGGGGAGTTCTGCTTGGCCTGCTCGAAGAGGTCGCGGACGCGGCTGGCGCCGACGCCGACGAACATCTCGACGAAGTCCGAGCCGGAGATCGAGAAGAAGGGGACGCCAGCCTCGCCGGCGACGGCGCGAGCCAGCAGGGTCTTGCCGGTGCCGGGCGGCCCGTAGAGCAAGACCCCCTTGGGAATGCGGGCGCCGAGCGCCTGGAACTTCTTCGGGTTCTCGAGGAATTCCTTGATCTCCTCGAGCTCCTGCACCGCCTCGTCAACGCCGGCGACGTCGCGGAAGGTGATTTTCGGCGCGTCGACGGACATCCGCTTCGCTTTCGATTTGCCGAAGTTCATCACCCGCGAACCGCCGCCCTGCATCTGGTTCATGAGGAAGATCCAGAAGCCGAAGAAGAGGATGAAGGGCAGGATCAGAGTCAGCAGCGAGAGCAGTCCCGAGCCGCCGGAGCCGTGGACCGTCGTTTTCGTCGTTTTGCTCTGTTCCTCGAGCAGGCCGAGCAGGCTCTGCTCGGTGTTCGGCGGGTAGCCGGTGGAGAAGCTTTCGCCGTTCGTCTTCTTGACGTCGAGCGTGTTGTCCTTCGTGTTGATCGCGACCTCTTCGATCTTGCCGGTCGCGATCAGCCCCGTCTCGGGCTTCACGAGTTTGTTGTAGGGCGGCGCCTCGGTGCCGGAATCGTTGCTGATCACGCGCTGCGCGACGAAGGCCAGGATGACCACCAGCAGGATCGGAAATGCCGCGCTTTTGAAAAAACGCCTCAAGGGTGAAATCAGCGTACCAGGGCGGTTTTTCGGGCTCTACTCGGCGAGCGCCGCGACGTAGTCGAGGTTGCGGTACTGCTGGGCGTGGTCGAGCCCATACCCGATCGCGAACCGGTTTGGAATCTCGAACCCGACGTAACGGGGCGAGAGGTCGACACGGAGGCGCTCCGGCTTGGTCAGCAGCGCACAAACCTCGAGCGAGGCCGGGTTCCGTGCCTTCAGGTTCCGCATCAGGTAGTGCAGGGTGAGGCCGGAATCGATGATGTCCTCGACGATCAGCACGTGGCGGCCTTCGATCGGCGCGTCGAGATCCTTGAGGATGCGGACGACGCCGGAGGAGTCGGTCTGCGAGCCGTAGCTGGAGACCGCCATGAAGTCGATCTCGCAGGGAACGTCGATGCTGCGCATCAGGTCGGCGAGAAAGAGCACCGCCCCCTTGAGGACGCCGACCATGAACAGCTCGCGTCCGTCGTAGTCGCGACTGACCTCAGCCCCGAGCTCGGCGACCCGGCGCCGCAGATCCTCTCTGGCGACGAGGGTCTCGCCGATCGCTGGGTCGCTCACGCGGCGCAGTCTAGATAGATGCCGGCGGGCCTGAAACGTCCCTTATATGGACGCGTCGGGCCGATCGGCTTCTTTCGTCGCCCGCAGGATGCCGGACTCGACCACGGCGCGGATACCACTGCCGAGGTCGAGCATCGCGGTGCCGGTGCGGCGCAGGCCGGTGACCTGTTCGGCGAAACGGGCAGCGCCGGGCACGGGACGTCCGGCCGCGCCATCGGCGAGGCGCTGGAGGACGAGGCGACGCAACGCCGGTGGCAGCTCCGCCAATCGCTCCAGGGTGATCGTGCCGCGGGCCGAGTCGCCGGAGCCGTCGAGCTCGCCGTCGACGAGGGCGTCGAGGACCGCGGCCTCGTCGCGCAGCAGCGCCGCCGTCCGCAGCACGTTCTCCGCTGCCGCCGGGTGGATCTTCGCCAGCTCGGGCAGCAGGCCGTGCCGGACGCGGTTGCGCGCGTAGGCGGGCTCGAGGTTGCTGCTGTCGTCGCGCCAGGAGAGGCCGCGCTGCTCGCAGTAAGCGGTGGTCTCGTCCCGGGTGAAACCGAGCAGGGGCCGGGCGAGGCGGCCGTCGTGCTGGCGCATCCCGAGCAGGGCGCGGCGGCTGGGCGAGGACGCGAGGCGGTAGAGGATGGTCTCGACCTGGTCGTCGGCGGTGTGACCGGTGACGATCGTCGCCCCGCGGGCGAGCGCCAGTTCCGCGACCACGGCGTAGCGAATGTCCCGAGCCCAAGCCTGGAGGTTGCCCGGGCCCTCCGGCCGCCGCGGACGCTCGATCCGCAACTCCACCTCGAGCGACTCGCAGAGCTCCGTGCAGTGTCGTTCGTCCTCGTCGGAGTCGTCGCGCAGGCCATAGTTCACGTGCAGTGCCGTCACCTGCTCCGCCCCGGTGACGCGTACCGACAGGTCGAGCATGCAGACCGAGTCGCGCCCCCCGGAGAGCATCGCGATGACCGGGGCGCCGGCCGCGATCAGGGCCTCGGCCCGCACGCGCTCGAACATCTGGTCCGCGGTCACGGACCGAGTCTAGGAGCGTCAGCCCGCGGCGCGGACGACGAAGAGGTCGGTCGGCACGGGGAAGCCCTTGAGGCTGACCTGACCGATCGGCTCCAGCCCGAGCTGCTCGCGTCCCTCGATCGCCTCGGCGACGCGGTCGGTGACGAGAACCTCGCCGGCGAGGGCGCGGTTGACGACCCGGTGGGCGAGGTTCACCTGACCGCCGAAGTAGTCCCCATCGCGGTAGACGGCCTCGCCGCAGTGGATCCCGACCCGCGGCTGCGGGCGCCGCGGGAAGCGGTCGAGGAAGTCGACCGCCCACTCGGTCAGCGCCGCCGCATCGGGCGAGACGACCATCACCTCGTCGCCGATCGTCTTCACGATCGTCGCCTCGCGCGGCAGCGTCGACTCGACCGTCTCGACGAAGTTCTCGACCACGTCGAGGGCCTCCATGTCGCCCTCCTCCTCGGTGTAGCGGGTGAAACCGGTGAGGTCGATGAAGCAGAGGGTCACGGTGACCTGGCCGAGTTCGATTTCGGCGGTGTCGGCGCCCAATCCGGACTCCATGTGACCGACCACATCCTGGTCGATGAAGAAGCGCAGGTAGCGGTTGTGGAGGTATTCGGTCAGCGGCGCCGCCAGCGGCATGATGTCCGCCGCCAGTTCACCCATCTCAGCCGCCATCTCCAGCTCCGGCACTGCATCGCGAATCAGCGGTTCGTGTACGTAGAGGTGGAAGAGACGCACCTCGGCGTCGGCAATCCGGCGCATCGACTGCACGTAGACGCGCACCAACTGCAGGAAGGCGACCAGGGGGAAACCGGCGGCGAGCACCCGGGCGCAGTGGCGCATCGCCGCGGCGTCTTCCGGGGTCAGGTTTCGCTCGCGCCCGGTCGGGGTGCCGAGGATGACCAGGATGCGCTCGATCAGCTCCGGCTCGAGACCGGTCTCCCGCGCCACCTCCTCCACCGTCAGCGTCTCCTCGTCGCCGCTGAAGAGCTCCTCCGCGAAGCCGAAGGCGAGCCGTCCCTCGCGCCCCGCCTCGCGCAGATCCTCCAGCGAGTACCCCCGCTCGCGCATCCGGGCGACCACCCGCGCCTGAGCCGCCGCGGTCGCGGTCCAGCGCCCCCGCCGCACCGGCACGATCTTCACCTCCGCCCAGCGTTTGAGGGTGCTCGCGGGAACGCCCGACCTACGCGCCGCCTCACTCAGAGATATCCGCTCGTCGGCCATCGGCGCCCGAGGCTAGCCGCTGCCCAGGAGGGAGCGGATACCCGTCCAGGGTGCCCGCTCCCTCCGCGTACCTCTACGTCGGGATCTCCGACTCCTCGTGCAACTGCAGCACCGGCTCTCCGCCCTCGCCGGTGCGGATGCGAATCGCTTCCTCCACCGGCAGCACGAAGATCTTGCCGTCGCCGACCTCGCCCGTGCGGGCGTGTTTGAGGATCGTCTCGACGATGATCGGCTTGTCTTTGTCCTCGACCACGATCTCCAGCTTCACCTTCGGCCGGACGTTGACGGTCAAGGTCGAGCCGCGGTAACGCTCGACGATGCCTTTCTGACGGCCCGAGCCCTTGGCCTCGAGGATCGACAGGGAGGGGAATCCCTTGTCGAGCAACTCGGCCCGGATCGGCTCGAACGCCTCGTGGCGGATGAACGCCTCTATCTTTTTCATGCGCCCAGCCTCCTAGTTGGTCTCGGTAGCGGTCATCTGGGCAGGCGCGGCCGCTGGGATCGCGGCACCGCTGCCCATCGTGTTCGGCATGCCCGTCGAGTACTCCGGCTGCGGAATGAACTGCTCCGGGTACCCGTACATGCCGTGCGAGCTGATGTCCAGCCCGGCGTCCTCCTCCTCGGCCGGAACGCGGAGCCCGATCGTCGCCTTGATCAGCGCGAACGTGGCTATCGAGATCGCGAACACGACCACGAAGGTGAACACGACCGCCAACCCCTGAACCCCCAACTGGCCGACCGCCGTGCTGAGGGAGGCGTCGCCGAAGATCCCGTACCAGACGCCTGGCCCGGCCCCTTCGACGATCAGTCGCGGCGAGGCGAAGATGCCGACCGCGAGGGTGCCCCAGATGCCGGCCAGGCCGTGCGCGGAAAGGGCGCCGACCGGGTCGTCGAGGAGCTTGTCGATCGCGAGCACCGCGTAGACGACGATCAGGCCGGCGATGAGGCCGATGATCGGCGCTGCCCAGAACTCGACGAAACCGGACGGAGCGGTGATGCCGACGAGGCCGGCGATCGCGCCGTTGCCGGCCATGCCGACGTCCAGCGTCCTGCTCTTCATATAAACGGCGAGACTGGCGCCGATGACGCCGGCCGCGGCCGCAAGCTGGGTGTTCAGCATGACCTCGCCGAAGAACGAGCCCGCGGTTTCGAAGGTCGAACCGCCGTTGAACCCGAACCACCCGATCCAGAGGATGATCACGCCGAGGCCGACCAGCGGCATCGAGTGACCTGGAATCGCCCGCGGCTTGCCGTTGGCGTCGTACTTGCCGATGCGCGGGCCAAGCAGCAGCAGTGCCGCGAGGGCGCCGACCGCACCGGTGAGGTGCACAACCGAGGAGCCGGCGAAGTCCATCACCGGCTTGCCGCCGATGTCGGAGAGAAGGCCGCCGCCCCAGACCGCGTGCGCGATCAGCGGGTAGATCACCGCGCCGAACACGGCCGCGTAGATCACGTAGGCGCCGAACTTGATCCGCTCCAGGGTGGTTCCCCAGACGATCGCCAGCGAGACGGCGCAGAAGGCGAGGCCGAAGAGCATCAGCATCGCGTCGGAGCCAGCCACGTTGAACGCTTCTTCGCCCTGTCCGACCACCTGGTCGAAGTGGAAGAAGAAGCCGCTGGTCCCGAAGAAGTCGTTGCCGCCGCCTTCGGCCACCCCGTAGCCGACCGCCCACCAGGCGATGGTCACGATCGCGAGGTTGACGAGGATCTTGGCGACGCCGGTTCCGACGTTCTTCTGCCTCGAGAAGCCGATCTCCAGGAACATGAAGCCTGCCTGCATCAGGAACACCAGGACACAGGCGACGGCGACCCAGACCATGTCGAGCTCGACGGCCTTTTCAGCAACCGTGTCTGCGACGGCCGCCGAGGCCGCCGTAGGCAGCACCAGCGCGGCAAACGCCGCTAATGCCACGGCGATCCCCATCTTCTTTCTCATCGAAATTCCTCCTAGCCCACCGGAGCACGCTCCGGAGGTCGCGGGTTTTGCGATTCCAGGAGCACCGTAAATTCGGCTCACCAAGCTGTGTTTAGACGGCTGGAGGAAATCCGCCCGGGCCGTTTCTCACGAGTGGCAAGGCTGGGCGGCAGGGCTTCGTTTCGAAATCCGAGCGCCGCACTCGGATTGCGTTAGGGTTGCCGATCCCAGCATTTAGGGACCCCTAAGTAGGCTCCCCTTATTCAGGAGGAACGATTGAAGAAGTACAGAGCACCCTTCGCGCTCGCCCTCGCCGCACTGGCACTGGCGCTGCCGGTTGCCGGCTGCGGCGACAGCGACAGCGACGAAACGGCCAGCTCCGAGACGACCGCCGCCGAACTGGCTCCGGTCAAGGGCTACCTGACCGACCATTCCGCGGACCTGGTCGAGCAGGTCGGGCTGCTGAAGGCAAACGCCGACGAGTACTACGAGCTGGCCGAGTCGGTGGACTTCGACTACCAGCGCCTCCTGAACGAGCACGGCGACGAAGTAGCGCGGATCCTCGGCGACTCCAAGGACGTCTTCGTCGTCGCCAACCCCGCCTACGAGCAGATGGAGGGGATCGTCGCCGGTGTCCCGAGGCTGGCCCAGTACGACGTCGACATCGACGCCGGCTCCGACGCCTCGACCCCGGAAGACGCCGTCTCCTTCAGCCTGACCACGCCGGATGGCAAGCAGCTGAAACAGCCCGGCAACCTCTTCTTCCTGACCGAGACCGCGCTCTACGGCACCAACCCAGACCTGGAGGCGAAGGGCGTCAAGGCCGACGTCGACGGCAACGGCAAGGTCGAGTTCGGCGAGGGCCTGCCGGACGCCAACATCTATAAGGCGACGCTGGACGAATTCGAAAAACAGGCCAAGAGCCTTGACGAAGACGCGCAGGAATTCGAACCGACGCCCTCCGACGCCCTGACCTCGATCGTGGTCATGACCCCGACGATGAGCGAGTACTTCGAGGCCTGGAAGAACTCGCGCTTCATCGCCGGCGAGGGTGCCGAGGAACTCGGGTTCGTCGCCACCTCGCGCCTCTCCGACATCGCCGACATCCTCGGCGGCATCCTCGTCACCTACGACGGGATCCAACCGATGATCGCGGCCGAGAACCCGCAGCAGGCAAGACAGACCCGCAAGGAGCTGCAGAGCTTGGTCGACTTCGCCGCGGACCTCCGCGATCGCGAGGCGGACGGCGAGAAATTCACCGCCAAGCAGGCCGATGCCCTCGGCGCCCAGGCGCAGTCACAGGCCGAGGCGATCGCCGGTCAGGTCACGCAGGCGGCGAAACAGCTCGAAATCGAACTGCAGGAAGGCTGAGAGGGGGCGGTCCAGACGACGGCACGACTGCACTGCCTCCCTCCCGCTGCAAGGAGCATCGCCGGCGCGCTCCTCGCGGCGATGGTCCTTTTTGCCTCGCTCGCGACGACGACCGCCGCCGCGGCCGAACCGCCCTGGCAGGCGGCCGATGAGATCCGCGGTGAGCTTTCCGAGGCGCAGACGCGACAGCTCTTCGGCGAACGGACCGGCAGTGCCGTGCGCGGCGCCGAAGCCCGTCTCGGCGGATCCCTGCGCCGCGGGCTGGCGCAAGAGGCCCCGGCCGAGCTGCGCGAGATCGAGACCTCGCTGGCCGCCGCCAGGAACGCGGCGGCGGCGCTCGACGAAACCGGCCTTGCCGCGGCCCGAGGGCAGATCGTCTCCGCCCTGCGCCGCGGCGCGATGGCGGTCGCGGTCGCCGCCGCCGAGCGCGGCGACGCGAGGGCGGCCCGCGAATGGCTGCAGATCCGCGATTTCCGCAAAACCACCCGGTTCACCCGACCTGGCGTCGATGGGACGACCGCGATCCAGGAACTCGCGGCCCGCGAAATCAGCCCCCACGAAGCGGTCCTGCAGATCGAAAAGGACCTGCTCGACACCTTCCAGGCGCGGCTGCTGACCAACCTCGACGAAGCGGCGCAGGCGGCCGAACGCGGCTTCGACGGCCGCTTCGCGGAAACCAGCGCGATCGTGCTCGGGTACTGGAAGGCGATCGCGCCCGAGTACGCCGAGCAGCGTGGCGCCGCCGAGCGGGCGGCCACCGATCGTGACTTCGAGCGCCTCGCGCTCGCCGGTGCCCGCTCCGACGCGGCCCGGTTCGAAACGGCTCGCGAGCGGGTCGAAGCCGACCTCGAGGGATTCACGGCGGCGCCGCTGACTCCCGACGAGCAGATCAATCGCGCCAGCCAGCTCGACCGCTTCACCGAGCTGGTGCCGAAGGAGTACGACAAGGGCACCAGCGACGGTCACGTCACGATTCCCTTCGAGGTGCAGGAGGCCGTCGCCTTCATGGACGGCGTCGAAGCCGCCTTCTCCGACCTCGAGCCGGTGCTGCTCGAACGCGACGCCGCCGCAGTCGAGCGGATCAGGTCGGCCTTCGCCGAGCTGCGCGAAGACGTCGACAACGCCCAGCAGAACGTCTCGGTCGCACCGCAGGAGGATCTCGACGCCGCCGCCGAGCTGGGCAAGGAGGAAATCGAACGGATCTCCCCTGAGGCGTGGAGCGAAGGTGGCGACGAAGCCGACTACGAACTCGTCGACATCTCGCTCGACCAGCTCGAAGCGGCGGCCAGCGCCGGCCGCTACCAGGAGGCCGAGCAGGCGCGACTTGCCGCTTACGGCTTCTTCGAGTTTGGGCCGGAGTTGAAGCTGCGCGCCTTCGACACCCAGTTGGCGCTCGAAATAGAGGGGCTGATCTGGTACGGCGCCAACGGCGACGAGGGGCTCGCCAACCTGGTCGCCGACAACGCCCCGGTCAGCGATATCCGCATGACCCGGATCGACCTCGACGAGAAGCTCGCCGACGCGCGGGCGATCACCGGCGACGGCGCCAGCACGATGACGACGATCACCAACTCCGCCCTGATCGTCTTCCGCGAGGGGCTCGAGGCGATCCTGATCATCGCCGCGATCACCGCCAGCATGCTGGGTCCGCGGGCGCCGCTGCGGCGGCCGATCTACCGCGGCGCCCTGCTCGCGATCCCGGCCAGCATGTTGATGTTCGTGCTGGCGATCCTGCTGCTCGACTCGCTCTCCAAATACGGGGAGAAGCTGGAGGCGGTGGTCGGCGTCGTCGCGATCGGGGTGCTCTTACTGGTCATGAACTGGTTCTTCCACCGCGTCTACTGGACCGAGTGGATCAAGGGCCACCGCGACCGCGGCAAGGTCCTCACCGGAGCGGCGATGGCGGCCGGCGCCGGCGCCGCGACCGTCGCCGGGCTCTACACCCTCGGCTTCACCAGCGTCTTTCGCGAGGGCTTCGAGACCGTGCTCTTCCTGCAGGCGCTGCAGCTCAGCTCCGGCACCGGCGTCGTCGTCGCCGGGGTCAGCCTCGGGCTGGTCCTGACCGGGATCGTCGGCGCGATCACCTTCTCGCTGGAGCGCAAGCTCCCCTACAAGAAGATGCTGATCGTCACCGGTGTCCTGATCGCCCTCGTCCTCGTCGTCCTGGTCGGCAACACGGCGCGGACGATGCAGGGGGTCGGCTGGCTCTCGATCCACCCGATCGACATCGAATTCCCCCTCTGGATGGGGACCTGGCTCGGGATCTATCCGACCGTGGAGACGCTGGTCGCTGCAGGCTGCTTGCCTTCGTCTTCGTCGTCGGCTCCTACTTCGCGGCGGAGTGGATGCGCAAGCGCGAACTGCGGCGCGCCGTCGCCGCCCACGAGGAGTCGCTGGCCGCGAGCCCCGAACCGGCGGAGGCGGAGGCCGGGAACGGCAACGGGTCCAATCGCGATCCTGGCGCAATAGGGTCGGGCGACGATGCCGTCGCGACTCCGCCCCACCACCTCAGTCGCCGCTGAGGCGATTCTCGTCGGCGACCCGGGGCGAGCGCTGATGCTGGCCCAGGAGCTGCTGCTCGAACCGAAGATGTCCAACCACGCTCGCGGACTCTGGGGCTACTCGGGTACGACGCCGGCGGGCGACGAGCTGACCGTGCAGTCGACGGGAATGGGCGGGCCGAGTGCGGCGCTGGTCCTCGCCGACCTGGCCGAGCTCGGGGTGCGGCGCGCGGTCCGCGTCGGCACCGGCGCCGCCCTCGACCCCAGGCTGGCCCCGGGCCAGCTGCTGGCGATCACCGAGGCGCACGCCTGGAGTGGCGGCGGGAGCGGCGAGGCGACCCTTCCGGACCCGGAGTTGTCCGCGGCGCTGAGGCGACAGCTCGGCGACGAAGCGCGACCGGGGACGGTCGCCAGCCTCGACACCCTGCACGGCGGTGGCGACCCACCGCCGGTTGCCGCCGGCGACGTCGCCGACATGCAGACCGCGGCGCTGTTTGCTCGCGGCGCCACCCTCGGGGTCGCTCTGGCGGCGGCGATGGTCGTGGTCGAGAGCGCCACCGGCGAGGCGCTCGACGACGAGGCGACCGAGCGGGCCGCGAAACGGGCGGGAATCGCCGCCTCCGCCGTACTCTAACCCTCAAGTCGAGGGTTAGTCTTTGCTCTTTTTGGCCGGTTTCTTGGCCAGCTGACGGCGGATCGCGCCGATCTCGCGACCGAGATCGTCCATTTGCTCCTCGACGTCCTCGAGGCGCTGCGAAAGCGAGCGCAGACGGCGCTCGATCCGTTCCAGATCGGTGGCCGAGGAGAGGTTGAGGGCGCTCATCGCCGCCTGCTGGGCCTCGATCGCCTTCTCACGGGCACCGAAGGCGGCGGAGATGGCGTTGTGTAGCGTCGGGTTGTCGATCAGCGCCTGGGCGATCTCGCCGATCGCCTGCTCGCTGCGCGCCCTGAGGCCGTCCTGCTCGTCCTGGTCGTGGGTCATCCCGCCGCCTTTCGCAATTCGTTGACAGCAGCTTAACGAGCGCATCCGGCTCGCCTGAAACGCTGCCGGGGCAGGATGACGTCAACCTTGATTAAGGCCTTGTTGGGGGGCGGCTGGAGCCGTTGCACCCCCCTGGGCGAACGAGTAGCCTCGGCTCGCCTGTCGCGCGGGGAGGGTGCTGATGCGGTTCACGCAGTTTCCGCGATCCGCGGCCACGGGTACCGAGGCGCACTGGGATGAGAGCCAAGATCGCACTGATCGTCGTACTCGCCAGCTTTCTGGCGCTGTCTGCCCTTGGCGTGAGCCTGGCCGGCGCCGCCGATCCGCTCGCGGAAAGCACGACGACCGAAGCGCCATCTGCGACGACCACGACCGCGGTCCCGTCACTACAAGCGCCGGCCTGCGCCAACGGTCTCGACGACGACGGCGACGGGCTGATCGACGCCATCGACCCCGGCTGCGCTTCCTCTGCCGGGGTCAGCGAGGCGTCGGAACCCCCGGCCCCGGCACCAGCGACCCCGACCCCGTCTCCGTCCCCGTCCCCGGCGCCACCGAGCGGCGACAGCCAACCGTCGCAGGAAGGTGGCGCGATCGAGAAGGGCGCTTCGATCGGCGGCGCGGACAACGAAGCCGAGGTCCTCGACGGAGGGGTCAACCACAACTCGAGCCTTGGCGACTCCAGCGGCGGCGGCAGCTCCGACGGAGGCGTCAACGCCCCGAGCGCGACCGGCAACGGCGACCAGCCCCTGGCGGACGGCCCGGACGGCGCCTCTCATTTCGGCTCGGGAGGCAGCCCGACCTCGGCCAACCCGACGACGACGATCGCGCCGTTCGGTCCGGCCCCGATCGGCGTTCCGAACTTCGTCATCGACTCGTTCGAGATCCCACCCTTCCTGCTGCCGATCTACCAGGCCTGCGGCACCGAATACGGGATCCCCTGGGAGGTGCTGGCCTCGATCAACAAAATCGAGACCGCCTTCGGCACCAACCTCAACGTCTCCAGCGCCGGCGCCGTCGGCTGGATGCAGTTCCTGCCGTCGAGCTGGGAAGCATTCGGAGTCGACGCCAACGGCGACGGGCGCAAAGACCCCTACAACCCGGTCGACGCGATCTGCGCCGCCGCGAACTACCTCAAGCTCGCCGGCGGCAACAAGGATCTCTACGACGCGATCTTCGCCTACAACCACGCCGACTGGTACGTGCAGGAGGTCCTGCTCTACGCCCGGGCCTACGGCAAACTGCCTTCCGATCTGGTCGGCTCGCTGACGGGGCTGACCGAGGGCGCCCACTTCCCGGTCGCATCCGACGCGCGCTACGCCGACGACATCTCGGCCCGGGCCGCGCTGAAGAGCTCGAACGCGGAGAGCCGCCTCTCCGGCAACGCGGCGGAAGTCATCTCTTCCTCGCCGACGCGGCGTGGAATCAACATCTTCGCCCGTGAGGACGCCCCCGTCGTCGCGGTCAACGACGGTGTCATCCGCAAGCTCGGCCACTCGCCGGAGCTGGGCAAGTTCGTCGTCCTCGAAGACACCTACGGCAACCGCTACACCTACGCCGAACTGGGCGAGGTCGTCCGCGACGAACGGCTCGTCGTGATGCCGACCGGCAAGGAGCAGCGGGTCCCGGTCGAAAGCCAGAACCTGCGTCCGCGGCTGCGGGCGCTGCCGAGCCGCGCCACCGAGGGCGACCAGGCGGCGGCAACCGAGAGCGCCCAGGTCACCTCGACCGACGGCTCGCTGCGGGTCGGCTCGAAGGTGATCGCCGGCACCGTCCTCGCTCGCATCGGCGCCAGCGCCGACGGCGTCGACTCCCACATCAACTTCTCGATCCGCCCGGCCGGACGAGGCGCGCCGCGGATCGATCCGAAGCCGATCCTCGACGGCTGGAAGCTGCTCGAGGCGACGGCCATCTACCGGGCCAAGGGCAAGAGCCCCTTCGCCGCTCGCCTCAGCGGCGCCGGCGTCCTTCTCCTCTCCAAGGAGGCGCTGCAGAAGCGGGTGCTGGCCGACAGCGATCTCTCGATCTACACCTGCGGCCGCGAAGACATCGCCGCCGGGGCGATAGATCGCCGGATCCTGGCGATGCTCGCCTACCTGAGCGCGAAGAGCTACCAGCTGACGGTCACCTCGCTGAACTGCGGCCACGGCTATCTCACCGCTTCCGGCAACGTCTCCGAGCACAGCACCGGCGACGCGGTCGACATCGCCGCCATCAACGGCGTCCCGGTCACCGGGAACCAGGGGCCCGGAACCCTGACCGACGAACTGATCCACGAGGTGCTGCGACTGCAGGGGACGATGCACCCGCATCAGGTGATCTCGCTGCAGGATCTCCCCGGCCCGACCAGCATCGCGATGGCCGACCACTACGACCACGTTCACGTCGGCTACCACTCACTGGAAAGCCCGCTTGAAGCGCAGTTCTCGGCGCTGCTGAAACCGGACCAGTGGCAGCGCCTGATCGACCGCCTCGGCCAGATCGAAAATCCCGAGGTCCCGATCAAGCCGTCCGAGTTCTCGTTGCCGGACAAGAAGTCCGATAGCGGCGCCACCAGCACCAGCGGCGACTAGATCAAGCGGGGGCGAGGAGGGGTGGCGACCTCCTCCGGCGGAATTTGTCGCGCGCCCTAAAGTGGCCTGACTCCAAGTTCTCCCGACACTTTCCGGGAGATCGATAGCTCTTCAAGCGAGACAGCCCCCAACCCAGCTGGGTTGGGGGCTGTCCGCGCTGCGACTCAGGCTCCTGGCTTCACGCCAATGAAGTTCAGAAAGGGAGTCGCATGACCAAGGATGACGTGCTGTTCGGCTACCGCCAAGCGCTCTTCGCCGAGGCGACTAGGACCAGCGTGGCAGCTGCCTGCCGGAGTTTCGGGGTGCACCGATCGACCTACTACGCCTGGAAGCGGCAGGTCGAGCGTCACGGTCTCGAGGTGCTGCGCCCCAGAGAGCGCCGTGCGCCGCGGATGCCTAACCAGCTCTCGAAGATGGTCGAGGAGCGCATCGTCGCCTTCTCGCTGGGCCACCCGGGGCTGGGCCCCAGGCGGGTCGCTGCCGAGCTCGGGCGGCCCAAGTGGGGTGGCATCCTCGTCTCGCCCAACGGAGTCTGGAAGGTGCTCTGCCGCCACGGCCTCAACACGCGGGCAAAGCGGTTGGGGCTCATCGCCGGCTATGCCGCGCCCTATGAGCCACCCCGCGACGCTGGGCCCGAGCGCCACATCGACGTCTCCCGGCCCGGCGAGCTGATCGGGATCGACTGCTTCTTCGTCGGCCGCCTGCAGGGCACCAAGGGCTCAATCTGGCAGCTCACCGCGATCGACGTCGCCTCCTCCTTTGCCTGGGCGGAAGTGGTCGTCTGCAAGGAAGGCAAGCCGGCGATGCCCGCCGCCAGGCAGACCTCCAAACTCGCCCGCCGCGTCGCCTCGGAGCTGCGCGAGGCCGGCTGGCGGCTGGAGCGGGTGCTCTCAGACAACGGCAACGAGTTCAAGGGGGAGTTCGCCGAGACCGTCGTTGGCTTCGGGGCGAAGCAGAGCCGGATTCGCGCCGGGCGCCCCCAATCAAACGGCAACGTCGAGGCGCTTCACCGCACGATCCTCGACGAGTGCTGGCGGCCTTCCTTTGCCCGCTACCTGCACCCCGCCCTCTCCAGTCTGCGCCGCGACCTCGAGGAATACCTGCGCTTCTACAACTTCGACCGAGTCCACCATGGTCGGCTGACGGCCGGCCAGATCCCGGCGGACATCGTCTACGGTGCCCGCAAGATGGAGGTCAGATGAGTCTGCGGTGTCGGCACACCTTGGAGTCCGCCCACCCTAAAGGGCGCAGCTCCCTGAGTTTGTGCCCGCCTATGGCGGGCAGACATCAGATTGCATATCGCGCGCTTCGCGGACATTCCGCCGGAGGAGGTCGCCACCCCTCCCCACGGACGTTTCGCACAATTCCAGCCATGCCGTGAGGCGTTAGCTCCGGCAGCCAGAACGGCTCGAACTAGCCGTTCTCCGGGTAGCTGCCGTCTCTTGGTCGCTGCTGGTGCCCGGGTTGTTGGAGAGGAGTCGGGGGTGCCTGTGGGCGAATGTCGCGACAGCGGCGGAAATGCAATCCGGTTCTTGCGCGCCATAGGCGCGCAGCAACATCGGGAGCCGTCCCCTTTAGGGGACGCGACTAAATTCGCCCACAGGCACCCCCGACTCCTCTCACGCCGACGCCTCCCGCGCCCAGCGGGGAGAATGGCCGCTTGAGCAAGCTCTTTGGATTCGCGCAGTTCGATTTCGCTGGCACCCTGCCGTTGGCGGATGGTCGGTACCTCGCTCGTGACGAGGAGGGTGAGAGCGTTTTGGTGGTGAGGACGGTAGGGGCCGTGCCAGCCCCGAGCCGGCGTCGGCGACGGCCGCGCAAGGCTGAGCCCGAAGCGGATCCCTCCCCCCTGCCGCTGACGCGCGTAACCGCTGTCCGGGCCTTTGCGCCGCTGCCAAGCGAGGAGGATGCGGCTCGATGGCTCGACGAGGCGACGGAGGCGGAGGACACCGCCGACACGCTCGTTGCCGGCGGCATTCGCCTCGTCAACCGAGCTCTCCACGCCCAGGCCGTCGCCAGCGCGGATCCTCACGGCCACGAAACGACGCCGGAGCGAGCTGTCGCGGTACGGATCGGCTACGGCAGCGGCGAGGAGATCGCCGAGAGCGCCTTCAGCAGCGCTCGTGACGTCGACGTCTGGGCCAGCGGCGCTTCCCGGCGACAGCGGCGACAAGAAGACCTGCGACCACAGGAACGGGTCGCCGGTCTGCTCGGCGGTCGCGAAGAGATGGATGCGTGCGAGACGTTGTTGCTGCGCGCTCGGGCCGATCTCGACGCCGGCCGTGAGCGCGAGGGCGCTTTGCAGTTGCGGGTTGGACTCGAGGCCCTCCTGGTCGAGCTCAAGGGCGAGCTGGCCGACGCCGGCCACGAGGAGGACATGGGAACCCTCAGCGGGCGACGCGCGGAGGCGGGCGAAGCGGCCAATGCCGCCTTGACCGGGGAGCTGAACGAGGTGCAGGCGCGCCAGGTCCGCGAACTGCTTGAGATCTGCGAGCGGGTGCTACGCCGCCGACGGATCCTCCGGGGCTAGCCTAACCCTCAACTCAAGGGTTAGGGATGAGCGCCAAGCGGTCGGCGACCACCTCGTCGAGCAGCGACTCGGCAAGGTGATGGGCTTCCTCCAGGGCGACGCCGTCGATCGACGGGACGCCGATCACGGTCAGCCCCGCGGCGCGTGCCGCCGCGACGCCGGTCGGAGAGTCCTCGAGCGCGACAACTTCGGGGCCCGGTTCGACGCCGAGTCGCCTGCAGGCCTCGATATAGGGGTCCGGGGCAGGCTTCGGCGCGGCGACTTCATGGGCGCTGAGCACGACGTCGAAGTGGTCCTCGAAGCGGGCGATCTCCAACGAGCGGGTGACGAAGACAAGAGGGGAGTTGGACACGAGGCCGATCGGCGTGCCCCGGCCACGCAGTGTGTGGAGCAGCTCGCGTGCCCCGATCATCGCCTCCACCCCGTGCTCGAGCTCAGCCACGACGAGGGCGTTGAGCTCCTCGATCAGCTCGTCCGCCCGGCCGGGCTCGCCCAACCTCCGTTCCAGTAGAGCCCCGGCGATTTCAGCCGAGGTGCCGACCAGCTCCCGCTTGTCGGCAGGGGTGAAGGCCGTGCCGCGACGCTCGAAGAGATCTTCCTCGGCCCGGGTCCATACCGACTCCGTATCCAACAAAAGTCCATCGTTGTCGAAAACGACGGCCACCGGGGCAGCGGGTTCCATGCCCGCATCATCTCGAACCGGCTAAGTTCGCGGCATGCCGTTTCACGTCGAGATCAGCTCACCGGTCGATCGCGCTCGTGTGCTCAACGTCGACGAAGCGGAGCTGCGGACCGAGATTCTCGAATCGTGGGTCGCCGGGCTGCCCTTCAAATTCCAGGGCCGGGACTGGCAGCCCCGGGAGAGCCGGCTGACGATCCTCGAAGGTCCGACACTCGAGCCGCAGTCCGATGCCGAGGACAGCTGGGAGAAGGCGCTGCAGGCGGCCGACGATGTGACCAGGCCGATGCTCGAAGCGGCGGAGGCAAGCGCGCCGGCGCGACTGGCGATGGTCATCGAAGGCGACTCGGCCGAGGGGGCGTTGCGCGACCTCGATTCCGGTCGGCCCCCGCGGCAGATCCCCTGGGTCGAGGCGATGGAGCGCGTCGGCAACCGCGATCCCGACGTCACCGCCCTGATCCTCGTCGTCAAGCGACGGCAGATCGACTGGCCCGAATTCTGAGCGGCGCCGTCGGGGCGCGTCAGGCGAGGGCGTCGAGCACCGCGCCGAGCTCCTCGACCATCTCGCCGTCCAGCTTCAGCTCCGCGTCCCCGTCGTAGGGCGTCTCGCTTTTGGTGACGATGGCCAGGCGCCCACCGCGCTCCAAGGTGAGCTGCGGCAGGCCGGCGACGGGATAGACGGCGAGCGAGGAGCCGACGCAGATCATCAGCTCGGCCCGCTCGGCAAGGCTCCTGGCCCGGGCCATGGCACTCTCCGGCAGCAGCTCGCCGAAGAGGACGACGTCGGGCTTGACGGCGCCACCGCAGTCCGAGCAGACGGCGATGCCCTGGCCGTCGAACAGCTCCTCCACTTCCTCGATCTCAAAGCTCGTCGCGCAGCGCCGGCAGCTCGAGGTCTCGATCGAACCGTGGACCTCGACGACGTTGTCAGACCCCGCCGCCCGGTGCAGGCGGTCGATGTTCTGCGTGATCACGCCCTCGACAAGGCCGCGGCGCTCGAGCTCCGCCAGCACCTCGTGCGCTGGGTTCGGGCGTTTGTCGCCAAGCGATTGGAAGCGCGGCCGGTAGTAGGACCAGAAGCGAGCCGGGTCGCGCTCGAAGACGTCGATGTGGGCAACCTCCATCGGGTCCACGTTCGCCCAGAGCCCGGTCTCCGGCGTGCGGAAGTCGGGGATCCCGGACGGCACCGAGACCCCCGCCCCCGTCAACGCGACCGTGCAGCGCGACTCGCGGATCAGCTCCGCCAGGCGCGCCGCTCGTGTCGAGGTCTCTACTTGCCGCTCCATTTCGGGGTGCGCTTGCCGAGGAAGGCACCGATGCCCTCTTTGGCGTCGGCGCTGGCGAAGGCGGTCGCGAAGCCCTGCTTCTCCGCCTCGATGCCCTCGTCGAGATCGCCCTTGTGGGAGACGGTCTTGATCTGTTCGACCGCCAGCGGTGCCTGTGCGGCCAGCTTGCGTCCCCACATCAGCGCCGTCTCGAACAGCTCGTGGTCGGGGACGACCCGGTTGACGAGGCCGAGTTCAAGCGCCTCCTCGGAGAGGACGGCATCGCCGATCAGGTTCATCTCCAGGGCCTTGCTCGGCCCGACCAGACGGGCCAGGCGCTGGGTGCCGCCGAAGCCGGGGATGATCCCCAGCTTGATCTCCGGCTGGCCGAACACGGCGGCCTCGGCCGCGATCCGCACGTCGCAGGCCATCGCGACCTCGCAGCCGCCGCCGAAGGCGATCGAGTTGACCGCGGCGATCGTGGCCACCCGCGAGGTGCCGAACTCACGCAGCAGCGCGTGGGCGGTGTGGATCAGCTCCTCGCCGCTGCCCTCGTCCATCTGGGTGAAGGCCTTGATGTCGGCGCCGGCCGAGAAGACGACCGGGACCGAGGAGGCGATCACCATCGCGCCGATGCCCTCGTCGGCCTTGACCTTCTCCCAGGCCTTGCCGAGATCGCGGATCACGTCGGGCGAGACCGCGTTCATCGGCAGGTTGGCGAGCCAGGCGATGGCGACGCCGTCGCGGGTCTCCAGCTTGACCGTCTCCGGCTGCTCGCCCTCGTCGGGCCGCGGGTAGGGATAGAAGCCCTGCCCGGCGCTGAGGCCAAGCCGGCCCTGGGCGACCAGGCGCTGCAGCGTGACCGGCGGCGCGAAGCGGTCGCCGTGCTTCTCCTGCAGCCGCTTGAGCTGCTCCAGCATCTTGCCCAGGCCCTCGACGTCGGCCCGCCAGAACGGCGGCAGCAGGCCTTTGCGCGGATCGAGCCCGGCCCCGGCCATCATCCCGAGGTCGACGTCGCGGACCGAGCAGACCCCCTCCTCGACCAGCAGGCAGGCCTCGACCAGGGCTCGGCCGGCGAACATCGCGACCAGTTCCTCGGTGTCCGGAGCGGCGTCGCCGGGGATCGTCTGATCGCCGTCCTTGAAGAAGCCCTCGCCGCCGGTCTTGGCGCCGAGCTTGCCGTCCGCGACAAGCTGCTTCAGGCCCTGGTGGACGTAGAAGTCGTCGCCATAGGACGCGTTGAGGTGCTCGGCCGTGTGCAGGGTCGTGTCGAGCCCGAGCAGATCGGTGAGGAAGAAGGGGCCCATCGGCGCCCCTTTTGCGGCGACGATTGCCTCGTCGATCGCCTTCAGCGATAGCCCGTTCTCCTCCTGGGCGCGCCAGATCTCCCCCATCGCCGCGATCAGGATTTTGTTCACGACGAAGCCCGGGACCTCACCGCAGACGATCGGCTGCTTCTTGATCGCCTGGGCGAAGTTGTAGGCGGCCGCGGCGGTCTCCTGCGAGGTGTCCTCGCCGACGATCACCTCGACCAGCGGCATCACCGAGGCCGGGTAGAAGAAGTGGAAGCCGACGACCTTGTCCGCCCGCAGCGTCGCTTCGCCCATCTCGGTGATCGAGAGCGAGGAGGTGTTGGAGGCGATGATCGCGTGGCCGGGGGTGGCGGCGTCGATCTCGCGGAAGACCGTCTGCTTGATCGCCATCTTCTCCGGCACGGCCTCGATCACGAAGTCGACGTCGCCGAACTCCTCGTAGGTCGTGGTGCCGGTGATCAGGCCCATCACCTCGGCGAGGCGGGCGTCCGCCTGCTCCCGCGTCAGCTTCTCCTTCGCCACAAGGCGGCCGAGTTTGCCCTCGGTGATCGCGCGCGCTTTCTCGACCGCGGCGTCGACGAACTTCTGGTCGATGTCCTTGACGACGACTGGAATGTCAGCGGTGGCGATCGCCTGGGCGATCTCGCCACCCATCGTGCCGCCGCCGACGACGGCGGCCTTGGAAACGAACATTGCGGGTGAGTCCTCCGGTTTTGGCTTGGCAGGGCGGCGTTCGCCGCGGGCCGCAGGCTATCCGGTCGCGTCCGTTCGTCGTTTGTCGCCCACAGGGATACAAAGGACGAACGCACAGGGGTCAAGGCGGAAGAGAGCGCTGCCGATAACTCCCTTTCATGCGCAGGGGAACGACGATTGCGGCGCTAGGCGCCGTGCTGACGCTTGCCGCCCTGATCCCACAGCCGGCGACGGCACAGGTCCCGGAGGCGACGCTGACGCCCGGCGGACGGGCGATCGCTCCCCCCGCCGCCCCACCCGCGGTCGAGGCGATGATCGAAGCGGCGAACCGGATCCGCCACCGGCCCTACCGCTGGGGCGGCGGGCACCGCGACTGGAACTCGCCCGGCTATGACTGCTCCGGCTCGGTTAGCTACGTGATGCACGCCGCCGGCCTGCTCGAATCGCCGCTGGACTCGACCGGGTTCATGCGCTGGGGCGGCGGCGGAGGCGGAAGCTGGGTGCGGATCTACGCCAACCGCGAGCACGTCTTCGCGGTCATCGCCGGCCTGCGCTGGGACACCTCCTATAGCGAAGACGGCGACCGCACCGGCCCCGGCTGGAGCGAGGAGATGCGTGGGACGGGCGGCTTCCGACTGCGGCACCCGCTCGGCCTGCTCAGCACCGAACCGCTCGCCCAGCCGACATAAGGGACAAGGCGCCGGCGCCAAAGTCTGTACGGGCGTACAAAGGCGCCCAGAGCGCTTGCCCATTAGGCTCTTTTGGCTCTTAATAAGGGAGTTGACCGGTAATCGATCGCGCCTCGGACGGGCGCGCGCCAAGTGAGGATCAGCCAAGCGATGACTCGTATCCGCCAGCAGAACGTAACCGCAGCGCAGTGGAGCTCCAACGGGGAGGCTCTCGGTGCGCTCGACCTGACCCTTCCCGAGAACGAAGCCTTCGGCGCCAACGTCTTCTCCGTCGCGGTGCAGCGCGAACGCCTGCCCCAGGACGCTTTCGAGAAGCTGCAGGCGACGCTGGCCCACGGCGAGGCGCTCGACCCGAGCCTGGCCGACGCCGTGGCCGAGGCGATGAAGGACTGGGCGCTGGAGAACGGCGCCACCCACTACACCCACATGTTCCAGCCGCTGACCGGCTCGACCGCGGAGAAGCACGACTCCTTCTTCGAGCCGGCCGCCGAGGGCACCTCGCTCGCCGGCTTCTCCGGCAAGGAGCTGATCCAGGGCGAGCCCGACGCCTCCTCCTTCCCGACCGGTGGCGTCCGCGCCACCTTCGAGGCCCGCGGCTACACCGCCTGGGACCCGACCAGCCCCGCCTTCATCCTCGAGAACCCGAACGGGGCGCTGCTCTGCATCCCAACCGCGTTCGCTTCCTGGACCGGCGAGGCGCTCGACGGCAAGATCCCGCTGCTGCGCTCGATGGACGCGCTCTCGCGCTCGGCGATCAAGGCGCTGCGCCTGCTCGGCGACGAGGAGACCCAGCGCGTGTTCACCACCGTCGGCCCCGAGCAGGAGTACTTCCTGATCGACGAGCAGTACTTCTTCGAGCGGCCCGACCTGCTCGCGACCGGGCGCACCCTGTTCGGCGCCAAGCCGCCGAAGGGCCACGAGCTCGACGACCACTACTTCGGCTCGATCCCGGAGCGGGTGTTGGCCTGCATGATGGAGGCCGAACTGGAAATGCGGAAGCTCGGCATCCCGGTCAAGACCCGCCACAACGAGGTGGCGCCGGCGCAGTACGAGATCGCGCCGATGTTCGAGAACTCCAATGTCGGCTCCGACCACCAGCAGCTGCTGATGCAGACGCTGGAGAGCGTGGCCCGCCGCT
Organism: uncultured Solirubrobacterales bacterium; assembly: GCA_963715395.1. GTDB lineage: Bacteria > Actinomycetota > Thermoleophilia > Solirubrobacterales > 70-9 > VAYN01. The sequence continues at coordinate 1,379,416 of OY970238.1, forward strand.
ACGGCCTCGTCTGCCTCCTGCACGAGAAGCCGTTCGCCGGCGTCAACGGCTCCGGCAAGCACAACAACTGGTCGATGGGGACCGACGGCGGCAGCAACCTGCTCAACCCGGGCGACACGCCGGCGGACAACATCCACTTCCTGTTCTTCTGCGCGGCGGTGATCCAGGCGGTGAACAAGCACCAGGGCCTGCTGCGGGCGTCGGTCGCGAACATCGGCCAGGACCACCGCCTCGGGGCCAACGAGGCGCCGCCGGCGATCATCTCGATCTTCCTCGGCGCCGAGCTGGACAAAGTGTTCGAGGCGATCTCCAGTGGGCAAGGCGATCCGAACACGCCCGCCTCATTCCTCGACCTGGGGGCGACGGTGCTGCCGCCGCTGCCGATGGACGGCGGCGACCGGAACCGGACCTCGCCGTTCGCCTTCACCGGCAACAAATTCGAGTTCCGGGCGCTGGGGTCGAGCATGTCGCTGGCCTTCCCGAACACGGTCCTGAACACGATCGCCGCCGAGGCGATCGACGAGCTGGCCGGCAAGCTGGAGGAGAAGCTCTCCGCCGGCACCGAGATGCCGGAAGCGGTCATGGAGATCGTCAAAGACGCCTATCTCGCCAACAAAGAGGTCTGCTTCAGCGGCGACAACTACTCCGAGGAGTGGCATGCCGAGGCTGAGCGGCGCGGCCTGAAGAACCTGCGGACCACGCCCGACGCCCTGCCCGAGGTGCTGGCGGACGACACGGTCGCCGCCTTCGAGAAGTACGACGTGCTCTCCAAGCGCGAGCTCGAGTCCCGCTACGAGGTCTGGGTCGAGCAGTACTGGATCCGCGCCAACATCGAGGCGGAGACCGCCTTCTCGATCGCCCAGACGATGCTGCTGCCCGCCGGCCTGCGGCAGCTGGCGCTGATCGCCGAGGCGGGCGTCTCCACGCTCGAGGGCGAGGTCCGCGAGCTGGTCGACGAGCTGGTCGCGGCGCTGGGCGAGCTGAAAGCCGCCAACGCGCTACCCGGGGCTCGAGGGCCTGGAGCTGGCGATCTACGCCCGCGACAAGCAGCTGGCGGCGATGGCCAACGTGCGCGAGGCGGCGGACAAGCTGGAGAAGGTCGTCGCCGACGACTTCTGGCCTCTCCCCAAGTACGAGGAGATGCTCTTCATCAAGTAGGTCGGGTCGGAGGAGAGGGAGTCCGGGTAGGGATTCCACTTAACTTTTTCGCGGATCGGCTGCGGCCGTCCGAGGTTCGCAGCGGCGAAAAAGTACAAGACGTTCCACCCCTACCCGGACTCCCTCCCACGCGGCGCTGGCTTGTTGAGCGAGCTAGGCCGAACTCTGGGGGGCCCGCGCCCGTCGGGCTAGGAAGCTGCCAGAGGCTGTATCGGGTGGTGGAGGTGGAAGGTGTTGTCCGGGTCGTACTCGGACTTGACCGTTGCCAGACGCTCGTAGTTCTCCGTCCCGTAGCCGGAGACGATCCGGTCCTGGCCCTCGTCGCCGACGAAGTTGAGGTAGGTGGCGCCGGTCGACCAGGGGCGCATGTCGGCGCAGAGCTCGCGGGTCCAGCGGATCGCGTGCTCGTCGTCGGCGGGGTCCTCCCACATCGTCAGTGGGTGCACGACCCAGGGCGACTCGCGGGTCGCCATCGGCGAGTCGGCGGCGCCGTCGGCGACCGCTCCGCCCCAGGGGAAGACGATGTGCTGGGTCGGCGAAGGGATGATGATTCCGTCGGCGTGCCCGCAGTAGACGTCGATCGCGGCGTCGGGCAGCTCGTCGAGGTACTCGGCCGACCAGTAGTTGCGGTAGCCGGGCGGGATCGTCGAGCATCGACTGCAGCTCGGCGTAGGGAAGCTCGGCGATCATCGATCCGGCCGCCTCCAGCGCCAGCAGCGGCTCGATCGCCTCGCGGAGCTCGCTCTCAGGCCCGGTGTAGGTGGCGAGGATCGCTATCGCGAGCTGGTTGCGCAGGCTCTCCGGGACGAAATCTTCCGGCGGGCCCGGTCAGGTAGATCAGCCCGCCGCCGACCTCGTCCGGAGCCGTCTCCATCAGCTCGCGGTAGGCACGGGTCAACTCCGGCCCGGCGTCGGGCGGCCAGACCAGCAGCGCCATCGAGAAGGCGGGCAACGGCTGCAGGTTGAAGGTCAGCTCGGTGGCGATGCCGAAGTTGCCGCCGCCGCCGTGCAGAGCCCAGAACAGCTCCGGGTTCTCGCCGGCGGAGGCGCGCACCGTGCGGCCGTCGGCGGCGATCAGCTCGACCGAGTCGAGGCCGTCGCAGGCGAGTCCGAATTTGCGCTCGACCCAGCCCGAGCCGCCGCCGAGGGCGAGGCCGGCGACGCCGGTGGTGGAGACCCGGCCACCGGTGCTGGCCAGGCCGTGCGGCTGGCAGGCGGCGTCGAAGTCTCCCCAGGTCGCTCCGCCCTGGACGGTTACCGTGCGCCGCTCCGGGTCGACGCTGGCGGCGTTCATCCGGCGCAGGTCGATGGTCAGGCCGCCGTCGCTGAGGCAGGCGCCGGCGACGCTGTGGCCGCCGCCACGGACGGCGACCTCTAGCCCCTGCTCGCGGGCGAACGCGAGCGCGGCGCGGACGTCCTCGGCGCTCTCGCACTGGGCGATCGCGCCGGGCCGCTTCTCGATCATCGAGTTGAAGATCGCGCGGGCGTCCTCGTAGCCGCTGTCGCCATCGGCATGGACGTCACCGCTGAGGCTGGAGCGAAGCGAATCGAACACTTCGTCCGACCATAGTCCAGGGCGCTCAACCGGGCAAGTTCGGCAGACCGGGTCCGCCTTGCAGCGGGTTGAGGTCGGCGAGCAGCTCCAGCAGCCGCGGCTGCGACTCGGCCTCGTCGATCAGCACCGCCGTCCCCGGCCAGGCGTAGCGCAAGTAGCGAGCGTAGGCCTGGCGCGAGCCGAGGTCGGGCTCGTAGATCCAGGAGCCGGTGTTCCAGTAACGGACATGGCCGTCGCTACGGCAGCGCACGTCGGCGAGTGGCTGGTGGGTGTGGGCGAAGACGATCTGCTCGACGCCGCGATCCCATTCGAGGTTGCGGACCACCTGGACGAAGGCCTCCAGCGCGTGCTCGGAGGGGTCGCTGCGGGAGACGACCGTCGGCTCCGGGTAGATCGGCCGTGACCAGGCCGGGCCGGCGACGGGCTGCTCGCGCGCCTGCCGTTCGGCCTCGACGCGGACGACCGCGTCGAAGTGCTCCTCGCTCGGCAGACCCTCCTCACCGGCGCCGCGATCGCGCAGCTCCGCCGCCAGCCGCTTGGCGCCCCGCAGCGGCAGGCTCAGCGCCGAGCTGAGGCGGCCGGCGCGCTGGGCGGCGCGGAAGACGTTCTGCTGAGCGTGGGTCCCGTGCGGCATCTGGGCGGCGATGTAGAGCCACTCAGTCAGCAGGGTCGTCACCGACTCGTAGTCCTCGATGCATTTCGGCTCCTCCGGCCCGCCCGCGGCAATCGCCCACAGGGTCCGGGTCAGCAGCCGGTCGCCGCGCGAACCGGTCAGGCGAGCATGCGGGTCGAGGTAGTGGCCGTGGGTGCAGAGGACGTCGCCGAAACCGTAGGTCGGGTAGGCGATCTCGACCTCGACCCCGGGGAGACGCCGCTCGAGGAATTCGCGGAAGAAGCCCGGGCCGGGTGGGACGCTGGGCCGATGGCCACTCGCCAGCGCCGTCTCCATGCGGTCCTCGTCGTCGCGGTGGACGAGATGGTGGTCGTGGTTGCCGGCGAGGAAGACCAGACGCTTCCCCGTCATCCGCTCGGCGATCAGGCGCAGCAGGCCGTCCGCGGCGTCGACGCATTCCTCGACCGTGCCGAAGAGGAAATCGAAGAGGTCGCCGAGGAAGATCAGCTCGTCGATCCCCTCCAGCCGCGGCGCCAGACGCTCGAGGAAGAACTCCTCCCGCAGCAGGTCCCGCCCGGTCCAGGCGCCGAAGTGGGTGTCGGAGATGACCAGCGCGCGCATCGAGTCGCGCGAGTCTAGGCGCCGCGCTCGCGGACCTTCATCCGCAGGCCGCCCCGGGGTGAGAGCGTCGGCATCTGGCGGATCGTCATCGTGCGGCCCGGCATCGCGTCGAGGCGAAGGCGCTGCAGCAGCATCGTCGCCACCAGCTTCACCTCGGTCTGGCCGAAGCGCTTGCCGATGCAGATCCGCGAGCCGCCGCCGAAGGGGACGTAGGCGCCACGCGGGAGTGCCGCCTTGCGCTCGCGGGTGAAACGCTCGGGGATGAAGGCCTCGGGGTCGGGGAAGACCTCGGGGATGCGGTGGCTGGCCCAGGAGCAGTAGTTGACGTAGGCGCCCTCCGGCACCGTGCAGCCGCCGAACTCGAATTCGCGGACGGCGCGACGGGGGCCGATCCAGGCCGGCGGGTAGAGCCGCAGCACCTCGTCGAGCACCATGTCGAGGTAGGGCATCTCGCGTTCGAGCTGATCGACCGTGGGAGTCGCTCCGCCGAGCACCTGGTCCTGCTCCTCGCGGAGCCGTGCCAGTACCTCCGGGTGGCGGGCCAGCTCGTGCATCATGAAGGTCAGGGTCGAGGTCGAGGTGTCGTGGCCGGCGAACATCAGGGTCATCACCTGGTCGCGAACCTCGCGGTCGCTGAACGCCTCGCCGCCCTCTCCCCTTGCCCCGGCCAGGAGGCTGAGAATGTCCTGGCGGCTGGGATCCGGGTTGGTGCGGCGGCGCTCGATCTCGTCGAAGACGATCTCGTCCAGCACGCGGCGCGAGGTGACCATCTTGCGCCAGGGGGAGCCGGGCCCGCGCAGCAGTCGCAGCCCGAAGTCGATTCCGTAGAAGCCGAGGGCGCGCTCGAAGTTCTCCGCCGCGGCCACCCCCTTGCCGGCCTCGTCGGGGTCGAGCCCGAGCAACGCCCGCATCGCGATCCGCATCGCCAGGTTGCGCATCCAGTCGGAGAGGTCGACGACCTCTCTGGGCCGGAGGCTGGCGATCGCCTGCTCGGACTCGGCCGCCATCGCCTCCACCGAGGCGACGACCTGCTCGCGGTGGAAGGCGGGCATCATGATCGCCCGGGCGCGGTCGTGGTAATCCTCGTCGATCGTCAGCAGGCCATCGCCGAGCAGCGGGATCAGGTCGCCGAAGCTCGACTCGCGCCAGTGGAAATTCTCCGGATGGCCGACGGTGACGAAGTGGTTGGCCTCCGGACCGAGCATGAAGACGACCCGCGAGTGCAGCACCCGGACCGAGAAGATCGGCCCGTACTCTTCGTAGGCGGAGAGCAGGATCGGCAGCGGGTCGTGGGCGATCCTGTGGGTGCGAGCGGGGCTGAAGTCATCGGGCCCCGGCGGGAACTTCCCCCTCCCCTTCCACTCGGCGACTATGTCGGAGAGCAGCCGCCGCGCCGGATTGGCCGACATCTGTGGCGGTTTTGAGGCGGGCGCGGCGGTGTCGACGGTGGCCATCGGCGGGGATCTTAATTGGCTGAGCAGCCAGTTTCAGGCAGCCGAGGCCGCGAGTTGGCCGCAGGCGGCGTCGATATCGCGGCCGCGGGTGAGGCGGACGGTAGCGGTAAGGCGGTGCTCGGCGAGGATCGCCCGGAAGCGCTCGATCCGCTCCGGCGAGGAGCCGTCGTAGCTCCCGGTCGGGTTGTAGGGGATCAGGTTGACCTTGTAGACGCGGGGGTCGAGCAGGGTCGCCAGTTCGCGCGCGTGCTCGGGCAGGTCGTTGACGCCGTCGAGCATCACGTACTCGACGAAGACCTTGCGGCGGCGGCGCGCCCGGTAGCGATCGCAGGCGGCCAGCACCTCCGCCAGCGGGTAGCGGTCGTTGACCGGCATCAGTCTGCGAGCGCAGGCCATCGTTGGGAGCGTGCAGGGAAAGCGCAAGGCTGAGCGGCAGCTCGCACTCGGCGATGCGGTCGATCCCCGGCACCCAGCCGACGGTCGAGATCGCGGTGCGGCGATGGCTGACGCCGAGGTCGGGGAGGTGCTCGCAGGCGGCGAGCACCGCATCGATGTTCATCGTCGGCTCCCCCATCCCCATGAAGACGACGTGGTCGATCGCCTCGAGGCGGCGGAAGTGCAGCGCCTGGTCCAGGATCTCGTCGGCGCTGAGGTTGCGGGCGAACTTCATCTGCCCGGTGGCGCAGAAGCTGCAGGTCAGCGGGCAGCCCGACTGCGAGGAGACGCAGACCGAGCGGCGGCCGTCCCGGTAGCGCATCAGGACCGCCTCGATCGGCCGCCCGTCGGCGGTGTGGAAGAGCGACTTGACGGTGCCGTCGTCGGACTTGGCCTCGGCCTGGAGGGAGAGCGTGGAGAGGGGCACCGCCGCGGCGAGCCGGTCGCGCAGCGTTCCCGGCAGATTGGTCATCTCCTCGTAGGAATCGACCCCACGCGCGACCCACTCCCACACCTGACCGGCGCGGTAGGAGGGCTGACCGGCATCGGCCAGGGTGCTGTCGAGCAGGACGCGGTCCACGCTACGAGCTTAGGGACAGTCCCTAGGGACCGGCGAGCGCGGCGCAGACCGCGAGCGAATCTACCCGGCGCAGGGCCTGGAAGGCGGTGCGCACCGCGGCGCTTTTCGATTCGGGAACGACCCGCGCATTCGCCGAGACGGTCACCGAACGGCGGCCGTCCAGCGTCGCCGCGGTGAACTGGGTGTAGCCGGGCAGGTTGCCGGTGTGGCCGTAGACCACGCCGCACTCGGTCTCGTACTTGAAGATCCCGAGGCCGGCGGAGTTGACGCCCGGCCCGGGCGGCTCGGAGTGGCCCTTGACGAATTGGAGCTGCTGGCGCTGGGTGGCGCGATCGAACAGGCGGGCGCCGACGTAGCCGCGGATGAAGCGGTTCAGATCGGCCGCGGTCGACTGGATTCCGCCCGATGCCCAGGCGCCCGACATGCTGAGCAGCGTGGTCACTTCCTCGGGCTTCTCGGGCGGCGAGACTTCGTAGCCGTTCACGCGGGGGCTCGGCAGGCGGAAGCCGACGGGCAGGCTCGTGCGCGGCATATGCAACGGGCCGAAGACCCGCTGACGCAGGACCTGGCTGTAGGTGCGGCCGCTGACGGCGGCGACGACGAGTCCGATGACGATGTTGTCGGTGTTCGAATACTGGTATTTCGAGCCCGGCACGAAATCGAGCGGGTCGGCGGTGACGAATTCGACCAGGGCCCGAGGCTTCACGTACGCGTGCAGGTCTTTGCTGAAGGCTTCCCCGAAGGCGGGCGAGCTCGTGTAGTCCGGGATCCCGCCGGTGTGGCTGAGGGCCTGGCCGACGGTGACCTCACCCCAGGCGACAGGGAGCCAGGGCAGGTGGGTGCGGATCTTGTCGCTGACCGCCAGCTTCCCACGATCGACCAGCCCGAGCGCCGCGGCGCCGCTGAAGGCCTTGGCGACGCTGGCGATCCGCATGTGGTCGTTCGGCGCCCAATAAGCGTGGCTGGCCAGATCGGCGAGGCCGTTGGCATGAAATGAGCGCTGGGTCCCATGGTCGATGATCACGGCCAGGCCAGGCGGGCCACCGGGCATCTCGACGAGCCGGCTCATCGCGAGCTGCAGAGCTAGGTCCGTGGCCGCCGGCGACTTCGCGGCCTGGACGGGAGCCGCTCCGACGGCGATCGCCAAAACGGCGGCAATCGCGACGAGGCGGGCGCGGCAAATAAGCGAGGAGGCCAACAGGCGCGCATTCTCCCAGCTATCGCGGCTGCCGGGGGCAAACCCTATGAATGAATCTTTTCCCCGCGTTCCAGCATGGCGACGAATTTGCGCAACCGGCGCTCGCGGGTCTCCGGCTTCTTCGCCTCGTCGAGCCGGTAGAGGATCGCGTAGCGGTTGGCACTGTCGAGAGTGGCGAAGAATTCGCGGGCGGCCTCATTGGCATCGAGCTCGCGCTGCAGGTCAGCCGGGACCTTGGCGCTGCGCTGTCCCTCGTACGCGGCCTCCCAGCGGCCGTCGGCTTTCGCGGCCTCGACCTCGGTCATCCCGGTCGGCCGCATCGTCCCCGCCGCGATCAGTCCCTCGGCCTTGTCCCGGTTGATCCGCGACCAGCGGCCGCGCGGGCGCCGCGGCGTGAATCGCTGCAGGAAGTGCGTCTCGTCGAGCCCCTGCTTCTGGCTGTCGATCCAGCCGAAGCAGAGAGCCAGCTCCAGCGCCTCGGCGTAGGTGACGCTCGGCTCCGGCGCGCCTTTCTTGGCGATCTTCAGCCAGAGCCCTTCGGCCTCGGCGTGGTTCTCCTCCAGCCAGGCCTCGAGCTCGGCCGGCGTGGCGAAGAGCAGGATCGGGAGCTCGTCAGCGACCGAGGGCATCGGCGAGCAGATCGACCTGGGCGGGGTCGCTGGAAGAGGGGAAGAAGATCAGCTCGTCGCAGCCGGCCTCTTCGTAGGCGGCGAGGTACTGGCGGACGCCATCGGCGTCCTTGGCGGCGGCGCCGACGATCATCCCGGCGATCTCCTCGCCGAGCCAGGCGTAGTAGTGGCCGAGGGAGGCTTCGGCGTCGCCGACCGGGTCGTCGCCGAGCGCGAAGTAGGCCAGCGCCTGCAGCCAGGGCTGGTCTTCAGCTCGGCTCCGGTTGCGCCGGGAACCGCGTTGGGAAGTCCGATTCCGACGTCCATTCAAAGTCTCCTCGGTCTTTGATCTGGGATGCGGCACACGGTAGCGGGGGAGAATCTTCGGCCCGCTGGCCTTGGGGAGGAATGCACCAGCTAGTCGATGAAGCATCAATGCATCAGTTAAAGTATGCGTTGATGCCTAGAACGACGCTTACCCTCGACCCCGACGTTGCGACCGAGCTCGCGCGGCGGCGGCGCGAGCGTGGCACGACGTTGAAGCAAGAGGTAAACGAGCTCCTGCGGGCCGGCCTGAGCCGGAGCGAGCAAACCGGCACGACGGCCAAACGCTTCGAGACGAAGCCCCTCCCCCTCGGCAAGCCCCGGGTCGAGAGCTTCGACGACATCGCCGACGTGCTGGCCATCGCCGAGGGCGAGGAACACCGTTGATCCTGCTTGACGCCAACCTCCTCATCTACGCCAGCGCTCCCGAGACCCCGCAACACGCGGCGGCGAGGGAGTGGCTCGACGAGCGCCTGAACGGCGACGCTCGGGTCGGCCTCCCCTGGCCCAGCCTGCTCGCCTTCATGCGGATCGTCGCCAACCCGCGCCTGTTCGAGACCGCCTCGCTCTCCCACGCCCGCTCGCAGGTGCGTTCCTGGCTTGAGCTGCCGAACACCTGGATCCCGATCCCAACCGAGGCCCACTCCGACATCCTCGGCGAGCTGCTGGACGACGAGCAGTCGCACCGCCTCGTGCCCGACGCACACCTCGCGGCCCTCGCGCTCGAGCACGGCCTGGTCCTCTGCAGCAGTGACGGCGACTTCGCCCGCTTCCCCGGCCTGCGCTGGGAAAACCCGCTGCGCTAGATCGCGGGCAGCTCGGCTTCCAGTCGGTGGAGGGCGTCGCGGGCGTAGTCGAAGACCTTTGGGTCGCCGCTGAGCCGGTAGCGCGCGTTGGCTCCCATCACCACCGCGTAGAGCTCGAAGGCAAAGCGCTCGGGCTGCTCGACGCCGGCGATCCTCGCCTGGCGCTCGAGCTCGCCGAACCAAGCGTCGAGGGCGACGGCGACGGCGTCGCGGACCGGGCCCGGGCGGTCGTCGTACTCGGCCGAGGTCGCACCCCAGAAGCAACCGCCCGAATACAGGTCGAGGTGGTCGAGGTAGCGCTCCCCCATCGCCCGCAGGCGGGGAGCGCCATCGGGCGCGGCCATCGCCGGCTCGATCACGGCGCTGCGGAAACGCTCCGCCGCGGCCTCGACCGTCGCCAGCTGCAGCTCCTGCTTGGAGCCGAAATGGGCGAAGAGGCCGCTCTTGCTCATCTTCAGCTCGGCCGCGAGGCGGCCGATCGAGAGTCCCTCGAGCCCCTCCGCGGACGCGAGGTCGACGGCGCGATCGAGAATCGCGGCGCGCGTCTGGGCCCCCTTGGTCACCGTGCTCACACCTCCAGGCTACAAAAAAGCACGAACGTTCGTGCAATCGCTTAGGATGGCGCCGGAGTCAGCCCAAGACCGAATCGAGGAGGAATCCAGTGAGCAGCCAGGTGAAGAACATCGACGAGATGGAGGCGATCTACCGCGGCGCCTTCAAGCGCGCCCGCGCCGAGCTCGGCGTGGAGTCGTTCGGCATGCAGGTCATCGACATGCCCCCGAACTTCGAGAACTATCCGGAACACGACCACACACATGACAATCAGGAGGAGGTCTTCCTGGTCATGCGCGGCGGCGGCGAGATCGAGATCGACGGCGAGCGCTTCCCGCTCGACGATGCGCACATCGCCCGGGTCGCGCCGGAGACGAAGCGGAAGCTCTGGCCCGGACCGGACGGGATCCGCGTCGTCATCCTCGGCGGCGTCCCCGGCGAGGTCTACGAGCCAGGGGACATCACCAAGCTCGGCCAACCCGACCCGATGGCGGAGAGCGGACAGGTGGAGGTCCCTTAGGCTGCCCGTGTGTTTCGAGGCCTCACGTCCCTAGCCGCACTGCTGGCCCTGCTGGCGCTCTCCGCCCCGGCGGCGGGTGCCGCGGAGGCCAGGGGAAACGATGAGGACGCCATCGTCGTCATCTCCGGCGACGTCTCCGTCGCCCGCGGCGAGGTGGTCGACGGCGTCTTCATCGCCAGCGGCGACGCCAGGATCGCCGGCCGCGTCGACGGCGACGTGGTCGTCCTCAGCGGCGACATCCTCCTCTCCGGGACCGTCGACGGAGACGTCTTCACCGCCAGCGGCAAGAGTCGCCTGCTGCCCAGCGCGGAAGTGACCGGTGACGTCGGCTACGGCGATCAGCACCCCCAGGTCGCCCTCGACGCGCGCGTCCACGGCGACGTCACCAGGGAGGACTTTCCCGACGTCGGCGGCCTCTTGCCCTGGATCGGCGGCTTCGTCGTCTGGCTCGCGATCGGGCTGTCGGCGCTCGCGCTCGGCGCCCTGCTGCTGCTGATCGGGCCGCGGGCGGCCGACGCGCTGGAGGAGCGCTCGCGGGAAAAGGTGGGGCCGCTGATCGCGATCGGGATCGCGATCCTGATCGTGCTGCCGGTGATGGCCTTCATCGCCGCGATCACCTTGGTGGGCCTGCCACTGGCCTTTGGGCTTGCCCTGGCGCTGCTGCCGCTCGGCGCCGTCGCCTACGTCGTCTCCGCCTATGTGCTGGGGCGTCGGCTGGTCAAGCCGCCGCGCCACCGGATGCTCGCCTTCCTCGCCGGATTGGCGGTCCTCCGCGTGCTCGCCCTCGTCCCACTGCTTGGCCTGGTGGCCGGTTTCGCCGCCCTCGTCTTCGGCCTCGGACTGATCGGCGCCGCTATCGGGGCGGCGCGGAAGCCGGCGGACGAGGCTCCGGCGCAGCCTCAAATCCCGGGCATCTGAGCACCGGCAGCCGCGGGTAGCGCGGGTAGGCGGGATCCTCGCGAGAGCGCTCGCAGAGGGAGAAGACCGAGCCGCGGGTGTTGGGGACGAGCCGCTGGTGCCGGCATCTGTCGCAGAGGCCGCGGGACTGGCGAGCTGGCGGACCGCTCACCGGCCTCAGCGCTCGGCGCCGCGCTTGACCGCGGTGAGGATGCGGCGCGTGGCGAGGACGTGCATCCGGGTGCGGATCACCAGCGTCTCGTATACGGAGCCCCTGAAGCCGGGAAACTCGGCTCGGGTCTCGGCGCGCACGCGGGTGCGATCGGCATCGAGCTCGTCCAGCCGGAAGATCAGCGCATAGCGGGAGAAGCGGTGGCGGCCGGCGAGTGCGAGCTCGCTCGGCGACGTCGCCGCGGCGACGTGGAAGCCGGGCATGGTCGAGCTCGGGGCGAGCGGCCGCGGACCGGCGGCCTCGGTGTCGGTGCAGCCGAGCAGCCGAGCCATGGGCGGAGCGGCGGGAGAGGAGACAAACCTCGGGACGGCACGCTGCAGCGCATCCCAGGTCGCCGCGACACCCGCGCCGACGACCAGCGAGTGCTCGTCGACATGCGGCAGTCGCTCGGTCTCCGCGCTCACATCTCAATGCTATTTGCGGCTTGACGCTCGGGGGTCCCGCCTCGGAGGCGGCTAGCTTTGATCTGTGAACGGCACCGCGACCCTCTTCGACGCCGATGCGGCTGCCTATACGGGCACGGTCGAGGTGCTCGGCGTCATCTTCCAGGCCGAAGACGACGGTTACGCGGTGCTCGAGGTGCAGGACACGAGCTCCGGCGAGGGCTTCGCGCTGGTCGGGCCGGTCGCCCACCTCGGGCTCGGCGACCGGGCCGAAGTCAGCGGGGATTGGCAGACCCACACCCGCTACGGGCGCCAGCTCCGCGCCCAGGGGGCGCTGCCGCTCGACCCGACCGATCGCGAGGGCCAGGTCGCCTACCTGACCTCGCTGCGCCACATCGGACCGGCGCGGGCCGAGCGGCTGGTCGACGAACACGGCGAGGGGGTGCTGCAGGCGATCGCCGCCAACCCGCAGGGCGTCTTCCGCTCGCTGCGCGGGGTGAGCGAAAACCAGGCCGCGGCGGCGGCCGAATCCTGGCACGCCAGTCGCGCCGTCCGCGACCTCCACGTCCAGCTCGCTCCGCACGGGCTGGCGCACCTGGCGGCGCCGATCCACGCCCGCTTCGGCGAGCGCTCGATGGCGATCCTGCACGAGGATCCCTACCGGCTGACCGAGGTCGACGGGGTCGGCTTCGCCCGCGCCGACAAGATCGCCCTCGGCAACGACGTCCCCCCGGAGTCCAGCCGCCGCGCCCAGGCGGCAGCCGTCTTCGGCCTCGCCGAGGCCGAACAGCAGGGCAACAGCTTCCTGCCCCTGGACGAGCTGACCAGGCGCACGGCGCGGCTGATCGGCCTCCCGCCCGATCCCGACGTGCTCGTGGAGGCCCCGGGGCTGCTGGTCGACGAAGGCCGTATCTACCGCGAGCTGACCCACGCCAGCGAGCTCGCGGTGGCGGCGACGCTGCTGGCGCGCACCGCGGCCCCGCCCCACCTCGTCCACGACCCTGGCGAGTCGCCACCGCCGGACGACGAGGGGAAAGCTGGCCTGACCGACGAGCAATGGGCGGCGGTGCGAGGCGCGTTCGCCGCGCGGATATCGGTGCTCACCGGCGGTCCCGGCGTCGGCAAGACGGTCTGCACGCGGGCGATCGTCAGCGAGGCGGAAGCGGCCAACGCGACGATCGCGCTCTGCGCCCCCACCGGCCGCGCCGCCCGCCGGCTGGAGGAAACGACCGGGCACGAGGCGCAGACGATCCACCGGATGCTCGAGTGGATGCCGGGTCGCGAGCCCACCTACAGGCCAGGACATCCCCTGCCGGTCGACATCGCGATCGTCGACGAGTCCTCGATGCTGAACCTGCGCTTGATCGAGGTCCTGCTCGGCGGCCTGGCCGAGACGACGCACGTCGTCTTCGTCGGCGACGCCGACCAGCTTCCGCCGATCGGGGCCGGCAAGCCGTTCGAGGACCTGATCGCCTCCGCCGCGGCGCCGGTCGTGCGGCTGAGCCAGATCTTCCGCCAGGCGGCGCGCTCGATGATCACCACCGCCGCACACGAGATCAACCAGGGGCGGTCGCCGCACCTGCAGCCGGCGGAGGACCAGGACCACGACTTCTTCTTCATCGACCGACCGAGTCCCGAGCGGGCGCTGGAGACGGTGGTCGAGGTCGTCGCCGAGCGGGCCCCCAAGCGCTTCGAGGTCGACCCGATCCGCGAGGTCCAGGTGCTGGCGCCGATGTACCGGGGAGCGGTCGGGATCGACGCCCTCAACGAGCGCCTGCAGTCCCGCCTCAACCCGGACGGCAAGCCGGCGCTGAGCGACCGCTTCCGGATCGGCGACCGCCTGATCCAGACCCGCAACTCGCACGAGCTGGGGCTGATGAACGGCTCGATCGTCTTCCTCCGCTCCGACGATCCGGACGAAGAGACGATCGTCGTCGACACCGACGAGGGCGGCTCGCTGGTCATCCCCTACTCGGAGACGGCGACGCTGCGGCTGGCCTACGCGATCTCGGTCCACAAGGCGCAGGGCTGCGAGGTGCCCGTCGTGGTCGCCGTCTGCCACCGCTCGCATGCGCGGATGCTGACCCGGCCGCTGCTCTACACCGCGATCACCCGCGCCCGCAACAGCTGCGTCCTGGTCGGCGACCCCGCCGCCCTTGGGTCCGCCGTGCGTCGCGACGACAGCGGCGGCCGCCACTCGGGCCTCGCGGACCGGCTGCGCCCCTAACCTCCAACGGTCGTGCGAATCCCCTGGCGAGAGATCGCGATCACCGCCGCCGGGATCGTCCTGATGGCCGTCCTCGTGCTGCTGATCCCCCCGCTGCGGGATGCCTTCAGCGCCGCGATCCAGGGCGACACGGCGGAGGTGCGCGAACAGATCGAGGACCTCGGCGTCGGCGGGCCGCTGCTGATTCTCGGCCTGGCGCTGATCCACGCCGTCGTCTTCTACCCGGCCGAGATCATCGACGCCGCCGCCGGCTTCGTCTACGGCTTCTTCCCGGCACTGGCGCTGATGATGGTCGGCTGGCTGCTCTCAGGACTGATCTGCTTCGCGATCGGGCGCTCGGTGGCGCGGCCGCTGCTCGATCGCTGGCTGGGCGTCGAGCGCTTCGCGCGTATCGAGAAAACGATCGAGCGCGGGGCGCGACGCTGCTGCTGGCGATGCGGCTGATCCCCATCCTCCCCTTCAGCATCGTCTCCTACGCCGCCGGTGCCGCCCGGGTGCCGGTCTGGCGCTTCCTCTGGACGACCGCGGTCGGTTACCTGCCGATCACCGCGCTCTCGGTCTACTTCGGCACCCAGCTCGAGGGTCTCTCGCTGACCGACCCGCTGGTTCTCGGCAGCGCCGCGGCGCTGCTGGTCCTGCTGGCCGCGGGGCACTGGGCGATGCGCCGCCAGGCCACGCGGACGGCGCCCTGAGTCTCAGCCGGTCCGTTTGACCCGGAAGCGGAAGACCGCCGGGGTGCGGTCGACGTTGCCGACACGATCGCGGGCGCGAACCTGAACCACGTGCTTGCCGGCACCGAAGCGGCGGACGATCCGGCTGCCGCAGAACCGGAGCAGGCCTTTGTCGACTTTGCAGACAAAGGTGGCGCCCTGCTCGTTGGAGCGAAAGCGGAAGACGCCGCGGACCTTCTTGCGATGGGTGGAAATCCGCTTCGGCGGGTGCTTGACGATCGAGGTCCGGGGCGGCGTCGTGTCGATCTCGAAGAGGAGGCTGCCGCTGCTGCCCTGGCGGCCGGCGAGGTCGACGCCGCTGACGGCGAACCCGTGGGTGCCGTCATCCAGTGGGGCCGGCACGACGAAAGGCGAGGCGCAGGGCTGCGGCTGACCCCCGTCCACCTGACAGGAGAAGGCGACGGGCCGGTTGGCGCTGAACTCAATTGCCGGCTGACGGTTACGGCTCAGCGGCTCCGGAGCTTTGGTGATCGTGATCGTCGGCGGCAGGGCCAGGTCGCGCACGACGGCGGCGGCGTCGATCAAGCCGGCCCCGACCGCGGTCGGGCCGAAGACGCCCACCGGCCTCGCGGTGGCGGCCAGCTTCTGTCGGATCTCGGTGGCACCAACGCCGGGGTTGGCCTGGCGGGCCAGCGCCGCCACCGCAGCGGCGTGCGGCGCTGCCGCCGAGGTCCCGCAGAAGCGCCAGGCGCCTTCGAGGATCCTGGCGAAGAAGGTCGTGACGCCGCAGTCGGTGGCGGCCAGATCGGGCTTCTGGATCGTCTGTTCGAGCGCCGGCGCCGGCCCCGGTCCGGTCACCGGACCGAAGTAGTGCTTGACGGGGCCGCGCGACGAGTAGCGCTCGGGTTTGGAGCTGTCGCTGTACCGAACCGCGCCGACCGCGATCGCGGCAGCGGCGCCGGCGTGGCCGAAGATGGTCGGGCCGACGATGTCGCCTCCTGCCGATTCGGGGTACTCGGTGGCGCTGACCCCGCGCCCGTTCTCGAGCAGGGCGACCTTGAGCCGCGGCAGGTTGCCGTCGAAGTTGTTGACGACCAGCTGGACTTCCTGCTCGGGGCCTTCGTTTTCCCAGCTCAGGAACTCGAACGGCCTCTGGCTGCCGCCGACGTTGTCGTCGGTGCTGGTGACCGGGAAGCCTTCGGATTCGACCACTTTCCCTTCGTCGTCGAGGAGAAAGACGTCGAGGTCGGTCTCCACCCCGTTCCAGGGCTCCGCCCACTGCAGGTCGACGGTCAGTTCCTGTTCCGCTTCGACGGTGATGCCGAAGGTTTCGTCGGTGGTGGGCGCTTCCGAGTCGAAGTCCATGCAGTGTTCGGGATGGAGCCCGATCGGAGCGGGGGCTTCCTCTTCTTCCAGTTCTTCGGACAGTTCGACGATCGCCGGCGGGCAGGCACCGGAATCGCGGAACTCGGGTGCTTCCCAGGAGGCGATGTCACGGCCCTCGGCGTCGATCAGGTTGTCGTTCCCCGCCGCGGAGAAGTAGGAGGCGCCCCCGGCGACGACGTCGTTGACGGCGACCGCGACGGGGCCGTCCTGGAAGAACGGCTCCTGGAAGTAGGCGACGTCGTCGGTGATCACCTGGGCGCCGGCCGCGGCCAGGGCCCGGATGTTGTCGGCGAAGCTGAGTTCGCCCGTGAAGGCGGTGGCGAAGCTGAGCGAGGCGCCGGGCGCGAGGTCGTGGACGATCTGGGCCATCGCCCGGCCCTCGTCGGATCCTCCGCTTTCAGAGTCGTCGATGACGTTGACCGGGACGGTCGAGCCACAGGGACTGCCCAGTCCGGGCAGGTCGCCGCCGAGCACGTCTTCGCTCGCGTGAGTCGCCGCGAGCGGGTCGCGGTCGTAGGAGTCGGAGAGGATGCCGACGGTGACGCCGGTGCCCTCGACCCCGAACCCGGCGCGCGCTTCGGCGGCGCGCAGCTGCGCGTCCCCCTCGGAGCGGATGCTGCCACCGCAGTCGACGCCGCGGACGATCGGCGCCAAGACCTCGGTCACACCGCCCACCCGGGCCAGGTCCCCGATCGCCGGCAGGGCTGCCGGCTTGGCCGCGACGGTGACCATCTGGTAGCGGCGACTGACGTGGACGATCTCCGCGCCGGCGCCGCTGAGGGCGTCGAGAGCGGCGCCCGCGCCACGCTCGAAGCGGACGTCGACGAGGACGCGATTGCCGTCCCGGATCAGGCTCCCAGGGCCATTGGGCGCGAGGCCGAGCCGCGCCGCCTGCAGTGCCCGTGGGGCCGATCGCAGCGCCGGTTGGGCCAGCTCCGCCAACCGCGGCGAGAGGTTGGAGTCGCCCACCGGGCCGGACGAGGCTGACGCCAGGGACGGCAGTACTGCGCAGCCAACCAGCAGCGCGACGAGCGACGCGCATCGCGCCCGGTTGCGACCGGAACTGAACCCGAAGATCATCTGAAGCGAGGTATCGACACGGCTGGGTATTCCATGAAACACGGCTAGACGGTATTCCGAGCGCAGTCACCCCGCCTGATCCTGCTACGGTCCCCTGCGTTAGGGCCGGTAATACCGGCAAAGTTTGTGCGTAGCGCTCGCGTCGTTGCTTCACCGCATCCTCCGCGTTCGCAGCACACTAAGTGGAGGCAATGCATGCCCACTGGAACTGTTAAGTGGTTCAGCGACGACAAGGGCTACGGGTTCATTACGCCCGATGACGGCTCGAAGGACGTCTTCGTTCATCACAGCGCCATCCTCGGCGAGGGCTTCAAGTCCCTGACCGAGGGGTCGAAAGTGAGTTACGAGTCCGAAGAAGGCCCCAAGGGCCCGGCCGCCGCGAGCGTCCAGCAGACTTCGTAGTTCGAACCACGCTTAAACCAGTCTGCGAAGCCCGCCGCCAGGCGGGCTTCGTCTTGAAGGGACCCGTTCCCTACTCTCCGAAGGCCCCATGAGCACGACCCGAGACGACCTCCGCAATATCGCCATCATCGCCCACGTCGACCACGGCAAGACGACCCTGGTCGACGCGATGCTGTGGCAGACCGGGACCTTCCGCAAAGGCCAGGACGTGGCCGAGCGGGTGATGGACTCGATGGACCTCGAGCGCGAGAAGGGGATCACGATCCTCGCCAAGAACACCGCGGTGACCCGGGGCGATGTCAAGTTCAACATCGTCGACACCCCCGGCCACGCCGACTTCGGCGGCGAGGTCGAGCGGGCGCTGACGATGGTCGACGGGGTGCTGCTGCTGGTCGACGCCTCCGAGGGGCCACTGCCGCAGACGCGCTTCGTCCTGCGCAAGGCGCTGGAGTCGAAACTGCCGGTGATCCTCGTCGTCAACAAGGTCGACCGCCCCGACGCCCGCATCGCCGAGGTCGTCGACGAGGTCTACGAGCTCTTCCTCGACCTCGACGCCGATTCCGACCAGATCGAGTTCCCGATCGTCTACACCAACGCCAAGGCCGGCTGGGCGTCGATGGAGGAGGGCGTCGAGGGCACCGATCTTTCACCGCTGATGGACCTGATGCTGGAGCGGATCCCGGCGCCCCGCTACGAGCCCGACCAGCCGCTGCAGGCTCACGTCACCAACCTCGACGCCTCCCCCTACGTCGGCCGCCTCGCCCTCTGCCGCGTCCGCAACGGAACGATCCGCTCCGGCCAGCAGATCGCCTGGTGCCGCGCCGACGGCAGCATCCAGCGCGCCGCGGTCTCCGAGCTTTACGTGACCGAGGGGCTGGAGCGCGTCACTGCCCAGGAAGCGGGCCCGGGAGAAATCATCGCCGTCGCCGGCCTCGAAGAGGTGACGATCGGCGAGACCCTGGCCGACCCCGAGAGCCCGCAGCCGCTGCCGGTGATCGAGGTCGATGAGCCCTCGCTCTCGATCGTGATCGGGATCAACACCTCACCACTGGCCGGCAAAGAGGGCAAAAAACTGACGGCGCGCCAGATCCGCGATCGCCTCGACGCCGAGCTGGTCGGCAACGTCTCGCTGCGCGTCTACGACACCGAGCGGCCGGATGCCTGGGAGGTCCAGGGCCGCGGCGAGCTGCAGCTCGTCGTGCTGCTGGAGATGATGCGGCGCGAGGGCTTCGAGCTGACCGCCGGCCAGCCCCGCGTCGTCACCCGCGAGATCGAAGGCGAGGTGCACGAGCCGGTCGAGCGGTTGGCGATCGACGTGCCCGAGGACCACGTCGGTGCCGTCACCCAGATGCTTGCCGGGCGCAAGGGCCGGATGGAGCAGATGGTCAACCACTCGACCGGGTGGGTGCGGATGGACTACCTGGTCCCCGCCCGCGGCCTGATCGGCTTCCGCACCGAGTTCCTCACCGAGACCCGCGGCACCGGCATCCTCCACCACGTCTTCGACCGCTGGGAGCCCTGGGCGGGCGAGCTGCGCACGCGCCAGACCGGCTCGCTGGTGGCCGACCGTCGTGGCAACACCGCCAGCTACTCGCTGATGAGCCTGCAGGACCGCGGCTCCCTCTTCGTCGGCTCCGGCGAGGAGGTCTACGAAGGGATGATCGTCGGCGAGAACGCCCGCTCCGACGACCTCGACGTCAACCCGACCAAAGCCAAGCAGCAGACCAACGTGCGCGCCGCCAGCGCCGACATCCTGATCCGGCTGGCACCGCCGACACGGCTCACCCTGGAAGCCTCGCTCGAGTTCCTGCGCGACGACGAGTGCGTCGAAGTGACCCCCGAGTCGGTCCGCCTGCGCAAGCTGATCCTCGACAAAGTCCAGCGCCTCAAGACCGCCAAGCGCGGCGCCGCCGCCCCGCGCTAGCTCAGCCTGCGAGGCCACGCTCGTCCAGCAACCGGCCAACCCGCGCGAGCACGGCGTCGGGTTCGCGGTGGAAACGAACGTCGGTGACACGAGTCATCTCGATCCCGGCGAGCTTCAGATCCTCCTGGCGCAGACGGTCGCGCTCAAAGGAACCGTGCGTGCCATGGGTCGCGTAGACGTCGAGTTCGACCGCGAACCGGTATTCGGGCCAGTAGACGTCGAGCTCGAAGCCAGCCTCCACGAAGTTGGTCGCCGGCCGCGGCAACTCGGTCCGCACGACTGCCTCGAAGAACAGCCGCTCGAACTGCGACCGCGTAAACGGAGGCGGTTCGTAAAGCGCAATCGCCCGCCGCAGTGGGCCCCAGCCGTGATGCCCCCTGGTGCGATCGAGCAGGGACTCGACCGCTCTGAGGTCGAACAGCTTCAGCTCCTCGCTCCGCTCGAGCATCCGCCGTAGAAGATCAAGGCGTAGAACGGCGGCAAGATCGAGAAGGGTGCGCGGGACCGCCGTGACCGGTATTCCATCAACCGACTCCCGGTCGGCTTCTTCGAGTCGGCGGGCGCGGTGGAGGCGAACCGGCTGCCGAGCGCGGCGGGCAACGGGGCCCGTGACATGAAATGGGTTGGGCCTCCACCGCGCCAGCCCCCACAGCCAGGCAGCCGAGTGATGACTCAGGACCGCTCCCGGACCGCACGCCAGGACAGCGGCGAAGCACCGCCCATGCGGGGACAGGCGCGTGTGCCCCACCGCGTAGACGCCGCGGTCCACCGCGTGGAGGCGCCCCGCCGAGCACGCCCGCCAGATCGACCCCTTCGAATAGCCCAAGTGCTTCAACTGAGACGTCGAGACGACGCCATGCTGACCACGCGCCAGCTCCGCCAGCGCCTGATGCTGCCCCGCCCCCTCTGAGGGTGGTTGAGGTTGGTTTCGCATACCGGGTCAAAGCTCAACCACCCGGGTTTTCTCCCCCTCCCAGCTCTAAGTCACCGCACCTTGCGGAGCGGAAGCGGGGGCGGCGGCTGGCTGCCGGGTCGGAATCCGCCCGGTGAAGAAGAGGCCGACCAGGGCCAGCAGGGCGAGGACGGCGAGCGCGGTGCGCAACCCGATGATGCGCGCTTCTTCGTTTTCTTCGACGATCGCGTCGGTGGCGCGCGGGGGCACCCGGTTTTCGTCGAGCGCGGTTTCCAGTTCCTCGTCGGAGAGGAAGGGGACGCCGCCGGAAAGTTCGGTCGAGGCCTTGTGTTTCACCGTCGCCGGCACGGCCCGGTTTTCCTCGACGCCGGTCAGGAAGGAGGAGCTGAGGGCAGCGACGACGATCGCGCCGGTCAGCGCCGTGCCGACCGAGATGCCGAGGTTGGTGATCGTGTTCTGCAGCCCCCCCACCTCGCCGCTCTGCTCGTCCGGGACCGAGGAGACCGTGACGCTGCCGAGCTGGGAGGCGAGCGCACCGATCCCGAGGCCGGCCAGAATCAGCGGCCAGGTGACGATCTCCGGCCCCGCTCCGGCCTCGAGGGCGCCGACCATCACCGCCAGCCCGGCGAACATGGCGAGGAAGCCAAACCGGACGACGCGGCGTGGCGAGACGTCGGGGAAGACTTTCGGGATCCCGGCCGCGGCGAGGATCAGGGCGAAGGAAAGGGGCAGCAGGCGTACCCCGGTTTCGATCGCCGAGAGCCCGAGGGAGATCGAGAGGAAGAGGGGCATCGCGAAGAACAGGCCGCCCTGAAGGAAGTACTGGAAGAAGAAGGACGTCAGCCCGGCGCGCAGGACCGGGACCCGGAGGATCTTCGGGTCGACGAGCGGCTCTCCCCCTTTGGCGAGGAGACGGCTCTCCCAGACCACGAAGAGCCAGAGCACGGCGGCGCCGGCGAAGAGCAGCCAGATCACCGGCGAGAGCCCGATCCACTCGGGCGCGTCAGGCTTGGCGTTGACGAAGCCCCAGGTCCCGGAGCGGAGGATGCCGAAGACGATCAGCGCCAGACCCAGGGCCGACAGCCCGGTCCCGATCAGGTCCAGCCGAACTTTCCGCTCCGCCTCCCCGGCCTCGATGCGGCGGGCGAGGAAGAGGATCGCAACCACGATCAGGACCTCGCCGGCGAAGACGTAGCGCCAGGAGAGGTAGGTGGTGAAGAAGCCGCCGACGATCGGGCCGACCGCCACCGCGACCGCAGCGGCGGCGGTGACCAGCCCGTAGGCGCGGGGCCGTTCCTCACGGCCGAAGTTGGAGGCGACGAGGGCGACGATCGCGGGCAGGATCAAGGCCGCCCCGAGGCCCTCCAGACACGACCAGCCGATCAGCAGCACCGGCAGGTTGGGGGCGAGCGCGGTGGTCAGGGAGCCGCAGCCGTAGATCACGCAGCCGATCGCGAAGGCCCGCTTGCGGCCGATGATCTGGCCGATCTTGCCGCCGGTGATCATGAACGAGGCCATGACCAGCGTGTAGAGGGTGATCGCGGTCTGGATCCCGGTCACGTTCGTGTCGACGTCCGCGGCGACGGTGGCGATCGAGACGTTCATCACGGAGCTGTCGAGCATCATCAGGAACTGCCCCGCGCAGAGGGTCATCAGGATCAGGCCGGCGGCGCCGGCCCCCGCTTTGCGCGCCATGCTCAGGCCGCCTCGGCGTCGATCCGGCCGGCGTCGATCGCCGCGAGCAGCGCCGCGTGGTCGCGCTCGCTCTGGTCGGCGTAGGCCTCGGAGAAGTCGGCGATCGCGCGGTCGAAGGCGTCGCCGCCGCCGAGGTAGGCGGCGATCGCGATCCGGTCGCCGGAGCGGGCGTGGGCGCGGGCCAGGGTCCAGCCGCACATCCGCGCGTAGAGCTCGAGGCCGTGCGGGGTCAGCCGCTCGATCTCGACCGAGCGCTTCCAGTCCCAGAGCTGGCGCACGTAGAAGTCGCGCTGGCGGCCGTCGAGCCCGACCGCCGGGCACCAGCCGAGGAAGATGTCGCTGGCCGCCTGCATCAGCCGCTGGCCTTCGACCACCCGCCGGCCGTGGTTCTCGATAGCGGCTGGCGCCGGCGTAGGGCTCCAGCACCGAGGCCTCGGCCTCCTTCGCCTGCAGGAAGAGCGGGTCGCCGTCGTCGGCGCCGGTCAGCAGGACGATCCAGGCGCGGGTGCCGACGCTGCCGACGCCGACCACCTTGCGAGCCAGGTGGCGGAAGCGGTAGCCGTCGAGCAGGTGCTGGCGGTCGCCCGGCAGGCTGGCCCGGTAGGCAGCGAGAACCTCGCGCAGGACCTGCTCCAGGTCGCGGGTCTCGCCCGCGGGCATCAGCTCCTCGGCCGGGGACGATCAGCGGCGGTTCGCTGCGGATGCGCAGCTCGCCGTCGACCATTTGGGTGAGCTTCTCGAGCGCCCGCAGGCTGTCCTTGGCCTGCGCCTTGGCCACGCCCTTGCGCACCTGGCTGGGTCAGCTTCGGTTCGGCTTCGACCTCGCCCATCACCGACTCGACGTCGAGCCGCGCGTACCAGACGTCGAGGTTGCGCTGCGAGGCGAAGGTCCGCATCGCCTCGCGGTAGGCGCGCGCCGCCTCGCAGCACCGCCGCGCCGCGCTCCTTGCGCTTGAAGCCGTTTTCGCGGCCGGCGATCGCGAAGCTGGCGGCGAGCCGCTTGACGTCCCACTCCCAGGGCCCGGGCAGGGACTCGTCGAAGTCGTTGAGGTCGAAGACGAGGCGGCGGTCGGGCGCCGCGAAGGCGCCGAAGTTGGAGAGGTGGGCGTCGCCGCAGGCCTGCACCCGCAGCCCGGAGTACCGGCGTGCCGGCGAGGTCGGCGGCCATCACCGCGGCGGCGCCGCGGTAGAAGGCGAAGGGCGAGGCCGACATCCGCCCGTAGCGGATCGGCACCAGCTCGGGAACCCGCGACGGCGCCTGGTCGCTCGAGGATCTCGACCGGGTCGGCCCGGCTCTCGGGCGGCTCCCAGGCGGCGTGGGAGGAGCGGCGCGCCGCCGAACGCGCCGCCTTTCCTGCGGCGGCGCGTTCGGCGGCGTCCATGGGCTAGACCGTAGCCGCTGCCTGCTCGGACTGGCTGTCGCGGGCGGCGTCGGCCTTCTTCGCCTCGGCCTCCGGCGTCGGCTCGTCGACCGGGCGCGGCAGCAGCACTTCTTTGGCGATCACGAGGCGCTGGATCTGGCTGGTGCCCTCGTAGAGCTGCATGATCTTGGCGTCGCGCATCAGTTTCTCGACCGGGTACTCCTTGATGAAGCCGTAGCCGCCGTAGACCTGGACGGCGTCGACGGTGATCTCCATCGCCGAGTCGGCGGCGAAGCGCTTGGCCATCGAGGAGACCTTGCTGTTGCGCAGGCCCTGGTCGAGCATGCACCGCGGAGCTCCAGACCAGCAGGCGGCCGGCCTCGACCTTGGTCGCCATGTCGGCGATCATGAACTGGATCGCCTGGTGCATCGCGATCGGGACCCCGAACTGGACCCTTTCCTTGGAGTACTCGGTCGGCGTACTCGAGCGCCGCGCGGCCGATGCCGACGGCCATCGCCGAGACGCCGGGACGGGTCCGGTCGAGGGTCATCATCGCCAGCTTGAAGCCCTTGTTTTCCTCGGCCAGGAGGTTCTCGGCCGGGATCTCGACTTCGTCGAAGGAGATGGTCGCGGTGTTCGAGGCCCGCTGGCCCATCTTGTCCTCCTTCTTGTCGACGGTGACCCCGGGGAGGTCGGCGTCGACGACGAAGGCGCTGATCCCGCGGTGCCCGGCCTCGGGGTCGGTCTTGGCGTAGACCGTGAAGTAGTCGGCGTAGGTGCCGTTGGTGATGAAGCACTTGGAGCCGCTGATGACGTACTTGTCGCCCTTCTTGACGGCGCGGGTCTTCATCCCGGAGACGTCGGAGCCGGCGTCCGGCTCGGTCAGGCAGAAGGAGGCGAGCTTCGGGCTTTCGGTCAGCATCCCGAGGTACTTCTTCTTCGTCTCCTCGGAGCCGCCGAGGGTGATCGGGGCCGAGGCGAGGCCGTTGGCCATCAGCGAGGTGCCGATGCCGGAGCAGCCCCAGCCGACCTCCTCCTCGATCAGGCAGCCGGAGAGGTAGTCGAGGCCCGGGACCGCCGTAGGCCTCGGGGATGTGGGTGTTCATCAACCCGACCTCCCAGGCCTTGTCGATGACGTCCTGCGGCCAGGTGCCGTCCTTGTCGTACTCCCAGGCGACGGTGCGCATCTCTTTCTCAGCGAAGTTGTGCGCCAGCTCGCGCAGGTCCTTCTGCTCGTCGGTCAGGGTGAAGTCAACCACCGGTCGGAGCTCCTTTTCGTCAGTGCGTTAAGTCTCTGGATTGGAGCGCCGCCGCCTGGCGAGCGTTCCGCCGATTGACTGGTCAGTCAACCAGGCCGAAGGTTAGCGAATGACCGGCCACGGCATGGGGGCTGTCTTTGACCCATGGATCCTCTAGTGGTCGCGCATCCGCTGCTCGGCGATGTCCTCGTGCTGAGTCGGCACGCGCTGATCGTCGGGCCGCTAGCTCGGCTCTGCTGCTGCGGGCGAGTCAGCGGCAACGGCCGGGAGCGTGATCGGCAAAGGCCCTGCTCGCGGCTCGAGGAACGCCGTCCCGAGAAGGCGGACTGCCGAGCCGCAGATCGTCGAGGACGAAGTTCGCCAGCTCGCAGATTTCGTAGGATCGCGGTGATGGCGGGCGCCGACGACAACCTCTACGAGGTCGAGCAGTTGCTGGTGCAGCCGGGCACCTACTTCAACCCCCAGACCGAGGTCGTGGTCGTCGTCGACGACTCCGCCTCGATCGACCAGGAGGTCTTCAACATGGAGGCCTACGAGGGGGCCGACTGGGTGCGGATCTCCGACGAGGTCCCGATCGACGAAGACAGCCGCGACCGGCTGCTCGAGACCTTCCAGACCCACTACCACCCCGGCTCGACCGGATCGGTCTCCGAAACGGCGCTCGAACAGGGCGACGAGGAGATCGACGAGGACGAGGACGGCCAGGACCCCGGCCGCGAGGACTGAGTGCTGGCCGAGGGGGACGTGGCGCCCGACTTCACGCTGCCCGATCAGAACGGCGACGAGGTCACGCTCTCCGACCTGCGCGGCGAGACCGTCGTCCTCTACTTCTACCCCCGCGCCGACACGCCCGGCTGCACGACCCAGGCCTGCGGGATCCGCGACCGCGGCGACGAGTACGCGGCCGCCGGGGCGCGGGTGATCGGGGTCTCCCCCGACGAGCC
Organism: uncultured Solirubrobacterales bacterium; assembly: GCA_963715395.1. Taxonomy (GTDB): domain Bacteria; phylum Actinomycetota; class Thermoleophilia; order Solirubrobacterales; family 70-9; genus VAYN01. Next base: position 1,405,215 of record OY970238.1, read on the forward strand.
GGCGGCGCTGAAGAAGTTCGACGACAAGCACGGCCTCGGCTTCACCCTGCTCGGCGACGCCGACCACTCGGTCGCCGACGCCTACGGCGCCTGGGGCGAGAAGTCGATGTACGGCAAGAAGTACATGGGGATGCTGCGCTCGACCTTCATCATCGACCCCGACGGCAAGATCGCCCGGGTCTTCCCCAAGGTTCAGCCGAAAAAGCACGACGCCCTCGTGCTCAAGGCTCTCAGTGCGACGAGTTCTGGCAGCGCAGGGAGCGTGGCGTGCTTCGCACGCGAGCGACAGAGGCGCTGCAGGGCTGACGCACTGAGGACCACGACCACCAGGAAGGCCGCGTAGAGCGCGAACCAGCCGATCACGGCTGGGAGCTTGAAGACGCCGGCCCGGTGCAGGCTCTCGTAGGCGAGCAGGCCGCCGGCGACCCCGAGAGCGATCGAGAGCACCGCGTTGCCGGTCAGCGTCCCAGTCGGTGAAGAGCAGGCCGATCCCGACCGGGATCGTCGACTGGAAGACCATCGCGCCGGTGATGTTGCCGAGCGCCAGCGCGTCCTTGCCTTCGCGCACCCAGAAGAAGCTGTTGACCTTCTCCGGCAGCTCGGTCGCCAGCGGGGCCAGGATCAGCGCCAGGACGAGGGCCTCGACGCCGATGCTCTCGGCGATGTGGAGCAGCTCCTCGACGAAGAGGTGGGCGCCGCCGACCATCGCCGCCGAGCCCGACGACGAGCTGGATGATGCAGAGGCCGAGCGCCGGGATCGGCGCGACGCTCGGCGCGCCGGTCGAAGATCAGCGGGTTGAGCGTCTCCTCCTCCTGCACCTCGCCGCTGCCGCGCAGGGTGCGGGTGATGTAGAAGAGGTAGGCGAGCGAGGAAGACGATGCCGACCGGGATCCGCAGCGCTGCCGGCGGGCCCCAGGCCAGCAGCCCGCGCGAGGGCGAAGAAGGCGAGGAAGAAGAGCAGGTCGCGCTCCAGGGTCGGGCGGTGGGCTTTCAGCCGCAGGCCCTGCTCGCGGCGGTCGCGGTAGAGGTAGGCGAAGAGCCCGACCAGGCCCATCGCCAGCGTCGCCAGCAGGAACGGGGCGCCGACGATCGCGCCGATCGCGACGTCTTCGGAGCCCTCGTTGACGCTGAGCAGGGCGACGATCGCGATCAGCGTCTCCGGCATCGCCGTGCCGACCGCGGCGAGGATGCTGCCGACCGCCCCCTCCCCCAGGTTCAGCCTGTGGCCGATCCACTCGACCGCGTTGGTGAACAGCAGCGCCCCGGCGAGGACGATCGCGAAGCTGACGAGGAGGAGGACGTACTTCCATGCGAGCGGAGCCAGGCTGACCTGGTCGGTGGCTCAGGCGAAGTAGAAGGCGAGCCCGAAGACGAGATAGACGGCGAGCAGCTGCACGCCCTCGAACCAGGTCGACTCGCCGTCCTGGGTGACGTAGTTGGCGATCAGGATCGCCAGCAGGATCGCCCCCAGCTCGAAGCCGTTGAAGACCAGGGCCAGCGGGTAGGGGCCGATGAAGAAGGAGGCGATCACCAGCACCGGGGCGACGAAGAGCGCGATCTGGGCGCTGGAGCCGATCGCGATGTTGACCGCCAGGTCCATCTTGTTCTTCATCGCGACCAGGACCGCGACCCAGTGCTCGGCCGCGTTGCCGACGATCGCGACGACGATCACGCCGACGAAGAACTCGGAGAGGCCGATCGACTCCGAGGCCTCGCTGATCGAGCCGACCAGCACCTCCGACATCAGCCCGACCAGCAGCCCGGCGATCGCCAGGGCGATGACCGAGGTCCGGGTCGACCAGCCCCAGGTGTCCTCCTCCTCGTACTCGGGGTTGAAGATGGCGCGGTGGGTCTTCAGCGAGAAGAAGAGGCCGATCACGTAGGTGGCGATGAGGACGATCGCGACCGCCAGCGAGAGGTGCTCGACCGTCGAGCCGTAGTTGACCGCCTCGGCGCCCGGGCTGCGGCAGCCCCTGGCCCTCGACCAGCTCGAAGATCGCCGGCATCAGCAGCGCCGCCGCGGCCAGCATCAGCATCGTGCGTCTGGACGCTGGCGCTGGTGCGGCTGAAGGTCTGTTTGTCGCGGCCGATGCCGCCGGCCAGCATCGCCGCGCCCAGCACCAGCAGGATGTTGCCGAGGATCGAGCCGACGATCGAGGCCTTGACCACCTCCTGCAGGCCCTCGTTGAGGGCGAAGAGGGCGATGATCAGCTCCGGCGCGTTGCCGAAGGTGACGTTGAGCAGGCCGCCGATGCCGGGTCCCGAGCGGGCCGCCAGCTCCTCGGTCGCACGGCCCATCAGCGCCGCGGTGGGGATGATCCCCAGCGCCGCGGCGGCGAAGACGATCGTCGCCGTCGCGTGGGTCAGCTCGAGCACGACCGCGATCGGGATCAGCGGCACCAGCAGATAGGGCCACCCGTGGGGCGTGAGGAAGAAAGCCGCGGAGAGACGCGGCCGCTCGGAGTGCCCCTCCATCTACTGGATCATGCTCGCGCACTTCTGCAGGTCAGCCGGCGTTTCCGCGCCTTTGAGGCATTCGAGATACGCCTGCTGACCACTGCCGGAGGCCCCAGAACCGCCCGACGAGGATCCGCCTCCGGAGGACGAGCCGCCGCCGGTCACGCCTTCCAGCAGATCGCCGAGGCCTTCGCCGCTGCCGCCGACGCCTTCGAGCAGTTCGCCGAGGCCTTCGCCGCTACTGAGGCTTTCAAGCAGTTCGAGCGGGTTGATTCCGAGTTTCTGGAACAGCCCGTCGAGCGGCTTCGCGTTCGAAGGTGCCGAGATCTCCTGTTCCTCGTTGACGCCACTCAGCGTCAGGTCGAGATCGATTTCGGTTTTTTCGCCCTTCGCGTCGGCCGGTTCGACCAAAAGTTCGGCGACGAGGCGGCGGATGATGTCGTCGTCGCCGACGTAGACGTCGACGTGGGCTTTTTTGACCCCGCTGGTCAGTTCGCCTTTGGCCTCTTCGAGTTCGCCGATCGGCAGCGGGCCGGCCGCTTCGAGCTGGGCGGTGCAAGCGGGATTTTCGGTCAGTTCGATGACCGCGTCGATCGCGCCGCCAACGTCGAGTTCGCCGCTGACTTTGGTCGTGCTGGTGCCGTCGACGTCGGCGCTGCCGTCGTTGGTCAGGTTGTTGGCCAGATCGCCGACTTTGAAGCCTTCGGCCGCTTCCTGGCAGGCGGCTATGTCGGCGGCGTTGCCTTCCGATCCGCCCTGCTGCTGGGCCTGTTCGAAGCTCGACCTAACGAAGCCGAAGGTGGTCGGGTCGACTTCGTACTCGGTCCCTTCGTAGTTGACGAAGGCGCGGTCGGAGAGCAGCGTCAGGCCGCCTTCGAAGTCGATGTCTTCACCCTCGGAAACGCCGTCGGCGCTCGCGGTGAGCGCGAGCTGGGGCAGGTCTTTCGGCCCTCGCTCTCGAACGGACCGGAGAGGCTGACGTCGATGTTGCCGCCTTCCTCGCCTTCGGATTTAGCCGTGAGGGTGAGGTCGATGTTGCCGCTCTCCACCCCTTCGAGGGTGGCGCTGTCGAGGACCTGCTGAGGATCGTCGCTGCTGCTGTCGCTGCTGCCACAGGCGGCAAGCCCGGTCGCGAGCGCTGCCAGGACGGCGAGCAGGGCAAAGGTGCGGAAACGGCTCAAGAGATACGACTCCTCGTATTCGACGACAGATCGAACCAGGATTCTACGGCTGTTTCGGCGGTTCTTGCCCCCAGCGCCGCATCCCGGCTTCGATTTCCTCGTTGACCGTGCGCACGACCTGCACCCGCGCGCACCGCTTCGACTCGGCGGCGACCAGTCGCCAGCGGGCGTGAGGCCGGTCGGTGCGGTCGAGCATCTCCTCGACGGCATCGACGTATTCGCTGCGTTTCGCCCGGTTTTCCCAGTCATCCGGGGTCAGCTTCCAGCGCTTCAGCGGGTCGGCGGCGCGGGCTTCGAATCGCCTCAGCTGCTCCTCCGCCGAAATGTGGAGCCAGAGCTTGACCACGATCGCACCCTCGTCCGCCAGGCCCTGCTCGAAGGAGGCGATCTCGGAATAGGCGCGCTGCCACTCCTCCCGGCTGGCGAGCGCGTCGACCCGCTCGACCAGCACCCGGCCGTACCAGGAGCGATCGAAGACGGTCATCCCGCCCCAGCCGGGCAGCGGCGGCCAGAAGCGATGGAGGAAGTGGTGGCGTTTCTCTTCCTCGCTCGGCGCGGCGAACTGGGCGACCCGCACGTGGCGGGGATCGAGCGGCGAGACCAGCCGCTTGATCGAGCCTCCCTTGCCGGAGGCATCCCAGCCCTCGAAGACGACGCAGAGCGGTGGCCCGAGCTTCTTCTCGCCGACCAGGCCGCCAAGCGTGAGCCGCAGTTGTGAAAGTCGCCGCCAGGCGGCCTTGAGCTCCCGCTCTTCCTCCTTGCGACCAAGCGAGAGGCTCAGGTCGACTTCGTCGAGGCGCCCCATGCGGCGATCGTAGACCTAGCCGCTGTCCCCGGCGCGATTTTCCTCGATCGGTGGCGGGCGATCGTCGGTCGTCAGGTTGGCGGCGAGCGGGAAAAGCAGGGCGCCGAGGAAGATCAGGATGACGCCCGAGGCGACCAGCAGCTTGACCCGGAACACGTGGCCGAGGATGCCGATCACGAAGCCGCTCAGCATCAGCGCGATGTAGGGACCGGGACGGGTCGGGAGGAGATCGGCGAGCGGCAGCGCGAGGTCGAGCACGGAGGCGGATTATCATCGCCGCCATGGCCGAAGGCTCTGTGGCAGAGACGAAGGAGGCGCTGGCGAGGGTCGGCTACCTCGCCGACGAGCCCGCGGCGCTGGTCTCCTTCCTCGCCCAGCGGCTCGGCAAGCCGGTGCTGGTCGAGGGCCCGGCGGGCGTCGGCAAGACCGAGCTGGCGAAGGCGCTGTCGCGCGCGACCGGCCGCGAGCTGGTGCGCCTGCAGTGCTACGAGGGGCTCGACGAGGCGAAGGCGATGTACGAGTGGAACTACCGCAAGCAGCTGCTGCGGATCCAGGCCGGCGGCGAGGCGGGCTGGGAGGACGTCCAGGAGGACATCTTCAGCTCGGAGTTCCTGCTGACGCGGCCGCTGATGCAGGCGATCTCCAGCCCCGAGCCGGTGGTCCTGCTGATCGACGAGATCGACAAGACCGACCAGGAGTTCGAGGCGATGCTGCTCGAGCTGCTCTCCGACTTCCAGATCACGATCCCGGAGCTGGGGCAGATCTCGGCGACGACGATGCCGATCGTCGTCCTCACCTCGAACGACTCGCGCGAGCTGACCGAGGCGCTGAAGCGGCGCTGCCTCTACCTCTGGCTCGACTACCCGGCGCTCGAGCGGGAGATGGAGATCGTCCGCCTGCACGCGCCCGAGCTCTCCGAGGCAGTTGACCCGGCGCCTGGTCGAGGTGATCGAGATGGTGCGCGGTCTCGACCTCAAGAAGCCGCCCTCGATCGCCGAGTCGATCGACTGGGCGCGGACGCTGCTGCTGATGGGCGCCGAGGACATCGACCGCGAGACCTTCAACCAGTCGATGTCGATCATCGTCAAGCACCGCACCGACATCGACCTGGTCGCCGAGCGGGTCGGGGTGAAACTTGCCGACCCCCTACGGTCCCAAGGCTGACGCCGGGCCGCCCGGGCTGGCGGCGAAGCTGCTCGGCTTCTGCGAGGAGCTGCGCAGCGAGGGGGTCGCGGTCGGGACCTCGGAGATCCTCGACGCCTTCGCCGCCCTCGACCAGGTCGAGTGGACCTCGCGGGACGACTTCCGCGAGGCGCTGGCGGCGACGATCGCCAAGTCCCAGGACGACCGCCGCGTCTTCGAGCTGCTCTTCGACCGCTACTTCTTCCGCGCCGCCGAGGCCGAGGCGGTCCAGCGCGAGATCACCGAGCGCGGCGAGGGCGGCCCCGAAGGGGGCGAGCGGCTCGACATGGACGAGCTGCGCGAGCAGATCCGCGAGGCGATCGCCGCGGGCGACGAGGACCGGATGCGCGATCTGGCGCGGCTGGCGATCGCCGCTTTCGGGCGCGGCGAGGGCTCGGGCGTGGTCGGCGTCGACGTGCAGCGGATCCGCCGCACCCTCGGGCTGACCGCGGGGCCACAGCCGCCGACCGAGGAGGGCCAGGAGCGGCCGCCGATCGACCGCGACCAGCTCAACGCGCTTCGAGCGCCACCTGCGGCGCGAGCTCGAGCGCGACCTGATCGAGCGCACCGAGACCCTTCCCCCCTCCCGCCCCCTGGCCGAGCTCGACCGCGCCCTGCCGACCAGCCCGACCCAGGACCTGGCCGCCGTCCACCGCGCCGTCTCGCAGATGAAGCGACGGCTGGCGACGCTCGGGCACGAGCAGCGCGGCCACCGCAAGGCCGCCGCGGTCGACGTGCGGCGGACGATGCGGGCCTCGCTGGAGACCGGCGGCGTGCCGCTGCGGCTGAAATACAGGCCGAAGCGGCCGCGACGGCCGGAGATCTACGTCCTCTGCGACGTCTCCACCTCGGTCACCTCGGCCAGCGTCTTCTTCCTCTCGGTCCTGCACGCGCTGCACGACTCGTTCCGCAAACTGCGCAGCTTCGTCTTCATCGAGCGGATCTCCGAGGTGACCGACGTCTTCGAGCACGAGCGCGACTTCGCCGTCGTCGCCCAGCGCATCTCCAGCGAGGGCGGGGTCGCCGACGTCTCCGGCTACACCGACTACGGCCGCGTCTGGCTCGAGTTCCTGACCGAGATCTCCGACGAGCTCGACCCCCGCTCGACCGTGATCGTGCTCGGCGACGCCCGCACCAACGGCCGCGAGCCGCACGCCGAGATCTTCGCCCAGATCTCCGAGCGCGCCGGCCGGCTCTTCTGGCTCAACCCGGAGCCGAAGCTCTACTGGAACTACGGCGACTCGGTGATGGCCGCCTACGAGCGCTACACCGACGGCGCCTTCGAGTGCTGGACCACCCGGCACCTGGAGAACTTCGTCAACGTCGTCGCCGGCGGCGTCCCCGCCGCCGAATGAGCCGGGCGCTGCTGCTGCGCCACGGCGAGTCCGTGCACAACGCGCACAGCCGCATCGAAGCGCTCTCCGAGCAGGCCGGGGACCGGCTGACCGAGCGTGGGCGCGAGCAGGCATTGGCCGCCGGCCGCGGCCTCGGCGAGCACGGCGTCACCCAGCTCTGGACGAGTCCGATGCGGCGCGCGACGGAAACCGCCGATGCGGTCGGAGCGGCGCTCGGCCTCGAGCCCACGGTCCTCCCCTACGTTGCCGAGCTCGGCGACGGCGAGAGCTTCGAGGGCCTGGTCGCCCGGGTGCGGCAATTGAAGGCGATGCTGAAGGGGGTCGAGTCGGGCGAGCTCCCGCTCGTCGTCGGCCACGGCATCTTCATCCGCTTCTTCCTGCTCGACTCCATCCTCGGCGACGAATTCGCCCCGCCGATGGCGGCCGGGATCTGGAACCTCGGCTCCCTGAACTGCGGCCTCAGCGTCTTCTCCCAGGGCGAGGTCCATGACCCCGGAGGCACCGCGGTACCCGGCTGGACCTGCCTCAGCTGGATGCAGCGCCCGTGGGATCCAGCGCCTTAGACGGCGATCGCCGTCTCGCTCAGCGGGCGACCCAGGCGCCGGGAGTGGCGACGAGCTCGCCGACGACGCTCGGCAGTTCGCCGGAGACGACGTCGGCCAGCGTGACCTCCTCCAGCACCGAGCGCAGGCTGGCACGGACGGCGATCCAGACCTCCTGCAGGTGCTCGGCGTTGCCGCGGTATTCGATCGCCTCGGGCGGTAGGGACTGCACGTGGGCGATCGGGCCCTCGACGGCGCGGACGATCTCGGCGACCGTCACCTCGTCGGCGGGCTTGGCCAGCCAGTAGCCGCCCTTGGCGCCGCGGCGGGCGCGGACGATGCCGTGGTGCTTCAGCTCGAGCAGGATGTGCTCGAGGAACTGCAGGGGGATGTCCTGGGCCTCGGCAAGCTGCTCGCCCTTGACCGGGCCCTCCCCGGCGGCCGCGAGCTCCGCGGCCGCCCTGACCGCGTAGTCGGCCTTCGCTGAAACGCGCATGCGTCTAGTAAATCAATCAGCCGATCACGTCAGGCGCGAGATCGTCCGAGCGGTCGCGAGCTTGCTCTTCCGCGGCTTCGCGCTTGACCCGCCGCTCGTTCCACCAGCGCGGGAACCAGATCAGCAGGCCGAGGCCGATGCCGGCGACCGCGGCGGCGATCGGCCAGACCAGCGGATCGCCCTTCTGCACGGTGACGATCCCGGACGCGACGAGCACGACGCCCAGGGCGGTGCGCAGGAACCCGGTCGGCGCCCGAGCGGCGAAGTGCGTGCCGACGATCACGCCGGGGATGCTGCCGAGCAGGATGTTGCCGGCGAGGACGAAGTCGACGTTGCCACCGACCCAGTGGGCGATGCCGGCCGCCCAGAGCAGGATCGCGGCGTGGAAGACGTCGGTGCCGACGACCCTTTTCGGGGTCAGGCGGTAGACGGCGATCAGCAGGATCGCGATCACGGTGCCGGAGCCGGCCGAGGTGATCCCGATCACGAAGCCGGTGGTGGCGCCGATCGCGACCGCGGCGACTTTGTGGCGCCGCTTCAGCTCGAAGTCGTCGCGCTCTTCGACCAGTTTGCTGAGGATCAGCGCCCGCGCCAGGGTGATGATCCCGACCATCAGCAGGGTGCCGCCGAGCAGCGCGTAGACGATCGAGTCGAGCCGCTCTTCGCCGACCTTGCTCTGCAGGACCGAGATCGCCCAGACCCCGAGCACAGAGGCGGGCACGCTGCCGGCCGCCATCCACATCGCCAGGCCCATGTTCACGGTGCCCATCCGCAGGTGGCGCCAACCGCCGACCGTCTTGGTCACCGCCGCGTAGAAGATGTCGGTGCCGATCGCGGTCACCGGCTTGACCCCGAACAGCAGGATCAGCAGCGGCGTCATCAAGGTTCCGCCGCCCATGCCGGTCATGCCGACCATCGCTCCGATACCGAAGCCGAAAATAACTATTGCCGGGTCCATTGCTGCCTTGCTGTCGCGCTTGGTGCTTATCGACTTTCCTGACCTCTTTGGTCAGGAGCGCGGAGTGCGGCAGGATACCAGGGATGTCAGTCTCGATTCGCGGCCTCGGCCACTCCTATGGCGAGCTGCAAACGATCGAGCAGGTCGACCTCGACGTCGCGCCACACGAGGTGATCGGGCTGGTCGGCCCCTCCGGCTGCGGCAAGTCGACGCTGCTGGAGCTGATCTGCGGGCTGCAGGAGCCGAGCGCGGGGACGATCGCGGTCGACGGGGAGAGGGAAGCGGAGGGCCGCCTGTCTCACTGCGCCTACATGCCGCAGCGCGATCTGCTCCTCCCCTGGTACTCGGCGATCGACAACGCCGCCCTGGCGCTGCGCAACCGCGGCGTCGGCAAGGCCGAGGCGCGGAAGCGCGCCGGTGAGCTCTTCTCACGCTTCGGCCTCGGGGGGTTCGAGTCGGCGCCGCCGACGGGCCTTTCCGGCGGAATGCGCCAACGCGTCGCCTTCCTCCGCACTCTGATCGCCGGCAAGCCGCTGCTCGCGCTCGACGAGCCGTTCGCCGCGCTCGACGCGATCACCCGGGCCGAGATGCAGGAGTGGCTGGCGAGCGCCCTGGGCAGCGACCCCCGCGCCGTCGTCCTCGTCAGCCACGACGTCGAGGAGGCGCTTTACCTCTCCGACCGCGTCGCGGTCCTCTCCGCCCGCCCGGCCCGGATCGTCGCCGAGCTGCGGGCTCCCCAGCCGCGGGCGCCCGAGCGCGACGCGGCGGTCACCGATCCGGCGTTCGTCGCCGTGCGCGAGGAGGCCCTGCGCGCGCTGCACGCCGGGATGCGATGAAGCGCTGGCTCCTTCCCGCTCTGCTCCTGGCGGCACTGATCGGCGCCTGGCAGCTCGCCGCCTCGACCGGCGCGATGGCGGACGTTCTCGGTCTCGAACCCTTCCTCGTCCCCTCGCCGGCGGAAATCGGCGAGTCGCTCTGGGAGAGCCGCTCGTTGCTGGCCGACAACGCCTGGGTGACCCTGCAGGAGATCCTCCTCGGCCTCGCCTGCGCACTCCTTGCTGGCGTCGGCTTCGCGGTCCTGATGCACCTCTCGGGAATCGTCCGCGACGCCGCCTACCCGTTGATCGTCGCCTCGCAGACGATCCCGATCATCGTCATCTCGCCGATCCTGCTGGTCTGGCTCGGCTTCGGGATCGGTCCGAAGATCGTGGTCGTGGCGCTGATCTGCTTCTTCCCGGTCACCGTCAACACGCTCGACGGCCTGCGCTCGACCGAGCCCGACGCGATCAAGATGCTGCGGACGCTCGACGCCTCGCGGTGGCAGGTCTTCCGCCGGGTCGAGGCCCCAAGCGCCCTGCCCAGCTTCTTCACCGGCGCCAAGATCGCGGTCGTCCTCGCTCCGATCGGCGCCGTCTTCGGCGAGTGGGTTGGAGGCAGCGCCGGCCTAGGTCACCAGATCCTCACCGACCTCGGCCAACTGGAGGTCGCGCGGGAGTTCGCCGCGGTGGTCGTCCTCTCGGCGATGGCGCTGATCCTGATCGGCCTGCTGACCCTCGTAGAGCGACGCGTCGTCACTTGGCGATAGAACACAGGGGATGAGGTCCCCCCGAATCGCGGCGATCGCCGTCGCCATCTCACTCCTTGCCCTCGCGCTCGGCCTTGCCGCCTGCGGCGAGAAGTCCGAGGATGGCGGCACCGAGGCGCAGTCCCTGAGCCTGACGCTCGACTTCTACCCCAACCCCGACCACGCCGGGATCTACATGGCGGAGAAGCTCGGCTACTTCGAGGAAGCGGGGCTCGACGTCAGCATCGACGCGCCGGCGGACCCGGCGGCGCCGATGAAGCTCGTCGCGGCCGGCAAAACCGACCTGGCGATCTCCTACGAGCCCGAGGTGGTCCTGGCCCACGAGCAGGGGCTCGACACGGTCGCGATCGGGGCGTTGGTCAACCAGCCGCTGACCTCGCTGATCTGGCTGCGGAAATCCGGGATCAAAGGGATCGCCGATCTCAAAGGCAAGACCGTCGCCACCGCCGGCATCCCCTACCAGGACGCCTTCCTGGAGACGATCCTGGCCCGGGCCAAGCTCGCCCCGTCCGACGTGAAAGCGGTGAACGTCGGCTTCGGCCTGCTGCCGGCCCTGCTCAGCGACAGCGCCCAGGCGATGCTCGGCGGTTTCCGCAACGTCGAGGGCGTCGACCTGCGCCAGCGCGGCAAAGACCCCGTCGTCACCCCGGTCGACCAACTCGGCGTCCCCACCTATGACGAGCTCGTCCTGGTCGCCAACCGCGAGCGTCTAGCCAGCGATCCGGAGGTGTTCCGTCTCTTCATCGCCGCCCTCGAACGCGGCACCGACGCCGCCGTGAAACAGCCGAACGCCGCTTCCAAAGCGGTGCTCGAGGCCAACCACGACCTCGAACCGAAACTGACCGAAGCAGAGACCAAAGCGACCCTGCCGTTGCTTGGCGCGCGGACGCCGGGTCAGCCCTACGGCTACATGGACCCAGAGGAGTGGAAAACCTTCGCCGCCTGGATGCGCGACAACGGTCTGATCGAGTCGCTGCCGGAACCAGCGGAACTGCTCAGCAACGACTACCTCTTCGGCGACGAAATCCCCGAATAGTCGAGCGCGCCTTCGGCGAGCAGGCGGCTGATCTCCGTCGCCGGCATCGCCGCGTGGAAGAGGTGTCCCTGCGCGTAGTCGCAGCCGAGACGGCGTAGCTCCGCAAGCTGGACCTCGCTCTCGACCCCCTCGGCGATCACCTCGAGGGAGAGCGCTCGGGCCATGCCGATGATCGCCTCGACGATCGCCGTGCGCTCCTGTTCGATGCCGAGCGCGTCGACGAAGGAGCGGTCGATCTTCAGCGCGTGAAAGGGGAAGCGGTTGAGGTAGGCCAAGGAGGAGTAGCCGGTGCCGAAGTCGTCGAGCACGAGCCGCACGCCGATCTCGTTCAGCGCCTCCAGCGAGGCGATCGCGCTGGCCGACTCCTCGACCAGGACGCTCTCGGTGATCTCCAGTCGCAGGTGAACCGGATCGAGCCCGGTCCGGGCGACGATCTCGGCCACCGTCGCGGGCAGGTCGCGGTGGGCGACCTGGCGGGCGGAGAGGTTGACGGCGACGTCGAAGGGGCGGGCGTCGGGGCGCTGTTCGTGCCACTCGAGGATCTGGCGGCAGGCTCGCTCCTGGACCCAGCGCCCGATCGGCTCGATCAGGCCGCTGTCCTCGGCAATCGAGACGAACTCGGCCGGGTCGAGCAAACCGCGCTCGGGGTGCTGCCAGCGGACCAGCGCCTCGAGGCCGGTGATCTCGCCGGAGCGCAGGCTGACTACCGGCTGGTAGTGGAGCGCCAGCTCCTTGCGCTCGAGCGCGTGCCGCAGCTCGCGTTCGATCTCCAGCCGGCGCATGGCGCTGGCGCGCATCGCCGCGTCGAACAGCACGCAGCGGGCGCGGCCGCCTTCCTTGGCCCGGTACATCGCCGCGTCGGCGTCGCGGATCAGCATCTCGGCGCTGGCACCGCGCTGGTCGGCGGGCCGGGCGACGGCGACGCCGATGCTGGCGGTGACGAAATGCTCGACGCCGTCGATCGAGAAGGGCTGGGCGAAGGCGGCGGCGACGCGGTCGGCGATCGCGATCGCCTCCTCTTCGTCGGCGAGCCGGTCGATCAGGATGCCGAACTCGTCGCCGCCGAAGCGGGCGACGACGTCGCCCGGGCGCAGGTGGGCGCGCAACCTCGGCGCCACCGCGCGCAGCAGGGCGTCGCCGGCGTGGTGGCCGAGGCTGTCGTTGATCAGCTTGAAGTGGTCGAGGTCGAGGAAGAGGATCCCGATCGGCGAGCCCGAGGCCACGGCCCGCTTTAGCGCCTCGGCCAGCGCGTCGACGAAGCTGAGCCGGTTCGGCAGGCCGGTCAGGGAGTCGTGCAGCACCCGGTGGCGCAGCGCCTGGTCGGCGGCGTGGCGCTCGATCGCGTCGGCCAGCACGTTGGCCGCGGCCTGCACGAAGGGGACGTCCTTGGTGGTGAAATGGTTCGGTTCGATCGCGTGGATGTCGAGCACGCCGAAGGGGTGGTCCTTGCCGTCGATCATCACCGCAAGGCTGCTGGCGGCACCGAAGACGCGCAGCACCGGGGGCATCGTGAAGCGGTCCTCCGTCGACCAGTCGGCGACGATCGCGTGGGTGCCCGATTCAAGTGCGGCACCGGCGTGGGAGTCGCGGGCGGCGGAGACCCGGCGCCCGGCGCCGATCACCTCGTCCTCCAGGCCCGCGTGCAGGTTGAGGCGACGGCCGTCGCGTCCCAGCTCCCAGATGCAGGCGCTGTGAACCCCGTCGACTTCGCTGATCAGCGAGGTGGCGGCGCGCATCAGCGCCTCGGGGTCGCCATCCTGCAGCGCCCGCTCGCCCAGCTTGGCGACCACGGCTTGCTGCGAGAGCGCCCGCTGCAACTCGTCCTCGGCCTTCTTGCGCTCGGTGATGTCGTAGAGGACTCCGTGCCAGACCGGCACCCCCTCGTCGTCGGCTTCGAGCACCGCCTCGTCGAGCATCCAGACCGTGTCGCCCTTGCGGGTACACATCCGGTATTCGATCGGCCGCGTGTTGCGATCGCCGAGGTAGTCCTCGGTTTCGATCGAGAGGGCCTGCTCGCGATCGTCTGGGTGCAGCAGCCGCGCCCAGAGCCCCGGGTCAGCCTTGAACTCCTCCGCGGTGTAGCCGAGGATCTCCTCGACCTGGGGGCTGACGTAGTGCCACTCCCCCTGCTCGCCGATCTCCGAGGTGTAGACGATGACCGGCAGTCGCTCGACCAGGCGCCGGTAATCCTGCCCACCCGAGGTGATCTGATCGAGGAATTCGCTGACCTCGTGGTCGGGCCAGTTCCTGTCCCCTTTGCCCGGCATCGCGACCGTTATCGACAGGTCGTCCAGTCGCTTGACCGCACGTCCGTCCAGGCACGAACTCCTGCACGCCCCCGCGGGGTCTGACTTGGTGACGCGACTTACGCGGCCAGGCGCAAGGGCGGGCCCTGAGCGACTCGTCGGTAGAGACCGGCGAGCGCCAGGGCGCCGGCCTGTCCCCGGAAGGGCACATAGGGAGCGAAGAACTCCTCCACCTCGGCCACGGTGGCGCGGCGGCCGAGACCGGCAAGGCGGCCGACCAGCTTGATGTAGCCGAGGTCACCGGCCGGCAGCACGTCCATGTCGCCGCGCCCGAACAGCGCCAGGCACTGGACCGTCCAGGGACCGATCTGGGGGATTGCCAGCAGCCGCCGGTCAGCGGCCGCGGTCTCGAGGCGACAGCGACCGGAGGCGACGACCTTGGCCACCTGTCTCAGGGCGACCGCGCGGCTCGGGGCGAGGTCCATCGACGCCAGTTCGGCCGGAGCGCGGCCGGCGAGCGTCGCCGGCGGCGGCACGTCGCGCAGGGCATCGCGGCCGTCCCCGAGCCGCGGTCCCCAGCGGCCGACGATGCGGCGCTCGATCGTGACCGCCCGGCTGGCCTCGATCAGCTGTCCGACCACGGCCGCTGACAGGGCCTCCCAGGGCCAGGCCCGGCGCCGCGGCCGGAAGCTCGGCATCCGCCGGATCAGCGGACCGAGCAGCGGGTCGCGGCGGAAGCGGCGGTGGAACTCGCCGAGATCCTGGTCGACCGCGAGCACGAACCGCATCCGCTCGAGGGCAACCTGCAGCTCGGTCTCCCCCGCCGGCGCGAGATCATGCTCGCCGCTGTTCAGCGGCCGCGTGACCAGACCCGGGTCGAGTGGCTCGGCCCGCAGCGCCACACGACCCCCCGTCAGGTGCCAGGCCCGCGCCAGCACCGGCTTCCCGTCGACGTGCAGCAACCGTGTCGCCACGCCGCTGTAGATCCGCAGCGTGCGATCGTCACTTCCCCGCGGAAGCTGGTAGGGCGCCGGCGGCCGTACCTCGAGTTCGAGCGCGCTCACCTGCCGAGCAGGTGCACGTCCACCAAGAAGGAGCGGCTGGCGACCACGTTGGGGCGGTCGCGGCGGCGGGAGAAGCGGCGTGGAGCGCGGGTCTTCGAGCCGACGGCGCTGACCGCGCGCACGGCGGCGACGGTCGCGGCGCCGGCGAGTACACCGCCGGCAGCGGCGATCGCGGCGTTGCGAACCTCGCCGCGCAGGACCGGCGTCGCGCTCGACTCCTCGTAGGGCAAGGGCAGCGCTCGCACCGGCTCCGCGTCGCGTGGCGAGGCGTCTTCCTCAGCCACGATCTCGCCGTCCAATTCGAGTTCGCTCACCACCCCGACTCTAGCGAGACCCAAGGTCGGGTCTTCCCTGCTCACCGCAAACTGCGGACATTGGCGAGGGCGCCGGGTGGGGTCCGGCAAGCCTCCCCATCTGTTGCGCAGGCGGGCCCCACCCGGCGCCCTCTACAACGCCCGCTGATACAGCCGGTACCGCTTGACGATCTCGCCCCCCATCGCCTCCAGGCCGCGATTCATCGCTTCGTTCGTCTCCAGGATCCAACCGGCCTCGCCGTGTTTGAACCTCGTGCGCGCGGCGGTCTCGAAATGCTCGACGTAGAGCGCCGCGGCGACGCCGGTGTGCCGATACTCGGGCTTGACGCCGAGGAAGCCGACCCGGACCCGGTCGCTGATCCGCAGCCGGTTCAGGTAGTGCCACCACCCGGTCGGGAAGATCCGGCCGTTCATCTTCTTCAGCACCTGGTTGAGGTCCATCACCGTGATCGCGATCGCGATCGTCTCGCCGTCCTTCTCGGCGACCATGAACCAGCCGGGGGTGAAGACCAGCTGCATGTCCAGGGCGTAGGCGTCGAGATCGGCCTTCGAGTACGGCACGAAGCCCCAGTTGCCCGACCAGGCGGCGTTGTAGATCTCCGCGAAGCCGTCCATGTCCCGGCGCAGGCCGCGGCGGGTCATCTTGCGGATCGTCACGCCGTGTTGCTCGCGCGCCGCCTCGTCCAGCTCGAAGAGGATCGGCAGCATCTCCTCGCGATCCTCGATCTCGAGCTTCCAGGAATAGAGGTCCATCGCCTTCTCCAGGCCGGCCTGCTCGCAGAGGCGCTGGTAGTAGGGCGGGTGCCAGGGCTGGCGGATCAGCGGTTCCAGCTCGAAGCCCTCGATCAGCACGCCGCTCTCGTCGTTCATCGAGAAGTCCATCGGCCCGACCATGCGATCGCAGCCGCGCTCCCGCAGCCAACTCGCCGCCGCGTCGAGCAGGGCAGCGAGGACCTCGGCGTCCTCCTCCAGCTCGAGGAACCCGAACATCCCCCAGCGGTTGTCGTGGTACTCGTTGAAAGCGTGGTCGACCTGGGCGGTCGCCCTACCGACCACGCGGCCATCCCGCCAGGCGAGAAAGTACTCGGCCTCGCCGTGCTTGAAGAAGGGGTTGAGCCTGCGGTTGAGGAAGAGGCGCCGCTCGAGTTTCAGCGGCGGAACCCACGGGGTCCCGGCGTGCAGCCGGTGGGGAAGGTCGATGAAACGCTTCACGGCCGCCGGTCCGCGCACGATCCGTATCGACACGCTTGACATGGGGAGCGCAACCTACACTCTGCGCTGATGGACGAGACCGCGAAGGCTCCAGTCGACGTCTTCGAGAAGGCCCGCAGCCACGACCGGCTCGAGCAGCTCGAAGCGGCCAAAGAGCACGACCTCCTCCCCTACTTCCGCCTGCTCACCTCGCAGGCCGGCCCGGTGGTCGAGATGGAGGGCCGCGAGACGATCATGCTCGGCTCCAACAACTACCTGGGCCTGACCGGCGACGAGCGCGTCAAGCAGGCCGCCCGCGATGCCCTCGAGACCTACGGCACCGGCGTCACCGGCTCGCGGCTGCTGAACGGGACGACGCCCCTGCACGTCGACCTCGAGCGCGAGCTGGCCGAGTGGATGCGGGCCGAGGACGCGATCGTCTTCACCACCGGATACCAGGCGAACGTCGGCTGCATCGGCACGATCCTCGGCCCCGGCGACACCGTCGTCTGCGACTCCGGCGACCACGCCTCGATCCTCGACGGCTGCCGCCTCTCCGGCGCCAAGCTGCGCCCCTTCCGCCACAACCGCATGGACAAGCTGGAGAAGATGCTGCAGCGGGCCGCGGAGGACGGCGGCGGCGTACTCGTCATCGTCGACGGCGTCTTCTCGATGGAGGGCGACGTCTGCGACCTGCCCCGCATCGTGGAGCTCTGCAAGGGCTACGGAGCGCGGCTGATGGTCGACGAGGCGCACGGGGCCGGCGTCCTCGGCGCCCGGGGCGCCGGCGCCTGCGAGCTGTTCGGCCTCGAGGACGAGGTCGACCTGCGGATGGGCACCTTCTCCAAGAGCCTCGCCTCCTGCGGCGGCTTCATCGCCGGCCCGGCCGACGTGATCGAGTACCTCAGGATCTCCTCGCGCTCCTTCATCTTCAGCGCCAGCGCCGTCCCCGCCGCGGTCGGCGCGGCTTTGGCGGCGCTGCGGGTGATTCGGGCGGAGGGGCCGCAGCTGTTCGAGACGCTGCTCGCCAACGCCGAGTACCTCCGCGAGGGCCTGCGCCACCTCGGCCTCGAGGTGATCGAGCCGGGGACGCTGCCCGACGGGACCGTCGCGACGACGCCGGTGGTGCCGGTGGTGGTCGGCGACGACTGGCAGGCGGTGCTGCTCTGGAAGGCCCTCTTCGACGCCGGCGTCTACACCAACGTCGCGATCCATCCCGCGGTCCCACCCGGCGGCGCCCTGCTGCGGACGAGCCTGATGGCGACTCACGAGCGCGAGCACCTCGACGGGGCGCTGGGGACGATCGCCCGGGTGATCGACGACTTCCCAGAGCTTCCCCGCTCATAACCCGGCGGTAACGGGTTCTTGACATCCCCCGGCCTGGGTAGTTTCAGGCTTGTCCGGTTGGAGGCAAGGCTCCGAGTGGGCCGAAATTGTTGCTCTTAGCGACCGAGCTGGGCGGCGCAGCGGTTGCGGCGGGTTGACGGCTGCCACCCACACGGCGTAGCTTGGCCTTCTCGCCGAACACCCCGGGCGGGTGATCGATTGAGAACTCGGTCCGACCCGGGCCAAGGCCCCCCAAAGAGCCGCTGGTTCCCGGTCGGAAGCGAGATACCAGTAAACCGATTCCTTGAAGGGAGGAGTCCCAGTGGACGCTGCCTCAACGGCACCCGCAACGACGATCGCATCTCCGGTGGAGGCCCCGCAACACATGAGGGCACTCGAACGAGCCAACCTGGTCCGGCTGGCACGCGCCGAGCTGAAGCGCGCAATAGCGCGGGGAGATGCCGACGCCTCTGAGGTGATCCGCGAGTGCCCCTGGGAGACCGAGAGCATGACCATCGCCGAGCTCCTGACCAGCCAGCGCCGATGGGGCCGCACCCGCGCCCGCAAGTTCCTCCTCCCCCTCTCGCTGAACGAGAACAAGCAGCTTGGGACGCTGACCTCGCGCCAACGCCGGCTGCTGTCGACCGAGCTCGCCTCCCGCTCCGCCGAACGCGGCGAAGGGATCGCCGTATAGCGGCCAGGGAGGGTTTGGCACTTCCCTGAAGCGTCTCCATTGACACTTGCCGCGATCTACTCGAGCGGATCACGTTCCATGCCGCGGCGATGAAAGAACGCGCCGAAGGACCCGGCGAGGATCGCGACCACCGAGATCGCGTATGCCTGCAGGAAGACGTCGAGTACGCGCGCCGGCGTCGATATCGGATTCGGAAGCTGCGAGGAGACGGTCAAAAGCTGGGTGCTGGTCCAGAACAACGAGTCCCCGAAGCTCGTGATCTGCGTGCCGTGCGCATGTCGCTCGAACCCGAGGATGAAGACGCTGGCGACGAGGTCCAGGATCACGGTCGCCACGAACACGAAGGCGAGCCGGGAGCGCAGATGCTCGTGCGTCGGAGTGGCAGCACGCGCGACCCGTACCACCTCTCGACTCGCGGATCGTACGGGTTCGGACACCTAGGGACCTTACTCGGAGTCAGACTGGCCCGACGTACTCACTGAGGCAACGAAAGGCCCCCGACCAAGATGCGTCGGAGGCTATTTCGTTTGAGCCCTGCCGACCCTCCCGAGCGGTGTCGGGAGATCGTGGCGTCAGCTCAGACGCCGCCGTCGCCGTCGCTGGGGCCGCCGTTGTTGTCGGCGTCGTGGTCGCCGCCGTTGTGCTGGGGGATCCCGTGGTGGTGACGATGGTGGTGGCGATGCTTCTTGCTGACGGTCGCGGTCGCCCCGGTGTCGGCGGACGCCACCGAGGTCGTGCCGCCGGCCATCAGGGCGACGATGACGAGTGCGGCCGCCACTCTCTTTACGTGGATGAGTGCCGTCTTCGTGTGGATGAACATCTGCTTCTCCTCGTATCTGGTTTGTCTGTCAAGTCGTGGTCTGTGGGTCAGGTCGTGTAACTGCTAAGGGCGCGCTGGAGCGTCGGCGCCTGGCCGGCCCAGCGCGACGGCGGCGCGGCGGCGACGATCACGGTCGTGGCTGAGCGTCCGGAGACGATGCAGGCGATCTCGCGATAGCGGTTGCCGGTGATGGTCAGGTAGGAATCGAGCACACAGGCGCCGGTCGCCGATCGAAAGCGCAGGCCGGTCGCCGAGGCCAGCAGCCTGACGTCGCGATCGCCCTCCTCGCGGTTGTGGTCGACGCGGAAGTCCGACCAGTTGGCGGCGGTCTCGGACCCCTGGAGGGGAGTCGCGTTGAGGTAGCCGACGATGTGGCCGGACGGGGCGCGCGAAACCACCGTCCTGGTG
Organism: uncultured Solirubrobacterales bacterium; assembly: GCA_963715395.1. Taxonomy (GTDB): domain Bacteria; phylum Actinomycetota; class Thermoleophilia; order Solirubrobacterales; family 70-9; genus VAYN01. Next base: position 1,424,876 of record OY970238.1, read on the forward strand.
CCGACGTCCGACTCGGCGGACTCCCAGCCGGGCGGCACCGGCAGGCGGGTCGGCAGGCCGCGGAGGCGCACCGTCGTCCAGCCGGCGGGAACGACGCTGGGGCGCAGCCAGGCGAAAGTGGCGCTGTCCCCCTTCGCGGACGGGCGGGTGTCGGGCGCGACGGCGTCACCTCCTCCTCCGGTGGCGTCACCTCCTCCTCGCGTGGCGACGAGGACCGCCACCAGGGCAAGGAAAATGACGGCGCCTACCATCGCGATCCTCTTGCTTCGTGTGCTCATTGCGGGCATGGCTCCACTCTTGCGCGACGGTTGCGCGAGCGGAATGGATACCGGCCTGAGACTGCCGCTCCGATTACCGGAGACCCGAGGTCGGGCAAGCCCTACCCAGGCGCTTCTGTGGGGTTTTCCCTACCGAAACTCGCGCCTGGGGATGGAATGATCGTCGGCATGGATCGATCGATTCTCGTGGTCGACGACGACCCCGCTTTTCGCGAGCTGGCCGGGCGCTTCCTGGCCGACGCCGGCCTGCACGGTCGCGGCGCAGGCCGGCACCGCCGCAGAGGCGATCAGCGATGGCCGAAGAGACCAAGCCCGACGCGGTCCTGGTCGACGTCGACCTGCCGGACGGGGACGGGATCACGCTCGCCGGGGCGCTCACGGCGCTGCCGTGGCAGCCCCGCGTCGTCCTGACCTCGGTCGATCCCGACGCCGCCGGGCCGGACGACGTCCGTCGCAGCGGCGCCCTCGCCTTCCTCAGCAAGGACAAGCTGGCGAACGGGACCCTGCTGCGCCTGCTGGACGCCGACTAGACTCCCGTCGGAGACATGCGCGGATGCGGGGTAGGCTTGTTCCGTGCCCGACGCCGTACGTGTCGTGATCGGCGAGGACGATGTCCTCCTGCGCGAGGGCATCAGTCGCCTGCTCGACTGAGGCCGGCTTCGAGGTGGTCGCGCAGACCGGCGACGCCGAGGAGTTCCTGCGGCGCTCCCTGGGCAACCACCCCGACGTCGTGGTCGTCGACATCCAGATGCCGCCCGGACAACGAGGACGACGGGCTGCGCGCCGCACACGAGCTGCGCCGCCAGCGACCCGAGACCGGCGTCCTGGTGCTCTCGCAGTACTTCGAGGAGCACTACGTGGTCGAGCTGATCGGCGAGCACCCGGAGGGGGTCGGATACCTGCTGAAGGAGCGGGTCGGGAGACGTCGAGGTGTTCATCGACGCGGTCAATCGCGTCGCCGCCGGCGGCAGCGCGCTCGACCCCGAGGTCGTCGCGCGGATGCTGGGACGCCGGCGCGACGAGGGCCCGCTCGACCGGCTCAGCCCGCGCGAGCGCGACGTCCTCGCGGCGATGGCGGAGGGAAAGTCGAACCAGGGCATCGCCGAGTCGCTGGTCGTCACCCAGGCCGCGGTCGAGAAGCACGTGACCAGCATCTTCCAGAAGCTCGAACTCGACCCCGGCCGCGACCGAGCACCGCCGGGTGCTCGCGGTGCTGACCTACCTCAGCGACTCTCGCCGCTAGCCGCCGGGCAGCGGCAGCGTCAGCGACGATCCGCGTGCCGCCGCCGGGCGGGCTCTCGATCGCGAGGCGTCCCCGCCAGGGCGGCGACGCGATCTCGCAGTCCGACCAGCCCGCTGCCGCCGTCGGGCGTCGCGCCGCCCACTCCGTCGTCGCGGATCTCGACCCGAAGCACACCGTCGCTCGCCCGGGCGCTGACCTCGCGCCCGCTCCGCGCCGGAGTGCTTGACGACGTTGGTCAGCGCCTCGCTGACGACGAAGTAGGCGGTCGCCTCGACCCCGGGCGGGAATCGCTCCTCGCCGACGTCGACGTCGACCGGCAGCGACATCCGCGACGACCACCGCTTCGACACCGGCCCGCAGCCCACCGCGGGTGAGGACCGAGGGAAGGATCCCGTGCGAGAGCTCGCGCAGCGCGGCGACGGCGCCTTCGGTGTGCTCGAGCGCCTCGTCGATCAGCTCCTCCGGTCTTCGGATCGCCGCTCCTCGAGCGAGCGGCGCGCCAGCTTCAGCGTGATCAGCGCGTGGACGAGGCGCTGCTGGCCGCCGTCGTGGAGGTCGCGCCGGATCCGCCGGCGGGCCTCGTCGGCGGCGGCGACGATCCGCGCCCGCGAGGCGATCAGCTCGTCGCGGCTGTCGGCGTTCGCGATCGCCGTCGCGACGAGCTCGGTGAACTCGCCGATCTGCGACTCGGTCTCCGGCGGGAACGCGCCCTCGCGCTTCGAGGAGGCGGCGATCACGCCCCACAGCCGCCCCTCGACCAGCGACCGGACAGCCGACCGACGAACGGATCCCGAGCGCCCGAGCCTCCTCGGCGATCGCCCCGCCGGCGCCGGCGAAGCTGTCGACGCGGACCGGGCCGGCCTGCTCCAGCACGCCGCGCGGCGATGCTCGGCCCGTCGCAGCTCGAACCGCCTGCCGATCGCCAGCTCGGGCTCCTGGTCGCGGCTCCAGGCCGCGATCGCGGTCACCGTCCGTGTCGGACTCGTAGCGCTCCATCCGCGCCAGGTCCGCCCCGGACAGCAGGCCGACCTCGCGGGTCACGGTCTCGAAGATGCGCGCCGGCTCGGCGCCCTCGGCGACCAGCGTCGCGACCCGCCGCAGCGCCGCCTGTTCGAGCAGCAGCCGATCGAGGTCGTCGCGGCTGCGCTCGAGCGAGCCGGCCATCACGTTGAACGAGCGCTCGAGGTCGCCGATCTCCCCGGCCCCCTTCTCCGGCATCCGCACGGCGAGGTCGCCCTCGGCGAGCCGGCCCGCCATCGCCGCGGTGCGCCTGACCGGCCGCGCCACCGACCGCAGCAGGTAGGCCGCGAAGGCGGCGATCAGGGCGAAGGAGCCGACCAGGCCGACGATCCCGAGCGACGATCGCCCGCCGCACGTCGGAGTCGCTCTGGTCCTGGCGCGCGTCCAGCCGGTCCCCTTCGGCCGCCGCGAAACCGTCGAGGCGGGCGCGGATCGCGTCGACCCGCCGCTTCCCCGCGGCGGTCACGGCGACGCTCGCGGCGGCGGGGCTTCCGCGGCGGACCGCTCCGACCAGCGGGATCGAGTAGTCGCGGATGTACGACCTCGCTTCGTCGGCGATCCGGCGGGCGCGCGTCGCCTGTTCGGGGCCGTCGGCGAGCCGTTCGAGCGTCCGGGCCTGCGCGGGGAACTCCGCCAGGGCGAGCCTCCACGGCTCGAGGAACCGTTCCTGTCCGCGTGATCACGAAGCCGCGCGACCCCGTCTCGAGGTCGAGCACCAGCTCGCCGACCTCGTCGGAGGCGGTCAGCGCCAGCCGCGAGTGGTCGGCGAGCCGGCTCGTCTTGCGCACGTCCTCGATCGCCACCAGGAGGAGCCCGAAGGTCGCGCCGATGATGATCGCCAGCACCGCGCTGGCGGCGGCGAGACGAAAGCCCAGCTGTGAAAACAGCCGCCTCATGGGATGAGCGTACATCCGCGAGGTAGGGCAATCCGACCCAGACTGTCGCCTTGGGCTAGGCGCTTAGCCGCGCATTCCGCCGACCCGGAAGCTGAGGCCTCCGGAGGCGCGCTGGAATGCGCGGCGTGCCAGATAGAAGACGATCGCGAAGGCAACCGCGCCGATCGCCAGCGCCACCGCGAGGATCTGGTCGGCGAGATAGAAGACGGCGCCGGTCGTCACCACGAACACCGCTCCCGCCAGCAGCGTCGTGTGGGAGCGGTAACCGGCGAAGTGCTCGCGAACCGCCACCTCGAGGCCGCCGAGGCCGGCGAGGACGACGCCGACGCCGATCGTGGTCGGGTCGCCGTTGATGACGCCGATCACCAGGGCGATGATCCCGGCCAGGATCACCAACTCGGCCAGCGGGAAGTTCCCCCACGGAGCCGGCGGCCGCTCGTCTCGTCCCGGCGTGCGGGGTTTGGGAGTGGTCCCGGTGGCCGCCGGCTGCGCCGGGGTCGCCGACTGCTCAGGCGGCGCCGCTCGTCTCGGTCGCTTCCGCTTGCTCTTCTTGCTCAACGGCCGCAAGCCGCCCGGATAACGGGCATCCCGATGAGACCCTGACCCGCCACCAGCCCATCAGCATCCCGATCGGGCCGAGGCGGGGGCGTGAGTGCCAGTGGCCGCACCCGGGCAAGCCGAGATCGTCGCGGCTTATCTGCACCCACTTGAAATCAGCCGGCGAAGCCAGCATCCGGCGCAGCAGTTCGCGGTTCTCGGTCTCGACCAGAGCCTGCTCGCGCAGCGTCCGCTGTGCATCGGCAACGCGGTCGGCGAGATCGTCGCGCAACCGCTCCAGCTCACCGAGGTCGAGGATCCGCGGCTCAGCCGCGATCGCCGCGACCCGGTGGCCGATCTCGACCCGGCCAAAGCCCTCGGCGAGGAGCGAAGCGAGCTCACGCTCGAGATGACCCACCTGCCGCCGCAGCTCGACTCGCGCCGGGCGCTCGTCGACGTCGACGCGAAGCGCCATCGGACTCTCTCTTGCGAGTAGATCCGGCATTTGCCTGGCCCGAGTGTAGATCACCGCAGCGTCGCCGCGGCCATCCATAACGCCTCGTCAACAGCCATCTGCGGGACGCCCTTGACCTGCACCGCGGCGATCGCCAGGCGGCGGCTGTCCGGTTCGACCCCGAAGCCCTCGCCGGTCTCGCCGAACAGCAGGCCGACCGGGCGCTGCTCGTCGGCGACCGTCAGCGTCCCCTGGGCCAGCTCGCCGGGGCGGCCAGGGAGCGACTCCCCCGGAGCGGAGTCGCGGATGCAGAGGCGCCCGTCGATCCGGTCGGCGTCAAAAGCGCGCAGGGCGACGCCGGTCTCGACGATCGCCAGGTTGAGCGCGTCGGCGGGAAGGCCGCGGGTCTTGAACGCCCCTTCGTTCAAGCGGTCGAAGGCGAGCTGCTCGATCGGGGTGCGTGCGCGGTCCGGGTCGAGGCCGATCTGGCGAAAGAAGACCCGGTAGGCCCACGGGATCGGCTGTTCTCGCATGCGAATCGCCTGGGCGCCGTAGAAGCGGTCGGAGAGGTCGCGGAGCCGCCGTCGCACGGGCTCCGGACTGCGGCCCGGGTGCGTGTCGACCTCGACCCAGGCGATCCCGAGGCCGGGGAACTCGGTGGCGATGTGGGGCGCGACCCAACCCTGCTCCGGGGCCGGGTCCCAGCCGATCTGCGGCTCGGTGGCGCCGCCGCTCATCGCCGCTCCGCCGCTTCGCTGGCGTCGAGAAGCTGCTCGACCTGGGTGTTCGAGCTGACCGGCGGTCAACTCGCCGATGCCAGCACTCTCCAGGGTGCCGCCCGGATAGACGTAGGCGAAGGTGGGACAGCCACCGACCCGGTAGAGGCTGGCAACGGCACCGTCGCGGTCGTAGCCGACCGGAAGGTCCCAGCCGCGCTGGCGGACCAGCTCGCGAACGGTGTCGCGATCGTCGCGCACGTTCAACGAGAGAAAGTTCACCCGTCCACGGTAGCGCTCGTAGACCACATTGACGATGTCCTGCTGACGATCGCAGTCACCGCCTTTGGTGAACCAGAAGGAGATCACCAGCGGCCGGTCGAAGAGGTCGCAGAGGCGGATTGCCCCGGGGGTCGAGATCCGGCAGGCCGGCGTACGACGGGCGTCCTCAGGGCAGGGGATCGCGGCGCTTTCGCAGTCGTCCTGGGCGACGTTGGCATCGCCTTCGAGCTGACCGGCGACAGCGGGCACCGCGAACTCGGGTAGCGGCCAGTGGGAGGGTTGGCGATCGAGCCCGAGCGTCCCCCCTCCCCCGCCACCGCCCAGCGTCTGGATCGAGGCGACGATGATCACCGCGAGGAAGATCAGGCCGACGGCGACTGAGTAGCGATCTCTCATCGCTCCCCGCTCCAGGACAAGGCGGCGGGCAGGATGACCATCACGCCCAACAGCGCCACGGTCAGGTCGATCACGGTGACAAAGCCGAAGTCGCGCAGCATCTGGATGTCACTGGCGATCAGGACCGCGAAGCCGGCGATCGCGGTCACCCCGGAGGCGAGCACCGCCGCACCGGTGCGGCCGTAGGCGCCGCGCAGAGCCTGCTCGGCGTCGCGTCCCTTGCCCCGTTCCTCGTGGAAGCGACCGGAGAGGATCACCCCGAACTCGGTCGCGATCGCGATCGTCAGCGCCCCCAACGCCGCCGACATCGGGTTGAGCGGGATGCCGGTGAGCCAGAGGATCAGCGAGGCCCAGCCGGTTGCGAGCACGGTCGGCACCAGGGGCACCAGGGCCCGGCGGGGGGAGCGGTAGACGGCAAGCAGAGCGAGGGCCACGGCGATCAGGCCGGCGAGCGTCAGCCAGTAGCGGCTGGCGGAAAGGTCTCCCGCCGATTCCGCGGCGATCACGGGCAGACCGGCCAGCTCCACCTCGACCCCTTCGGGCGGCCCACCGGGAGAGCCCGGCTCGCCGATCTCGGCCCGGACCCGGTCGACCAGATCCTGCTGATCCTCCAGCGACTGAGCGCGAATGCCGAAGGAGAGCAGCGCCTGCTGGCCGACCCCGCCGGTCCGCGGGTCGATCGGCGCCACCTGGCGCAGGGCGTAGGGCGAGAGCGCGCCAAGCGTCGCGTCGATCCCCCGCGGCGTCAGCTCGGTATCCCCGCGGGCGAGGAAGTCCGAGAGAGCCGGTCCCGGGCAGATGTCAGCGTCGAGGCAGCTCGGGTTTTCGCCGCTGAAGCCGTTCGAGCGCAGCACCCGCTGCTTGAAGGCGGCCATCCACTCGATCGTCGCCGGGTCGGTCAGGTCGGGGGCCCTGACGCTGATGTCGAGCTCGCCGGAGACGCCGGTCGTCTCCTGCAGCTCGTTCAGGTCCTCGACCGCGGCGATGTTCTGGGGGGCGAGCGAGCGGATGTCGGAGGCGGTTTCGATCTGGGTTCCGACGCCCCAGCCGATGACCGCGAGGGCCAGGCCTACTCCGAGGACTCGCAGGGGATGCTCGAGGGCTACCCAGAGGGTCCAATCGCGAGCCCACGCCAAGGGACCAGGGTGCTCCGGCGGGCGGGTCCTGTCGGTGGGGTTTCCCCCACGGTGCTCGGGGGCTTCGCCCCCTGCGCGCCGCGGGGGGCCCCCACCCCACGAGGAGAGCTTGTTCTCGCCGTTGGGACGGAGGGCTAGAGCGGCGAAGCCCGCGGTCAGGGCGAGGACGAAGGCTATGGCGACGCCAACGAGCAGTAAGAGGCCGAAGGTCCGGACCATCGGGACGGGGGAAAGCTGGAGGGCTAAGAAGCCTGCGGCGGTCGCTAGGCAGGCGGCGGCGATCGTGGGGCCGCTGGCGCTGGCGGCGGCTCGCACAGCCTCGATCCCCTCGGCGCCTTCTTCGACCGCCTCGTCGAAGCGGGCTTGGAACTGGATGGCGTAGTCGACGGCTAGGCCGATCAGGATCGGGAGGGCGGCGATCGAGGCCATCGTCAGGGAGCCGCCGAAGAGGCCGAGCAGGCCGAAGGCGAGGGCGGCCGCGGCCAGGGCGAGCGCCAGCGGCAGCAGGCGGAGGCGGGAACGGAAGACCAGGAACAGGGTCAGCGCCATGACGCCCAGGGCTACCGCGAAGAGGACGAGGAGGGCGTCCTTCAGCGCCCCCGCAACGCCGTCGACCACGACCGGCGCTCCCGAGACGAGGAAGCTGCCGCCGTCGAGCTCGAAGCACGGAGCGGGTTTTCCTTTCTCCTGGGCGCAGACCTCGCGCGGCGTCGTTTCGCCGACCGCCGCCTCGATCAGGTCGATCGCGCGGTTGCGCTCGTCTTCGCTCAGGTCCGGCCTGAGCCTGACCACGATCTGGGCCGAGCGGCTGTTCGGGAAGAGGTAGGAGAGCCGCGCCTTGGGCGTGCCGCGGGCGCGGCTGAGGTCGAAGACGACGGTGGCGACGAATTCCGGGTTATCGAGCCTGGGCAGGCTGGTGATGCCGTAGCGGGTGGCGACGGAGAGGAGGAATTCGCGAAACCGCTCCGGCGGCACCCGCTCAGAGAGGTTCCGCAACTGACGGTCGATCTGTCCCACCGCCTCGTTGAGAAAGGTCGCCGGACCGGAGACGAACTCGACCGGGTCGAGCCGGGCCAACTCCGTGCAGGGCCCGGGGATCGGCTTTGCCCCTTTCGGCACATTGCCCGAGAGGCAGCCCTCGAGCCGCAGCAACTGGAAGAGGTTCGGGCCGAGGACGAGTTCCTGCAGGTCGCCGCGGGCCAGCACCACGACCGGTTCTTCCCCAAACGCCTCGCGCACCTGCTGCGTCGCCCGGTAGGTCGCCGTATCGGTGTCGGTCAGCGTCCCGACCCCGGCGTCAGTGGGAATCCGGGTCGCGCCGATGCCCGCCGCCAGCGCGAGCACGACGCTGAACACGAGCACCGCCCGGGAATGCCCAGCGGCCCACGCCGCGACGCGGCCGAACCACTGCCCGGCCTTCAACTCAGTCCATCGAGAGCGGGCCGGTGACGTCGGCTCGGAGGAACTGAGACACGAACTGATTTTCGGAGTCGAACAGCTCTTCTTTCGGCCCCGACTCGACGATCTTGCCGTTCCAAAGCACCGCAAGGAAGTCAGCGATCCGGCGCGCCGTGTTGAGGTCGTGGCTGATCACCAGGTAGCAGCCGCCGTTCTCGGCGTGAACCTCGCGGATCAGCTCGCAGAGCAGTGCCGTGCGGACCGGGTCGAGGCCGGAGTCGGGCTCGTCGAACATCACGATCGCCGGTTCCAGCACCAGTGCCCGGGCGAAGCCGGCGCGCTTGCGCATGCCGCCGGAGAGCTCGTTCGGCATCTTGTAGGTGGCCTCGGTGAGCCCCACCTCTTTGAGCCGGCGGTTGACGATCTCGCCGATCTCCTCCTCGCCTTTGTCGGTGTGCTGGCGCAGCGGGAAGGCGGTGTTGTCGTAGATGTTCATCGAGCCGAACAGGGCGCCATCCTGAAACAGCAGGCCGAACTTTTTCCGCACCTCGAAGAGTTCGTCGTCGGTCATGTTCGGGATCGATTCGCCGTGGACGAGGACGTCGCCCGAATCCGGGTAGAGCAGGCCGACGATGTGCTTGATCAGCACGCTCTTGCCGGTTCCCGAAGGACCGAGCACCATCGAGACCTGGTTCTCGGGGAGGCCTAGATTGAGTCCGTTGAGGATGCGGGCGCGGCCGAACTGTTTGACCAAGTCGATGACCTCGATCGCGTCCTCGCCGCCGTGGTCGAGTTTTTTGCCGGTGTGGAAGCGATAGGGATCGTGCTCACTTGGGTCGACGCCCGGGATGACGAAATCGCGACCCATCACCGCGCCGTCCTCGCTTACGTAGGGGCCGGAGGCCGTCGTGCTGACCGGATGACCCGGCTCGATGCCGGCTTCGGCGCCGCCCGGCTCGGCCAGCTCGGCGCTGGTCTCAGCCTCCTGCTCCAGTTCGGCGTCCTCTTCCCCCGCCATACGGTTCTCGTCGTCGATCTGCACGTCAGCCTCCTATCGGCGCCCTCGGGTTGGCCCCCCAGAAGACAAGGGTCCCAAGCATCCCGATGATGTGTACTAAGACGATGTTGAGGACCATCGATTTCGCCGTCGCGGTCCCCACCCCGACCGGGCCGCCAGAGGCGGTGTAGCCGTAATAGCAGCCGACCAGAACGATCGCGGTCGCCATGACCATGCCCTTGATCAGGCTGAAGATCAGGTCAGGGGGGTTCTGGAACATCCAGAAGATCAGGAGATAGCCGCCCGAGGAGACGTCGCCGATCTGCTCCACGACCGCCAGGTAGCTGGCCAGGTACATGATCCCGATCCCGACCAGGTACATGAACGGGAAGGTGATCCAGGCGGCCAGCAGGCGGGTGGCGCAGAGGAAGGTGACGGGAGGAACGCCCATCACCTCGAGCGCGTCGATCTCGTCGGAGATCCGCATCGCTCCGAGCTCGGCGACGATCCCGGTCCCGACCTTGGCCGCGAGCATGTAGCCGAAGGCGTAGGGCATGATCTCGCGCAGGTCGCACCAGGCGGAGAAGACGCCGGCGTAGGCGGGCGCGCCCTGGGCGCGCAGCAGGTAGGCACCCTCGATCCCGCACTGCAGGCCGAGGGTGAAGACCAGGCCCCAGATGATCAGCGCCGAGCCGAGGATCAGGATGCCCGCCTGGCGCAGGCTCTCGCCGAAGAAGCGGAAGACGCGGCCCGAATAGACGAGCCCGGCGACGCGCGAGCCGAAGCGGGCGATCTCCCCCATCGAGTCGAGCCAGCCGCGCGGGACCTCCAACCAGGCGTTCATCGGATCGTCTGCAGCTCCGGATTGGTGGCGAGCAAGGTCTGGGTGAAGACGTAGTTGAAGGCGAAGACACCCATGAAGGAGATGACGACGGCCTCGTTGACGGCACGGCCGACGCCGGCGGCGCCTCCGGACGCAGTCATCCCTTTGTAGGAGCAGACGACGGCGATCAGGGCGCCGAACAGGGTGCACTTGACCACGGAACCCCAGAGGTCCGTGATCGAGGCGTTGGAGAAGAGGGTCGCGAAGAACCCTCCGAGCGGCTGGTTGTAGAGGATCTCGGTGAGGACGCCGCCGCTGATCCCGAAGACCAGGGCGTAGATGTCGAGCAGGCCGGTGATCAGCATCAGCGCCAGGAAGCGCGGCACGACCAGGTTCTTGATCGGGTCGACGCCGAGCACCTGCAGGGCGTCGAGCTCCTCGCGGATCTTGCGGGCGCCGAGGTCGGCGGTGATCGCGGTGCCGGCGACGCCGGCGACGACGACCGCGGTGACGAAGGGGGCGAACTCGCGGATCGAGGCGAGGACGAAGAAGCCGCCAAGGCGGTCGAGGGCGCCGAACAGCGAGAGGAAGTTGGCGGCCTGCAGCCCCGGGGCGCCAAAGCCGAAGGCGACGGTCGAAACAAGCAGCGGGAACCAGCAGAGCTGGAGCGCGAAGAGGAACTGGCCGATGAACTCCTCGCCATAAGGGTAGGGCGGCTTGACCGCGGAAACGAGCGTGCGCGCGGTGAGGATCATCATGTCCCCGACCACTTCGAACAGCGACTTGGCGGGCAAGAAAGCCCTGTTAACCGCGGATCCGACCATCTCTCCTCCACGAGCTGCGCTGCACAGGCGCGGCGCCCCACTCGGTGACTGAGTCTATGGGATGGGTCAGCCCCAACGGTCAGCCGAGTGTTGAGATCCGGCTAACCCGTTCCGATCACTGCGAAAGCGCATGGTTGCGGGGAAACCCCGTGCTATGTTGCGGCCGCTTTGCGGGGGACCGGAAGACATTCCCGCCGTTCCCGCCTCCGAGCCGCCGCGACTGGGGTTGCCGCTGTGGCCGTGGCGTCGCTGCTGGCCGCCTGCGGCGGCGAATCGTCCTCGGACGCAAACGAACCCGGCGGCACCTATGACGTGCGGGTGACCGACGCCAGCTTCCCAACCGAGCAGCGCCTCGGCCAGACCTCGATGCTGAAACTGGGGGTTCGCAACACCGGCGAGAAGGCAGTGCCGAACCTGGTCGTGACGATCTCGATCGCCGGCAAGGAAGGTCAGACCTCCGCCCTGCCGTTCGGCATCCACGATCCCCAGCCCGGTCTCGCCCAGCCAGACCGGCCGGTCTGGGCGCTGGCCGCCACCTATCCACGGTTTGCCGGCTCCTCGGACCCTGGCGGCGCATCGACCTCGAACGCGAAGACCTTCTCCTTTGGAGCCTTGAAGCCAGGCCAGACGACCAACGTGGTCTGGAAGCTGAGCGCGGTCAAAGCCGGGCGCTTCACCGTTCTCTACGAGGTCGGCGCCGGGCTCAGCGGAAACGCGAAGGCGAAGACGACCGGTGACGTCGCCCCCGGCGGCTCCTTCGTGACCGAGATCACCGCTGTGCCGCCCGACACCGAAGTGACCGACAGCGGCGAAGTCGTCGAAAAGCAGACGCAGCGGCAACGCAGCGAGCCCGGCGAATAACCGCGGCGCCGGCGGGGTAGCTTGCCCGCATGCGATTGACGCCCACAGCCTCGTCTCTGCTCGTCGCGCTGCTGCTGGTGCTGGCCCTGCCCGCCTGCGGGTCGGCCAACGAACCAGGCGCGAGCGCGCCCGACCGCAGCGAGAAGGTGCGCGGACGCGACGGGGTCGGCCTGAAGAAGGTCGGCGAGTTCGACGAACCCGTCTACGTCACCGGCGCCCCCGGCTTCCCGAAACTGCTTTTCGTGGTCGAGCAGCCCGGCCGGATCATGGTGCTGAACGGCGGGCGCAGGGCCTCGCGGCCGTTCCTCGACCTCCGCGCCCAGGTCGGCTTCGGCGGCGAGGAGGGCCTGCTCTCGCTGGCGTTCCCACCTCACTACCCCCGCAGCGGCAGCTTCTACGTCTACTACACGGACAACGCCGGGAACATCCGCGTCGACGAATTCAAGCGGCGCACCGCCACCCGGGCCGCGGCCGGCTCCCAGCGCCGCGTGATCGAGATCCCCCACCCGGTCAACGCCAACCACAACGGCGGCCAGTTGCAGTTTTTCGGCGGACTGCTCTACCTCGGCACCGGCGACGGCGGCTCCGGCGGCGACCCGCCGAACAACGCCCAGAACAAAGACGTCCTGCTCGGCAAGCTGCTGCGGATCGATCCGCGGCCAAGCGGCGGCCAGCCCTACTCGGTCCCCCCTTCGAATCCGTTCGTGGGGGGCCCCGGGCGCGACGAGATCTACAGCTTCGGCCTGCGCAACCCCTTCCGCTTCTCCTTCGACACGGTGACCGCCCAACAGCCGCGGATCGCGATCGGCGACGTCGGCCAGGGAATGTTCGAGGAGCTCGACTACACGACGGTGGGCGCCGCCAGCGGCGCCAACTTCGGCTGGGATGCATTTGAAGGCTTCGTTCCCTACCGCGAAGAGAACAGCGGCACTCCCGACCCCGGCGGAACCGTCAAACCGATCTTCGCCTACCCGCACAGCCGCGGCGGAAGCTGCTCGATCATCGGCGGTTACGTAGTTCGGGACCGCGGCCTGCCCGCTCTATATAAGAGGTACGTCTACGCGGATCTTTGCGAGGGGCAGCTTCGCAGCCTGGTCCCTCATCTCAAGCGCGCGAGCAACGACCGCAAGCTGGGCCTCGCCGTCGAAACCCCCAGCTCCTTTGGCGAAGACAATCGCGGCCGCGTCTACGTCAGCTCGCTGGAAGGGCCCGTTTTCCGCCTCGTACCGAAGTGAATTTCGACCAATCGCGGCGAAGGCGGCTAGAGTCTGGCTGAGCAGCCAAACGGCGACGACGGGCGAGGAAGGGAGCATCCGGTGGAGAGTGGGACGGTCGAGACCAGCAACGAGGCGACCACGGCGGTAAACGGCGCGAACGGGAGCGCGCCCGATCAACTCGAGGTCCTCAATCCAGCGACCGGCGAGCGCATCGCCAGCGTCGCGATCGACTCTCCCCAGGCGGTGGCCGAGACGGTCGCGCGGGTCCGGGCCAACCAGGCCGAGTGGGAGGCGATCGGAATCGCCGGCCGCTACCACTGGCTCGGCAAGCTGCGCGACTGGATGCTCGACAACGCCGACCGCGTTGGCGACACGATGCAGGCGGAGACGGGCAAGGTCCGCGCCGACGCGATGACCGAGGCGCTCTACCTGACCGACCTGATCAATTTCTACGGGACCAAGGCGGGCAAGTTCATCGGCGACGAAAGCGTCCGCCCCCACTCCCCCCTGCTGGCCGCGAAGAAGCTGACGATCCAGTACCGGCCCTTCCCGGTGGTGGGAATCATCAGCCCCTGGAACTTCCCGCTCACCCTTGCCCTCGGCGACGCGATCCCGGCGCTGCAGGCCGGTGCCGCTGTCGTCGTCAAGCCGTCGGAGTTCACCCCGCTCGGCCTGGCCGAGGTTGTCAAGGCCTGGAAGGAGGAGATCGGCGCCCCCGACGTCTTCGACTGCGTGCAGGGAATCGGCGAGACCGGCGGCGCCCTGGTCGACGCGGCCGACTTCGTCCAGTTCACCGGCTCGGACCGGACTGGGCGCAAGGTGATGGCCCGTGCGGCCGAGACGCTGACCCCGGTCAGCCTCGAGCTCGGTGGCAAGGATCCGATGATCGTCCTCTCCGACGCCGACCTCGACCGCGCCGCCAACGCCGCGGCCTACGGCGGGATGATGAATTCCGGCCAGATCTGCATGTCGGTGGAGCGGATCTACGTCGAGGAGCCCGCCTACGACGAGTTCGTTCAGAAGCTGACCAGGGAGGTCGGTGGGCTGCGACAGGGCGCCGATGGGCGGACGCCCGAAAAGGACGTCGGCGCGATGACCTCGCCGAACCAGACCGCGATCGTCGAGGACCACGTCAACGATGCCCTCGCCTCCGGCGCCAAGGCGCTGACCGGCGGCAAGCGGGTCGCGGGGCCGGGCGACTACTTCGAGCCGACGGTGCTGGTCGACGTCGACCACTCGATGAAGGTGATGCGCGACGAGACGTTCGGGCCGGTCGTCGGCGTGATGAAGGTGCGCGACTCCGAGGAGGCGCTGCGACTCGCCAACGACACCCGCTACGGCCTCTCGGGTTCGGTCTTCGGCGAGAAGGAGCGGGCCGAACGCGTCGCCCGCCGGGTCGAGTGCGGGGCGATCAACGTCAACGACGTGCTGGTCAACTACCTGGCGATGGACGTGCCGATGGGCGGCTGGAAGGAGTCGGGAATCGGCTTCCGCCACGGCGAGTACGGGATCAAGAAGTACTGCCGGCCCGAGTCGATCGTCGCCACCCGTTTCGGCGGCAAGCGCGAGCCGTCCTGGTTCCCCTACACCAAGAGCCGCCGCGGCCTCGTCGGCCGCGTCGCCCAGGCGGTCAACGCGCGGGACCTGAAGCGGCGCCTGGGGTTGCGCGGGTAGCTGCGCAGCAGGGGAGGGATGTCGGTACCCCTCCAACGGAACGAGCTCCGGCAAGCCTCACGGGACAGGGAAGCTTTGCGCAAGAGCTGCCGCGAATCGCTCGTCGTTAGCTGGAAGCTTCCGAACCCTCGGGCATCCCGGAACTGCGTGCTGTTGGGAGGGGTCTGGGCATCCCCCACCGCCGCCAGGCTTTTGCTATTCGACTGCCCCGGTAGCCTCTTTAGATTCATGGCTGAACGAGACTTCATAGCTGCAGTCAACGAGCGCGTTGTCGTCTTCGACGGCGGCATGGGCGCGACGCTGGAGCAGTTCGAGCTGACCCAGGCCGACTACGGCGGCCTCGAGGGCAAATGCCACGAGGCGCTCGTGCTGAACCGTCCTGACGTGATCGAGGGTGTCCACACCTCGATGCTCGAGGCCGGCGCCGAGGTGGTCGAGACCGACACCTTCCAGGGCTCGCGTTTGAAGCTCGAAGAGTGGGGACTGGGCGAGCACACGCTCGAGATCAACACCAAGGCGGCGGAAATCGCCCGCAGGGCCGCGGGTGAGGATCGCTTCGTGGCTGGCTCGATCGGCCCGACTGGGTTCCTGCCGGCTTCGACCGACCCGACCCTGGGCGACATCTCCTTCGGCACCCTGGTCGAGGTCTTCGCCGAACAGGCGCGCGGCCTGGTCGACGGCGGCGCCGACCTGATCATCATCGAGACGGCGCAGGACATCCTCAAGGTCAAGGCGGCGATCTTCGGCGCCCGCGAGGCGTTTGCCCAGGCGGGCCGCACGCTGCCGATCCAGACCAGCGTCTCGCTGCTGCCCAACGGCGGCAAGATGCTGCTCGGGACCGACATCCAGGCGGTGCTGACGACGCTGATGGCGCTCGACGTCGACGTGATCGGGCTCAACTGCTCGACCGGCCCCGAGGACATGCGCGACGCGATCCGCTTCCTCGGCGAGACCAGCCCGCTGCCGGTCCACTGCATCCCCAACGCGGGCCTGCCCCTGCAGGGCCCCGACGGCGAGACGATCTTCCCGGAAAAGCCCGAGCCCCTGGCGGCGACGCTGGGCGAGTTCGTCGAGCGCTACGGCGTCGGCCTGGTCGGCGGTTGCTGCGGGACGACGCCGGAGCACATCGCAGCGATCGCCGAGCAGGTCAAGGGCCGCGTCCCCGATGAGCGCCCGGCGGCGGGGCCGATCGAGGTCTCCTCGATGATGACCTCCACCCCGCTCGTGCAGGAGCCGCGCCCGACCCTGGTCGGCGAGCGGGTCAACTCGCAGGGGTCGCGCAAGGCCAAGGAGCTGCTGCTGGCCGACGACTACGACGGCCTCGTCCAGGTCGCCGAAGACCAGGTCGAAGGCGGCGCCCACGTGCTCGACCTCTGCGTGGCGCTGACCGAGCGCCAGGACGAGGACGAGCAGATGAGCGCGATCGCGAAGCGGGTCTCGCTGACCCAGCCGACGCCGATCCAGATCGACTCGACCGAACCGGAGGTGCTGAAAGCTGCCCTGGAGACGATCCCGGGACGGGCGATCGTCAACTCGATCAACCTCGAGGCGGGCCGCGACAAGGCCGACACGGTGATCCCGCTGGCGAAGGCCCACGGCGCGGCGCTGATCGCGCTGACGATCGACGAGGTCGGGATGGCGAAGACGGCGCAACGCAAGGTCGAGATCGCCGAACGGATCCGCGACATCGCCTGCGAGGAGCACGGCCTCGATCCCGAGGCGCTGATCTTCGACGCGCTCACCTTCACCCTGACCACCGGCGACGAGGAGTGGAAGCCCTCGGCGGTGGAGACGATCGAGGGGATCCGCCGGATCAAGGCCGAGATCCCCGGCGTCAAGACCTCGCTCGGCGTCTCCAACGTCTCCTTCGGCGTTTCGCCGCGGCCGCGCGCCGTCCTCAACTCTGTCTTCCTCCACCACTGCGTCGAGGCCGGGCTCGACCTGGCGATGGTCAACCCGAACCACATCACTCCGTACAGCGAGATCTCCGACGAGGAGCGCGAGCTGACCGACGACCTCGTCTTCAACCGCCGCGAGGACGCCCTAGAGCTCTTCATCTCCCACTTCGAGTCCAAGGGCGAGGAGGCCGAGGCCGAGGTCGCCGACCCGACCGCGGGCATGGAGCCGGAGGAGGCGCTGCACTGGCACATCCTGCGCCGCAAGAAGGACGGCGTCGAGGACTGGATCGAGCGCTCGGTGGAGAAGATCGGCGCCGTCCCGACCCTGAACGAGGTGCTGCTGCCGGCGATGAAGGAGGTCGGCGACAAATTCGGCGCCGGCGAACTGATCCTGCCCTTCGTCCTGCAGTCGGCCGAAGTGATGAAGCGCGCCGTTGCCCAGCTCGAGAACCACCTGGACCGGATCGACGGCCACACCAAGGGCAAGGTCGTGATCGCGACCGTGTTCGGCGACGTCCATGACATCGGCAAGTCGCTCGTCAACACGATCCTGACCAACAACGGCTACACCGTGATCGACCTCGGCAAGCAGGTTCCGGTCGACACGATCATCGAGGCCGCGGTCGAGAACGACGCCGACGCGATCGGCCTCTCCGCCCTGCTCGTCTCGACCTCGAAGCAGATGCCGACCTGCGTCCAGGAGCTGCACCAGCGCGGGCTCGATTTCCCCGTGCTGATCGGCGGCGCCGCGATCAACCGCGACTTCGGCCGGCGCACGCTCTACCCGAAGGGCAAGGAGTCCGACGAGGTCTACGAGCCCGGCGTCTTCTACTGCAAGGACGCCTTCCAGGGCCTCGACACGATGGACGCGCTGATCGACGAGGAGGCTCGCGCGGCCCTGGTCGAGCGGATCAGGGGTGAGGCAAAGCAGCTGCGCGAGAAGCCGGTCGTGGTCGACGACTCGCCGCCGACCACCGACAGCAGCGTCCGCTCGCGCGCCCGCACCGACGCGCCGATCCCGCAGCCGCCGTTCTGGGGCGCCCGCGAGGTCGCCGTCGACTTCGACGACGTCTTCCCCTACCTCGACCGCCACGTGCTGTTCAAGCTGCACTGGGGCGGCCGCGGGGTCAAGGGCGAGGCTTGGCGCGAGCTGGTCGAGGGGACTCCCGAGGAGGAAGGATTCGCTCCGCGCCTGGAGCGGATGTGGCGAGAGCAGGACTACCTGCACCCGCGAGCACGCCTCGGTTACTTCCCCTGCAACGCGGACGGCAACGAGCTGGTCATCTTCGATCCGGAGGACCCGGAGCGCGAGTTGGAGCGCCTCGTCTTCCCGCGCCAGCCCAAGCACGACCGCATCTGCCTGGCCGACTTCTACCGGCCGCTGGAGTCCGGCGAACGCGACGTCGTCGCTTTGCAGGGCGTCACCGTCGGGCCCGAGGTGACCGAGCTGATGGCGCGGCTGGAGCGCGAAGGCGAGTTCGCCGAACAGCTCTACGTCCACGGGCTCGGCGTCCAGTCCGCCGAGGGCCTGGCCGAGTGGCTGCACGCCGAGGTCCGCCGCGAGCTCGGCGTCGACTCCGATCAGGGGCGGCGCTACTCCTGGGGCTACCCGGCCTGCCCGGACCAGTCCGAGCACGAGAAGGTCTGGCGCCTGCTCGGCCTCGAAGAGATCGGGATGACGCTCTCCGACGGCTTCGCGGTGATGCCCGAGCAGTCGACGGTGGCGATCGTCGCCCACCATCCCCAGGCCGTCTACTTCGGCATGAAGTCCGGCTTCATCCCCGAGGACAAGGCGCCGGACGAGCTGATCGCCGGGACCGACCGCGGCGGCGAGCTGCCGCCCGAATCCGACCCCGACGACGACGCCGAGCCGGCGGCAGAGCCCGAGCTCAGCCGCTAGCGGCGTTTCTCGCTCAGTAGACCTTGGCCGGATGCAGCGCCGGGCGCTGCCAGTTGCGGCTGTGGTAGGCCTCTCTGAACCCGGCTCGGCGCAGGTTGCGATGGGCGGCTGAGATCAGCTCGGGGTCGAATTCCCCCAGCTCGGCAAAGACCGTGTGGCAACCCGCCTCGACCGCGTCGGTCACCAGGCGCCGCAGCAGCTCCGTATTGCAGCCCTTCCCTCGGGCGTGCTCGAGCGTCGTCCCCAGCCCGAGCTGGGCGATGCCGCCGTGGATGAACATCGCGCCGGTCGCGACGACGCCTTCCTCGCGACTCAGTGCCGCCGTGTAGCAACGCCAGTGGCTTTCCTGCGGCAGTGAGAAGAACAGGGTGCCGGCGGTGACCGGCAGCTCGAGCGAGTCGGAGACGATGTTGCTCAGCCCTTCGCCGTCGGCTTCGTCCTCACCGAGCTCGAAGACCTCGATCTCGGGATTCGCCGGCAGATCGGGCAAGGCCGCTGGCCGGACCATCTTGAACCAGCCGGCGCCACGCTCGTAGCCGTGCTCACTGAGCCAGGCCTCGGCCTCCCCGGCGCCGGGCCGGCACTCCGCCACCGGCACGCGGTAGTCGACTTCCCGCGCTCGCATCCATTCGATCGCACGGGCCAGGTGCCCTTCCTCAGCCGCCCCCGGCTCCGCCGCCCCCTGAATCTGATTGAGGCTATGAGCCTCCGGCAAGTCGCCGAAGGCCGTTGCCTGAACGGAGCCGAACCGCTCCACCTCAACCCCTGATTCGGTCACCGCGTCCGGCGTCACCGAGCGCCACATCTCGCGCCGGAACTGCTGCGCGACAGTCTCCAACAAAGCCGCGTCGTAATCCATACGCCACCCCCCAGGTCGAGCAAAAGTCCTGCCCCTGACCCTATGCAGACGTTCCGATACTCGTCAAGAAAACTTCGGCGTAATCCGCGATTTTTGGCGCAGTCGGAGCAACCAGGGCGCCTCGGCGCCGAATCCGAGGCGAGGCGCCCAGAGCGCGGCGCTATTTGCCGCCCTTCGCCTTGAACGTGACCGTCTTGGTGCTCGTCCCCGGCGCGCCACCGGTCGGGGTGAAGACGATCTTCACCTTGACCTTGAGCTTCCCCTTCTTCTTCAGCGCCTTCTTGCCGGCGCCGGTCAGCTTCAGCTTCAGGCTGACGGTGCCGGCACCTTTGGCGCTGCCGGTGGTCGGGGCGAGGTTCTTGCCGGTGGCTTTCAGGGTCCCGGCTCCTGGAACGCTGAGCTTCAGCATCACGTTCTCACCCTGGGCCTTGGCGGCGCCGGGCTTCGCTTCGTTCGACGGAGGCGCCGGCGGCTTCGGGTCCTCGGGCTTCGGCGGACAGAGCGAGGCGTTCGTCTCGCAGGTGTCTGCCAGCGTCTTGAACTCCTGGTCGGCGCCTTCGCCAGTGCCGCCCGCGTTCGTGGCCACGACCCGGAAGTGGTAAGTCGTGTTCGCCGCCAGCCCGGTGAGCGTGGCGGAGACGCCGACGGCGCTGCTGCTGGCGCCCGGCAGCGAGCCGCAGCTGGCCTCGGAACTGTAGCTCGTGGTCAGGCCGTATTCCACCTTGCAGTTGCTGACCGCACCGCCGTTCGGGTTGACCGAGCCGGCGACTTTGGCGCTCGTCTGGGCGATCGCCGTGCCGCCCGCGGTGGTGGTCACCATCGGCGAGTTGGGCAGCGTCTGCGCCGCTTTGTCGGGCGTGCCGGTCGAGGTGCCGCCGGTGTTGGTGGCAACCACTCGGTAGACGTATTGGGTGTTCGCGGTGAGGCCCGAGGCGGTCGCTTCGACCGCGGTGGCACCGCTACCGGGGACCGGATCGGTGGAGCAGGCCGGTTCGGCGAGCGGGGTGCCGGGGGTCGCTTCGGTGGCGATCACGAACTTGCAGGTCGAACCTGCCGCGGCGCCGTTGTTGTCGACGCTGCCTTTGAGCACGATCGAGGTCTGGGTGATCGTGCCGGGGTTGGCGTTGGTGACCGTCGGCGGGCTGACCGGGGTCGTGAACCCCTCCGAGGAGCCGTTCACCGGATCGCCTCCCGAATGGGCGGCGCGGACGCGGTAGATGTAGGCAGTGTTGGGGCTGAGCCCGGTGGCCGTCGCGGTGACCGCGGTGTTGGCGGTGCCGGTGACCGGGGTCGTGGTGCACGGCACGGTGCTTGCCGCGGCATAGGTCGGGTCCGAGGCCAGGGCCACCTGGAAGCTGCAGGCGGAACCCGTCGGGGATCCTTCGTTATTGACGTGTCCGTTCAGCACGGCCGTCGTCTGCGTAACGGTTCCCTCCGGGTCGGTGCTCACCGTCGGTGCGTTCGGCAGGGTCTGCGCCGCTTTGTCGGGCGTACCGGTCGAGGTTCCCCCCGCGTTGGTGGCGACCACCCGGTAGACGTATTTCGTGTTCGCCGTCAGACTTGACGCCGTCGCTTCGACCGCGGTCGAGCCGCTGCCGGTGACCGGGTTGGTACTGCAGGCCGGTTCGGCGAGCGGGGTGCCTGGGGTCGCTTCGGTGGCGATCACGAACTTGCAGGTCGAGCCTGCCGTGGCGCCGTTGTTGTCGACGCTGCCTTTGAGCACGATCGAGGTCTGGGTGATCGTGCCGGGAGCGTCGTTGGTGACACTCGGCGCGTTCGGCAGCGTCTGCGCCGCTTTGTCGGGCGTGCCGGTCGAGCTGCCGCCGGTGTTGGTGGCGACGACTCGGTAGACGTATTTCGTGTTCGCGGTGAGGCCCGAGGCGGTCGCTTCGACCGCGGTGTCACCGCTACCGGGGACCGGATCGGTGGAGCAGGCCGGTTCCGCGAGCGGGGTGCCGGGGGTCGCTTCGGTGGCGATCACGAACTTGCAGGTCGAACCTGCCGCGGCGCCGTTGTTGTCGACGCTGCCTTTGAGCACGATCGAGGTCTGGGTGATCGTGCCGGGAGCGTCGTTGGTGACCGTTGGCACATTCGGCAGCGTCTGCGCCGCTTTGTCGGGCGTGCCGGTCGAGGTGCCGTCGCTGTTCGTGGCGACGACGCGGTAGACGTAGGTCGTGTTGGCGGTCAGGCCCGAAGCGGTCGCTTCCACCGGAGTTCCGGTCGAGCCGGTCACGGGGTCGGGGCTGCAGGCCGGCTCGGCGAGCGGGGTGCCGGGGCTGCTTTCCAGCGCGATCTGGAACTTGCAGCTGGAGCCGCCGGCGATGCCGTTGTTGTTGACCGTGCCTTTGAGCACGATCGAGGTCTGGGTGATCGTGCCGGGATTGGCGTTGGTGACGCTCGGCGGGCTGTTGACGGTGGTCGTAAGTTCAACGTCCGAGCCTTCACCGGTGCCACCGGAGTTCGTGGCGACCAGCTGGAAGTGGTAAGGCGTGGAGGCGGTGAGGCCTGAGATTTCAGCGCTGACGGCGATCGGGCCGTCGCCTGCCAGCGGACTGACCGGCACGCAGTTGACGGTTGAGCCGTAGCCGGTGGTCAGGCCGTACTTGAAGTGGCAGTCGCTGACCGTGCCCCCGTTCGGGTCGACGGTCCCGTTCAGGGTCGCGGTGTTTTTGGAAACCGGGTTGGCGGCCTGAGTGACGACACTCGGCGCGTTGGGCAGCGTCTGCGCCGCTTTGTCGGGCGTGCCGGTCGAGGTGCCGCCGGTGTTGGTGGCAACCACTCGGTAGACGTATTGGGTGTTCGCGGTGAGGCCCGAGGCGGTCGCTTCGACCGCGGTGGCACCGCTGCCGGTGACCGGGTTGGTACTGCAGGCGGGTTCGGCGAGCGGGGTGCCGGGGGTCGCTTCGGTGGCGATCACGAACTTGCAGGTCGAGCCTGCCGTGGCGCCGTTGTTGTCGACGCTGCCTTTGAGCACGATCGAGGTCTGGGTGATCGTGCCGGGAGCGTCGTTGCTGACGGTTGGCACATTCGGCAGCGTCTGGACGGCCTGGTCCGGAGTGCCGGTCGAGCTGCCGCCTTCGTTGGTGGCAACGACCCGGTAGACGTAGGTCGTGTTCGCCGTCAGGCCCGAGGCGGTCGCTTCAACCGCGGTGGACGTCGTGCCCGGCACCGGGTTGGGGGCGCAGGCCGGTTCGGAGACCGGGGTGCCGGGGCTGCCTTCCAGCGCGATCTGGAACTTGCAGGCCGAGCCGGCCGGGTCGCCTTCGTTGTCGACGTGCCCCTTGAGGACGGCGGTCGTCTGGCTCGCCGCGCCGGGCGCGTCGTTGGTGACCGTCGGCGCCGGCGGTTTCGTCGTGAAGGTCTGGTCGGTGCCTTCGCCGCTGTTCTCGTTGGCGTCTTTGGCCACCAGCTTGAAGTGGTAGGTCGTCGCCGGTTCCAGGCCGGAGAGCGTCGCGGTGACCGGGACCGGGCCGGAGCCCGCGCCGGGCGCGCTTTCGCATTCGGATACCGAGCCGTAGGAGGCCGTCAGGCCGTATTTGAACCCGCAGTTGGCTTGGCTGACTTCAGTGCCGTTGGGGTTGACCGTGCCGGCGACTTTGGCAGAGGTCTGGGTCCGCTCGGTGGCGCCCACGGTCGTGGTGACGGTCGGCCCCGAAACCTCGAATTCGGCGGTGATTTCGCTGGCCTCGGTCAGGGTGATCGTGCAGGCCGACGTGGTGCCGTTGCAGCTGGTCGCCGAACCGGTCCCGCCTTTCCATTCCTTGAATTTGTAACCCGCGCTCGGGGCGCCGTTGAGGGTGATCGAGCTTTCCTCGGCGTATTCGGAGGCGCAGGCGGCCAGCGGGTTGGCGGCTTCGGTGCCGTTGCAGAGCACGGTGCCTTTGCCGGCGGGCGTCACGTTGGTGGAAAGGACGGTGGTCGGTTCCAGCGCGTCGTAGGCGAAGACGCTGCCGGCGCTGGTCCCCGAGGTGACGTAGACGTTGCCCCTGTTGCTAGAACTCGAGCTGTCCACGGCTATGTCCGAAGGTTCGGCTTCGACGAACGCGGGATCGTGTTCGATCGTGGTCACGCATTTGCCGGCCGCGTTGAACTCGTCGACCACGCCGTGGCCTTTGATGTCGGAGACGAGGAAGTTGCCGTTGGACTGGTCGACCGCCACGGCAGGCCATTCCATTCCGGTGAAGGCGCCTTTGGCGCAGTCGGAGCCGTCGACTTCTTTCAGCGGCGTCGTGCCCGGGGGGCCGAAAATGTATGCCTTGTTGTTGGCTTTGTCCGCGGCGTAGATCCTGCCGTTGGCGCCGTAGACGTCGAGGCCGTAGTAGGAGGCGCCGCTGACGCCCGAGCCCGTGCTGGCTGAGATCGGGGTGCCATTGGGTTCGAAAGCAGCGATGTGGCCCCCGGCTGCGCCGATCGTGAGCGTTTTATTGATGATTGAGGCAGGGCAGCCCGGAGTCGGTTCGGTGCAGGTCAGCGAGGAGATGACTTCGATCTGAGGAACATCGGTGTTGGCGAGAGGCCCCGCAAAGGTGACCGAGCGCTGGCGCAGCGTCGTGTTCCCCAGGGCGCCAGCGACGTTGACACCGGTTGCGCCGATGGAGGGCAGCGCTCGCAGCGCCGTCGCCACCGTGGCGGACGTTGCGCTGAAGGCTAGGGCGCTGGTTTCTTCGCCGTTGAATTTAAGTTTGTAGGTCCCCCCCGTAGCTTTGGAAATTTCGATTCTTTGTTCCTCGCTGGCCGCACTCTTACTGACGAAGATCTTCTGACTAGACAGATCGACCGCCACGCCAGTTGCTTTTGACGTGATGGTTTCGGAGAGGTAAACGGTGGATTCGGTGACTGGAAGTCCAGTCGATAGTTTGAGCTTGATCACGTTGCCAGCGCTGCTTGGAAGACCCTCAATGTAGAAAATGTTGCCAGCAGAATCGACGGTCAGATCGCAGCCAACGGACCCAAACGTTCCTACGATACGTTCGGTCACAAAACTGCCGCTGGCATCGAAAATCTTGATTTTCCCGTTGTCGCCGCCGGGAATTTCAGCAATGTAGGTGTAACTGTGAGAGTCCGTGGCAACACCGCAGGGCCGCGTGAAGCCGCTCAGGCCTGGCAGTTCAGTGTGGCTCGCGGCAACCGCCCAAGTGGGGGCGCTGGCGACTACGAGCAGGAAGGCGCAGAGCACAAGGGAGGAGACGCTCAGGGCGGCTCTCTTCACGGCTGACTTCGACGGAACTGCTGCTCCTCGGTTGTTCACTGTCTCTCCTTCTCGCATCGAATAGTCGTTTCGCGGATTCGCCGTGCGTCGTCTCACTTACGGCCTCCGCTTCTCCCCTTCTTGCCCTTCTTCTTGCAGTCATTGGCCACCACCGGCCGGAAGTCGCGCCGCTTGCCGTTCTGGGCGACGAAGCGGGCCGTCGCGCGCTGCTTCGGACCCGTGCAGAGGTCGCGCGAGTTGACGATCAGGCTCTTCGCGCCGCCCTGCATCCTCAGCACGACCTTGGAGAGCGGCACGTCGGGCACCAGTTCGAAGCTGTTCCTGATCCCGCCATCCTTGGAGTCGATCCGGCCGACCACCTCGGCTTCGACCGGTAGTGAGTCCGGCCCGCGCACCGCCATCACCAGGTCCGGCAGCGGGTTGCTGGAGCTGCGCAGGTAGACCGGTCCGGAGAGGGGCTCGTCCAGCAGCGGCGTGGTCACCGTCACCTGCCCATAGATCGAACCCTGCGGGCAGGCCTTGGCGGCGAACTGCACGCGGGTGCAAATGGTGCGGATGTGGTTCTGGGCGAGGAACATCGAGTGCGGCAGGGTGACCGCGGCCCTGGCGAGGTTGGCGTAGGCACCACCCTGCGGGTAGGTGACGGTGGCCACCAGGCGCTGGTAGTCGGCGCGCTCGGTGCCGCCATGAAGGCGCAGCGCCAGGTTCGGCTTGAAGCCGAGAGCCTCGCATTCGCCGACCTGGAAGCGCTGCGAGAGCGCCGTCTCTGAGACGAGGCCGGCGGCGCTTGCGCCAATCGACATTGGGTCGCAGCTGGTCGGGTTGAGGGTGAAGTCGCCGCGGCTGACGCTCACTTCGACCGAGCGCACGTCGAGCGGGATCCCCTCGAGGATGGTCGGGATCGGGTCCGACTTCACCGTGACCTGGGCGGTGACCGGATCGATGTTGAGGGAGTTGCGGATGACCACGGCGCCGAGGTCGAAGGGGCCGGCGACCGCTGGCGCGATCACGACCAGCGAGACCGGCGCGCCCCTGTAGGGGCCGGCGAGGTAAACCTTGCCACCGGTGCGGAAGGGCACGGGGCCGGCGCCAGCGCTGACCTCGACGCTGCCGACCTCCGAGCTCACCGGGCAGGAGGGGCTGGACTGCTCCAAAACCCCGTCCCCCGGCTTCGAGCGCGCCCGCGCCTGGGCGATCTGCGCCTCCGTACAGCGCGCGACCCCCGCCAAGCGGCCGGTCAGGCCCGGCGGTAGAGTGGCGCTCAGGCCTTTGATTTCCTGGCTGCCGTCGTCGCGGGCCAGGCGCATCACGAAGGGGCTGTAGGCGCCGGCCTTGGGCGAGATCGTGCCGGCCGTGAAGCGCGGCGAGTTCGGCAGACTGCGAGGCGTCGGTGGGACAGGGACCGCCGCCGGGCGCGGTGGCGATCTCAAAGGAGTCGCTGCGCTCCGCGGGCGGTCCGGATTCCGGCGCCGACCAGGGGGTGAAGGTGGCGGTCGTGGTCTTCGGCCCGCAGGTGGCGGGAGTGCGGAGGGCGGCGCGGGCCCCCTCGAAGACGTGCAGCTCGAGGTCCGAGAAGGGGACCTGCGGGTTTTCCGCGAAGGTGGTCGAGAGCCGGCCGGTGACCGGGTCCGGCGTCACCCTGCCCGCCAACTTGGCGACGATGCCGGTCTCGGGGTCCGAGATCGCAATGTAGAGGGCGAGTAGGCTGCCGAACGGGTTGTCGTACTGCTTGGCCAGGAAGAGCGAGCCGGGCAGCGGCTTGTCGAGCAGCGGCGTCACCACCTCGACCGTGCCCAGCTTGGACGCCGCCGGGCAGCGGTCCGGGAGGACGCTGAAGTGCGCAGGCGTCTCCCCGACCGGCGTGTTGAGGCCGATCTGGGCCGAGGTGCACGCCTCCAGTCCCGCGGCGGAGGCGGGATTGACCGCCATCCCCTCGGGCAGGACCACGGTGGTCGCCTTCAGATGCGCCTCGGCCAAGCCTTCGCGGTCCACCAGTCCGTCCTGCGGCAGACTCAGCCTGAAGTCGAGCCCGGAGGGCGCATCAGCGACGTCGGTAGTCGGCCGGCCTTCGAAGCTGGGTTCGAACTCAAGGTGGTTGCAGCCGGTGATCGCCGGCGCCTTGGCCTCGAAGACCTTCCAGTCAGGATCGCTGAGCAGCGGCAGGCCTTCGCCGTCGATGGCGCCGGGGTGCGGGAAGGAATCGAGCGTGGCGAAGGTCGTCGGTTCGCGGCCGTCGCACGAGGTCGGGTTGGTGAGGAACGGGGTCCCTCTGGAGCCCGGAGCGCCGGGGTATCTACAGCCAGTGAACCAGGGGATGGTTTTCCCGGACTCGGCGATCGAGGCTTTGGCGCCGTAACCGCAGAGGGTTGCATAGCGGAGGCCGATCACAGCGGGGCTCTGGGGGGGCAACGGCGCGACCGCGCTCACTCCGTAGTCGCCATTGCTGCGCACCCTCACCCGGATCACCACCGTCAGTTCGCCCGCCAGGTTTGAGCCCCGGAAGGCGAAAGCCGCGACGTAGCCCTTTTCCGGCACGACGCGGTAGAGGGGCGTGTTTTCGTCGGGGAACCCGACCAAGGAGGTGCCGACCCCTCCCACCGCCGCGGACTCCGGGCATAGCACTGCGCTGGTCGTGCTTTCGCGCACCTCGGAGACCGTGCAGAGCGGCGTCGCGACCCGCGGGTTGCCGATGAAGCCCGGCGGCAGGTCGGTGATCAGGTCGCGCAGGCTCTCGGCCACCGTCGCGGAGCCATCGGGGAGCAGGGTGGTATTGAGGCCGAAGGAGGCGGAGGCGGCAAACGGGTGCTCGCCGGCGCCGGTGGAGGGTAGCGCGCCTTTTTCTTCGGCCTCCTGGCAGGAGCGCACCGCGGCTTCCGGACCGGGAGGCACCGTGCAGGCCCCGGCCGTGAAGCTGCTCAGCCCGAAGGGCACCGCCGGCGCCAGGCCGAAGGAGTCGGAGGCGAGAGCGTCGGATGGCGCACCGCCGCCCCGAGCGGCGAAGTCGACCGTGACGGCGTCGGGCGCCTGCGCTCCATTCACCCAGAGGCGCAGATTGAGGGGCGCCAGCTTTCCTCCTGGCGCGAGCGAGCCCGGGGTGCTGGTGCAGGTCCCGGTCCCGGCATCGCAGCTCCAGCCGCCGCTGCCGCCGCCTGCGCCGAGCCGCAGCCCCGGCGACAGCGTCAGGCTGAGTTCGACCGGCGACGAGGAGGAGGTCCAGCTCGGCCCCGAGAGCAACGGCTGCTGCGAGGGCGGCGTGGGAGGGTTGGCTACCGAGCCGTCGACGCTGCCGCCGGAGATCGCCACCGCGGCGCCACCGGCATTGGCCGCGGTCACGACGCACTGCAGGACCCTGTTCACGTCTTCGGGGCCAGGGGTGTACTCGGCCGCGAACGCGCCGAAAATCGGCGTGCCGTTGCGCAGCCACTGGAAGGAAAACGCCGGCGCGTTGGGCGCACCCGGCCCCCAGCCGGCCTGGAGTTTGCAGGTGCGCTTGGCCGCGCCGGAGCCTTCGATCAGAGGCCGGAGGGAGAGGCCGGAGGGAGCCGGCGGGGTCACCGCCGGCGACGGCGAGACCACCACGGCCGCGCTGGCCTGCAGCAGGGTCGCGGCGGAGTTGGCGGCGCCGACCCGGCACTGCAGCGAGTGGCCTTGGTCGGCCGCGTCGACGGCGTAGGTGGAGTTGGTGGCGGCGGCGATCGGCGCGCCGTCACGCAGCCACTGGTAGGCGAAGGAGATCGGCGCCCCGCCGGACCAGCTCCCGGCGTCGCAGTCCAGCGTTTCCCCGGCCAGGATGGGGGCGGAATTGCCTATCTCGACCGAGTAGGCGACCGACTCGTCATTGCGGTGGACGACCGCCTCCCCTCGGATCGCTTTGACACTGAGGACCGGCGCCGCGCCGGCACTCCCGGCCAGCGCCAGCATCGCCGCCACGCTCACCACGACGATGCCCGCTCGCTTGCCAACCGTCACCCTCATCGTCCGCTCCTCTTGCCGTTGCCGGCTCCTCGCTTGCCTTTTTTGCCGCCGCCTTGCCCGTGCTTCTTCACGCAGCGCCCGCCGCGCCGCACCTTGCCCTTCGGACAGCGCGGCCGCTTTGGCGGCGAGACCTGGTCGCCCGGGCCCGAGAAGCTGGCGCTGCCGGGGCCAAGCGGAGACTGGTTCCCGCCGCCGGAAGTAGGGCCCTGGCACGCCTCGGCGTCGCCACAGCTCGCGGGCCGCGCCGCTTCGGGGAAGCCGCCGCCGACCCGGGCGTCGTAGAGATCGATGGTGCCGTTGGTGTCGGAACCAACCAGCGCGGCGCGGGTGAAGAAGAAGACGTCCTTCCCGTCCGGGGCAATAGCAACCTGGTTGCTGCTGTTGTCCGGCATCCCGTAGGTGCCCGAGCCCATGCTGATCATCTGGACCTGGCCTTCGTGCCAGGCGTAGGCGTCCCAGGTTTCGTTTTCGTCCTCGGCCGCCAGCTTCTCCCTGGTCGCGAAGACCACGGTCGCCAGGTCCGCGCTCGCCACCCGCCGCTTCTGCTCGTAGTCCGCCTGGGGGCCGCCCGGGTGTCCGTTCACCCGCACTTCGAAGTTGCCGTTGCCCGCCCCGACCGGGGCTCCCGGCGCTCCCTGGCAGGAGAGGCAGACCAACTGGGCGACGGCTTCGGTGGCCGCGTCGTCGTAGCGGTAGAGATCCTTGGCGGTGTCTTTGTCGTCTTCGGTCAGTTTGGATTTGGTGACCAGCAGCAGCGCGCGGCCGCCGGGGCCCATCGCAACGGCCTGCTTGCCGCCCGGTTCGCCCACACCCCATTCGCGCTGGTCGCCGCCGGGCGGTTCACCGCTGGTCAACGCGCCGACAAAGCCCACCCGGCCTGCAGGGTGCCCCGCGTCGCGCTCGAACACGTAGAGGTTCTTCGCGCCCCCGGTCGGCGCTTTGCCGCGCAGATTCGGCCCCGTGAGGACCCCTTCGGCGACGAAGTAGATGCGCGAGCCGTCACCGGCGAGGTCGAGCGTGCCGAGTACTTTGGCGCCGCTGCCGGCGGTGTGAGAGCCGACCGTCTCACCCGCCGAGGCCTGCATCAGACTCGGCTGGCCGACCGGGGGATCGCGGTCGTAGACATAGAGGTCGGCGGTCGCGTCCAGGTCGGAGTTGGCGAGCTGGCGAGTCGTCGTGAAGAAGACCACCTGCCCATCGGCCGAGGCGCCCTTGAAGAGGTCGTCGCCGTCGGCGGCCGAGCAGGCCGGGCTCGAGCGCGTGCACTCCGATTTGGAGATCTTGAGCGTCGTCTCGCCGCCGATCCGCTGGTAGAGCCGCTGCCCGCCCTGCGACTCCGGGCAGAGCTCGCCCAAGTCCGGAGCGTCCTCATAGATGGTGAAGTAGGCGGCGCTGCCGTCGGCCACGACCGCATACGGCCCCTCGGGGAGATTTGCGCCGCAAGCGGCGCCCAGGACTGCCCCCGCTTTGCCGTCGGCACGGTTGAGGATCGAGATCGGGCCGGGGCTCGCACCATCCAGCCCCCCCACCTCGTAGAGGTTAGATCGCGATTTGGACGGGGGAATCTCGCCCGGCAGCAGGGCCGCGGAGCTAAAGACCGAGTTGAATTCTATGAAGGCGCGCGAGAGGTCCGCTGCCGCGCTCACCAGCCGGAAAGAACCAGAGCCGCTCAGCTGCGACGGGGCCAGCTCGATCAGCGTCCGCTTGGAACCGTCGATGGCGGTGAGCTGGAGCTGCCCTTCGCCTCGAGATTGTTCCCCTACGGTTCCCGCCAGCGAGAGCACCCGCCCCAGGTCCGCCGACTTCTCCGCGCCTTGGCCGCCAGCGTGCTCGCCGTCGGGAGCGGTATCGGGCACCGTCCAGCCATCGGCGCCGCGTACGGCGACGTAGTCGTTGATGAAGCTCGGCACGCTGCTCGGCGAGTTGAAGGCCTGGGCGGGGAAGGTCGCCCGTTCGCCGCTGTCGGCGATCGAGCCCATGATGGATCCGATTCCGCCGCCGCCGCTGTCGCCGCGGCTGACCAGCTCGAAGAAGCGCGCGCCGTCCTCCGGCGGGGCAACCGAGCGCTCGGCACCGGTGGTTGTGCCCACCGAGTTGGTGGCGACCAGGCGGTAGTGGTAGAGGAGCGAGGGATCGAGGCCCGCCACGACCTCGTGCACGTCCGCCGTTTCCAGCCCCCTGCCAGCCTCGGTTGGGGCCGCGGGCACGACGGCCGCGTGCTCAAAGCCGCTGCCCCCGGCCGATTTGTCGGCCTGGAAGCTGGCATCGTCGGCGTACTCGAACTGGAAGGTGGTCCGCGCGTTGCCGGGGTTGACGGTGCCGCCGAGCAGCAGGCTCGGCCCGCTCGTCGCCGGGCTCGACCAAGTGGACGCTCCGGTATTGGCCACCGGCGGCTCGGGGGTGGTCGTGAACTCCTCCCCTTCCACCGTCTGCGCCCCACTTAAGTTGAGACTGGTGCTGACAACGAGCCGAAGCCGGTAGGAAACTCCGGGCGTGAGCCCCCCGATGCTCTGGGAGACCTCGCAGGTGGCTGCCTGCGGCAGCGGACAGGTGCCTGCCACCCCGCCGGCCGAGCCGTTGCCGAGCTCCGCGTCGACCGCGGGGGCCGGTTTCCAGGTCACCCCGTCGGGGGAGTACTCGAAGCGGTAGAGGGTGCTGAGCGGGATCTGCGCGGGGGAGACCGCCGCCCGCAGCGTCGCCGTCGAGGCTTTGACCTCGGTGGCCCGGACTTCCGTCGCCGCCGGCCCGGAGATCTCGTTCAGCCGCCAGACTCTCGGAGCGAAACCGCTCATGCTTCCGTCAACCCAAGTCAACGCGTAGAGCGGCGCACCCCCCGCTGCAACCGCGAGAGCGCTCGTGGACTGAAGAGTCAGGCCGTCCTCAAGACCGGGGTTGGCCGCCATCGTCGCGGTCACTTCTTCGCTCACCGGGTCGAGCTTCAGCACCCGTTGCTGCCATTGCGGTGGCAGACTCAGCGGCAGAATCACCACCGGCGGCGTTCCCGTCCCGACCGGGAACGCTTTCACGACGTAGACGTTGCCGGCCGTATCGACCGCCACCTCGGTGGTGTTGTTCCGAAGGCTGCTCGCGGTGGGAGAATCAACCGAGCCATGCAGCGCCGCTGCCGCGAACTCCCCCAGCGGAGTCGGCACGTTGCCGGGCAACGTGAAGCGCTGCACCCGGTGGTTGGGACCCGCCTCGACCGTGTAGATGCGACCCGAGCTGTCCTCGGCTACCCGGGTGGGCCCAGCCGCTGGAAACAGTTCGTTGTGAGTAGGACTCGTTCCGGCGAACTGGCCTTTGCCGGCACCGTCCGAGCCGGCCTGGCAGACGTCCGCGCCGGCGTTGCAGACCTCGAACTCGTCCTCGGGCGCGTCGGTGTCGTCGCCGGGGCCGGAAGCGACCACGTCCCAGCCGAAAGCCCGCACGAACTGCCCGCTGGAGTCGAACTCCTGGACCCGCCGGTTGATGGAGTCGGCGACCAGGACATGGCCGGCGTTGGGCGCGCCCGCCGGCGCCACCGCCAGGCCGGAACCCGCGCCCTTGGCCACGTTTCCTCCGAAAGCGCCAAACCCTTCGCCGCCGAACGCACCGCCGGAGGATCCAACGACACCTGCTTTGCAGGTGTCGTTGGCCGCGGCGTTGCAGACCTCGAACTCGTCCTCGGGCGCGTCAGTGTCGTCGCCGGGGCCGGAAGCGACCACGTCCCAGCCGAACGCACGCACGAACTGCCCGCTGGAGTCGAACTCCTGCACCCGCCGGTTGCCGCTGTCGATCACGTAGAGGCTGCCGCTGGCCTGGTCGATCGCCATCCCCGCCGGTTCCGAGAACTCGCCGCCGAGGGCGCCTGCGCTGCCGGCCTTGCAGTGATCGCTTTCGCCGGGGGCCGGCGCCTGGCAGATCTCGGCCCCGCCGCTGCCGCCGGTCTGGTCGACGTCCCTGCCCCAGGCGTCAAGGAAGATACCGGCGGCGAAGGTGCTGCCGGCGGCGAAGCGCTGGATGCGATGATTGCCGGTGTCGGCGACGTAGACGTCGCCCGTCGCCCAGTTGGCCGCCACTCCGTGTGGATTTGGAGAGAAGAGGCCGCCGACGCCGCTACCATTGGTTTCGGAGTTCCCCCAGAACGCGTCGATCGCCGGGGTGGCCCTGGCACTACCGGCACCCAGCCACCCCAAGCTCACCGCCAGGCAAAGCCCGGCGAAAAGCAAATATGCGCCACGGTTCAGCGTCTTCCTCTCGAGCCTCACCTCAACCCCTCCTTCTCGGCCACCTGCTGGTCCCCGTCTTCCGAAACGACGTTGCGTCGGTCCGTCCCTGCCTTCCGTCCCACCGGTTTCCCTTAACCAGTCCGGTGGAAGATATGGGAACGCCTGCGTGTTTGTCAAGGACGGTACGGTTCTACATCATTCTATGTAAAGAAAGGGGCCGCCGACTCGGCGGCCCCTTTCGCTAATACTCAACTACCGAGATACCGATGCGCTATTTAAGCTCCAGCGTCCCGGTTGTCTCGCAGAGGCTGCCATCGATTAGCACGGGAGTCGCGCCGGAGAAGAGATCTCCACTTTCTTCGAAATCGATGCAGCTGGTTTCGTTGTTGTACACGCCTGTCAGCGTGCCGGCAGCACTAGTTTCCGTGGTGACGGGGCAGCCGGTGAGTTTATTGGTGAAGCCGGCTCCGGCGATAGCGAGGTTTCCTTCTGTGTCGGCCGACACAGCTCCACCTTCGGCGGTGCCCGAGGTGATCGAGCATGTAAACCCGTTCGACTTGACGACCAAGTGGCAACCGGCAGCCGGAGCGAGAATCGCAGCGCTGATGACCTGGCCTTTCGGGCCGTTGTCGTTCCACACGTCAACCACTGCTGTAACTCCACATGTGGTTTCGACTGGGCCGAGCGCGCCGCCTGGTGTAGCAGTCAGCACGCCTTCGAAGTGGACCCGGTCTTTAGCACCAGGGCCACCAACGGGCGTTGCGTTTGTGTGCCACTGCAGATTTGCACTGGCCGTCGCCGGAATCGCAAACGCAGCGATCGCGGCAACTGCAACAGCGAGCAGCATCATCTTCTTGAGCATGGTTGTACCCTTCTTGGTTGCGTCCCGTCCGGGTGACTTTGTTCTGGATTGCCCGACCGGGTGATTTATCGGGGTCTCGGTGTTCGCCGGGGCCCCGAATCTTTCCGAAGGGATAGATACCGGACTTGACGCCGATCGGTCAAGAAGTTCGGTTGATAACCGCTGGGGTTCGTCATTTTCTCTTGACAGGCGGGTTTTTTTTCCTGGAAATCGAAGGATGTCCAAATTTGATGCGCGCGTTTTCACATAGTCATCGATCAGTGAACAGTGCGTAATGGAGGCCAGTGACGAGGTCGAGCGCCAGTTGCTGCCCTACGCCACCGATGCGCAGGCTCTCGATTCGACCATCGATAACGGCATCGAGCCAGGCTTCGTGAGTCCCCGCGACCCAGGTCGAGGGCTCCGCGTTGACCTGTGAAACACAGGAGACGATCTCGCCTCGGGTCACCTCAACGCTCACGCCCGACAGTTCCGGGCCTTCGGAGCCGACAGCCTCGGCCTGCACAGCGAGGGTGCAAGGACCACGAGCACCCGGGCGTAGTGGGACCAGCGGCAGGGCCAGCAGGAAGGAGGTCTCGACCTCGATGCGGGTAATTCGCCCCGTCTCGCTCTCGAGGTGGCGCCGCTCACAGCGGCCGGCGACGCTCAGCGGCGCGATCGCGTGGCGCAACCAATCGGTGACCGTATAGGGGGTGCCCCTCCCCTCCTTCTCCACCGGTTCTATCTGGCCCGTCGTCCGCATCCAGGCGACGCGTCGCTCGAGCGACGGATAGCTGATGTCGGGAATCAGGGAGGCGAGTTCGGACACGGTGACCGGGCGGCCGGCGAGGACCCTCATCAGGCTCGAGCTCCAGCCGCCGGCCAGGGCTTTGACCGCACCCTTCGCCTCGTCGCCGTCCGGAGCGATCGGGCCGTCCGGGCAGCGGGCCAGCCAGGCTTCGACCACATCGGCGACGAACAGCATCTCCTCGCCGGCCGGGGTTAGCGTGGTCGCGACGGCGTAATTGGAATCGCCGACAGACTCCTTGGTCAGTGCTCCGACCTCACGCAGATTGCTGAGTGCGGCGCGCACGGTGGTCTGCGCGGACCAGCCCACCTTCTCCTGCAGCTCCGCAAGGCGCTGCGGACCATCGGCGTGGGCACGCAGGATTCGCGTGTTCAGAGGGTTCTCGAATACCGACAGAACCTTGCTGCCGGCGCGGACTTCCCCGTCAATGGATGCGGTGGCATCTGGCATCTCAGTCGAAGCGCGGGGCAGTTTTTTCTAGTCAGCCGCCTCCGCTCGGCCATCCTAGACCAAAGCACTCAAACTTTCTGCATGTAAATGCGGCCTAAGGACGAACGGTTAGATCTGCATCCCTTCGCGACTGCTGTCGCGAGCGACGGGCTTCGACTCGAGGCGAACCGGAGCGGTCGAGAGAGCTTGGACACGGAGGTCGCTCCAGGTAAGGCCCTCGCGGACCAGGGCGGGTAGGCCCAGGGCAACCGCGGTGGCGATCTCGACCGCCTGCAGGATCACGCCATAGGCGAGGGCATCGGCGGTGCCGATGTCGAAGCCGGTGTGCAGGACGCTGATCACCGCCAGCTGGAAGACACCGATATTGGAGGGCGTCGCCGGTACGACGGCGGTCACGTTGACCGCGAAGAGGACGGCGGCCGCGGCGCCGATCCCGGCCTTGTCGTCGAGACCGAGCGCGTAGAGCAGGGCCCAGCAGGCCGCGAGCTGGATCGCCCAGGCGCCGAGCTGCGCGGCCGCGGCGAGGATGCCCTGGCGCGGGTCGCGGAACACCGCCAGACCGGCTCGTACCTGAATCAGGGCCCGGTGCAGCGCCGCCCCGAGCCGGGCCAGGCGCCCGTTGCCGTTGCGGCGCATCAGCATCGGGGCGATCAGCACCACGACGAGGAGCAGCAGGGGCACGAGGCTGAAGACGAAGATCTTCTGGGTGCCGGAGTGGAAGAGCGGCGTCGTCGAGACGATGATCACGCCGAGCAGAGCCAGCGCGACCAGGTTGAGCATCGTCTGCGAGACCAGGGTCCCGAGCAGAACCGGGAAGGTTTCTCGCATGCGGCCGGTTCGGCGAGCCAGGGCGAGGGCTCGTGCCGGCTCCCCCAGACGGGCCGGCAACGTCGCCGACATCAGCACGCCGATCATCGTCGCCGAGGTGACGTCGCGGCGCCGCAGCGGCCGGTTCGGCAGGGCGGCGCGGGCGATCCAGTACCAGGAGGCGGCGCGGAAGAAGAGCGAGGAACCCATCAGGGCGCAGGCGATCAGGACCCAGGTCAGGTTCGACCGGACGATGCTTTCGACCACCTTGTCGACGCCAATCTTCTGCGCGGCGAGGACAGTCAATCCGACGCCGAGGGCGCCGGCGATGACGAGGCCAAAGCGCCGCGCTAGCGCGCGACCGCGCCCACCAGCCTGCGCCGGGGCGGGATCGAGCGAGGGCAGCTTCCGGGCCGGCCGCCGCGGGCCCCCGTCGGCGGGTCGGAACCCGCTCCAGTGCGCAATCCGTTCACCTGCTGTGGCCGGCCGCGGCACCTGGATCGCCCGCTCGTAGACCTCCGTCACCTGATCGGCGACCCGCGGCCAGGCGTAGCGCTGGGCGCTCCGGCGAGCCGCCTCCCCCATCGCACGCAGCCGCTCGGGCTCGAAGTGGACGCGCTGCAGCTCCTCGGCCAGGCGCTGCGGGTCACCGGGCGGCACCAACAGGCCGTCGACGCCGTCGCTGACCACGTCGCTGTAGCCGGCGATGTTGGAGGCGATTACCGGCGTGCCGGCGGCGA
This sequence comes from uncultured Solirubrobacterales bacterium, assembly GCA_963715395.1. Lineage (GTDB taxonomy): Bacteria > Actinomycetota > Thermoleophilia > Solirubrobacterales > 70-9 > VAYN01. The sequence goes on from OY970238.1 coordinate 1,461,323, forward strand.
AGGCCTCGGTCAGGACCATGCCGAAGCTCTCGCCGGAGAGCGACGGGGCACAGAGGACGTCGGCGCCGTGCAGCTCCTCCCAGAGGCGCTCACCCGAGACCCGCCCGCGAATGTCGATCGAGCGCAGCAGCTCCGGGTCGGCGACGTAGCGGAGCACGTCCTCCCGGTCGGCGCCGATCACGGTCAGGCGACAGGGAACGTGCTCGACCAGGGCGCCGAACGCGGTCAGCAGGATCGGCAGCCCCTTGCGCTCCTCCGGGCGACCGACGAAGAGAATTTTCAGCTCCTCGCCGGAGGCCGACGGCGCGTGCGGCGCCGCGTCCACATCAACCCCGTTGGGGATGATCGTGTAGTCGCCGCCGTACCAGCGTCGGCCCGTCCAGGCGGCAGCCTCGGAGACGGCGATCCGCGCCGAGAGGCGGTTGAAGACGCGCCTGGCGCCGACCGCGTTGGCGATGTAGTTGGGCAGGGCCTTGGTCGAGTAGGCGTGGAAGGTCCCGACAACCGGCGTTCTCGCCCCCAGCGTGGTGTTCCAGCCCACCAGCGGCACCAACGGCTCGTGGACATGGATCACGTCGAAGCCTCCCCGGCGCACCTCGCGGCGCGGCGCGACGACCCCGCCCGCGGGGAACGGGGCCAGATTGGAGACGGAACCGTTGGCGCCGAAGCCCATCGTGCGCCCAAGCGGGACCAGGTAGTCGGGGATCTCACGCGATTCGGCGGAGGCTCGGTGCAGCACTCGACTGACCCGTCCAGGCGGGTCGACAGGGGCAAGCACGCGAACGTCGTGGCCGCGGCCGAGAAACTCCTCGGCGAGCGCCTCCACGTGCCGGTTCACGCCGCCCTGGTAGGACCAGGAATATGGCGAGACAAGACCTATGCGCACGAGCGACTAAGGGTAGATCATCATCCGGCCTCATCCCGCGCGGCGCGCTGGCTCTCCGCCCAGGCGAAACCGACGAAGACGAGCAGATAGGCGGCGCCGATCTCGAGCAGCAGCGCACCCGAGTCGTTGGCGAGCGTGCCGATCGCCGTCGCCGCCGCGGCTCCGACCAGGCCGGCGCGCATCGCCGGCAGCCCGACCAGCCATGCCCGCAGGCGATCGCGGCGCACGATCGCGAGCACGGCGAGTGCCACCAGCACGGGCAGGAAGACGTAGACGATCGGTCGGGAGAAGCTGTTGGCCGAGAGCTGGAGGCGGCGCTGCGCGACCTCTCCCAGCTCGCCCAGCCCACCGGCGTCCAGCACCGACCGGGTCAGGTGAGCGTTAGCGCCGGAAAGGAGATCTCCGAGAGCGAGCAGCGCCAGGACGGCGATCGGAAGCGCGATCACCAACAGAGCGGTGCGGCGCCTGCGCGCAGCGATGACCGCCGCCGCCACGGCGGCCCCGACCGGGAAGACGATCGCGGCGCCGACGTCGGCGCCGAACGGCCCGGCGGCGAAGACAAAGGCGCCCGCCAGCCCGATCGCCAGGAAAGCGACAGCGCAACCGCGCGGCGAGAGGCCGGGCGCGAATCCCGCCAGCCCGGCGCCAACGCCCGCCACGATCAGCACCGCCAGCAACGCCTCGAGCTCGTTGCCGATCCCGAAGAACCGCACGCCGAGGCCCGGGTTGGGTCCGAGCAGCGAAAGCGACGTCAGCGGCGAGCCGGCGACGACGTCCACGGCATAGGCGATGACGGTCAGCGCCGAGGCCACCGCCAGCGCGCGGTAGCCGCCGAGCAAGGCGATCGTCGCCGCCGCCAACAGGGGCGCTCCGATCATCACCAGGAGCATTTCCACGGTCTGACTTGGTTCGGCTGCCGCCCCCACCAGCAGCACCAACGGCAGGTAGACGACCGCCAGCCCCGCGACCTGTACGCCGATCCGCCCCACCGCGCCACGCGTGACGGCGACCCCCAATCCCAAGACGAGGATCCAGACCAGCAGGCTGAGTCCAATCACCGGGCCACGGCGCTCGGAGATCACCGCGAGGCGATCGCTCAGCGCCACCACCGCGGGCGAGTCGACCGCGCCCTCGGCCTCGATCGGCTGTCCCGACATCTCAGCGGGCACGCCGACCCCAAGCCGATCCAGGATCGTCGGCGCCAGGTCAGTGGAGAGGACGTACCCGTCGAGGCGGGTGCTGTCGGAGGCGAGGTTGCCGTCGAAGCCCCGCCCGGCGATCCCGATCGCCAGAGCCCGGTTCTTCGCCGGCGGCGGCCGCTCGAGCGCGATCAGGAGATCGTCACCGCGTAGCGCCGCGACCAGCCCGGGCAACTGGCCCAGCGTCGCATCCCGCACCACAAACCTCTCCCCCACTTCCTCCAAGGTCAGCGCGAGCAGTCCCGGCTCGATATCCGCCGGAGCCGATTCCGCCCGCTGCACGATCGCCCGGTCCCGCACCGGTCGGTTGACCCGCACGCGAGCCCCGGCCGGCAGCTCGGAGTCATAGAGCGAATCGAAGACCCGGTTCCCCTGCGTGACGTCCAGATAAGTCTGCGCCGCCGGCACCGATCCCAACCCGGCACTCATCACCCCCGGCGACAGCCCCGCCCCCGCCACCTCCTGAACCGTGGTGCCCTGGGGGAGCCAGACGAGCGTGACTCGAGGTTGAGCCGCACTGGCCCCGGCAGCCCCGCCGACCAGCAGGATCGCGAGCGCTATCGTCATCGCGATGGTCGACCGCACGTTCGCCAAATTCACCTTCTTCAAGCTCGACCCCGCCTGGCGTCGTCGCGACGCCGAGCTGCGGGCCGCCGACAAGCAGGAGTTCCTCGCCGCCTGCGAGGACTTTGGAGTCGACCGGTCACTGCGGGCTTACTCAACCATAGGAACGCGCGGCGACGTCGACCTCGTCCTGCTCAGCCAGAGCCCGAACCTCGACGACATCCACACCTTCCACGTCGTACTCGGCCAGAGCGGACTGGCGAAATGGGCGCAGACGCCCTACTCGTTCCTCTCGATGACCAAACGCTCGCCCTACTCGGAGGAGCAGGCGCGAACCGAGATCTGCGTCTCCGAGCGCAAGTACCTCTTCCTCTACCCGATGGTCAAGCAGCGTCGCTGGTACGGACTGCCGCCGGAGGAGCGCGGCCGAATCATGAAAAGCCACATCGAGGTCGGCCGCCGCTATCCCGAAATCACGATCAACACGAGCTACTCCTACGGACTCGACGACCAGGAGTTCGTCGTCTGCTTCGAGGGCGACGACCCGGGCGAATTCCTCGACCTGGTCAACGAGCTGCGCCCGACCGAGTCGAGCGAGTACACCGAGCGCGAGACGCCGATCTTCACCTGCGTGGCGATGTCGACCCGCAAGGCGCTCGACGCGCTCGACGGCGCGGCCACCGCCGTACCCGCTTAGCCACCGGCGCCAGATCGGGTCGCCGCCGTCTCGCTCGCCGCATTCCCTATTCTTCCGCGTCCAATGAGCAAGATCGGCAGCCCAGAGACCCCCCTTCGAGTCGCCATCGTCGGCGCCGGCCCGTCCGGCTTCTACGCCGCCGAGCACATCCTCAAAGGCGAGAACATGCACGCCCAGGTCGACCTCTTCGACCGCCTCCCCACCCCCTTCGGCCTCGTCCGTGGCGGCGTCGCCCCCGACCATCCGAAGATCAAGTCGGTCACCCGGGTCTACGAAAAAACCGCCGCCCGCGAGGGCTTCCGTTTCTTCGGCAACGTCAAGATCGGCCAGGACATAGAGGTGGAGGACCTGGAACGGCTCTACCACGCGATCGTCTTCACGGTCGGCTGCGAGACCGACCGCCAGCTCGGAGTGCCAGGCGAGGATCTGCCCGGCAGCGCGGCCGCCACCGCCTTCGTCGGCTGGTACAACGCCCACCCCGATTACGCCGATCACGACTTCGACCTCTCCAGCGAGCGGGCCGTGGTGATCGGCAACGGCAACGTGGCGATGGACGTCGCCCGGATGCTCGCCCTGACCAACCACGAGCTGCGGCAGACCGACACCGCCGACCACGCGATCGAGCTGCTCGACGCGAAGAAGATCCGCGAGATCGTCGTCCTCGGCCGCCGCGGCCCGGTCCAGGCAGCCTTCACCAACCCGGAGATCAGGGAGCTGGGCGAGATGGAGGACGCCGACGTGATCGTCGACCAGGCCGACGTCGAGCTGGACCCGGCCAGCGCCGCTTTCCTCGAGTCCGACGAGGTCGACAAGACGACCCGCGTCAACGTCGAGACCCTGCGCGAGTTCTCCCAGCGCACGCCCGACGGCAAGCACCAGCGGATCGTCCTCCGTTTCCTCGCCTCGCCGATCGAGATCAAGGGTGACGGCAAGGTCGAAAGCATCGTCATCGGCCGCAACGAGCTGGTCGAGGAAGGCGGCGCGCTGCGGGCAAAGGACACCGGCGAGCGCGAAGAGCTGGAGTGCGGCCTGATCCTGCGTTCGGTCGGATACACCGGCATCCCGATCGAAGGCGTGCCGTTCGACGAGAAGCGCGGGCTGATCCTCAACGAGGGCGGCCGCGTGCTCGACTCCCACGCCGCCGGCCACAAGGTCGGTCACTACACCGCCGGCTGGATCAAGCGCGGGCCCTCTGGCGTGATCGGCACCAACAAGAAAGACGCACTGGAGACTGTCCAGCACCTGCTCGCCGACGTCGAGTCGCAGACGCTGCTGGAGCCGGCGAGCCCGGATCCCGTCGCGGTCGAGGCGCTGCTCGCCGAACGCGGGATTCGCTACGTCAGCTTCGAGGATTGGCAGGCAATCGACCAGGCCGAGGTCGGCCGCGGCGAGCCCCACGGCCGCCCCCGCGTCAAGTTCGTCCGGGTCGAGGAGATGCTCAAGACCCTGGGCGAGAAGATCGGCGGCTAAGCGGCGCCCACGGTCGCCCGCAGGTGGCGGCCGAGAAACCCGCTCTGGTCGGCGACCGCGCGCTCGAAGGCGTCGCCCAGCAGCGGAGCGAAATGCCCACCGGGATAGAGCCGCAGCTCGCCCTTCGGCGCCCTCTTCGCGGTCTCGATGCCGAGGGCTGGCGGGTTGATCTGGTCGTCCTCGGCGATGCAGTCGAGGATCGGGCAGCGAATACGGCGCACCTGGCGAGCCAGGTGGTAGGGCGGCGACAGCACCGCGCGGGCGCAGAGTTCGTTGCGCCAGGCCGAGACCGGCGGCGTGACGGCTTCGAATTCGGCGACCGCATCGGGGGCCGCGAGGACCGCGCGCGATCCCGGGGGACCGGCAGCCGCGACCATGTACGGCTCCCCGCCTCGCAGGGCCCGGGCGGCGTCGCGAAGGCCAGCCGCCCATAGCCTGCCGAAGTGCTTCGCCCCGCCCATGTGGAGCAGCGTGCGCATGCCGTCGACCACGGGGGCGACGCAGATCGCAGCCGCGACCCCCGGCTCGCTGATCGCGATCGACTGGACGTTTGCCCCTCCCAGCGAGAAGCCCCAGATCGCGATACGGGTCGGGTCGACGGCCTCCTGCGTGCGAGCGAACGCCAGGGCAGCGCGCCAATCGTCCCGCTGCCGGCTCGCGTTCATGAGAAAGCGGGGCTCGCCGGCGCTGCTCCCGAAGTGCCTGTAGTCGAAGGCGAGCACCGCATATCCGGCCACGGCGAAGCGCTCTGCGAAAGCGTCGAGCCGCTGCTCGCGCACGCAGGAGAGCCCGGAGGCCATGACGACGCAGGGCGAGCGCCCCGACCCGTTCGCCGGCGGGAAGAACCATCCCGCGCATTCCTCGTTCCCCGACCGGAAACGAACCTCCTCTTGCTGCATCGGTTGAGCCTAGCCCGGACATCCCATCCCCATAGAATCCCGCCGGTGGCTGACCTGACGGAGCTGACGGCGATGATCGAGGCGGCGCTTCCGGGCGCGACCGTCGAGGTCAGCGACGAAACCGGCAACGGCGACCACCTGAGGGCGGTAGTCAGCGCCACCCAGTTCGAGGGTCTCTCCCGGATCGATCAGCACCGGCTGGTCAAGGCCGCGGTCAAGAAGCGCTTCGACGACGGCACGATCCACGCGCTGTCGGTCAAGACCTCGCCGCTGTAGACAAAAAGTTACACTTCTGTGCGCCACACGTGCGGCCTACTGCCCTAGCCTCAGGAGCATGGAGTCAATGCGATCGACCTGGACCGATTCCCGTCTCGACGATTTCAAGAATCGAGTCGAGTCGAGCTTCGACGAGATAAGTGAGCGAATCGGCGAACTCAGCAACCGCGTCGATGCTCAAAGCGGTCGGATCGACAAGCTTCAGCACGTGATGGTTCAGGGGTTCATTGCCCTGATGGTCGCCATGTTCACCGGCTTCGCCACCCTCGCCGGCTTGATCCTCACGCAGCTCTGATGGCCGGCGGGCGCTGCTCCGTACAATGCCCGCATGGCTGACCCAGAGCTGAAATCCAAAGTCCAGGAGCTGATCGGAGCCAACCCGGTTCTGCTCTTCATGAAAGGGACGCCGGACATGCCCCGCTGCGGCTTCTCGATGCGGGTCGTGCAGGTGCTCGACCAGCTCGACGTCGAGTACGGCGCGATCGACGTCCTCCCCGCGCTGCAGCCGCTGCGCGAGGTGACGGCGGAGATCTCCGACTGGCAGACCTTCCCGCAGCTATATGTCAACGGCGAGCTGCTCGGCGGCGCCGACATCGTCGAGGAGATGTTCGAGTCCGGCGAGCTGGCCGAGGCGCTCGGAGTCGAGCAGCCGGCGAGTGCGTCGGCCCCCGCAGAGGCCGCACCGCCCGCGCAGTCCCCGCCGCTTCAGATCGAATAGCAGCCGTCGGCTGACCAAGCAGTTCAAGGACGCAGGGAGCGAAGCGTGCTCTGCACGTGAGCGACCGAGGACGCCGAAATGCGCCGGTCAGACGGCGGCTGGCGCATCCTCTTTCACCTGGAAAGAAGAGCCGCAGCCACAAGCGGCGACGACGTTCGGATTATTGACCTGAAAGCCCGCCCCCTGCAGCCCTTCGACGTAGTCGACCTCAGAGCCGAAGACGAACTGCATGCTGACCTTGTCGACGACGACGGCAACCCCGTCGACCTCGAAAACGTTGTCGTCGTCCTTCGGCTTGTCGAAGGCCAGCGCGTACTGGAAACCAGAGCAACCGCCGCCGCGAACGGCGACGCGCAGCGCCTGCTCCCCACCTTCGGGCTGCCCCCCGAGCAGCTCGCCGATCTTCTCGGCGGCCTTGTCGGTAAGCGTGATTGCGGCCTGAGGCGTATCCGTCACTTCACAAAGTGTAGCTATGCACCGGCGGAAGCTCTGCCCGGCGGGGTTCTGCGAGAATCGGCACGTTGAACGCGAGCGACCAGACTGCCGTCGTCTGCGACACGACTGCCTACCTTCCCAGCGACCTGGTGAAGGAGCGGGGGATCGAGACGATCAGCCTCTACGTCGCGGTCGACGGCCAGCAGGAACGCGAGGTCGACATCACCGACTACGCCGCGTTCTACGAGCGGCTGCGCGCGTCGGAGAGCGGCGCGACCACGTCGCAGCCCTCGATCGGCGACTTCATCTCCGTCTACGAGCCCCTGCTCGACGCGGGTAGGGAAATCGTCTCGATCCACATCTCCGCCGGCATCTCCGGCACCTTCGAGGCCGCCGGCCAGGCTCGGCAGCGGCTGATCGACGAAGGCAAGGGCGGCGAGCGGATCCGCGTCATGGATTCGCGCTCGGCCGCCGGCGGCATGGGCCTGACCGTGCTCGGCGCTTCCGCCGCGGCAATCGGCGGCGCCGACGCCGACGGCGCCCTCGCCCGTGCCGAGCAGACCCGCGAGGCGCTGAAAATGTGGTTCGCGATCGACACCCTCGAGTACCTGCGGCGGGGCGGCCGCATCGGCGGCGCCCGCGCCTGGATCGGCGGCGCCCTGAAGATCAAGCCGATCCTCACCCTGGAGGAGGAGATCACCCCGGTCGAGCGCGTGCGCACCCGCGCCCGCTCGGTCGAGCGGCTGCGCGACTACGCGCGGCAGCGCCACGAGCAGGGCTTCGACGGCTGGGTGGTGCAGCACATCCAAGACACGGAGACGGCCGCCGGCCTGATCGACGACGCGCGTGAAATCTTCGGCTGCGAGCCCGTCTTCATCTCCGAGATCGGCCCCGTCCTCGGCGCCCACGTCGGCCCCGGCCTCCTCGGGATCGGCAGCGTGCCGACCGAGCTCGTCAGTATCGACTGACGAGACTCAGGGGTCGCCAGGCAAGGATGCAGGGAGCGACGTGTGCTCTGCACACGAGCGACCGAGGACGCCGCATGGCGGCACCTGAGGCCGTCAGCGCTTGCGGCGGCGGAGCATGGCGCGAACGCCAATCGCAAAGCCGATCGCGGCCGCGCCGATGATCAACTGACTGCGGTGCTCCTCGACCTGGCGGCGCCAGTCGGTCAGCTCGGTTACGCGCGTGCGCAGGGCCTCGACCGACGTCCCGAGCTGCTGGCGCTGGAGGTCGATGTCGCGACGGATCTCAGTTGCGGTTCGTTCCGGCATCGCCGTCCTCCCCTTCGAACATCGCCCTGGTCTGCTTCGCCTCTTCGATCGCCTGCTCCGGCACCGGCGGGGCGCCGGCTTTGACCGACCGGTAGGCGACGAAGCCGGCGGCGGCGGCGATCAGCAGGAAGATCGCGGCCTCGATGAAGAAGCCCGGCCAGGCCTTGCCGTCGAAGACCTCTTCGTTGAGCAGCCAGGCAAAACCCTCCATGACCAGGATCAGCGCCAGGAAGGCGAAGACGCCGGCGGCGATCCCGACGACGGAGCCGCGCAGGAGCTTGCCGACTTTCTCCGTGACCTCGGCCTTGGCGAGCTCGAACTCCTCACGGATCAGCGAGGAAGTGCCCTGCGAGACATCGAAGACGAGATCGGCGACCGACTTCTTCTCCGGCTCCGGCGGTGGAGCTTGGGCCGGGGGCGTCGGTGGAGTCCCGGGAGGCGTCTGACTGGGGTCGGGCACTTGCTCCTCCTACTCAGGCGGGTCTTCGTCGAAGACGCGGCGCCAGACGATCGCCGCCAGGCGCGTCGCGATGATGCTGGCCAGGGCGCTGCTGGCGGCGAGCACGCCGCTCCAGAGCAATCGTCTGACCATCTCGTTGTCCATACCCGGTCGCGACCTTACCTATCGCGGCTCGAGCCCGTCGCAAATCGTCATCACGACAAGCTCCTTTGCCTGATCGAAGTCGGTGTCGGAGGCGGGGATGACGTCGAAGATCCAGCCCGAGAGGAGTTGCTCGATCGCGCCGTAGAAGGACATCGAGGCGAACAGCGGCGCGACGTCGTCGCGGAAGGCGCCCGCCTTCTGCCCCTCTTCGACGATCTTGGCGATCGACTGGTAGGCGCGGCGGATCTCCGGCAGATGGGTGCGGCCGAAGGAGTTGGCGGCGCGGGTGACCTCGACGATGATCACCTTCATCAGCTCCGGGTCGTGGCGGTAGGAGTCGACGATGAAGGCAGCCACGGCGGCCAACTTCTGGCGCGGCGTCTCCCCCGTCCGGTCGGTCTCCTCGATCGCGCTCAGCAGCAGCGACCAGCGCTCGACAAAGAGCTCGTTCAGCACCTCCTCCTTCGAGCGGAAGTAGTGGTAGACGAGCCCGTAGGCGACGCCCGCCTCGTCGGCGATGTCGGAGACCCGGGTCGCGTGGAAGCCCTGGCGGGCGAAGACGCGGATCGCCGCATCGAGGATCTGGCGGCGCTTGTCGACGGGCGGAGCTTTCGCCATCAGGCTCTCGCCTCCGTCGAGCTGAGGCCAGACGTAGGCCTGGGGGCGGCGGTTGGCCAGCGACGGCAGCGACTCGCGCACCCGCTCCTGGGCCGCCAGGTCGAGGTCGGCGGCGACAAAGCACTCATCGTCGGGGGCGGCGGCCAGAACGGTGCCCCAGGGATCGACGATCGCCGAGCGCCCGAAGGACTCGAAGTGGGGCGGCGCCTCCCCGACCTGGTTGGGGGCGAGGACGAAGGCCTGGTTCTCGATCGCCCGCGCCCGCAGCAGCACCTCCCAGTGGTCGCGACCGGTGGCGAGGGTGAAGGCCGAGGGAACGGTGAAGAGCCGGGCGCCACGCACGGCGAGGATGCGGAACAGCTCCGGGAAGCGCAGGTCGTAACAGACGGTCAGCCCCGCGGTCAGCTCGCCGAGCGGAGCGGTGACGACCTCGGTGCCGGGCTCCTCGTGGGCGGACTCGCGATAGGAGACGCCGCCGGCGTCGACGTCGAACATGTGGATCTTGCGGTAGACGGCGAGGTCCTCCCCGTCGGGCCCGATCAGCACCGACGCGTTGAACGCCTTCTCGCCCTCGCCGCGCTCGGCGATGCTGCCGGCGAGCAGGTAAATCCCGAGCGAGCGCGCCCAGCCGCGGGCGGCGGTCAGGCTGGGGCCGTCGAGCGCCTCCGCCCCGGCCAGCAGCTCGTCACCGGCGGCCAGCAGGTTCCACTTCTCCGGCAGCGCGACGAGCGCGGCGCCATCGGCGGCGGCGGCGCGCACCAGCCGCTCGGCCGTCGCCAAGTTCCGGGCCTTATCGTTGGTCGAGTTGAGCTGTACGGCGGCTGCTCGCAAGTGTTCCTCCGCCGATTGCACTGGCTGATTGACCAGTCAGTCGACCGGCTCAGTATAGGAGGAGCAGGTGAAGTTTCCGCAGCGGTTCGTGCCTACAGGCCCATCGCGCGGGCGACGATGCGATCGAAGACCGGCGTCGGGATCAGCGGCTTTATGCGCGCCTGCACCTTGGCATCGATACCTACCAGATAACGAGTGCGGGGCCGCCCGGTGCTGAGCGCGTGCTCGATCGTCTTCGCGACCTTCTCCGGATGAATTCCACGCTCGGCGGTGCTCCTGGCCACCTTGCGGTATTTCTCGAGCGCCCTGCCGTAGAGCGCTTCGCGGTGCGGCGTACGCTCGCCGATCTCGTCGGCTGACTGTTCTCCCCGCTCCCAGATCGGAGTGTCGATCGAGCCGGGCTCGACGATCGAGACCCCGATCCCCCAGGGACGCAGCTCCTGCCGGAAGGCGTCGCCAACGGCCTCGAGGCCGAACTTGGCGGCGTGGTAGGCGCCGGTCATCGGGAAGGAGATGAGGCCGCCGATCGAGCTGATGAAGACGATGCGGCCGCGGGCCGTTCGGATCTGTGGCAACAACGCCTGGGTGACCGCGACCTGACCGGTCAGGTTGACCTCGAGCTGGCGCCGGAAGTCGTCGACCGGGATCGTCTCCAGGGGACTGGAGATGGCGACGCCGGCGTTGTTGACGAGCCCGTGGAGCTGTCCGTTGGCCTCGGCGCGGACCCGCTCCGCCGCCGCGGAGATCTGCTCGGGGTCGGTGACGTCCACCATCAGCGGCGTCAGGTGCTGACCCCCAGCGGCCCGCAGCGCCTCGGCGTCCTCCTCTCTGCGAACGCCTGCGAAGACCCTCCACCCCGCTCCGTCCAGCCGCAGTGCCGTAGCCCGGCCGATTCCCGTCGATGCTCCGGTCACCAGAACGGATCGCATGGGGCCAGGCTACCCGGGCGTGGTTGAGGTTGGTTCCGGATAGCGAGTCAAAGCTCAACCACACCGCGGGGATTGGCCGGGCGTAACCTTGTGACGGTGACTGCGACGACGAGGGACGACGGCGAGCGCAAGCAGGTAACGGTGTTGTTCGCCGACGTCAGCGGGTCGATGGACCTGGCCGAGCAGCAGGACCCGGAGGAGTGGCGCAAGATCATGCAGCGCTTCTTCTCGATCCTCGCCGACGCGGTGGTCAAATTCGAGGGAACCGTCGACAAGTTCACCGGCGACGGGATCATGGCCGTCTTCGGCGCCCCGATCGCTCACGAGGATCACGCGCGGCGCGCCTGCTACGCCGCCCTGCAGATGCTCGACGACGTCTCCGACTATGCGGCCGAGCTGCGGCGCGGGCCCGGGCTCAACTTCTCGACCCGGATCGGGATCAACTCAGGCGAGGTGGTCGCGGGCGCGATCGGCGACGGCGAGGAGGGCGAGTACACGGCAATCGGCCACACCGTCGGCCTCGCCCAGCGGATGGAGGCGCTGGCCGAGCCCGGGCGCGCCTATCTGACCGAGAGCACGGCCGAGCTCGCCCATGGCTTCATGGTGCTCGAGGACCTGGGCCAGTTCGAGATCAAGGGAGCGAGCCAGCCGGTCGGGGTCTTCGAGCTGGCCGGGGTCGGTGCGGCCCGCTCGCGCCTCGACCTCTCCCGCGAGCGCGGCTTCTCCCGCTTCGTCGGCCGCGACGAGGAGATGACGATCCTCGACGGGGCACTGAGCGAGGCCGAGCGGGGCGAGGGAGCGGCGGTCGGGATCGTCGCCGAACCAGGGGTCGGCAAGAGCCGGCTCTGCCACGAGTTCGCCGAACGCTGCCGCGCACGCGGCGTCGAGGTCTTCGAATGCCAGGCCCAGGCGCACGCGCGCTCGATCCCCTTCATGCCCGTCCTGCAGATGCTCCGCTCCTATTTCGGGATCGTCGACGGCGACCCGGAGCGGATCGTGCGCGAGAAAATCGCCGGGCGCACGCTGCTGCTCGACCCGGGCTTCACTGACGAGCTGCCGCTGCTCTTCGACTTCCTCGGCGTGCCCGACCCGGAGCGGCCGCTGCCGCAGCTCAGCGCCGAGGCCCGGCACCGAGCCCTGCGCGGCGCGGTCTGCCGGCTCGTGCGCGCCCCCAACCGCCGCCAGACGATGGTCGCCATCGTCGAGGATCTGCACTGGATGGACGAGGGCAGCGCGACGCTGCTGGGCGAGCTGATCTCCTCGGTCGAGGGGACGCTGACGCTGGCGATCGTCAACTTCCGTCCCGAGTACGACGCCGAATGGGCCGGCGCCCCGACCTACCGCGGCGTCTCGCTGGAGCCGCTGGGGCCCGACGACACGCGCGAGATGCTGCGCGACCTGGCCGGAGATGACCCCTCGCTTGACGGCCTCGGCGAGCTGATCCACGAGCGCACCGCCGGCAACCCGTTCTTCATCGAGGAGATCGTGCGGACCCTGGCCGAGGGCGGAAACCTCGAGGGCGAGCGCGGCGCCTACCGGCTGGCGCGGCCGGTCGAGGAGGCGGTCGTCCCGGCCAGCGTCCAGACGGTCCTCGCCGCCCGCATCGATCGCCTCTCCCCGACCGCGAAGCGCCTGCTCCAGGCCGCATCGGTGACCAGCAAGGAGGTCAGCGAGCAGGCCCTGGAGATGGTCTCCGGCCTGAACCGATGCGACGACTACGACGCCGCGCTTGCCGAGCTGATCTCCGGCGGCTTCCTCTACGAGGCCGAGCTCTACCCGGAACGGATCTTCGCCTTCCGCCACCCGCTCACCCGCGAGGTCGCCTACGGGACCCAGCTCGCGGACCAGCGCGCGGTCACCCACGCGGCGACGGCGCGGCGCTGATCGAGCTCAACCCCCCCGATCGCCACGATGAGCTCTCGGCCTTGATCGCCAGCCACATGGAGGCAGGCGGCGAGATACTCGAGGCCGCCCGCTGGTCCGGCCGCGCCGCCTACTGGGCCGGCAGCAGCCGCCCCGGCGACGCGCTGCGCCTCTGGCGCAAGGTGACGGAGCTGTCCGACCAGCTCGACGAGAGCGAGGAGAAGACGGCGCTGGCGGTGATGTCGCGGCTGCTGCAGCTCGACTTCGCCTGGCGGCTGGGGATGGACAGCGATGAGGAAGAGCGGCTGCCGAACCGAGGCGGAGGAGATCGCGACCCGGACCGGGGACCGGCGATCGCTCGCCCTGCTGAAGATGGCGATCGAGGCCCGCCCGGGGCTGCCCCACGGGGCCGACACCTGGCTCGCCGCGGTCGCCGAGACCAACCGGCTCGCCGACGAATCCGGCGACCTGCACCTGCGGATCGCGATGCGCGCCGCCGGCTCCTACGCCTTCCTCTGCACCGCCGACTTCGACGGCTTCGAACAGGCGCTGGACGAAGTAATCGAGCTCTGCGGCGACGACCGGCGCGCCGGCGCTGGGATCGTGATCGGCAACCCGCTCGCCTGGGCGATCATGGCCAAGGGCCTGGCGCGGCGCGAGCGCGGCCAGCTCGAGGAAGCCGAAGCGCTCTTCAACGAGGCGTCTACGGATCGCCACCGAGGAGGGCGACCCTGAGATCGCCAGCTGGACGCGCAGCAACCAGGCGCTGATGCTGGCGCAGCGAGGCGAACCCGAGGCCGCCGTGGCACTGAGCCGGCGCAACTGCGAGCTGACCGAACGGCTCGGCGACGTCTTCTCCCGTAGCCTCGCGCTCTCGAACCTCGGCGCCTCCCAGCTCGCCGCGGGAGAGACGGAGACCGCGCTCGCCTCGCTGGAGGAGGCCGAGCGGATCTACCGCAGCGCGATCGACGGCGGCGACGAGATGGAGTGCTGGAGGGCCGGGCTGCGAGCGGAAGCGCTGACCGCCGTCGGCCGGCCCGAGGAGGCGGCCGCCCTGGCTGAATGGGCGAGCGACGTCGCCCGGGAGCGCGGAATGCTCTGGTCGCTGCCGCTGGCGCTGCAAGCGCTGGGCGTCGCGCGCGACGCCGCCGGTCAGGACGGGGCCGTCGAGGCGCTCGACGAAGCGACAAAGGTTGCCGAGCGCACCGGGGCGATGGTCAGCGTCGAGAGCGTCGAACTCGCCCGCGAGCGGATCGGCGCCCGAGCTGGCTAGCCGCGCCCGGCGCGGTGGCGCTCGAGCTCGGCGACCATCAGCTTGGTGTGGAGGGCGGCGATCAGGTCTTTGAGCGGCTGGGAGCCGGCTTCGAGCATCTCGACCACGCGCTCCGGCGGGACCTCGCCGGCGAGGCGGGTCATCACCATCTCGACCTCCTGCTGGACCAGCTGCTCCAGCGCCTCCTTGTAGCGCAGGGTGTCGTAGACGGTGAAGCCGATCTGCTCGTCGTAGCCACCGGCGCGGAAGCGGCTGATCGCCTCGATGATCTTCACGTCGGAGGGCGAGTAGCCGCGGCTGTTGGGAGTGAGGATCTCCAGCTCGGCGAGCCGGTCGAGCACCTCCTTGGGGACGCCGTAGCGCTCGCGGACCTCGGCGGCGCTGGTCCGCGCCCGCTCGCCGGCCAGCGCCCGGTCGAGGATCCGGTCCTCGAGCTCGAGCAGGGCGCCGGCCCGCTCGGGATCCTCGTCGAGCACCGACTTGATCGCCTTCAGCGGCATGAAGCGCTCCTCCTGCAGGCGCTTGATCAGCTTGATCCGGTCGACGAACTCGGGCGGGTAGTAGGCCATGTTGCGGCTGGTCTTGACCGGCTCCGGCAGCAGGCCCTCGCGCAGGTAGTGCTTGATCGTCGGCGCCGGCACCCCCGAGGCCTCGGCCAGCTCGCCCATCCGCAGCAGCTCGGCGCTCTTGGCGCTCATGCGCGGAACTCCGTCGGCTTGGGCTCGGTCGCCAGGCCGGCCGCGGCGCCGGACTCGAGCATCGCGGCGATCTCCTCGGCCGAGTAGCCGGCCTCGCGCAGGACCTCCTCGGTGTGCTCGCCGAAGGCGGGCGCGGGACGGCTCGGGTCGCCGGGCGTGCGGCTCATCTTCACCGGCACGCCGAGCTGGCGCACCGTGCCGAGCTCGGGCTGCTCCAGCTCGACGACCATCTCGCGGGCGCGGACCAGCTCCGAGTCGAGCGCCTCGTCGAGGTCGTAGATCGGCTCGATGCAGCAGTCGTGCTCGTCGTTGAAGGCGAGCCACTCGTCGCGCGTGCGTGAGCGGAAGACGTCGGCGACCTCGCGCCAGGCGTCGGAGCCCGGCGCCTCGAACTGTTTCTCGATCAGGTCGGGACGGTCGACGCCGTTGCAGAGCGCGGCCCAGAACTTCGGCTCCAGGGCGCCGCAGCTGACCCAGCCGTCGGCGACCTCGTAGGGCAGGTAACAGACCAGGCCGCCGGCCAGCTGCTGCTCGCCGCGGCGTGGCACCTCGCCGTCGCAGAAGTAGCGGCCGGCGACCATCGCCAGCCAGGAGAGGGCGCCGTCGGCCATCGAGATGTCGACCATCTGCCCCTCGCCGGAGCGGCGGCGCTCGTGCAGCGCCGCCATCACCCCGAAGGCGGCCATCAGGGCGCCGCCGCCGAGGTCGGCGATCTGGCCGCCGGACTGCACCGGCGGCCCGTCCTTGGTCCCGGTCAGGCCGAGCAGCCCGACCAGGCCGAGGTAGTTCATGTCGTGGCCGGCCCGCTGCGCGTAGGGGCCGTCCTGGCCGTAGCCGGTGATCGCGCAGAAGACGATCGCCGGGTTGGCCTCGCGCATGCGCTCGTAGCCGACCCCGAGCCGGTCGAGCACGCCCGGGCGGAAGCCGTCGAGGACGACGTCGTAGCTCTCGACCAGGCGCAGCAGCGCCTCGCGCCCGGCCTCGCTCTTGAGGTCGAGCCGGACCGAGCGCTTGCCGCGGTTGAGCGAGAGGTAGAGCGAGGAGCGGGTGCCGAGCGCCTGCTGCTCGTCGCTCCCGTAGTAGGGCGGCGCCCAGCGGATGTAGTCGCCCATGCCGGTGTCCTCGACCTTCAGCACCTCGGCGCCGAGGTCGGCCAGCAGCAGCGAGCAGAAGCCCCCCGGCAGCAGCCGGGTCAGGTCGAGGACCTTGACGTCGCTAAGCGGGAGAGCGCTCACGCTTGGGGATCCCCAGCAGCTCGCGGGCCTCGGCCACGCTGGCGGCGCGGCGGCCGATGTCCTCGGCCATCTGCCGCGCCTTGGCGATCAGCTCGCCGTTGGACTTGCACATCTCCCCGTTCGGCAGGTAGAGGTTGTCCTCGACCCCGGCGCGGACGTTGCCGCCGAGGACCAGCGCGGCGGCGAGCAGCTTCCACTGGTCGCGGGAGATGCCGATCGTCTGCCACTGGTTCGGCCCCTCCGGTCCGCCGGGGATCTGGTCCGACATCAGCGTGACGTTGCGCGGCGTCGGCCGGATGCCGCCGGTCACTCCCATCACCAGCGAGATCTGCAGCGGCGGCTCCAGCAGCCCCATGTCGATCAGCGGGTCGAGGTTGGCGACGTGGCCGGAGTCGAAGCACTCGTGCTCGGGCTTGATCCCCAGCTCTTTCATCGCGGTCAGGAACTCGACGATCGTGTCGAAGCTGTTCTCGAAGACGGTCTTGAAGACGAAGTCCTTGCGCCGTTTGGAGTACTTGGCGTAGTTCATCGAGCTCATGTTCAGGGCGGCCACGTCCGGCCTGCAGGCGCGCAGGTACTCGAGCCGCTTCTCGATCGGGATCCCGATCGCCCCGGTCGAGTAGTTGACGATGACGTCGCCGACCTCGGCCAGGATCGCCTCGGTGATCGCCTGGAAGTCCTCGATCTCATACGAGGGCGTGCCGTCCGGTTTGCGGGCGTGGATGTGGATCTGCGAGGCGCCCTCGTCGACCGCGCGCCGCGCCTCCGCCGCGTACTCCTCCGGCGTGTAGGGGATCGCCGGGCACTGGTCGCGGTTGGCGATCACGCCGCTGATCGAGCAGCTGATCACCACCGGATCCTCGAAGCGAGCTCATACGGGCATCACCCCATGCCGTTTCTTCGGCTTCTCGACGTGCTTGTCGCGGGCCATCCGCAGCGCCTTGACGATCGTCGGCCGGGTCTCGCGCGGGTCGATGATGTCGTCGATCACGGCGTTGCCGGCGGCGATGTAGGGGTCGATCTGCTGGCGGACCGCGTTCAGCATCGCCTCGCGGGTCGCCTCCGGATCCTCAGATGCCTCGATCGCCGAGCGGCCGATGATTTCGACCGCGCCCTCGGCGCCCATCACCGAGATCTCCGCCCCCGGCCAGGCGACGATCAGGTCGGGCTCATACGCCTTGCCGCACATCACGTAGTAGCCGGCGCCGTAGGCCTTGCGAACGATCACCGTCACCTTCGGCACCGTGGCGCGGCTGACCGCGTAGAGCATCTTCGCCCCGTGGCGGATGATGCCGGCGTGCTCGACCTTCGAGCCGACCATGAAGCCGGGCACGTCCTGGAGGAAGACCAGGGGGATGTTGAAGGCGTCGCAGAGGTTGATGAAGCGCGCCGCCTTGTCGGCCGAGTCGTTGTCGAGGATCCCGGCCAGCTGCTTGGGCTGGTTGGCGACGATCCCGACCGGCTGGCCGCCGAAGCGGGCGAAGCAGGTGATCAGGGTCTTGGCGAACTTCGGCTTCAGGTCGAACCACTCGCCGTCGTCGACGATCTCGCGGATCACCTCGTACATGTCGTAGGGCTGGCGCGAGGAGTCGGGGACGATCTCCAGCAGCTTCTCCGACATCCGCTCGTCGAGGTCGTCGGTCTCGAGGACCGGCGGCTTCGTGCTCGCAGTCCGCGGGGAAGTAGGAGAGGTACTTCTTGACGGCTTCGATGCACTCGGCGTCGTCCTTGACCTCGAGGTCCCCCACCCCCGACTTGCGGCAGTGGACCTTGGCACCGCCGAGCTCCTCCATCGAGATGTCCTCGCCGGTCACGGCTTTGACCAGGTGCGGGCCGGCCAGCGCCATCGCCCCCTGGCCGGAGACCATCGGCACGAAGTCGGCGAGGGCCGGGATGTAGGCGGTGCCGGCCGCGCAGGGGCCCATCATCGCCGCCACCATCGGGATCACGCCCGACATCTCGACCTCCTCGCGGAAGAGGTGGCCGGAGCCGGCGAACAGCGAGCCGGTCGCCTCCTGGATGCGGGCGCCGGCGGAGTCGAGCAGCCAGACGAACGGCATCCGCTTGGAGAGCGCCATCTCGCGCAGGCGGGTGACCTTGAGCTCGCCGGTCATCCCCATCGAGCCGGCCATCACCGTGAAGTCGTAGGCGGCGATGCAGGTCGGGCGGCCGTCGACGTCGCCCCAGCCGGTGATGACGCCGTCGGCCGGCGCCTCGACCCCGTCCATCGCCCGCTGGGCGAAGTGCGGGCGGCCGTGGATGCCGAGCTCGACGAAGGTGCCCTCGTCGACCAGGAGGTCGAGCCGCTCGCGGGCGGTCAGCTTGCCGCGCTCGTGCTGCTTGGCGATCTTCTCCTCGCCGCCGCCCAGGCGCGCCTTCTCGCGGCGTGCGTGCAACTGCTCGTTCAGCTCCGCCAGCGGGGCGGTGCCCGGAAGGAGGTTTTTCTTCCCCTGCTCCTGCTCGGTGCTCGCCACTCCTACCTTCCCTTCCACTGCGGGTCGCGCTTCTCGAAGAATGCGGTGACGCCCTCGACGATGTCCTCGGTGCTGAAGGTGAGCGAGAGCTGCGAGCGCAGGAACTCGAGCGCGTCGTCGATCGCCATGTCCTGCTGGCGGTACATCGCGTCGTGGCCGAGGCGCATCAGCACCGGGCTCTTGGAGGCCAGCTTGGTCGCCCATTCAGTTACCGCGGAGTCGAACTCGCCGGCGGGGACGACCTTGTTGGCGAGCCCGTACTCGACCGCCTGCTCAGCGCTGAGCCGCTCGCCCAGCAGCATCATCTCGTTGACCTTCTTACGCGGGACGTTGCGATAGATGATCGACATGATCATGTAGGGGAAGGCGCCGACATTGATCTCCGGCGTGCCGAAGGTCGCCCCCTCTTTGGCGATCACCAGGTCGCAGGAGAGGGCCAGCCCCATCCCACCCGCCAGCACGTGGCCGTTGGCGGCGCAGAGCGAGGGCTTACCGAGCCGCGGCATCAGTCTGAAGAACTTCAGGAAGAGGTCAGAGGCGAAGTGTTTGGCGACCAGCGGAGCGTCGGCGGCGAAACCGCCGAGGTCGGCGCCGGCGCAGAAGACCTTGTCGCCGGCCCCGGTGAGGACGACGGCGCGGACCTCGTCGGAGGCTTTCGCGACCTTCATCGCGTCGACCAACTCGGTCAGCATCTGGCCGGAGAGCATGTTGCGCTTCTCCGGATTGTTCAGCGTCACCGTGGCGACGCCGTCGGCCACCTCGTAGGCGACCAGCTCGTAGCTTCCCTGGCTCATCAGGCGGCAACCATACCGAGTTGCGTTGAAAGTGGGAAGTGCTACTGTCTACTCGCTTTGAGGCGGCCCCGCCGCCGTTCCGGAACCCCAAGCGAGGAGAGAGACCAGTGGCGACCGCGACCGACGGCTCCAGCGTCATCAAGCCCGACCACGCAGCAGGGCGCAAGCACTTCATCTTCAGCCAGGAGCACGAAGACCTGCGCGAGTCGATGCAGTCGTGGGTCAAGAAGGAGCTCTGGCCTCACCGCAACGAGTGGGAGGACACCTACTGGCCGACCTCGGCGATGGAACGGGCGGGCGAGCTCGGCTTCCTCGGCCTCTGCTTCCCGGAGGAGTACGGCGGCCAGGGCGGCGACTACTTCTACTCGCTGGTCCGCGCCGAGTGCATGAGCTACTCCGGCTCCGGCGGCACCAATATGGGCTTCGCTGTCCAGAGCGACATGGTCCTGCCCCCGATCCACCTGCTCGGCACCGAGGAGCAGAAGAAGAAGTACCTCGAACCGGGCCTGAAGGGCGAAAAGGTCGGCAGCCTCGGGATCACCGAGCCCGGCGCCGGCTCCGATGTCGCCGGGATCCGCACCACCGCGATCCGCGATGGCGACGAATACGTCATCAACGGCTCCAAGACCTTCATCACCAACGGCCCGCGGGCGGACTTCATCGTCCTCGTCTGCAAGACCGACCCGGATGAGCGCCACGCCGGCATCACGCTGTTCGTCGTCGACCTGCGCGACGAGAACGGCGAGACGGTCCCCGGCTTCACCGTCTCCGCCGAGCTGGAGAAGATGGGGATGCACGCCTCCGACACCGGCGAGCTCGCCTTCGAAGACGTCCGCGTCCCGGCCGACGCCGTGCTCGGCGAGGTCGGCAAGGGCTTCTACCACATCGCCTGGGAGCTCCAGGGCGAGCGCCTGGTCGCCGCCGCCGGCTCCCACGCCGGCTGTGAACGGATGATCGAGAAGACCCTCGAGTACGCCAAGGAACGCGAAGCCTTCGGCCGCCCGATCGGCAAATTCCAGGCGATCCGGCACAAGTTCGCCGAGATGGCGACCAAAACCGAGGCGGCGAAGCAGTTCACCTACTCGACCGCCTGGCGCTTCGCCAACGGCGAGTACCCGGTGCGGGAGATCACGATGGCCAAGCTCTTCGCCTCGCGCGTCGGCTGCGAGGTCGCCGACGAGTGCATCCAGATCCTCGGCGGCTACGGCTACATGAAGGAGTACGAGATCGAGCGCGCCTACCGCGACGTGCGCCTCAACCGGATCGGCGCCGGCACCGACGAGGTCATGCTCGACGTGATCGGCCGCAGCTACGGGCTGTAGGTTGACGGTGGTCAAGGACGCGGCGCGCGAGCGACCATCGCCCTTCGGCGACCTGCATGTCACCGATCGCAGAGCGCGATGTCGCTGCGAGTTCGCGGATGTCGCTGTCACCGGTCGAAGCCGGCATCGACCCGGTTGGAGAGGTCGTCAGTCGCTCGTCAGTCCACATCGTTCGCTCCATGCTCGACGCTACAGGGTCGGACGCGCGTGAACGCGTTGCTGCAACGTTAGCGAGCCTGAGGAGCTGCGGGAGACGGGGCGTCAGCCGCTTCGGCAGCAAGGAGATGCGCGCCGCCCAACGTCGACGAGTGGGAGGCGGCCCGGGAATTTCCCCGCGAGCTCTACTCGCGCTGCGCCGAGCTCGGCTTCCTCGGGCTGAAGTTCCCGGAGGTGTACGGCGGCCAGGGAGGCACTCACCTCCACGACGCGATCTGGGTCGAAGAGCTGGCCCGCTCCGGGGCTCGAGCGGCGTCGCCGCCGGGCTCAACGCCCACGCCTCGATCGCGCTGCCGCCGATCTTCAACTTCGGCGCCGAGGAGCAGAAGCAGCGCTGGCTGGTGCCTGGCATCGCCGGCGAGAAGATCGGCGCGCTCGGCATCACCGAGCCCGGCGCCGGCTCCGACGTCGCCGGCATCTCGACCAAGGCCGAGCGGGTCGACGGCGGCTACGTCGTCAACGGCGCCAAGACCTTCATCACCAACGGCGTCCGCGCCGACTTCCTCGTCTGCGCCTGCAAGACCACCCAGGAGGGCGGTCACGGCGGCATCTCCTTCCTCGTCCTCGAGCGGGAGATGCCCGGCTACGAGGTGGCGCAGAAGCTGGAGAAGATGGGCTGGCACTCCTCCGACACCGGCGAGCTCGCCTTCACCGACGTCGAGGTGCCGTTGGAGAACCTGCTCGGCGAGGAGAACGGCGGCTTCAAGCTGATCATGGCCAACTTCGCCTGGGAGCGGCTATTGATGGCGATCGGCGCCGTCGGCGCGATGCAGCGCCTGATCGAGGTCACGGTCGCCTACGCCCAGGAGCGCGAAGCCTTCGGCCGCCCGATCGGCAAGTTCCAGGCGATCCGCCACCACGTCGCCGAGATGGCGACCAAGGCCGAAGCCTCCCGCGCCCTCACCTACAACGCCCTGCGCCTCTTCCACGAGGGCCAGGACTGCATCCGCGACGTCAGCATGGCCAAGCTGGTCACCCAGCGCGCCGTGCTGGAGATCGCCGACACCTCCCTGCAGATCCACGGCGGCTACGGCTACATGCGCGAGTACGGCATCGAGCGGGCCGTCCGCGACGCCCGCCTCGGCCCGATCGGCGGCGGCACCGACGAGATCATGAAGGAGATTCTCGGCAAGCAGATGGGGCTGTAGGCGCCCCAGCGGGTCAGCGTCTGGGGCCGGCGTCGCAGGTCTGGGATTTGCCCCAGCCGGGGCCGCCGTCGCAGTAGTCGTGTCCGCGGCCGCCGTAGAGGCGATCGGGCTGGGCTCCGCCGTAGAGGCGGTCGTTGCCGCCTTCACCATGGCAGCCGTCTTGACCCGGGCCCATGATGCAGATGTCGTCACCGGGTCCACCCCAGCAACCGTCGCTGCCAGTGCCGTGGCGGCAGTAGTCCTCACCCGGGCCGCCGACGCAGTCGCTGTTGCGCGAACCGGTGATGCAGACGTCGTTGCCCCCGTTGCCGATGCAGCGGTTGCGCCTCGTCCCTTCCGGATAGCAGATGTCTTTCTCGGCGTTGCCGATGAACTTGTCCTCCCCGGAGCCGAGCCGGACCGTGAGCGGGAAGGGCATCGGGTCGAGGATTTCGACCATGTCGCCGCTCGGGCCCATATCGATTTCAATCGCGTTGGCGTCGCCGACCGGGCAGACAGCGGCGTGACGACCCTGGGTGAAGCGGCAGCCCTGCGGCCGGGCGTGAGCCATGATTCCGTCGACGACGATGTTGGAGCCGCTCGTGGTCACCTTGAGGTGAGAACCGGAGGCGGCGCCATAGATGACGATCCGGTCGGAGGTCGAAGCGACGCCTGGGATTGCGAGAAGCGCTAGCGCAGTTGCGACTCCGATTAGGAGCTTGTGAGTTTTGTGAGCTCTACGCAAAATCATCGGGCATCCTAAAGACCGCGCGCATCGCCTGCCTAAAGGCCGCTTAAAAATCCCGGTCTAAATCCCGCACTGTGCACTTCAAACCGGACGTAACGGCAAAGATCACCGCCGCGCGTAGGATTTGGACGGATGATCTATCTGCTCCGGCACGGTGACGCCGAGCACGCCGACGTCGACGACGCCGCCCGCCGGTTGACCCCGAAGGGCAGGCGGCAGGCGCAAGCCGCCGGCAAGGCCCTGGCCGCGCGCGGCGCCAAGATCGACGCCTGCCTGACCAGCCCCAAGCTGCGGGCGGCGGAAACGGCGGAGCTCGCCTGCGAGCCGCTGGGGATCGAGCCGGAGACCGCAATCGAGCTCCGTGGCGGCGGCTTCGACGCGCTGAGGCTGGCCGCCGGGCGTGGCGACACCCTCCTGGTCGGCCATGAGCCCGACTTCTCCTCCGAGGTCGCAAGGCTCACGGGCGGCAGGATCAAGTTGCGCAAGGGCGGCCTGGCGATCGTCGATGGCTCGACCCTGATCGCGCTGCTGCGGCCCGGCGACCTGGCCGCTATCGGCCGCTGATGTCGAAAACAACGAGCAGAGGAGGCACCAATGCTGTCGTGGCTGGCGAAGAAGATGATCTCTCGCAACATGGCTCGAGCCAGCGCCGGAGACATAGGGCCGACGCTGAAAATGGACTCCGAGGACGTCCGCTTCCGCTTCCCCGGCGACAACTCGTGGGCGACCGACCTGCAGGGGAAGGCGCAGCTCGAGAAGTGGCTGCAGCGCTTCGCCGACACCGGCCTGCAGATCAGCCCCGACGAGGTGATCCTCCAGGGCTTCCCATGGAGGCAGACGATCTGCATCCGCGGCACCGACCACCTCGACGCCCCTGACGGCGAGCGGGTCTACGAGAACCGCTACGTCATCTGGGGCCACATCTCCTGGGGGCTGCTACGGGACTACGAGGTCTACGAGGACACGGAAAAAAGCAAGGCCCTCGACGGATACCTGGAGCGCGTCGGCAAGCTCTGAGTCTCTGATTCGCCGCTGGACCGGCTCCCGACTCGGGTCTAAGATCGAACTCTCGGCCCCCGGTCGGGCTCCCGACCGGGAAAGCCAGACGAGAGGAGAGCCAGATGCTCTGCGCACTGACCGTTCGCAAGCTCAAACCGGGCACGATGGAGGACTTCAAACGGGCCTTCGTCCCCCCGGAGGACATGGAGCCGCCCCCAGGGTGGAAACGCTTCGTCGCCCTGCGCGGCGTCGAGGACGAAAACGAAGTCATCACCTTTGGCTTCTTCGACGGCACCCTGGAGGAAATGCGGGGCAACCAAGAGGACAACGAATACGACCAGCGCCGCGCGGCGGCGGAGAAGTTCGTCGAGTCGGTCGGTACCGACGGGGTCTTCGAGGTGGTCGAGGAGCGCTCGATGGGATGAGGCGTTACGCCAGCAGCGTGACCACGCCGCGCACGACAAGCAGGACGCCGACGGCAGCGGCGAGGATCACTCCCGCCTGGCGACCGTTGCGACCTAGCCAGGCGCGGAAGCGCGTCACGCGGTCCTGAGTCTTTTCCGGCGCGAACGCATAGCCCAGCAACGGCACCTCCAGCAGCAGTTGCTGGATTAGGCAGAAGCCGACCACCAGGAGCACCGTCGGCGCCACCCCGGCGTCG
Source organism: uncultured Solirubrobacterales bacterium (assembly GCA_963715395.1). GTDB lineage: Bacteria > Actinomycetota > Thermoleophilia > Solirubrobacterales > 70-9 > VAYN01. The sequence continues at coordinate 1,486,133 of OY970238.1, forward strand.
AGATCCGCCATCCGGTCGAGCGCGGTCAGGTAAGAGACGCCGGGGAGGGTGAGAACGACGGCCACCGCGAAGGCGACGCGCGCCGACCCCTTCGACAGCATCCGCTCGGGCCAGGATTCCTTTGCTTCCTCGGTCTCCTCCTTCTCCTCCTTCTTGCGCCGGCGACGACGCTGCAGCGGACCTTCGCGCCCCGTCCCGAGCACGAACGCGACCAGCAACGCCAACAGACCGATGACGATGTCCTCCCCCGGGCCGAGGGTGTTCTTGGCGGTGTCGACGCTTCCCGACCCGTTCAACGAGAAGACGATCAGCAGGCCGAGGGTGATGCTCGCCGTGTACGCGCCGAGCAGGTAGCCGAGCATCAGCTTCTTCGGGTTCGGCAGCAGCATCATCACCGTCACCGCCGCCAGCAACGTCGGCGTGAACATCGCGACCAGCGAGAGCAGAAAAATGCTGGCCAGGTCGCTCACGGCCGGCCATTCTTACTGGAACAATGGGCCTATGAAGCAACGGGTCAGCTTGATCACCCTTGGCGTCTCCGACCTGGAGCGGGCTCGGACCTTCTACGAAGCGCTCGGTTGGACGACCGGCGCCGAGCAGGGTGACGACGTCGCCTTCTTCCAGGCCGGCGACATGGTTGTCGCCCTCTGGGATCGAGCGAAACTGGCCGAGGACAGTTGCGTCGAGGACTCGCCCGGCTGGGGCGGTGTGACCCTGGCGCTCAACCTCGGCTCCCCAGCCGAAGTCGACGAGACGATCGAGCAGGCGCGGACAGCCGGGGCCACGATCGGCCGGGAGCCGGCCGAGACCTTCTGGGGCGGCTACAGCGGTGTCTTCCTCGACCCCGACGGCCATCCATGGGAGGTCGCCCACAACCCCCACTGGCGCCTCACCGACGACGGCGGCATCAGACTCGACTAGGACACGTTCAGGCGGGCAAGTCGTCCGGCAACAGCCTGAAGGGCCGGCCGCCGGGCCCGCGCATGGCGCGGAAGTGTCGGAGGTCGAAGCTGAGGACATCCGCGGTCGCGTGTTTCTCAGCCAGGACGACGATCGAGGCGTCGGCCAGACCGACCCGCAGATCCCTGTACTGCTTCATCACGGCGGCGGCGGCCTCGACCTCCGAACGGCCGAACTCAGCCAGCTCGTAGGCGCCCTCCACGACCTCCGCAAGCATTGCCAGCTGCTCGGCCTGGCCATGCCTGCTGCCCAGCATGTAGTCGAGCTCGGCGAGCACGAACGGCGAAAGCAGGAAGGGGCCGTCGAGCTCGGAGACGACGCGAAGCACGTCGGCGTGGCGCTGCGCGGTCGAGCTCGCGAGCTGCAGCACGGCGCTGGTGTCGGCGAGGATCACGACTCGCCGAACCCGTCCAGCGCCTCATCGACCCGCGTGGGATCGTCGAGGACGGGGTCCCCGAGTGCAAAGAGGGCACCGGGCTTCCGCGCCCTGGCGCGATGGGCGTCGAGGACGTGGTCGACGCCCTCGCGGATCAGGTCCGACTCGGTGCGGGTGGTCCGCGCCGATACGACCTCGAGCTGCTGCTTCTGAGCATCGGTGAGATAGATGGTCGTTCGCTTCACGCCATATATCGTGCCATACGCCAAGGACGCCTCCATGGTGGGCTAAGGCCGTGGTCGGGAAAGTTCTCCCCCCTGGATCGAAAAACTGGCCGGCTGACCAGGATTACGCCGATCCCTGTAGCCTCCGGCGCCGACTTCACGAACCAAAAGGAGACGCAATCTGATGGGACTTCTCGATGGGAAAGCGGCGATCGTCACCGGGTCCGCGCGGGGGATCGGACGGGCGACCGCGGAGCTGTTCGTGGCCGAGGGCGCCAAGGTCCTGATCAACGACCTCGACGCCGACATCGCCGAGCAGACGGCGAGTGAGATCAATGGCGAAACCGCCGTCTACGCCGGCGACCTGACCAAGGAGGGCGCCGCCGACGAGCTCGTCGCCGCCGCCGTCGACGCCTTCGGGGCCGTCGACATCGCCGTCAACAACGCCGGCTACACCTGGGACGGCGTCGCCCACAAGATGAGCGACGAGCAGTTCCAGGCGATGCTCGACATCCACACGGTCGTCCCCTTCCGCGTCGCCCGCGCCCTCGCCCCGCACTGGCGCGAGGCGGCCAAGGCCGAGCGCGGCGAAGACAAAGAGGTCTTCCGCAAGCTGATCAACGTCTCCTCGACCTCCGGCACGATGGGCAACGCCGGCCAGGTCAACTACTCGGCGGCGAAGGCGGGCGTGGTCGGCCTGACCAAAACCCTCGCCAAGGAGTGGGGCCAGTTCAAGATCAACGTCAACGCGGTCGCCTTCGGCTTCGTCGACACCCGCCTCACCGCGGCCAAGGAGGAGGGCGGCGAGATGACCTCCCCGACCGGCGAGAAGATCGAGCTCGGCATCCCCGAGCAGATGCGGGCGATGGCCTCGGCGATCATCCCGCTCGGCCGTCCCGCCACCCCGACCGAGGCCTCCGGCCCGGTCCTGTTCCTCGCCTCGCCGATGGCCAACTACATGCACGGCCAGGTCCTCAACGTGACCGGCGGCATGTTCGGCGGGATGTACACCTGAGATGAGCTCGGAAGCGGCAGGGGGCAGGCGGACGCCCCGCTACCTAGACGTAGCGGACAAGATCTGGCCTGCCACCCGCCGCTTCATGGGTGCTCACACGTTCCTCTACCAGCGGACGGGTGGGCGCATCGGCCACACGATTCCCGGCGTCCCGGGCAAGATGCTCCTGCTCGACCACGTCGGCGCCAAGAGCGGCACCAAGCGCACCTCCCCCCTGCTCTATGTAAGGGACGGCGAGGACATCGTCATTGTCGCCTCCAAAGGCGGCTTCCCCAGGCACCCGGCCTGGTACCACAACCTGCTCGCCAATCCCGACACCACGGTGCAGATCGGCTCCAAGCACCTCCAAGTCCACGCCCGCGTCGCCAAGCCGGAGGAGCGCGACCGGCTCTGGGAGATGGCGGTCAAGGCCTACCACGGCTACGAGGACTACGCGGTCCGCAGCAAAGGCCGCGAGATCCCGCTCGTGGTCCTCGAGCCGCGCTAGCTCTTCGGCCGGCGCTCCTCGGCGACCGGATCGCCGCCCTCCGTGGCGATCGCCTGTGGCGGCCAGGGGCCGGCCCAGTTGTCGCGGGCGCCGTCGATCGTGATCGTCGTGCCGGAGAAGAAGTCTCCCGCCGGCGAGGCCAGGTAGGCGACCAGCCAGGCCATCTCCTCGGGACGGCCGGCGCGGCCGATCGGGATCGAGCGCTCGAGGTTGTCGACGACCACCTGCGGATACTTGGTCAGCAGCGTCTCCGTCGCGAACTGGCCGGCGGCGAGGGCGACGGTCTTGATCCCGAAGCGGGCCCACTCGACCGCCAGCGTCCGCATCATGTTCTCGACCGCGGCGCGGGCGGCGCCGGAGTGGACCATGCCCGGCATCCCGTTGTGGGGCGAGAGGGTCACGCTCAGCACCTTGCCGCCCCCCTGCGGGATGAAGGCCTTGGTCGCCGCCGCGTGGGTCATCAGCCAGGTGCCCTGGACGTTGAGGTCGATCACGGTGCGGAAGCCTTTCGGGCTGATCGCCTCGGCCGGGCTGAGGAACTGGCCGCCGGCGTTGTTGACGAGGACGTCGAGGCGGCCATGGCGGTCCAGTAGGCCGTCGAAGAAACGGTCCACCGCCTCCTCCTCGCGGATGTCGAGGCACTCGTGCTCGAAGGAGCCGGGCAGGTCGGCGGCCAGCTCGGCCGTCTCGGCCAGCGGCTCCTCACGGCGGCCGCAGGCGACGACAGCGGCGCCGAGCCGCTCCAGCTCCAGCGCGGTCTCCCGCCCCAAGCCGCTGCCGGCTCCCGAGACGACGCAGACCTGGCCGTCGAGCAATCCGTCCCGAAACACCTGCGAATGCGAGCTTTCAGCCATCGGCGAGCAAGCCTATAGGCGACTCGTTCTGCGTAATGTCACTCGCGATGAAGGTCCAGGTGGAGGCACAGCCCCTGCACGAGCCGCTGCCCGGAGGGACTTCGGGAGCGACCGTCGCCGTCGAACCGCTGATCGCCGGTCACGTCGACTTCCCGCTGGCGATGATGGTCGACCCGGGCGGACGCTTCGTCACGCTGAGACTGCTGAAGCAGCCTGCTCGGCAGCTCCCCGCCGAACGTGGTGCCCGTGCCCGCCTTCCTGATCCGCCACCCCAGCGCCGGCGCGCTCCTCGTCGACACCGGCCTGCACCCGTCGATCGCGACCGACGGCAAGGAGAACTTCGGTGGCCTTGGCAACCGCGCCGGCAAGCCGACGCTGGTGCAGGGCGAAGACGTGGCGGCGCAGCTGCGCGAGCGCCAGCTCGACCCGAACGAGCTCCCCACCGTGGTGATGACCCACATGCACCTCGACCACACCTCGGCGATCTCGGAGTTCCCGAACTCGACCTTCGTCGTCAGCGAGCGCGAGTGGACGGCCGCGGCCACTGGCCCCAAACCCCTCCTCAACGGCTACCGCCACCAGCACTACGACTACGCCTTCGACTACCGCACGATCGACTTCGACCGCGCCAACATCGACTCCTACGCCAACTTCGGCCGCACCTTCGACCTCTTCGGCGACGGCTCGATCCGGCTCGCCTTCACCCCCGGCCACAGCGCCGGCCACATGTCGGTGATCGCCCGGCTCAAGCAGCGCGACTTCGTGATCGGCGGCGACGCGACCTACATGATGGCCCAGCTCAGCGGCGAGGCGCCGATGCCGCCGCGCCCCTTCGACGCCCACAACTACCGCCGCTCGCTACAGGAGCTGCGCCTATTCCAGAGTCAGTTCCCCGACGCGACGATCACGCCGGGGCACGATCCGGACTTTTACTCCCGGATCGACTCTCGCTACGAGTAGCGAGCCCTTCGTACATCTTCCGTACCCGGTCGAAGATCTCGGTCGCGGCGTCGAGCTGCTGCTCGCGACTGGGTGACGGGTTGGTCGGGAAGTTGATCGGCTCGCCGAACTGGACGGTCACCCTGGGGAAACGGAGGCGCTTCCAGCTGCGGACCTTGGCCGAACCGTGGATCGCCACCGGGACGACGGGGGCGCCCGATTCCAGGGCGATCCGGCCGATGCCGGGTTTCGGCTTGCCCATCCGGTCGGAGCGGGAGCGCCCCCCCTCGGCGTAGACCAGCAACATCTCTTCTTGGCGGAGGATCTCGTTGGCGGTGATGATCGCCTCCTCGTCGTGGTGGCCGCGGCGGACCGGGAAGACGCCGCCGTGCTTGTAGACGTAGGTGAGAACCGGTGGCCCGAACATCTGGGATTTCGCCATGAAGCGGATCTTCCGGCGGAGGTGGACGCCGATGAAGAAGTGGTCCATCTGGCTGAAGTGGTTGGGGGCGAGGATCAGCGCGCCCTCGCGCGGCACGTTCTCGAGGCCGACCCTGCGCACCCGGTAGAGCAGCAGCGTCGGCAGGGTGAGGACGAGGCGGCCGAGCGTGTAGGTCCAGCCGACCCCCTTGCGCGCGGCGTCATGGAACTGCGTGAAGTACTCCGCCGGGCGCGGATCCTTATAGACCTGTGGCTTCATCTCCGACATGACGAGACGGCGGCCTCAGAGCCGCCGTCCTTGCCTACCCTCTGCCGCGGCAGCGGTTACGCCCCGGCTTCGGAGCGGGCCCAGCCGTGGGATCGCTCCAGCGCCCGCCGCCACTCGGACAGCAGTGCGTCGCGCTCATCCGCACCCATGCGAGGCTCGTAGCGCGCGGCCTGGCGCCACATCTCCCCCGCCTGCTCGCGACTCCAAATCCCGGTCGCGATCCCGGCCAGGTAGGCGGCTCCAAGCGCGGTCGTCTCGGTGATCTCCGGCACCACCACCGGGGCGCCGAGTACGTCCGCCTGGAACTGCATCAGCCACTGATTGGCGACAGCGCCGCCGTCGGCCTTCAGGACCTCGAGCGGCTCACCGCAGGCGTCCTCCTGGGCGCGCACGGCGTCGACGGTCTGGAAGGCGATCGCCTCCAGGGCCGCCCGCGCCAGATGGGCGCGGCCGCTGCCACGGGTGAGCCCGACGATCGTGCCGCGCGCGTAGGGATCCCAGTGCGGCGAGCCGAGCCCGGTCAGGGCAGGGACGAAATAGACCCCGTCGTTGGAGTCGAGCGAGGCGGCGAGCGCCTCGCTCTCCCCCGCCCCCTCGATGATCCCGAGCCCGTCGCGCAGCCATTGCACGGCGGCCCCGGTGACGAAGATCGAGGCCTCCAGGGCGTAGGTGACCTCGTCGCCGAGGGCCCAGGCGACGGTGGCCAGCAGCCCGGCGGGCGGGCGCGGCGCGTCCGCCCCCGTGTTGAGCAGGACGAAGCTTCCGGTGCCGTAGGTGTTCTTGGCCATGCCCGGGTGGTGGCATGCCTGGCCGAAGAGGGCGGCCTGCTGGTCTCCGGCGATCCCGGCGACCGGGACATCGCCACCGAACTCGCTGGTGGATCCATAGATGTGGGACGAGGGCAGCGGCTCCGGCAGTCGCGCCGGGTCGACGCCGAGCAGCTCGCACAGCTCCGGGTCCCAGGCAAGGCGGCGGATGTCGAACAGCATCGTCCGCGAGGCGTTGGAGTAGTCGGTGACGTGGCGGCCGGTCAGCTTGAAGAGGAGCCAGGAATCGACCGTGCCGAAAACGGCTCGCTCCGCCCCCTCGACGTTGCTCATTAGCCACTCGATCTTGGTCCCGGAGAAGTAGGGGTCGATCGTCAGCCCGGTGCGCTCCCGCACCAGCGCCTCCCGTCCAGCCGCCCGCAGCTCGTCGCAGCGCTCGGCCGTGCGCCGGTCCTGCCAGACCAGGGCGCGGTGGACGGGCTCGCCCGTCGCCGGATCCCAGGCCACCACCGTCTCGCGCTGGTTGGCGATCCCGATCCCGTCGAGCTCCGCCCCCTCGATCCCAGCGGCCGCGATCGCCTCGGCCGCGACCCTGCGCGTCACATCCCAGATTTCCGCCGCGTCGTGCTCGACCCAGCCCGGCCGCGGGAAGTGCTGCTCGAACTCCGAGTAGGCGCGGCCGGCGATGCGCCCATCGCGATCGAAGACGAGGCAGGTCGTCCCGGTCGTCCCCTGGTCGATCGCGAGGATCACTGGGGAGGGCTCAGCGGCCGCGGACCCTGCAGCTACGGGTCAGCGTCGAGGAGAGCGTGCGGCCGTCGGCAAAGCTCATCGAAGCCTGGGCGAAGGGGAAGACGGCACCGGGGAAGCCGGCGGGCGCGTTGCAGGCGGCGGTCAGATAGCTGCGCGGCTGGCCGCGGTACGTGTAGTTGCGGTGCAGGGTGAGGCTGATCCGCCTGAGATAGCCCCAGCGGTTGAGGGTGGCGGGCAGGGCGCCGGTGAGGACCGTGCCATAGGTACCGCCGGTTTCGCGGATGCTGAAGACGATGATCCGAGTGATCGGTACTGGGTTCTCGCCATAGACGTGGGCCAAGATCGCCCGCTTCCCGTTGACCACGGCGTTGAAGGCGAGGATGCGACCGCGGGACGGGAAGGCCGACTGTTCTGGGAAGGCGACGTCCGCCGCGTAGTGGCCGCCGCCAACCAGTGCCGGGCCGCAGGCTTCGAGCGCTTCCCGGGTCGTGGACGGTTCGATCTGGCTCTGCCGGCAGACCGGCAGACCGCGAGCGTCGAGCCGGCCGCCGCGGTTGATCGCAATCGAGATCCCCCGCAGCGCCGGCGGCCGCGAGCCCGAGAGCGTCTTCACCGTGCCGGTGATCTGGACCGAGATCGGCGCCCGCGCCTCGCGCGGCAACGCGTTGGGAGCAATGCCGCCGCTGAACCTGATGAAGAGATCGCCGCGCGCGGTCAGCTCGGCCTGGGCGAGCGATGCGGCCGCGGCAAGCATCGCGGCGACAGCCACCAGCACACCGATCCGCTTTGCTCCCGCCCTCATCCTGACTTGAGGCTAGCGGTAGGCGGCGGGGCGCCAGAGCTGGGACCTATTCGCAGGAAACATCGGAATGGTCCAGGGAAGTAGGGGTTATGGTTTGGTTGAGCGAATGCCGTCCACGAAACGGGCAGTCCAGCCGAACGACCCACTCTTCCCGCGGCTACCCGCCGGGCGGGGAGGGCTGTCCCGAGAGCAAGTCGCACAGCATCAGAAGGCGCGCCTGGAGGGGGCGATGGTCGAGGCCGTGGCCCGGCACGGATACGCCGGCACGACCCTGCGCGAGCTCGTCGCCATCGCCGGCGTCTCCAAGAGCACCTTCTACGACCACTTCGAGAGCAAAGAGGAATGCTTCCTCGCGACCTTCGACGAGATCATGGGGGAGCTCGGGAAGCGGGTCGGCGAGGCCTACCGTGGCCCCCCTGGCGACTACCGCGAGCGGCTATTGACGAGCCTCGGGCTGTTCATGCAGGTGGCGGCCGAACAGCCCGCCGCCGCCGCGCTCGCCGCGGTCGACTCGCTGACCCTTGGGCCGGCCGGCGTCGAGCACCGCGAGCGAGCTTCGCGCGCGTACGAGGTCCTGATCACGCAGAGCCTCGAACAGTCCCCGACGAAACGGGAGGTCCCCGCGACGACTGCGCGAGCGGTGGTTGGAGGAATCCGCGGCGTCGCCTACCGGCGCCTGCGCGAGGGGGAGGAGCGCAAGCTGCCGGGCCTGGTCGAGGATCTGGTCGACTGGGCGCTCGCTTACCAAGAAGCGGACAGCGAGGCGACCAAACGGGCGATCGAGGCCGCGGGGCTGCCGGCCCCACCCCCACCCCCACGGCCCGAGGACTACATCGACTGGGAGGAGCCACCGGACAGCAAGATCAGTCGGGCCCGGCTCAGCCAGCGCGAAAGGATCGTCCGCGGCTCCGCACAGGTGGTCGTGGCGCGCGGCTACGGGGCGCTCAGCATCCCGGCGATATCCGCGGCGGCCGGTACCTCCAACCAGACTTTCTACGAGAACTTCAAGGACAAACGCGAAGCCTTCCTGGCGGCCTTCGAGCTCCTCGCTGCGGACGCGCTCAGCGTGACCGCTGCGGCGATGGCGGCGACCGGGAACCGGCCAGAGGCAATCGGGGTGGGAGTCAGGGCGGTGCTGGAGCACATCGGCGCAAACAAGCTGTTCGCCCGCCTCGCCTTCTTCGAGCTGCCGACCGCCGGCCCGCCGGCGCTCGACCGCGCCGACGAGATGCTCGACAGCTTCACCTCCTTCCTCGAACCGGGCGCGGCGCCAAGGGGAGTGGCCGGCCAGGTCACGCCGACGATCCGCGAGGCCGTCGGCAGCGGCATCTGGGCGGTGCTCCAGTACGAGATCTCGCACGGGCGGGTGGCGGAGCTGCCGCGGCTTGCTCCGGAAATAACGAGGCTGGGCATCGCCGCGCTCCAGGAGTGAAGTCGACGGCTACCGGCGGCGCGTTGCGTAGGCACGGATGAAGTCGCGCATCTGCATGCCCCGGTGCCGAAAACCGGCCACCGTCCGTCCCGTCGCCCGGTGCTCGAGGTCGAGCTCGTACTCGCGCAGGCGGTAGCCGGCGCGGACGGCGTCGACGGTCATCCCGATCTCCATCCCGAAGCCGGCGGCGAAGGGCAGGGTCGCGCGCAGGGCCTCCACCCGCAGCGCTCGCTGGCCGGAGATCGGAGCCTCGGTCTCGGCGCCGCAGAGCCGCCGGATCGCCCAGTGGGCGAAGCCGAGGGCGAGGCCGAAGCCGCCGCCGGCCCGGCGCGTGAAGGACGCCACCGCGAGGTCGCACTCCCCCCTCTCCACCGCTTCGACCAGGGGCGCCAGCCGCGCCGCCGAAGCGCCGAGGTCGCCGTCGCAGAGCAGGACCAACTGAGGCAACGGCTCGGCGCTCAGCGCCGCCTCGGCGGCCGCCGTCATGTTCGCCCCCTTGCCGTGAGGGCGGCCACGGCTGACCACCTGGGCGCCGGCCGCCATCGCGACCTCAGCCGTCCCGTCGGTGGAGGCGTCGTCGGCGACCCAGACCGCCGCCGCGGGGAACTCGGCGCTCACCGCCGCCACGGTCTCCCCCACCCGGTCCGCCTCGTTGCGGGCGGCGACTATGACTGCGAGCGGGTCCATTGCGGCGGCTATTGTCCCCGCCCATGCCAGACATTGAGGCGCACATCACCGGCAACGTGTGGAAAATCGAGGTCGCGGTTGGCGATCAGATCTCCGATGGCGACACCGTCGTCATCCTCGAGTCGATGAAGATGGAGATCCCGGTCGAGGCCGAGGACGACGGCACGGTGAAGGAGATTCGCTGCGAGGAGGGCCAATCCGTGAGCGAAGGCGACGTCCTCGTGGTGCTGGAGTAAAGCCTGTGGAGGAATCGCTTGCTGGGGGCAAGCTGGTCCTCGACCGGCCCGCCGAGGCGGTTACCCGAGTCACCATCTCCAATCCCGAGCGCCGCAACGCGCTCGACCACGAGATCCTCGACGCGCTGGCCGAGACGCTGCCCAGCCTGGACCACGGCATCGAGACCCGCTGCGTCCTGGTTACCGGCGCTCCGCCGGTCTTCTCGGCTGGCTACGACATCGCCGCGATCCCCGCCGATACCTTCGAACGCGACGCCGAGGCGCTTGTCGCCCATCCCTTCCACGCCGCCATGGAGGCGATCGCGAACCACCCCTGGCCGGTCGTCGCCGCGATCAACGGCCACTGCCTTGGCGGCGGCCTGGAGCTGGCGATCACCTGCGACCTGCGGATCTGCGCCTCCGGGGCAATGCTGGGGATGCCGCCGGCGAAGCTTGGTCTGATCTATGGCCACACCGGGCTGCGGCGGTTCATCGACACGGTTGGGCTGGCGCGGACGAAAGAGCTCTTCCTGACGGGGCGCAACTACGAGGCGACGAGGGCTGAGGGGCTGGGCCTCGTCAACGAAGTCGTCAGCGACAACCGCCTCGAGGCCGAGTCGGTCGACCTGGCCGCTGAGATCGCCGCCAACGCGCCGCTCTCGGTGCGCGGCAACAAACAGGCGATCGGCCTGCTCAACGCCTGCCCTGTCCTCAGCGACCAGCAGGAGGCGAGCCTGATCACCCTGCGGGAATCCAGCTTCGCCTCCGAGGACTTCCGCGAGGGCATCCAGGCCTTTGCCGACAAGCGCAAGCCGGACTGGACCGGGCGTTGAGCGCCAAGGCACGGGCAGCCCTGGCGGCGTCCGATCCGACGATGGCGGCGCTGATCGAGCGGGTCGGCAAGATCGATTTGAAGGCGAAGCTGAAACGGCGCAGCGAGGAGGGGCCTCCCGACGCCTACGGCGCCCTGCTGCGAGCGATCGTCGGCCAGCAGCTCTCGACCAAAGCGGCGCGGACGATCTACCTGCGCGTGCTCGACATCTTCGACGGCAGGACGCCGAAGCCCGAGCAGCTTCTGGAAGCGAGCGAAGCGGACCTGCGCGGCGCCGGGCTCTCCGGCCGCAAGGTCGAGTACGTCCGTGATCTCGCTTCGCACGTGCTCAATGGTGAGCTCGAGCTTGACCGGCTTGACGAGCTCAGCGACGAGGAGGTGACCGAGGAGCTGGTGGCCGTGCGCGGGCTCGGCCAGTGGACCGCGGAGATGTTCCTGATCTTCCACCTGGAACGGCCCGACGTCCTCTCCGGCGGTGACCTCGGCATCCGCAAAGCTGTGCAGATCGAGTACGGGCTGGAGGAGATGCCGGCGCCGCAGAAGGTGCTGGAGATCGGCGAGGCGTGGCGGCCGCACCGCAGCCTCGCCAGCCTCTATCTCTGGGAGTCGCTGGCCGCGGTTCCGGGAGGATGAGATGAGCCTGCGCTTCTGGATCGGGCTTGCCGCCGTCCTGGTGATCGCCGCCGGCTCGGTCACCGCGGCGGCGATCGTCCACATCGACGACAAGGCCGATTTCGACCAGATGCAACGCGACGAGGCGATCCGCTCGGCTCGCCAGGCGGAGGCGGTCGCGGCTCTGTCGATCGGGCAGCTGGCCAGCGCCGCCGCCTTCTTCCAGTCCCAGGGCAGCTTCACCGAGCACGAGTTCGAAGTCGTCGTCGAGCCGCTGCTGGCACATGGAGCCGTGACCGCCACCGCCTTCCTGGATCGGGTCCCGCAATCTGAGCGCGCCGCGTTCGAACTGGAGCACGACGCACCGATTCACGAACTCCGCGACGGCGGGCCGCGCCGCTCCCGTGAGCGGTCTGTCTACTACCCGATCGTCTATGCGGTCAGCAACCGCGGCAGCTTGGCGCCGGTCGGCTACGACCTTGGCAGCGACCCGGAACGGGCACCGTTCCTGCAGCGCGCCCGCGATAGCGGCGAGCCGGTGGCGACGCCCCCGGTGGAGCTGATTCTCGGCGGTACGGGCATCAACGTCTACCGGGCCGTCTATCGAGACGGCGCCCCGACCGCAACCGTGGCGCAGCGGCGGGCGGCCCTGACCGGCTTTGCCACCGGGGCTTTCCGGGTCAAGGACCTCGCCAGGGCTGCCGTTTCAACGGTCGCCGACGAGGTGGACGTGCAGTTGCGGATCGACGGCGAGCCGGTGTTCGGCGCCGAGGGGGACCTGGAGGACCCCGCGACGGCGCCGATCCACATCGCCGATCGCACCTGGGTTCTCGTCGTCCGCGACCCGAACCGCCCCGACGCCAGCCTGCCCCTGCTGCTCGCCGTGGTCGGCATCTCGCTGGCGGCGCTGCTTGGATCGCTGATCCTCGCCTGGACCCGCAACGAACGGATGGAGGAGCTGCAGCGCCAGGCGAGCCTGGATCCGCTCACCGGGCTGAAGAACCGGCGCCGCTTCGAGGAAGACCTGCGGCTGGCGATGGCGCGCGGACGGCGCGAGGGCACGACGGGCGCGGTCCTGATGCTCGACCTCGATCACTTCAAGCAGGTCAACGATTCGCACGGACACCCGGCCGGCGACCGCATGATCGAGGAGATGGCCGGCGTCCTGCGCCGGCGCAGCCGCGAAAGCGACACCCTGGCCCGCCTCGGTGGCGACGAGTTCGCGATCGTCCTCCCTCGCTGCAACGAGACCGAGGCGCGGTTGGTGGCCGAGTCGATCGCCGCCTCGATCGCGCAGCATCGCTCCGCCGACCCCCAGCTCGAGCCGATTACCGCCAGTGTCGGAGTGGCGATGTTCGGCAGCGACCCCCGCACCAGCATCGAGTCGGTGATGTCGGAAGCCGACACGGCGATGTACGCGGCCAAGGACGGCGGCCGCGACGGGGTCCGGATCTTCGACCCGCTGGCCGTGCGGGACGAAACCTCCGGGCCGTCCTAGCGTCGCGCCAGCTCGCGGCGCAGGTCCAGCACGCGCTGCGCCGCGGCCTCGAATTCGCCACGGTCGAGGCGGCCGGCGCGCAGCTTTGCCACCAACACGCGCCAGGCCCGTTCGGCCGGCGCCAGCTCGGTGAAGAGCAGCAGGTCGGAGCCGGCCCGGGAAGCGGCCACGGTGACCTTCACCGTTCCGCCGAAGGAACGCACGGCGACCGTGTCGAGCGCGTCGGTGATCGAGACTCCCTCGAAGCCGATGCGGTCGCGCAGCTCGCCGGTCGCGATGCGGCGGGAGAAGGCGGCCGGCTCCGGAGCGAGCGCCGGATAGATGGCGGTACTGAGCATCGCCAGGTCGACCCCGGCAGCCACGAAGGCGCGGTACGGGGCCTCGTCCACGCGCCGCAGCGCCGACGCCGAGAGGTCGATCTGCTGTCCGGCGAAATCGGTGTTTTCAGCGGCCGCGCCCATACCCGGGAAGTGCTTGGCGGTCGCCGCCACGCCACCGCTCTGCAGCCCTTCCGCGAAGGGGATCGCCGTGTCCGTGACCTGCTCGGCGGTGGCGCCGAATCCGCGTTCGGTCTCAGCGATCGTCCCGCCCGGCCGGGCGACGTCGAGGACCGGCGCCAGGTCGACGTTGACGCCCAGCTGGCGCAGGTTCGCCGCGGTCCGGCGCCCCTGCTCGCGACTGAAGGCGGCACCGCGAGCGCCCATCGCCGCCGCCGAGGCCGAGGGCGCGCCGCCGATCCGCTTCACCAGCCCACCCTCCTGGTCGACCATGATCAGCAGCGGGTCGCGCAGCCCCGGGGGGCGGCGGATCCCCTGTAGACGAGCGATCAACTGCCGGCCAGCGGCGCCGCTGGGGAAGTTGTCGGCAAACAAGACCACGCCGGCGATCCGCCCCTTGCGGACAGCGGTCTCCAGAGCCTTCGGGACGGCGGTGCCGTTGAGGCCGGTGAGGATGCGCTCGCCGGCAAGCTGGGGAACCGACAGGGCGCTGACCACCCGCACCTGCTCCTCCTCGGCCGTCGGCGAATCGCCGAGCGCGGCGCCAAGGACGAATGCCCCCGCCGCGAGGCCAAGGAGAACCCCGAGGGCCAGCCGCCGCCGACGCGCCTGCGATCGCTCCATGGGCCGACGCTAACGAATCGAGCCCGTCCGGACCGCTTCTTAGCCTTGCTCCCCACCCCACTTCCGGAGGCTCTCCATTGGCATCGCTGATCACCTTTGACGAAGCGCTCGACTACGGGCGGCTGACCGACCACGACGAGATCGGGGCGCTGGTCGAGCGCGCCTGGGGGGTTCGCCGCGAGAACTTCGGCGACTCGACCGACATGTGCTCGCTGGTCAACGCCAAGTCGGGCGGCTGCGCCGAGGACTGCGGCTTCTGCGCCCAATCTCGCTACGCGGAGGCCGACACGCCGATGCACGCGATGCTGGAGCCGGAGCAGATCCTCGAACACGCCAAAGCCGCCGAGGCCGCCGGCGCCCACCGCTTCTGCATGGTCACCCAGGGACAGGGCCTTTCCAAACGCGACTTCCAGAAGATCCTCGAAGGGACGCGGTTGGTCGCCGAGCAGACCAACCTCAAGCGCTGCGCCTCGATCGGCCACATGTCGGCCGACCGCGCGACGGCGCTGCGCGAGGCGGGGGTGCAGCGGGTCCACCACAACGTCGAGTCCTCGCGCTCCTACTACCCGGAGGTCTCCTCGACGGTCCGCTACGAGGGCCGGCTGCGGACGATCCAGGCGGTCAAGGAGGCGGGACTCGAGACCTGCGTCGGCGGCATCCTCAACCTTGGCGAGACCGAGGAGCAGCGGGTCGAGATGGCCTTCGAGCTGACCGAGATCGACCCCACCTCGGTGCCGATCAACCTGCTCAACCCGCGCGAGGGCACGAAGTTCGGCGACCGCGACCCGATGGACCCCTGGGAGGTCGTCAAGTGGGTGGCGATCTTCCGCCTGATCATCCCCGGCGCCCTGTTCCGTCTTTGCGGAGGACGCGTGGAGAATCTGGGCGACCTGCAACCGCTGGCGGTAAAGGCGGGTCTGAACGGAGTGATGATGGGCAACTTCCTCACCACCTTGGGCGCCGAACCCGAGGACGACCGGGCGATGTTCGAGGAGCTGGGGCTGAACGTGGCCCGCCAGCCCGACAACGGCGCCAACCCGCGGCCCGACAACCGCTCCGGCTGGCTCGACGGCGAGACGCCCGGGACGCCGATGGAGGAGCTGATCGACCACCAGGACGAAGCCAACTTCTGGGATCCCTCGACCCAGCTCCGGGTCGTCAAGAAGTCGAAGAAGCCACCTCCCTACCCGCAGGCGGCATGACCGACGTCGCCGAGCGGCTGGAGGAGCTCCGCGGCCGCGGGCTCCACCGGCAGCTCCGCTTGGTCGACGGGCCCCAGGGGCCGCAGGTGCTGCTGAACGGGCGCCCGGTCCTGCTGCTCTGCTCCAACAACTACCTCGGGCTGGCGGAGCACCCGCTGGTCCGCGAAGCGGCGGCCGAGGCCGCGATCCACTGGGGAGCCGGAGCGGGGGCCTCGCGGCTGATCTCCGGCACGATGGAGCCGCACGCGCAGCTTGAGGCGAGCTTGGCCGAGTTCAAGCGCTACGAGTCGGCACTGCTGTTCGGCTCCGGCTACCTCGCCAACACCGGCACGATCGCGGCCCTGGCGGGCGCCGGCGAGGTCGTCTTCTCCGACGAGCTCAACCACGCCAGCATCGTCGACGGCTGCTGCCTCTCCCGCGCCGAGACCTTCGTCTATCGCCACAACGACGTCGACCACCTGGCCTGGGGACTGCGCGAGGCCGGAGATCGCGCCTCATTGATCGTCGCCGACGGCGTCTTCTCGATGGACGGCGACGTCGCACCGCTGCCCGAGCTCCTGGAGCTCGCACGCACCCACGGATGCCGGCTGATGGTCGACGAGGCGCACGCCACCGGGGCGATCGGGCCCGCCGGGCGCGGCACCGTCGCCGCCGCCGGCCTCAGCGGCGAGGTCGACGTGGTCGTCGGCACTCTCGGCAAGGCGCTCGGGTCCTACGGTGCCTACGCCTGCGCCAACGCCGAGACGATCGACTTTCTCCTCAACACCGCCCGCCCGTTCATCTTCTCGACCGCCCCTTCGCCCCCGTCGGTCGCCGCTGCCTCCGCCGCGCTCGAGTTGCTCCAGGCCCAGCCGGCCCGGATCGAGCAATTGCAGGCAAACGGAGAGATCCTGCGTCAGGCGCTGGCCGCCGAGGGATTGACAACCGGGCCTTCCCAAACCCAGATCGTGCCGATCGAGGTGGGCGACGCCAGCCACACGATGAGGCTCTGTGAGCACGTTCTCGAGGGTGGCGTTTTCGCCCAGGGCATCCGCCCGCCCACCGTTCCCGAGGGGTCCTCGCGGCTGCGCCTGACCGTGATGGCCACGCACCGTCGCGACGAGCTGGAGCAGGCGGCGAAGCTGATCGGCGATGCCGCGCGCGAGCTCGGGATCCTCGCCCCCCGGGCGCTCGCCGCCTGACCAACGAAGTGACCGCCAGCGGGATCTTCGTCACCGGCACCGGCACCGAGGTCGGCAAGACCGTCGTCGCCGCGGTAGTCGCCCGCACCCTGACCCGGGAAGGCAAGCGCGTCGCCGTCTTCAAGCCCGCCGTCACGGGCCTCGACGACCTGGTCCCAGATGGGCCGCCGGCGGACCACGAGCTGCTGCGGTCGGCGGCCGAGTCGGCGCGAGGTGACGAGGAGATCGCGCCTTACCGGTACGGGCCGCCGGCTTCGCCCCATCTCGCGGCCGAGCTGGCCGGCGAGGAGATCGAGCCCGCGCGGCTCCTCGCCGCGGCTCGGGCCGCGGCGGACGATGCGGACGCCTTGGTCTGTGAGGGCGTCGGCGGCCTGCTCGTACCGCTCGCGGGGCGAGTTTGTAACCCCCACGGTGACAAAAGCGCCCCGCCCTACCTGGTCCGCGACCTCGCGGCCGACCTCGGCTACCCGCTCCTGATCGCTGCGTCCCCCGGTCTCGGCACGATCAACCACACGCTGCTGACGATCGAGGCGGCTCGCGCGGCCGGCCTCGAGGTGGCGGCGGTCGTGCTCACCCCCTGGCCCGAGGAGCCGACGGAAATCGAGCGCTCCAACCGCGACACGATCGCCGCCCTGGGCGGGGTCGAGGTTCGGATGCTGCCGTCGCTCGACCTCGGCAAACCAGACTCCTGGCCTCAACTGCCGTTGATGGGCCGAAAACCCTCCGTATAGGCGTATTTTCGGCCCATCAACCGCAGGGCTAGACGATGACGTCGAGGTGGCCGGCGGATAGCTCCACGGTGAAGCCGGCCTCGTGGGCGATCGCGGCCGCCGCTTCGGGGTCTTTCGGCGCTTTCTTCGCCAGCAGCAGCGCCCGCGCCACGTCGCCCCGCACCGCCTTCGCCATGTGCGAGACGGGCTTGCGCTTTCCGTTGGTCTCGCTGAACGCGCGCACCGCCACCAGCGTCGCCCGCCGGGGCTTCCAGGCGGCCGCGTAGGCGGCGGAGCGCATGTCGACGATCAGCTCCCCCGGCTTGTCCGGAAGCGCACCGGCCAGCGCCTCGCGCCACCAGGAGGCGGGCGGGCCGATCCTGTCCAGCCTCGCTTTGGCCGAGAAGCGGTAGTAGGGAATCCGGTCCTCGGGACGGACGAACCCCCAGAGAGCGCTGGCAATCAGCACCCGCCGCCGTGCCCTCGCCGGCAGCTCGGCGAGTCCCAGGCGGTCGAAGAGGACGCCGCTGTAGACCTCGGCCGCAGGCGCCGCTGGAGCCCGCCGCAGCTCGGCGTCGACCGCGATCTCCCCCGCCTGGCCCTTGGAGATCCCCAACTGCTTCAGCGCCTTCGGCACGGGGCGGTCGGCGAGCCGCTCGAGCGCGTCGAGCAGCTCCGCCCGTCCCTCGCCCAGCTCGGCGCCAAAGGCGAGCGAGTCGAGGTCGACCGGCTCACCCTGCGAGGGCGCCGACTTGCCCTCGGAGGGCGGCAGCAGGACCAGCATCCCGGCTGATTCTTATTGGGCGGCGACCTCGCGCGCGGCGAGCACCTCGCCACCGGGGTTGACCTCGGCCTCCGCCGCCTCGAAGCTGATCTGCTTGCTCTTGGCACGGATCGCGAACGCTGCGATTACGGCGCCCACCACCGCGACCAGGGCAGATACGGTCATCGCCAGGCCCAGCGCCTCGACGAAGTCCTGCGGGCTGGCGGTCTCGAAGTTGCCGCCGACCGAGGCCTGGAAGATCGCGCCGGTGACCGCGATCCCGAGGCTGCCGCCGACCATCCGGAACATCGAGAGCACGCCCGAGGCGATGCCCGCTTTCTGCACCGGCACCGCGTTCATCGCGGCGCTGGTCATCGGCGACATCGTCATCGCGATCCCGATGCCCAGGAGCATGAAGCCGGGCAGCAGGTCGAGATAGCCGGAGTCGACCGCGAGACCGCTGAAGCTGAACAGCGAGGCGGCGACGATCGCCAACCCGCCGGCGATCAGCCAGCGCGGGCCGAAGCGATCGGAGAGGCGGCCGGACAGCGGCGCGATCCCGACGATCATCAAGGTCGAGGGCAGGAACCTGACCCCGGCCTCGAGCGGCGAGTAGTGGAGGATGTTCTGCATGTAGAGGGCGAGGAAGAAGAAGACCCCGAGCATCGCGAAGGAGACGATCAGCGCCACCACCACCGCGCCGACGAAGTTGCGGTCGGAGAAGAAGCGGAATTCGACCATCGGCACCTTCACCCGCAGCTCGACCGCGACGAAGGCGATCGCGCCGAACACCGTGGCGGCCAGCAGGCCGACGATTTCAGGCGAGCTCCAGCCCCAGGCGTTGCCCTCGACCAGGGCCAGGACCAGCGCCGTCAGGGTGCCGGTGAGGAGGACGACACCGGCATAGTCGACCTCACGGCCGACGCTGGTGTCGCGCGACTCGCGCACGGCGAACAGGGCCGCGAGGACAGCACCAATCGCGACCGGGATGTTGAGGTAGAAGATCGCCCGCCAGCTGACGTGCTCGGTCAGGAAGCCGCCCAGCACCGGGCCCACGGCCAGGGCCAGAGCGGAGACTCCCGCCCACATCCCCATCGCCTTGCCGCGCTCGGCGGCCGGGAAGGCGTCGGTGATGATCGAGAGCGTCGCCGGCATCATCAGCGCCGCGCCGACGCCCTGGACGATCCGGCTGACCACCAGCGAGGTTGCGTCCGGTGCCAGCCCAGCGGTCGCCGAGGAGACCGCGAAGATGATCACGCCGAAGAGGAACATGCGGCGGCGGCCGAAGATGTCGCCGAGCCGCCCGCCGGTGGCGAGCAGCACCGCGAAGGAGAGCGTGTAGCCGTTGATCGTCCACTCGAGCCCGGAGATCGAGGCGTCGAGGTCGCGCTGGATCGAGGGCAGGGCGACGTTCACGACCGTGTTGTCGAGCATGATCATGAACAGCGCGAAGCACATCGCTCCGAGCGTCCACCACTTGCGGTTGTCGTCGGTGATCAGGTGGCGGTAACGGGTCAAGATTTGGCTCCCTTCAGGTGCTCAAAGGTCTGTGCGATGTCCTCGCGATCGATCAGCGAGTCGACGGCGGCGTCGAGCTTGCGGCGCTGGGCGGCGCTGAGAGTCGAAGCGAAGGCTTCGATGCCGGACTGGCGCACGGCGACCAGCGTCTCGACCAGGTCCTTGCCCTTGGCCGTGATCCGCACCTGGCGGGCGCGGCGGTCGTCGGGGTCCTCGACCCGGGTCGCCAGGCCGTCCTTGACCAGGCCGTCGACCGCCCTGCTCATCGAGGGCAGGGAGACGCCGAAGACCTCGGCCAGGTCACCGACCTGCCAGGCCTCCGCGGTCTGCCCCAGGCCACCCAGCTCCAGCAGCGCCTTGCACTGGGTGATCGACAGGCCCGATTCCTCGATCACCCGCAGCTGGTTGCCGCGGTCGTAGAGGAAGACGTGGCGCAGCAGCGCGGTCAGTCGCGCCGCCGTGTCCTGGGCCTCGGGCTTGGTCTCCGCGGCCGTTTTCTTGGCGATTGCCTTTACGTCGCTCGCTTGCATGAAGGAAATAGTTGCACTTCTGCAACCTTTCCTCAAGGGCAATAGTTGTTCCTGTGACCTATATCACAGAGAAGCCGCGCCCTCGCCGCGGTACGGGCCTGGCTTCGGCCGCTGCTTCCCGCCCGGGAAGGCGAGCCGCAGGATCGTCCGCTGCACCATCCCCAGCTGCTGCAGGAAGGGGCCGCTGTTGTAGGGGAGGCCGTAGCGCTCGCAGATGTCCTTCACCTGCGGCGCGATCTCGGCGTAGCGGGTGCTCGGCAGGTCCGGGAAGAGATGGTGCTCGACCTGGAAGCCGAGGTTGCCGCTGGCGATGTGGAAGAACGGGCCACCCTCGATGTTGGCCGAGCCGGAGAGCTGGCGCACGTACCAGCCGCCCGGAGTCTCGTCTTCGACCTCGGCCTCGCTGAAGGTGTAGGTCTGGTCCGGGAAGTGGCCGCAGAAGATGATCGCGTAGGCCCAGACGTTGCGGGCGACGTTGGCCGTCGCGTTGGCCGCCGCCGCCGAGTGATAGGCGCGAGCCCCCTTGGCGAGTGCACGCCGCCATCCACGTTTCCGCGCCAGCTCCACCCCGGCCGTCGCCGCACCGCTCAGCAGCGGCCAGGCGACGTAGTCCTTGACCACCTGGCTTTTCGCCTTGCCGACGATGCCCTTGACCTGTCGCTGCACCTCCGCCTTCGACTTCTCGCCCTTGCGGATCGCCTCGTAGTCCATGTCGTGCAGGGCGACGCCCCACTCGAAGAAGGCCATCAGCAGCAGGTTGTAGACCGGCTGCAGGAGGTAGACCGGGTGCCACTTCTGCTCCGGGTCGATCCGCATGATCTCGTAGCCGAGGTCCTTGTCCTTGCCGCGGATGTTGGTGAAGGTGTGGTGGACGTAGTTGTGCGAGTGCTTCCAGGCCTCCGGGGTCGAGGCGGTGTCCCAGTCCCAGGTCGTGGAGTGGATCCGGGGGTCGTTCATCCAGTCCCACTGGCCGTGCATGACGTTGTGGCCGATCTCCATGTTCTCGAGGATCTTCGCCGCGCCAAGCGCGACGGTGCCGGCGGCCCGGGCGGGCAGGTTGTTGGAGGCGAGCAGCAGCGCCCGGGAGATCACCCCGAGGCGGCGGTGCATCTCGATCATGCTCTCGATGTAGCGGCGGTCGCGTTCGCCGAGGTCGGCGCGGACCCGATCGCGGATCGCGTCGAACTCGCGCGCCAGCGCCTCGATCTGCTCGGGCGAGAGCCGGCTCAGCGGACTCTCGATCTCGATCCTGTTCTCAATGGTCGCAGTGCTCATTCGGTTCCTCTCAGTCTCAAAGTGCGATCTCGATTGGCCCCTCGGGGGCGTTGACGCAAGTTCTGACCATCTCTCCCTCGCTGCCGTGGACCTCCCCGGTGCGCAGATCCCTGACCTTGCCCCGGCGCAGCTCGCCGACGCAGGTGTGGCAGATGCCCATCCGGCAGCCGAAGGGCAGAGTGGCGCCGGCCGCTTCGCCGGCGGCGAGGATCGGGGTGGCGCCGTCGCAGACGGCCTCCACGTGGCTCTTGGCGAACCGGATCTCGCCGCCCTCACCGCCGCCCGCCTCACCGCCGATCAGGGGCTGGAAGCGCTCCATCTCGAGCAGCTCCGGGTCGCCCTCCAGCTTCCAGTGGCGGGTCAGGTCGTCCAGCATCTCCCCCGGCCCGGAGGCGAACGTGCTCCGCTCGCGCCAGTCGGGACAGAGCGTCTCGAGATCCGCCGGGGAGACGCGCCCCTGCTCGGAGGTGATCCGCAGCCGCAGTTCGAAGCCGACTTCGGCGGCGTGGAACCGGTCCAGCCGCTCGCCGAATATGACGCTGTCCCGGGTCCGCGCGGAATGGATGTGGACGACGTCGCCGACCGCGTCCTCGCGGACGATGCTGCGCAGCATGCTGGCGATCGGCGTGATGCCGCTCCCGGCACTGATGAAGAGCAGCTTCTCGGGAACGGGGTCGGGAAGCACGAAGGTGCCTTCCACGCCGCCGAGCCGGACGAGGTCGCCGGGCCGGGCGTCGCGCACGAGGTAGGGCGAGACCTTGCCGGCCTCGACCAGCTTCGGGGTGATCGCGATGCAGCCGTCGGCGCGACCGGGGTCGGAGGTCAGCGAGTAGGCGCGCCAGTGGTGGACGCCGTCGACGACGACGCCGATCCGCAGGTACTGGCCCGGCTGGTGGCCGCCCCACTCGTAGCCAGGCCGGATCAGGACGGTCGACGCCTCGGCGGTCTCCGGCTCGATTCGCTCGATCCGGCCGCGCAGTTCCCGGGTCGAGAGCAGCGGGTCGATCAGCTCCAGGTAGTCGTCGGGGAGCAGCGGGCTGAACAGCGAGCGGACGGCCCGCAGCGCTCGCCGGCGCGCTTTCGGAACCTTCGGTATCGCTCCTCGCTCAGCCATCCCGAGCAATCATGACATGAATCGATGTAACATCTGTGGGTGTAATCACAGAGGCTCGCTACCCGGATTCCGGCCGAACTCACCTCTAACGTCGTTTTCGATGCTGGACGCCACGCAGCTCGATCACGACCACATCTGGCACCCCTTCACCCAGCAGCAGGGCTGGAGCGAAGAAGAGCCGCTGCTGATCGAGCGCGCCGAGGGCTCATACGTATTCGACAGCGACGGCCACCGCTACATCGACGGCACCTCCTCGCTCTGGTGCAACGTCCACGGCCATCGTCACCCGGTCATCGACGCCGCCGTGCGCGAGCAGTTGGACCGGGTCGCCCACTCGACCATGCTCGGCCTCTCCCACCCCAGGGCGGCCGAGCTCGCCGGCCGCCTGGTCGAGATCGCGCCATCGGGCCTCTCGCGGGTCTTCTACTCCGATTCGGGCTCCACTGCCGCCGAGATCGCCCTGAAGATGGCCTTCCAGTACCAGGCCCAGCGCGGCAAGGAGGGCGCCCGCCGCACCTCCTTCGTGAAGCTGCGCGAGGCCTACCACGGGGACACGATCGGATCCGTCTCCGTCGGGGGAATCGACCTCTTCCACGCCGCCTACGGCCCGCTGCTGTTCGAGACGCATGCCGCAGAGCCGGGCGACGCCGCCGACCTGGAGCGAATCCTCAGCGCCCACGGCGAGGAGATCGCGGCGGTGATCGTCGAGCCGCTGGTCCAGGGCGCGGCCGGGATCCTCGTCCAGCCCCCCGGCTACCTGCGCGCCGTGCGACAGCTCTGCGACCAGCACGGGGTGCTGCTGATCTGCGACGAGGTGGCGACCGGGTTCGGGCGCACCGGCACGATGTTCGCCTGCGAACAGGAGGACGTCGCGCCGGACCTGCTCTGCCTCGCCAAGGGCATCACCGGCGGCTACCTGCCGCTGGCCGCGACCCTGACGACCGAGCGGATCTACGAGGGCTTCCTCGGCGCGCCAGAGGAGCAGCGGACCTTCTTCCATGGCCACACCTACACCGGCAACCCGCTCGCGTGCGCGGCGGCGCTGGCCAGCCTCGACGTCTTCGAGCAGGAGCGGACGATCGAGCGCCTGCAGCCGAAGATCGAGCTGCTCGGCCGGCGGCTGCGGGAGATCGAGGCGATGCCGGAGGTGGCCGAGGTGCGCTGGCGCGGCTTCATGGCCGGGATCGACCTCGGCGCCCACGGCCCGGCGCTGCGGATGGGGCACCGGGTGACGCTCGAGGCGCGTGAGCGCGGCGCCATCGTCCGCCCGCTCGGCGACACCGTCGTCCTCGTCCCCCCGCTCTCGATCTCCGACGAAGACCTGACGCACCTCCTCGACGTCGTCGCCGAGTCGATCCCGGCGGCGGCCGCTTTGCCCCAACCCGCCTGAGCGCATATAGCTCTCCCTGTGATGAACGGGGACGTTGGCCGTAGTAAGGGCGTGAACCAGACTTTGGTAGCAACCGCCGAGGAGGCGCCGCGCGAGGCGGACCTCGCCTTCGACCACCTCTACAAGTCGAGCCGCGACGACGTCTACGCCTACGTCGCCAGCCTCCTCCGCGACCCGGCCACCGCCGAGGACGTCACCGCGGCCGCCTTCGAGCGCGCCTTCCGCAAGCGCTCCCGCTTCGACCCGCGCCGCGGCGAGCCGCGCGCCTGGCTGTTCGGGATCGCCCGCAACGCCGCACTCGACGAACTGAGGCGACGCGGCCGCCAGGCCGAGTTGGTGGCCGAGCCAGCCGACCTCGCCTCCGCCCCCGCCCACGAGAGCGCCGAGGAGAGCGAGCGCCGGCTCGCGGTCGGCGTCGCGCTCGCGGTGCTGGAGGCGCCTGAGCGCGAGCTGATCGCGCTCAAATTCTTCGCCGGCTTGACCAATGCCGAGATCGCCGCCGTGGTCGGCGTCACCAAGTCCAATGCCGGCACGAAATTGCACCGAGCCATGACCAAGCTGAGGGAGGCATGCGATGGAGCCGTATAAAGAGGACAGCCTCGTCGCCGCGCTGGAGTCGCTGCGCCCCGCCCCGCGCCCGGCCTTCGTCGCCGAGCTCGACGAGCGCGCCGCCGCGGGCTTCCCGCGCCGCGGCCGTTCGCGGCTGGGCGCCCTCGCCGACCGACTCCGCGCGATCCAGCCCCGCCGCGCCCTGATCCCGGCCGGCGCCACCGCGCTCGCCGCGATTGCCGCGGTCACGGTCGTGGTCGCCATTGGCGAAGAGGGAGTAACTCCGCCATCGGCCGTCCACCTTGACTCCATGCCACCGGCGAAGCCAAGCGGTGGTGGCGTGAGCACGCAATACTCGACCGAGATCCCGAGCGTGTCGGGGTCCTCGAGCGCTAGCGAGGCGGCTACCGCCGCCCCCGCCTCTTCCTCGGGCCGCACGAGCAGCGGCCCTTACGCCGCCCAAGCTCCCCACCGCGACATCGAACGCTCCGCCGAGCTCGCCCTCGGCACCGAGCCCACCGAAGTCCGCAAAGCCGCTTCGGCGGTCTTCCAGACCGTGCACACCTATCGCGGCATCGTCCTCGATTCCTCGATCAGCGACGGCGCCGAGGGCGAAGCCGGGGCCCGGTTCGAGCTGCTGATCCCCAGCGGCAAACTCAGTGACGCCCTCGCCGACTTCTCCGGCATCGCCGAGGTCCGCTCGCGGCACGAGGCGACCGCGGACATCACCGCCCCCACCGTCCGCACCGGCGAACGGCTGCGCGACTCCCAGGCCAAGATCGAGGGGCTACTCGCGCAGCTCTCGGGCGCCGACACCGAAGCCGAGCGCACCGCCGCCGAATCCCAGCTCCGAAGCGAGCGCCGCCACGCCGCCTACCTGCGCTCCCAGCTTTCGAGCCTGGAGCGGCGCGCCAACCTCTCCCATGTCTCCCTGCGAATCGAGACCGGCGCCGCCGCGAGTTCCGACGACGCGGCCACCGGCTGGGGTGTTGGCGACGCACTCGACGACGCCGGCCACATCCTCGCGATCGCCGCCGGGGTCACCATCGTCGGCCTCGCGATCGTCGGGCCCATCGCCCTGATCGCCCTCCTCACCTGGCTCGCGAACCGCACGCGCATCCGCCGCGCCCGCCGGCGCGCCCTCGCCTGAGACGTGTCTGAGTTTCCCCGCCACATCTGGCGGGAAAGCTCAGACACCGCCGATAGGGTGGGCAGATGAGTGAGAGAGAACGGGGGCCGGCGGAGGCGCCGAACCTCGGGACGCCGTCTGTTCCCAGATCCGCCGCATCGGTCGTGCTGCTGCGGCGCGGCGGCAAGCACGGCGATCGCGAGCTCGAGGTGCTGCTGCTGAAGCGCAGCGCCGACGCCAGGTTCATGCCGAACGTCTGGGTCTTCCCCGGCGGCGCCGTCGACCCCGCTGACGGCGAGGACGAGCTCGGCCACCGCGCCTGCGCGGTCAGGGAGCTGGCCGAGGAGGCGGGGATCGAGCTGCCGGCCGGCGAGGAGCTGGTCCTGTTCTCACGCTGGATCACGCCGGAGGTGATCTCCCGCCGCTTCGACGCCTGGTTCTTCCTCGCCCTCGCCCCGGCCCACACACCGCCGACGCCGGACGGGGTCGAGACCACCGAGGCCGCCTGGTTCCGCCCGGCCGCCGCGCTGGAGGCGCAGGAGAAGGGCGAGATCGTGCTCGCCTTCCCGACCGTCAGCCAACTGCGGTCTCTGCTTCCCTACCGCACGTCCGACGAGGCGCTCGCCGCTCACCGCGACAGCCCGGTCGAGCCGATCCTGCCGAAGGTGATCGGCACCCGCGAGGACCACCGCGTCGTCCTTCCGGGCGACCCCGACTACCCAGCCTGAGCCGAGCTCAGAACTGGCGCGCGCTGGCGCCGGTCACGCTCGAGGTCGAGCAGGCGTTCCCCGCGCCGTCGTAAACGGACGAGGAGGGCGACCAGACCGGTGCCCGGTTCCCCGAGTCCTCGTTGACGTTGCTTGACGAGCTCGGGCTGCTGAGCGTGATCACGACCGAGTTGCCGCTGAGGATCATCGAAGAGCTGGGGAAGCTGACCGTCTTGCCGCTGTCGACGTAGTCGCCCTTGAGCGCGACCGAGCCGAGGTCGGTGCTGCTGACGGTCAGAGTCTCGCTGCCGGAGGAGTCGGAGATCGAGACTTTGACGCTCTCCGCTTCCCCGTCCCAGGAGGAGCGGAGCGATTCCGCTTCGGGCGCGTCGTCGTAGGTGAAGGTGACGGTGTCCCCCTGCTCGGGTTCGCCGGAGTTGTTTCCTTTTCCGTTCGCAGTCGCAAACGCGCTGCCGGCGAAGGGCCCGTTGTCGACGATCGCCGAGAAGTTCTGGACCTGCGAGTTGGTGGCGCCGTCGGCGAGGGTCAGCGCGTAGGACTTCGTCCCGGCGCTGACGCCACTCCCGGCTTTGAGCTGGGCGCTGCGGTAGTTGTAGGAGACGCCATCGACCGTGTAGGACCCGGAGCTGAGCGTGGCCGCCGTCTGCCCCGACGTGAGCGCGGAGAGGTTGGCTTTGACCGAGGACGTTTTGCTCGGCGGGCTGCCGGGATCGGTGACGTTGGCGTAGACGCGATAGTTGCCGCCGGCGCGGACGTACCCGGTCGCGCCACCCTCGGACTTGGCGACGATGCTCGTCCCGGCGCTGGGCGCCAGGAAGTCGGCAACCGCGCTGATCGTCTGCGGGTTCTGGCTCGTATCGGTGAAGCTCGCAGCCGAGAAGCCAGCCGCCAGCGCGCAGGCAGCCAGGGCCACCAGCGAAAGCAGTAGTGCGGCCCGGCGCCTCACGAGCCCGTCCCTTTCGCGCTGCCGCTCCAGCGGAAGGTGAGCGAGCTGGTGGCCCCCTGCAGCGACGCTTCGTTCGAAGCGCTCGGCCAGCTCAGCGTGAACCTGTAGTTACGGGTCGTGCTGGCGGCAACGGAACCGAGGTCGACGCTGTCGAAGGTGCCGAGCTTGCCGCTCCACTTCACGGTCGAGCTTCCCGTCGTGTCCTCGACCTTGAAGTCGAGCACCGCCGCGAGCGCTCCGCCGGTCAGCCCCGCCGCTTCCAGGACGACGGTGCCGGCAGCAGTCCCTTTGTTACCGATCGCGATCGTCCCCTGCCTGCTGTCGCCGGGCCGCATCCCACTCGCGGCCACGATCGCCTGGTTCGGCGCCGAGGAACTGAGCTGGATGCTGCCGGTGGCCAACGAAGCGGAGTTGGCGCTCTTCGAGGTGAAGCTGGCGCCGCTGAAGATCGCCGAGCCGAGGCCGAGAGAGACGAGGGCAAGCGCCCCCAGCAGCAGCCACCGCCGCGAGTGGACGAGCAGGTTCAGCCGGTCCATTGCGGCCCGGTCCCGCTGGCCTCGGCCTCGCGGCGCTGGGCCTCGCGGCCGGCGTCGCGCCAGATCCCGGCCAGGATCAGCAAGGCGACGATGATCGCGGGAACGCCGATCGCCAGCATCCTCACCAGCGGGATCGAGAGCCCGGCCAGCAGGTAGCCGACATAGGGGACCGAGAAGGCGACCCTGGCCTGCTCGGTGCCGTCGAGGCTGAAGGTCCAGGGGTCGGCGCTGGGGTTGGCGTCCCCCTTGGTGCGGAAGATTCGTTGGCCCGCCTGGTCGGTCCCGATCCAAGCGATCCGGTGGGTGACCAGGTCCTGCGAGAAGGTCCCAGGGGGCGGCTCGTAGGTGATCACGTCGCCGACCTTGAGCTCGTCCACCGGCACTTCCTCGTCGAAGACGATCGAGCCCTTGTCGTAGGTGCCGCTCATCGAGCCGCTGACGATCACGTAACGCTGGAAGCCGAGCGCCGCGGGGATCAGCAGGATCGCCGCCAGCGCCAGGCAGAGCACCGTGAGGCAGGCTCCGAGCCAGCGAGCTACCGGGACCGACGTCATCCGCCGGCCCCGGCGCCTCGCTGGTGGGACGCCGCTAGGAAACGGCATCCCACTGATAGCCGACGCTCATCGCCGAACCCTTGTAGGCGTTGTCCCCGGTCGTCGCAGACGCCGGAGTGCCGCCGTCGGGGAACGTGACGGTGAATTTGTAGGTGCGGGCCTCGCCTGCGGCGAATTTGCCGAGCGACTGGGCACCCATCGCGCCGACCTTGCCCGAGTACACGCTGACCGGCGACGACGTGTTGGTCACGTCCTGAATCGAGAGGTCCAGCGCTACCGACAGCTGGCCGCCATTGGCGCCCGGCGTGTCGATGAGGTTGGTCTTCGACAGAGTGAACGTGCCAGCGACGTTGCCGCTGTTGGTAATCGTCACCGTGCCGTTGGTCGAGGCTCCCGGCACCAGGCCAGGCTGAGGTGAGTACCGCCGCGCCTTCCTTGGAGTTGGACTGCGCGAGGTTGCCAGAGCTGAACGTGTTGCTGGGATTCGCGGACTTCGAGGTGAAGCTCGCGCCTGATCCAACGACCGCGCCGACCGCGAGCAGCGCCACAAGCAGCGCTCCCAGCAGATGGCGGGGACTCGAGAGGATCACGGAAATACGAGACATAGGTGCCTCCTTCGGGGCTCGGATATTGGGCTCCGAAAGCGGCAGCCGAGCTATCTCGGCTTGAGCCGAGATCTCTAGCTTTGCGTCCCCGCCTCGCGGCGGGTTTGCCTTGAATCGCTTCCATGCTCGACTCGCATCGGCACCCGACAAGCGGAAATTGAGCAGGGCTAGGAAAAAGAAACTTTGATGTATTCGCGACTGAAGGCGGCCCGGCGGGCGCCTAGAAGAACTGCGCCGGATCGACGCCGCCGTTCCAAGCGCCACCGCCGAAGGCGACAGGCAGCGCCAGCGCGAGGATCGCGATGGCAAGGGCCAGGGCGAGAGCCGAACGCAGCCACCAGGCTGGTGAGCGAGGGATCGCGGTCACCTGGTCCCCATCGGCAGCGGCCCCCTGCTGCCATCGCCATTGGACCGATGTACGAGCCATCTCCCCCTATGCATCGGGGAACGGCTCCAGGCCCGCGTGCCAGGGCCCGGGCGGGTAGACGTGGATGCCGCTCTCGTCCATCTCCGCCCTGCAGCCGTTTGAACAGTTCGCCGGCGTTCTTCAGCGCCGTTTTCAACTCCTCCTCGCTGCGCTCGCGCAGGCGCCAGAGGAACCAGAGCTGGCGATCGTTGACGCCGAAGTCGATCTCGCCGGTCATCGTCGTCACCCAGCCGAGGAAGCCGGGGCCGAACAGCTCCCGCAGCGCCACCGGGTCGTGACTCGGACGGCACCGTCGCCCAGAAGCGCTTGTTGAAGTCGATCGACTCGAACTCGACCTTGCGCGAGAAGCGCTGCGTCACCACCTCGTGCCCCTCGATCGACTCGACGTTGAAGGCGGGGACCACCTGCGCCAGGTCCGGCATGTGCGCCTTGGCGAGGATCGCTGTCGGCAGCACCGCCTTGTCGAAGAGGCTGCCGACCTCCTTTTCGTCGGCATCGCAGCTCGAGCCCCAGAAGCCCTCGGCGAGCTGGCCGGTGAGGCGGTTGACCCCGCCGACGCAGAGCGCCACCGGCCCGTCCTTGGGATTGATCCCGCCGACCTCCTCGTAGGTGAGGCCGTTGCGCTCGCCGTAGCGGCTCACGGTCGCGGCCCAGTCCTGCGCTTCCTGCTTGGCGCCCATGGCGGCCGATCCTATGCCCCGCCTCACCTGGGGGCTAGGATGGGCTTCTAGCCCCGGTCGACCACAGGAGCCTCCATGACCATCGCCATCATCGTCGTCGTCGCGATCATCGTCATCGCGGCCCTCTACTTCGTCGTCAAGCGCAACTCGATCATCGCCGCGCGGAACCGAGTCGATGAGTCCTGGAGCGGGATCGACGTCCAGCTCAAACGGCGCCACGACCTCGTCCCCAACCTGGTCGAGACGGTCAAAGGCTACGCCGAGCACGAGAGTCAGACGTTCGAGAAAACGACCAAAGCGCGGGCCGAGGCGATGGCCGCGCAGAGCGTCGGCGACACCGCTCAGGCGGAGCAGAAACTGACCCAGGCGCTGGCCGACCTGCGCGCCGTCGCCGAGAACTACCCGACCCTGCGGGCGACCGAGAACTTCCAGCAGCTGAGCCGCAACCTGTCCGAGCTCGAGGACGAAATCCAGGCCTCGCGCCGGATCTACAACTCCAACGTCCAGTCCTTCAACACCGACATCGAACAGTTCCCGGGCTCGATCGTCGCCAACGCCGGCAACTTCACCGCCCGCGAGTTCTTCGAGATCGACGACGCCGAGCGCGAGCCGGTCGCGGTCAGCTTCGGCGACAAATAGGCCTCTAGAATTCGGGTATGACTGCGACCAAGGAAGTAACCCTCTGGATCTGCGAGAGCTGCGGGTTCATCTACGACCCGGAGATCGGCGATCCCGACGGCGGCATCCCACCTGGCACGGCCTTCGAGGACATCCCAAAAGACTGGTTCTGCCCGGTCTGCGGTGCGCGTACGTCCGATTTCCGGCCGCTCGAGCCGGGCGAGGCTTAAGCACCACCAACTCCAGCCCCCGGTCCAACAACTAGGGTCGGCTGATGAGCCAGTTCGATTACGACTGGCTAGTCGTCGGGTCCGGCTTCGGCGGCTCCGTCTCGGCGCTGCGCTTGGCTGAAAAGGGCTACAGCGTCGGCGTGCTCGAGTGCGGAAAACGCTTCGAGGACAAGGACTTCCCGAAGTCGACCTGGGACCTGCGGCGCTACTTCTGGGCACCGCGCCTGGGATTGCGGGGGATCTTCCGGATGACCCCGTTCAAAGACGTCGCCGTGGTCAGCGGCTGCGGTGTCGGCGGCGGCAGCCTCGGCTACGCCAACACCCTCTACGTACCGCCCACCGCCTTCTTCCAGGACCCGCAGTGGCGTGACCTCGAGGACTGGGAGTCGGCGCTCGCGCCCCACTACGCCGAGGCGCAGCGGATGCTCGGCGTCGTCGTCCACGACAACGACGATCCCGCCGACAAGCTGCTGCGCGAGTTCGGCGAGGAGATCGGCGTCGGCGACACCTACCAGAAGACCCCGATCGGGATCTTCCTCGGCGAGCCGGGGAAGACCGTCCCCGACCCCTACTTCGACGGCGAGGGTCCGGACCGCACCGGCTGCATGCAGTGCGGTCGCTGCATGGTCGGCTGCCCGCACGGGGCGAAGAACACGCTGGTCAAGAACTACCTCTGGCTGGCCGAGCGCCGCGGCGTCGAGGTGACCCCGAACCGGACCGTGACCGAGATCCGCCCGCTCGGCGCCGCCGACGGCAGCGAAGGCTACGCGGTGACCAGCGAGCGCTCCGGGATGCTCCCGGGCCGCGGACGCCGCACGATCCGCGCCCGCGGCGTCGTCGTCGCCGCCGGGGCGCTGGGGACGAACAAGCTGCTGCAGCGCTGCCGCCTCGGCGGCTCGCTGCCACGGATCTCCTCGCGGCTCGGCGAGCTGGTGCGGACCAACAGCGAGGTGATCCTCGCGGTCACCGTCCCCGAGGACTACCCCGACGACCTGACCAAGCGGGTCGCGATCACCGGCAGCATCTATCCCGACCCGCACACCCATATCGAGACCGTCACCTACGGCAAGGACGGCGACTCGATGAACGCCCTCTACACGCTCCTGGTCGGCGACGGCACCAGGCTGACCCGGCCGCTGAAGCTGCTGGCGCAGATCGTCCGCCACCCGCTCAGGTTCGCGCAGGTGATGTGGCCGAAGGGCTGGTCGCGCCGGACGATCATCGTCCTGGTCATGCAGACGCTGGACAACGCGATCGCGCTGCGGCCGAAGCTGAAGCGCTCGGGCGACGTGCGGCTGCAGACCGAGCAGGACCCGGAGCGGCCCAACCCGACCTTCATCCCGGTCGCCAACGAGGCGGCGGAATGGCTGGCCGAGCGAACCGGCGGGATCGCCCAGAGCGCCGTCAACGAGGCGCTGTTCAACGTGCCGACCACCGCCCACATCCTCGGCGGCGCGGTGATCGGCCACAGCCCCGAGGACGGCGTCGTCGACAACCGCCAGCGCGTCTTCGGCTACGAGAACCTGCTGGTCTGCGACGGGGCGGCGGTGCCGGCCAACGTCGGCGTCAACCCGAGCCTCACCATCACCGCGCTCGCCGAGCACGCGATGGCGGACATACCGCCGGCCGCAGCCCCCGAGGAGGCGACGGCCGGCGTCCAAAGCGCTTAGGCGGAAGCGAAGCCGCTCCGCCACGTAGTCCCAGTTGACGACGTTCCAGAAGGCGTCGATGTATTCGGGCCGTTTGTTCTGGTACTTGAGGTAGTAGGCGTGCTCCCAGACGTCGCAGCCGAGCAGGGCGACGCTGCCGTCGGAGACGGGCGAGTCCTGGTTCGGCGTCGAGACGACGGCGAGGCCGGAGGAGTCTTTGACCAGCCAGGCCCAGCCGGAGCCGAAGCGGGCGATGCCGGCGTTTTTGAACTCGTCTTTGAAGGCGTCGAAGGAGCCGAAGGTCTCGGTGATCGCCGTGCCGAGGTCGCCCCCGGGCTCGCCGCCGCCGTCGGGGCTGAGCATCTGCCAGAAGAGCGAGTGGTTGTAGTGGCCGCCGGCGTTGTTGCGGACCGGGCCCTGCTTGTCGCCGGGCAGGCTGGACGAGGTTGCGCAGCACGTCCTCGACGTCGCGATCGGCCCACTCCGTGCCCTCGAGCGCGGCGTTCGCTTTGTCGACGTAGGCCTGGTGGTGTTTGTCGTGGTGGACGCGCATCGTCGCCTCGTCGATGTGCGGCTCGAGCGCGTCGTAGGCGTACGGAAGATCGGGAACGGAGAAAGGCATCGGAGACTCCTCGGTCGAGTTCGGAACTGGTCTACGGAGCCTAGCGGCGGCGCAGCGCCGGGGCCGGCGTGTCCTGCTCGCCCGTGCCCTCGGGTTCCTCGGCCGGTTCCAGCTCTTCGCCGAGCGAAGCCGAAGAGGCCCTTTCGACCGTGTCGGGATCGCCGCCGGTCCAACGCGTTGAAGCGGTACCAGGCCGGCTTCGCGCGACGCTTCTCGGTCAGCAGCCCGGCCGAGCCGCAGAAGCTGCAGGTGCCGCCTTCGTCGGTCCAGGTGAACCACCAGACGCCGCCGACCCGCCAGTCGCGACCGGTTGGTTCGAGAGCATCGCGAAGGCGCGCGAGAGCTGGTTCGCCTGCCCGTAGAGGCCGCGCTCCCAGCGGGTCGGCCCGCTGCGCGAGCCCCAGCCCAGCTCGGTCACGTAGATCGGCGTCGCTCGCGTCGCCGTGCAGGCGCATGATCCGCCGCAGGTTCTCGATCTGGGCCCCCATCGCGCGGGCGCGGGCGACGTAGGGGTGCAGGGCGACGCCGTCGAAGTAGCGCTTGACGTTCCCCGCCCGGTAGAAGCGGGCGAGGTAGTCGCCGGAGGCGACGTTGGGCGGGATCTGCAGCGGCCGCCCGAAGAAGCCGCCGAGGATCACCTTGGCGCCGGGGTCGACGCGGTGGATCGCCCGCCCGGAGATCCGGATCAGCCTGGCGAAGCGCGACCGGGTCGGGCTGGTCGGCGAAGGTGACGATGTTCTGCTCGTTCCAGATCTCCCAGCGGCGAATCGGCAGGAACGGCAGCTCCGGGTGTTCTTCCCAGAAGTAGCCGTCGGGCCCGTAGCGGTCGACCGCTTCGCGCAGCATCTTGCTCCAGCCCCAGCGCTGCCGGGCGCTCTTCACCGGCAGGTCGATCACCTGCGGCGCCACCCATTCCGGCGAGCCCCAGACGAACGGCATGATCCGGATGTCGGCTTCGGCCGCCAGCTTGACCTCGTGGTCGAAGCCGGCCCAGTCCGGCTCGGCGATCGCCGGGGACTTGGCCTGGACCACCGTCCAGTAGAGCGGCAGGCGAACGCTGCTCGACCCCCGATTCCCGCATCAGCTCGAAGTCCTTGCTGTTGGCGGGACTCTGCGGCGAGACCCCGATGAAGCCGGGCGGCAGGTAGGCGTGCGCCGTCGCCGGCGCAATCGCCATCAGAGCCAGGGTGAGAATCGAGGGTGATTTGCCGCGTCATCGACTCTACTGGAACAGGGTTCACGCGCAAAGTAGCGGCCGCCCCGGCCGAGGCCGGAACGGCCTTTGCGCCCCGCTCTGAGATAATCGCGCCTCTCGGGGCGTGGCGCAGCCTGGTAGCGCGCACCGTTCGGGTCGGTGAGGTCCCCGGTTCAAATCCGGGCGCCCCGATGTTTCAAGCACCTCTTGGCGGGCCCGGTCAGAGGGGCCAGCGGTGCATGGAGCGAAATTCCCGCCTTAGCGTGAAGACGAGCAAGGCCGCCAAGGCGGCGCAGACGATGATGAAGACGAGGAGGGAGATCTCGCCGCCGGACGGGACTGGAAGAGTCCTGGCATCTCCCGGGGAGGGATTGCCCGGCGAGGGATCTGAGCTGGCGGAACGCTCCGAAAGCCCCGCGACGTTCCACCCCCCGGCAGCGCCCGTCAGTCCCACGAGCAGCCGGGAAACGTCAGCCACCGACAGGGAGGTCACGCGCTCCCACTGAGCCTGGAGCGCCCCTACCAGCTTCCCGACGGGCCCGAGGGCGATCGCGGGCCAGACATACGCGAAGAAGACCCGCAGAGGCGCGGCCCGGACGGGGTCGATCGAGGCTGCGTCGGTCCCGGTGCGCCGGGTGCCGTGGCTACCCGAACCTTCACCCCCACTGAGAGGAGAAGCGGAAGTCTGGTACGCGGCCTCCGCCGAACCGCCCGAGGAGCCCTTCGTGAGGTTGGCCGTCTCGCCGACCGAGGATGAATCGACGCCGGGAGCCCCGACCCCAGCAGGACTATTCGAGAGCGTGGGCACAGGGTGGGAGGGCCCCGGCTTCGTTCCGGGCACCGACGGAGTCGGCGCCTTGACGGCAGGGATCTGAGGGACCGCGGGGGTCGGGCCCTTGACCGCCGGGACCTGAGGCGGGGTCGGGACCTTGACCGCCGGGACCTGAGGCGGGGTCGGGACCTCTACTGGCGCCTGCGGTGGCGTCGGGACCACAGGTGGCAAAGACGGCGGCGTTGGCACCTTCGGAAGCGACGGAGTGGCGGGCACCGACACCGGGGGCAGGGCCGCGCCGGCGACATCGACTGCCGTTCCCAGCGGGGCGGCGGCAAGGCCCAAGATCGATACAGCCAGGATGGCGCGGGCGAATGAGATCCGGCAACGCAAAAGGAGACTCCTCTGACGATTCTCCGCGTGCACTTTGGCGGCGAGCTTTAGCTTCTACCCGAAATTTGGACGTATATACGTGCGCGGAGCAGAAGCTCGCGTGAAGGGGCCCTACTCGACTTCCGCGATCGCCTGTTCGATCTGGACCAGCTTCGGACCGTCCTGCAGCGTCCGGGTCCCGTTCGGACCGGTGACGATCGCCGCCTGGCGGATGCGAATGCCAAGGTTGGAGCCGAGCTCCTCGTAGCCGGCGAGGCGTCTGGCGATCGGGCCATCGGGGCCACCGTCTCTCTCCAGGTCTTCTTTCCATTCGGGGTAGTCGAGTTCCTCGATGCCGGCCGCGATCGCATCGAGGAATTCCTGGTCGACGCCGAAGTGCCCGGCTTCCTCCTGGTTGTGGAAGAAGAGGTAGGTGTACTGCCAGCCATAGTTCTGCTCCGCGGCCGCCTCGGCACCGAAGAAGCCGAGTTGCTCGACGTTCTCGCTGTTCGAGTAGTGCCGGTAGAGCAATTGGACATCGCCGGGACGCGCATAGTCTTCGGCCAGCGTCGGAATCGTGTCGAGGAAGTCCTGGCGGCAGTTGGCGCACTGGAGGTCGTTGAAGACCTGGATCGTCACCGGGGCGTTGCTGGATCCGAGCCGGTCGCCTTCCTGGGGCATCCCGCCGAAGAGCCTCTGGGAGTCGTTGATGCCGGTCACCTCGACCGTCGGATCTCCCGGCTTCAGGGTGGCGATCGCGACGACCAGGTAGCCGAGGCCGCCGATGACGATGGCGAAGCCGAGGATCACCCAGATCCGGCCTTTGCGGGGGATCTCCCTGACGGCGGCGGCTTCGCTCACGCGCCCATTATCCCGAGCCGCGATGCCGGGCACCGCGCCCCGCGAATCGGCGATTGACACGTCCGCGACGAGCGATAACACTGGGCTACCTACTTTCAACTACACGGGAGGTCTATATGGCCAATCACCTGACGCCCAGCGAGCTCGCCGACCAGATGCAGATGAAGCGGCAGGAGGTGATCGCGAAATCCGTCGAGATGGGCGTCCCGATCTTCCACGGCCGTATCGATCGAACCCTGTTCGAGACCTCCTTGCGCAGCCGGATGGTCCGGCGCGAACCACGACGAACCTCCGGTAGTTGAAGCTGAACTAGACTTCCCCGCCATGGGAATGGGGCGGGGAACCGGATCCAAGACTCTGGCCGATCTGCTGCCGCTGTCGGCGCAGGTCTACGGCGACGCGCCCGCCGTTCGCTACAAGGACGGCGAGCAGTGGGTTGACCGCAGCTTCAACGAGGTCGTGGAGATCGTCCGCCCGCTGGCTCTGGGCCTGGCCGAGCTCGGCGTCCAGAAAGGCGACCGGGTCTCGATCCTCGGCAACACCCGCCCCGAGTGGACCTACTTCGACTTCGCGGCGCTCTCGATCGGCGCCACCGTCGTCCCGATCTACCAGACCAACTCGCCGGAGGAGTGCCGCTACGTGCTCGAGAACTCCGACTCCAAGGTCGTCGTCGTCGAGGACGACGAACAGATGGAGAAGATCCGCAAGGTCCGCGACCAACTGCCGCAGCTGGAGCACGTGGTGCGGATGACCGGCTCCAGCGACGACGCGCTCTCGAGCGAGGACCTGGCGGCCAAAGGGCGCCGCCGTCGACGCCGCCCACTGGGAGTCGCTCTACACGGCGGTGACCCCGGCCGACATCTGCACCTTCATCTACACCTCGGGCACGACCGGCCCGCCGAAGGGCTGCATCATCAGCCACGGCAACTACCGGGCGATGCTCGACATGGTCAACGAGACCAGCGTCATCGAGGGCGAAGACGTCACCTACCTCTACCTGCCGCTCGCCCACTCCTTCGCCCTGCTGATCCAGCTCGGCAGCTTCGACCTCGGCGCCACGATCGCCTACTGGGAGCGCGACCCGCTGAAGATCATGCCCAACCTGGCGGAACTGAAACCGACCTACTTCCCCTCTGTCCCCCGCATCTTCGAGAAGATCTACACGATGGCCACCAGCGCGATGGAGAAAGAGGGTGGCCTGAAAAAGAGCGATCTTCGACTGGTCGATCAAGGTCGGCGGCAAGATGCGCGAGGTGGAACGCAGCGGCCGCGAGCCCGGCTTCCTGCTGAAGCGCCAGTACGCCTTCGCCGACGAGAAAGTGCTCTCGAAAATTCGCAACCTGTTCGGCGGCCAGCTGCGTCTCGCCGTCTCCGGCGCCGCCCCGATCAACCCCGAGATCCTGCGCTTCTTCGACGCCGCCGGGGTCCTGGTGCTCGAGGGCTGGGGCATGACCGAGACCTCGACCGCGGCGACGATCTCCAGCCCCGACGACTTCAAGATCGGCACGATCGGCAAACCCTTCCCGGGCTGCGAGGTGAGGATCGCCGACGACGGCGAGATCCTCGTCAAGGGGCCCAACGTCTTCCAGGGCTACCACAAGAACGAGGAGGCGACCCGGGAGACGATCGTCGACGGCTGGCTGCACACCGGCGACATCGGCGAGATCGACTCCGACGGCTTCATCAAGATCACCGGCCGCAAAAAGGACATCATCATCACCGCCGGCGGCAAGAACATCACCCCGGCGAACCTCGAGGCCGAGATCAAGCAGCACCCGCTGGTCTCCCAGTGCGTGGTGGTCGGCGACCGTCGCCCCTACCTCGT
The DNA here is from genome assembly GCA_963715395.1 of uncultured Solirubrobacterales bacterium. GTDB lineage: Bacteria > Actinomycetota > Thermoleophilia > Solirubrobacterales > 70-9 > VAYN01. The sequence goes on from OY970238.1 coordinate 1,524,397, forward strand.
CGCCCTGGTCACCCTCGACCCCGAAGAGGCCGCGGCCTACGCGCAGGAGAACGGCTTGGACGAAACGCCGCAGCAGCTTTCGGCCAACCCCGACGTCAAGGCCTCGATCATGGCCCACGTCGAACAGATCAACCAGAACTTCGCCCGGGTCGAGCAGGTCAAGAAGATCGCGATCCTGCCCGAGGACCTCTCGCAGGAGAACGGCGAGCTGACGCCGACCCTGAAGGTCAAGCGCGCCGTCGTCACGGCCAAGCGCGAGAACGAGATCGAGCACCTCTACGCGAGTTAGCGGTCAAGGGGAGGGGTCGGGTGACCTGCTCTCTCGGTACCTCGTCGAACTGGAGCTGGCCGGCTGTCGCCGCTAGGAGCTCCTCTCCTCCTCCGAACGTTTTGCGGAGGAGGAGCGCAATTGGACCGGGCGCCAGCCGTCCTCCTCTCCTTCGACGAGGTACCGAGTGAGGAGGGTCTACCGGCACCCCTCCCCCCGCTAGAGAAACTTCAGGAAGCCTCGCCGCTCTGGCGCAGCAGCACGGAGGTCGTCTGCTCGAGAACCCGCCGCCAGGCCGAGATCTGCTCGGGCTCTTCCTCGGCCGCTCGCTCGACGACGCGGCGGACGCGGCGCTCGGAGATTTCGAGGCCGTGGCGCTCGGCGATCTCCTTGTAGCGGTCGTAGTCCTTGGCCAGGGTGGCGGTGACCGATTCGAAGCCATGGCTGGGCGATTTTGAGCCGGCGCGAGTAGTCCATGATCGGGGTGCCGAACATCAGCTCGTCGTTGGGCTCGGGCTCGACCAGGACGATGTCGACGCCCGGGTACTTCTCCTTCCACATCCCGACCGCCTGGTGCAGGCGCTGGTGGGCGATCAGCCGGAAGGTCTGGTTGGCGATCGCCGGCAGCCCCATGTCGGAGACGCGGCGCACGCGGTTGCCGGTCACCGTCGGGATCGTCTTCTCGAAGTCGTTGACGTAGGGGACCAGCGGGTTGACGACGACGATGAATTTGGCGCCCTTCTCGACCGCGATGTCGACGTTGGTGGTCGAGCGGATGCCGCCGTCGACAAGCTGGCGTCCCTTCAGGTCGACCGGCTTGTAGACGATCGGCAGGCAGGTCGAGCACTGGATCGCCTTCGAGATCGGCACGTCGGACCAGCCGTCCTCGCCGAAGACGATCCGCTCGCAGGTGTCGAGGTCGGTCGCGGTCAGGTAGAGCTCGCGGTCGAGCAGGCGGAAGTCGTTGACCCGGCCGCCGTCGGCGAGCGCTTCCTCGACGTAGTCGGCCAAGCCCGGAGCCCGAGTAGAGGCCGCTGGGCAGCGCCTCCGCCAGCCCGACGCCGAAGTCGATCGCCGAGAACTCGCCGATCCGCGCCAACTGCGCGCGCCAGCTCCAGGGTCTGCAGCGGCAGCGCCGCCGCCTTCGTAAGGAAGCCGAGGTAGTTGGGCTTGAGGACCTTGTCGAGGTCGAGGTCTTCGAGCTCGGAGGGGACGCGCTCGTTGAGGACCATCATCATCTCGTCGGGGGTGATGCCGTTGGCCAGCATCCCGGCGACGAAGGAGCCGGCGCTGGTGCCGACGTAGACGTCGAAGTTGTTGACCGTGCTGTTGACCGCCAGCAGGTCGAGGGCGCGCAGGGCGCCGATCTCATAGACGCCTCCGGTGAATCCGCCGCCGCCGAGAACCAGGGCCGTCTTCGAGGGCTTCTTACGACCACGCGCCGCTTTTTTGCGACGCGGCTTGGACTCGATGTCGACGACTTTGCCCATCTGAAACACGATTATCTCAGGACGATCGGCCGGCGGGGCCGCTACCTTGATCCGCTCAAGTGTTGGTATCGGCGATGAGACGCGTCCCATTCCTGCTCGCTGCGGCCTGTGCAGCGGTTTTGCTGCTGACCGGCAGCGCCAGCGCGAGCCCGGCCTGCGATCAGATGCGAGGCCTGCTTGACCCGCGGCGGCGGGCCGGCGAGCGGGCTGGTCGTGGTCGACTCCGAAAGCAGGGAGGTCGTCTGCGCCAAGGCACCGGGGCGGCAGCGCCCGCTGGCTTCCAACATGAAGCTGTTCACGACGGCGACCGCGCTCTCCCGGCTCGGCCCGAACGAACGGATCCCGACCAAGGTCTTCGCCGACGGGCGGATCGACCCCGGTGGCGTCCTCCACGGCAGCCTCTACCTGCAGGGCGGCGGCGACCCCACGCTCGGCACCCCGGTCTTCTACAACAGCTATCTCGGCGGCCTCGGCACCAACCTGTTCTCGCTGGTGCCCCAGATCCGCGCCGCCGGCATCCGCACGATCACCGGCCGCCTCTACGCCGACGACACGATCTTCGACCGCCGCCGCGGCGTCGCCGACTCCGGCTACGCGACCAGTCCATACATCGGCCCGCTCTCCGGCCTCGCCTTCAACTCCGGCTTCAGCGGCTCCACCAGCAGCAGCGGCTTCTCATCCAACTCGGCCAAGCTGGCGGCCTCGAAGCTGGCCCGCTCGCTGAAAACGGCCGGCATCGCCGTGCCCTCGCAGGTGGCGGTGGGACGGACGCCGGCCGGCGCCGAGCGGCTGGCGATCGTCCGCTCGCCCGAGCTCGACCGGATCGTCGATCTCACCAACGTCTACTCGGACAACTTCTTCGCCGAGATCCTGATCAAGCTGCTCGGCGCCCGCTTCGGCGGCGGCGGGACGACGGCGGCGGGCGCAGCCGTGGTCGAGGACTTCGCCAACACGACCGGCTCCGGCGTGCACGCGGTCGACGGCTCCGGCCTGACCCGCTCCAACCGCGGCTCGCCGCGCCAGGTGGCCGACCTGCTGCTGGGGATGCGGGGTGACCCGACCGGCGAGGCGTTCATCCAGGACCTGGCCCTGACCGGCCAAGAGGGCACCGTCGACGGCCGCATGGTCGGAACCGGCGCCTACGGTCGCTGCCGCACCAAGACCGGCACGATCAGCGGCGTCAGCAACCTCTCCGGCTACTGCTTCAACAGAAGCGGCCGGGTGATGGTCTTCTCGGTCCTGATGGGGAGCGTCGGCGACGTCGGCCTCGCCCACCTCACCCAGGACCGGATCGCCGGCCTCGTCGCCGGCTACTGATGGTTCCGCCGGCGCCGTTTTTCGTCAAGGCCGATGAAGATGGCAATCGTCAGAAGGAAAATGGTCAACCCGAATGCCTGCAGCACCGCCTCGCTCGCGTTCCTAAGCAGTACCGCGCCACCGATGAAAACAGGGGCCGTAATCGCCAGGGCAACATTCACCAATCGAAAGAGATCTCTTAGCTCGCGCACTCACTCACCTCAGACAACTCGTTTCATCGAGCATAGCGCAGGATTGCGTCTACCAGCGCGAAGAGAATGCCGACCGCCCCGCCGCCGTAGCCAATGGCGAGCGTCCTCTTGTCAAGCACGCGGCGCGGCCAGCCGGCGGCCATTCCAACGGAGCCCGCCAGGAAACCGCCGAGAAGTAGTCCCGCTCCGACGGTCGTCGCCAGGGTCTCGATTGCGGTCGTAAATAGCCCGATTTGGCCCATTGCCATATGCCCCGAAGCATGGCTGGCCAGGCGTCATGAGTGGCGCGATGATTGCGCCGACTCTGAGTCTTCTCTCTACCGAACGAGCGCCAGCAGGGCGGCTTCGTCGAGCACCTCGGTTCCAAATGACTCGGCTTTGGCCAGCTTCGATCCCGGGCTCTCGCCGGCGACCACGTAGTCGGTTTTCTTCGAGACCGAGTTGGTGACTTTGCCACCGGCGCCCTTGACCAGGGCCGCGGCCTCCTCGCGGGTCAGCTCCGGCAGGGTCCCGGTGAGGACCACGGTCTTTCCTTCCAGGGGCCCGCCGGTGGCCCGTTTTTCCGACTCGTCCGCCTCCAGCCGCAGGCCTTTCGCCTTCAGTTTCTCGACCAGAGCCCAGGTCAGCTCGTCGGCGAGCGACTCGGCGATCTGCACCGCCATGATCGGGCCGACCCCCTCGACCTCCTCGATCCGCTCCGGGTCGGCCTCGTGCAGGGCGTCGATCGAGCCGAAGTGGTCGGCCAGCACCTCCGCGGTGACATAGCCCACCCCCGGCAGGCCGAGCGCGTAGAGCACCCGTTTGAAGGGGCGCCCGCGCGAGGCGTCGATCGCAGCGATCAGGTTGCGGGCGGAGACCTCGGCGAAGCGGTCGAGCTCGACCAGCCGCTCCTCGGTGAGGTCGTAGATGTCGGCGACGTCGGCGATCACGCCTTCTCGAAGGAAGACGGACGCCTGTTTCTCGCCCAGGCCCTCGATGTCCATCGCCCCCTTGCTGACGAAGTGCTTGACGTGCTGGACGGACTGGCCGGGGCAGCCGGAGCGGTTGGGGCAGATCGTGAAGACCGCGCCCTCCGGCTTCACCGTTTCCGTCCCGCAGGCCGGGCATTTCTTCGGCGGCTTCGGTTTCCGCGCGCCTTTCTTGCGGCGCTGGACCATCGGCGAGACCACCTGGGGGATCACGTCGCCGGCCCGCATCACCACCACCTCGTCGCCGACCCGGACGTCCTTGCGCGCCAGGTCCTCCTCGTTGTGGAGCGTGGCGGTGCTGACGGTTACGCCGCCGACGTGGACCGGCTCCAGCATCGCGAAGGGGACCAGATGGCCGGTGCGGCCGACGTTCCAGACGACGTCGAGCATCTTCGTCGTCGCCGTCGTCGGCGGGAACTTCCAGGCGATCGCCCAGCGCGGCTCGCGCCCGACGACACCGAGCTCGCGCCAAAGCGCCCGCTCGTCGACCTTGACGACGACGCCGTCGATCTCGTAGTCGAGAGATTCGCGCCGCTCCTCCCACCAGTGGCAGCGTTTGACGACACCCTCCACCCCCTCGTGGTGAGCCGTGTCGGGGTTGACCTTGAAGCCGCGCTCCTGGAGCCATTCGACCTCGTCCATGTGGGTGGCGAGATCGAGGCCGCGCACGGCGCCGATCCCGTAGACCCAGTTGGAGAGCGGCCGTTCCGCGGCCAGCGCCGGGTCGAGCTGGCGGATCGAGCCGGCGGCCGAGTTGCGCGGGTTGGCGAAGGTCGGTTCTTCGGCTTCGGCACGGCGCTCGTTCAGCGCTTTGAAGGCGGCGATCGGCAGGTAGACCTCGCCCCGCACTTCGATCAGCCCCGGCGCGTCGGGGATCCGCAGCGGCACCGAGCCGATCGTGCGCAGGTTCTGGGTCACGTCCTCGCCGACGCGGCCGTCGCCGCGGGTCGCCCCGCGCGCGAGCACGCCGTCCTCGTAGGTGAGCGAGATCGCCAGCCCGTCGATCTTCGGCTCGCTCGTGTAGCTGAACTCGGAGGCGGTGATGTCGAGCCGCTTCAGGTAGTTGGCCAGCCGCGTCTCCCAGGCCCGCAGCTCCTCCTCGTTGCGGGCGTTCCCGAGCGAGAGCATCTGCTCGTGGTGCTCGACCTGCTCGAAGCGGTCCAGCGGCGGTGCACCGACCCGCTGGGTGGGCGAATCGGGCGTGCGCAGCTCCGGGTGGTCGGCCTCGATCGCCCGCAGCTCGTCGAGCAGTTCGTCGTAGACGTCGTCGCCGACCTCCGGTTCGTCGAGGACGTAGTAGAGGCGGTTGTGGCGCTCCAGCTCCTGCCGCAGCTCCGCGGCCCTCTGCTCGGTCTTGGCGCTCACGCCGCGGGTGGCCGACCAGCATCTCCTCGAAGCCCCAGCCGCGCAACCGCTCCAGGCCGCCGTGATCGGTGAGGTCGAAGTGGATCGGCGTGACCGAGATCCTCCCCTGGGCGACCGCGAAGAGGTCGGTGCCCTCGATCTCCTCGTAGCCAGGCTGCCAGCCGTAGATCTCATAGCGGCGGCGGCCCTCGGCCTCCTCGCCGACCAGCTTCAGCTCGTCGTTGTAGATCCGTTTGCCGAGCTTCGTGACCTCGATCCCGTCCGGCTCGCCGGCCGGGTAGTTGACGTTGATCAGGGTCGCCTCCGGCATCCGTTCGCTGGCCAGGCGCGCCACGAGCTGCGCCGTGAAGGCGGCCCCCGCATCGAAGTCGAAGCGCCCGCTGACGTAGCCCATGCCCCCGCCGGAGGACTGCTGGGAGAGCGCCACGGCGGGAATGCCGAGGACGATCCCCTCCAGCGCCGCCGCGACCGTCCCCGAGTAGGTGATGTCGTCGCCGAGGTTGGCGCCGTGGTTGATCCCGGAGACGATCAGGTCGGGGCGATCGCCGACCAGGCCCAGCTCGGCGAAGCGGACGCAGTCGACCGGGGTGCCGTCGGTCGCGTAGCCACGGTCGCCGTCGCCGAACTCGACCTCCTCGATGCTGAGGGGCGAGCGGGTCGTGATGCTGCGCGCGGTGGCGCTGCGGTTCGAGTCGGGAGCGATCACGTCGACCTCGACGCCGTCGAGCTCGCGCAGGGCCCGTCGCGCAGCCTGCAGGCCGGGCGCGGAGATGCCGTCGTCGTTGGTGAGGAGGATGCGCATTCGGTCGATTCTAGGAGTAGCCGACGGACTCCAGGTAGAGGCCGTGTGGCGGCGCGGTGTCGCCGGCCTCCTTTCGCGGCGCGCCGGCGAGCAACGCGGTGAACTCCTCAGGCGTGCGTCGCCCCGACGCGACCTCGAGCATGGTGCCGACGAGGACGCGAACCATGCTGCGCATGAAGGCGTCGGCGCTGACGCGGAAGGCGAGGATGTCGCCGGGCTGCGACTCCCACCCCGCGGCGAAGATGTCGCGCTCGAAGCGGACGTGGTCGGTCTGAGTCGGCGTGAAGGCGGTGAAGTCGTGCGTACCCTGCAAGGCCGCGGCGCAAGCGTCGAGCGCCTCGCGGTCGATCCGGTGCGGCCACCAGAGCGCCCGGCCGCGCTCGAACGGGCTCGACGCCCGCCGCGCCAGCAGTCGGTAGCGGTAGCTGCGTGAGGTGGCGTCTCCGCGCGCGTCGAAACCGTCTGGCGCCGGCCCGGCGGCGCTGATCGCGACGTCGTCGGGAAGCAACCCGTTCAGCCGCCGCGAGAGGTCGGCCGGGACCTCAGCCTCGGTCTGGAAGCTCGCCACCTGCCCCCAGGCGTGGACGCCGGCGTCGGTGCGGCCGGCGACGGTCAGTTCGACCCGTCGGCGCAGAACGGTCTCCAGCGCCGCCTCCAGCTCAGCCTGGACAGTGCGCAGGCCCGGCTGGCTGGCCCAGCCGGAGAAGCCAGAACCGTCGTATTCGATATCGAGGCGGAAGGAGCTAGAGCTCAAACCAGCTCGAGGTACACCATCTCGGTCGAATCCGAGCGGCGCGGGCCGAGCTTGATGATGCGGGTGTACCCACCCGGGCGGGTCGCGTAGCGCGGCGCCACCTCGTCGAACAGCTTGTGGACGATGAACTTGTCGTTGTGCAGCGTCGAGAGCGCCTGGCGACGAGCGTGGAGGTCGCCCCGCTTGGCCAGCGTGATGAGCTTCTCGACCTCCGGCTTGACCGCCTTGGCCTTGGCCTGGCTGGTCTGGATCCGCTCGTGCTCGATCAGCTGCTTCGAGAGGTTCGCGAGCAGCGACTCGCGATGAGCAGCATCACGGCTGAGCTTGTTCCGCTTCTTACGGTGGCGCACAGGGTTCTCCGCTCCGCTCTCGCTGCTTCCTCAGTCTGCCTGGAGATCGAGGCCGCGGGCGTGCAGGGTCTCGATCACTTCCTCGATCGACTTCGAGCCGAAGTTCGGGATCGCGTTCAGTTCGCCGCGCGACTTGCGAACCAAGTCACCAACGGTCTGGACACCGGCGCGCTTGAGGCAGTTGTAAGAACGCACACCGAGTTCGAGCTCCTCGATCAGGATCTCGTCGAGGCCGTTGTCGCCGCCAACGCCGTTCCCGCCCGCGGGCGCCGAGAGCGGGTCGGAGGGCATGGCCGGCGCGGGATCCCGCGCGGTCAGCTCTTCCACGCGCTCAGCGTCGGTGAAGATCGCCAGGTTCTTGATCAGGATCTCGGAGGCCTCGCGCAGTGCCGCCGCGGGCTCGATCGAGCCGTCGGTCTCGAGGTCCAAGGTGAGTTTGTCGAAGTCGGTGCGCTGCCCGACGCGGGCGGCGGCGACCGCGTAGGAGGCACGACGGATCGGCGAGAAGATCGAGTCGATCGGGATCACGCCGATCGGCTGCTCATCGGACTTGTTCTCTTCCGCGGGCGAGTAGCCGCGGCCGCGGCCGATCGTCAGGTAGACCTCGAGTTTGGTTTTTTTCTCGAGGGTCGCGATCGGCGCGTCGGGGTTGAGGATCTCGACGCCGGAGGGCAGGTCGATGTCCTTGGCCTTGACCTCGCCGGGGCCGGTGGCGACCAGCGGTGCCTCGACCTCGTCAGCGTCCGTGTGCATCCGGACGACGAGATCCTTGAGGTTGAGGATGATGTCGGTGACGTCCTCCTTGACTCCCGGCACGGTCGAGAACTCGTGCGCGACGCCCTCGATGCGGACGCTGGTGATCGCGGCGCCGCCCAGTGAGGAGAGCAGTACGCGGCGGAGGCTGTTGCCGAAGGTGTAGCCGAAGCCCTTGTCCAGCGGCTCGATCGTAAAGACGCCGCGACGGTCGTCGACCTTCTCGGAAGTAATGCGGGGGACCTGGAAATCAGTGGTCATGAGTTCCTTGCGTATGCGTGTGCAGAAATTTCGGTTCCGGGCTACTTGGAGTACAGCTCGACGATCAGCTGCTCCTGTACCGGCGCCGAGATCTCGGAGCGCTCGGGATAGCGCAGGATCTTGGCGGTGAGGGCATCGTGGTCGGCCTGAAGCCAGGCCGGCACGGTTGAGACGAGTTCGGTCGCGCGCTGGATCGTGTCGGTGGCCGACGATCCAGGCTTGATCGAGATGATGTCCTCGGGACGAACTTGGTACGACGGGATGTCGACGCGGCGGCCGTTGACCATCCAGTGGCCATGGTTGATCAGCTGCCGGGCCTGGCGGCGCGAGGCGGCGAAGCCGAGCCGCACGAGGACGTTGTCGAAGCGGGACTCGAGCAGCCGCAGGAGGTTCTCGCCGGTGACGCCGTCCTGACGCGAAGCCTTGTCATAGTAGGCGCGGAACTGTTTCTCCAGCACCTGGTAGTAGCGGCGCGTCTTCTGTTTCTCGCGCAGCTGAAGGCGGTACTCGGACTGGCGCAGGCGGCCGCGGCCGTGCTCGCCGGGTGGGTAGGAGCGCCGCTCGACGCCGCACTTGTCGGTGAAGCAGCGCTCACCCTTGAGGAAGAGCTTCTGGCCCTCGCGCCGGCACTGCTTGCACTGCGGGGAAGTATCTCGGGCCATTTAGACGCGCCTCCGCTTCTTCGGCCGGCAGCCGTTGTGGGCTTGCGGGGATACGTCCTTGACGGTGGTCACGTCGAGTCCGGCGGCCTGCAGCGACCGGATCGCGGTCTCACGGCCCGAGCCGGCGCCCTTGGCGAAGACTTCAACCCGCTCGAGGCCGTGTTCCATGCCCTTCTTGGCGGCGGCGTCGGCGGTCACCTGGGCGGCGAACGGCGTCGACTTGCGCGAGCCTTTGAACCCGGCGGAACCGGCCGACTCCCAGGCGATCACGTTGCCTTCGGTGTCGGTCAGGGTGACGATCGTGTTGTTGAAGGAAGTCTTGATGTGCGCCTGCCCGTAGGTGACGTTCTTTTTGACGCGGCGGCGGGCACGCCCCTTGGCGGGTTTTTTCTCGGCCATCGCTGTGCCTACGCCTTACGCTTGCCGGCGACGCTGAGGCGCCGGGGTCCCTTGCGCCCGCGGGCGTTGGTCTTCGTGCGCTGACCGCGGACCGGGAGGCCGCGGCGGTGACGCAGGCCGCGGTAGGAGCCGATCTCCATCAGACGTTTGACGTTCTGGGAGCGCTCACGCCGCAGGTCGCCCTCGACTTCGCGGTTCTCGACCGCCTCGCGCAGTTTGATGACCTCTTCCTCGGTCAGGTCCTTGCCCTGCGTGCCGGGATCGATCTTGGTCTCCTCGAGGATCTTCTGGGCGGTCGAATGACCAATCCCGAAGATGTAGGTGAGGCCGACCTCGATCCGTTTGTTGACGGGGATGTTGACCCCGGCGATACGCGCCATGCGCTAGCCCTGCCTCTGCTTGTGGCGGGGGTTTTGACAAATGACAAGGACCGCCCCATTGCGGCGGATGACCTTGCACTTCTCGCACATCGGCTTTACGGAAGCTCGAACCTTCATTGCTCCGGTCTCGTATCGAAAACAGGATTCCCGCACGCCCCATGAGTCGGACGGCAGGCATAGACACCGGCCCACTGGGCCGACCGAGAAAGATAGCAAGGGGCGTGCTTGCGCGTGGTCAGGGGAGGGGCTGGGTGAGCCTCGGGGGAATTTCGTCGCGATCCCCTAAAGGGGATAGCTCCCTATGTTGCTGCCCGCCTATGGCGGGCAGGAATCAGATTGCATATCGCGGCCTGTCGGCCACATTCCCCCGAGGCTCACTCCAGCCGCCTCCCCCATGACAAGCCTGGCACGGCTTCGGAAGCTGCCACGATGACAAGCGTCGCCCCCATCCCGAATAGATCTCCCTGGACAAAGCTCGGTCTCTGCTGGTCGAGAGCAGGTCGGACCTACGTCAGCCGGGGTGCCGGCTGCCCCTCCGCGGGAATGTCGCGAAGCGGCGGAAATGCAATCCGGTTATCGCCCGCCATAGGCGGGCAGCATCAGTCGGGAGCCGCCCCCTTTCGGGGGCGCGACTGAAATTCACGCGGGCAGGGGCACCGGCACCCCGGCCGTCCCTCAGAGCTCAGACTCCTCGACCAAGGCGACGGTGAAGCCGTCGTAGCCCTTGGAACCGACCGTCTGGATCGTCGTCGCGGTGACGCGCGGGTCGCCGGCGAGCATCTCGTGCAGGCGACGCTGGGCCTTGGTGGCGGGGTCGGGGCTGGTCGCGTCGGCGAGGCTACCGTCGCGGACGACGTTGTCGGCGACGATCAGGCTGCCGGGACGGGAGTGGTCGAGGGCCCAGGTGAAGTAGTTGGGCGTGTTGACCTTGTCGGCGTCGATGAAGGTGAAGTCGAAGGGCCCGGCGCCCTCTTCGGCCAGCACCGGTAGCGCCTCCAGGGCAGGGCCGACCCGCAACTCGACGACACCCGCCAGCCCCGCCCGCTCGATGTTGGCTCGCGCCACCTCGGCGAACTCGGCGTTCGCCTCGAGCGTGATCAGGCGACCGCCCTCGGGCAGGGCGCGGGCAAGCAGGATCGTGCTGTAGCCACCGAGCGTGCCGAACTCCAGCACGGTGCGCGCGCCCTGCAGCCGCGCCAGCAACTGCAGCAGCCGTCCCTGCGGCGGCGAGACCTGAATCGCCGGCAGCCTCGCCGCCTCGGCCGCGTCGAGCGCTGCTTGCAGCTCCTCGTCGTGCGGGCACCAGCGTCGCCGCCACGAACTCGTCAACCGCGGAGAAGGTCTCCTGATCCACCCTCAGATCCGCTTCGTGCCAGGGCGTGAGGATGCGCGGGCCGTCGGCGGTGACGGCGACGGTGAACTCGAAGTGGGCGGCGAGGGAGCCGTCCTCGGAGTAGACCGACCAGCCGTCCTCGTCCATCCGCACCAGCGGCCCGCCGGCGTTGACCATCGGCTCGATCGCCAGCACCATCCCCTCCTCCAACTCCGGGCCCTTGCCGGGCTCGCCGAAGTTGGGGACCTGCGGCTCCTCGTGCATGTCGCGGCCGATCCCGTGGCCGACCAGGGTGCGGATGATCGAGAGGCCCTCGATCTCGACCGCGCGCTGGATCGCCGCCGAGACGTCGCCGAGGTGGTTGCCGGGGCGCATCTGCTCGACCCCGGCGAAGAGCGAGGCCTTGGTCACGTCGAGCAGCTTGCGGGCCACCGGGGCTGACCTCGCCGACCGGCACGGTCATCGCCGCGTCGGCGACCCAGCCGTCCTTGATGACGCCGACGTCGATCGAGAGGACGTCGCCGCGCTTCAGCTCGTAGGCGCCGGGGATGCCGTGGACGACCATCGAGTTGGGCGAAGCGCAGATCGAGCCCGGGAAGCCGCGGTAGCCCTTGAAAGCCGGCGTGGCGCCCTGGGAGCGGATGAACTTCTCGGCCGCGGCGTCGAGCTCGCCGGTGGTGACGCCGGCGCGCGCCTTCGACTCCAGCATCTTCAGGCAGCGGACGAGGATCTCCCCCGCGACCGCCATCTTCTCGACCTGCTCGGGCGTCTTGCGGATGATCATTCGGTTGTACACGCTAGTCCTCCTCGGAAAGCGCTAAACGGTCTCGTCCTGCTCGAGCCGCATCGTCGCCAGGGTCCGGCGGATCTCCTCGGCGACCTCGTCCGGAGCCGCGGCTGCCGTCGATCCGCCGCAGCACGCTGCGCTGGTCGTAGTAGTCGACCAGCGGCTCGGTCTTGGCGTGGTACTGCTCGAGCCGGTTGCGGATCACCTCCGGCTTGTCGTCGTCGCGGACGATCAGCTCGCTGCCGTCGAGGTCGCAGACGCCCTCCTGCTCGGGCGGGTTGAACTCGACGTGGAAGACGTGGCCGTTCTCCTCGCAGGTGCGGCGGCCGCCGAGCCGGCGCACGACCTCGTCGTCGGAGACGTCGATCAGCAGCACCGCGGTCACCCCCCGCCCGAGCTCGCTCGAGCTTGGCGTCGAGCGCTTCCGCCTGCGGCATCGTGCGCGGAAAGCCGTCGAGGATGAAGCCGTCGAGCGCCTCGGGCGAGTCGATCCGCTCGGCGATCACGCCGACGATCACTTCGTCGGGGACGAGGTCGCCGCGGTCCATGTACTCCTTGGCCGTCCGGCCCAGGGCTCGTCTGGTCGCGCACGGCGGCGCGCAGGATGTCGCCGGTGGCGTAGTAGGGCAGGCGCAGGTCTTCCTGCAGGCGCTCGCCCTGGGTGCCCTTGCCCGACCCGGGTGGGCCGAGGAGCACGAGGTTCAGCTCGGGCATCGCCGGGAGCCTATTTGAGGAAGCCCTCGTAGTTCCTCATCATCAGCTGCGCCTCCAGCTGCTTGACCGTGTCCAACGCAACGCCGACGACGATCAGGATGGAGGTACCGCCAAAGAAGAAGTTGGCCGACGTCTGGCTGATCAGGATCGTCGGCAACGCCGCCACCGCGCCCAGGTAGAGCGCGCCGGGGAAGGTCAGGCGGGACAGGATGCGGTCCAGGTATTCGGCGGTTGGCCGGCCGGGCCTGACGCCGGGGATGAAGCCGCCGTATTTCTTCAGGTTGTCGGCCTGGTCGACCGGGTTGAAGGTGACCGCCGTGTAGAAGTAGGTGAAGATGATGATGAAGAAGACCTCGCCGACCACGTAGGCCCAGCGTGTTGGGCCCGAAGAAGGCGGCGAAGTCGAGGGCGGCGGGGGTGTTCAGGAGCTGACCGACGGTCGGCGGGAAGGCCATGATCGAGGCCGCGAAGATGACCGGGATGACGCCGGCCATGTTGACCCGCAGCGGCAGATAGGTCGAGCCGCCGGAGGTCATTTTCCGCCCGACCACGCGTTTCGCGTACTGGACCGGGATCCGCCGCTGGCCCTCCTGGACGAAGACGATCGCGACGATCACGGCCAGGGCGACGAAGGGCATCATCACGACGAAGACCTGGTCCGGGCTGTCCCACCATTTGGTGATGCCGCTCGGCAGCGAGGCGACGATCGAGGCGAAGATCATCAGCGAGATGCCGTTGCCGATCCCGCGCTGGGTGATCAGCTCGCCCATCCACATCAAGAGGGTGCAGCCGGCGGTGAGGCAGATCACGATCATGAACGTCTTCGTGAAGGTGAGGGTGCCGACCACGCTGGTGCCGGCTTCGTTGCCGAAGGAGCGGAAGAGGAAGACGTAGCCGAGCGACTGGCCGAAGGCGAGGCCGACGGTCAGGTAGCGCGTGTACTGGGTGATCTTCTGCTGGCCGACCTCCCCTTCTTTCTGCAGGCGCTCCAGCGAGGGCACGACCACGGTCAGCAGCTGCAGGATGATCGAGGCCGTGATGTAGGGCATGATCCCCAGCGCGAAGAGGCTGAGGCGCGAGAGGCTGCCGCCCGAGAAGAGGTCGAGGAAGCCGAGGATGCTGGAACCGCCGAAGTTGTCCTGGATTTCCTTGACGGCGCTGGACGTCGACGCCCGGCGCCGGGATGTAGGCACCGAGCCGGTACAGCAGCAGCATCGCCGCGGTGAAGGCAAGCTTCTTGCGAATGTCGGCGACGCTGAAGGCGTTCGCAATAGTTTTGAGCATTACGGCTCCAGAGTGTGACAGGAACCGCCGGCCGCCTCGATCTTCTCTTTGGCGGCGGCACTGAACGCGTGCGCGTGGACGTCGAGCTTCTTCTTGATCTCGCCGCGGGCGAGGATCTTGACCGGGTCCGAGCGCTTGGCCAGGCCCTTCTCCTTGAGCGTCGCCGGAGTCACTTCGGCGCCGGCGTCGAAGCGCTCCTCGAGGTCGGAGAGGTTGACCGGCTGCGTCTTGGTGCGGAAGTTCTCGAACGGCATCGACTTCTTCATGTGCGGGCCGCGGAGCTTTCGCATCCGCATGTGGATCGGGTTCTGGCCGCCCTCGTAGTTGGCCTTGCGCTTGGCGCCGGCGCGCGAGCCGGCGCCCTTGTGACCGCGACCCGAGGTCTTGCCCAGGCCGCTGCCCTCGCCGCGGCCGAGCCGCTTGCGCGGCCGTTTCGAGCCCGGCTTCGGCTTCAGGTTGTGCAGCCCGATCTCCTCCGAGCGCGGCGTCTCGGCCATCAGGCCGCACCTCGACCAGGTGCGAGACGACCCGCAGCTGCCCCTGCAGCTGCGGCGAGTCCTTGCGCTCGACGGCCTTGCCGATCCGGCCCAGCCCCAGCGCCGCCAGCGTCGCTTTCTGATCCGGGTTGGTCCCGTTCGCGGACCGAACCTGCTTGATCTTCACCGCGCTCACGAGGAACTCTCCTCAGCTGGCCGGAGCCTCCTCAGCTGCCGAAGTCTGCCTCAGCTGTCGGGCGCTCCTCCAGCGGCCGGAGTCTCCTCGACGGCGACGGAGCCTCGGCCTCAGCCGGGGCGCTCGCCTCAGCGGCCGGCAGCCTCGAGCTGTCTGGACGAGGAGCTCCTCGTGCCGCGACAGGACCCGCCGCCAGATGCTCCCCGTTGGTGGACGAAGTTCCGTTCATGTCGAGCCCAAGCACCTGCCTGACGGTCAGCCCCCGCAGCTCGGCAACCTCCTCGGGCCGCCGCAGCCGGATCAGCCCGTCCATCGTCGCCTTGACGAGGTTGATCGGGTTCTGCGTGCCGATGCTCTTGGTCAGCACGTCGCGGACGCCGCCGAGCTCGAGCACGGCGCGGACGCCGCCGCCGGCGATCACGCCGGTACCGGGGCTGGCCGGGCGCAGGACGACGTGCCCGGCGCCGAAGCGGCCGATGATCCTGTGGGTGATCGTCTGCCCGTATTTGGGCACGCGAATCAAGTTCTTGCGGGCGTCCTCGACGCCCTTCTGGATCGCCAGCGGGACCTCGCGGGCCTTGCCGTAGCCGATCCCGACCACGCCCTCCTCGTCGCCGACGGCGACCAGCGCGGTGAAGGAGAAGCGCCGGCCGCCCTTGACCACCTTGGCGACGCGGTTGATCTCGATCACGCGCTCCTGGAGGTCGAGCCCGCGCGGGCTGACCGTCTCGACGTTTTTCGTATCCATTCCCTTCATAGCAGCGGCCCACCGTAGCGGAACGGGCTAGAAGGCCAGCCCCCCCTCGCGTGCTCCGTCGGCCAGGGCCTTGACGCGGCCGTGGTACTGGTAGCCGCCGCGGTCGAAGACGCAGGTCTCGACCCCAGCCGCCTTGGCCCGCTCGGCGAGCAGTTCGCCGGCCTTCTTCGCCTGCTCTGTGGCGGTGAGCTTGCGCAGGTCCGGCTCGATCCAGTTGACCGCGGCCACGGTGTGGCCGGCGCGGTCGTCGATGAGCTGGGCGAAGATGCCGCGGTTGGAGCGGAAGACGGAGAGGCGCGGACGCTCGGCCGTGCCGCTGACCCGGGCGCGAACCCGGCGGCGGCGGCGCAGGCGCTGCTGGCGCTTGGTGAGGACGGTCATGCGCGCTTACCCACCTTTCGCAGGACCTGCTCGCCGCGGTAGCGGATGCCCTTGCCCTTGTAGGGCTCCGGCGGGCGGCGCTTGCGGATGTCCGCGGCGACCTGGCCGACGAGCTGCTTGTCGATGCCGCGGACGATGATCTCGGTCGGCTGCGGGACCTCGAACTCGATCCCCTCCGGAGCCTCGATCGAGACCGGGTGCGAGAAGCCGAGCGCCAGCTCCAGGTTCTTGCCTTTGAGCGCGGCGCGGTAGCCGACGCCCTGGATCTCCAGGCGCTTCTCGAAGCCGTCGGTGACGCCCTCGACCATGTTGGCGATCAGGCTGCGGGTGAGGCCGTGCAGGGCGCGGTGCTCGCCGCGATCGGTCGGGCGGGCGACGGTGACGACGCCGTCGCCCTGCTCGACCGCCATGTCCTGGCGAGTAAGATCTGCGTCAGCTCGCCCTTGGGGCCCTTGACGGCGATGTTGCCAGGGGCAATCTCGACCGTGACGGCCTCGGGAACGGGGACGGGTTTTCTTCCGATTCGACTCATGGGATCACCAGACGTAGGCGACGACCTCGCCGCCGACGCCCTTGGCGCGGGCTTCGTGGCCGGTCATGACGCCGACCGAGGTGCTGACGATCGCGGTCCCGGTGCCGCCCTGGACCCGCGGCACGTGTTTGTGGTCGACGTAGCGGCGCCGGCCCGGACGGGAGACGCGTTCGATCCCGAGGATGACAGGACGGCGGTCCTCGGTGTACTTGAGGCTGACGTTGATCGCCTCGCCGACCGTGGCCGGCTTGCGGTGGAAGTCCTTGATGTAGCCCTGCTCCTTGAGGATCCGCGACATCTCCATCTTCAGGCCCGAGAGGGGGATCTCCACCTCGTCGTGGCCCGCGCGGATCGCGTTGCGGATCCGGGTCAGGTAATCGGCGATCGGGTCGGTCTGCATCGTTTGTCCTACCAGCTCGACTTGGTCATGCCGGGGATGTACCCCTCGTGTGCGGCCTCGCGCAGGCAGATCCGGCAGAGGCCGAACTTGCGATAGTAGGCGCGCGGGCGACCGCAGCGCCGGCAGCGGTTGTAGCTGCGCGATTTGAACTTTGCTTTGCGGCCCTGGCGGACCTTCTGGGAAGTCTTAGCCATCTGAATCCTTCTCCTGGTCGGCCGCATCCTCGGTCGGCCTCGTCGTTTCCGCCCTCGCCGCGTCCTCGCCCTCGTCCCTCGCCCTCGGCCTCCTCGGTCTCGGGCTTGGCGTAGGCCTCCGGGTTCTCCTCTTTCAGCTGCTCCAGCGCGGCCTGCTCGACCTCGGCCTTGAGGCGGGCCTCCTCCTTGCGCTGCTCCTCTTCGGCCTCGGCTTCGGCCTCGCTTCGCGCGCCTCCTGACCGGGGCGCCCCTCCTGGGCGAACGGCATCCCCAGCCCGAGCAGCAGCTCGAAGGCCTCGAGTCGGTCGCCGCCGAGGTCGTGATCGTGATGTCGAGACCGCGCACCACGTCGACCGAGTCGTAGTCGATTTCGGGGAAGATCAGCTGCTCTTTGACGCCCATCGAGTAGTTGCCGCGACCGTCGAAGGAGCGCGGGTTGAGGCCGCGGAAGTCGCGGATCCGCGGCACCGCGATCGAGGTCAGGCGGTCGAGGAACTCCCACATCCGCGCCCGGCGCAGCGTCACCGAGACGCCGACCGGCATCCCCTCGCGCACCTTGAAGGAGGCGATCGACTTGCGGGCGCGGCGCACGTTCGGGTGCTGGCCGGCGATCAGCGCCAGCTGTTCCTGCGCGGATTCGAAGGACTTCTTGTCCTGTTTCTCGGTGCCAAGCCCCATGTTGAGGGTGATCTTCAGCAGGCGCGGCGCCTGCATCGGCGTCGAGTAGCCGAATTTCTTGGTCAGCTCCGGCAGGATCTCCTGCTCGTAGCGCTCGCGCAGGCGCGGCGGCGGGGCCGCCTGTGAGGTCGGGGTCACGGTCGCCTCCATCAGTCGATCGCCGCCCCGCTGCGCTTCGCGTAGCGGACTCGCTTGCCGCCGTCGTCGCGGCGCACGCCGACCCGGGTCGCTTTGTTGCCTTTGGGGTCGAGCAGCATCACGTTGGAGACGTGGATCGGCCCCTCCTTCTCGACGATGCCGCCGGCCTGGGCGTTTTTCAGATCGCCCTGGGAGCGCGGCCGTTCGTGGCGCTTGATCATGTTCAGGCCCTCGACGAAGACACGGCGGCGCTGCGGGTCGGTGCGCACGACACGGCCGGTCTTGCCGGCGTCCTTGCCGCTGATCACGACCACCTGGTCGTCGGTCCTGATGCGCATCGACTTCGCCATCAGAGGACCTCGGGCGCCAGCGAGATGATTTTCATGAAGTTGCGATCGCGCAGTTCGCGCGCCACCGGGCCGAAGATGCGGGTCCCGCGCGGGTTGTTGTTGGCCGGGATCGATCAGCACCGCGGCGTTCTCGTCGAAGGAGATGTAGGTGCCGTCGGGGCGGCCGAGCGGCTTGCGGGTGCGCACGACGACGGCCTGCACGACCTCGCCCTTGCGGACGCCGCCCTGCGGGCTCGCCTGATTTGACGGTGGCGGTGATCACGTCGCCGACGCTGGCGTAGCGGCGGTGCGAGCCGCCCTTGACCCGGATGCAGAGGATCTCGCGGGCGCCCGAGTTGTCGGCGACCTTCAGTCTCGACTCCTGCTGGATCACTGCGCTCTACCTCGCCTTCTCGACGACGTCGACCAGGCGCCAGCGCTTGGTCTTGGACAGCGGCCGGGTCTCGACGATGCGGACGACGTCGCCCTCGCCGGCCTCGTTGCGCTCGTCGTGCGCGTGCAGCGTGCGCGAGCGGCGGACGATCTTCTCGTAAGTCGGGTGACGGCGGGCGATGTCGATCCGGACCGTGATCGATTTGTCGCCTTTGTTGGAGACGACGATGCCCTGGCGGACCTTGGCCGCGTTGGCGTCGCGCTCGGCCGGCGGCGGTGCCGGTGCCCGGGCTCGCCCTTCTTGGCCTTCGCCGCGGCGCGCTCCTTGCGGCGTTCGGCGGCCTTGGCCTTGCGAGCCTCGACCCGCGCAGCAGCCCGCTCCTCCGGGGCTGCGAGCCGGCTTCGCCTCGCCGCGGCCGCCGCGAGCGCTGCAACCGGCGCCGCTCCTTCCAGGGAAGATCGTCATCCGGATCCGGCTCCGCCGGAGCCTCTTCGGCGGCAGGCGCCTCGCCTCCTCGGCGGGAGCGTCGTCAGCGAATCGCCTCGGCGGCCGGAGCCTCAGCGTCGCCGCCGGCGCCTCTCCGCGGGTGGCGCGGAGGGCTCCTCGGCGCGACGAGGAGTCCTCCTCGCGACAGGACCCGCCGCCTGGGCGTCCTCGTCCTGCACCGGAGTCTCCTCAGCCGTCGTCTCGTCTTTTTTCGTCTCGTCGTCGCTCATATCCGCTTCGTCTCTTTCTCAACGTCGATTCCTCGGTTCCGTGCCACGGTCAGCAGCCGCGCGATGTCGCTTCTTGGCGGCGCCCAGCCGGGAAGTGTTCTCGAGCTCGCCGGTCGCGTGGCGGAAGCGCAGGTTGAACGCCTCCTGCTTGGCGTCGATCAGTTTCGCCACCAGCTCGTCGTCTTTCAGGTTATGGACCTCGGACGCTTTCATCAGTCCTCGACCCCCTCGCGCTTGACGAATTTGGTCCTGACGGGAAGCTTGTGCCCGGCCAGGCGCAGCGCGTCGCGGGCGAGGTCCTCGGGCACGCCGGCCAGCTCGAACATCACCTTGCCGGGCTTGACCACGGCGACCCAGCCCTCGGGATTGCCCTTGCCGGAGCCCATCCGGGTCTCGGCCGGCTTCTTCGTGTAGGGCTTGTCGGGGAAGACGTTGATCCAGACCTTGCCGCCACGTTTGATCTTGCGGGTCATCGCCACACGGGCGGCCTCGATCTGGCGGTTGGTGATCCAGCCGCGGTCGAGCGACTTCAGCCCGTACTCGCCGAAGGCGACGGTGCTGCCGCCCTTGGTGTTGCCGCGCATCCGGCCGCGCATCTGTTTGCGGTGCTTGACCCGTTTCGGCATCAGCATCAGCGACCACCTCCCCCGCGCTGGCCACCGCGGTCTCCACCGCGACCGCCACCGGGTCCACGACCGCCGCCACCCGGTCCACGACCGCCGCCACCCGGTCCACGACCGCCACCGGAGCGTCCGCCGCCGGGACCGCGGTCGCCGCCGGGCCCGCGGCCGCCGCGGTCACGTCCGCCGCGCTGGCCGCCCTGCGGCTCGTCGTCGGCCGAGGCGAGATCGGAACGGAAGCCCTCGGGCATGACCTCGCCCTTGTTGATCCAGCATTTGACGCCGATCCGGCCGGTCGTCGTGCGGGCCTCGAAGAAGCCGTAGTCGATGTCGGCGCGCAGCGTGTGCAGCGGCACGCGGCCGTCGGAGTAGCTTTCGGTCCGCGCCATCTCGGCACCGCCGAGGCGACCGGAGACCTGGACCTTGACGCCCTTGGCGCCGGAGCGCATCGCCGAGGTCAGGGCGCGTTTCATCGCGCGGCGGAAGGCGACGCGGTTCTGCAGCTGCTCGGCGATCGACTGGGCGACCAGCTTGGCGTCGAGCTCGGGGCGCTTGACCTCGCGGATGTTCACTTTCACCGGGCTGCCGGTCAGCTTGTGCAGCTCCTTGCGCAGGGCGTCGACTTCGCTGCCCGACTTGCCGATGACGATGCCCGGGCGGGCGGTGTGGATGTCGACGGCGACCTCGCCGCGGCGCTCGATCGTGATGTTCGAGAGACCGGCATGCGAGAGCTTGCCGACGATGTGATCGCGGATCTGCAGGTCTTCCTGGAGGACGTCGGCGAAGTTCTTCTCCTCGAACCAGGTCGACTTCCAGTCGTGGATGTAGCCGACGCGGAAACCCTCGGGGTGGATCTTCTGTCCCATGCTCCTAGTCCTCCACCGGGGTCAGCGCCACGGCGATGTGGCTGGTTCGCTTGTGGATCGGGGTCGCCCGCCCCTGGGCCCGCGGCCGGTACCGCTTCAGGGTCGGGCCCTCGTCGACCGTGATCGAGGAGATCTTCATCTCGTCTCCGATCAGGTCGTGGTTGTTCTCCGCGTTGGCGGCAGCGGAGTCGATCAGCTTGTGGATGTCCTCGGCGGCGCCGCGCGGCGAGAACTGCAGCAGCGCCCGTGCCTTCTCGATGTGCAGGCCGCGAACCTGATCGGCGATCAGGCGCGCCTTGCGGGGAGCGATGCGGACGTAGCGGGCGCTGGCGCGGACGACCGGCGGCGCCGCCGGAGCTTTGCGCGCTTTCGGAGCGGCTTTTTTCGCTGGCTCTTTTTTCGCTTTCGCAGCTTTTTTGGAAGTCGTCTTTTTTGGCGGCCGATTTTCTTGCCGTCGGCTTTTTTGGCGGCTTTTTTCGGCGCAGCCTCTTTTTTCGGCGCAGCTTTTTTCGTCGGCTCTTTTTTGGCCGCCGCTTTCGGCTCGCTCGGCTGCTTTGGCTTTGGTGTCTTTTTTCTCGTCGGCCATTGCTAGTCACCCCTGCCGGTGCCGGAGTGGGAGCGGAAGGTCCGGGTCGGCGCGAACTCGCCGAGCTTGTGGCCGACCATCGACTCGGAGATGAAGACCGGGACGTGTTTCTTGCCGTCGTGGACGGCGATCGTGTGCCCGACCATCTCCGGGAAGACGGTCGAGGTGCGCGACCAGGTTTTGACCATCTGTTTTTTGCCGGCCTCGTTCATCGCGGCGATGCGCCCCATCAGGCGCTCTTCGACCCACGGGCCCTTTTTCGTCGAACGACCCATCAGCGACCCTTCTTCTTGCCGCGGCGTCGGCCGCGCACGATGTAGCGATCGGACTGCTTGCCCTTCTTGCGGGTCCGGTAGCCGAGCGTCGGCTTGCCCCAAGGGGTGACCGGGTGGCCGCCGGGAGTGTGGTGCGCCTCGCCGCCGCCGTGCGGGTGGTCGACGGGGTTCATCGCTACGCCGCGGCTCTGCGGGCGCTTGCCCTTGTGGCGGTTGCGACCGGCCTTGCCGATCTTCATGTTCTGGTGCTCGGCGTTGGAGAGGGTGCCGACGGTCGCGCGGCACTCGGCGCGGACCATCCGCATCTCCGAGGACGGCAGCCGCAGGGTGACCATCTCGCCCTCCTTCGCGACCAGCTGAATCGCGGTGCCGGCGGCGCGGCCGAGCTTGCCGCCCTGGCCGGCGATCAGCTCGACGTTGTGGACGATCGTGCCGGTCGGCATCTGGCCCAGCGCCATCGCGTGGCCGGGTTTGATGTCGGCGTCGGGGCCGGATTTGACCTCGTCGCCGACCGCCAGCTGCGACGGGGCGAGGATGTAGTCCTTGTGCCCGTCGGCGTAGTGGAGGAGGGCGATGTAGCAGCTGCGGTTCGGGTCGTACTCGATCGTCGCGACCTTGGCGGGCACGCCGTCCTTGAGCCGCTTGAAGTCGATCTTGCGGTAGCGCCGCTTGGCACCGCCGCCGCGATGGCGGGCGGTGACGCGGCCGTTGACGTTGCGGCCGCCGGACTTGCGCAGGCCCTCGGTCAGCTTCTTTTCCGGCTCGCGAAGCGGTCAGCTGCTCGCGCAACGGGTAGGTCGCGAAGCGGCGCCCGGGGCTGGTCGGTTTGGTTTTGCGGTTCGGCATCTCTAGTCTCCCTAGGCGGTCTCTGCGCCCTCGAACAGCTCGATCCGCTCGCCCGGGGCGAGCTGGACGATCGCCTTCTTCCAGGCGCGGGTGCGCCCTGTCGTGAGGCCGCGGCGCTTCGGCTTCGAGCGCACCTTCGCGGTCCGCACCTGCGCGACCTCGACGCCGAAGACCTCGTGCACCGCCTGGGCGATCTGCGTCTTGTGGGCGCGATCGTCGACCCGGAAGGTGTACTTGCCCTCGGCGATCAGGGCGTAGCTCTTCTCCGAGATCACCGGGCGGATCAGGATCGTGCGCGCGTCCATCAGCCCAGCCTCTCCTGCAGCGTCTGCAAGCGCAGCTCTCGGAGACGACCATCGCGGCGGCGCCGATCACGTCGGCGACGCCGGTCGCGCCGACCTCGAGCACGGTGGTGCGCGGGATGTTGCGGAAGCTCTTCATCGCGCCGGTCTCCTCGGCGGTGAGGACGATCAGGGTCGGGCTCTTCGCGCCCCATTTGCGCCAGCGCCGCGGCGGCCTGCTTGGTCGAAGGGGTCTCGAAGGCGGCGGCGTCGAGGACGGCGACGCTGTCGCGCTCGGCGTGCACCGAGAGGGCCGAGCGCATCGCCCGGCGGCGGGCTTTGCGGTTGACCTTGACCGTGTACTTGCGCGGCTTCGGGCCGAAGGTGACGCCGCCGCCGAAGCGGCTGGAGACGCCGAGCGCGCCGACGCGGGCGCGGCCGGTGCCCTTCTGGCGCCAGGCCTTGGCGGTCGTGAACGCGACCTCGCCGCGGGTCAGGGTCGAGGCGGTGCCGCGGCGGCGCGAAGCCAGATCGGCGCGCGCGGCCTCGTGGACCAGCGACTGGTGGAAGGGCTCGGCGAAGAGCTCTTTGGGCAGGTCGGCTTTGGTCGACTTGCCGAGCACGGCGGCTTTAGACATCGGTCCTCACCTCGACGATCGCGTTGCGCGAGCCGGGCACCGAGCCTTTGATCAGCAGCAGGTTGCGCTCGGCATCGACGTCGGCGATCTCCAGGCCCTTCTGGGTGATGCGCTTGTTGCCCATCTGCCCCGGCATCCGCATCCCTTTGAAGACGCGAGCGGGGAAGGCGCTGGCGCCGATCGAGCCGGGGGCGCGGACGTTGTGCGAGCCGTGGCTGACCGGGCCGCGGCTGAAGTTGTGGCGCTTGATGCCGCCCTGGAAGCCCTTGCCGATCGAGATGCCGGAGACCTTGACCTTCTGGCCCGCCTCGAAGCCCTCGACGGTGACGTCGTCGCCGATCTTCGGGCCCTCCTCGGCGCCGAGGTCCTCGTCGCGGAACTCGACCAGGTGCCGCATCGGCGGCGCGCTCGCCTTCTTCAGGTGACCTTCCTCGGCCTTGCTCAGCTTGCCCTGCTTGACCTCGCCGAAGGCGAGCTGCACGGCGGCGTAGCCATCGCGCTCGCTATCGCGGACGGCGGTCACTTTGCAGGGACCGGCCTCGATCACGGTGACCGGAACGACGGTGCCGTCCTCGCGGAAGACCTGCGTCATGCCCAGCTTCTTGCCGAGGATCGCCGCCATCGATCTAGAGGCGGATCTCGATGTCGACGCCGGCCGGCAGCGAGTCCAGGCGCTGCAGCGAATCGACGGTTTTCGGCGACGGCTGGAGGATGTCGATCAGCCGCTTGTGGGTGCGGATCTCGAAGTGCTCGCGCGAGTCCTTGTCCTTGAACGGGGAGCGGATCACGCAGTAGACGTTTTTCTCGGTCGGCAGCGGCACCGGGCCGGAGACGGTGGCGCCGGTGCGCTCCGCGGTCTCGACGATCTCGCGGGCAGCCCGATCTATGGCGTCATGGTCGTACGCCTTCAGTCGGATTCGAATTTTCTGTGCTGCTATCGCTGCCACTTTGCCTGCTGTCTCTCTTGATCCTGTTGCTTGTCTTGGCTCGCGCGCTCTTACCGCGCAATAAGGGCGGGGCCCCTGTTGTTGGGGCGCCGCCCCGGTCGTATGTCCTTTGCAGTTGTCTCGTCGCCCGGCGGGCGACGGAGGGGCGGGCCGGTGCCCGCCCCGTTTGAGGTCGTTACTCGATGACGTCGGCGACGACCCCCGAGCCGACGGTGCGGCCACCCTCGCGGATGGCGAACCGCAGGCCTGGATCCATGGCGATCGGCTGGATCAGCTCGATCGTCATCTCGACGTTGTCTCCCGGCATCACCATCTCGGTCCCCTCGGGGAGGTTGGCGATCCCGGTCACGTCGGTGGTCCGGAAGTAGAACTGAGGCCGGTAGCCGGAGAAGAACGGAGTGTGACGACCACCCTCCTCCTTCTTCAGGCAGTAGACCTCGGCTTTGAATTTGGTGTGCGGCGTGATCGAGCCGGGCTTGCAGAGAACCTGGCCGCGCTCGATCTCCTCGCGCTTGGTGCCGCGCAGGAGGGCGCCGATGTTGTCGCCGGCCTGACCCTGGTCGAGGATCTTGCGGAACATCTCGACCCCGGTGACGACGGTTTTGGTCGTGTCGTTGATGCCGACGATCTCGACCTCGTCGCCGGTGTTGACGATGCCCTGCTCGACGCGGCCGGTGGCGACGGTGCCGCGGCCGGTGATCGAGAAGATGTCCTCGATCGGCATCAGGAAGGGCTTGTCCAGCTCGCGGACCGGCTCCGGGATGTAGGAGTCGAGCGCGGCGGCCAGCTCGAAGACCGCTTTCTGGGCCTCCTCGTCGCCTTCCAGCGCCTTCAGCGCCGAGCCTTTGATGATCGGCGTCTCTTCGCCCGGGAAGTCGTACTCGTCGAGCAGTTCCTTGACCTCCTCCTCGACCAGCTCGATCAGTTCGTCGTCGTCGACCTGGTCGATCTTGTTGAGGAAGACGACCACGTGCGGGACGTTGACCTGACGGGCGAGCAGGATGTGCTCGCGAGTCTGCGGCATGACGCCGTCGGCGGCCGAGACGACCAGGATCGCGCCGTCCATCTGGGCGGCGCCGGTGATCATGTTCTTGACGTAGTCGGCGTGGCCAGGGCAGTCGACGTGGGCGTAGTGCCGGTTGTCGGTCTCGTACTCGACGTGGGAGGTCGCGATCGTGATCCCGCGCTCCTTCTCCTCCGGTGCGTTGTCGATCTCGCGCGAAGCTGTGTGCTTCGGCGCCGCCGACGGTGGAGAGCGTCTGGGTGATCGCGGCCGTCAGCGTCGTCTTTCCGTGGTCGATGTGACCGATGGTGCCGACGTTCACATGCGGCTTATCGCGCTCGAACTTCTCCTTTGACATCTCTCTCCGTTCTACCTTTCGAAGTCGTTGTTCTGTCTGGTTTGGCTGCTTGAGTTCTGAGGGCACTGCCTGGCAGGGAACTTGACCCTGCCTGCGGGCGAACCTGGGAAATATAGCCAGATGTCGCCCCCGGTCGCGGTTGGGTCTAAGAGCTGGCCCCCACTGGCTCTCCAGAGCGGTGCTCGACGATTTCCTCGGCGATGTTTCCGGGGACCTCTTCGTAGCGCTCGAACTGCATCGTGTAGTTGGCGCGCCCCTGGGTCGAGGAGCGAAGGTCGGTGGCGTAGCCAAACATCTCGCCGAGCGGGACGAAGGCCTGGACCGCGAGCGCGTTGCCGCGCTGCTCCTGTCCCTGGACTTTGCCGCGGCGGCGCGAGAGGTCGCCGATGACGTCGCCGAGGAAGTCCTCGGGGGTGACGACCTCGACCGACATCACCGGCTCCAGCAGGACCGGGTTGGCCTTGCGGGCGGCCTCCTGGATCGCCATCGAGCCGGCGATTTTGAAGGCCATCTCCGAGGAGTCGACGTCGTGGAAGGAGCCGTCGACGAGTTCGGCGCGGACGTCGACCATCGGGTAGCCGGCCTTGACGCCGTTTTCCAGCGCCTCTTTCATGCCCTGCTCGGCCGGGCCGATGAATTCGCCGGGGATGACGCCGCCCTTGATTTTGTTGACGAACTCGAAGCCCTCCTCGGGGGCCGGCTCGAGGTTGATGACGACGTGGCCGAACTGGCCGCGGCCACCGGTCTGGCGGACGAAGCGCGCCTCGACCTTCTCGACGCGCTTGCGAATCGTCTCGCGATAGGCGACCTGCGGCTTGCCGACGTTGGCGTCGACTTTGAACTCGCGCAGCATGCGGTCGACGATCACCTCGAGGTGGAGCTCGCCCATGCCGTGGATCAGGGTCTGGCCGGTTTCCTCGTCGGATTCGATCCGGAAGGTCGGGTCCTCCTCGCCCAGGCGCTGCAGGGCGTTGCCCATCTTCTCCTGGTCGGCTTTGGTTTTCGGCTCGATCGCGACCGCGATCACCGTCTCCGGGAATTCGATGCTCTCCAGGGCGATCGGCGCGTCCGGAGCGGCGAGGGTGTCGCCAGTGCCGGTTTCCTTGAGGCCGACGCCGGCGGCAGATGTCACCGGAATAGACCTCCTCGATCTCCTCGCGGCTGTTGGCGTGCATCATCAGCAGCCGGCCGATGCGCTCGGTCCTGCCGGTTTTGACGTTGAGGACGCGGCCGCCTTTCTCCAGCTTGCCGGAGTAGACGCGGAAGTAGGTGAGTTTGCCGACGTAGGGGTCGGTCATGACCTTGAAGGCGAGGGCGGCAAAGGGGCCGCTGTCGTCAGCGGGCCGCTCTCCCTCGGTGTCCTCGGGCTGACCTTTGCTGGCGGCGATGACGCCGGTAACCGGCGGCACCTCCAGCGGCGAGGGCAGCAGCGAGATGATCGCGTCGAGCAGTGGCTGCACGCCCTTGTTCTTGAAGGAGGTGCCGCAGAGGACCGGCGTCACTTTGGTGGCGAGGCAGGCGCGGTGCAGGGAGGCGAGCAGCCGCTCCGCCGGAATCTCCTCTTCGCCGAGATATGTCTCCATCAGCTCGTCGTCGTAGTCGGCGCAGGCCTCGATCAGCTGGGTGCGGTATTCCCCGGCCTGCTCCTGCAGGTCAGCCGGGATCTCGACCGTCTCGTAGGCGGCACCGAGCTCGTCGGTCCAGATCAGGCCTTTCATCTCGATCAGGTCAACGACGCCTTTGAAGTTCTCCTCGCTGCCGATCGGCAGCTGAATCGGCACCGGGTTGGCGCCCAGCCGGTCGGTCATCGTCTGCACCGAGTTGAAGAAGTCAGCGCCCGTGCGATCCATCTTGTTGATGTAGGCGAAGCGCGGCACGCCGTACTTGTCGGCCTGGCGCCAGACGGTCTCCGACTGCGGCTCGACGCCGGCGACGGCGTCGAAGACGGCGATCGCGCCGTCGAGCACGCGCAGGCTGCGCTCGACCTCGACCGTGAAGTCGACGTGGCCGGGCGTATCGATGATGTTGATCCGGTGGTTCTTCCACTCGCAGGCGGTGGCGGCGGAGGTGATCGTGATCCCGCGCTCCTGCTCCTGTTCCATCCAGTCCATGACCGCGGCGCCCTCGTGGACCTCGCCCATTTTGTGGGTGCGGCCGGTGTAGTAGAGGATGCGCTCCGTCGTCGTCGTCTTACCGGCGTCGATGTGCGCCATGATCCCGATATTGCGGGTCTTCTCTAGGGGAAAGCTGCGTGGCATGTCTGAAGTTTCGTGCTCTCTTGAAGTGGGTTATCTATGAAACGAAAACGATCTAGCGCTGAGCGGGATCGGCGCCAGCAAGATCAGCGCAACCAGCCCAAAAAAAGGGCCCCAGCGGGCCCGGCGAAGCGTGCTGCAAAGAAACTGCCTGAGCGACGGGCGATGATAGCAGCGAGGCGACGGCGCATCGGCCCGGTCTTCGCGCGCCTGGGGAAGCGCCTCGCGCGCTGGAGTCGCGGCGTCGACCGAGCGGTCAACCGCGGCCTGGAGCGAGCCCATCCGGTTCTGGTTCGCGGCGAACGACGGACGCGCTCGGCGCTGCGGCGGGCGAGCGCCTGGGCTGGCCCACGCCTGCGCCCGGTCGCGGCCGTGACGCTGCGCGCGATCGCGCTCGGTGAGCGCTGGCTGCGCCACGCCTGCGCATCTGCCGCCCGCCTCGCCACCCGCATCAGCGCCGTCGTGACCCCCCAGCGGGCGATCGGGGGCGCGATCGTCGCGGCCGGCGCCGCTCTTGTCGCTTCCCAGTTCGTCGACTACCGCGCGATCGAGATCGGCCAGCGGGGCTACGCCGGACTCGGCAGCGTCGCACGGCCGCCAACCGTTGGCGTCAAGACCGCCGGCGATGCCCATGCCTACCTGCTCGTTCCGCTCGGCCTCGCAGCCGCCGCTCTCGGCATCCTCGGCATCGCCCGCGACCGCCGCCGCCTGGGCCTCCTCGCGACCGCCATCGGCCTCGTCGCGGTCGCTGTGATCCTCGCCATCGACCTGCCCCGCGGCCTCGACGAGGGGGCCGAGACCTCGCGCTTCGCGGGAGCCACGGCGGTGCTCGAAGATGGCTTCTACGCAGAGCTCGCGGCAGCGGCAGGGCTGGTCATTGGCGGACTGGTCTACTATGCGCGGCCGTGCCGAATACGAATCAACTCGTCAGGAAGGGCCGCAAGCGCCCGAAGAAGAAGACCACGACGCCGGGCCTCAAGTCGGGCCAGGGTCGCAAGAAGGGCGTAGCCGCCCCGCAGCGGCGCGGCGTTTGTACCCGTGTCGCCACGGTGACGCCGAAGAAGCCGAACTCGGCCCTGCGCAAGATCGCCCGTGTGCGGCTGACCAACGGCATGGAGGTCACCACCTACATCCCCGGCGAGGGACACAATCTTCAGGAGCATTCGGTCGTGCTGATTCGCGGTGGTCGCGTCAAGGACCTGCCGGGCGTCCGTTACAAGGTCGTCCGCGGCACCCTCGACGCCGCCGGCGTCTCCGATCGCAAGCAAGCGCGTTCGCGCTACGGGGTCAAAGCCTCCTAATGCCGCGCCGCTCCGCAGCCACGATTCGGCCGGTCGAGCCGGACGCAAGGCACCGCAACCGCCTCGTCCAGCAGCTGATCAACAAGGTGATGAGCGACGGCAAGAAGTCCCTGGCCGAGCGCATCGTCTACGACAGCCTGGCGATCGTCGGCGAGCGCAGCGGCGAGGATCCGGTCGAGACGCTCGAATCGGCGATCAAAGCGCTGACGCCGGTGCTCGAGGTTCGCTCGCGCCGGGTTGGCGGCGCCACCTACCAGGTCCCGGTCGAGGTTCCGGCCCGTCGCGCCCGCACCCTCGCGGTCCGCTGGCTGGTTCAGTACGCCCGGGCCCGTCGCGAGTACTCGATGGCCGAGCGCCTCGCCAGCGAGATCCTCGACGCCAACCAGCAGCAGGGCAGCGCCTGGAAGCGGAAGGATGACATCTACCGCATGGCGCAGGCCAATAAGGCATTCGCCCACTACCGCTGGTAGCGAGTCGTGAGGGCGCGCCCTCACCAACTCATTCGAGGGCTCGGGTGGCATCTCTAGGGTTTAGAAGGTGAGCAAGCCGATTCTGGCCATCGACGTCGATGGCGTCATTTCCCTCTTTGGGTTCGAGCAGCCGCCGCCCGCCGAGGAGGCCAAGTTCGAGCTGGTCGACGGGATGGTGCACTGCATCTCGCTGCTGGCCGGCAAACGGCTGCTGCAGCTCGGCGAGTACTACGAGATGGTCTGGGCGACCGGCTGGGAGGACCGGGCGAACGACTACCTGCCGAACATCCTCGGGCTGCCGAACCTGCCCTACCTCACCTTCAACGGCGCCGCCCGCTTCGGCTCGGCCCACTGGAAGCTGGGTCCGCTCGACGAGTACTGCACGGGGCGGGCGGTGGCCTGGATCGACGACAACTTCGACGAGAGCTGTTACGAGTGGGCGCGGGGGCGGTCGGAGCCGACGCTGCTGATCCCGACCGAGGCCCACCTCGGCCTCGAGGAGGCCCAGACCGAAGCGCTGGCGGCGTGGGCCCGGGGGCTCGCGCGCGAAGCCCGCGACACCTCCTAGTCCCTCTTAAAGCGACTGTCTACACTGGGCCGCAGTGACCGGGTTCTGGCCAATCTTCTTCTTGCTGGTGGTGCTCAAGATCCCGGTTCTGGGTTCGATCTGGCTCGTCTGGTGGGCGAGCAAGGCGGCTCCGGAGCCGGACGGCGCCGCCGAGGACTCCGGCGGCAGCTTCCGGCGCCGGCCGCGCCCGAAGCTGCCTCGGGGACCGCGTCGCGGGCCCCACGGAGGCGGTGCTGCGATGCCGCTGCCGCCATGCCCGCCGGGCGGGCGAACCCGTGGCGTCAAGCCGGCTGCGCAGCCTGCTTTCGCTCGCGCTGGATCTCGCGCAGATACGGATAGAAGTCGACCTCGACGGTATGGCGCTTAGAGGCAACGAAGCGCTTCCGCATCTTCCGTTCCTCGTTCCCGATCTCCCGCCGCATCTCCGCCGCCACGGGCAGTGACACCCGGCCCGCGAGCAGGTCGGCGATCCACTCGCACTGGGCCTCGGCCAGGGGCATGATCGGGCCCAGCGGCTGAATGAAGCCGACGAAGTAGAGGCCCGGCCGCTCGACCGAGGCGACACGGCGGTAAAGCGGCAGCCGGTTGTCGGGCGCGGCGAAGACCTGCGGGTCGAAGAACGGGAAGGTCATCTTGTAGCCGGTGCAGTAGACGACGAGGTCGATCTCCTCCTCGCTGCCGTCGACGAAGCGCACGCCGCGACCACCACTGAAGCGGTCGATGTTCGGCTTTACCTTGATGTCGCCGTGGCCCAGCCGCGGCAGCAGCTCCGAGGAGACGGTCGGGTGGGCCTCGAAGAGCTTGTGGTCGGGCTTCGGCAGGCCGTAGACCGTCGGGTCGCCCGCGGCGGCGATGTCGAGGACGCGACTGACGAAGAAGCGCTGCACGGCCAGCGGCAGCGCTGAGACGATCGGGTTCGAGACCTCGTCGATCGGCTTGCCGTTGATGTACTTCGGCAGCACGTAGGCGCCGCGCCGCATCGCGATGAAGGTCTCGTCGGCGATGCGCGAGGACTCGACCGCGACGTCGGTGGCGGAGTTGCCGATGCCCAGCACCAGCACCCGCTTGCCCGGCAGGATGTCCGGCTCGCGGTAGTGGTGGACGTGGATCTGCTCGCCGGCGAACTCTTCGGCACCGGGGAACGACGGTTCCGGCCAGCGCGGGTCCCAGTGGTGGCCGTTGGCGACCAGCACCGCCCGGTAGCGCGCGCTCTCGCGCTTGCCGCCGGCATTCTCGACGGTCACCTCCCACTCCCCGTCGATGGGCTCGACGCTGACGACCTCGGTGCGGAAGCGGATCTTCTCGCGCAGGCCGAAATGGTCGACGTATTCGTCGAAGTAGGCGGCCATCTGGAAGTGGTTCGGGTAGTCGGGAAAGTGATCCGGCATCGGCAGCGTTTTGAACGCCATCACCCGCCGCGAGGTGTTGATGTGCAGCGAGCGGTAGGCCGACGACATCCCGTTGTCGTTCTCGTAGCGCCAGTTGCCCCCGACCTGGGAGCCCTTCTCGAAGCAGTCGAAGGCGATCCCGCGGGCATTGAGGACCTGACAGGCGACGATCCCAGAGGAGCCCGCCCCGATTACGCAGACTTTCTCGGCCGCCATGGCGGGAATCTATCGGAGCTGGCTGGGTGGCCAGTCCGATAAGCGCAGCATGGCGGCGCTGTTTTCTCGTGGCGGGGCTTGAGGTGAACGTCTGCACGGCTCTTACGGGCCGCCGGTGCGCTGAAGCGATCTTTACCTTCAGGTCCGACCCTTGTCCAGTTCGCCGCCCAGCTTCAGACTCAGGGCGTGCCAGGCGTCCGACTGAGCGCTGGACCAACGGCTTCGGCTTCGGTAGCGGCTTTCGCTTCCCTTTTTCGCCGCGTGGCGCTGGCGCTGCTGCTGCGCGCGGGCTCCTCGCCCAGGACGCATTTCGGCGATCACGTGGCCGGCGACTGTCGAAGACGATTTTCACTTCGACCACGTAGCAGCCTTTGGCGCAGCTGATCCGCGGTTCGATTTGAAGTTGTTGGAGACCGGGGGCGGCGGGATCGCCAACGCAGAGCGACTCCGAGTTGCGCACGTCGCGGGACAGGGCGGCAGCGCCGCGCCGAGCTTCACCGTCCTCGACGAGTTTCGAGCCCAGGTCTCTTCGCCTGCGAGCACGGTACCGCGGTGCCACGGCCCAGGCCTGCCAGTAGGGCAGGATTCTTCGTCGCCGAGAAGTCCACGTACTCGAGCGGCGGCTGTCGTGGCCAACCGGTTCAGCACGGCCTTGCCGTCGACGTCGGCCGTCACCCACCGTGTTGTCGAGCCGGGGTCTGCCGGTGTTGAGGGTTTCCGCCCAGAGCGTCGGAATGCCCAGCGTCAGTTCGTCGTCGTGCGGAACGTTGTCAGCGATCGACGATCGTCGCGGGCGCCGGACGCGCGACGGTCGATAGGCGGTAGCCGAAAGCGCCCGGCGCGTAGGCCTCGGACTGCGCCACCGCCTCGGCGGTGGCCCGAGCGAGTCGCTGACGAGCGACTTCGGGCAAGATCGGGACTCGAGTCGCCCATCGGCACGATCGGCCTACCGAGTCGAACGCAGCTGCGATTGAGGACGACGTTGAGTCACTGCTTCGGAGAGCCCGAACTGAGTCGGGTAGATGAGGTCGAGAGCTGGGCGATCGCGGATTTCTTCCGCCTTCGTTCAGCGCACCCCATCGAACCGGTGGCGATGCCACGACGGCACGTCGGTGATCAGCGGGGCGCTCCGCGAAAGCGTCAACTGGACGGCCAACCCGAGCGCGCTACCGCAACAGGAACGGCGAAACGCTTGATGACAGAGGCCCACAGTCCCCCAGACGGATTGCGAGACGATCGGAGCGTTTCGTCACCGCTTGATCGCATGGAGCAGCGGCTGTCCGCCGAACTCGGACATCAGCCCGAAAGCAAAAGGGCCGGGAGAGATCCGGCCCTTCAACTGACTCGCAATTGCCAGACGCAACTCAGGCAAGCTCAACTACCCAATTTTGGGGAGCCGAAAACAGAGGCTGCCTATTTCGACTCCTCGGAGGTCGACTCGATCTCCTGCGCCAGCTCCTCGAGCTCCTCGGCGAACGACGGGCCAGAAGCCCTCGACCGGCGTCTCGACGCCGTCGACCCCGAGCTCGGCGGCCAGCTCGTCTTCGTCGAGCAGGTCGTCGTCGCTCGGCGGCTCGATCGCCACCGCGGGCTCGATCGCGACCGTGCGGTAGTGCTTGAGGCCGGTCGCGGCCGGGATCAGCTTGCCGATGATCACGTTCTCCTTCAGGCCGACCAGGCGGTCCCGTTTGCCCTCGAGGGCGGCGTCGGTGAGCACCTTGGTCGTCTCCTGGAAGGAGGCCGCGGAGAGGAAGGACTCGGTCGCCAGCGAGGCCTTGGTGATGCCGAGGATGACCTCCTCGCCTTTGGCCGGCGTGCCGCCCTCTTCCTTGGTCTTCTTGTTCAGCCGTTTGAGGTTGCCGCGATCCTCGAGCTGGCCGGGCAGCAGGCTGGTCGAGCCCTTCGACTCGATCCGCACCTTCTTCAGCATCTGGCGGGCGATCAGCTCGATGTGCTTGTCGTTGATGTCGACGCCCTGGGCCCGGTAGACCTTCTGCACCTCCTGCGACCAGGTAGAGCTCGACGTCGGTGCGACCGCGGATCGCCAGCAGGTCGGCCGGGTAGAGCGAGCCCTCGTTGAGCTGCTGGCCGGCCTCGACCTTGTCGCCGTCGGCGACGTGCAGCCGGGTCCGCAGCGGGAAGCTGTAGGAGTGCTCCTCGCCGCTGGACTCGGTGACGATCACTTTCAGCGCTTTGTCGGTCTCGTCGATCGAGACCTTGCCGTCGGCCTCGGCCATCTGCGCCAGGCCCTTCGGTTTACGCGCCTCGAAGAGCTCGACGATGCGCGGCAGGCCCTGGGTGATGTCCTGGCCCGCGACACCACCGGTGTGGAAGGTGCGCATGGTCAGCTGGGTGCCGGGCTCGCCGATCGACTGGGCGGCGATGATCCCGACCGCGTCGCCGATGTTGACCGTGAACCCGGTCGCCGGAGCGACGCCGTAGCAGGAGCGGCACACGCCGGACTCGGCCTCGCACTTGAGGGCCGAGCGGACCGGGATCTTGGTCTCCTCGTCGCCGAATGCCTCGGCGATCGCTTCGACGTCGGGCAGGGTGATCTCCTGGTTGCGCTTGAGCAGCTCGCGACCGCGTTTGGTCTCGAGCTTTTTCGCCGCCAGGCGCCCGACGAGGTTGTCGTTGAGCGAGCCGTCGTCCTTGCGCAGGACCATCTCGATGTGGTCTTTGGTTTTGCAGTCCTCCTCGCGCACGATCACGTCCTGGGCGACGTCGACCAGACGCCGGGTCAGGTAGCCGGAGTCGGCCGTCCGCAGCGCCGTGTCGGCGAGGCCCTTTCGGGCACCGTGGGTGGAGATGAAGTACTCCAGGACCGAGAGGCCCTCCATGAAGTTGGCCTTGATCGGCCGCTCGATGATCTCGCCTTTCGGGTTGGCCATCAGGCCGCGCATCCCCGCCAGCTGGCGGATCTGTTTGAAGGATCCGCGAGCGCCCGAGTTGGCCATCATGAAGATGGGGTTCAGCTCGTCGAGGTTGTCCTCCATCGCCTGGGCGACCTCGTCGGTGGCCCGGTTCCAGTGCGCCGTGACCGCCTCGTGGCGCTCCTCGGCGGTGATGTAGCCGTCGTCGTACTGGCCTGCGATCGCTTCGGTCTCCTTCTCGTAGCGCTCGAGGATTTCCGCCTTCTCGGGCGGCGAGACGACGTTGTTCTTGGAGACCGTGATCCCGGCCTGGCTCGCGTAGTGGAAGCCGAGGTCCTTGAAGGCGTCGAGCACCTGTGAGACCGGCGGCGCGCCGTAGGCCTCGACCAGGTTGGAGACCATCTCGTTGACGTCCTTCTTCTTCAGCGAGTGGTTGACGAACTCGAACTGCTCCGGATCGAAGTCGTCTTCGAGGGCGTCGGCGAGGGCGCGCTCGATCTTCTCGTTGAAGATGATCCGCCCGACCGTGGTCAGGAAGTGCCCGCGCCCGGCCCGCCGGTACTCGGCCTGGTCGTGCAGTTTGCAGCCGCCGTTCTCGTAGACGAGCTCGGCCTCCTGCGAGGAGCGGAACATCTTGACGCTTGGGCCGGAGCCGTTGCGCTGCCCTTGCCGGCCTTCAGCTCCTCGTCGATCTTCGCCAGCTCGTCCTCGTCCGGACCGTAGGTCAGGTAGTAGATGCCGAGCACCATGTCCTGGGTCGGGGTCGCCAGCGGCGCCCCGTGGGCCGGCGAGAGGATGTTGTTCGCCGACAGCATCAGGATCCGCGCCTCGGCCTGGGCCTCGGCGGAGAGCGGCACGTGGACCGCCATCTGGTCGCCGTCGAAGTCGGCGTTGAAAGCGTGGCAGACCAGCGGGTGGACCTGGATCGCCTTGCCCTCGACCAGCACCGGTTCGAAGGCCTGGATGCCGAGGCGGTGCAGGGTCGGTGCCCGGTTGAGCAGGACCGGGTGCTCGTGGATGACTTCCTCGAGCACGTCCCAGACCTCCGGGATCATCGACTCGACCATCTTCTTCGCCGCCTTGATGTTCTGGACGGCTTTGCGCTCGACGAGCTGGGCCATGATGAATGGCTTGAAGAGCTCCAGCGCCATCAGCTTCGGCAGGCCGCACTGCTGCAGCCGCAGGCTCGGCCCGGAGACGATCACCGAGCGGCCGGAGTAGTCGACGCGCTTGCCGAGCAGGTTCTGGCGGAAGCGTCCCTGCTTGCCCTTGAGCATGTCCGAGAGCGACTTCAGCGGGACGGTTGCCGGGGCCCGTGACCGGGCGGCCGCGACGGCCGTTGTCGAACAGCGCGTCGACCGCCTCCTGCAGCATCCGCTTCTCGTTGTTGACGATGATCTCGGGCGCGCCGAGGTCGAGCAGCCTTTTCAGCCGGTTGTTGCGGTTGATCACGCGGCGGTAGAGGTCGTTGAGGTCCGAGGTCGCGAAGCGGCCGCCGTCGAGCTGGACCATCGGCCGCAGCTCCGGCGGAATCACCGGCACCGCGTCGAGGATCATCCAGTCCGGCTGGTTGTCGGAGTTGAGGAAGGCGGAGGCGACTTTCAGCCGCTTCACCGCGCGAGCCTGTTTCTGGCCTTTGGAGCTGTTGATGATCTGCTCGAGTTCCTCGCAGTCGGCGTCGAGGTCGACCTGCTCGAGCAGGTCGCGCACCGCTTCGGCGCCCATGCCGCCGCGGAAGTACTCGCCCCAGCCGAACGGCGAGCCGAAGCGGTCCTTGAGCTCACGGAAGACCGTCTCGTCGTTGACGACGTCCTTCGGCTTCATCTCGGTGAAGATCTTCCAGACTTCGTTCATCCGCTCGACCGCCTCTTCGAGGTAGGCCTCGGTGTCGGAGATCTCGGCGTCGAACTGTTTGCGCAGTTCTTTGATCATTTTGGTGCGCTCGTCGTCCTTCAGCTTGCGCAGCTGCGCCGCGGTCAGCTTCAGCGAGTCGGCCCAGATGTGGTCCTCGTCGTCGAACTTGTCCTGCGCGCCGTCCTCGAGGTACTTGATCCGCCGCTCCAGCGACTCGCTCAGCTCCTGGGTCCGTTTCTGCCGTTCGGACTCGTAGGAGTCGACGACTTTTTTGACCTCTTTCTCGAGTTTGCCGATGTCCTTGTCGCGGGCCTCCACGTCGACCCAGGTGATCATCGAGGCGGCGAAGTAGAGAACCTTCTCCAGCTCTTTCGGAGCCATGTCGATCAGGTAGCCGATCCGGCTCGGGACGCCCTTGAAGAACCAGATGTGGGAGACCGGCGAGGCGAGGTCGACGTGACCCATCCGCTCGCGGCGGACCTTGGAGCGGGTCACCTCGACGCCGCAGCGCTCGCAGACGATGCCCTTGTAGCGGACCCGCTTGTACTTGCCGCAGTAGCACTCCCAGTCCTTGGTCGGACCGAAGATGCGCTCGCAGAAGAGGCCGTCTTTCTCCGGCTTCAGGGTCCGGTAGTTGATCGTCTCGGGCTTGGTTACCTCGCCCCAGCTCCAGGAGCGGATCTTCTTCGAGGACGCGAGCCCGATCTCGATCGCGTCGAAATTGTTGATGTCGATCATCAGTCCTCCACCTCGGCCGGCGTCGGCCTCCTCGGCTTTTCCGGCACCATCACCATCAGTTCCAGCCTCGCCCTCGGCGACGACCTGCTCCTCCTGCTCGTCCGCGGCTCCGTTGCTGGAGTCGGCGCGGACGCCGGTCAGGTCCATCCCCAGCTCCTCGGCCGCTTTCAGCAGGTCGTCCTCCTCGTCGGAGATTTCGACGTCGGTCCCCTCGGAGACCACGTTGGCGTCGAGCGAGAGGCTCTGGATCTCCTTCAGCAGCACTTTGAAGGACTCCGGGATCGAGGGCTCGGGGATGTTCTCGCCCTTGACGATCGCCTCGTAGGCCTTGACCCGCCCGACCGTGTCGTCGGACTTGACCGTGAGCATCTCCTGCAGCGTGTAGGCAGCGCCGTAGGCCTCCAGGGCCCAGACCTCCATCTCGCCGAAGCGCTGACCGCCGAACTGCGCCTTGCCGCCCAGCGGCTGCTGGGTGACCAGCGAGTAGGGGCCGGTCGAACGAGCGTGGATCTTGTCGTCGACCAGGTGCAGCAGCTTGAGGATGTACATGTAGCCGACCGTGACCTTGCCCTCGTAGGGCTCGCCGGTGCGGCCGTTGTAGAGCTGGGCCGTGCCCGACGCCTTGGCGCCGTCGCGCTCGTTCATGTCGATGCCGAGGTCGATGCCGCGCTCGGCGTTCTCCTCCGACCACTTGACCAGGGCGGTGTCGACGTCCTCGACGGTGGCCCCGTCGAAGACCTGGGTCGCCACGTAGACGCGACCGTCGCCCTCGTCGGAGTGGGCCTGCTTGTAGGCCTCGGAGCCGTCGTCGTACCAGCCGTTCGCCGCGACCCACCCGAGGTGGGTCTCGAGGATCTGACCGATGTTCATCCGGCTCGGCACGCCGAGCGGGTTGAGGATGACGTCGACGGGGGTGCCGTCGGCGAGGTGAGGCATGTCCTCCTCGGGCACGATCTTCGAGATCACACCCTTGTTCCCGTGACGGCCGGCGAGCTTGTCGCCCTCGGCGATCTTGCGCTTGGTCGCGACGTAGACGCGGACCAGGTCGTTGACGCCGGGCGGCAGGTCGTCGCCCTCGTCGCGGCTGAAGGTGAGGACGTCGATGACGACCCCGCCCTCGCCGTGCGGGACCTTCAGCGAGGTGTCGCGGACCTCGCGCGCCTTCTCCTTGAAGATCGCGCGGATCAGCTTCTCCTCGGCGGTCAGCTCGGTCTCGCCCTTCGGCGTGACCTTGCCGACCAGGAGGTCGCCGGAGACGACCTCGGCCCCGACCCTGACGATGCCGCGCTCGTCCAGATTGCGCAGGCTCTCCTCGGAGCGGTTGGGGATGTCGCGGGTGATCTCCTCGTCGCCGAGCTTGGTCGTGCGGGCGTCGATCTCGTACTCCTCGATGTGGATCGAGGTGAGTTCGTCGTCCTTGACCAGGCGCTCGGAGAGGATGATCGCGTCCTCGAAGTTGTAGCCCTCCCAGGACATGAAGGCGACCAGGCAGTTCTTGCCCAGGGCGATCTCACCGCCGCCGGTGGAGGAGCCGTCGGCGAGCACGTCGCCCTCCTTCACCTGCTGGCCGCTCTTGACGATCGGCCGCTGGTGGATGATCGTCCCCTGGTTCGAGCGCATGAACTTGTGCAGCGTGTACTCGTCTTTCTTCGAGCCGCTGCTGACGACGATGCGCTCGGCGTCGACGTGGCTGACTTCGCCGTCGCTCTTGGCGAGGACGACGTCGCCGCTGTCGGTCGCGGCGCGGCGCTCCATGCCGGTGCCGATCAGCGGCGGATCGGGTTTCAACAGCGGCACCGCCTGGCGCTGCATGTTGGAGCCCATCAGCGCCCGGTTGGCGTCGTCGTGCTCGAGGAACGGGATCAGCGAGGTCGCCACCGACCAGATCTGCGACGGCGAGACGTCCATCAGGTCGACTTCCTTGGGGGTGGCCGTCGCGTACTCCTGCTCGCCGGCGCGGACCAGGACCTGCGGGCCCTTCAGCTTGCCGGTCTTGGGATCGAACTCGGAGTTCGCCTGGGCGATCACCTTGTCCTCCTCCTGGGTGGCGTCGTAGTGCACGATCTCTTTGCTGACGACGCCGTCTTCGACCAGCCGGTAGGGGGTCGTGACGAAGCCGTGCTCGGACACCTCGGCGTAGGAGGCGAGCGAGCCGATCAGGCCGATGTTCGGTCCCTCCGGGGTCTCGATCGGGCACATCCGGCCGTAGTGGGTCGGGTGCACGTCGCGGACCTCGATCGGGGCGCGCTCACGGGTCAGGCCGCCGGCGCCGAGCGCCGAGAGCCGGCGCCTGTGGGTGAGCCCGTCGAGGCTGTTGGTCTGGCCCATGAACTGCGACAGCTGCGAGGAGCCGAAGAACTCCTTCATCGCCGCCACGACCGGGCGGATGTTGATGATCGTCTGCGGGGTGATCGCGTCGGAGTCCTCGGTGGTGAGGCGCTCGCGGACCACGCGCTCCATCCGGTAGAGGCCGATCCGGAAGGCCTCCTGGATCAGCTCGCCGACCGTGCGCAGACGGCGGTTGCCGAAGTGCTCGTACTCGTCGAGGTGCTCGTAGACCGGCTCGCGCGGGTAGGTGATCGCCTCCGCGGCATAGTCTTTGATCGGGTTCTCCTCGTCGATCTCCTCGGGGATCCCGAGCAGCTTCGGCAGGGAGACCAGCTCCTTGACCAGGGCGATGATGTCGTCGTGGGTGAGGACCCGCGTCTCGAGGTCGATGTCGAGGTCGAGACGGGCGTTGAGCTTGTAGCGACCGACCCGGGTGAGGTCGTAGCGCTTGGGGTCGAAGAAGAGCTGCTCGAGCAGACCTTTGGCGGCGTCGACCGACGGCGGCTCGCCCGGGCGCTGCTTTTTGAACAGCTCGATCAGGGCGCCCTCTTCGGTCCGGGTCGCCTCGGTGTCGGCCTCGATCGTGTGCCGCATGTAGATCGAGTTGTCGAACATGTCCAGCAGCTGCTGGTCCTCGACGTAGCCCATCGCGCGCAGCAGCACCGTGACCGGCAGTTTGCGCTTGCGGTCGATGCGGACGAAGACTTTGCCTTTTTTGTCGACTTCGAGCTCCAGCCAGGAGCCGCGGGCCGGCATCAGGTTGGCGATGAAGACCTGCTTTTCGGGGTCCTTCGGCGCCATCACGTAGGCACCCGGCGAACGCACGAGCTGGGTGACGACGACGCGCTCGGTGCCGTTGATGATGAAGGTCCCGCGCTCGGTCATCCACGGGAAGTCGCCCATGAAGACGGCCTGCTCGCGGATCTCTCCCGTCTCCTTGTTCTGGAAGGCGACGGTCGCGGTCAGCGGCCGCGAGTACGTCATGTCCTTCTCGCGGCACTCCTCGATCGAGTGCGGCGGCTCCTCGAATTTGAACTCGCCAAAGACGATCTGCAGGTTCCCCGTGTAGTCCTCGATCGGGGATATGTCGTTGATCGTCTCTCGCAGCCCACCGCTCTTCGGATCCGTCAGTTCCTCGAAGGAACGTCGCTGGATATCGATCAGATGTGGGACTTCGAGGGGGTTCTCTAGGCGGGAAAAGCTCCTACGGGTTACGGGGGCAGCGTTCGAACGTGCCAAGTCGGCGACTCCTCGGGCGGTCAGAGGGACGAAGGTAAAGCGCAGATCTGGGCAGGAAAACTCAAATGGCGCGCGACCGCAAAAAATAACACACGGCGACACGCGCCTTCAAGCTTGGCTCCCTGACTGGGATCCGCGCCGGCGAAGCGGGCGGCTCTATTTGAGCTCGACCGTCGCGCCGGCCTCCTCGAGTTCAGCTTTGAGCTTGTCGGCCTCCTCGCGCTCGACGCCCTCTTTGATCGCTTTCGGAGCCTCGTCGACGAGCGCCTTGGCCTCTTTGAGGCCGAGACCGGTCGCCGCGCGGACCACCTTGATCACGGGGACTTTCTGGCCGCCGACCTCGGTCAGGACGACGTCCACGGTCGAGGACTCTTCGCTCGCCGCCGCCGTCGCCGGCCGGAGCGCCAGCAGCCGCCGGAGCCGCAGCCGCGACCGCGGTCGCGGAGACGCCGAACTCCTCCTCGAGCGCTTTGATCCGCTCGGAGAGCTCCAGGACGGAGATGCTTTTCAGCTCCTCGATCCAGTCCTCGGTTGAAATTTTGGTTGCCATCGTGTTACCCCTCTTCCTCTTTCGAATCTTCTGAAGTGTCGTCATCGCCTCAGACGCTCTCGGCGTCGCTCGGACTCGTCTGAGCCTCGCTCGGCGAGTCCTCCGCTCCTCGGCGGCTGGCTGCTCGGCAGCTGCTCGGCAGGCGCCTCCTCCGCGACAGGCCCCGCGGGCTGCGGCGCTGGAGCCTCGCCCGTGACGAGCCCCTGCTCGGCGATCTGGCCGAGCTGAGAAGCGAGGCCCTGGATCAGCGCGTTGAGGCCGCGCACGAGGCCGGTGATCGGGCTGGCGACGACGCCGGCGAACTGGCCGATCAGGACTTCGCGGCTGGGCAGGCGGGCGATCGCTTTGAAGCCGTCGGCGTCGAGCGACGGTCGTCGCCCATGAAGCCGCCCTTGTAGGTGAGGACCTCGTGCTCTTTGTTGAAGGTCGAGATCGCTTTCGCGGCCTGGGCGGTGTCGCCGCGGACGAAGGTGAGGGCGGTCGGGCCCTGCAGCAGCTCGGCCAGGCGCTCCTCGCCGGCTTTGTCGGCGGCGAGTTTCGTCAGCCGGTTCTTGACGATGCGGAAGCTGGCGTCGGCCTCGCGCAGTTTCGAGCGCAGCTCGGCCGCCTGGGGAACGCTGATACCGCGGTAGTCGACAGCGAAGATCGCTTCAGATCCCTCGATCTGGGC
Organism: uncultured Solirubrobacterales bacterium; assembly: GCA_963715395.1. Taxonomy (GTDB): domain Bacteria; phylum Actinomycetota; class Thermoleophilia; order Solirubrobacterales; family 70-9; genus VAYN01. The sequence continues at coordinate 1,566,536 of OY970238.1, forward strand.
GGCGATCTCTTGGATGGTTGCGGACTTTTCTTCGCGGTTCATCGTCTTACCTGCACCGGGCTTACGGGCTGCGCCCCGCCGATGGTCTCGGGTTAGCGGCGACGCAGTCTAGGCGCTCGCCGGCTCCTCTGCGGTCTCGCCCTCGGCCGGCGCCGGCGGCGGCGCCCGACCAGCTCGCGGTCGCCGGCCTTGCAGGCGTCGACCCGGATGCCGGGGCCCATCGAGCTGGCCAGGGTGCAGGAGATGATGTATTTGCCCTTCGCCGAGGCGGGCTTGGCGCGGACGATCTCGTCGATCACCGCGGTGAAGTTGTCGAGCAGTTTGGCCTCGTCGAAGCTGGCCTTGCCGATCGCCATGTGGACGATCGCCTGGCGGTCGGTGCGGTATTCGACCTTGCCGGACTTGGACTCGGTGACGGCCTTCTCGATGTCGTCGGTGACGGTGCCGACCTTGGGGTTCGGCATCTTGCCCTGGGGGCCGAGGACGCGGCCGAGTTTGCCGACCGTCGGCATCATGTCCGGGGTCGAGATCGGCGACGTCGAAGTCGGTCCAGCCCTCTTCGACTTTCTTCGCCAGGTCGTCGCCGCCGACGAAGTCGGCACCGGCGGCCTCGGCGTCACGCGCCTGCTGGCCCTGGGCGAAGACGGCGATGGTGACGTCCTTGCCGAGCCCGTGCGGCAGCGCCAGGGTGCCGCGCAGCTGCTCGTCGGCGTGGCGGACGTTGACGCCGAGCAGGATGTGGACCTCGACCGTCTCGTCGAATTTGGCGCTGGCGGTCTCCTTGACCAGCGCGATCGCCTCGGCCGGCGGGTAGGCGCGGTCGCGCTCGACCTTGTCGTACTGCTGGCGGTATCGCTTGCCGTGGGCCACGAAATCTCCTATTTGACGTCGACGCCCATCGAGCGGGCGGTGCCGGCGATGATCTTCGAGGCGGCGTCGATGTCGTTGGCGTTGAGGTCGGGCATCTTGCGTTCGGCGATCTCGCGGATCTGGTCCTGGGAGATCGTCCCGACTTTGTTGACGTGGGGCTCGCCGGAGCCCTTCGGGATCCGGATCGCCTCCTTGATCAGGACCGCGGCCGGCGGCGTCTTGGTGATGAAGGTGAAGGAGCGGTCCTCGTAGACCGTGATTTCGACCGGGATGATCGTCCCGCCTTCGGACTGGGTCTGCGCGTTGAACGCTTTGCAGAAGTCCATGATGTTGACGCCGTGCTGGCCCAGCGCAGGACCGACCGGCGGCGCCGGGTTGGCGTTGCCGGCCTGGATCTGCAGCTTGATGAGGGTGAGGACTTTTTTGGCCATGAGCGGTTGGGGAGCGTAGCGGTCTTGCCGCGCTAGATCTTCTTGACCTGGTCGTAGCCGACCTCGACCGGGGTCTCGCGACCGAAGATCGAGACCAGCACCTTGAGTTTCGCCGCGTCCTCGTTGATCTCGGCGATCTCGCCGGAGAAGTCGGAGAGCGGGCCGGAGATGACTTTGACCGATTCGCCGATCGAGAACTGGGCCTGGGTGCGCGGGCGCTCGGCGGTCTCGCGGTGCAGCAGGCGGTCGACCTCCGGTTTGGAGAGCGGCACCGGCTTGTTGCGGGAGCCGACGAAGCCGGTCACGCCGGGGGTGTTCTTGACCAGGCCCCAGGCGTCGTCGGTCATCTCCATGTTGACGAGGACGTAGCCGGGCATCGTCCGTTTCTCGGTCTGGACTTTCTGCCCGTCCTTCATCTCCGAGACCTGCTCGGTGGGGACGACGACCTGCCGCACGTTGCGGTTCTGGCTCATCGTCTGCACCCGGTGCTCGAGGTTGTGCTTGACCTTGTTCTCGTGCCCGGAGTAGGTGTTGATCACGTACCAGCGATACAAATCGGAAGCCTTTGTTCGGGGACCCTGTGGCTACAGGATCCGCTTGATGAGGAAGTCGAAGAGAGCGTCGAGGGCGCCCAGGTAGACGGCCGCGACGGCGACGAAGAGGATGGTGACCGCGGTCGCCTGGATCAGCGTGTCGCGATCCGGCCACTGCACTTTCTTCAGCTCTTGCCAGCAGGAAACCAGGAATCCGATGACGCCGCCGCGCTGCCGTTCGGCCTTCGCCTGTTTCTGCTTCTTGGCGAGCTGCTCGCTCTCGCGCCGCTTCTGCTCGTCGCGCTGGCGCTTCTCGGCTTCCTTCTGCGCCTTCGCTTCGGCGCGGCGGGCCGAGCGCGGCTTCGGCGCGTCGGGGGTCTCGAGCTGCGCCTCGGGGGCGCCGGCGGCGATGCCGGCCTCGACCGCCTCGATCTCGGCGACGTCGCCGGAGACCGGGACCTGGGTGTCGTGCTGGGCGCGCGACTCGGCACGCCCGCCATCGCGGAGCGTTTCCGCTCCTCAGCTTCCCGAGCCCGGCGCTCGGCCTTGCGCTGTGCGCGGGTCTTGGCCATCGGGAGCTACCGGGTCTCCTTGTGGGCCGTGTGGTGGCCACACCAGCGACAGAACTTGCGCATCTCGATCCGGTCCGGCGAGTTGCGCCGGGACTTGTTGGTCTGGTAGTTCCGTCGCTTGCAGTCTTCGCAAGCCAAAGTCACCGCGATGCGGACATCTCCGCGAGCCATGCTTCTCCCT